>NZ_CP107902.1:4139245-5386368 GCF_036013935.1 Streptomyces sp. NBC_00461
CCGGCCCCCACCGGTGCTGCTCATCAGGGTACGGCCGGGGGGCAGGAGCGGAAGGTAAATTGCAGAACTGGCTGTCCAGCGCGTTTATCGTGAGCCGCATGTTTCGTCTTGAGACAGAAGTCGACAAAGCCCGGCGCGATCTTCTCCGTTCGCGCCTGCGCGACACCAACACGGCGGCCTCCCCCGTCCTGCGCGCCTTGCGCGGTACCCCGTCGGAACGTGAACTTCCGCTCCATGTCTGGGTGTTGGACGAGCGTGGCGGGCTCGCAGGTGGCTTGGTGGGCCACACCTGGACGACCTGGCTGCACGTGACGTACCTGTGGGTGGACGAGCGGTGGCGGGGCGCGGGTCTGGGATCACGGCTGCTGGCGGAGGCGGAGGGCATCGCGCGGGGCGAGCGGGGCTGCAGGTCGGCCCGGCTGGAGACGTGGGACTTCCAGGCTCCCGAGTTCTACAGGAAGCGGGGGTACGAGGTGGTGTGCGTGATCCCGGACTATCCGCCGGGGGCCACGGAGTACACGCTGACGAAGCGGCTGGGGTGAGGCGGTCGGAGCGCGTCGAGTGCGTCCGCGGTGATGTCGATGTCGACGTCGTACGGGACGCTGAGCCTTGAGCAGTTCGCGATGAGTGCCGGTCAGCGCGTACGTCTTGGACACGGGGTCGAGGTCGGTTCCGCTCAGCCGAGGTTGTTGCCCCAGAGGGACGTGTCGTCGCTCTTGAGACTGGGGACCCGGCCGTAGGGCGCGCCGTCCGCTGTCACCAGCGGTGCGGACAGCTGGTCCTCCAGCACACCGTGGCGGACTTGGACGATCCTGCTGTCGTGGTCCGTCCTGCCGGGCTTGAACGTCTTGCCCTCGATCGCCGCCTTCAGGTAGGAGAGGGCGTACTTGGCGTAGAGGTCGGCGGGTTGGGAGACCGTGGCGTCGATCTTGCCCTCGGCGATGTACTTGAGTTCCCTGGGGGTGCCGTCGTTGGAGACCACGAACACATGCCTCCTGTCCTTGGGACCGACCAGCAGACGCTGCTGATTGAGCACGTGCAGGGTGCCGGAGAGCGCGACGCTGGCCTGCATGTAGACGCCCTTGATGTCAGGGTGGGCGGTGAGATCCGTCTGCAGCTTCTGCGCCGCGACCGCCCCGTCCCAGTTGGTCGCCTCCCCGAAGACCTTGATCTTGGGATAGTTCTTCTTCATGCACGCGTTGAACCCCTCGGTGCGGTCCCGGCCATTGATCGAGGCAAGGTCGCCCTCAAGCATGACGACCTTGCCCTTGCCGCCGAGCTTGGCGCCGAGGAACCGGCAGGCCTTCTCTCCGTACGCGCGGTTGTCGGCCCGCACCACCATGTAGACGGCGCCCCTGTCGGGACGGGTGTCCAGGGTGACCACCGGGATCTTCTGCGCGGCCAGCTGCCGGAGGGTGGGCGCGATCACGGCGGTGTCCTGCGGGGCCATCGCAACGCCCTTCACTCCCTGGATGATGAAGGTCTGTACGTTGGCGGCGAGTTGGGCGACGTCGTTCTGCGAGCGGGTGGTCCTCAGCTCCAGGCCTAGCTGCTTGGCGAACCCCGGGTTGTACTTGATGTACGCGTTCCAGAAGTCGGAGTCGGAGCGGGGGTAGTCGACGCCCACCACCGGGGCGCCGTCCGTGTGGCGCACCGGGTCGGCACCGGAGCCGCCGCAGGCGCTGAGCGCCGTGACGGCGAGGGCGGTGACGGCGCCGAGGCCGGGGTATCGGATCCATCGCGTCTTCACGGCTGGGCCTCCTGGCGAACCGTTTCGTGCGGGAGGTCAGGCGCGAGGCCGGATCCGTAGTCCGTGCATGCCGCCGTCGACGGCGGGACCAGTACCTGTGGTGGAACCGGAGTGCGGGCTCGCGAGGTGCGCGACGGCACCGGCGACATCCTCGGTGGTGACAAGCCGGCCCATCGGCTGACGGGGGCCCGGTACTGCGCGCAGGCCGGGATGCGGGCCTGCGGTGCGGGCACGTCGTCCGGCGTGAGGCCGAGGCGGACGACAGGGCCCCCGCGGACGGCGAGCAGCCGCACCGTGGCCAGTCCGGTACGTGCTGCGCCACGGGCTACTGCTGCCGTCAGCCTGGCGTACTCCGACGCGCCCATGAGATGCCTCCGTTTTCCACACTAGGCCGTCGGGACGGCGTTTGAGCGGTCAACGATGCCGGGGGGACTCCGGCGCTGATGCCCGGGCGGTCCGTGTCGGACGAGGCCCGCACCCGCTGCCGGCCCATCGGCGCAGGAGCCCTCGAAGCCGTCGAAGCCGTCGAGAGCCCGCGCGCCGAACCGGAGAAGAAACCTGGCGCCCGGCCGACGGGCCCGAAGCGCCGTCGGGGACATGAAGCTCTGCGCAACGCGTCTCGAAGGCGCGGACACACGCCCCGCGCTCAGCGGCGTGTCCACGGGCCCCGCCGCCCGCGACCGGCCTGATCCGCATCGCTGTGCATCGCTGTGGTGCCACCCGTGCGCCTCGCGGACGGCGGCGCCGGGTGCCGACCCGGCGCCGTCCACCGGCAACCCGGCAACCCGGCAATATCGTCAGCGCACCCGCCGCGCCCCCGCCGAAGGCACCGCCTCGAACACCCGGGGGGCCGTGAAGCCCGCTGCCGCGAAGGCCTCCACGACCGCCTTCGTGATCGTGTCCACGTCGGCAGCCTCCGCCAGGACGATCGCCGAGCCGCCGAAGCCGCCGCCGGTCATCCGGGCGCCCAGGGCGCCGGACGCGAGGGCCGTGTCGACGACCAGGTCCAGCTCCGGGCAGGAGATGCGGAAGTCGTCGCGGAGAGAAGCGTGGCCCTCGACCAGGACCGGGCCGATCGCCCGCGTCTCGCCCGACTCCAGGAGGGAGACCACCTGCTCCACCCGGTGGTTCTCGGTGACGATGTGGCGGACCAGACGGCGGACCTCCTCCTCGTCGCCCAGCCGCGCCAGCGCCGCGTCCAGTCCGGCGTACGGCACGTCCCGCAGGGCGTCGACGCCCAGCAGCGCCGCGCCCTTCTCGCAGCCCGCGCGCCGCTTGCCGTACTCGCCGTCGCTGTGGGCGTGCTTGACCTGCGTGTCGACGACCAGCAGCCGCATGCCCTCGGCCGCCAGGTCGAAGGGGATCTGCTTCTGGGAGAGGTCGCGGGTGTCCAGGAAGAGCGCGTGGCCCTCCTCGCAGCACGCCGACGCCGTCTGGTCCATGATGCCGGTGGGCGCACCCACGTAGACGTTCTCGGCCCGTTGGCACAGGCGGGCCAGCTGCCAGCGCTGCAGGCCGAGTGCGTAGAGGTCGTTCAGGGCCAGGGCCACGACGACCTCCAGGGCCGCCGAGGACGACAGGCCCGCGCCGGACGGCACCGTGGAGGACAGGTGGACGTCCGCGCCGGTCACCGCGTGGCCGGCCTCGCGCAGGGCCCAGACGACGCCCGCCGGGTACGCCGTCCAGCCGCGGTCCGACTCCGGGGCCAGGGCGTCCAGGCGCAGTTCCACGACCCCGCCCTCGACGTCCGCCGAGTGCAGGCGCAGGACGCCGTCCTCGCGCCGTGAGACGGCCGCGACGGCGGTGTGCGGCAGCGCGAAGGGCATCACGAAGCCGTCGTTGTAGTCGGTGTGCTCACCGATGAGGTTGACGCGGCCCGGCGCCGACCAGACGCCCTCCGGCTCGGCTCCGTACAGTGCGGCGAAGCCTTCCCGGACCTGCTGTGCACCCACTACTGCTCCCTGGTCGTGCTTGCGATGTGCTGCGCGAACTGCCAAGCGTCCGCGACGATCCCCGCGAGGTCCGCGCGGGACGGGTTCCAGCCCAGTTTCTCGCGGGCCGTGGCGGCCGACGCCACCAGGACCGCCGGGTCGCCGCCCCGGCGCGGGGCCACGACCTCCGGGATCGGGTGGCCGGTGACCTGCCGGACCGTCTCGATGACCTGGCGGACCGAGAAGCCCTCGCCGTTGCCCAGGTTGCAGATGAGGTGCTCGCCGGGGGTGGCGGCCTTCAGCGCGAGCAGGTGGGCGTCGGCGAGGTCCGCGACATGGATGTAGTCGCGCACGCAGGTGCCGTCCGGCGTCGGGTAGTCGTCGCCGAAGACGGAGATCGCGTCCCGCCTGCCCTGCGCGACCTGCAGCACCAGCGGGATCAGGTGCGACTCGGGGTCGTGGCGCTCGCCCTGCTTGCCGTACGCGCCCGCCACGTTGAAGTAACGCAGCGAGACCGCGCCCAGGCCGTGGGCCGCCGCCTCGCCGGTGATCATGTGGTCGACGGCGAGCTTCGAGGCGCCGTACGGGTTGGTCGGCGAGGTGGGCGCCGACTCGACGATCGGGACCTCCTTCGGCTCGCCGTACGTGGCCGCCGTGGAGGAGAAGACCAGCTTGCCGACGCCCGCCTCGCGCATCGCGCCGAGCAGTGCCATGGTGCCGGCGACGTTGTTGTCCCAGTACTTCTCGGGCTTCACGACCGACTCGCCGACCTGCGAGAACGCGGCGAAGTGCAGGACCGCGTCGAAGGAGGAGTCCAGCCATTTGGCGGCGTCGCGGATGTCGCCCTCGACGAAGGTCGCACCGGCCGGGACGCCCTCCCGGAATCCTGTGGAGAGGTTGTCGAGCACGACGACCTCGTGGCCCGCCTCCAGCAGATGCTGGGCGACCACACTGCCGACGTAACCCGCGCCGCCCGTGACCAGGTACTTACCGCTCATCAACTCGCTACCTCTCGCAGTCGCTCGGCCGCGCGCTCCGGCGGCACGTCGTTGATGAACACGCTCATGCCGGACTCGGAACCCGCGAGGAACTTCAGCTTGCCGGAGGTTCGGCGGATGGTGAAAAGCTCGAGGTGGAGCGCGAAGTCGTCGCGGTTGACGCCCTCGAAGTCCTCCAGCGCGCCGAACGGGGCCTGATGCCAGGCCGAGATGTACGGCGTGAGGGACTGGCTCGCGCCCTCTTTCCCTCCACCCGGCCCGTCGAAGATCCGGTCGAAGCGCCTCAAGAGTTCCAGATAGACCTTGGGGAACTCTGTGCGCGCCCCCTCGTCGAGACCGAGCAGATCGGGCACGCGGCGCTTCGGGTACAGGTGGACCTCGTACGGCCAGTGCGCGGCGTACGGCACGAACGCCACCCAGTGTTCACCCTCCAGGACGACCCGCTCCCCGGCGAGTTCGCTCTCCAGGACGGCGTCGAAGAGGTTCTCACCGCCCGTCGCCTCCTTGTGAGTTGCGAGCGAACGCAACATCAGTGCGGTGCGGGGGGTCGTGAAGGGGTACGCGTAGATCTGGCCGTGCGGATGTCCGAGCGTCACTCCGATCTCCGCGCCCCGGTTCTCGAAGCAGAACACCTGCTCCACGGAGGGGAGATGCGACAGCTCGGACGTCCGGTCCGTCCACGCCTCCAGGACCAGGGCCACCTGCTCCTCGGTCAGGTCGGCGAAGGACGCGTTGTGGTCGGAGGTGAAGCAGACGACCTCGCAGCGGCCCGAGTCGCCGGCCAGGGAGGGGAACCGGTTCTCGAAGACGGCGACGTCGTACGACGAGTCCGGGATCTCGCTCAGGCGGTCACCCTGGGAGGGGCACAGGGGGCACTCGTCGGCCGGCGGGTGGTAGGTGCGGCCCTGGCGGTGCGAGGCGATGGCGACCGAGTCGCCGAGCAGCGGGTCGCGGCGGGTCTCGGAGGTGGTGACGGTCCGCTCCAGCGGGCGCTTGTCCACCGCGTCCCGCACGTGATCGTCACGCAGGTCGTAGTAGATCAACTCGCGACCGTCGGCCAAACGGGTCGAGGTCTTCTTCACTGCGGACTCCCTATCCGAGCCACCACTGCCAGCTACTCACTCATCAAACATAACCGAACACATTGGAACATGACCTCCCACATCCGTCAACATCACAATCAAACAAAGCCCATCAGCAGAAGTGTTCAATTACTGAACGCGCAGGCGTAGGTTCCGCTCTGGATCAGTTCACGCGACGAAGCGAGTTCTTATGCAAACCCCCACATATACGGCCATGCAGCTGGCCGCCGAGCTACGACTCCCCACGAACTGGCTCGACTACACGATCCTCGGCATCTACTTCGCCGTCGTCCTCGGCATCGGTTTCGCCGCCCGCGCGTCGGTGAAGACCAGCCTCGACTTCTTTCTCTCCGGGCGCTCCCTGCCCGCCTGGATCACCGGTCTCGCGTTCATCTCGGCCAACCTGGCCGCCACCGAGATCCTCGGCATGGCCGCGAACAGCGCGCAGTACGGGGCGTACACCGTGCACTGGTACTGGATCGGCGCCATCCCCGCCATGGTCTTCCTCGGCCTGGTGATGATGCCCTTCTACTACGGCAGCAAGGTGCGCTCGGTCCCCGAGATGCTGCTGCTGCGCTTCGACAAGTGGGCACACCTGCTCAGCTCGATCCTGTTCGCGTTCGCCGCCATCCTCATCGCCGGTGTGAACCTGTACGCCCTCGCGATCGTCGTGGAGGCGCTGCTGGGCTGGCCGCAGTGGGTGGCGATCGTGGTGGCCGGCGCCTTCGTGCTGGCGTACATCACCCTCGGCGGTCTGTCGTCCGCGATCTACAACGAGGTGCTGCAGTTCTTCGTGATCCTCGCGGCCCTCATCCCGATCGTCGTGCTGGGCCTGAAGAAGGTCGGCGGCTGGGGCGGCCTGACCGACAAGCTCACCGCGACCCACGGCGCGAACTTCACCACCGCCTGGGGCGGCACCGGTATCGGCAGCCCCAACCCGCTCGGCGCCAACTGGCTGACCATCGTCCTGGGCCTCGGCTTCGTGCTGTCCTTCGGCTACTGGACGACCAACTTCGCCGAGGTGCAGCGCGCCCTGTCCGCGAAGAACCTCTCCGCCGGCCGGCGCACCCCGCTGATCGCCGCCTACCCGAAGATCTTCATCGTCTTCCTGGTGATGATCCCGGGCCTGGTCGCCGCCGCGCTCGTACCGAACTTCGGTACCGCCAAGTCCGGTTACCAGTACAACGACGCCATCCCCTACCTGATGCAGGAACTGCTGCCCAACGGCGTTCTCGGCATCGCGGTGACCGGTCTGCTGGCCGCGTTCATGGCGGGCATGGCGGCCAACGTGTCGTCCTTCAACACGGTGTTCACCAACGACATCTGGGGCCGGTACATCGTCAAGGGCCGCGAGGACGCGTACTACGTCCGCTTCGGTCGCCTGATCACGGTCGTCGGCGTCTGCGCCTCGGTCGGCACGGCCTTCCTGGCATCGTCGTTCTCGAACATCATGAGCTACCTCCAGACGCTGTTCTCCTTCTTCAACGTGCCGATGTTCGTCGTCTTCATCGTCGGCATGTTCTGGAAGCGCGCGTCCGTGAAGTCCGGCTTCTGGGGCCTGCTCGCGGGCACGGTGTCGGCGATGGTGAACTACTTCTGGATCTACAAGCAGGGCATCATCTCCATCCCCACCGACCAGGGCGCCAACTTCGTCTCCGCGATCGTCGGCTTCGTCGCCGGCGGGGTGGTGATGGTCGTCGTGTCGCTGTTCACCGAGCCGAAGCCGGCCGAGGAGCTGGAGGGCCTGGTCTACGGCACCACCTCCCCCGGCATGGAGGAACCGCCCGCCGCCGGCGACGACGCCTGGTACCGGAAGCCGGCCCTGCTGGGCTGGGGCGCCGTGATCATCGCCGCCGCCTGCTACATCCCGTTCTCGTTCTGATGGCATCCTGACTGGGGAGTTGGAAAACCATGACTGATCAGTCCGGACCCTCCGGATACTCCGGATACTCCGACAAGGACGTCCAGCGCGAGGTCACCGAGCTGCAGGAGAAGTCCGCGACCGCGGCCCGCATCTTCGACCTGCGCCGCATCATCGGCGGCGTGTTCGTCCTCTACGGCATCATCGTCACGATCGCCGGCATCACCGACGACCAGGCCGCGATCGACAAGGCCCAGGGCATCAACATCAACCTGTGGACCGGCATCGCCATGCTGCTCCTCGGCATCTTCTTCCTGGCCTGGCTGAAGCTGCGCCCGACCCCTCCGCCGACTCCGGCGGTCGCACCGGGACAGGGGGACTCCCCGGGACAGGGGGACGACGCTCCGGCCTCACACCCGGAGTGACGGCCACCGGCCGGAGAGCCCAGGGCCTCCGGCCCCGCCCCGTCTCCACCCCGCCGGGACCACCACGCCTCCCCCAGAGGTCACAGGGCCTCCGGTCCCGCTTCCGCATGCGTCACCGGCGTTGCCGGGTGCGTCAGCGGGCCCGCTCTGTCCAGCAGGCCGGTACGGGCCGCCAGGGCCGCTGCCTCCAGGCGGGAGCCGACGCCGAGTTTCATCAGGACACGCTGGACGTGGGTGCGGGCGGTGGACGGGGCGATGCCCATGCCGGCCGCGATCAGGCGGGTGTCCTCGCCGTCGGCGACCCGGACCAGGACCTCGACCTCCCTCGGGGTGAGCATCTGCAGCAGACGCTGGCCCTCGTCGTCCGGCTGGGCGGCGGGGTTGAGGAGTTCGCTGAAGGCTCCTTGCAGAAGCTGCGGGGCCACCGCCGCCTCACCCGCCCTTGCCTTCATGATCGCGCGCTCGACACCCTCTATGCGCTCGTCATGGCGTACGTAGCCCGAGGCGCCCGCGGCGAAGGCGGCGGCTATGCCGCGTGGGTTCGGCACCGGGCCCAGGACCACGACAGCGACCTGCGGACGCTCCCGTTTGATCCTCACCACCGGATCGAAGATGCCCGGCTCCGCCGGTGTCGCCGTCCCCAGCAGACACACCTCCGGCGCACGGGTGATCACCAGCTCCGCCGCGCCCGCGGCCGGCGCCGCCGCGGCGAGCACCCGGTGCCCGCGCAGCTTCAACGCCGAGGCCAGCGCCTCGGCGAGCAGTCGGTGGTCGTCGACCACCATGAGCCGCACTCCCATCGAAGCAACCCCCCAGTCCCCCAATGGATGTCCATGGATGCCCCACTATGGATGCCCACTGGTCCGCGCGGACAGAAGCCCCCCCGGCTCCCCCGCTCTTCATGCCCCCGGAAGCTACACGCTTGTTCGACGATGCGCTCCCCCTACCGGTGAGAAGTGCCCCGGATCGACGGAATTTCTGACATGCGAAGGTGACGGCCGGTACGCGCACGGCCCCGCCCCTGAGCAGGGACGGGGCCGTGGCACGGCTGTCGCGCGGGCTCAGCCGCCGGCGCCGAACCCGATCGCCAGATACTCCTTGTCACCGGTACTCGACGGCTTGTCGGCGTAGACCCCGGACATGTACAGGTGCCCCTGCGCATAGATGATCTCGGAGTACTCCGGGGACATGCTCGTCTCCACGTCGCGCACCGACTCCGTCGCCGGGTTCTCCAGCAGCTTCGTCTCCTTGAAGGAGCCGCCGTCGATGCTGACGACCTGGCCGCCCTTGTCGTATGGCGGGCGCTTGTACGCGATCACGTTGGCGCCGTCCATGCGCAGCGGGGTGATCGTGAAGCCGTCGCCCGCGTCCGCGCGCTGGCCGGTCTGCTTGCCGGTGGCCAGGTCGAACGCGACGATCTCGTTGGTCTGGCTGTACTCCCCGGTGCCGTCGTGCTCCTCGGTCGGGATGTACAGCCGCCCGTTGCCGACGGCGATGCCGGTGCACGCCTCGACCCTCGTGATGCCGTCGCACTTGGCCGCGAACTGGTCGCCCGGCGCCGAGATCCGGTTGATCAGCTTGCCGGTCTTGTTGTCGATGGAGAAGAAGTCCGAGATGCCGCTGCCGTCGCCCGCGCTGTCGCCGACGTCGGCGGCCACCACCAGCGGGTTCGTCGACACCACGGAGGCGTACTCGATGCCCGAGGTCATCTTGTACTCCGAGATCACCTTCCCGGACTTGGGGTCGATGGTCTGGATGTGCAGCTGGCGCTGCTCGTACGAGCCGCACTTGCGCACCGCGACCAGCTTCTCGCCGCCGCCGTAACCGGCGTCGTAGCAGGTGTCCGTGGGCTTGGGCGCCCACAGGGACTTGCCGGAGGTGACGTCCCAGGCGGCGCCGCCGCTGCTGCTGCCCGCGGCGACGGTGTTCGCGCTGACCGTGACGTTGTCCAGACTGATCGGCCGGTCACCGGAGTTGACCGTCTTCGTCCACAGCTTCTTGCCCGCGTCCAGGTCGATCGCCGCGACCTGGCTGCAGCCCGCCGAGCTGTTCTTCGCCGGCATCTTCGGCTGGAAGACGATGGCCGTCTTGTTGTCCGCGGTGGTGTGCGAACTGGCCTCGCACACCGGGCCGGGCAGCGCGATCGTCCAGAGCTTGCTGCCCTTTTCGGGGTCGTAGCCGTTGATCTCGGCGACGCCGGCCTTGACGTAGGCCTTGTCGGTGAGCCACGAACCCGCCACGACGGTGCTGTCGTCCACCTTGGGCTCCGGGACCTGGAACAGGACATGGGAGCCGGGGTTCGCGGGCACCTTCTCGTCGCCCTTGGTCGACGACCCGCCGGTGTCGCCCTTGCCGTCCTTGCCGCCGGTGCCGCCGCTCGAACTCGCGGTGTCGTGCTTCTTGTCGTCGCCCTTGCCTGACGAGGCGTACCAGATGCCGCCGCCGACGATCAGCGCGATCGCGACGACCGCCGCGACGATGATGGTCGTCTGCGTGCTGAGCCCCCGCCCGCCGGCGGGCTGCCCGGCCTGCGGCTGCAGCGGCATGGTCGGTTGCGGGTAGCCGTAACCGGGCTGCTGGCCATAGGGGTTCGGGGTCTGCCCGTACGGGTTCGGCTGCTGGCCGGGGTAGCCGTAGCCCGGGGGCGTCTGCGGCGGCTGCGGCTGCTGCGGCTGCTGCGGCGCCTGGGGATAGCCGTAGCCGGGCTGCTGCGGAGGCGGCGGAGGGGGTGTCTGCGGAGACTGGGGCGGCTGGGGCGCCTGCGGGTAGCCGTAGCCCGGCTGCTGCGGGGCGCCGAAGCCGGGCTGCTGCGGCGGCTGGTCCTGGGGCGGGCCGAAACCGCCCTGCTGCGGGGGCTGGTGGGGCGGCGGGGGCGGTGGCTGGGTCATCGTGTGCGTTACCTCGAAGCGTGGCGGCCGGGCGGCGGGGACTGCTTGAACGAAGGAAGAGAGGGAAGAGTCACTTGCCGTAGGCGAGCATCAACTTCTCCTTCGCTTCGTCATTGCCGGTCAGCCGGGTGGTCGAGAGGTAGAAGCGCCCGTCGACCCAGTCGAAGTCCTTGGAGAAGAAGCCGTTCTCGATCTCCGCGGCGCCTGCCGGGTTCTGCAGCAGCTTCACCGGCTTGTGGCCCGATCCGCCGGTCGCGATCGACACGACCTGGCCGCCCGCGTCGTACGACGGCTCGACATACGCGATGAGCTTTCCGCCCTCGACCCTGATCGGCAGCATCGACTCGTCCGCGGGGGACTTGACGCGCCACTTCTCCTTGCCGTTCGCGAGGTTGATCGCGACGATCTCGTTGGCGCCGGTCGTGGCGTCGGTCGGCAGGTAGAGGGTGCTGGAGTCGGAGGCCACGCCCTGGCAGCCCTGAAGGTCACGCGAGAGGATCGCCCAGCCGCACTGGGGGCCGAAGTTCTCGTCGAAACTCACCTGCGAGCGGAAGGTGCCGTTGGCGTTGAACGTGGAGATGTTCCACGCCTTCTTGTCCTCGTTCGTGCTGTAGACGACCAGCGGGTCGACGGAGTACGTGCGCGCGACCGTCCAGCCCTTGTCGAACTTCTGCGTCCACTTGACCTTGCCGGTGGCCGGGTCGAGCTGCTGCATCTCGTCGTGCTCGTTCGATCCGGTGGCGTCGCAGGAGGCGACGGACAGCAGCCTGCTGCCGCCCGCGAACGCGGTCGGGAAGCACGAGTCGCCGTACTTCTTCTTGTCGAAGAGCTTCTTGCCCGAGTCGACGTTGTACGCCACTCCGGACTGCGAGCGGCCCACCATCAGCGTCTTGCCGGTGATGGACAGGGAGACGGTGATGGTGCTGTCGAACAGCGCGCCGTCGGTGAGCTGGGTCTTCCAGCCCTTCTCGCCGGTGTTCAGGTCGATCTGCTGGAGCTGGTTGCACCGGGCGCGGTCGCTGGTGCCGCTCTCGTAGGCCACCACGACCTTGCCGTCGGCCGACTGCTGGTGGCTGACCGCGCAGATCTTCTGCGGGAAGGTGATCGGGGCCCAAGTGGGTTTGCCGTCGCCCACGTTGTAGGCAAAGACCTGCTTGTACGCCGCCTTCACCGCCGCCTTGTCGGTGATCCACATGCCGGGGGCGTCGGCGCCTGAACCGGGCGCGTCCGGCGCCTCCTTGTACCAGAGGACCTTCGACTCGCCCGCCTGGCGACCCTCGTTGAGGTTCTCGGAGTCCGAGCCGCCGTCGCCGCTGCCGTCACCGGGGTTCACCGGGGCGTCGGACGGGGAGGCCTTGGAGTCGTCGCTCTTCTCGGCGACCGGCTTCTTCTTGTCGTCGCCGCCCCCGCTGGTCGCGGCGAAGACGGTGCCGCCGATGACGGCCAGCGCGGCGACCACCGCCGCGACGACGAGCACGGGCCTGCCCTTGAAGGGGTTCTTGGAGCCGGGGCCGGGCGGCGGGGTGCCGGGCGCGCCGGGGTACTGCGCCTGCGGGTAGCCGTAACCGGGCTGCTGGCCGTACGGGCCGGGCTGCTGGGGCTGTCCGTACGGGCCGGGCTGGCCGTAGGGGGCCGCCGGCTGACCGTAGGGGCCGGGCTGCTGGCCGTACGGGCCTGGCTGCTGGGGGGCCTGCGGTGCCTGGGGGTAGCCGTAGCCGGGCTGCGGGGCGCCGGACGGCGGGGCCTGTGGGGGCGGCGGCGTCTGCGGCGGGCCCTGGGGCGGCGGCGGGGTCTGCGGAACTCCGAAACCGGGCTGCGGCTGGTTGTGCGGCGCTCCGAAACCACCGGGCTGCGGCGGTTGGTTGGGCGGCTGAGTCATCAGCGCGTCTCCCCCTCGTTCACTGATTTTTAGCCACGCCCTGAGGTACGTGATGGACCCAGAGTCGTACTCAGAAAGTTCTCAGACGGCTCTTTCTATCACCCGGGGCCGACAGCGCACCGGGCCGGTTCATCCCCTGTTCCCAAGGGAGAACCGGCCCGTGATGCCGCCGTTATGCGCCTTCACGCACCCTTCACGCGTCCTCGGCGAGTTCCAGCCACTGCAGCTCCAGCTCCTCCCGCCGGCCCGTCAAGTCCCTCAGCTCGGCGTCGAGTTGGGCCACCTTTGCGAAGTCCGTGGCGTTCTCGGCGATTTGGGCGTGCAGCTTCGCCTCCTGCTCGGAGACCTTGTCGAGCTGCCGCTCGATCTTCTGGAGTTCCTTCTTGGCGGCGCGCTGGCCGGCCGCGCTCTTCTCGGGTACGGCCTTCTCCACGACCGGCGACGAGGCGGCGACCGCCTCCTCCATCCGCCGGCGCCGCTCCAGGTACTCGTCGATGCCGCGCGGCAGCATCCGCAGGGTGGCGTCGCCGAGCAGGGCGAAGACCCGGTCGGTGGTGCGTTCGACGAAGAACCGGTCGTGGGAGATGACGATCATCGAGCCGGGCCAGCTGTCGAGGACGTCCTCCAGCTGGGTCAGGGTCTCGATGTCGAGGTCGTTGGTGGGCTCGTCGAGGAAGAGGACGTTGGGCTCGTCCATGAGCAGCCGCAGCAGTTGCAGCCGCCGCCGCTCACCGCCGGACAGGTCGCCGACCGGCGCCCACTGCTTCTCCTTGTTGAACCCGAACGTCTCGCACAGCTGCCCGGCGGTCATCTCCCGCCCCTTGCCGAGGTCGACGCGCTCGCGTACCTGCGCCACCGCCTCCAGGACCCGCAGGTTCGGGTCGAGCTCGGCGACCTCCTGGGAGAGGTACGCGAGCTTGACGGTCCTGCCGACGGCGACCCGCCCGGCGGCGGGCTGCGTCTCGCCCTCGCTGCGGGCGGCCTCGGCCATGGCGCGCAGGAGGGAGGTCTTGCCGGCGCCGTTGACACCGACCAGGCCGATGCGGTCGCCGGGCCCGAGCTGCCAGGTGACGTGCTTGAGCAGCACCTTGGGACCGGCCTGCACGGTGACGTCTTCCAGGTCGAAGACGGTCTTTCCGAGCCGGGTGGAGGCGAACTTCATCAGCTCGCTGCTGTCGCGCGGCGGCGGTACGTCCGCGATCAGCTCGTTGGCGGCCTCGACGCGGAAGCGCGGCTTGGACGTACGGGCGGGGGCGCCGCGGCGCAGCCAGGCCAGCTCCTTGCGGACCAGGTTCTGCCGCTTGACCTCTTCGGTGGCGGCGATGCGCTCACGCTCGGCCCGCGCGAAGACGTAGTCGGAGTAGCCGCCCTCGTACTCGTAGACGTCGCCCTTCTGCACGTCCCACATCCGCGTGCACACCTGGTCGAGGAACCACCGGTCGTGGGTCACGCACACGAGCGCGGACCGCCGCTCCCGCAGATGCCGGGCGAGCCAGGAGATGCCCTCGACGTCGAGGTGGTTGGTGGGCTCGTCGAGGACGATCAGGTCCTGTTCCTCGATGAGCAGCTTGGCGAGCGCGATACGCCGACGCTCACCGCCGGAGAGGGGCGCGATGACGGTGTCGAGTCCCTGCGGGAAGCCGGGCAGGTCGAGCCCTCCGAACAACCCGGTGAGCACGTCGCGCACCTTCGCGTTCCCGGCCCACTCGTGGTCTTCCATGTCCCTGATGACCTCGTGCCGGACGGTGGCGTTCGGGTCGAGGGAGTCGTGCTGCGTGAGCACGCCGAGGCGGAGCCCGCCGGAGTGGGTGACCCGCCCCGTGTCGGCCTCCTCCAGCTTGGCCAGCATGCGGATGAGGGTCGTCTTGCCGTCTCCGTTGCGTCCCACGACCCCGATCCGGTCGCCCTCCGAGACGCCGAGGGAGACGCCGTCGAGGAGGGCACGAGTGCCGTACACCTTGCTGACGTTCTCGACATTGACCAGATTGACGGCCATTACTCTCCTGCCCAGGGGGTCGATCGACCTTCCAGGGTAGTCGGCGGGGCGCCTTGCCTTTCACGGGTCCCGGCGCCGGCCCCCGTCAGCCGCTCAGGACCGCCGGCCGCTCAGCACCGTCGCGCCCGGCACGGGCGCCGATGCGGTGCGCACCGTGCGGCACGTGCCCGAGGTCTTCAGCGCGTCCGCGACCTTGGCCGCCGACTCGGTGTCCCGGGCGAGGAATGCCGTGGTCGGGCCCGAGCCCGAGACCAGCGCGGTGAGCGCGCCGGCGGTGCGGCCGGCCGCGAGGGTGTCGGCGAGCTCCGGGAAGAGCGAGACGGCGGCGGGCTGCAGATCGTTGGACACGGCCGCGGCGAGCGCGTCCGGGTCGCCCTTCGCGAGCGCGTCCAGAAGCTCCTCGGAGGCGACGGGCTCGGGGATGTCGAGCCCCTCCCCCAGCCGGTCGAACTCGCGGAAGACGGCCGGGGTGGACAGTCCGCGGTCGGCCATCGCGAAGACCCAGTGGAAGGTTCCGCCGACCTCCAGCGTGCGCAGCTTCTCCCCGCGGCCGGTGCCGAGCGCGGCCCCGCCCACCAGACTGAACGGCACGTCGCTGCCCAACTCCGCGCAGATGGCGAGCAGTTCGGCCCGGGAGGCACCCGTCCCCCACAGCGTGTCGCAGGCCAGCAGGGCGCCCGCGCCGTCCGCGCTGCCGCCCGCCATACCGCCGGCGACCGGGATGTCCTTGGCGATGTGGATGTGCACGGCCGGCTCGATGCCGCGCCGCTCGGCGAGCACGAGCGCCGCGCGCGCCGCCAGGTTCGTGCGGTCCAGGGGCACCTGGCCGGCGTCGGGGCCCGTGCAGGTGACGCGGAGTTCCGCGGCGGGCGTCACGGTCACCTCGTCGTGGAGGCCGACCGCGAGGAAGACGTTGGCCAGGTCGTGGAAGCCGTCGGGGCGGGCGGCGCCCACCGCGAGCTGGACGTTGACCTTGGCGGGAACACGGACGGTGACGCTCACTTCTGCCCGGGCTCCTTGTTCTCGACGTGCTCGACGTGCTCGAAGTTCCCGGTGTTCCCGGCGCTCCCGGCGTGCTCGGTGTTCCCGGCGTGCTCGGCGCTCCCTGCGCTCTCGCCGTGCTCGGCGCTCCCGCCGTGCTCGGCGATGCGCGCGAACTCCTCGACGGTGAGGGCCTCACCGCGCGCCTGCGGCGAGACTCCGGCGGCCACGAGGGCCGCCTCCGCCGCGGGGGCCGAGCCCGCCCATCCGGCGAGCGCGGCCCGCAGGGTCTTGCGCCGCTGGGCGAACGCCGCGTCGACGACGGCGAACACCTCGCGCCGGGAGGCGGTGGTCTTGATCGGCTCGCTCCGGCGGACGAGCGAGACGAGCCCGCTGTCGACGTTCGGTGCCGGCCAGAAGACCTTGCGCCCGATGGCGCCGGCCCGCTTGACCTCGGCGTACCAGTTGGCCTTCACGGACGGGACGCCGTACACCCGCGAGCCGGGCGCGGCGGCCAGGCGGTCGGCGACCTCCGCCTGAACCATGACGAGGGTCCGCTCGATGCTCGGGAAGGTCTCGAGCATGTGCAGGAGGACCGGCACGGCGACGTTGTAGGGGAGGTTCGCGACCAGCGCGGTCGGGGCGGGCCCGGGCAGCTCGGTCACCCGCATCGCGTCGGAGTGCACCAGCGCGAACCGCTCCGCGCGCTCCGGCATCCGGGCCGCGACGGTGGCGGGCAGCGCCCCGGCCAGTACGTCGTCGATCTCGACGGCGGTGACGCGCTCGGCGGCCTCCAGCAGCGCGAGCGTGAGGGAGCCGAGCCCGGGGCCGACCTCCACCACCACGTCGTCCGGCCGGACGTCGGCGGTGCGCACGATGCGCCGCACGGTGTTCGCGTCGATCACGAAGTTCTGGCCGCGCTGCTTGGTGGGCCGCACGCCGAGGGCTGCCGCGAGTTCACGGACGTCGGCGGGGCCCAGGAGGGCGTCGGGGGCGGGGCTGGTACTCACGGCGACAAGGGTACGGGGCGGCGCGAGGCCGCCGCTCACCCGCGCAGTCGTACCCCGCAGTGCGGCCAGGGGCTCGCCCCCCGGCGCACGTACAGCTTCTTCGCACGCAGCGTCTGCTCCGCCGCCGGCGCGTCCTGCGGCCGCCCACTGCCGCCGACACTGTGCCAGGTACGGGAGTCCAGCTGGTACAGGCCGCCATAGGTCCCCGAAGGATCGACGGCGTGGGACCGTCCGCCCGACTCACAGGCCGCCAGGCCCTTCCAGTTCAGGTCGTCGGCGCCGTGCACGGACGTGGGCAGCGGTTTGGTGCCGACCTTCACGATCTCGGACTGCGGCTCGCGCACCACCTCCGAGTCGGTCGCACGCGGCTTCTGCTGCACGCCGTTGACGGTGCGCAGGGAGTAGGTGACCCGCCGCAGCCCGGGCTGTCCGGCCCGCTCCACGACCTCCGTCCCCTTGAACAGCAAGGGGTCGTCCGTCCGCTCCACCTTGAACGGGATCGCCTCCTCGCGGACCTCCTTGGAACCCCTGATCCGCAGCACGGTGACGGTCTGCCCGTCGCGCGGGAAGCTGTCCGCCGGCACGGACGTGGTGTCCTCGCCCTGCATCGTGACGCCGGCTTGCTGGACGGCCTCGCGCACCGTCGCGGCGTTCGTGCGGAGGGTGCGGGCGTGACCGTCGGCCATGATCGTCACGGAGCGCTCGGTGCGTACGTCGAGTGCGAGCCCGGCGCGCCCGATGGGCTGGGAGCGCGAGACGGACATGTAGGCGCCCTGTGCGCGCACTCCGAGTTGTTCGAGCGCCTCCTGCACCGTGTGCGCGGTCGTCCACACCTCGCGCCGGTGTCCGTCGATGGTGAGCCGCACGGGGCGCCCGTAGTGCACGGCGACCTCGTCACCGCTGGCGAGCGGCGTGCCGGGGGCGGGCGCGACCACGTCGTGCGCGCCCACCTCGACGCTCTCCTGCGAGAGCAGTTCGGTCACGTCGTCCGCGAAGGTGTGCAGGGTGCGCGGGGTGCCGTCGACCGTCAGCTCGACGGCCTTGTCCTTGGCGACGAACGCGGTGGTGCCGCCGGCCAGGAAGGCGACGACCAGCGCCTGGGGCAGCAGCCGACGCACGGTGGTGTCCGAGCGCTCCATGTAGCGGGGCCTACGCCGGCGGGCGGCCCTTCGGCCTCCTTCGGTCGCCTCGGCGCGGGCCGCGGGCCCGGCGGGCCTGGCGGCCCTGGCGGGCGCGGGTGGCGGCTCGCCCGTCGCGCTCCCCGCCTGCCGCGGAAGGACCGGCCCGGGCGTCTCGGCCGACCCGGACATCGCGGCAGACCGGGCCGACTCGTAGGCGGGCCGGTACGTGTCACCGTTCGCCCCGGGCATCCCGTACGCCAGCGTCTGCGCGCTGTGCACGTCGAAACCGCCGTACTCAGGCGGCGGGTAGCCCGGATTCGGGCCGGGCGACTCATACGTCTCGTACTGCGAGTCCTTCGAGTACTGCGAGAACTGCGAGTTGCTCACGCCGACACGCTCCAGGGGCCGGAGGGGTCCAGAGGGGTCCGGATCGGGCACCAGAACCTAGCGGAGCGAGTGTCACTCTCCAAAGCGGCGCAACTACACAGGGTTGCGGTGGGGCCCGAGTCGAACCCGCCCCGCGTTACCGGAGGGTTATGTACCGGGCACCCTCAGTAGCCGAAGACCAGCGCGGTGTTCGCGGCGAGGGCTGTCGCCAGCGCGTCCTCGTCGATGCCCCGCACGGCCGCCATCGCGCGCACCGTGACCGGAATGAGATACGGGGCGTTGGGCCGTCCGCGGTACGGCGCCGGTGTCAGGAACGGCGCGTCGGTCTCCACGAGGACCAGCTCCAGCGGTGCCACGGCGAGCGCGTCCCGCAGATTCTGGGCGTTCTTGAAGGTGATGTTGCCGGCGAAGGACATGAAGTATCCGGCGCGGGCGCACAGTTGGGCCATCTCGGCGTCGCCGGAGTAGCAGTGGAACACCGTCCGCTCGGGGGCACCCTCCTCCTTGAGGATGCGCAGCACGTCCGCGTGGGCGTCGCGGTCGTGGATGACGAGGGCCTTGCCCTGCCGCTTGGCGATCTCGATGTGGGCCCGGAAGGAGGCCTCCTGGGCGGCCACGCCCTCGGGGCCGGTGCGGAAATGGTCGAGGCCGGTCTCGCCGACGCCCTTGACCTGAGGGAGTGCGGCCAGGCGCTCGATCTCGGCGAGCGCCTCGTCGAGCGCCGCCGTGCCGCCCGGTTCCCGCGCGCCCTGCCGGGACCAGCCGTCGGGGTCTCCGTGGACGATGCGCGGCGCCTCGTTGGGGTGGAGGGCGACGGTCGCGTGGACGGCGTCGTACAGTCCCGCCGTCTCGGCGGCCCACTGCGAGCCCCTGACGTCGCAGCCGACCTGCACGACCGTCGTCACACCCACCGAAGCGGCCTTCGCGAGGCCCTCCTCGACCGTGCCGGACTGCATGTCGAGGTGGGTGTGGGAGTCGGCGACGGCCACCCGGAGGGGTTCCGGGAGCGGGGGTGCGGTCTTCTCGCCGGTCTTCTCGCCGGGGCCGGAGGTGTTCGAAGGCATGCCCCGATCCTACGAAAGGGGCATGCCCGCCCCGCTGCCGGAGCTGTCAGCTCGCCTTGCGGAAGGGGTGCAGGAGATCGGACAGATGCCAGTGGTGGTCCCGCTGCCCGGCCCCGTCGGACGTCTGCTCCGACGCCTCGGCCTGGGGCGTCCGGCGCTGCTGCGGGTGCACGGCGTCGCGCACGGACGAGACCTGCCCCGGCCGCATGATCCGTACGACATGGCTGTCGCAGTTGTGGCACGTCGGCTTGGACAGCGGTGAGGGCACGACCTGGCCGTCGGCCACGTACATCACGAACTGGTGGCCCTCGACGTCCTTGTGGTGCTCTATCTCGTACGACTGCTCCCAGCCGTGCCCACAGCGCATGCAGGCGAAGGAATACGACTCGTGCACGACTGCGGTCGCCGCACCGCGGAGGCCGGACTGCCCTGCGATCTCACTCATGCCAGCTCCTCTTGTCCGCTGGACAAAGGGACGGGTGCGTCCCTTCGACCAGTGGACGCTTCCGCCGGAGCGAATGCATCAAGGCTGTCGACTGTTGGAGTCGATTTGGACTTTCCTTGCCGTACCGGCCCCCGCGAGCCCTGTGGGCTTTGCTTAGCGAGACAGTCTTTTGCCTGCTCGTGGGGCGCCCGCTCAGGAGAGATGCGCCCTGCTCAGAGGCGGTGTGGCGGACTTCACGAAGTCCTCACGAACCACTCGTGGACGCGGCGTTCTTCGCGGCCACAACCGCGTCGAAGACCTCTCGTTTGGGCAGCCGCGCGTCGGCGGCGACGGCCGCGATCGCCTCCTTGCGCCGCTCCCCCGCCTCCTCGCGCACCCGGACCCGCCGCACCAGCTCGGCGGCGTCGAGTTCTCCCGGCCCCTTCTCGGGCGCGCCCTCGACGACCACGGTGATCTCACCGCGCACCCCCTCGGCCGCCCATGCCGCCAGCTCGGCCAGCCCGCCGCGCCTGACCTCCTCGTACGTCTTGGTCAGCTCCCGGCACACGGCGGCCCGCCGCTCGGCCCCGAACACCTCGGCCATGGCGGCGAGGGTGTCGTCGAGACGGTGCGGGGCCTCGAAGTAGACGAGGGTCCGGCGCTCCTCGGCGACCTCCCCCAGGCGCGTCAGCCGCTCCCCCGCCTTGCGCGGCAGGAACCCCTCGAAGCAGAACCGGTCGACGGGCAGCCCGGACAGCGCGAGCGCGGTGAGCACGGCGGACGGGCCGGGCACGGCGGTGACCCGGATGTCCTTCTCGACGGCGGCGGCGACCAGCCGGTACCCGGGGTCGGACACGGACGGCATCCCGGCGTCCGTGACGAGCAGCACGCGCGCGCCGCCGACGAGTTCCTCGACGAGTTCGGGCGTACGGGCCGACTCGTTGCCCTCGAAGTACGACACGATCCGCCCCTTGGGCGTGACGCCCAGCGCCTGCGTCAGACGCCTCAGCCGCCGGGTGTCCTCGGCGGCGACCACGTCGGCGCCGGCCAGCTCCGCCGCCAGCCGGGGCGGCGCGTCCGCGGTGTCGCCGATGGGGGTGCCCGCCAAAACAAGGGTTCCAGTCACCTCCCCATCCTCCCAGGGGCGACCGGGTGCGCAGGGACACGGGCGGACGCGTCCGGCTCGTTACCGCACATGCACGGGACTCACACAGCACCGTTCCCTACGATGGCGCGGTGACCAGTACCGCGTCCTCCCCGGACACCCGGCAAGGCCAGACCCCGCACGACCAGCCGCCGTCGTGGCAGCAGCGGCTGCGCCGTTTCGGATACACGGCGGGGCCGAGAAGCGATGTGCGCGAGCGCCTGGTGCCGTCGTACGTGCAGCCCAGCCCGCGGTTGTGGCAGGTCCTGGGCGTGCCGAAGGCGCTCGCCGAGCGGATCGCGCGCTGGTCGGGCTGGGGCGGTCCGCTGCTGGTGACGCTGATGGCGGGTGTGATGCGGTTCTGGCACCTGGGCAGCCCGAAGGCGGTGATATTCGACGAGACGTACTACGCCAAGGACGCGTGGGCGCTCGTCCACCGCGGCTTCGAGGTCAACTGGGACAAGGACGCCAATGATCTGATCCTCTCCACGAACGGCCACGTCCCGATCCCGACGGACGCGGCGTACGTCGTGCATCCGCCGGTCGGTAAGTACGTCATCGGGCTCGGCGAGCTGCTCTTCGGGTTCGACCCCTTCGGCTGGCGGTTCATGACGGCGCTGCTCGGGACGCTGTCGGTCCTGATGCTGTGCCGTATCGGGCGCCGTATCTTCCGCTCGACCTTCCTCGGCTGTCTGGCCGGCGGGCTGATGGCGGTGGACGGCCTCGCCTTCGTGATGAGCCGTACCTCGCTGCTCGACGGCGTGCTGATGTTCTTCGTGCTCGCGGCGTTCGGCTGTCTGGTCATCGACCGTGACAGGGCGCGGGAGAAACTCGCGGCCGCGCTCCTGCCGGACGCCGACGGCCATGTCCGCCCGGATCCGCACATCGCCGAGACCACCCGTCTGGGATGGCGCCCCTGGCGCTGGCTGGCCGGCCTGATGCTGGGCCTGGCCATCGGCACCAAGTGGAACGGCCTGTACATCCTGATCGCCTTCTGCGTGATGGCGGTCCTGTGGGACGTCGGCTCGCGCAAGGTGGCGGGCGCCCGGCACCCGTACGGCGCGGTGCTCAAGCGCGACACGGGCATCACGTTCCTGGCCACGGTCCCGGTCGCGATCGCGACCTACCTCCTGTCCTGGACCGGCTGGATCCTCTCCCCCGCGAACGGCTCGGGCGGCTACTTCCGCAACTGGGCCGCCACCGACGGCAAGGGCGGCAGCTGGACCTGGCTGTTCCCCGACTGGTGGCGCAGCCTGTGGCACTACGAGCACGAGGTCTACAAGTTCCACGTCGGCCTGCATTCGCCGCACACCTACATGTCCAACCCGTGGAGCTGGATCGTCGACGGCCGCCCGGTCTCGTACTTCTACGAGTCCCCCTCGGCCGGCCAGGACGGCTGTCCCGCCGACGCGGGCCAGAAGTGCGCCCGTGAGGTCCTCGCGATCGGCACACCGCTGCTGTGGTGGGTGGCCTGCTTCGCGATCCTCTACGTCCTCTACCGCTGGCTGCTGCGCCGCGACTGGCGCGCGGGCGCCATCGCCTGCGGCATCGCGGCCGGCTATCTGCCCTGGTTCCTGTACCAGGAGCGGACGATCTTCTTCTTCTACGCCGTCGTCTTCGTGCCGTTCCTGTGTCTGGCGGTGGCGATGCTGCTCGGCGCGGTGATCGGCCCGCCCGGCTCCAGCGAGACCCGCAGGGTGGCCGGGGCGACGGGCGCGGGCGTCCTGGTCCTGCTGATCGCCTGGAACTTCATCTACTTCTGGCCGCTGTACACCGGCACGGCGATCCCGGTCGACGACTGGCGTTCCAGGATGTGGCTGGACACCTGGGTGTAGCCACATTCGACTGGAATACGGTCAAAAAACGCCACTTCATATCTTATGCAATTTCCACACCCGGAAATTCAATACCGTCTACTCCTCTTTCGGAAAAACAGGGGGGAAGTGACGCATGTCGTATTCGCGCGACATCACCGACGTGCACGTCAGCAAGGGTGCTCTGTGGATCGGGTCTGACACCTATCCGCTGCGCAACATCGCGCGCACGTCGATGCGGGAACTGGTACCCAATCGCGCCGCGGCCCGGTCGAAGTTCATCAAGGGCGCGATCATCCAGGCCGTCGTGCTGCTCTTCGGCCTCGGGCTCATGGGGGCGTCGGCGGTGGTCGGCATCGTGATCGTCCTCGTCGCGCTCGGCCTCGCCCTCCGCGGCTGGCTCGAACTGCAGAAAGTACTGGAGGCGCCGACGCTTTACGTCCTGCAGATCACCACGTCGGGGACTCCGCAGACCGCGCTGACCAGCGACGACAAGAAGCTGATGGACCAGCTCTTCCACCAGCTCATGGAGGCGATGGACAACCCCGAGGTCCAGTTCCACTACCAGATGCCGACGTACAACATCAGCGGCGACAGCATCTACCAGTACGGCGACCACAACGTCGGAAAGGTGACCACATGAGCGGCGACTCGGTGATGCAGTGGGGGGACCGCAACATCGGCATCATCAAGAACCAGGGCGCCGTGAGCCCGCAGGCGGCACTGGAGCAGCTGATCGAGGCGGCGCTGGCACTGCGCGGACAGGTCCCCGCGAGCGATCGCCAGACCCTCGACACCTCCGTCGAGGTGCTCCGCGCCGGCTCGACACAGGACCGGGGACGGCTGCGCGGGGCGCTGGCCTCGATCGCCGGAATCGCCGCCCTGGTCGGCGAGGTGGGCGCCCCCGTCGTGAGTGCGGTGAACAGCCTGGTGGAGGCGGCCGGATTCCGGTGAGGCCTTTCGGCGGCTCTCCGGCGAGCCGCATCAATCGGGAAACTCACGCCCCATCCGACACCTCCGCCGCGTAGTGTGCCCGTGCGGGATCCTTCTTGAACACGTTCAGAAAAGGTTCGGAGAGGATCCCGCACACCACACAACGGGGTACGGGGAGGAGAACCATGGGCAGGGGGGTCAGAACCGCTGTCATCGGCAGCGTGTTCGCCGTGATGGTCGGCGGTGCCGGCTACGGCGCCTTCAACATCGTGTCCGCGCTGAACGGCGACGGCGGAGGCTCGGGGTCGAGCGGACCGGCGCCGGAGCGGACCGGGCCGCCCAGCAGCGGCGAGATCAAGCAGGCGTCGGCGAAGTTCTTCACGGCCTGGGAGCGGGGGAAGGCGGCCGAGGCGGCGACGTACACGAACAACGACGCGGCGGCCGGTCCGCTGCTGACCGCCTACGGCCAGGACGCGCACATCACCGGCGTGAAGATCACGCCGGGCACCGCGAGCGGCGCCACGGTCCCTTTCACGGTCAAGGCGACGGTGTCGTACGAGGGCAGGTCCAAGCCCCTCACGTACAAGAGCGAGCTGACGGTGGTGCGGGGCAGGACCACCGGCCGGGCGCTGGTCGACTGGCAGCCGTCCGTCGTCCATCCCCAGCTGCAGAAGGGCGACACGCTGGTCACCGGTGAGTCGGCGAACCCCGAGATCGAGGCCGTGGACCGGGGCGGCGCCGTACTGACCAAGGAGAAGTACCCGTCGCTGGGCCCGATCCTCGACGAACTGCGTGCCAAGTACGGCGAGACCTCGGGCGGTACGCCCGGTGAGGAGCTGTCCATCCGGCACGAGGCCGAGGGCTCGGCCGACACGACGCTGCTCACGCTGGCCAAGGGCAAGCCGGGCAAGCTTCGGACCACGCTGAGCGCGAGCGCTCAGGCGGCGGCCGAGACGGCGGTGAAGAAGTACGCCGAGTCGTCCGTGGTGGCCGTCAAGCCGAGCACGGGTGAGGTGCTGGCGGTCGCCAACCACCGTGACGACGGCTTCAACGCCGCGTTCCTGGGCAAGCTGGCCCCCGGCTCCACGATGAAGATCATCAGCGCGGCCACGCTCATAGACAACGGCATCACCAGCATGAACGGCCCGGCTCCCTGCCCGAACAAGGCGGTGTGGCAGAGCCAGACCTTCCACAACCTCAAGCGCATGCAGCCGAACGAGAAGGCCACCCTCTCCGAGAGCTTCGCCCGCTCCTGCAACACGGCGTTCGTGAAGTACGCGGACGAGGTGAAGGTGGACTCCCTCACGAACGAGGCGGAGAACCGCTTCGGTCTCGGCAGGGACAACTGGAAGACCGGCATCCCGTCCTTCGACGGCTCGGTCCCGGCCTCCGGCGGCCCGGACACGGCGGCGAACATGATCGGCCAGGGCCAGGTGCAGCTGAGCCCGCTGAACATGGCGTCGGTGACGGCGACCGCGATGACGGGCGGCTTCCGGCAGCCGGTCATCGTCTCGCCGAAGCTCGACGACCGCGAACTCGCCACCGCCCAGGGGCTGCCCGCGGGTACGGTCGCCCAGCTGCGGGCGATGATGAACCGCACCGCCACCAGCGGCACGGCAGCCGGCGTGATGGCGGGCCTGAGCGGCACCGTCGGCGCGAAGACCGGTTCCGCCGAGGTCGACGGGCAGTCCAAGTCCAACAGCTGGTTCACGGGTTACCGCAATGACATCGCCGCCGCGGCCATGACCCAGGACGGCGGCCACGGCATCGACGCGGCCGGCCCGATTGTCGCAGCTGTGCTACGGAGTGGCGGCTGAAGTCACCCGTACAGGACGGGACTCTAGGCTGTTGGCGTCGTTGGGATGGTTGGGGGCAACGGGGACCCTGGGATCTGCGGAGGATCGGGAGCAGTGGGCAACAGAAGGCGCGTCGCCGAGCGACGGAAGACCAAACCCGCCGTGGTCGGCGGGATGATCGCCGTGGTGATCGGCGGCGCCGGCTTCGCCGCCTACGCGCTGTACGGCGGCGGGGCGGCGGCCGACGACCGGACGTCGACGTCGTCCGCGGGCGCCGACCACAAGGACATCAAGACCGGTCCGCTGTCCGCGACCGAGGTGAAGACGGCGGCCCAGGGCTTCCTGGCGGCCTGGCAGCAGGGCAAGGTGACGAAGGCGGCCGCCGTCACGAACGACTCGGCGGCGGCCACCGCCCTGCTGACCGGCTACACCAAGGACGCCCACATCACGGGCGTCACACTCACCGAGGGCACCCGCACCGGCGACAAGGTCCCCTTCTCCGTCAAGGGCACGGTGTCGTACAAGGACACCAAGAAGCCGCTCGCGTACGACAGTTCGCTGACGGTCGTGCGCAGCAAAACGGACGGCAAGCCGTACGTCGACTGGCACGCCTCCGTCGTGCACCCCGACCTCAGGGACGGCGACACCCTGGTCACCGGCGAGTCCGGTACGCCCCCGGTCAAGGCGTACGACCGCGACGGCGGCGAGCTGACGGCCGCCAAGTACCCGTCACTGGGCCCGGTCCTGGACGGACTGCGGGAGAAGTACGGCAAGATCGCCGGCGGCAAGGCGGGCATCGAACTGCGCGTACTGCGCGGCAAGGCGTCCGAGAAGGCCAAGTACTCCGACAAGACGCTGCTGGCCCTGAGCAAGGGCACGCCCGGCTCGGTGAAGACGACGCTCAGCCCGACGCTGCAGGCGGCCGCCGAGCAGCAGGTGGCCAAGCAGGCGAAGGCGTCCGCGGTCGTGATGCGCCCCTCGACCGGCGAGATCCTGGCCGTCGCCAACACCTCCCACGGCTTCAACGTCGCCTTCCAGGGCTCCCTGGCGCCGGGCTCCACGATGAAGATCGTGACGTCGACGATGCTCTTCGAGAAGGACCTCGTCCACCCCGACGAGTCGCACCCGTGCCCCAAGACGTACAAGCTCGCCGGCTGGACGTTCCACAACGACGACGACTCGGAGATCAAGAAGGGCACGTTCAAGCTGGCCTTCGGGGCCTCCTGCAACAACGCCTTCATCAACTTCGCGCCGAAACTGTCCAACAGCGACCTCACGCAGGAGGCCCAGCAGGTCTACGGCCTCGGCATGAACAACTGGGCCATCGGTGTCCCGACCTTCGACGGCGCGGTCCCGGTGCAGAGCGGCGCGCAGATGGGCGCCTCCCTGATCGGGCAGGGCGGTGTCCGCATGAACCCGCTGAACATGGCGTCGGTGGCGTCCACCGTGGAGTCGGGCACCTTCCACCAGCCGTATCTGGTCTCCCCGAGCGTGGACCACCGCACGCTGGCCAAGGCCTCGCGCACGATGTCGTCGAAGACGCAGGCCGAGCTGAAGGACGTCATGCAGTACACGGCGGCGTACGGCACGGCGTCCAAGGCGATGGCGGGCCTCGGCCCGAACTACGGCGCGAAGACGGGTTCGGCGGAGGTCGACGGCCAGAAGAAGCCCAACGGCTGGTTCACGGCGTTCCGCGGCGACCTCGTGGCCGCGGGCGTGGTCCAGGCGGGCGGCCACGGCGGTGACACTGCGGGTCCGATCGTGGCGGCACTGCTGAGGATGGGCGGCTGATCAGCGGTCAGCGGCTGATCAGCGGGTGACGGGCGCGGCCGCCATGTAGGTGCGGCGCAGGAACCGCAGCAGGGACTTGGTCTCGAACTGCACCACCGAGACGCCCTGCGCCGAATGGAACTCGACCACGGCCTGCACCCTCCCGCACGGCCATACGCGAACCTCTCCGCTGCCGGCCGGGGCGCGCAGGCCCTGTTCCAGGAGCGAGCGCGAGAACGTCCACTCATGAGTCCCGGGGAGGCCCACCCGTACCGAGCGCGGGTCGGTGTCGGGGTCGTAGCGCAGGACGACGGGGATCGTCTCGTCGTCGGGGATGACAGCGTCCGTGACGATGTGGGCTCGTGCGTACTGTTCGACTACAGCCATCGTGACGGACCTCTCACGCTGCGTGATCTGTGTGGAAGCTGTGCGTCCACCCTTCTCTAATGTCCCATATTTTCCGAATCACGCCCCCTGACGCAGAACAACTCACCTGCGCCGGGAACAGTGCACGAGGCACTCGCTCTTGCAAGGAGTTCGCAACAAGCCACTATCATCGAACGGTGCATGTGCCCGACGGATTCATCAACGCTCCCCTCTCCGCCGTGACCGGTGTCGCCGCCGCGGGTGCCATCGCCGTGAGCCTGCGCGGCGCGCGCCGCGAGCTCGACGAGCGCACGGCTCCGCTGGCCGGCCTCGTGGCGGCGTTCATCTTCGCCGTGCAGATGCTGAACTTCCCCGTCGCGGCGGGGACCAGCGGCCATCTGCTGGGCGGCGCGCTCGCGGCGATCCTCGTCGGCCCCTTTACCGGGGTTCTGTGCGTGTCCGTCGTCCTGCTCATGCAGGGCATCCTCTTCGCGGACGGCGGCCTGACCGCGCTCGGCGTGAACATCACCGACATGGCGATCGTCACGACGGTCGTCGGATACGCCGTCTTCCGCGGCCTGGTGAAGGTGCTGCCCCGCAGGCGGCGCTCGATCACTTTCGCCTCCTTCGTCGCCGCGCTCCTGTCCGTGCCGGCCGCCGCCTGCGCCTTCACCCTCATCTACGCGATCGGCGGCACCACCGACATCGCCATCGGCAAGGTCGCCACCGCGATGATCGGTGTGCACGTCCTGATCGGCATCGGCGAGGCGGTCATCACGGCGCTGACCGTCGGCGCGGTCGTCGCCGTACGTCCGGATCTCGTGTACGGCGCGCGCGGCCTGGAGCAGAAGCTCAAGCTGCGCGTGGACGGCGCACTCGTAGACGTGCCCGCCGTGCCCGCGAGCTCCGCGCCCGTCGCGGCGCGCACCTCCCGTCGAGGGCTGTGGATCACCGGCCTGGTCACCTCTCTCGTCCTCGCCGGGTTCGTCAGCTTCTACGCCTCGGCCAACCCCGACGGCCTGGAGAAGGTCGCCCACGACAAGGGCATCGACAGCAGGACCGAGAAGCACACGTCGTCCGACTCCCCGCTCGCCGGCTACGGCGTCAAGGACGTGTCCGACGCCCGGCTGTCCGGCGGCCTCGCGGGCGTGATCGGCGTCGGTGTGACCGTCGTCGCGGGCAGCGCGGTGTTCTGGGCGGTGCGCCGGCGTCGTACCGCCGACGTGTCTCCCACCAGCACGAGCGCCGTCTGACATGGGCGCCGGGCACGCGCACAAGCTCTACCGGCACGGGCACTCGCCCGTGCACGCCCTGCCGCCGCACACCAAGCTGGCGGCGGCGTTCGCGTTCGTGGTGGTCGTGGTGTCGACACCACGGGAGGCGATGTGGGCCTTCGGCCTGTACGCCGTGTTGCTCGCGGTGGTCGCGTACCACGCGCGCGTGCCCGCCGGTTTCCTGTTGAGGCGGTTGCTGATCGAGGTGCCGTTCGTCGCGTTCGCGGTGCTGATGCCGTTCGTGGCGGAGGGCGATCGGGTGGACGTCCTGGGCCTGTCGCTGAGCGTGAACGGCCTGTGGGGCGCGTGGAACGTGCTCGCCAAGGGCACGCTGGGCGTCGCCGCCTCGGTGCTGCTCGCCTCCACCACGGAGCTGCGCGAACTCCTGCTGGGACTGCAGCGGTTGAAGCTCCCGCCGCTGCTCGTGCAGATCGCGTCCTTCATGATCCGCTACGGCGACGTCATCACGGACGAGATGCGGCGGATGCGGATCGCCCGGGAGTCGCGGGGCTTCGAGGCGCGCGGCGTGCGGCACTGGGGCGTGCTGGCGAAGTCGGCCGGCGCCCTGTTCATCCGCTCCTACGAGCGCGGGGAGCGCGTGCACCTTGCCATGGTCAGCCGCGGTTACGCCGGTTCGATGCCGGTGATCGACGAGGTGACCGCGTCCCGGGCGCAGTGGTCGTACGCCCTCGCGCTCCCCTGCGCCGCCCTCGTCGTCTGCCTGCTGGGATGGACCCTGTGACTACTGACTGTGCTGCTTCCCTGGAGGTCTCGGGCCTCGCCTTCGCCTACCCCGACGGCCACCAGGCCCTGTTCGGCGTGGACTTCTCCATCGGGCGGGGCGAGCGGGTCGCGCTGCTCGGGCCGAACGGCGCCGGCAAGACGACCCTCGTGCTCCACCTCAACGGCATCCTGACCGGCGGCGCGGGCTCGGTGCACGTCGCCGGACTGCCCGTGGGCAAGCAGCACATGGCCGAGATCCGGCGCCGGGTCGGCATCGTCTTCCAGGACCCGGACGACCAGCTGTTCATGCCGACGGTCCGCGAGGACGTGGCGTTCGGCCCTGCCGCGGCCGGGCTGAAGGGCCCGGAGCTGGAGGAGCGGGTCGACCGGGCACTGGCCCGGGTGGGCATGGCGGAGTTCAAGGGCCGGCCCCCGCACCACCTCTCCTTCGGGCAGCGGCGCCGGGTGGCGGTGGCGACCGTGCTCGCGATGGAGCCGGAGATCCTCGTGCTGGACGAGCCCTCCTCCAACCTCGACCCGGCTTCCCGTCGCGAACTGGCCGACATCCTGCGCTCGTTGGACGTCACCGTCCTCATGGTCACCCACGACCTGCCGTACGCCCTTGAGCTGTGCCCCCGCTCCCTGATCCTCAGCGAGGGCGTGATCGCGGCGGACGGCAGGACGGCCGAGCTGCTGGCCGACGAGGACCTGATGCGCGCCCACCGCCTGGAGCTGCCCTTCGGTTTCGACCCGCGGTCCGTGACAATGGGCGCGTGACGAACGAGGACCATACGGCGGCCTCACTGCTGCTCGACGACCAGTTGTGCTTCGCGCTGTACGCGGCCCAGCGCGCGGTGACGTCCTCCTACCGCCCGCTCCTCGACGAACTCGGCCTCACCTATCCGCAGTACCTGGTCCTGCTCGTCCTGTGGGAGCGCGGCGAGAGCACGGTCAAGGAGCTGGCGGCGGCGCTGCGGCTCGACTACGGCACGCTGTCGCCGCTGCTGAAGCGGCTGGAGTCGGCGGGGCTGGTGCGCCGGGAGCGCGCGGCACACGACGAGCGCTCGGTACTCGTCGCGTGTACGGGGCGCGGGGAGGAACTGCGGGAGCGCGCGGCGTGCGTACCGGGGGCGCTGCTCGCGGCGACCGGGCTCGACGCGCCGGAGGTCGCGCGTCTGCGCGAGGAGCTGTGGCGGCTGGCGGCGCGGGCCGAAGCCGCGGCGAAGCGCTGATCTCGCGTTACCCGCGGTTGCTACCCCCTGGTAACAGCAGCATCCATACCGGCCAGTACCTTGTGCACGATGTATTTGCGCGCACTCGTTCTGGGGGGCAGCCATGAGTGACGACACCACCGTCGACACCCGGCCGACGAAAATCATGTACGTCGCCGAGGCGACCGCACATGGCGGCCGGGACGGCTACGTCACCAGCCAGGACGGCCAGATCGAGCTGAAGGTCGCGATGCCCCGGGCGCTCGGCGGCGACGGGAACGGCACCAACCCGGAGCAGCTCTTCGCCGCCGGGTACAGCTCCTGCTTCCACAACGCGCTGGTGCTGGTCGGCCGCCGTTTCGGCTTCGACCTCACCGGCTCCACCGTCGCCGCGAAGGTCGGCATCGGCCCGAACGGGCAGCGCGGCTACGGCCTCGCGGTCGCCCTCAGCGTCTCGCTGCCCGTGCTGGACGCCGATGTCGCGGCGAAGCTCGTGGACGCGGCGCACGAGGTGTGCCCGTACTCGAACGCGACGCGCGGCAACATCGACGTAACGATCCTGTTGGGCTAGCGACACCGGGGAATCGCAGGCTGTGCAGGGGCGTTGCTCCCACAGTCGCAGGTGAGCCGGAAGGAAGTACGGGCGTGGACGTGAACGGTGCGGTGGCCGAGGGCTTCGAGCCGGTCAGGGAAGCGTTCGCGCGGAACTTCGAGGTGCTCGGAGACCGGGGCGCGGCCGTCGCCGTCTACCGGGACGGGCACAAGGTCGTCGACCTGTGGGGCGGCACGAAGAACGTAGACGGTGCCGTCGATGCCGTCGATGCCGAGCCGTGGCAGCAGGGCACCGCGCAGATCGTGCGCTCGGCGACCAAGGGCGTCGCCGCCGCCGTACTCCTGCTGCTGTGCCAGCGCGGGGAGCTGGACCTGGACGCGCCCGTCGGCGATCACTGGCCGGAGTTCAAGGCGGCGGGCAAGGAGCGGACGCGGGTGTGGCACCTGCTCGCGCACCGGGCGGGCGTGCCCGTGCTGGACCGCCCGCTGACGCCCACCCAGGCCGCGGACCCCGCTCTGGGCGCCGAGGCGGTCGCCGCACAGGCGCCGGTGTGGGAGCCCGGCACGGGCCACGGGTACCACGCGCAGACGTACAGCTGGCTGACGGGCGAGCTGGTGCGGCGGGTCACCGGGCGGGACATCGGCGAGTGGATCGCGGACGAGATCGCGGGCCGGATCGGCGCGGACCTGTGGCTCGGGCTGCCGCGGTCCGAGGTCTCACGCGTGGGCCGGGTGGCCCAGGTGGAGCCACCTGCGGAGCCGGGCGGCCTGAAGACGCGCCCCAAACGCGCGGTCGCCGACGCCTACGCGGACCGGACGTCCCTCACCCGTCGCGCCTTCGCCGCGATCACCCCTCTGCCCGACGAGAACGACGCCGCCTACCGCGCCGCCGCCCTCCCCGCCTCCAACGGCATCGCGACGGCGGAGGGGCTGGCGCGCTTCTACGCCTCGCTGATCGGCGAAGTGGACGGCGGGACACGCCTGTTCACGCCGGAGACGATGGAACTGGCACGCGGCGAACGCAGTGCTGGAGCGGACCGGGTGCTCGTGGTGAACACCCGGTTCGGCCTCGGCTACATGCTGCACGGAACGGCCTCCCCGCTCCTCGCACCCACCTCCTTCGGCCATCCCGGCCGCGGCGGCGCCCTCGGCTTCGCCGACCCCGAATCCGGCATCGCCTTCGGCTATGTGACGAACGGCTTCAGGAAGAGCGTGACGGCGGATCCGCGGGCACAGGCGCTGGTACGGGCGGTACGCCAGTCCCTCTGGACGGGCTATGGACGACCTCTGGACGACCTCTAGACGTTGATCGAGTGCGAGGTCCGCCCGGACGCCGAGTCGATCTCGCCGTGCGCCTTGGCGAGCATCTGCATCGCGAGCTCGTTCAGTGCCCGCGCGCCGGCGATCTCCTCACCCACCCTCGGCTGCCGCGCGTCGGTGTGGTGGCGGCTCGCGTGACCGTGTGCCCGTACCTCGGTCCCGTCGGGCAGCCGCACCATCGCGACCGCCCGCGTGTGCGTCTCGTCCTCCTGGAACTCCAGCTCGACATGCCATCCCACTGCGGTGTGCATCATGACGATCACCTCCGGAAGACCTGCTTCCAGAGTGCTCCTCGACACGGCCGCACGCACCACTGCCGGCCCGCCTATCGGTCCTCGGGCCATCGGTCCTGCGGGAACCGGTCCTCCTGACGGCCGCGCGTCAGACAGGCGACACCCTTTGCCGGACCGCTAACTGGCGTGCAGCATCAGCCCGATGCCGACCACCAGCAGCCCGGCCGCCGCGATCCTCGGCGCCCCGAACCGCTCCTTGAAGAAGACGGCACCGATCGCCGCACCCACGATGATCGACGACTCGCGCAACGCGGCGATCGGTGCGAGTTCCGCCTTGGTCTGGGCCCACAGGACGAGGCCGTACGCGAGCACCGACAGGGCCGCGCCGAGCAGGCCGAGGGCGGCGAACGGCCTTAGGGCGGTGAGGAGTTCGCCCCGCATGCGGGTGAGGGCGTACGCCGGGATCGCCACGCCCTCGACGGCCATCAGCCAGGCGATGTAGCCGAGGGAGGAGCCGGACGCCCGTACGCCCAGACCGTCCACGACCGTGTAGGCGGCGATGGTCAGGCCGGTGGCGAGTGCGGCGCCGATCGCGGCCCAGTTCGGCCGGCGTCCCCGCAGCCCCCACAGGGCCACGCCGGTCAGCCCCGCGCAGGACAGGGCGATCCCCGCGGCCGCCCAGCCGTTCGGCACCTCGTGGGCGAAGACCGCGGCGAGGAGCGTGACCACCAGGGGCGCGGTACCGCGTGCGATCGGGTACGCCTGCCCGAAGTCACCGAGCCGGAAGGACCGCATGAGCAGGACGTAGTACGCGACGTGGATGACGGCCGAGAGGCCGAGACACGGCCAGGCACCTGACGCCGGGAACGGCACGAACGGCACCATGAGCAGCCCGATGAGCATGCCGCCGCCGGCGATCAGCGTGAAGCCGACCAGCTTGTCGGTGATCCGGTGGGCGATCGCGTTCCAGCTGGCGTGCGTGACCGCGGCGAACAGGACCGCGGCGGCGACAAGCGGCGTCACGGGGTGCGCTCGCGCACGTCCACGAGTGCGGCACCGGCGTGGGCGACAAGCTCCTTGGGTTCCATGGGGAACACCGCGTGCGGATTGCCGGCCGCGGCCCACACCACGTCGTGCTCGAGCAGCGACCGATCGGCCAGCACCCGCGTCTTCGTACGGTGCCCGAAGGGCGGTACGCCGCCGATGGCGTACCCGGTCGTCTCCCGTACGACATCCGCCTTGGCCCGTGTCACCTTCTCGGCGCCGAGTTCCGTCCGGACCCGCTCCAGGTCCACCCGCGAGGCCCCGTCCATCAGCACCAGCACCGGCACCCCGTCCGCCGCGAAGATCAGCGACTTGCAGATCTCGCTCAGCTCGCACCCGATCGCGGCGGCGGCCTCCGCGGCGGTCCGTGTCGCGTCCGGGAAGCGGCGGATGCGGCCTAGCAGTTCGCCGAGCCCCAGCTCGCGCAGGGCGGCGGCGAAACGGGGGTTCGCTCCGGAGCTGGAGCTGTCGCTGGCATCGGGGGTCGTCATGCACGGCACGCTAGCGGTGTGTGTACGGGGCAGGCGACCGAGTTCCGCGGCCCGGGCGGCGAGTGCCGTCAGGTCCAGGGCGTCTGCGGTGCCGGCCACTGCCCGGTCCGTGTCCGCGCGCCCTTGCGGCGTCCCGTCACCAGTCCGCCCGCGGCGCGCAGGGAGACCAGGCCCATCATCGCGGAGGCGAGGATGCCCTTCACGCCGTCCATCGTGACGTACAGGGCCGCGGCGGTGGCGCCGTTGAAGAGGAACAGGAACCACGGCGTGCCGGGCCGACCCAGGAACACCTTGATCTTCGGCTTCTTCGCGATGCGTGAGCCGGCGAGCAGTGCGACGACCGCCCCGGCGCCACTGGCGATGTCCTTCTGCGTGCCGTCGAGGACCTGCCCCGCGGCCCGTGCTCGCGGCGAGGCCGCCGGCGAAGAAGGTCCACAGGAGCAGTTCGGCGGCGATTTTCCTGACGGCGGCGAAGGGGGAGCGCATGGCGTGGTCCTTACGGGAGGGGGCTGCGGGGACGTCCCGCGATCTGTCCTCAACGATCCCGTTCGGCGCCTGCCGCAACGAGGGAGCGGCCTCCCGAAGCCGGGGTGTAGCGCACTGCACCAGCGCACTGCACCACGGCGTTCGGAAGGCCGCGCCCGGAGCCGGGACCCTCAGGCCCGCACCAGCTCCCGGTCCTCGTCCGGGTCCGCTTCCTTGGAACCTCCGTCGCCCAGGGACTTCAGCCCCTCGCCCTCGACGTCCACGTTGGGCACGGCCCGGTCCAGCCACTTCGGCAGCCACCAGGCCTTCTTGCCGAGCAGCGCCAGCACCGCCGGGACGATCGCCATCCGGACGACGAACGCGTCGAAGAACACCGCGATCGCGAGACCGAAGCCGATCATCTTGATCATGGACTCGCCGGAGGTGATGAAGCCGCCGAAGACGGCGATCATGATGGCCGCGGCGGCGGCCACGACCCGTGCGCTGTGCCGGAAGCCGGTCACGATGGCCTGGGCCGGCGACTCACCGTGGACGTACGCCTCCCGCATGCGGGTCACCAGGAACACCTCGTAGTCCATCGCGAGACCGAAGACCACGCCCACCATGAAGATCGGCATCATCGACATGATCGGGCCGGTCTGCTCGACCCCGATCAGTCCGCCGAGCCAGCCCCACTGGAAGACCGCGACCACGGCGCCGAGCGCGGCGAGCACGCTGAGCAGGAAGCCGAGGGCCGCCTTCAGCGGGACCAGGACGGAGCGGAAGACCGCGATCAGGAGGAGGAAGGCGAGGCCCACCACCAGGCCCAGATACGGGATCAACGCGTCGTTGAGCTTCTGGGAGAAGTCGATGTTCATCGCCGTGGTGCCGGTGACCAGCACCTTCGCACCGGTGTCCGCCCTGATGTCGGCGCCCTTGTCACGGATGGCGTGCACCAGGTCCTCGGTCTGCACCGAGGACGGCTTGGACGACGGGATCACGGTGATCGTCGCGGTGTCGCCGGCCTTGTTGAACATCGCCGGGGTCACCGTCCCGACGTCCTTCAGGCCCTTGATCCGGTCGGTCACCGTGGTGGCCGCGGCCTTGGGGGCGTCGCTGCCCTTGGCGTCGACGACCATCATCAGCGGCCCGTTGAAGCCGGGGCCGAAGCCCTCCGAGAGCAGGTCGTAGGCCCGGCGCTGAGTCGTGGACGTCGGCTGCGAGCCGTCGTCGGGCAGGCCCAGTTCCAGGTGGGAGGCCGGGACGGCGATCGTCCCGAGGCCGACCACACCGAGCAGCAGCACGGCGGCCGGGCGGCGGATGACGAAGCTCGCCCAGCGGGCGCCCAGGCCGGGCCTGGCCGGCTTCCCTGACGTGCCGTCGTCGCCGACGGCGCCGCGCTGGCCGCGCTTCACGCCCGCCGCCTTGACCCGCTTGCCCGCGTATCCGAGGAGCGCCGGGACCATGGTCAGCGCGATGAGGACGGCCACGACGACCGTGCCCGCCGCCGCGAGGCCCATCTTCGTCAGCATCGGGACGTTGACGACCGCGAGGCCGGCCAGGGCGATCACGACCGTGAGACCCGCGAAGACCACCGCCGAGCCGGCCGTGCCGGTGGCCCGGCCGACCGCTTCCTCGCGAGAACGCCCCTCGGCGAGCTCGCTGCGGTAGCGGGAGACGATGAACAGCGCGTAGTCGATGCCGACCGCGAGACCGATCATCAGGGCCAGCGTGGATGTGGTGTCACCGAGGTCGAGCGTCTTGGCGAGGGCGGTGATGGTGGAGACGCCGATACCGACCCCGATGATCGCGGTGAGCAGCGGCAGTCCGGCCGCGACCAGCGAGCCCAGGGTGATGACCAGCACGACCGCGGCGATGGCGAGGCCGACGATCTCGCCGGCCGCACCCGGCTCGGCCCCGGCCTGCAGCGCGTCACCGCCGATCTCGACGGTCAGCCCGGCCTTCCGCGCATCCTTCCCGGCGTCCTCCAGGGCGTCCCGTGAGGCGTCCTTCAGCTCCATGCCGGAGACCTTGTACTTCACCGACGTGTAGGCGACCGTGCCGTCCTTGCTGACGGCGTGCGCCTGGTAGGGGTCGGTGACGGAGACGACCTCGGAGCCGTCGCCCAGCTCCTTCACCGTCTTCTCGACGGTCGCCTTGTTGTCGGCGTCGGTCATCCTCTCGCCGGCGGGCGCCTTGAACACGACGCGCGCGGTCGCGCCGTCGGCGCTCATCCCCGGGAAACGCTGTTCCAGCAGGTCGAAGGCCTTCTGGGCCTCCGTGCCGGGGATCGAGAAGGAGGTCGAGCCCGCGGCGGGGGCGCTGGCCGCGCCGACTCCGGCGAGGGTCAGCAGCGCCACCCATATCAGGGCGACGAAATGGCGTCGCCTGAAGGCGAGCCGGCCGAGTTTGTAGAGGAACGTGGCCACGTGGGCGTACTCCCGGTCAGGTCGTGGGGTCAGAGCAGGGGTGATCAGCCCGGCGGGGAGGCAGGGGTGATCGTCCCGACGACTTGAGCGGTGACGTCAGGTGGTGGGGTGGGATCGGGGATCGATCAGGTGGTGGGCACGCCGAGAGCGGGGAGAACCACGGCGTCGATGTACGAGAGAAGGAATTCCTGCGTCGGCGGCTGCTCGTCGATCATCGTGCGGGCCGCGAACCCGCCCATCATCATGTGCATCACGTAGTTGATCGCCGGGTTGTCCGCACGGACCTCACCCCGGTCGACCGCCCGTCGCAGCACACGGTCGAACTCCGCCATCTCCGGCTCGATCAGATACTCCTTGAATGCCTTCAGGAGATCCGGGTTGCCGTGGATGGCCATGGCCAGCCCCCGCATCAGCGCGGAGTTCTGCTCCATCTCGCAGTCGTCCGAACGCCGCGTGAGGGCGTGCAGGTCGCCCTTGAGCGAACCGGTGTCGATGTCGCCGAGGCCGATGCCGCCCGGCTTGTTGTGCCGCACCGCCTTGGCCACCAGCTCGGCCTTGCCGCCCCACTGGCGGTAGAGGGTCGCCTTGCTGGACTTGGTGCGGGCGGCCACGGCGTCCATGGTGAGGGCGTCGTAGCCGACTTCCCTGAGCAGGTCGAGCACGGCCTCGTACAGCTCGGCCTCGCGCTCGGGTGTGATCCGACTGCGACGCGCTGTTGCGACCTCAGTCATGCCACTCACCTTCCGGCTCGGGGTGCGTCCTTCTCGTATGCCCATGAAGATACTCCGAACACGAACGAAACGAAACCGTTTCGTACGTGTGGTGGCTCACGTGTGTGAAGGACTCATAAGTTGCTGGGCCCCATCCACCGGAAAAGCATGGGGAGGTGAGCTATCTGCGCCTGCCGCACCTGAGCGGTGACCTCCTGTGCTTCGTGGCCGAGGACGACCTCTGGCTGACCCCCCTCGACGGCCCGGGACGCGCCTGGCGCCTGACCGTCGACCGTACGAAGACCGGCCACCCCCGCTTCTCGCCCGACGGCACCACGATCGCGTACACGAGCTGGCGGAGTCTGGTCCCCGAGATCCATGTGGTGCCGGTGGACGGCGGACCCGAGCGGCAGCTCACCTACTGGGGCTCGGCCGACACCCAGGTCTGCGGCTGGGACCCGGGCGGCACCATCCTCGCCGTCGCATCCCACGGCGAGCCCTTCTCCTATTTCACCTGGGCCTACAAGGTGTCCCCCGACGGCGACCCCGGGCGCAAGCTGCCCTGGGGCCCGGTCTCCGACATCCAGGTCGCCGAGATCGACGGCGAGCGCAGGACCCTGCTGCTCACCGGCACCCCGCCGCACGAGCCCGCCGCCTGGAAGCGCTACCGCGGCGGGGCGACGGGCAGGCTGTGGCTGCACGGCGAGCGGCTGCTGCCCGACCTCGAAGGCCACCTCCACTCCCCCATGTTCGTCGGCGGCCGGATCGCCTTCCTGTCCGACCACGAGGGCATCGGCAACCTCTACTCCTGCGCCCACGACGGCTCCGGCCTGCGCCGACACACCGACCACGACGCCTTCTACGCCCGGCATGCCGCGAGCGACGGCACCCGGGTGGTGTACCAGTGCGCCGGCGACCTGTGGATGGTCGACGACCTCGCCGCCGACTCCGAACCGCGCCGCCTGGACGTCCGGCTGAGCGGGCCGCGCGCGGGCCGCCGCAGCTACCAGGTCCCGGCCGCCCAGCACGTGGACGGCATCTCGGTGGACGAGACGGGCCGCGCGAGCGCCGTCGTCGTACGCGGCAGCCTGTACTGGCTCACCCACCGCGACGGCCCGGCCCGCACGATCACCGACACCCCGGGGGTACGGGTCCGGCTCCCGGAGATGCTCGGCTCGGCCGGCCAGGTCGCGTACGTGACGGACGCGGAGGGCGAGGACGCGATCGAGATCGCCTACCTCCCGCGGGCCACCGGCGACCGCGAGCCCCGGCGTCTGGCCTCCGGGGAGCTGGGCCGCGTCCTGGAGCTGGTCTCCGACCCGAAGGGCGAGCGCCTCGCCATCGCCTCGCACGACGGACGACTGCTGCTCATCACCGTGTCCGACGACGCGGCTGCCGCCACGGGCACCGAGGACTCCGGCGGCGAGGTGACCGAGCTGATCCACTCGGTCAACGGGCCGGTACGGGACCTCGCCTTCTCGCCGGACGGGACGTGGCTGACCTGGTCGCACCCGGGGATCGGCAGGTCGCTGAGGCAGATCAAGATGGCCCGGATCTCCGCAACAGGCACAGGGGACCATCTGATCGTCGACGTCACCAACGGCCGCTTCGAGGACGAGAACCCGGTGTTCACCAGGGACGGCCGCTACCTGGCGTTCCTGTCCTGGCGCGGCTTCGACCCGGTCTACGACGTCCACACCGGGGACCTGTCCTTCCCGCTCGGCTGCCGTCCCTATCTGGTGCCGTTGAGTTCGGCCACCCTCTCCCCCTTCGCGCTGAACCCCGAAGGACGGCCGGCCGCGGGGGGCCTGGACCCGGTGGAGGACGAGGAGGGCGGCGACGGCGCGGTCACGGTCGAGATCGAGGGGCTGGAGAGCCGGGTCACCCCCTTCCCGGTCCCCGCCTCCAAGTACTCGGCGCTGTTTCCGGTGGCGGGCGGCGGGCTGGTCTGGCTGCGCTGGCCGATCTCGGGGGCGCTCGGCGAGACGTTCGCCAATCCGGACGACACCACCGGCCGCCCGACCCTCGAACACTTCAACATCAGCAAGGCCAAGAAGTCCGAACTGGTCGAGCACCTGGACTGGTTCGCGATCAGCGGCGACGGAAGCCGGCTGGTCGTGGTCGACGAGGGCGACCTGCGGGCCGTCCCCGCGAGCGAGTCCGGAGACGGCGACACGACGGTCTGGATCGACCTGCGCCGCATCCTGCACGAGGTCTGCCCGGCCGCCGAGTGGCGCCAGTCGTACGAGGAGGCCGGCCGTCTCATCCGCGCGTACTTCTGGGACCCGGGGATGTGCGGCATCGACTGGGACGCGGTGCTCGACCAGTACCGTCCGCTGCTCGAACGGGTCGCGTCCCCGGACGAGTTCGCCGACCTCCTGCGCGAAGTCCTGGGCGAGCTGGGCACCTCCCACGCCTACGTCACCGCCGCACGCCGCAACGAGGGCCCACCGCACTACCAGCGTCTGCAGGGCCTGCTCGGCGCCAACCTCGTACGCAGGGACGAGGGTTGGGTGGTCAAGCGGATCCTCCCGGGCGAATCCTCGGACTCCAAGGCGCGCTCGCCGCTGGCGGGCACGGGGATCCGGGAGGGGGCCGTGCTGACCCACGTCGACGGCCGCCCGGTGGACCCGGCGAGGGGCCCGTACCCGCTCCTGGCCGGTTCGGGAGGCACCACGGTGGAGCTGACGTTCACGCCGGCCCAGGGCGAAGCGGGCCGCGCGCGCCGGGTGGCGGTCGTCCCGCTGATCGACGAGCGCCCGCTCCGCTACCAGGACTGGGTGGCCAAACGCCGGGCGGTCGTACGGGAGTTGAGCGGCGGCCGGTGCGGCTATCTGCACATCCCGGACATGGGCGGCTCGGGCTGGGCCCAGTTCAACCGCGACCTGCGGCTGGAGGTGTCGAGGCCCGCCCTGATCGTCGACGTACGCGGCAACGCGGGCGGCCACATCAGCGAACTCGTCGTGGAGAAGCTGACCCGCAAGATCCTGGGCTGGGACCTGACTCGCAACGCCCAGCCGGTGTCGTACGCCTCGAACGCGCCGAGAGGTCCGGTGGTGGCGTTGGCGGACGAGGCGACGTCCTCCGACGGCGACATGATCACCGCGGCCATCAAGCTCCTCAGGCTCGGCCCCGTCATCGGCCAGCGCACCTGGGGCGGAGTGGTCGGCATGACCGGGCGCCACCGGCTCGGCGACGGCACGGTCATCACGGTCCCGATGAACGCGGCCTGGTTCGACGCGTACGGCTGGGGCGTCGAGAACCGGGGCGTGACACCCGACCTGGAGATCCTCCGCACCCCGCTGGACTGGGCGGAGGGCCGCCACGCCCAACTCGACGACGCGGTCCAACTGGCCGTGGAACTACTGGAGTCGAACCCCCCGGCAATCCCCCCGGACTACAGCAACGTCCCCAACCGCTCCCGCCCAAAGCTCCCCCCACGCCACTGACAGAGGCTGCCGGCAACGCCCCTCTCAAGGGGCGCGGGGAACTGCGCGACCAGCCCCCACCCACCCGCACCCGACAACGCACGCGCAGCGCCCCCGAATCGGAACACCAAAAGTGGGGCGCCCCACAAACCCGGGGCACCCCACTCTCATCGGCTCAGGCCGGCGCTACATGTCGTAGTCCGGGTCGAGCCGGTCCTGCTCCTCACGCCGCATCCGCTCCGTCTCCTCGTCACGCATGCGCTCCTGCCCCGGCCGGCCAGGCTCGTGGCCCGGTCGGCCAGGCTCCTGACCCTGTCGGCTGCGCTCCTGGCCCTGTCGGCCGCGCTCCTGACCCGTCCGGCCAGGCTCCTGGCTCGGCCGGCCACGCTCCTGACCCTGCTCCCGCGCCTGCTGGGCCTTCTGCTTGGCCTGCTGCTGCCACTGCTCCGACTTGTCCTGGAACTGGTCCTTCATACCCATGTGGGTTCACTCCCGTAGTGGGTGGGGGGAAGGCCCTTGATCGGGCCTCGACCAGATTCACACGGGCGGACACAGTGCGCATTTCGATCAACTACGGTGCGTAGCGCGGGACTCCTCGTCCGCCGCCCCACCTGCACCGACGAGCCCCGATCGCATGCCTTCCAACCGCGTCCCGAACCGCTTCATCTCCCGCTGCCCCACCGTCCCGATCAAGCCCGGCAGATACCCCCGCACGCCCTGCATCCCGCGCAGCCACCACTGCCCGTACACATGGCTCGACCGCCGCTCGATCCCGGCGACGAGCCGGTCCACCGCGGGCCCCAGCGGATACGTCTTGTTGGACGGCCACGGCAGCCGCTGCCGCAGCTCCCTCATGACCTCGTCCTGATCGGCGCCCCGCACCATGTCCGTGTCGGTCCATGACAGGTAACCGACCCCGACCCGCACGCCCTTGTGGCCGACCTCGGCCCGCAGGCTGTGCGCGTACGCCTCCACACCGGACTTGGAGGCGCAGTACGCGGTCATCATGGGCGCCGGGGTGATCGCGGCGAGCGACGCGATCTGCAGCAGATAGCCGCGGCTCTCCATCAGCACCGGCAAGAACGCCCGCGCCGTGACCGCCGACCCGATCAGATTGACCTCGATCACCCGCCGCCAGGCCTCCGGATCGGAGTCGACGAAGGGACCGCCGGTCGCGACACCCGCGTTCGCGACCACGAGGTCGACCTTCCCGAACCGCTCCTTGACCTCGCGCGCCACCCGCGCCATCGCCTCATGGTCCGTCACATCGGCGTACCAGTGGTCGCTGTCGCCGTGCAGCCGCTCGGAGACCTGCTTGAGGGCGTCCGGCTCAAGCCCGACCAGCGCCACCTTGGCGCCGCGCGCGGACAGCTTGCGGGCGAGCAGCTCCCCGACACCGCGCGCGGCACCTGTGACGACCGCGACCTGCCCGTCCAGACCCACCCTGCTCATGCGCCCTCCTTGATGGTTGCGTACGTCGTCACGAGTTCCCGGATCCGGCCCGTGACCAGCTCCGGCGCCTCCACCGGGGTCATGTGGCCGAGCCCCGGCAGTTCGGTGCTGCCCACGCAGTTCGGCAGCGCGGCGACCAGCGCCCGCGCCTGCACGGGCGGCGTGAGCCGGTCGGCGGTCCCGACGACCACGACAGTCGGCACCCTCAACTCCCGTACTCCATGGTCGAGATCGAGCAGATGGAGCACCTTCGACCAGGTGTGGCGCACCTTGCGGGGACACGCGTGCACGATCCGCGCGCACGCCTCCACCATGTGCGGCGCCGAACCAGGCCCCATCGTCCCGTACTTGAGGATCCGCCGCGCGAGGGGCGTGACCGGCCCGAGCGGCGCCCGCACCCCGAGGATGTGCCTGGTCAGCCAGGTCCGCAGCCGACCGGGCCGGAGGGGGACGACCGTCGACTCGGCGACCAGCCGCGAGGAACCCGTGCTGCACAGCAGGACGGCGACCGCGTGTTCCCGGAAGACGGCTCTGCCGGACGCCGCCATCACCGTCATGCCGCCCATGGAATGGCCGACGACCACGGCCTTCTCCCCGGGCGCCAGGGTCGCTTCCAGGACGGCTTCGAGGTCGTCCGCGAGCGCCTCCGTACTGCACGCCGGGCTCGCCGGACTGCGTCCGTGGCCGCGCTGGTCGTAGGCGATGACGCGATGGTCGGCCGCGAGGTCCCGTATCTGCGCGGCCCAGAAGGCGGTGGAACAGGTCCAGCCGTGGGCGAGGACGACGGCGGGCGCGGCGCTGTTTTCGACGGGTCCGTGCACCTCCACGTGCAGACGGGCGCCGTCGGCCGATTCCGCGACGAGCTCACGGGCAGGGGCGGGCGGGGCGTACGGCCCGGAGGAAACACTCATGAGCCGGCTCACGCGTCCACCCCCACGCTCTTCGCACTCTCCCCGCTGTCCCCGCTGTCCCCGCTCTTGGCGGGAACGCGCAGGAGTTCGTACTCCGTGAGATCCACCTGCCGGGTGGCCCGCCGGAACTCGGTCGTCGTACCGGGCCAGATGGTGGTGTTACGACCGCTCGCGTCGAGGTACCAGCTGGTGCAGCCGCCGGTGTTCCACACCGTCCGCTTCATGCGCTCCTGCACCCGCCGGTTCCAGGCGGCGACGGCACCGGGCCGGGCGTCGAGGGCGGCACGCCCCCCGAGAACCCCCAACTGCCGTACGAAATCCGCCATGTAGTTGAGCTGCGACTCGATCATCAGGATCATCGAGGAGTTCCCGAGCCCGGTGTTGGGCCCGATGATGGTCATCCAGTTGGGGAACCCGGCCGCGGAGGCTCCGCGCAGGGCCTCCATCCCGCCCTTCCAGGCCTCGGCGAGAGTCCTGCCGTCGGCGCCCACGACCCGGTCGGCGATCGGCATGTCGGTGACGTGGAATCCAGTACCGAAGATGATCGCGTCGACCTCGGCCTCCGTCCCGTCGGCGGCGACGACGGTCGAACCGCGGATCTCGCTCAACCCGCTCGCCACGACGTCGACGTTCGGACGGGCGAGTGCCGGATAGTACGCACTGCTCAGCAGGATCCGCTTGCAGCCGATGCGGTAGTCGGGGGTGAGCTTGGCGCGCAGGGCCGGGTCCTTGATGGCCCGCGCCATGTTCCGCTTGGCCAACTGCTCGATGAAACCCAGCTCGTCGGGGTGCTTGGTGAACGCCTGGACCTGCAACTCCCGCATCCCCCACAGCAGTCCGCGCCGGACCCGCGAGGTGAACGGCAGCGCACGGTGCAGCGCCCGCTCCGCACCGCTGATGGCGCGGTCCACGCGGGGCATGACCCAGGGCGGGGTGCGCTGGAAGAGGGTCAGCCGGGCGACGTCCGGCTGAATGCTGGGCACGATCTGGATGGCGGAGGCGCCGGTTCCCACCATCGCGACGCGCTTGCCGCGCAGGTCGTGGTCATGGTCCCAGCGGGCGGAGTGGAAGACCTTGCCGGGGAAGGAGTCGAGCCCCGGGATCTCGGGGATCCTGGGGTCGGAGAGCGGCCCGGTGGCGGAGACGACGATGTCCGCGGACAGCCGCCCGCCGCTGGTCTCGATCTCCCAGCGCAGCTTCTCGCCGTCCCAGGTCATCATCTTCACTTCGGAGTTGAAGCGAAGGTGCGGCCGGAGGTGGAAGACGTCCGTGACGTGCTCCAGATAGGCCCGGATGTGCTGCTGGCCCGAGAAGGTGCGCGGCCAGTCGGGATTGGGCGCGAAGGAGAACGAGTACAGATGGGACGGCACATCGCAGGCACACCCCGGATAGCTGTTGTCCCGCCAGGTCCCGCCGACGCTGTCGGCCCGCTCCAGCACGACGAAGTCGGTGATCCCCTCGCGCCGCAGCCGCACGGCGGCCCCAAGCCCGCCGAACCCGGACCCGATCACCGCCACGCGTACATGTTCGTGCTCGGCCATCCCGTAGCCTCCACGCCTCACTCTTCGGACTCTGCCAGTGAACACTGGCGCAATGGGGAGCGTAGAGCAGCTCCGTACCGATGGGTAGGGGTCGGAGGGAATGAAAGTTACCGGCGGTACAACATAGGCTGCGTCACGTGGCAGGGGACGACGGACGACGCGAGTACCGCATGGAGGAGCTGGCCGGGCTGGCCGGCATCACGGTGCGCACCCTGCGCTTCTACCGCGAACGCAAGCTGATCCCGCCGCCCCGCCGCGAGGGCCGCATCGCCTGGTACGACGATCACCACCTGGCCCGCCTGCGCACGATCGCGGCACTCCTGGAACGCGGCCACACCCTCACCGGCATCGCGGAACTGGCGGAGGCCCTCGACCACGGCCGCGACATGGCCGCCGTGCTCGGCGTCACCCCCACCGAGGAGGAGCCCGTCCGCCTCACCCCCGAGGAACTCGCCGCCCGCTTCGAGGGCGAGGTCACCCCGGACAACCTCGCGGCCGCGATGGAACTCGGCTACCTCGGCACCGACGGCGACGAGATCGTCCACATCAGCCGCCGCCTCCTGGACGTCTCCTCGGCCCTGGTACGCGAGGGCATCCCCCTCGCAGAGGTCCTCAAGGCAGGCGCCCGCGTCCGCGAACACGCCGACGCCCTGGCAGAGATGTTCGCCGAACTGGTCCTGCACTACGCCCACGAGGACGACCTCCAGCGCCTGCGTCCCCTGGCCCGGAGCGTGGTGGAGGCGGAGCTTTCGCTGGCGCTGGACCGGCGGTTGCGGAAGCCGGACCTGAGCACGGACTGACGGAACGGCTCGCCTACAGGTCGTACACCACGGTCACCGGCGCATGGTCCGACCACCGCTCGTCATGCGTGGCCGCCCGCTCGACGTAGGCCTTGACGGCCTTGGCGGCCAGTCCCGGCGTCGCGACGGCAAGGTCGATCCTCCAACCTGAATCGTTGTCGAAGGCCCGCCCCCGATAAGACCACCAGGTGTACGGCCCCTCCACCTCCGGATGCAGCGCCCGTACGACATCGATGTAGCCGCCGTCCGCCGCGTCGAAGACCTGCCCCAGCCACTCCCGTTCCTCCGGCAGGAAGCCGGAGTTCTTCTGGTTGCCGCGCCAGTTCTTGAGGTCGGCCCGCTGGTGGGCGATGTTCCAGTCGCCGCAGACGACCACCTCGCGCCCGTCGGCGGCGGCCCGTCGGCGCAGCGCCTTCAGATAGGTGAGGAACTCGTCCATGAAGCGGAGCTTCTCGTCCTGGCGCTCGGTGCCGACCTCGCCGGAGGGGAGATAGAGGGAGGCGACCGTGACGCCCGGCAGATCGACCTCGACGTACCGCCCGGCGGCGTCGAACTCGGCGGACCCGAAGCCGACCTGGACGCGGTCGGGTTCGCGGCGCGTGTAGAGGGAGACGCCGGCGCGGCCCTTGGCGGCGGCCGGCGCATGCACCACGTGCCAGCCGTCGGGCGTGCGCACCTGCTCGGGCAGTTGCCCCGGCTCGGCGCGCACCTCCTGCAGGCAGAGCACATCGGCGGAGGTCCCGGCGAGCCACTCCACGAAGCCCTTCTTCGCGGCGGCGCGCAGTCCATTGACGTTGACGGAGGTCACAGTGAGCACGCGGGCACGATACCGGCACACTGGACGGAGCCCAGATTCCCGGTATGCATAGGTGTACGATCTTCGACATGAATATACGCCGCGTCGCTTTCGACCACCCGGACGCCGTGAAGCTGAACGACCAGGTCCAGGCCGAGTACCACGTGCGCTACGGCGACGGCGGAGACGCGACCTCCCTGGACCCGGCGGACTTCGAGCGGCCGAACGGCGTGTACCTCATCGTGTACGACGAGAACGACAGCCCCGTCGCCACGGGCGGCTGGCGCGCCCAGGACACGAACGACGAGGGCAACCGCGACGGCGATGCCGAGGTCAAGCGGATGTACGTGGTGGACGGCGCCCGCGGGCGCGGCCTCGCCCGGCGCATCCTGGCCGCTCTGGAGGAGGACGCCTCCGCGGCCGGCCGACTGCGGATGGTCCTGGAGACGGGCACGAAGCAGCCGGAGGCCATAGCCCTCTACACGTCCAGCGGTTACGAGCCGTGCGAGAAGTTCGGGTACTACCGGCACTACGAGGAAAGCCGGTGCTTCGCCAAGCAGCTTGGCGCCCGCTGACGGAACATCAACCGAAACCGTCGGCCGACCAAAAACAAAGATCCCGTCCGATCAACCGATCGGACGGGATCTCTTCAACTCCCCCGAGTCTCCTCGGGATAGTTGTTGCGGTGGACCTGAGGGGATTCGAACCCCTGGCCCCCTCGATGCGAACGAGGTGCGCTACCGGACTGCGCCACAGGCCCTTGCAACGAGAGAAACTCTAGCACCCCGATCCGCGTGCTTGAAAATCCGTTCCGGCCCGGCCGAGGGCAGCGGCACAGGTGGGGCGGGGGCTACTCGTTGGCGGCCCGCGGCCGGTCGCCTTCCTCGTACTGATCGAACAGCGGTGTACGACCGCGCTCCCGCGCCCGCCGAGCGGAAGCCGCACGGCGGGCGTCACAGCGCCCGTCGCCGTCCGCCCTCTCCTCCTCGGGGGCCGACTCGCCCGGCGCCGCGGCGTCCCGGTGCTCGGCGTCGGAGCCCGCCTGTGCCTCCTGGTCCCGGGCGACGGAACTCGACCGGGCCGAGCTCCACGCGTCGGGGGCCCCGAGGTCCACCTCCGCGGTGGCCCGCGGCGCGACCGGCGCGGTCACGTACGTCGGCAGCGGCACCGGCACCGGGTCCCAGCTGTCGCCGTGCCCTGGCCGTCGCTGCCGCTCGCGCTGCTGGTCGACCCACTCGGCGTGGTCGGTCTGCTCGACGAGGGCGCGGCGGTCGGCGGCGAGCGCGGACAGCCCGGGGTCGGTTTCCTGCTCTGGTCCCTCGTCCGGTTCGTCGGCGTCCACCTCGGCGGCGGCAGCGCGCCGGCGCGGCTGGCGCGAGCGCTCCCGGAGCCGCTGTGCGGCGGCCTCGGCGTGGCGCCGGTCCATCTGGTAGGCGAAACGGCGTCGCTCCTGGGAGCGCAGGTACGCGATGTAGCCGCTGAGCAGTACGGCGGGCACGCCGGGCGCCCAGAGGAACGCGAGCCCTCCGACCGCGGCGACGATCGCGCCGAGCGTGAACGCGATGAAGAGCATCACGGTGGTACGCCGACGGCGCGCGAGCACCTTGGTACGCCGGGCACGCGCTGCGGCCGCTTCCTCCGAGGGCGTGCGCCGGGGGGCGGGTGCCCGCTTCCGTACAGGCGCGGGGGCCGCTGCGGGCGCCGGTGCTTCCACCTGTTCACGTGCCGGTTTCGGATGTCCTGGCGCCTGCGCCGGTGCCTCCGCTCGCGCCTCGGCGCGTACCTGCGGGCGGGCCGGAGGCATGGCGAAGGCCCGGACGTCCACCGAGTCGGTGACGGCGTCCGGACGACGGGCGCTGGGCTCCTCCTCTTCGGTGGAGCGCGCCCGCAGGTCCTTGGCGTATCGGCGCTCCATGCCCGCCCGTCCGGACAGCAGCCGGATGGCGGTGCTGAAGCGTTCCGTCGGACGGGCCTCGTTCAGCTCGTCCTGCCTACGGAGCCACATCGGCACCAAGTAGGCGGCCCAGGCCCCGACAATGACTGCGTAGATGAGGCCGCTGCTGCTCACGCCTCACACGGTAGAGGGGTTTGCGTGAGGCCATCTGCCAATTGAGCCGGTGTGTCGCACGATCTGGCTGATATTTCGAACTTTTTTTGTGACCGATGCGATCAGCAGCCCACCGAGGGCGTGAATTTAATGCCCCGAGGCGGTCGCCGCTCGATCAATTTCGAACATCTATTCAATTCTGCGAACGCGCCAAGGGGCGGCTATGCGGGATTCCCCCGCGTACGTGCCCGCTGCCAGCGGCTCAGCAGCCCGTCCGGCACCTCTTCCGCGGTCAGCGCGAAGACCAGGTGGTCGCGCCAGGCTCCGTCGATGTGGAGATAACGCGGCCTGAGACCCTCCTCGCGGAATCCGAGTTTCTCCACGACCCGGCGGCTGGGTCCGTTCTCGGGTCGAATGCAGACCTCGATGCGGTGCAGACCGACGGCCCGGAAACAGTGGTCCACGACGAGTGCCACGGCCGTCGGCATCACTCCGCGACCGGCCACCGACTCGTCCACCCAGTAACCGATGTGGCCCGAGCACATCGAACCCCAGGTGATTCCCGCGACCGTCAACTGCCCGACCAGCCGCCCCTGGTACTCGATGACGAACGGCAGCATCCGGCCGGAGTTGGCCTCGGACCGAAGGTGGCGGACCATCTGACGGTAGGTCGGCCGGTGCGCGATCGGCCCGCTCGGCGTGGGCGGCGGAATCGTCGCCTCCCAGGGGCGCAGCCAGTCCCGGTTGCGCCGGTTGACCTCGCGCCAGGCCCGCTGGTCGCGCAGCTTTATCGGCCTGAGGACGATGTCTCCGTCCGTCAGCACGACGGGCCAGGATGGGCTGTTCAGCTCGCACCCCCAGTGGTGACGCCGGGTCTGGGGTGGTCGCCGCCGCGAATCTGGTCGACGGCGTGCACCAGCAGGGGTTCAAGGACGGCCAGTCCGTCCTTCACCCCGCCGGTGGAACCCGGCAGATTGACGATCAGCGTCCCTCCCGCCACTCCGGCCAGGCCCCGGGAGAGCGCGGCGGTGGGCACCTTCTCCCGTCCGAACGCCCTGATGGCCTCCGCGATGCCCGGCACCTCGTAGTCGATCACCGCGCTCGTCGCTTCGGGTGTGCGGTCGGTGGGTGAGATGCCGGTGCCGCCGGTGGTCACGATCACGTCGTACCCCGCCTCGGCACCCGCACGCAGCGCGGCCTCCACGGGGTCGCCGTCGGCGACGACCCGCGGACCGTCGACGGCGAAGCCGAGACCTTCGAGGCCGGCGGCGACCCGTGGGCCGCCCTTGTCCTCGTAGACGCCTGAGGCCGCCCTGTTGGAGGCGGTGACCACCAGAGCTCGGTACGTCATGCCCGGCTCCAGTCGCCCGACTTGCCGCCGGTCTTCTCCTCCACCCGTACGTCCGTGATGACCGCTCCCTTGTCGACCGCCTTGACCATGTCGATCACGGTGAGCGCGGCGACGGAGACCGCGGTGAGGGCCTCCATCTCGACGCCCGTGCGGTCCGTGGTCTTCACCGTGGCGAGGATCTCCACGGCGTCGTCCGCGACCGACAGATCCAGTTTCACACCGGACACCGACAACGGGTGGCAGAGCGGGATGAGGTCCGGGGTGCGCTTGGCGCCCATGATGCCCGCGATGCGCGCGGTGGCCAGGGCGTCGCCCTTGGGGACCCCCTCGCCGCGCAGCAGCTCGACCACTCGGGGTGAGACGAGGACGCGGCCGCTTGCGCGGGCGGTGCGCGCGGTGACGTCCTTGCCGGACACGTCGACCATACGGGCGGCGCCCGCGTCGTCGATGTGCGTCAGTCGGTCCTGCGTGTTCATCTGTGTGGCGCTCCCGGTCCCGGCCCGGCGCGGTGCGGCGCACGGGTCTGCTGTGCGCGACACGGTACCGCCAACCAGGAGCCCTCAGCCGAGCAGGACGACCTCGACCTCGGTGCCGGGCTCGACCGACTCCACGTCCTCGGGGACGACGATCAGCGCGTCGGCGAGCGCGAGGGCCGCGACCAGGTGTGATCCGGCGCCGCCGACCGGAGTCACGGAGCCGTCGGCGTACGTCCCGCGCAGGAACTGTCTGCGGCCCTTCGGCGAGGTCAGCGCCTTGCCGGTGGTCAGGGTCGCGCGGGTGCGCGGCCGGTGGACGTCGTCGAGCCCCATGAGGGTGCGGATCGCGGGGCGGACGAACAGCTCGAAGGAGACGTACGACGACACCGGGTTGCCGGGGAGCGCCAGCAGCGGGGTGTGCTCGGGGCCGATGGTGCCGAAGCCCTGGGGCTTGCCGGGCTGCATGGCGATCTTGCGGAAGTCGATGCCGCTGCCCGCCTCGTCCTCGTCACCGACGTACGAGAGTGCCTCCTTGACGACGTCGTACGCCCCGACGCTCACGCCGCCGGTCGTGACCATGAGGTCGGCGCGGACGAGCTGGTCCTCGATGGTGGAGCGGAGGGTCTCGGCCTCGTCCGGGACCGCGCCGACGCGGTAGGCGATGGCGCCGGCGTCGCGGGCGCAGGCCGTGAGGGCGAAGCTGTTGGAGTCGTAGATCTGGCCGCTGCCCAGTTCCTCGTCGGGCTGGACGAGTTCGCTGCCGGTGGACATGACGACTACGCGCGGGCGCGGGCGCACGCGGACCGTGCCGCGGCCGATCGCGGCGAGCAGGGCGATCTGGGGCGGTCCGAGGACGGTGCCGGCTTCGAGGGCGCGGTCCCCGGACCTCACGTCGCTGCCCTTCGCGCGCACGTGCGCGCGTGCCTCGGCCGGGCGGTAGACGTGCACGTGGCCCTCGGCGCCCTCGGGGGCCAGGGCCCGGGCGCGCATGCCGGACACCGGGCCCTCGCCGAGGCCTCCGTCGGTCCACTCGACGGGGACGACGGTCTCGGCGCCGGGCGGGAGCGGGGCGCCGGTCATGATGCGGGCGGCCTGGCCGGGGCCCACCTGAAGCAGGTCGGCCTGGCCCGCCGCGACGTCCCCGACGACGTCCAGGACGGCCGGGAACTCCTCGCTCGCGCCCGCGACATCCGCGACCCGCACCGCGTACCCGTCCATGGAGCTGTTGTCGAACGGCGGCAGCGAGAGCGGCACCGTGACGTCCTCGACCAGGACGCAGCCCTGTGCGTCCATGAGGTTCAACTCGATGGGATCCAGGGGGCGGACGGTCGCGAGGATGTCCTCCAGGTGCTCGTCCACCGACCAGAGGTGGTCCTGGCCGGTGGCGCGGGGCGCGGCGCTGCTCAACGTGCTACATCTCCTCGGCTACGTAACTGCGAAGCCAGGTCCGGAAGTCCGGGCCCAGGTCTTCACGTTCGCACGCGAGTCTGACAATGGCACGCAGATAGTCACCGCGGTCGCCGGTGTCATAGCGGCGGCCCTTGAAGACGACTCCGTGCACCGGGCCGCCGACCTTCTCGTCCTGCGCGAGCTGCTGGAGGGCGTCGGTGAGCTGGATCTCGCCGCCGCGGCCCGGCTCGGTCTCGCGCAGGATGTCGAAGACGTGCGGGTCGAGGACGTAGCGGCCGATGATGGCGTAGTTCGAGGGGGCGTCCGCCGCGTCCGGCTTCTCGACCATGCCGGTCACCTTGACGACGTCGCCGTCCTCGGTGGCCTCGACGGCCGCGCATCCGTAGAGGTGGATCTGCGCCGGCGCGACCTCCATGAGCGCGATGACGCTGCCGCCGCGCTGTTCCTGGACCTCCACCATGCGCGCGAGCAGCGGGTCGCGCGGGTCGATCAGGTCGTCGCCGAGCAGGACGGCGAAGGGCTCGTGGCCGACGTGCGGGGCGGCGCACAGCACGGCGTGACCCAGACCCCGGGGGTCGCCCTGTCGCACGTAGTGCATGGTCGCGAGGTCGCTGGACTCCTGGACCTTGGCGAGCCGGCTCGCGTCGCCCTTCTTCTGGAGGGCGGACTCGAGCTCGTAGTTGCGGTCGAAGTGGTCCTCAAGGGGGCGCTTGTTGCGGCCCGTGATCATGAGGACGTCGTCGAGGCCCGCGGACACGGCCTCCTCGACCACGTACTGGATCGCCGGCTTGTCGACGACCGGCAGCATCTCCTTGGGAGTGGCCTTGGTGGCCGGCAGGAACCGGGTGCCGAGGCCTGCTGCGGGGATGACAGCCTTACTGATCCTTGGGTGCGACTGGGTCATGCCGCAACCCTATCCGGTGCCTTTGTTGGGAATCTGTGGCTCCGGTTAATTGGCTCTCATATGAGCGCATTGGGAAGGGTACGGGTACGACCTATGAGTCACCTCGGACGTGCGGCCGAGCCTGACAAGCGAATGTTGCGGCAAGGGTTCCTCACGGTGAGAAACAGATTGACGGCCGATGACCTGCGGGAGGCCGCGACCGCGCTGGCCGAGCGCGCGCTCCGGCTGCCCGAACTGGCGCAGGCCCGCACGGTGGCGGCGTACGTCTCCGTAGGCAGTGAGCCGGGGACGCTCACGCTGCTGGACGCGCTGCGCGCGCGGGGCGTGCGCGTGCTGCTCCCCGCGCTCCTCCCGGACAACGACCTCGACTGGGGCGCGTACGACGGAGAGGGCTCCCTCGCACGGGTCCAACACGGCAGGAAAATGGCCCTCTTCGAGCCGGCCGGGGAGCGCCTGGGCCCGGACGCCGTGACCGGGGCGGACGTCGTGCTGCTGCCCGGGCTCGCGGTCGACGCGCGCGGGATGCGGCTGGGGCGCGGCGGAGGGTCGTACGACCGTGTCCTCGCGCGTCTGGAGCGCGCGGGTTCACATCCCGCGTTGGTGGTGCTGCTGTACGACTCGGAGGTCGTCGAGCACGTACCGGAGGAGGCGCACGACCGGCCGGTACAGGCGGTGGTGACGCCTTCGGGCGTGCGCCGCTTCGGGAGCGGCTGATCCGCCCTGTCATGCGAAATGGCCCTCCACGCGCGCGTGGAGGGCCATTTCACTGCCGTTGCCCTGCCTTGCCTCGCCTTGCCTTCAGCGGCTCACGGCTTCAGTACGAGGGTGTCGCTCGTGTCCTTGTCCACGGCCTTGTCCGTGAAGTTCCAGTCGAGCAGCTCGCCCTTGACCCACTTGCTCGTCTGGTCGGTGTAGTGAGCGCTGTAGGCGTGCCCCGAGGCGCCGGTGAGGTTGATCCACTTCGACTTGTCGAGGTCGCCGAGGTTGACCACCATGCGCATCGACGGCACCCACACGACGCCGTAGCCGCCGGCGGCGTTCCAGCCGGTGGCGTTGACCGTCGCCTCGCCGCCGCTGAGCTTCCAGGGACCGCGGTTGAGGATGTACTTCAGGAAACCGGGGCCGTCGGTGCCGAGGGTCTGGTTCTTCAGGAACAGGCGGTGCAGCCGGCCCCAGCTCCAGGAGTCGATGTCCTTGCCGAGCTTGGCGGTCAGCTCCCAGCGGGCGTCGATCATGGCGCGCGCCAACAGATCGTCACGGTTGTCGTCCGCGCCCGGCCGGGTGAGCGACTTGGGCGTGGTCCACCAGTCGCTCTTCTTGTCGTTCATGAGGGTGCGCACGACCTCGAACCAGCGGTCGCCGCCGTCCGGCTGTGCCTGGTCGGCGTCGCGCTGGCCGCACTCACGGACCTTCTTCGTGTCGTCCGCGGGCCCGGTGGTGCTGACGGGATCGACCCACAGGCACTGGCCCTCGACCCGCAGTTCCTTGGGCAGTTTGTTGCCGAAGGCGAGCTTGAGGACGTTGCGCCAGACCGCGTTGAAGTAGGCCGCGGCCGCCGAGTCGGCGTCCTGGGTGTAGTCCCAGCCCTCCAGCAGTTCCTGAGCCTGGCGGACGTCCTTGTCCTTGAGGTCGATCTTCAGCAGCTTGGGGACGAGCAGCTTGGCGATCTCGCTGCTGTTGTCCAGCTGCATCTGGCGCATGTCGTCGGTGGAGACCTTGCCGCCGCCCTTGATCTTCGACTCGATCAGGTCGGTGATGCGCTGGCTCCGGGTGCCGTAGCCCCAGTCCGTGGTGAGCGTGTAGGGGTACTTGTCCGGGTCGACCACGGCCTGGTTGGCGGTGACGATGTAGCCGCGCTTCGGGTTGTACTCGTAGGGCAGCGCGTCCTGAGGGATGTACCCGGTCCACTTGTAGCCGGAGTCCCAGCCGGGCGCGGGGATGGAGCCGTCGTCCTTCTTCGCGCGCGTGGGGATCTTCCCGGGCAGTGTGTAGCCGATGTTGTCCTTGTCGGCGTAGACGAGGTTCTGCGAGGGCACGTCGAACAGCTTGGACGCGGAGCGGAATTGGCTCCAGTTCGAGGCCTTGTCCATCGCGAAGACGGCGTCCATGGAGGTGCCGGGGGCGAGCGCGGTCCAGCGCAGCGCGATGCCGTAGCCGTCGCCGCGGTCGGGCGCGGCCGTGTCGACGGCTGCCTTCCTGCCGACCTTGACCAGCTCGTCGTCCCGGTCGGACAGCAGCGGCATGCCGTCTGCGGTCTGGCGGACGATGATCTTCTTGGCTGCGCCGCCGGCGACCTTGATGGTCTCCTCGCGCGTGGTGAGGGGCTTGACGGTGCCGTCGTACAGGTACCCGTCGCCGCTGAGCTTCTCCAGGTAGAGGTCGGTGACGTCGACACCGGAGTTGGTCATGCCCCAGGCGATGTCCTGGTTGTGGCCGATGACCACGCCGGGCATGCCCGCGAAGGTGTAGCCGGTGACGTCGTACTGGCACTTGCTGGAGACGGTGCGGCAGTGCAGGCCCATCTGGTACCAGACGGACGGCAGCGAGGCCGACAGGTGCGGGTCGTTGGCCAGCAGCGGGTGGCCGGTGATGGTGTGGCTTCCGGCGACGACCCAGGAGTTGGAGCCGATGCCCTGGCCGTTCACGCCGACGGCCGTGGGCACGTCGTCCAGGACGTTGTAGAGACCCGATAGCTGGCTCTGCAGGGCCGAGCCCGTCGACGTCGAGGACGTGCCCGCCGTGCCGCTGGTGGACGTGCCACTGCCGGACGTGCCGCCGTTCTGCTCGAACGTCTTGGTGAGGGCGTTGTACTGGCCCTCCTGGACGATCGCCTTGTTGCGGCTGTAGGGGTAGTCCGGGTACAGGTCGGCGATCTGCTTGGGGCCGAGCCGGCTGGTCATCAGGGCGCGGTCGATCTCGTCCTGCATGTTGCCGCGCAGGTCCCAGGCCATCGCCTTCAGCCACGAGACCGAGTCGACGGGGGTCCACTGCGAGGGCTTGTAGTCGTTGGTGAAGCCCAGTGCCGCGTACTCCAGGGAGATGTCCTTGCCGTCCTTGCCCTGCAGGTAGGCGTTGACTCCCTTGGCGTAGGCCTGGAGGTACTTCTTGGTGGAGGCCGACAGTTTGGTGTCGTACTCCTTCTTCGCGACGCGGTCCCAGCCCAGGGTCCGCAGGAACTCGTCGTTCTTGACCTGGCCCTTGCCGAACATCTCCGACAGGCGCCCGGAGGTCATGTGGCGGCGCACGTCCATCTCGTAGAACCGGTCCTGCGCCTGGACGTAGCCCTGCGCCATGAACAGGTCCGCGTCGGAGGAGGCGTAGATCTGCGGGATGCCGTTGCCGTCGCGCTTGACGTCGACGGGGCCTGACAGGCCGTCGAGAGTGATCGATCCCTTCGTCTGCGGGAACGACGCCCGGACGGTGCTGATGGACCAGTACGCCCCGTAGGCGATGCCGCCGATGATGGCCAGGACCAGGACCAGCACGACCAATCGGGCTTTGCGCCCCTTCTTCCTGCCGGACTTGCCGGGCTTGTCACCCGTTGTGGCGGTGGTGTTGGGGGGCATCGCTGTCCTTGCTGTCCTCACGCGAGCGGCAGGGGGTCTGTGACGTTGAATGAGCGCTGGAGCAACCATAGGCGCAGGGCCTTGCGGCCCTTGACGCGGAGTCGGGAACGAGCGGGGACGGGCGTTCGATCTTGCCTCCAGGAGTGTCAAGAGATCGTCAAGAGTTAGGTAAGGTAACGAAGTACCTGGGTGCGGAGTTCACCGGCTTCGTGTCCTATGTACGTGAGCTCCCGCGCGGGATGCGCGTGAGCCAGGGAAGGGAACGGCCGCTGACTGTCCACCATCTCAACCAGCTTCTGCTCGTCTGCTCGCTCGTCCTGCTCGTCGCCGTGGCAGCGGTCCGGATCTCCTCGCGCAGCGGGCTCCCCAGCCTGCTCGTGTACCTGGGGATCGGCATCGCCATGGGGCAGGACGGCATCGGCGACGTCCGCTTCGACAATGCCGAACTCACCCAGGTCATCGGATACGCGGCCCTCGTCGTGATCCTGGCCGAGGGTGGCCTGAGCACGAAGTGGAAGGAGATCAGGCCCGCCCTGCCGGCCGCGTCCGCGCTGGCGCTGGTCGGCGTCGCGGTGAGCGTCGGGGTGACGGCCACGGCCGCCCACTACCTGATCGGGCTGGAGTGGCGTCAGGCGCTCATCATCGGTGCGGTCGTCTCCTCGACGGATGCGGCGGCGGTCTTCTCGGTCCTGCGGAAGCTCCCCCTGCCCTCGCGCGTGACGGGCACCCTGGAGGCCGAGTCCGGTTTCAACGACGCACCCGTGGTCATCCTGGTCGTCGCCTTCTCCACTGCGGGCCCGGTCGAGCACTGGTACGCACTGCTGGGCGAGATAACGCTGGAGCTGGCCATCGGCGCGGCCATCGGCCTCGCGGTGGGCTGGCTCGGCTCCTGGGGCCTCAGGCACGTGGCGCTGCCCGCCTCCGGCCTCTACCCGATCGCCGTCATGGCGATCGCGGTCACGGCGTACGCGGGCGGCGCGCTGGCGCACGGCAGCGGGTTCCTGGGCGTCTACCTCGCCTCGATGGTGATGGGCAACGCGAAGCTGCCCCACTGGCCCGCGACGCGCGGATTCGCCGACGGGCTCGGCTGGATCGCCCAGATCGGCATGTTCGTCCTGCTCGGCCTCCTGGTCACTCCGCACGAGCTCGGCGACGACGTGTGGCCCGCGCTCGTCATCGGCCTGGTGCTGACGATGGTGGCGCGGCCGCTGGGCGTGGTGCTGTGCCTGACGCCGTTCCGGGTGCCCTGGCAGGAGCAGACCCTGATGTCGTGGGCCGGGCTGCGCGGCGCCGTCCCCATCATTCTCGCGACGATCCCGATGGTGCAGGGCGTGGACGCCAGCCGCCGCATCTTCAACATCGTCTTCGTCCTGGTCGTCGTCTACACCCTGATCCAGGGGCCGACGCTGCCGTGGCTCGCCCGCACGCTGCGCCTGGGCGAGGACAACGAGGCCGCCGACCTCGGCGTCGAGTCCGCTCCTCTGGAGCGGCTGCGCGGGCACCTGCTGTCGGTTGCGATCCCCGAGGGCTCGAAGATGCACGGCGTCGAGGTCAACGAGCTGCGACTGCCGGCCGGGGCCGCAGTCACCCTCGTCGTACGCGAAGGAAAATCGTTTGTCCCGCTGCCCACGACGGTCCTGCGGCACGGCGACGAGCTGCTCGTCGTCGCCACGGATCCGGTGCGGGACGCGGCGGAGCGGCGACTGCGCGCCGTGGGCCACGGCGGCAAGCTGGCCGGATGGCTCGGGACGAACGGGGCCGGGTCGGGGCGCTGAGGCCGGCGTGAGGCTGAGGCGGGCGTGACACTGAGGGGCGCGCGGCGCTTGGGGGTGAATGGCATGTTTCGCACTGTTCACACCCCGGGCAATCCCAGGTGAACGGCGACATGGTGCTCGTTTTCACAGGCGCGCCGCTCATTGATCCCTGTACGATGAAGGCGCACTTTGATCGAACCAACTCTGCCTGACGCAGAACTGGCGCGACCGCATGGCGGCCGTGGCGCCCCCGCAGTGGGCCGCCCCCGGTATCTACCGCAGTTCCGCGCAAGAGGACAGCTCTCGGCGCCGCCCGCGTAAGGGGCCGCGCTACCAGGTGGCAGAAAGGCACGGGCCGTGGCATCCACGGTCACCTCCCGCCCAGGCTACGGACAGCTGCTGCGCACCCGCGGCGCCTGGACGTTCCTGCTCCCCGGCTTCGCGGCACGCCAGCCGTTCGCGATGCTCACCATCTCCATCGTGCTGCTCGTGCAGCACACCACCGGCTCCTACGGTGCGGCGGGCGCCGCGGCGGCCGTCACCGGTGTCTCCATGGCGCTGTTCGCGCCCTACAGCGGCCGTCTCGCCGACCGCCACGGACAGCGCGCCGTACTCATCCCCGGCGTGCTGCTGCACTCGCTGTCGGGCCTGACCCTGACAGCACTCGCGCTGGCCCACGCTCCCCTGTGGGCGCTGTTCGCGGCGGCCGTACCGACGGGCGCCTCGGTGCCGCAGGTCGGGCCCATGGTGCGCGCCCGCTGGGGCGGGAAGCTCCAGGGCACGCCCCTGATGACCACCGCGGCCGCGTTCGAGTCCGTCACGGACGAGCTGACCTTCGTCTTCGGCCCGCTGCTGGCCACCGCCCTGTGCACCACCGTCACCCCGGCCGCGGGCCTGGTGACGGAGGCGTCACTGACGCTCCTCGGCGGTCTGCTGTTCGCGGCACAGAAGGGCACGCAGCCCTCCGTCACCGTCACCGGGCACACGCGCGTGGAGCACGTTTCCGCTCTGCGCGTCCCCGGTGTGCGCGTGCTGATCGTGGCCTTCCTCGGTATCGGCTGCGTCTTCGGCGGCATGCAGGTCTCGCTCGCCGCGTTCACCGAGTCGATCGGTCAGCCCGGCCTGAACGGCGTCCTGTACGGCGTCTTCGCCGCGGGCAACATGCTCTCCGGCATCGTCTGCGGCGCCGTCGCCTGGAAGGTGGCCCCGCAGCGGCGCCTGGTCCTCGGGTACGGCGGTCTCGCCCTGGCGGCCTCCGGCCTGTGGGCCGCGCACTCGGTGCTCCCGCTGGCCGGCCTCGGTCTCCTGGTGGGCATGTGCATCGCGCCCGCGCTGATCACCGGCTACACACTGGTCGAGGACCTGGTCCCGGCCGGTGCCCGTACCGAGGCCTTCACCTGGCTGACCGGCGCGGTGGCGCTCGGCCAGGCGGCGGCCGTCACGGTCGCCGGGCAGCTGGAGGACCGCTTCTGGGGCGGCGCCGGATTCCTGGTGCCCGCGGGCGGCACGGTGCTCGCCCTCGCCACGCTCGTGGCCCTCAGGACACGGCTGGCCTCACGGCCCCGCAGCCGGACCGTCGCACGTGGCGTCGGTCACCGAGTGCCGGTGACGGTGGACTGATCCTCGGGAATACGTCACTATGGACCCTCGTTAGCACTCACTGAGTGAGAGTGCCAGGAGGAAGACAGTGCCGACCTACCAGTACCAGTGCACCGCGTGCGGCGAGGGCCTTGAGGCGGTGCAGAAGTTCACCGATGACGCCCTGACCGAGTGCCCCGAATGCAGTGGCCGCCTGAAGAAGGTGTTCTCCGCGGTGGGCATTGTCTTCAAGGGCTCCGGCTTCTACCGCAACGACAGCCGCGGCTCCTCGTCGAGCAGCTCGCCGGCGTCGAAGCCGTCGACGTCCACCTCGTCGTCGGAGCCGTCTTCATCGTCGTCGTCCGCTTCGAGTTCGTCGTCGTCTTCGTCGTCCTCGGACTCGAAGTCGAAGTCGTCGAGCGCCGGCTCCTCGTCGAGCAGCGCCGCGTAGCACTCGCTCACTGACCCTGTCGTCGTAGGACGGCAGGGTCTTCGGCATCTCCTGGGCCGCTCTCGGTCCGCCGCCGGGGGCCGGATACTGTGCTGGCCATGGCGAACGCAGAGATCGGTGTAATCGGCGGCTCGGGCTTCTACTCGTTCCTCGACGACGTGACCGAGGTCGAGGTGGACACCCCGTACGGGCCGCCCAGCGACTCCCTCTTCCTCGGCGAGATCGCCGGTCGACGGGTCGCCTTCCTGCCCCGCCACGGACGCGGCCATCATCTGCCGCCGCACCGGATCAACTACCGGGCCAACCTCTGGGCGCTGCGGTCGGTCGGCGCGCGCCAGGTCCTCGGGCCCTGCGCGGTGGGCGGCCTGCGCCCCGAGTACGGGCCGGGCACGCTGCTCGTGCCGGACCAGTTGGTCGACCGTACGAAGTCCCGCGTGGGCACGTACTTCGACGGACTGCCGCTGCCCGGCGGCGACATCCCGAACGTGGTGCACGTGTCCCTGGCCGACCCCTACTGCCCTGTCGGACGTGCGGCCGCTCTGAAGGCCGCGCGAGGGAGGGACTGGGAGCCCGTGGACGGCGGCACCCTGGTCGTGGTCGAGGGGCCGCGCTTCTCCACCCGCGCCGAATCGCTCTGGCATCAGGCGCAGGGCTGGTCGGTGGTCGGCATGACCGGCCACCCCGAGGCGGTCCTCGCCCGTGAACTGGAGCTCTGCTACTCGTCGATGACGCTGGTCACCGACCTCGACGCGGGTGCCGAGACCGGTGAGGGCGTCTCGCACGACGAGGTTCTGCAGGTGTTCGCGGCGAACGTGGACCGGCTGCGGGGCGTGCTGTTCGACGCGGTCGCCGCCCTGCCGGTGAACGAGGACCGCGACTGCCTGTGCACGAAGGCGTTGGGCGGGATGGATCCGGGATTCGAGCTGCCGTAACGGGGGCAGCAGCGGGGACGAGGGGGGGCGGAACTTCCCGTTCGGGTGAGGGAGTTGTCCACAACCCGTCGGCCATCCACCGGCCTCGGCAGGAATCGGCGCAGAGCCTCATCGTGGGTCTGCAAGCCCGATTCCTCGCCGCAGGTGGTGACCCGCATGTCCTCTTCACCCTCACCTCTTTTCCCGAGCCCGCCCGGCCCCGACGCTCCCGCCACGTGCGAGGTGCCGCACTTCACTCCCGTACGGGTGCGCGGCGGGCGGTATCAGCTGCAGCGGCTCGTACGACACCGGAGGCGGGCCGTGGCCGCCGGCCTCGCCGTGACCGCGGCCGCGCTGGTGGCGGCGGGTCCGCGGGACACCGACCGGGCGCGCGGGCATCCGGTGGCGGAGCCCGTACGGAAGCACCGGACCGTCGAGATGGTGGCCGCGCCCGTGCGGATCGCCGACGGGGCCACGGTCCGGCTGCTGCGGCCCGGGGACCGGGTGGACGTCGTCGCCGCCCAGGAGACGGCGACGGGCGGCGAGGCCCGCGTGGTCGCGCGCGGAGCGCGGGTGACCGAAGTGCCGGAGGCCCTGGACGATACGGGCGGCAGTGGGGCGCTGGTCGTGCTCTCGGTGCCCCGTTCCACCGCGGCACACCTCGCCGGTGCGGGCGCGACGGCGCGGCTGGCGGTGACGGTGTGCTGATCCGCGCCGCCCGTTTCCTGCGCGACTTCCTGTCAAGTCCCTCGTCCGTGCCACCCGATTGGACAGGGCGGTCTCGCATTGACGTAGGTTGCGGAACTGTTTGTTCCCCAACTTGCGTATGTGAGAAGAGGCCCCGAGGTGAGCGAGAAGAAGGAACCGAGCGTCTGGCAGGGCTTCAAGGCCTTCCTGATGCGCGGGAACGTCGTCGATCTGGCGGTGGCGGTGGTCATCGGCGCCGCGTTCACCAACATCGTGAACGCGGTGGTGAAGGGGATCATCAACCCGCTGGTCGGGACGATCGGAACCCAGAACCTCGACGCCTACAGCTCCTGCCTGAGCGAATCGTGCAAGGGCGACCAGGGCATCCAGATCCTGTGGGGCTCGGTCCTCGGCGCCACCCTCACGTTCGTGATCACCGCGGCCGTCGTGTACTTCCTGATGGTGCTGCCGATGTCGAAGTACCTGGCCCGGCAGGAGGCCCGCAGGAAGGCGCGGGAGGGCACGCACGAGGTGCTGGAGGTGACCGAGCTGGAGGTGCTCAAGGAGATCCGCGACGCGCTGGTCGCACAGCGTGGTTCCGGGCACAACGAGCACTAGCGGCACGAGCCTGCCGGCGCCCGCGGGCGGCGTCCGGCACGGCTCAGATGTGGTGGGGCGGCTTCTCGTCGAGGAAGCGCTTCAGGTCGGCCGCGGCGTCGCCGCCGGCGCCCGGTCGCTCGCCCCAGCCGCGGTCCGTGTCGTCCGAGGACTGCTGGTCCAGCGGGTCGTCGAAGATCAGCGCGGGCTTCGGGGCAGGCGGCTCGGGGGCGGGGACGGGGGCGGAGGTCATGCCTCCAGGGTACGGGGCCGGAGGCGCGCGGCCTTCCGGCCGGGCGGGTGGTGGATCACACCCCTTGCCGGACCGTGCGCCGCTGGGCCACTCACAAGATTTTCCGGCGCTTATCTGGTGTGCTGGAACGCATGACGAGCAGTTCGACTCCCCCGCCGGCGTCCGCCGGCGAGCCCGCGGAACACAGGCCACTGCGCAGACTCAAGGCCCGCGGCCGCGACGAGGCGCACCGCGTCGCGTCACCGCTGGAACTCTTCTTCGACCTGTGCTTCGTCGTGGCGATCGCCCAGGCCGGCGCCCAGCTGGTGCATGCCATGGCCGAGGGGCACGCGGGCGTGGGGATCCTCAACTACGCGATGATCTTCTTCGCCATCTGGTGGGCGTGGATGAACTTCACCTGGTTCGCCTCGGCGTACGACAACGACGACGCGCTCTACCGGGTCGTCACCCTGGTCCAGATCGCCGGTGTGCTGGTCCTCGCGGCCGGGGTCTCGCGAGCGTTCGAGGAACACGACTTCCTGGCCGTGTGGCTGGGCTACGTGATCATGCGGCTCGCCATGGCGTCGCAGTGGCTGCGCGTGGCGCGGTCGACCGAGGGCGCCGAGCGAACCATGGCGCGGCGGTACGCCGCCGGCGTGCTGCTGTGCATGATCGGCTGGCTGGGACTGGTGCTGCTGCCGGAGGACGCCCGGGCGTGGGTGTTCCTGGTGATGGTGTTCGTGGAGATGGGCGTTCCGGTGTACGCGGAGAAGGCCCACCCCACGTCCTGGCACCCGCACCACATCGCCGAGCGGTACGGACTGTTCACGATCATCGTGCTCGGCGAGACCATCGCGGCGGCCACCGTCGCCATGAAGTCGGGCGTGGACGAGCACGACGCCCTGGGCGACCTGTTGCCGATCGCCGCGGGTGGGCTGCTGATCATCTTCGCCGCCTGGTGGATCTACTTCGTGGTGCCGATCCACGGTCATCTGCGCTCCAACCGGCAGTCCTTCCTCTGGGGTTACGGCCACTACCTGATCTTCTCCTCGGCGGCAGCGATCGGTGCCGGCCTGGAGGTGGCGGTGGAGCAGGCGGTCGGCAAGGCCCACATCTCCACGCTGGCCGCGTCCGCGGCGGTGACCCTGCCGACGGCGCTGTTCCTGCTCACTGTCTGGGCGCTGCACTCCCGCTTCTACAAGGTGGGCATCGCGCAGCAATTGGTGCTGCCGACCACGGCACTGCTGGTGATCGTCTGCACGTTCCTCGGCGACTGGGCGGTGTTCGCGGCGGGGCTGGTGTCGGCGCTGGCCGTGGCCACCGGGACGACGCTGACGGCACGGATGGGCGCCGGGGAGCGTGCCACCACCCCGGTGGAGTGAGCGGGGCCGAGCGGGAAAGCCCGTCACCTCCCGCGCGGGGCGAGACTGAGGGCATGACAACCGAGTCCAGGACAGTTGACGCTCTGACGGACGTCGCCGGGGTGCGGGTGGGGCACGCGACGCGCATCGGCGACGGTTGGCTCACCGGCACCACGGTCGTACTCGCCCCGGAGGGTGGGGCCGTGGCCGCCGTGGATGTGCGCGGAGGCGGCCCCGGCACGAAGGAGACCGACGCCCTCGACCCGCGCAACTTCGTGAGCAAGGTCGAGGCGATCGTGCTGACCGGCGGCAGTGCGTACGGGCTCGACGCGGCGTCCGGGGTGATGGCCTGGCTGGAGGAACAGGGGCGGGGTGTGCGCGTCGGCGTGGACCCGGCACACGTCGTGCCTGTGGTGCCGGCCGCCTGCATCTTCGACCTGGGGCGGGGAGGAAGGTTCTCCGCGCGGCCGGACGCGAGCACCGGCCGGGCCGCGGTGGAAGCGGCCGCGGCGAGCGCGGTCGGGGCACCCGTGGCGGAAGGGTGTGTGGGCGCCGGTACGGGAGCCGCTGTGGGACCGGTGAAGGGCGGGGTCGGCAGCGCGAGCACCGTTCTCGGCTCGGGGATCACGGTGGCCGCGCTGGTGGTGGCCAACGCGGTCGGTTCGGCGATGGATCCGGAAACGGGCGTCCTGTACGGGGAGTTGTTCCAGGGACGGGCGGCCTACCCGGATTCACACATCCACGAGGCCGCGCGCAGGCGCCTGGAGGAGAGTGCCGCTGCGAACGGGCTCCCCCCGCTGAACACCACCCTCGCCGTCGTCGCCACCGACGCGGAACTGTCCAAGGCCCAGGCGCAGAAGCTGGCCGGCACGGCGCACGACGGCATCGCCCGCGCCGTGCGACCGGTGCACCTCCTCACCGACGGTGACACCGTGTTCGCCCTGGCGACAGGGACGCGCGCACTCGACGCCGAGCACCCCCTGGCCTTGAACGAAGTCCTGGCGGCAGGCGCCGATGTGGTCACCCGCGCGATCGTAAGAGCCGTGCGCGCCGCGGAGCCGGCGTCCGGCGCGGGCGGGCAGTGGCCGTCGTACGAGGAGTTGTACGGGGCTCGCTGAGGAGACCGCCGCCAGCTGGGTGCGTGGGCGTCCCGCCGAACACGCACCTCCGGCACCCCGCGCCCAGCGCCCAGCGCCCAGCGCCCACCACCCAATTGTCGCGGTTCTGTCACGTGATGGCCTTCGTCGCTGTCGGCGGGAACCTCAGTGGTCGTTGATTGCCTCTTTGTCCACGCACTGGAGCGGATCACTCACATCACACGAACCTGGAGCAGCCCGTGACAACGCCGGACATTGCAGCGCGGCGAGTACTGGGGGCCTGTGCCGCCCTGATGGTCGGCGCCCTCACCCTCACCGGCTGCGGTGGCAACGCCAATGCCAGTTCGTCCTCCGACGGCGGCAAGGACGGCGGCAGCTCGGCCAAGACGTCCACGGCGAAGATCGTCATCTCGGCGAAGGACGGCTCGACCGACGCGTCGATCAACTCGACCGGCGTGAAGGTCAGCGGCGGCAAGCTGACCGACGTGAAGATGACCGTGGCGGGGTCGGGGCAGGCCGTGCCGGGTTCGATATCCGCGAACGGCGCCGACTGGAAGCCGAAGGAGCAGCTGGAGCGCGGGACGAAGTACCAGCTCTCGGCTACCGCCAAGGACTCGGGCGGTCGTACGGCTGCCGCCAACTCCATCTTCACGACCGTCACTTCGGCGAACAGCTTCATCGGGACGTACACCCCGGACAACGGGACGACGGTCGGTGTCGGGATGCCGGTGTCGTTCAACTTCGACAAGGTGATCAGCGACAAGAAGGCCGTGCAGTCGCACATCACCGTCAGCACCAACAGCGGGCAGAAGGTGGTCGGGCACTGGTTCGGGTCGCAGCGGCTCGACTTCAGGCCCGAGGAGTACTGGAAGGCCGGCTCCAAGGTCACGATGAACATCGACCTGGACGGCGTCGAGGGCGCGAACGGCGTCTACGGGGTGCAGAAGAAGACCGTCACCTTCACGGTCGGGCGCTCGCAGGTCTCCACGGTCGACGTGAACACGCAGACCATGACGGTCGTGCGCGACGGCAAGACACTCAAGACGATCCCGATCTCCTCGGGCAGCCCGGAGCACACGACGTACAACGGGCAGATGGTGATCTCGGAGAAGTTCGTGCAGACGCGCATGAACAGTCAGACGGTGGGCCTGGGCGGCGAGTACGACATCCCGGACGTGCCGCACGCGATGCGTCTGACCTCGTCGGGGACGTTCATCCACGGCAACTACTGGTACAACAAGGGCAATCCGCCCTTCGGCAGCCAGGGCACCAGCCACGGCTGTGTCGGCCTCGCGGACGCGCAGGGCGCGCAGGGCGCCACGCCCGCCAAGTGGTTCTACGACAACTCGCTCATCGGGGATGTCGTGATCGTCAAGAACTCCCCCGACAAGACCGTCGCGCCGGACAACGGGCTCAACGGCTGGAACCTGGCGTGGAGCGAGTGGGTCGCGGGCAGCGCCGCCTGATCACCGCGGACAGCACCGCTTGATCGCCGCGGGCGGCAGGCTTGCCGCGAGCACCTCAATCCCTGCCTGAGCAGGCGGTTCTGACAGATCATCGGGCCGTGTGGGAACGTCTCACACGGCCCGGGCGTTTTCCGGGCGTACGTTTTCTCGGTTCCCGGACATGATGTCCGACCGAGGGGCTACGGTATGCACCCACAAGGTGACATGCAGCAACGCCGGGAGAAACCTTGAGCGTTCCGTACGAGACGGCAGCGTACGAACCACCCGAGTCGCCCGAGTCTCCGGAGGAGCACCTCGCGCGACTGCTCGGCCGTGCCCTGAACTCCTTCGAGCTGCCGGACGAGGCTATACAGCGGCTCGACTGCGCGCTGGCCCACGACAGTTCACTGCACTCCGCGCACCACAGCGCGGGGCTGCACCGCGAGACGTACCGGCACACCTGGCTGCTCGCCGACGGTTCGGCGCTCACGCTGTGGGAGCTCGTGCACAACACCACGCGCGGCGGCGACCCGCAGCACGAGGTGTACGCCGACGAGGAGGAGCTGCGCGCCGCGACCGTGCGCCTGCCGCTGCCACAGGACGAACCGGACTTCGAACTGCCGGTGACGGTACAGCTGTCGCCGATCCCCGCGCCCCGGCACGCATATGTGCCGGACGACTCGGCGGATCATGCGCGCCGGCTGCTGCGCCGTGCCGAGAACCCGGACCGGCCGGGGTCGGAGACGGCCACGCTGCTCGCCACGGCGTTCGCGCACCAGATCACGCAGGCCTTCGGGCGCCCGTGCCGCGCGGGCCGCGCCGGACTCTGCTACTCGCTCTACGAGCACGCCTTCCTGCTGCGTGACGGCGAGGAGGTCTCCCTCTGGGAGGTCGAGCACACGGCGACGCCCGACGGGCGGCACATGTGCGAGGTGTACGTCAGCGAGGATGCTGCCCGGGACGCGATGGAGCGGCGGGCGGCACAGGTTTCCTGAGGGGCCGGCGCCCACCCCGCCTCACCCTGCCCCGCCCCGCGCGGCTCCTCAGCGGCCGTCGCTGAGCCGTCGTACGAGACCCGCGAACGCGTCTCTCTCGGCCGGGGTCAGCTCGACGCTCTCCAGCGTGGGGGCGGACCGGCGCTGACGCCGGAGAACGCGCGGCGTGCGGCCGGTGGACCACATGACCGGCCCGAAGTAGCCGCGGCGGGCGAGGCCGATCAGGACGAACACCCAGAAGGCGGCGGCGAACAGGAGTATCGCCGCGCCCATCGACTGGAGAACCGGGACGTGCTCATCAGGCATGCGCCCCAGTAGACACCACGGTCCGGGCTCAAGGCCCGGACCGTGACGTATCTCGCAGTTGCCGTGAACAGGTCACAGCAGATCAAACAGCCCGTCAAAGGGACAAGCCGAGCCTTACGCCGCCACCGGCTGCTTCGCCTCGGCCGATGTCGTGGCCGTGTCCCCCGCCGTGCCGGGGCTCACCGCGCCCGGTGCCGGCTTGCGCATCCCCTTCAGGACCACCACCAGTGCGGTCGTGACGCACACGCCCACCGCGATGGCGATCAGGTACAGGAACGGGTTGCCGATCAGCGGGACCACGAAGATGCCGCCGTGCGGGGCGCGCAGGGTGGTGCTGAAGGCCATCGACAGGGCGCCGGTGATCGCGCCGCCCACCATCGAGGAGGGGATGACCCGCAGCGGGTCGGCGGCGGCGAACGGGATGGCGCCCTCGGAGATGAAGGAGGCGCCCAGGACCCAGGCGGCCTTGCCGTTCTCGCGCTCGGTCTGTGTGAAGAGCTTGCCGCGGACCGTGGTGGCCAGGGCCATCGCGAGCGGCGGGACCATGCCAGCTGCCATGACCGCGGCCATGATCTTCATCGCGGAGTCACTCGGGTTGGAGACAGCGATGCCGGCGGTGGCGAAGGTGTACGCGACCTTGTTGACGGGACCGCCGAGGTCGAAGCACATCATCAGGCCGAGCAGGGCGCCGAGCAGGAGGGCGTTGGAGCCGGAGAGGCCGTTCAGCCAGTCGGTCATGCCCTTCTGGGCGGAGGCGATGGGCTTGCCGACGACGACGAACATCAGGAAGCCGACGATCGCCGAGGAGATCAGCGGGATCACCACCACCGGCATGATGCCGCGCACCGGCGCCGGGATCCTCACCTTCTGGATCGACAGCACCACACCGCCGGCGAGCAGGCCCGCCACCAGGCCGCCGAGGAAGCCCGCGTTGATCGTGGACGCGATCATGCCGCCGACGAACCCGGGGACCAGGCCCGGCCGGTCCGCCATGCCGTAGGCGATGTAGCCGGCCAGGACCGGGACCAGGAAGCCGAAGGCCACGGCGCCGATCTGGAACAGCAGGGCGGCCCAGCTGTCCGTCTGGGTCCAGACGAAGTGGTTCATGACCGAGGGCGCGGACTTGATCTCGTATCCGCCGATCGCGAAGCCGAGGGCGATCAGCAGACCGCCTGCCGCGACGAACGGGACCATGTAACTCACGCCGGACATCAGCCACTTGCGCAGCTTGGTGCCGTAGCCCTCGCCGGACTCACCGGTGCGCTCGACCGGCGTGCCCGCGCCCGGGGCGGCGCCCGCGCTCACCTCACCGCGCTCGGCCTTCCCGCGCACCTCGGCGATCAGCTCGCCGGGGCGGTTGATGCCGGCCTTCACACCGACGTCGACGGTCGGCTTGCCGGCGAAGCGGTCCTTTTCCCGTACGGAGACGTCGTGCGCGAAGATCACGCCGTCCGCCGCCGCGATGACGGCCGGGTCGAGCCGGGTGAAGCCCGCCGAGCCCTGGGTCTCGACGACGACCTCGACGCCCGCGTCGCGGCCCGCGTTCTCCAGGGACTCGGCCGCCATGTACGTGTGGGCGATGCCGGTCGGGCAGGAGGTGACGGCGACGATACGGAAGGGGCGCTCGTCCGCGGAGGGGGTGTCCTGTGCCGCGTCCGGTGCCGGGGTCGTGCTGCCCGCTGCGGTTTCGGAGGAGGCCGCCTCCGAAACCGCAGCGGAGTCCTGGGAACCGGCCGCCGCCGGCTCGTCCCCGCGGATCATCGCGGCCGCGGCCGTCGCGTCGCCCACCGAGCGCAGCGCGTCGGTGAACTCGGCGTTCATGAGCTGACGGGCCAGCGACGACAGGATCGTCAGGTGGGCGTCGTCGGCGCCGGCGGGTGCGGCGATCAGGAAGATCAGGTCGGCGGGGCCGTCGGCCGCGCCGAAGTCGATGCCTGCGGCGCTGCGTCCGAAGGCGAGCGTCGGCTCGGTGACGTGCTCGCTGCGGCAGTGCGGGATGCCGATGCCGCCGTCCAGACCGGTGGGCATCTGTGCCTCGCGGGCGGCCACGTCGGCGAGGAAGCCCTCCAGGTCGGTCACCCGGCCCAGGGCCACCATGCGCTCGGCGAGGGCACGTGCCGCCGCTTCCTTGGTTTCGGCGGACAGGTCGAGATCGACCAGGTCCGCGGTGATCATGTCGCTCATCGCGGGCTCCTTAGCACGCGTATCGCCCGGGGAGTGGCATGGGCGGGGGTGGGGACGGGAGTGAGGAGGGGGGTGCTGCGGGGGGTGGGATCAACGGTGCGATCGGGGGTGGTGGGGGCGGGGCCGGGGAAACCCCGCCCCCACCAGGTGGCAGGGCGGCTCAGGTGGCCCTGCCGGCCATCGGCCGCGGCGGGTAACGGTGAGCCCCGCCGCTTCGGAGCCGGCCCGCATGGGGCGGGTCCGCACAGTACGAGACGCGTCATGACACCGGCTCCTTCAGTACGCGATCCACCGGTACGTCGGCCGTGACCGTCACCGCCGCCGGGTCGAGGTCGGAGGGGGTCGGCATCACGCTGCCCGGCAGCTGGACGGCCGCCGCTCCGTGCGCGACCGCGGAGGCCAGTGCCTCCGGCCCCCTGCCGCCCGCGATCAGGAAACCCGCGAGGGAGGAGTCACCGGCGCCCACGTTGCTGCGTACGGCGTCAACGCGCGCACTGCCGTACCAGACGCCCGCGGCGTCCACGAGCAGCTGACCGTCGGCGCCCAGGCTGGCGAGCACGGCGTGGGCGCCCATCCCGCGCAGTTCCTCGGCGGCCTTCGCCGCGTCGCCCACGGTCGCCAGGGGGCGCCCGACGGCCTCCGCGAGTTCCTCGGCGTTCGGCTTCACCACGTCGGGACGCTCGCGCAGCGCCGCGAGCAGTGCGGGCCCGGAGGTGTCCAGGGCGATCCGGGCGCCCGCGGCGTGGGCCCGCGCGACCAGGTCGGCGTACCACTCGGGCGCGAGTCCGCGCGGCAGGCTGCCGCAGCAGGCGATCCAGTCCGCGTGGCGCGCCTGGGCGCGCACCGTCTCGAAGAGCAACTCCTGCTCCTGGGCCGACAGTTCGGGACCCGGCGCGTTGATCTTCGTGAGCACCCCGTCCGCCTCCGCGAGCGCGATGTTCGAGCGGGTGGCTCCGGCGACCGGCACCGGCGCGACCTCGATGCCCTGCGCGTCGAGCAGATCGGCGACGAGCGCCCCCGGAGCACCACCCAGCGGCAGGACGGCGACCGTGCGCTGCCCCGCGGCCGCGACGGCGCGCGAGACGTTGACGCCCTTGCCACCCGGGTCCATGCGTTCGCCGGTGGCCCTGATGACCTCGCCGCGGTCCAGCGACGGGACCTCGTACGTGCGGTCCAGGGACGGGTTCGGGGTGACGGTGAGGATCATGCGCGCACTACTTCCGTGCCGCCGCGCTCGATGGCGGCGGCGTCTTCCGGGCTCAGCCCGCTGTCGGTGATCAGCAGGTCCACGTCGCTCAGGTCGCCGAAGCGGGCGAAGTGCTCCTGGCCGTGCTTGGCGGAGTCGGCGAGCAGCACGACGCGGCGGGCCGCGGCGACCGCCGCGCGCTTCACCGCGGCCTCGGCGAGGTCGGGGGTGGTCAGACCGTGGTCGGCGGAGAAGCCGTTGGCCGCGATGAAGAGGACGTCCGCCCGGATCTCGCCGTACGCGCGCAGCGCCCAGGCGTCCACGGCGGCGCGTGTGCGGTGGCGTACGCGCCCTCCGACGAGGTGGAGCTGGATGCCGGGGTGGTCGGCGAGGCGGGCCGCGATCGGCAGGCTGTGCGTGACGACGGTGATCGAGGACTCCAGCGGGATGGCGGCCGCCAGGCGCGCCACCGTGGTGCCGGCGTCGAGGATCATCGTGCCCTCGCCCGGCACTTCCGTGAGGGCCGCCTTGGCGATGCGGTCCTTCTCGTCGGCGGAGGTGCCCTCGCGCTCGGCGAGGTCCGGCTCGAAGTCGAGGCGTCCGGCCGGTAGGGCACCGCCGTGCACCCTGCGGAGCAGGCCGGCGCGGTCGAGGGCCTTCAGGTCGCGGCGGATCGTCTCCGCCGTCACCTGGAACTCCTCGGCCAGCGACATCACGTCCACCCTGCCGCCGTCGCGGGCGAGCCGGAGGATCTCCTGTTGCCGCTCGGGTGCGTACATGTCCGTTCACCTCCGACTCATGCCCGAACTTGTGGTTTCGCAGGGAGGCTACGCCCGGATTTCCAAAAAGTAAACGGGTCCGGACATCAGTCAGACATAAACGGGCGTCGTTGGGGAGAGCGCGGCCGGAAGCAGCGGGGCTGTGCACAAGCCCTGACGCCGTGTCACCGCGTCCGTATCCTGGACCGTGGGACACAGCTTCACGGGGGGTGTTGTGGACGACAGGGACGACGACCCGAGCCTCCGCCGCGGCCGCGGCCGCCCGGATCATGAATGGCAGCGAGTCGTGGTCCAGGCGTTGACCGCCTCGCCGGTGCTGGCGGACCGGAGCGCGCGAGCGATGCTGGTCGAACTGGTCGGGGACGTGCTCGGGCGGCCGGTGCATCTGCGGGAGCAGGCGACCGTACCGCTGCAGTTTCTGGAGTTGGTGCGGTTCTGTGTGCGGGAGGACGGCGGCCTGCCCGCGCTCGCGCACGCCGTCAGGACGGTCGCCGGGGACGGCCTGACCGCGGACACGGTCGGTGAGCAGGTGCGGAAGTTCCTGGAAGCCGTCGCCCCCGGCAGAGCGGGCGAGCGTTGAACCCAGAGAGCGGCGCCGGCCGCAGCACCTCGGCGTTACTGATCCGCGAGCGGATCCGCGCACAGACCCTTGCCGCCCTCCATGACGTCGGCGCACTCCACGACCGCTACGCACGGGCCGTCCTGCTCGAACTGGTCGGTGAGACGCTGGGCCGGCCCGCGGACGTGCGGGAACAGGCGACCGCCCAGCTGCAGCTCCTGGAGCTGTTCCGGTTCTGCACCCGGCACCAGGACGGGCTGTCGGTGCTGGCGAGGCAGCTGCCGACGGTGGAACCTGGGTGCTCCCAGGCGCCCTTCGTGCAGCGGCTCGCCGACGAGTGGACGGCCGTGGACGCGCTGGACGGACTCGCCGACCTCATCGACTCCTGGGAGTACCTGGCGAACACCCTCGGCGGGCTGGCGATGCCGTACGGCAAACGCACCGCCCTGGTGCGGTCGGCCACGCACGCGCGCGTGGCCGCGCCGCCCTCGCACGCCGAGAACTGCTGGCACGACTTCCTGCACCTGGCCGGGCAGGGCGCCCCGCGCGGCGGGCTGCCGCCGTGGATGGTCTATCTGGAGCGCAGCACCGACGACATGGGCAACTCCGTCGCACTGGAGATGCTGGCCCGCAACCGGCAGTGGGCGCTCAGCTGCGACCTGGCGGAGCTGCTCGACCACGACCGCAGGCGCCCGCCGGCGGCCACGGCGCCGGTGCGGCCGTACCAGGAGTACCTGGCCATCCACATCGCGCCGGACCCGCTGGAAAGCGGCCACTACACGGTCTCGCACTCCTTCATGTCGGACGCCCGCGGCCCGCACTGGGAGCACGGCGAGACCTACCCGCGCGTGCCCGCCAAGGGGCTGCAACGGGTCGTGACCGCAATCATCAGGACCGTCGAGGGCGTCGGCGGTGACCGACTGGCCCATGTGTGGCTGGAGTTCGTGCTGCCCTTCGAGCTGCTCAACCTGCCGGTCGACTGGTGGCCCCGCGACACCGCCGAGGTGCCGAACGTGCCCCTGGCGGTGAACTACCCGGTCGTCATCCGCAGCCTGGACCGCCTGCAGAACCGCGCCTGGCACCGCTTCTGGCGCGCCCGCTGGCAGCAGCTCGGGCGCGACGAACATCCTTCGAAGTCGGTGTACGTCAACGTCGCGCGCCGGGGCGGCGACCATCTGCGCGGCCTGGAAGCCCGTCTCGGCGACAACGAGCACTTCGTCGCCCTGGTGCTGAGCGAGCCGCCGCTGCCCGACCAGGGGCACGGCCGCCGCGAGCTGCAGGCGGCGCTGCGCAGCGGTCTGCCGGTGGTGATCTGGCATCGGTCGGGGCACTCCCCGCAGGAGTTCCGGGAGGTGCTCGACGGGCTCCTCGACGAGGGGCTGCAGCGACTTCCGGCCAAGGTCGCCGCGTACCGGCGGCGCGCCGCCATCGACGAGGACTCGGCCCACCCGGGCCGCCATCTCACGGTCCTGTGGGACGACCCCGACCGCAAACCCGTACTGCCCGACGCGCCATGACCGGGCACCGCCGGCCAAGACGGCGGGCACCACCGGCCCGGGGCGCCCGCACCCGGCCGGCACATCGAGCCAGCACACCGACCCAGCACACCGAGCCAGCACCCGGAGGGACGGCCGCAGATGCCGACGGAGATGGAGTCGAGGGGACCGTACCGGGGGACGGGTCTGCCCGGCGCGACGGCCGGGGAGTTACCGGAGCCCCCGCCCTGGCGCAGCTTCCGCGGCGGCCCCGACCTGCCCGCGCCGCCCGCCGACGACCCCTACGCGCGCGTACTGCTCGGCGAGGGACGCGAACCGCTGCCCGCCGAACCGGACATGGTGGCCCGCGTCAACGCCGCGCTGCGCCTGCGCCGCCCGCTGCTGGTCACCGGCGAACCCGGCACCGGCAAGTCGTCCCTCGCCTACCGCATCAGCCGCGAACTGGGCCTCGGCCGCGTGCTGCGCTGGCAGATCACCTCGCTGAGCACCTTGCGGGAGGGCTTGTTCGAGGAGGCGTACGGCAGCTCGCGCCACGACGCGCAGGACGCGCAGGACACCCACGGCGCCGACGCGCGCCTCGGCCCCCTCGGTACCGCCTTCCTTCCGCACGGCCGGCCGCGCGTGCTGCTCGTGGACCGACTGGACCGGGCCGAGATCGCGCTGCCGGAGGATCTGTGCACGGTGCTGGCGGCGGGCGGCTTCGCCGTGCCCGGCGCTGTCGCGCGCCTGGCGACCGCCGACGACACTCAGGCCGTGGTGCCGGTGCCGGGCGGGGTGGTGCGCTGCCATGCCTTCCCGGTCGTGGTGATCACCAGTGCCGAGGAGCGGGAACTGCCGCTGGATCTCGTACGACGCTGTGTGGCCCTGCGACTGCCGCGGCCGGGTCCGGACCTGCTGCGGGCCATGGCGGCGAACCGTTTCCCCGCAGACCCGGGGGGCAGCGCCGGGCCCACCGGGGGCTGTCCGGCACCGGACGTGGTGCAGGCCTTCCTCGACCGGGCCGTGCGCACCGACGGTCCCGTCGTCGAACGCTTCCTGGACTCCCTGCACCTGGCCGTCGGCGGCGTGCTCCAGGGCCTGGCGGCGGACGGGAGCTGGCAGGAGGCCGTCGACACGGTCTGGGAGTGGACCGCGGCGGAGGAGACATGACCGGGCGCGGCAGCCCGCGAAGGCCGCCCGAGGAGCCCACGGACGACGGCGGGCGCGCGTTCCCGCCGCGGTCGGCCCGGACACCGCCGAAGGCCGGTACCGCGCCCCTCTCCCCCGCTCTGCCTCCGGAACTCGGCGACGCCCTGCGCCGGGTCGGCAGGGCGCTCGGGCGCAGCCGCCGGGACGTCGCGGTGGTCGTCGACTCGGGGCCCACGATGGGCATCTGGCGGGAGACGGTCCACGAGTTCGTCGGCGTGCTGCAGGAGTGCGGTGCGTTCGGGCGGATCACCGTGCACCGGCTGCCGTATCCCCGCAGTGTCGACCCGGCCACGCTGCCGCGGCACGACGCCGGGACCCGGCTGACGCTGCTGCTCACCGACGGCGCGGGCCCCCGCTGGCGCTTCCATGCCGTGGAGCCGCTGCTGCGCCGCTGGGGGCAGGCCGGCCCGGTCGCCCTGATCCATCTGCTGCCGCACCCGCTGTGGCCGGCCACGGGACTGCGCGGCTGGCAGGTGCTGCTGCGTTCCCGCTCGTCCGCGGCGGCCAACCACCGGCTGCGCTGGCGGGCCCGCGGCCTCGGCCCCGACGTGCCGGGCCTGCCTCCCGGACGGCAGCCCGACGTGCCCGTTCCGGTGCTCGAACTCACCCCTCGCTGGCTGGACGCCTGGGCCGCGCTGCTGGGCGGGGCGCCGTCGGCGTGGCTGCCGCTGACGGTGGTGTTCCCCCGCGCGCGCGTACCCGACGAGAACGGCGACGGCGAGGCCCCCGCGGACGCCGCGACCCGCGTCGTGCGCTTCCGGTCGGCGGTCTCCAGGGACGTGTTCACGCTGGCCACCATGCTCGCCGCGGTCCCGCTCAGCAGGCCGGTCGTGGCCGACGTGCACCGCGCACTGCTGCCGGGCGGTTCGCTCGCCGACCTCGCCCAGCTGCTGGTGCACGGCCTGCTCCGGCCGGCGCACCCCCCGCGCGGGCCCGCCCGCGACGGCACGCGCGTGGCGTTCGCGTTCACGGCGGGTGTGCGGGAGGAACTGCTGGCCGCCGCGCGGCGCGCGGATGTCGTACGAGCCGTGGAACTCGTGGGGGATCGCACGGGATCCGACGGGGAACACTTGTGGCGACTGCCCCGGCTGCTGCGCGGGGCCGCCGTGCACGAACTCCCGCCGGTCGACGAGGAGTCCGGGCCGTGGCTCGCGGCGGAGAGCGCTGTGCTCCACGCCCTGTCCGGACCGTTCCTGAGGCCGGCGAGAGAGGTGGACGCGGCCGTCGCGGTCCACCGGGAACGCGAACAGCGCGCACAGCACGAGGGCACCACCGCACCGGCACCACGCAGCCAGGCCGTCGCCCGGACCCCGGACGACGCCGACCGTCCGACGGCTCAGCCGACTGAGCCGATCCAGCCGAAGGGGAGGCCGGCGATGACGCAACAGACCCCGGCGCACACGGTGGGCAGCGACCGCACCCGCAACACGCCCACGGTCTGGGGCAACATCCCGCCCCGGAACCCGAACTTCACCGGCCGCGAGGAACTCCTCGACGCACTGCACCAGCGGCTGCTGCGGGAGAAGGCGACCGCCGTGCTGCCCCACGCGCTGCACGGCATGGGCGGCGTCGGCAAGAGTCTGCTGGCGGTGGAGTACCTCTACCGCCGTATGACCGAGTACGACGTGGTGTGGTGGATCTCGGCCGAGCGCACCGCCCAGATCTCGCTGTCCCTGGTGGAGTTGGCGCCCCGGCTGAACCTGCAGCCCGGCAGCGACTCCTCCTCCACCGTGGCCGCGGTCCTGGAGGCGCTGCGCATCGGAGTGCCGTACACCAACTGGCTGTTGGTCTTCGACAACGCCGAAAGCCCGGAAGCGGTACGGCAGTTCTTCCCGGCGGGCGGGCCCGGCAACATCCTCATCACCTCCCGCAACCCCCAATGGGCCAGCATCGCGCGGCCGTTGGAGGTCGACGTGTTCCTGCGGGAGGAGAGCAAGCAGCTGCTGCGGGTGCGCGGTCCGGAGATCAGCGACGAGGACGCCGACCGGCTCGCGGAGGCGCTCGGTGACCTGCCGCTCGCCATCGAGCAGGCGGCCGCCTGGCACGCCGAGACCGGCATGCTCGTCGACGAGTACCTGCGGCTGCTGAACGAGAAGCGCGTCGACCTGCTGCGCGGCACCGCACCGCTGGACAACCAGCACCCGGTGATCGCGGCCTGGAACATCTCCCTGGACCAGCTGGAGTCCAAGAACCCGGCCGCCTACCAGCTGTTGCAGGTGTGTTCCTTCTACGCCCCGGAACCCATCGCGCGCACCCTCTTCGCCCGGATGCCGCGCGGTTCGATCGCCCCGGAACTGGACGCGGCACTGGAGGACCCGATCCGCCTGGGCCAGGTGATCCGGGAGATCGGCCGCTACTCTCTGGCCCGCTTCAACCACCGCAACAACTCCCTCCAGATGCACCGTCTGGTGCAGGCCGCGCTGCTGTTCCGGATGACCGAGGACGACCGGGCCGACATGCAGCGCGGGGCGCATCTGCTGCTGGCGGCGAGCGACCCGAACGACCCGGACAACGCCGTGCGCTGGGAGCGCTACGGCTCGCTCTATCCGCACGTCGTCGTCTCCGACGCGGTCCAGTCGGACGAGAGCTGGGTGCGCAACCTGGTGGTGAACGAGGTCATCGCACTGCTGCGCTGGGGCGACTACGAGTCCTGCCTCGAACTCGCCCGCACCGCGCACGAGACCTGGTCCCAGAAGCTGGGCGAGGACCACGGCCACACCCTGCTGATCGCGAAATGGCTGGGGTTCCTGCTGTTCACCATGGGCTCCTATCCGGAGGCGGCGGAGCTCAACTCGGCCGTGCTGGACGCCTATCGGGGCTTGATGGGGCCCGAGGCCCAGGACACCATCGACGCGCTCGGCAACGTCGCGATCGACCACCGGGTGCGCGGTGCGTTCGGCGAGGCGCTGGAGCTGTCCGAGTCGGTGCACCAGCAGTACCAGCGGCTGCTCGGCCCGGACGACCCGGAGACGCTGCGGGCCGCGCACAACGTGGGTGTGAGTCTGCGGCTGGTCGGCGACTTCGGCCGCGCCCGCGAACTGGACCAGCTGACCTGGCACAGCTGGACCGAGATCTACGGCCAGGACCATGTGAACTCACTGCGCACCTGGCTCGGCCTGATCCTGGACACACGCGAACTCGGCGACTACGCGACCGCGTTGACGTACCACCGGGAGATCGTCGAGCAGGCGGGCACGCTCCTGGGCAACGACAACCCGCTGACCCTCTCCTGCTTCCGCCATCTCGCGGTCGCCCTGCGCAAGGCGGGCGAGCACGTGGAGGCGGCGGCCACGGCGGAGCAGGCACGCACCGAACTCGTACGCCGCTACGGCGACCACAACCCCGAATCCATGGCAGCCACCCTGGAGTTGACGGTTCACCGGCGGCACAGCGGGGATCTCCAGGAGGCGCTGAGGCTGGGCACCACCATCTGCCAGCAGTACGAGGGGACGTACGGCACACACCATCCGCACGCGCTGTCGGCGGCGCTGAACCTGGCGATCACCTACCGGCTGCTGGGGAACGCGGCGGCCTCGCAGTACATCAACTCGGTGGTGCTGGAGGAGTTCACGGCGACGCTGGGCGAGAACCATCCCTCCACCCTGGTCTGCCGCACCAACCTCGCCAGCGACCATTTCGCCCTCGGCGACTCCGCGACCGCGCTGGAGCTGGACACGCAGACGCTGCGCCGCTCGCAGGCCGTCTTCGACGAGGACCATCCGTCCACCCTGGCCTGCGCCGCCAACCTCGCCATGGACCTGCGCACGCTGGGCCGCACCGAGGAGGCGGACGCCCTCCACACCGACACCCGCGAACGCCTCGCCCGCAAGCTGGGCAGCAGCCACCCCGCGGTGACCCAGGCGGCCGACTGGGAACACCGGGCCGACTGCGACATCGACCCGATGCCGTTGTGACCGGCCCTACCGCACCGGCCGGCGGGCCAGCCAGCGGGCCAGCGCCACCGGGTCGGGCGGGGTGGGCAGCAACCGGCTGACGCCCAGGGCGAGTTCGGGCTGTTCGGTGAGGACGGCACCGGCGGCCGTCTCCCCGCACTCGGACAGCGCCAGCCCGAGGCCCGCCCAGGCCGCGGGTCTCGCACCGCCGTCGGCGAGTTCGTCGACGTACAGCTTGACCGCGGCCTCCGCGTCCCCGCCCACCAGCGCGAGATCGGCGACCCCGACCCCGGGCACCAGCCGGGCGGGCTCCTCCTCCGCACGCAGCGCGTCGAACTCCTGCGGCGCGATGATGCTGAGCCGCGCGAGCAGCGCCAGGGCATCGAGCCGACAGGCACCGGGGTCGGTACGAAGCACCGGTCGCATGTCCGGTGCGTCTGCCCGCCCTCCGCCCGCCTCCCAGGCCCGCGCCAGGGCCTTTGCATGCGAGGAGGGCGTGTGCAGGTGGTGGGCTCGCCAGGTGGCGTGGTGGTGGGTGGCGGCGAGGTGGGCGAGGTGGTGCTCGTGCGTTCCTGCCGGTTCCTCGTGCCAGGGTGCGGTCTGTTCGTCCAGCGTCTTGACCAGGTCGCGCCCCAGCGGCGTGAGCGCCGGATGGTCACGCAGGGTTTCGAGCACGGCCTGCACGGCGCTGCGCCACAACGCGAACTCGAAGCCCGCGAGCCCGTCCGCACCGCGTGTACGCCAGTAGTGCGCGACCCCCGAGAAGGCGTACGCCCCGTGCACAAGCCCCCCGAGCGGGCGCGGATCGTCACGCCACGGGGCATGGAACAGCTCGCCGCACTCGTCGAAGAGAGGGGTGAGGAAGATGAGGCCGTTCAGGAGCGTGTGCCGGAACTCGTGGACCAGGGCCACGCCCAGTTGGGCCGGCAGCCACTCGGCGTCGTCGTCCGGCTCGGACAGCAGCACGCATCCGAAGGCGTCACTGGACGAGGCGGCCCGGGCCCGCAGTCGTTCCCCGCGCGGCAGCGGGACGACGGACAGGAGGCCGACGGACAGGGCGCGCGCCGCGGCGGGGTGGCCGGTGGCGAGGACGGGCCACATCTCGTCGAACCAGCGTTGCCAGCAGGCGAACTGGGCGGGACTGAGCCGCCCGGAGGTCTGCAGACCGGGCACGGCCGGGTAAGGCCCGAGGTCGTCGAGCGTGAGGGTGAGGGTGAGCGCGGTGCCGGCATCGACGGAGCGGAGCCGGCGCAGTCCCTGCCAGCCGGGGCCGTCGGACTCGGGGTCCACGGGAAGCGTGACGGTCTCCTGCGCGACGTCCGCCGTCACCGCCGCCCGCGCACCATCCGCCGTCACGGTCGCCACTCCGTCGCGTGCTTCCACCTCGGCCCAGCCCCATGCCTCGCCCCCGACGAGCGCGCGTCCGAGTCCCGGCAGGAACACCGCGCCCTGCCACACAGGCACCCGGACACGGAAGTCGGCGCCCGCGACGAGGGAGACGGACGCGGCGAGGAGGCTCAGAAAACCGAGTTCGGCGTGCAGGGGCGGCTCATCGGGCGCCGCGTCCCCGGCATCCGCCGCATCCGCCGCATCCGCCGCCACCCGGGACAACCGCCTGAACACACTCGCCGCCCACAGCCCCACCTGCGGATCGAGCAGCGCCGTACGGAACCCCGCGGGTTGAAGTTTCTCGGCGTCCTCCAGCAGCCGCCACGCCTCCCGTACGCCGGCCGGCCCGGCCTCGGGAACATCGTCCGAGGCGTCCAGAACCGCTCGTAACAGAAGCAGCCGCCGGCTGACTTCGGCGTCGAGGAGTTCGGCCACGGCGTGCTCGTCCTCGGTGGTGGACAGCAGCGCCCGCAGGGCGGAGTCGGAGAGGTGGTGATGGTGCATCGGCACGACGTTTCCTCGTTCACGGCGGGAGAGACGTGCGGTGCACCCTAATCGCTACCCGGGAGTCCGGGCACGGCGTGTGCGGACCCGGGATCCGGAAGACAGGCCCTCAGCTGCCGGAGCTGCCCGCGACGGTGCTGAGCGGCCGGTTGACGCGAAGCCTGAGGTGCTCGACGGACGGCTCCAGGGCCGTGCTGTCGAGGGCGGCGATCTCGCCCAAAGACAGCAGGGACAGGGCGGGAAGCCAGTTGGACTGAGCCGCTTGCGGCGCCGCCGCCTCGGGTGAGGAGGCCTGTTCCCTCGTTGCCATGACGTCCGCCGCTTCCGGGGTTCCAAGAGGTGCACGGGACTGCTCGCGCCCGCGCGGGACAGGATTCAGCACGCAGATTACAGGGTGCCCGCCGCCCGCACATCGCGGGAGGCGGGCGGAGCTTCGCCGGTCACCCGACCAGCTCGGGAGCACCCTCGGACGCCGGCTCGCGCGCGGGTCCACCGGCGGTCCGCTCGGCGTCCGCGCCTTGGTCGGCCTCCAGCTGCGCGCCCCCCTCGACGTGCTGCACGGCACGCCTCGGCAAGGCGAACATCAGCAGGAAGATGACACCCATCACGCCCGCGACCCAACCCAGCGCGTGCTGGAAGGCGTTCACGAACGCCGGCCCCACCTGAGCCTGCGTCAACCGGTCGCCGATCTCACCGAAGAACACCACCGAGACCAGCCCCAGCCCCAGCGCGTTGCCCATCTGCTGCACGGTGTTGATGAGCCCCGAGGCCGACCCGGCGTGCTCGCGCGGCACGTCCGACAGCACCGCGTCCGTCAGCGGGGCGACGATCAGGCCCATGCCCACGCCCATCACGACCAGCGGCAGCGCCATCTGCCAGGATGCGATCGCCATGCCATAGCGGTCGGACTCCCAGATGTAGAGCAGGACGCCGAGGGCCATGAGCAGTGCACCCGCCTGGAGCACCCGGCGGCCGAAGCGCGGCACCAGCTGCTGCACGGACAGACCGGCAGCCGTGGAGACGGCGATCGAGAACGGTACGCCGGTCAGCCCCGCCCGCAACGGGCTCCAGCCCAGGCCGGTCTGCATGTACAGCGTCCACACCAGGAAGAACACGCCGAGCGCGACCCCGAAGACGGTCTGTACGGCGATCCCGGCCGCGAAGCTCTTCACACGGAACAGGGAGAGCTCGACCAGCGGGGAACCGTCCCGCACCGCCTTGCGCTTCTCGTACGCCACCAGCGCCGCGAAGACGACGAGCGCGCCGGCCATCGACAGGTGGCCCCACAGCGGCCAGCCCAGCTCACGGCCGCGGGTCAGGGGGTAGAGCAGCATCGTGAGGCCGAGGGTGACGAGGACGACGCCGACCAGGTCGAGCTTCAGCGCCCGCGGGGCCTTCGACTCGGTGATGAAGCGGCTGCCGAGGATCAGTCCCGCGATGCCCACCGGGAGGTTGATGAGGAAGATGGGCCGCCACTCCAGGCCCCACAGGTTCCACTCCGTCAGCAGCGCGCCGAGCAGCGGGCCGGAGACGGCTCCCAGCCCCACGATCGCGCCGAACAGGCCGAACACCTTCCCCCGCTCGTGCGCCGGGAACGTGGCGTGCACGATCGACAGGACCTGCGGCACCATCATCGCCGCCATCGCGCCCTGGAGGATGCGGGAGGCGACCAGCATCTCCGGGTTCGCCGCGAAGCCGCACAGCGCCGACGCGGCGGTGAAGCCGCCGATGCCGATGAGGAACAGCCGTTTGCGGCCGTGGATGTCACCGAGCCGTCCACCGGTGATCAGACCGGCGGCGAAGGCGAGGGCGTAACCGGCCGTGATCCACTGGATCTGGCTGACGGACGCACCGGCGTCGCGCTGGATCGAGGGGATCGCGATGTTGACGATCGTGACGTCGACGAGGTCCATGAAGGCCGCGGTCATCACGATCGCGAGAGCGAACCAGCGGCGGCGGTCCGCCGCGGGGGCCGTGCCGGCCGTACTCGGAACTGGTGTTTCTGTGGAGGTCATGTCTTGAAGCTACGGCCTCACTAGGTCAGATCGTGTCCTAGTTGTGCGGCATGCTCGAACTCATGACGACGGACACCCCGGCCCGGCTGCTCCAGCTCCTCTCCCTCCTCCAGACGCCCCGCGAATGGCCCGGCGGTGAGCTCGCCGACCGGCTCGGGGTGTCCCGGCGCACGGTGCGGCGCGATATCGACCGGCTGCGTGAGATCGGCTATCCCGTGCAGGCCACGATGGGCGCGGACGGCGGCTACCGGCTGGTCGCGGGCAAGGCGATGCCGCCGCTCGTGCTCGACGACGAGGAAGCGGTGGCGATCGCCATCGGGCTGCGGGCGGGGGCCGGACACGCGCTCGAAGGCGTGGACGAGGCGTCCGTGCGGGCCCTCGCCAAGCTGGAACAGGTCCTGCCCTCCCGGCTGCGCCACCGCGTCTCCACACTGCAGGCCGCGACCATGCCGCTGACCAGCGGGGACGGGGCGAGCATCGCGCCCGAGACGCTGACCGTCATGGCGTCCACCGTGGCGGGGCGGGAACGGCTGCGGTTCGCCTACCGCGCAGGCGACGGGACCGAGTCACGGCGCGTGACGGAGCCCTACCGGCTCGTCTCGACCGGGCGTCGCTGGTACCTCGTCGCGTACGACCTCGATCGCGCCGACTGGCGGACCTTCCGCGTCGACCGGGTGCGCGAGCCCTTCGCTACCGGCGCACGGTTCGCCCCACGGGAACTGCCGACCGGCAGCGCGGCGGAGTATCTGCGGCGTTCGATGCAGCGGCACCAGGAGTCGTACGACTTCGAGGTCACCTTCGCCGCCTCCGCGGAGGCCGTCGCCGCGCGCGCCCCGTCGTGGCTGGGCACGCCGGACCCACTCGACGCGGATTCCTGCCGACTGCGCGGACGAACCGGAGACGCGGTGGAATGGCTGGCAGCCCGCCTCGCCCTCCTGGGCTTCGACTTCACGGTGCACGAGCCAACAGAACTGGTCCAGTCCGTACGGGAGTTGGGCGAACGCCTGGCCCGAGCGTCAGGCGCCTGAAGCCCACCAGCACCAGGACACCAGCCCGCCACACCGACAGCCGCCACGCCGTCACACGCCGAGCCAACAGGCGTCAGGCCGCCACCCCCACCCCACCACGCCGTCAGGCGCCAGCCCGCCAGACCGTCGGCACCAGCCCGTCGACGTCGGACATCAGACCGCCACCCCGCCCGGCGTCGGGTGCCAGGACGCCACCCCCACCACGCCGTAAGGCGCCAGAGCGCCATCCCGCCAGACCGTCGGCCTCGGACATCAGACCGCCACCCCGCCCGGCGTCGGGTGCCAGGACGCCACCCCCACCACGCCGTAAGGCACCAGAGCGCCATCCCGTCGGCGTCGGACGCAGGCCGCCAGGCCGCCAGGCGTCGGGTGTCAGGACGCCACCCCACCACGCCGTCAGGCGCCAGGACTCCAGCCCGCCGGCGTCGGACATCAGGCCGCCAGGCGTCAGGCGTAAGTCCGTCACGGCGCCAGCCCTCCACGTCGCCATCAGGCGCCAGCCCGCCAGGCCCCGCTGGGCGCTGGGCCGCTGGGCCGCCAGCCCGCCACCCGTGCTGCACCCGCTGCACCCGCTGCACCCGCTGCACCCGCGCCGAGCACTACGCCCCCACAAGGTCCGTCCACGGAAAGTCCCGTAGCGCTTCCAGGTTGTGCAGTGCCAGTGCGGCCGGGCCCCCGGGGCCGCTTGCCGGTGCTGTGCCGGCCGCCCAGCTCTCGACCGCCACGCGTACGGCGGCACCGGCGACGGCTGCGGCGAAGCGTCGTGTGGAGGAGTGCCCGGGGCTCGTCGCCGCGTCCTTGCCAACGTTGTCGGAGTCGCCGGCCTCGCCCCGACCTGCCAGTACCTCCGCCAGCCTCCCCTCCGACGTGTGGCACACCTCCGCCCACACCTTGCCCAGCGCGGGGCTGGTGTCGGTCAGGCGGATCAGGGTGCGGACCAGTTCCCAGGAGGCCGCCGAGACTCCCTGGCCGGGCGTCAGCGTGTGGCGCGCGGCGTGTTCCAGGGCCTGTGGGAGGGGCAGGTCGGCGGGGGCTGCGGCCACCGCTTCGGTCCAGCGCTGGGCGCCCGCCGCGTAGAGGGGCGCGACGGCCTCCTCCTTCGACGCGAAATAGCGGTAGAAGGTGCGCGGGGCCACTCCGGCGGCCTGGGCGATGTCCTCGGCGCGGGTGGCGCGAAGTCCCTGTTTCACGAACAGTCCCGCGGCCGCGCGGGCGATGTCCATACGGGTTGCGGCCTTGCGTCGCTCGGTGAGGGAGACCTGCGCCGCCCGGGGGGAAGTACGGGGGTTCGATGCGGGGGTGGGGCTGCTCACACCGGCAGGCTATGCCCATGTGGCACAATCTGCCATCCGGCGGGCCACCCCGGGGTTCAGGTACGGGGTGCCCCGCCCATCAGCATGCTCGCACAAAGAGAGCCGGGCCCCGGCACCCGGGGGGGAAGGGCGCCGAAGCCCGGCTCAGGGAAGTCCCGGCACCGGGGGGGTGTGCGTCGGGACTTGGTTCAGGTGGGCCAACCGGGGGGCCTGGACGTGATGTAACGGCATGGGACGGCGTGGAACAGGGAGTGACACAGGGCCCGAACTCCTGTGCCCTGAAGTCTTGTTCCCTCGGCTCCGACGGTTGAAGCGGCGTTACATCGCCATGTTTGCGCGGTCTTTCGCCACCCGGCGTGCGCGGCGCAGGGCGTCGTACCCCGCCCGGCGCCGGCCGAGCACCGTACGCGCCCCGTCACCGCCCCCGGGCTAGCCGCTCCCGGGCCCGCCGCTCTCGGCCTCGGCGGCGCTCCCGAGGCCGATCCTCGCCCCTCGGACTCCGGCCGCCCCTCGGATTCCCGTCGCCCCTCGGACTCCCGTCGCCCCTCAGGCCGCCGCCTCGAAGCCCGTGGACCGGGCCAGCTTCTTCAGCTCCAGCAGGGCGTGCTTCTCGATCTGGCGGATGCGCTCGCGGGTCAGGCCGTGTTCCTTGCCGACCTCCGTCAGGGTGCGCTCGCGGCCGTCGTCGATGCCGTAGCGCATCTTGATGATGGAGGCCGTGCGCGGGTCGAGGCGGCCGATGAGGTGGTCGAGCTCCTCGCTGCGCAGCAGGGTCAGGACGGACTGCTCCGGGGAGACCGCCGAGGTGTCCTCCAGCAGGTCGCCGAACTGGGTCTCGCCCTCGTCGTCCACGGCCATGTTCAGGGAGACCGGGTCGCGGGCCCAGTCCAGGACGTCGATCACGCGCTCCGGCTTCGTGTCGAGCTCCGCGCCGATCTCCGCGGGCTCCGGGTCGCGGCCGTGCTCGCGGTTGAACTCGCGCTGCACACGGCGGATCCGGCCCAGCTCCTCCACGAGGTGGACGGGCAGGCGGATGGTGCGCGACTGGTCCGCTATCGAGCGGGTGATCGCCTGACGGATCCACCAGGTCGCGTACGTCGAGAACTTGAAGCCCTTGGCGTAGTCGAACTTCTCGACCGCGCGCACCAGTCCGGCGTTGCCCTCCTGGATCAGGTCGAGGAGGGGGAGGCCGCTGCGCGGGTAGCGCCGGGCCACGGCCACGACCAGGCGGAGGTTGGAGCGGATGAAGACGTCCTTCGCCCGCTCGCCGTCGTCGACCAGGGCCTGAAGCTCCTCGCGGGAGGCCTCGGCCTTGGACTCCTCGTCTCCGTCGAGGACCTGTCGCGCGAACACACCCGCCTCGATGATCTGTGACAGCTCGACCTCCTTGGCAGCGTCGAGCAGCGGCGTGCGCGCGATCTCGTCGAGGTACATGCCGACCAGGTCACGGTCGGCGATCTCGCCGGCGTGAGCGCGAACACTGCTTGCCGCGTCGGCCGTCTCGCCGGTGGCGGACTTACGACGGGCGACGGCACGGGTTGCCATGCGTGCTCCCTTGCGATGGTGGGCTGGCGGGTCATCTTTCAGAGGCCGGGCACTCGCGGGCGAGTACCACTGAGCACCTTGGTCGGGTGCCCTGCTTCTGAAGGAAACAACGACTGGAATCCGGACAGAATTCCCAACCCGCCCCCCGATTTTTCTGATCTTGCAGTATCCTGTCCGGCCACCGGAGGAGGCCTGATGTCGTCGAAACGTACAGAGGTGCAGGTGAGGCCAGGAGTCGAGGGAGACCTCGACGCTCTCACCGACATCTACAACCACTATGTACGTGAGACGCCCATCACATTCGATACCGCCGTCTTCACTCCGGAAGAGCGCCGCCCTTGGCTGCTCTCCCACCCTGAAGACGGCCCGCATCGCCTGATGGTTGCCACAGAGGCGGACACACAGGAAATTCTGGGTTACGCCACATCCAGTCCTTATCGCGCCAAGCGCGCCTACGACACCTCGGTCGAGGTGACGGTGTACGTCGCCCCGAGCGCGGGCCGGCGCGGCATCGGCACGCTGCTGTACAAGGCGCTCTTCGAGGCCCTGGCGGACGAGGACCTGCACCGCGCCTACGCGGGCATCGCCCAGCCCAACGAAGCGTCCACGCGGCTGCACGAACGCTTCGGATTCCGGTACGTCGGCACCTATCGGGAAGTGGGCCGCAAGTTCGGGCGGTACTGGGACGTGGCCTGGTACGAGAAGGACCTCTAGCCCTCCCAGCCCCCGACCCCGACCCCGTCAGCCGTAAACCGCCATCGGGCGGCCGTCAGCCGTCAGCCGTCAGCCGTCAGCCGAACTGTACGGACCTCTTGGCCATGCCCATCCAGAAGCCGTCGATCACGGACTTCTGCGCGTCCAGCTCGCCGGTCACCTCCGCCGCGCCCATGGTCACGAACAGCGGGGCGAAGTGCTCGGTGCGCGGGTGGGCGTAGCGGCCGGCCGGGGCCTTGTGGAGGAAGTCGAGCAGGCCGTCCCAGTCCCGCCCCTCCAGCGCCTTCCTGCCCCAGTCGTCGAACTCCGACGACCAACTCGGCACTCCCGCGCCGGTGTGCCGCAGCGCGGCCAGGTTGTGGGTGAAGAAGCCGGAGCCGACGATCAGCACGCCCTCGTCGCGCAGCGGCGCCAGCTTGCGGCCGATGTCCATCAGCCTCACCGGGTCGAGGGTCGGCATGGAGATCTGCAGGACCGGGATGTCGGCGGCCGGGAACATCTCGACGAGCGGGACGTAGGCGCCGTGGTCGAGGCCTCGGTCCGGGATGTCCTGCACGGGGATGCCGGGGGCGCGCAGCAACTTCCGTACGGACTCGGCGAGTTCGGGAGCGCCCGGCGCCTCGTAGGTCACCTGGTAGTAGTGCTCGGGGAAGCCCCAGAAGTCGTAGACGAGCGGGATCGTGTCGACCGCGCCCAGCGCGAGGGGGGCCTCCTCCCAGTGGGCGGAGACCATGAGGATCGCCCTGGGGCGGGGCAGATCGGCGGACCAGGCTGCGAGTTCGCCGGGCCAGATCGGGTCGTCCGCGAGCGGTGGGGCGCCATGGCTGAGATAGAGGGCGGGCATGCGCTCCTGGGTGGCGGCGGACATGACGGCGGCTCCCTTCGGAGAGCAGTTGCTTCGAGTCGTTTCGAGTCGCCGCAAGTTGCTTTAACTCTAAAACGTCTGTCGAACAAAAGGGTACGCGCCATTTGTTTAAGTTTCAAGGAGAGCCTCGTACAGTGGATACATGAACACGGCATCCACATCCGCGCCCGACCGGGAGACCTCCGCCGGGGAAGCGCGCTGGCTCAGCGATGACGAGCAGCGCGTCTGGCGCTCCTACCTGCACGCCACCACGCTCCTGGAGGACCACCTCGACCGCCAGCTCCAGCGGGACGCGGGCATGCCGCACGTCTACTACGGGCTGCTGGTCGGACTCGCCGAGGCCCCGCGGCAGCGGCTGCGGATGACCGAGCTGGCGATGAAGTCGAAGATCACCCGCTCCCGCCTCTCGCACGCCATAGCGCGTCTGGAGAAGAACGGCTGGGTGCGCCGGGAGGACTGCCCCTCCGACAAACGGGGCCAGTTCGCGGTGCTGACCGACGCGGGTGCCGAGGTGCTGGCCCGGACCGCGCCGGGTCATGTGACAGCGGTGCGGCAGGCGCTGTTCGAGCGGCTGACGCCACAACAGCAGGAGTCCCTCGGCGAGATCATGGAGATCGTCGCCGAGGGACTCCAGCCGAACGAAGCGGGTGCGGACCTGCCCTGGCTCCGCTGAGCCGCTCACTCAGGGGAGCCAGGGCACAGGCCCCGGGGTCGTACGTGGGAGGCGTCCCCTTCCTCCCACGTACGGATGGTTCCGAAGGGGTATGACCGGGCGGTCGCCGTCAGTGGGCGACGACCGGGACGGCCAGCTCCTCACCGGCGTCCTCGCCGGAGGACGAGCCGGACACGACCGAGGTGTCCGGACGGCCGGCGTTGACGAGGGTCACGACGATCACCGCGGCCAGCGCCAGCATGCCCACCGCGAACCAGATCGCGTTGGTGTAGCCGTGCACCTGCCCCTGCAGCTGGACCAACTGCTGCTGCGACTTGGAGGCCGCACCACCGATGTGGTCCTTGATGTACGCGGTCGTCGCCGAGGCGGCGATCGTGTTCAGCAGGGCGGTGCCGATCGCGCCGCCCACCTGCTGCGAGGTGTTGACCATCGCGGAGGCGACACCGGCGTCCCGGGGCTCGACACCCAGGGTGGCCAGGGACATGGCCGGCATGAACGCCGTACCCATGCCGAGGCCGAGCAGCACCATCGCCGGCAGGATGATCGAGGCGTACGACGAGCCGATCTCCAGCTGGGTCATCAGGAGCATGCCGACGGCCGCGACCAGGAAGCCGGGGCCCATCAGCGCCCGGGCCGGAACGCGGGTCATCAGACGCGTGCCGATCTGGGTCGAGCCGATCATCATGCCGACGATCATCGGCAGGAAGGCGAAGCCGGTCTTGATCGGCGAGAAGCCCTTCACGACCTGCAGGTAGTAGGTCAGGAAGAGGAACGTGCCGAACATCGCGATGATCGCGATACCGAGCGAGAGGTAGATGCCACCGCGGTTGCGGTCGGTGACGACGCGCAGCGGCAGCAGCGGCGCCTTGACCCTGGTCTCGGTGACGACGAACGCGATCAGGAGGGCGGCCGACGCGACGAACAGGGAGATGGTCGTGGTGTCGCCCCAGCCGTCGGACTCGGCGCGGGTGAAGCCGTAGACCAGCGAGACCAGGCCGAGGGTGGACAGGAGCACGCCCGGGATGTCGAGCGGGTTGCGGTTGCGGCCGCCCTCCGGCTCACGGATGACGAAGTACGCGCCCAGCGCGGCCACGATGGCGAACGGGATGTTGACGAAGAACGTCCAGCGCCAGTCCAGGTACTCGGTGAGCACACCGCCGAGGATGAAGCCGACGGCGCCGCCGCCACCGGCGATCGCACCGTAGATACCGAACGCCTTGGCGCGCTCCTTGGCGTCCGTGAACATCACGGCGAGCAGGGAGAGCGCGGCGGGCGCGAGCAGCGCGCCGAAGGCACCCTGCAGGGCGCGGGCGCCGAACATCATGGCGCCGGTCGTGGCCGCTCCGCCGAGCGCGGAGGCGGCGGCGAAGCCGGTCAGACCGATGACGAAGGCGCGCTTGCGGCCCCACAGGTCGGCGATCCGGCCGCCGAACAGGAGGAGTCCGCCGAACGCGAGGGCGTAGGCCGTGACGACCCACTGACGGTTGCCGTCGGAGATGCCCAGGTCGGTCTGGGCGGACGGCAGAGCGATGTTCACGATGGTCGCGTCGAGCACGACCATCAGCTGGGCGAGCGCTATGAAGACGAGCGCTTTCCAGCGGTTGGCGTCGCCGCTGTTCTCGACGGCGCCTGGAGCCTTTGCGGCTGTTTCAGACATGGGTCTACCCACTTCGGGACTTCGTGACGGAAAAAAGGTGTTGGTACGGGGACGGCTCACCCAGGGGGACGGCCGGTAAGTCGCAGGAATCTCAGTAGTGGTGGGAGTCGTAGGAGTTGACTGGCTTGGAGCGCTGAACTAATCGGTGCAGGACCGGCGCAGATCCTCGACGGTCACGGCCGTGCCCGGCAGGACCGACGGGGCCGGTGCCCGCAGTCCGTCCAGGAACAGCTGCAGATGGCGGTGTACGAAGCGGTCGTTGACGACGCAGTCGGTGCCGGCCGGGGGCCGGCTGAGCTGGGCCACGACGATCATCAGGTCGCCGACGCCGACGTCGGGGCGGAGTTGGCCGGCCTGCTTGGCGCGGTCCATGAGCTCCGCCACGAGCTCCTCGACGCGCTCGCGCGCCGCTTCCAGGTCGGGGTGGTTCTGGTCGAAGGTGGTCTGGATCATCGGGCACAGCGCACTGATCCGCTCGTCTGCGGAGGTGTGCACGAATCGTTCGAGCGCCTCGAAGGCGTCCCCGGTCTCGGCGAGCGCGAGCTCGGCCGCCTCGGACGTCCGGTCCATGACGGAGCAGACGACCTCACGGACGAGTGCGTCGCGGTCGGGGAAGTTGCGGTACACCGTGGCGTTGCCCACGCCGGCCCGGCGGGCGATCTCGTCGAGCGGCACATCGGGGCCGAACTCGGTGAACATCTCCCGGGCTGCGGTGACGATCCGCTCCCGGTTGCGCAGGGCGTCGGCGCGCGGCCGGGTCACCTTGCGCTGCACGGGGTCCGGCGCGGTCGTCGTGGCGGTCACGGCGCACTCCTCGTAAATCGGCGGTTCCGCGATCCGGGGAGGCAGTCCCCGTTTCGCTCGGACGCCTGGTTAAACGGGGAAACGATCCCCGGTTATTTCCCGGACTCGAAGAACTTTTATGTGACCTGAGTCACACCTCCCCGCCGGCCTCCCCGCCGACCTCCCCGCTGGCCCCCACCGGCCTCTCCTCTGGCCCGCTCCGCCCGAGAAACCCACGTTCGGGCCCATCCAGCGCGCGCCCGCGCAGCCCCCGAATCAGGGTGATCGAAAGGGCGCAGCCCGAAGACCGGCGGCTGCCACGACGAAGGGCCCGTGCATGCAGCTCAGCCGTCGGATACGCCCACGCCGCACGGCCGCCCTCGCCTTCGTCACCGCCCTGGTCCTCGCGGTCGGCACCTCGGCCGGAAGCGGGCATCCGACGGTACGTTCCACCGCGGCCGGAGCGGGACCGATCGCACCGGCCCGCACCGCCGCGCTCAACCCCTGCATGATCAGGGGCGGCCATGCCATCCAGCTGTCGGAGGGCGTCCCGACCAGCACCGGCTACTCCCGTTCCACGGGCACCGTCCACGCCCTGACCCTGATGGTCGACTTCTCCGACGCACCCGGCCCGGGCAAGGCGCTCGACCGCTTCCACGAGTTCTTCCCCCGGACCCAGCAGTGGTTCCGCACCTCCTCCTACGGCCGCCTGGACTACCGCCCCGAGACCCCGGTCCCGCACTGGCTGCGCATGCCGAAATCGTTCAAGGCGTACGCCATAGAGCGCGGCGCCCCCTTCGACGCCGGCTACCGCGACCTCGTCCAGGACATCGTGAGCGCCGCCGACCCCGAGGTGGACTTCCGCGACTACGACTTCCTGAACGTGCTGATGACGCCGAACGCCGGGCCGTCCGCCCTGGACACGGTCCTGTCGGTGACCTTCGCCGGGAACCCGGACGCCCCGGTCGCCGACGGCGTCCCCGTCGCCAACGCGTCCTTCGTCTACTCCCGCCAGGACGACGGCTCCGGCTCCTACGACCGCACCGGCTACCGGGTGCTGCCGCACGAGAACGGCCATGTCTTCGGCCTGCCCGACCTCTACACCCAGGAGGGCGGCGGCGCGGTCGGGCACTGGGACATCATGAGCGAGGACTGGGGGGCCAACAACGACCTGCTCGGCTGGCACAAGTGGAAGCTCGGCTGGCTGGACGCGTCCCAGGTCAGCTGTGCGTCGGCGCACGGCGCCACGGAGTACACGCTGACGCCGCTGGAGCGCGCAGGCGGCCCGAAGATGGTCTTCGTCCCGCTCAGCGACCGGACCGGGTACGCCGTCGAGGTGCGCGTCCGCGCGGGCAACGACGAGGCCGTGTGCCGGCCGGGGGTCCTGGTCTACAAGGTCGACGCGGACGTGGACACCGGCATGGGACCGGTGACGGTGTACGACTCCCGGCGCGACAGCGGCGGCTGCACCCGCAGCCCCAACGTCCACGCGGAACTCTCCGACGCCCCCTTCACGGCGGGCGAGGTCTTCAAGGACCCGAAGAAGGGGATCAGGATCGCGGTGACGGGCGCCAACTCGACCGGAAGCTACCGGGTGCTGGTGACCCGGAGGTGAGCAGGCCGGAGTGAAGGTGGGCCCGCGCATTACGGTAGGCGTGCCCCGACCGCCGTACCGGAGATCCGATGCCCGCGAAGCCCACGACGGCCCCCGACGCCGCTCCTGCCGTACCGGCCGAGGCGGTCACGCCCCTCATCCGTGGCGTCGCCGTCCTGCGACGGCTGACCGAGGCGGGCGGGACGCTGAGCCCGAGCGCGCTGGAACGGGCCACGGGTCTCGCCCGCTCCACGGTCGACCGGATCACCGCCACCCTGGCCCGCATGGGATACGTCCGCCTCGACGGCCGTGACGTGCTGCTGGCCCCCCGCCTGATGGAGCTGGGCAACGCCTACCTCTCCGCGCTGCGCCTGCCCGCGCTGCTGGACGCGCGCGCCGACGCCCTCGCCGACGAGCTGGACGAATCCGTGTCCCTGGCGGTCGCCGACCGCGACGGCATCCGCTTCATCCACCAGGCCACCCGCCGCCGCGCGATGTCCCTGAGCTTCCGCATCGGCGACCTGCTGCCGGCCGAACGCACCGCGCCCGGCTCGCTGTTCGCGGCCGAGTGGACCAAGGAGGAGTGGAGGGCGTGGCGGGAGCGCAGGGCGGCGGACCCGCAGGCGACGGCCTTTCCGTCCGTACCGCCTCCCCAACACACCGAAAAGGACGAGGAGTTCGAACGCCGGGTCGCCGGATCGGCCGCGGACGGCTGGGCGTTGGACGACCAGCTGATCGAACCGGGGCTGGTGGCCGTCTCGGTGCCGGTACGGGATCCGCGTACCGGCAGGATCGCCTGCGCGGTGAGCGTGGTGAGCCACACCAGCCGGCACACGGCGACGGGCCTGCGCGACACCCTGCTCCCCCGGCTGCGGGCGGCGGTACGGGCGATGGAGGACGACCTGCGCGAGGTGCCGCCCGCGGAGCCGGCCGCCGCACCCTCCGGGCTCGCGACCTGGACCGGCGCGTCCAAGCAGGAACTCGGCAGGGAGTTCGTCGAGTCCCTGGCGCGCGGCCTGACCGTACTGACCGCCTTCGGGGAGGGACGCGCCGAACCGACCCTCACGGAGGTGGCGAAGGCCACGGGACTGGCACGGGCGACGGTACGCAGGGCGCTGATCACTTACGAGCATCTCGGGCTGGTACGAGCACGGGAGCGCACCTTCGAGCTGACGCCACGCGTCCTGGAGCTGGGCTTCCCGCCCCTGTCCCGGATCTCCCTGCCCGAGATCGCCGCCCCGCACATGGCCGAACTGGCCCACCGGGTCCACGAGTCGACCTCCCTGTCCGTCCTGTCGGGGGACGAGATCCAGTACACGGCGCGGGTCGCCACCAGCCGCATCATGAGCGTGAACATCACGGTGGGCACGCGCCTGCCGGCCTACGCGACCTCGATGGGCCGCGTCCTCCTGGCCGACCTCCCCCCGGCAACCCGCCGACTACCGCTCCCTCTCGCACCCCTCACCCCGCACACCCTCACCGACCCCGACACTCTCACCCGCCTCCTCGAAGACGTACACACCAAGGGTCACGCCCTGGTCGACGAGGAGCTGGAGGAGGGCCTGCGCTCGATCGCGGTCCCGGTCCACGACCGCACCGGCCGCGTGGTCGCCGCCCTGAACGTCGCCATGCACGCGGCCCGCCACACACCCGAGGAATGCGAACGCGACATCCTGCCCCACCTGCGCACCACAGCCGACCGGATCGAGGCGGAACTGGGGGTGGCGGGCCGCTTCACGCGGGTGGGTTTGTCCTGAGCGGGCGCGCCTTGAGCTGCCGGTGGTGACGTGAGGCCCGGTGTTCGCCGAGCACTGTGCCGTATCCGTTCGGCAGCTCCTCGATGAACAAGGCGGCAAAGGCGGCGCGGGGCGCCGCCCGTACCTCGCGTGATCCGCGTCAGTGGTCCTGGCGCACCGTCAGGAAACGCTCCACTGCTGACTGGTCGCACCGGTGCCGGTTTCCTGGTCCACCATCGCGCCCTGAGTGGTCGAGGCGCCCCCGACACCGATGTGCAGGTCGCTGCCCACCCCGGCGAGCAGGTAGGTGTGGCCGGTGTAGCTGCCGACCAGGTCGAGGAACCACTGCTGGTTGGTCCCGCCGTTACAGGTCCACTGCTGCAACTGGACGCCGGTGTCGGTCGAACGGCTCGGTACGTCCAGGCACAGGCCGCTCTTCACGTTCTTCAGCGTGTAGACGTTGTCCGCCAGCTTCGTCAGGGTCCACTGCTGGTTGGCGCCGCCGTTGGACGGCCACTGGATGATCTTGGCGCCGTTCGCCGTGGAGCCGCTCGCCGCATCCATCAGCATCGAGCTGTTGACGTTCTTCAGGGTGTGGACGCCCTCAGCGGGGATCCCGCTGCCGGCCGTCCAGGTTCCCGCTGCGGTGTCGAGTGACCAGGTGGGGTACTGGCCGAGGTTCACTGACGTGCCCCGGATGGTCAGCGGCAGCCAGATCAGCTTCGAGGTGCCCAGGTTGGAGGGGTCCCAGCGGTCGCCCGCGTAGATGTAGGTGGTGCCGGAGGTGCCCTGGACGGTGATGACGTTCGCCGTCTGGCTGCCGTAGGTGCTGGTGCCGGGGGCGGCGAAGTTCTTGAACCCCGACCAGGGGCCGCTCAGAGAGGTGGCGGTGGCGTAGATGTTGTCGTTGAGCCTCCAGCCCGTCAGGCGGGAGCCGAAGACGTAGTAGGTGCCGTCCTTCTTGATCATGGCGGGTGCCTCGACGCTGCCGCTGCTGCCGCCGCTGCCGAGCACCGCCACCGCGCTGTCCACGGACAGATAGTCGGCGGACAGCCTGTCGATGCGCAGGCCGTTGTTGCGGTCCTCGCTCAGCAGGTAGCCGGTGCCGTCGGTGTCCTGGAACAGGCCGAGGTCACGGCTGATGTTGCCCAGCGGCCGGAAGCTTCCCCGGTAGGTGTAGGGGCCGCACGGGGTACTGCTGGTCGCCACGCCGACCTTGGCCTCGGAGTAGTCCCTGCTGTCGATGTGCATGTACATCACGTACGTGCTGGTCGACTTGTTGTAGATGACCTTGGGCCGCTCCACGACACGGCTGGGGCCGAGGTCCCCGCTGCTCTGCCGGCTCAGGGCCTGGCCCTGGTAGGTCCAGTCGGAGAGATTGGTGGAGGTGTAGCAGGGGATGTCCTGGAAGGACGTGTCCGACGAGGCCTCGCCGGTCTTGTCCTCGCCGAAGCCGTACCAGGTGTCTCCCACCTTGATGATGCCGAGGCCGTGCAGCTGAAGGGTGTTGCCGTTCTGGTCGGTGCGTGCGGCACCCGTGGTGAACGACACCGTGGCCGCGTGCGCCTCGGCCGCCGGAAGCAGCAGCGCCGCAAGGCCTCCCAGCAGGGTCAGGAACGCGGCGGCTCCGCGCCCCCATCGGCCGGCGGGGGGTCGGGGAACTCCCTTGAACATGCGCGTCCCTCTTTCCCGAAATTTGACGGTCTCTTGTTGCCAGCGAGGACCAATGAGAGTCGCGGCATGTTCGCGGCGTCAAGAAGCGCGTTCGAGTTTGTTTAACCTTGACTGGCTCTGGGTGCCCCCAGTGGGGCTCGCCAGGGCCGTAAGTCGCCCGGACTGTCCGGGATTTCGGACATATGAGGGGCGGGCGCGAGGGGTTGACCATGGGTCGGGGGAGGCGTAGAAACTTCGCGACCGTCAGAATCTGTTACTTGCTGGTTGAGTTTGTTGGAAACCGTATCCAAGCGAGGTGGACCGACAGTGGACGTGCCAGGCCGTCAGGAACCTTCCCGCCGCAGAGTGCTCAAGGGCGCGGCTGTCGCCGCCGCAACGGCCGCGCTGGGCATCGGCAGCACGTATCCGGCCGAGGCCTCGGACGCCTCGGTCACCGCGACGTCGCTCGACGGCACCACCAGCATCACCATGTCGCTGACGGGCGGCACGCTCCAGTGGTCGGCCCGGCGTAACGGCGCGACAGTCGTGGCCGGTTCGGCCATGGGCCTGCGCCTGAGCGACGGAACCACCCTCGGCACCGACGTCGTGCTGACGAACTATCAGCACTGGCACGTCGACACCACCTGGAACCCGTTGTACGGGCGCAACGCCACCGTCTCCGACGCCTACCAGGAGATGCGCTGGAACCTCCGGGACAACCAGACCTCCATCAACTTCGGTGTCCAGATCCGGGCCTACGCGACCGGCGTCGCGTTCCGTTACGTCCTGCTGGACTCGGGCACCGCCGGCATCGCCGGCGAACTGACGACGTTCGTCTTCCCGGACGGCACACTCGTCTACAGCGCACGGGACGAGGACGACTACAACCCGGTCGCGCCCGGCTCCATCCCGTCCACCGGATCCTCCTCCACGGACACCGGTCCGCTGACCGACCTCCCCCTCACCGCGACCTACAGCGACAGCGGGCTCATCGCCTGCGTCTGCGAGTCGGCCCGCGCCAACTACCCGCGTACGATGCTCAGTTCGGTCCCCGGACAGCCCAACACCCTCGCGGCGTATCTGATGCGGCACACAGCGCGCGGCTCCGGACCGGTCCAGACGACGTTCACCGTCCCGACGCCGTTCGCGACGTCCTGGCGCGCCGTGGTGATCGGCTCCACCCACGCCGAACTGGTCGACAACGCGGAGCTGGTACTCAACCTGGCCCCGGCAGGCGCCCTCGCCGACACGTCGTGGATCAAGCCGGGCAAGGTCTTCCGGAGCAATCTGACCACCGCGGACGGGCTGGCGGGCGTCGACTTCGCCGTCGCTCGCGGCCTGCAGTACATCGAGTACGACTCGGGGTGGTACGGCCCGGAGCACACCTCGACCGACGCCACGCAGCCCATCGCCGCCATCGACCTGCCCAAGGTCATCTCCTACGCCGCCGGCAAGGGAATCGGCGTCTTCCTCTACGTCAACCCCATGGCCATACCCAACGCGGACAGCCTGTTCGCCCTGTACCGGAGCTGGGGCGTGGCGGGCATCAAGCTGGGCTTCATCAACGACGGCACCCAGGCGATGACGAATCAGATCATCGCCTGGGCCAGGACGGCGGCGGCGCACAAGCTGCTGATCGACATGCACGACGACGTGCGGCCGTTCGGCTACGAGCGGACCTACCCCAACTGGATCAGCATGGAGGGCGTGCGGGGCAACGAGCACTTCCCGACCGCCACCCACAACGTCACCCTGCCCTTCGCCCGCAACATCGGCGGGCCGATGGACTACACCATCTGCTACGGCCAGTCCCGCGACCGGACGACCAACGCCCACCAGATGGCGATGGCCGCCGTGTACTACCAGCCCCTGGACTTCCTGTACTGGTACAGCGCCCCCTCGCAGTACTCCAACACCTCCAACTGGCCCGGGCTGCCCTGGTTCGACGCCATCCCCACCGTCTGGGACCAGAGCCGGACCCTCGCCGGTTCGATCGGCGAGTACATCGCCGTCGCCCGGCGCAGCGGCACCACCTGGTACCTGGGGGCGATGACCAACGAGTCCGCCCGGACCCTCTCGATCCCGCTGTCCTTCCTCGGCAGCGGCACCTACACCGCCACGATCTACGCCGACGGAACGCCGGGAAGCAGCCCGTACCGGACCCCCGTCACAGTGAGCACGCAGACCGTGACATCGTCGACCACACTGCGCCTCGCGATGGCCCCTGCGGGCGGCCAGGCAGTCGTCCTGAGCCATGACTGAGGGGTCGTAACCCGGGATTTCGCCGCCTCGAACCCCGCATCCGCGCCCACCTGTTGCTGTGATGGACGGCGACAAGGTTGCGAAATGAGTACTACTCATTTCGAGAAGCGGCTTCGCTGAACAGGCCGAGTGGATGCGGTCGGCGGTCGATCGACACGAATAACTGCACTGCCACCTGGGGCTTTTCTTCGCTACAGGTGGTTCGCGCAGCGCCGAGTCTGATGCGTTCGCATGTCATCGGTGTTGCACCAGTGAAAAATAAGTATGCCTATCGTCTTGACTGGGGCGCCTGCTTGCACTGATAAATGCAACTTAAAAGTAGCCGGGGGGGTTGGCGAAAGGGACACCACACAATGAGACCTCTACGCATCGGTGCGGGGACGGTCAAGGCGCTTGCGGCGGCGGCTGTCGTCTTCGCGGCCGTGCTACCCGCTCAACCTGCCTACGCGGCCACGACGAACTTCTACGTCGACCCTGTCAACGGCAGTGACAGCAGCTCGGGAACCAGCACCGCCGCGGCGTTCAGGACCGTCCAGGCCGCCCAGGCCGCGGTCCGGGCAGTCAACGCGAACATGTCCGACGACATCGTCGTGAACCTGCGCGGAGGCACCTACCCTCTCACCGCTCCGGTCACCTTCGGCACCAGCGACTCGGGCACCAACGGCCACACGGTCGTCTACCAGGCGTACAACGGTGAGACGCCCGTGATCACCGGCGGCAAGGCGGTCACCGGCTGGACGGCGGCGGCCAACGGCGAGTACAAGGCGCCCGTGGGCAGCCTCAACTTCCGGCAGCTGTACGTCAACGGGGTCCGCGCCACCCGGGCCCGCTTCCCCGACGTCGGCTCGGACTTCCAGCTGCAGGGCAGTGACAAGACCAACAAGCTGCTGAAGGTGCTCAGTTCACAGGTCTCCAACTGGGACCAGCTCAGCAAGGTCGAGATGATGCTGGAAACGCAGTGGGGCGAGAGCTACCTGCGGCTGAAGTCGATCAGCTCCAGCAACGGCACCGCCAACATCTCGATCCAGGACCACGAGGCGGGCATCCTGTTCCAGCGCCCCTTCCCGGTGCTCTCCGACGGCGTTCCCCTGCACTTCGAGAACGCCCACGAGTTCCTCAACGAGCCGGGTGAGTTCTACGTCGACACGGCCGCGCAGACCGTCTACTACAAGCCCCGTCCCGGCGAGGACATGTCCACGGCCACCGTGCAGGCGCCGACGCTCAAGACGCTCTTCGACATCAAGGGCACGAACCTCGGCAGTCCCGTCCACGACCTGCGCTTCTCCGGGATCACCTTCACCCAGACCACCTGGATGGAAGCGACCGACAACGGCTACCTCAACGCCCAGGGCGGCAACTACAACCTCTCGGCCGACAACTCCAACAACCAGTTCGTGGGTCGTCCGCCGGCCGGGGTCCAGGCCGCGAACGCCGACCGTGTCTCCTTCACCGGCAACACCTTCACGCAGATGGGCGCCACCGCCCTCGACCTGTCCCACGGTGTGCACGACAGCACCGTGACCGGCAACCTGATCCACGACATCGCCGGCAACGGGATCATGGTCGGCAAGTTCTCCGACCCGACCGTGGAGTACCACACCGTCTACAACCCGCCCACCTCACCGGCCGGTGAGGACGCCCGGGAGGTGGTCAAGAACGTCACCGTCAAGGACAACCTGATCACCCGGATCGGTGAGGACTACCTGGGCACCGCCGGCATCGACGCGGGCTTCGTCAACAGCACCACCATCGACCACAACGACATCTCCGACGTTCCGTGGGCCGCCATCTCGCTCGGCTGGGGCTGGCAGTCGGCGGCCAACGCCGAAGGCAACAACAGCATCAGCTACAACCGGCTCGGCAACGTGATGAACCGGCTCTGCGACTCCGCCGGCATCTACCACCTCTCGAACGACCCGGGCACGGTCATCAACGGCAACTACATCCACGACGCGATACGAGGGCCGGCCGCCTGCGGCTCCGCCGTGGCCGGCATCTATACCGACGAGGGGTCGAACAACATGACCCTTTCGAACAACGTGCTGTCGCACACCGACGGATTCATCAACCAGAACCGCAACGGCTCCAGCGTCACGCTCACCAACAACAAGACGTCCGGCGACTCGGTGATCAAGGCCTCCGGTCTCGAGTCCGCCTACCAGGGACTGGCGGCGAAGCTCAACCTCGCCTACAACAAGCCGGCGTCCTCCTCGTCGGTCTTCGGCACCGGCACGGAGCCCTCGAAGGCCGTCGACAACAACGGCGCGACCGGCTGGTCGCCGACCGGCAGCGACACCTCGGCCTGGTGGCAGGTCGACCTGGGCAAGTCCTACCAGCTCGGCCAGTTCGCCCTGACCACCCGTCAGGACCTTGACCAGTCCGAGACCCGCGGCAACTTCGAGGTCCGGGGCTCCAACGACCCGAACTTCGGCAGCTACACCGTCCTGGGACGCCAGACGAGCACCCTGCCGCTCGCCTCGACGCGCACCGGCGACATCGACGTCCGCCAGGCCTTCCGCTACGTGCGGGTCGCCAAGACCGACGGCGCGTACTTCTACATCACGGACTTCAGTGTGCAGCGGGCCGGCGGGGCACTGGAGGACGCCACCGGTACGCCGAACATCAACCCGTCGACGAACTACACGATCAAGAACGTCAACAGCGGGCAGCTGATGGACGTCAACGCGGGGTCCACCGCCGACGGTGCGAGGGTCATCCAGTGGCCGTCCAACGGCGGCGCCAACCAGCAGTGGAACATCGTTCCGGTCAGTGGGCAGCTCTACAAGATCGTGAACAGGAACAGCGGCAAGGCCCTCGACATCAACGCCTCCAGCCATTCGAGGGGGACCGCGCTGCAGCAGTACGGCTACGGAGGCGGCAACAACCAGTTGTGGTACTTCGAGCCGACCAGCGGTGGATACGTCATCCGCAACTTCGAGAGCAGGCAGATCCTGGAGGTGAGCGGCGGATCGACGGCGAACGGAGCCGCCGTCGCTCAGTACATGCCCTTGAACCAGTCCAACCAGGCTTGGACGATCCAGTGACAGCGTGACCCACACGTCGGCGGATCCGCTCGCCCGGACGCGTCCGCGCGCCTGGACGCGTCCGCGCGCCTGGACGCGTCCGCTCGCCTCACTCCCCCAGCAGCCCGCCCCTGCCATCAGCCCACGCGAACCCACAGGGGCACGGCGTGCTGTCCCCGTATCGATGAACAAGGAAGTTCATGGTGCCCGAGTTGCATATTTTCCGCCGACTGCGCCGGGGGCTCATTGCCTCCCTGGCCGCGGTGGCCCTCGCCCTCACCGGCCTTGTCGCCTTCAGCGAAGCCTCGCACGCCGCCACACAAGGGCCGTGTGACATCTACGCGGCGGGCGGCACGCCGTGCGTCGCGGCGCACAGCACCACCCGCGCGCTGTTCGCCTCCTACAACGGCCCGCTCTACCAGGTGCAGCGGGCGTCGGACAGCACCTTCAAGAACATCGGGGTGCTGTCCGCCGGAGGCGTCGCCGACGCCGCGGCGCAGGACTCCTTCTGCGCGGGCACCACCTGCACCATCACCCGCCTCTACGACCAGACCGGCAGCAGCGGCAACACCCTGGTCTACCAGGGCCCCGGCGGGACCGGCGGCGCCGACACCGCGGCCAACGCGACAACCGAAGCGGTGAGTGTGGGCGGCCAGAAGGCCTACGCGCTGTACATCAACCCCGGCAACAGCTACTTCGCCGGCGGCTCGGGCGTGCCGACCGGCAGCTCACCCGAGGGCGCGTACATGATCACCAGCGGCACCCACGTCAACAACGGCTGCTGCTTTGACTACGGCAACACCGAGACCGACCACCACGCCGACGGCAACGGCGCCATGGACGCGATCAACTTCGGCACCGAATGCTGGTTCGGCGGCTGCAGCGGAACCGGTCCATGGGTGCAGGCCGACCTGGAGAACGGCCTGTTCACCGGCGGCAGCAAGGCGTGGAACCCCAGCCAGGTCTCCGAGACCAGCCATTTCGTCACCGCGATGCTCAAGAACAACGGCACCACCCAGATGGCGCTCAAGGGCGCCAACGCCCAGTCCGGGAGCCTGACCCAGTTCTACAGCGGCGCACTGCCCACCGGATACAACCCGATGCACAAGCAGGGTGCCATCATCCTCGGCAGCGGCGGCGACTGCTGCCAGACCAACCGCAACGCGAGCGCGGGCACCTTCTACGAGGGCGCCATGGTCAAGGGTTACCCCTCCGACGCCACCGACGCCGCGGTCCAGGCCAACATCACCGCGGCCGGCTACAGCACCACCAGCCCCTTCACCCCGGGTGCGAAGGTGTCGCTGCAGGCCACCACCTCCTGCTGCACCGGCGACTACCTGCAGCACGACGCCGGCGACGACAAGGTCGTCATCGCGCCCGTGACCTCCTCCAGTTCGGCCACCGACAAGGGCGACGCCACCTGGATCGTCCGCGCCGGGCTGGCCAACAGCAACTGCGTCTCCTTCGAGTCGGCCAACGCATCCGGCAAGTACCTCAGGCACTACGCGTTCCAGCTCCACCTCCAACCCAAGGCCGACACCAACCAGTTCGCCGCCGACGCCACCTTCTGCCCCAAGCCAGGAAACAGCGGCACAGGCTACTCGCTGCAGTCCTTCAACTTCCCGACCAAGTACATCCGCCACTACAGCTTCACCGGCTACGTCGCAAGCAACGGCGGAACCAACGCCTGGGACAACCCGTCCTCGTGGGCCCAGGACACCAGCTGGCTCGCCGCCGCTCCCTGGAGCTGACGAGCAGCCCACGCCGGGTCCGGTGCCGGAAACAGCCGAGGTCGCACCGGACCCGGACCCGTCAACGCAGCTCGCTGTCCGCACAGCCGGACAACGTCCGATGAGCCGTACAGCGCGGGTTCGTCGACACTCACCCTCTCCCCCACCTTGAGAAGGAGTTCTTCATGATCAAGTCACCGTGGATACGCAGCGCCAGACGCGCGCTTCTCGCGGCGGGCGCCACCGCCGCGCTCGCCGCCGGCCTGCTCACCGCCACAGCCACCACCTCGCAGGCCGCCACCCAGGGGCCGTGCGACATCTACGCCACGGGCGGCACCCCCTGCGTCGCCGCGCACAGCACCACCCGCGCCCTGTACGGCGCGTACAACGGCCCGCTGTACCAGGTCAAGCGCGCCTCCGACAACGCGACCAAGGACATCGTCCCGCTGACCGCCGGAGGTGTCGCCGACGCCGCCGCGCAGGACTCCTTCTGCGCCAGCACCAGCTGCGTCATCACCGTCATCTACGACCAGTCCCCCAAGGGCAACAACCTCACCCAGGCCCCGGGAGGCGGAGCCGCCGGCGGGCCGGACAACCTCGCCAACGCCGTCGAGGCGCCGGTCACCGTCGGCGGGCACAAGGCGTACGGCGTCTACGTAGCCCCCGGCACCGGTTACCGCAACAACAACACCAACGGCATCGCCACCGGCGACCAGCCCGAGGGCATGTACGCGATCTTCAACGGCAAGCACTTCAACGGCGGCTGCTGCTTCGACTACGGCAACGCCGAGACCAACAGCCGCGACACCGGCAACGGCCACATGGAGGCCCTCTACTTCGGCAACAACAAGGGCTGGGGCTGGGGCAGCGGCAACGGCCCCTGGGTCATGGGCGACCTGGAGAACGGCCTGTTCTCCGGCGTCAACCGCGGACTCAACGCCAATGACCCCAGCGTCGACAACCGGTTCCTGACCGCCATGCTCAAGGGCGGCCCGAACCAGTGGGCCCTCCGCGGCGGCGACGCCCAGTCGGGCGGCCTGTCCACCTTCTACAACGGAATGCGCCCCACCGCCTCCGGCTACAACCCGATGCACAAGGAAGGCGCGATCATCCTGGGCATCGGCGGTGACAACAGCAAGGGCGCCCAGGGCACCTTCTACGAAGGCGTCATGACCCAGGGCTACCCCTCGGACGCCACCGAGAACGCCGTCCAGGCCAACATCACCGCCGCCGGCTACAACAGCGGCTCCACCGGCACCGGCTCACTGACCCCCGGCTCCCGGATCTCCCTGCAGGCCACCACCGCGCCCTGCTGCACCTCGCACTACCTGCGCCACAACGACGCCGACTCCAAGGTCGTCATCTCCAGCATCAACTCCTCCAGCCCGGCCACCGACAAGGCAGACGCCACCTGGATCGTCCGCGCCGGCCTGGCCAACACCTCCTGCCTGTCCTTCGAGTCCGCCAACACCCCCGGCCAGTTCCTGCACCACTTCAACTACCAGCTCAACCTGAACTTCGACAGCGGCTCCGGCTCCTTCGCGAAGGACGCCACCTTCTGCCCCACCACGGGCAACAGCGGCGTCGGCACCTCCTTCCAGTCCGTCAACTTCCCCACCAAGTACCTCCGCCACTACAACTACACGGCCTACATCGCCAGCAACGGCGGCTCCAACACCTGGGACAACACGAAGTCGTGGGCCCAGGACACCAGTTGGCTCACCGCGTCTCCCTGGAACTGACGAGCAACCGGCGTCTCTGAGCGCCACCAGCATCTGAGCGCCACCAGCAGCGAGCACGGCAACCCTGCACAAGTGCGGGGAGGCCGTGCTCGCTTCCTTCTTACTCTCGCCGGAGCCCGGGGCCCCCTGCGACCGTGCGAACAGCGGAACATGAGCACGTGCCGGCTCTGTCTCGTCTGCGGGAGCCCGGGCCGTGTCACTGCAGCGCCCGGCCGGTGACCGCGGCGATGGGCTCGAAGTCCCGGTCCCGATGAGAGAGGGCGGTCCCCGCAGCGTGGCGCGCTGTCGTGGGACCGCCCTCTTCGGATCGGGCTTCTCCCTGCGTGGTCAGGGGTGGCGGGTTACGGGAGCGTGGTCCACTTCTGGTTGTTCTGGCCGTTGCAGGGCCAGATGATGACCTGCGTTCCGTTGGTGGTGCCCTGGTTGGAGGCGTCCAGGCACTTGTCGCCGTAGACGCGGATCTCGCCTCCGGCCCATGTGGTCCAGAGCTGGTTGGCGGCGGTGTGGCAGTCCCAGATCAGCGTCGTCGACCCGGCCGCGGTGGAGGCCTCGTCCACATCCAGGCAGCGGCCGGACCCGGTACCGCGCAGGCGGGCGGTGGTGGAGGCCAGCGGGCTGCCGCCGGTCATCTTGAACACGGCGACACCGTGCGCCGGGACGCTCGCCGAGATCTGGCCGGAGGTGCTCTGTGTGCCGCCGGTCCACAGGTCGGTGAGGGTGAACGGCCCTCCGGTGAGGCCGACCTGCGCGGCCGTGGCGGTGATGGTCGCGGTGCTGCTGCCCCGGTTGAAGATGCTGGGGTCCCGGATCAGACCGGACGGCGGGGTGTAGGCGGGGCCCTTCTGCAGGGTGAATCCGGTGGCGTCCGGCGAGTCGTACACATACATGTTCGACTCGCTGCTGTTGGTGAACGCGGTCATCGTGTACCGCGTGGCCTGCCCGGCCGGTGGGGCGACGGGGCGACGGCGGAGGCGGTTCCCTGAAGGGCGGGGACACCCAGTAGGACCAGCAGTAGTGGGCCCAGCAAGGCGAGCAGGGTTCTTACGGCTCTGTTCAACTCTTCCTCCGGGCTCGGCCAGTCCGCTTGGCCAGTCGCCGTGAACGAGTGGCAAGCTTGTTCGACATTGCGAACAACGTGCGGCACTTCGAGCAGAAGATAGGTTTGAACGGTGATTCCGTCAATGTTTCTGACGGGTTCCGTTCCGGTACAGCTCGCGCTCGTCGGCGGCGACCATTTCCGCAGATCGACCCACGTTCGGAGCACCGGACACACACGGTGCGACAGCGGTCCGGCCTCCGTTGGAAATCGAGCGCGAGGGAGAGTCCGTGGACCGTGAAGTCTGCCCGCAGGGACCGTTCCTGAAATGGTTGCGGCGTCTCCGCCGGCTGCCCTCCGCCGCTGCGAGACATCGCATGTCTACGGCAGAGCAAGCAGGTTCTTAGTGGGATGAAACAGCCCATTCCGCTTTCCGCGGGCGTACTTTCATCCTCTTACCTGTTGACACAGGGCAGTTACGTCATCGAACTTCATGCGTAACATCCGGCGCCTTGGAGCCCAGAGGGAGGGCCGCGCCTGAAGGCCTGAGACCGCACGCCCTCGGGCTGCCACCCCAACCGCCTCACCCCGAACACCTGAGCCACCCCACGCCGGAGGTACACGCATGCCGTCAGGAAGACTGTCCCGTCGCACGGTGCTCGGTGCCGCGGGCGCCGCTGTGGCCGCGACCGCGCTGCCCGTGATCCCCGCGTTGTCGCCCCTGTTGGCGGAGGCGGCAGCCGCCGACCCGCAGACCAACCTGGAGAAGCTGGTGAACATGCGGTTCGGCATGTTCAACCACTTCAACCTGGGCACGTTCACCAACGAGGAGTGGGCCGCCCCGAACCAGAGCCCCACCCTGTTCGCCCCCACGGCCGTGGACTGCGCCCAGTGGGCGGACGCCGCCGCGGCGGCGAAGATGAGCTACGGCATCCTGACCACCAAGCACCACGACGGCTTCGCCCTGTGGCCCAGCGCCCACGGCACCCAGAACGTCGCGAACAGCTCCTACAAGCACGACGTGGTGCAGGCGTACTGCGACGCCTTCCGGGCGAAGGGGCTGAAGGTCGGGCTCTACTACTCGATATGGGACCGCACCTTCGGCGTCGAGGCGTGGGAGAGCCGGCACAAGGTGTCCGGTCTCGAGATCACCGATGCCATCCAGCCCAGCGACATGACCTTCATCCTCGGTCAGATCACCGAACTGCTCACCAACTACGGCACCATCGACCTGTTCGTCACCGACGGTTACGGGTGGCAGATGGGCCAGCAGGCCGTCTCCTATCAGCGGGTCCGTGAGCTCGTGAAGTCGCTCCAGCCGGACATCGTCATGCTCGACCACGGTGCTCTGTCGGTGCCGTTCCTCGGCGACGCGATCTACTTCGAGGAGCCGCTGGGTGTCTCGTCGCCGGCCGGGAACACCTACGCCTCCACGCAGGGGCAGACGATCAGCAACGGCTGGTTCTGGCACCCGGCCACGCCGACCACCGACCCCATGAGCAAGGCGGCGATCCTGTCGCACCTGGCGGACCTGGAACCGAAGTACACCTCGTTCATCCTCAACTGTCCGCCCAACCGTGACGGCAGGCTGGACACCAACATCGTCAACCGACTCGCCGAGGTCGGGGCGGCCTGGAGCCCGAACACCTCCCGCCCGCCACTGCCGACGCAGATGCTGCGCGCCGAGCACCCCGTGACGCCCGTCAGCGCCTACGCGACCGGATTCCACACCGGCGAGGGACCGCTCAACGCCATCGACGGACTGAGCGACAAGGGCTACGAGACCTGCTGGTCGACGTGGGGGCTGTCCCCGGCCCTGCCGCACTCGATCACGATCGATCTGGGCGGGGTGTGGAGCAACGTCTCCACCCTGGAATACCTGCCCAAGCAGTGGAACCGCAGCAACTCAACCGACGGCGACATCACCTCCTACACCATCTCCACCAGCACCGACGGCACGAACTTCACCCAGGTCGCCACCGGAACCTGGGCCGGCGACCGCGCCACCAAGGTGGCCGAATGGCCCGCCCGGAACGTGGGCTTCGTACGGATCCAGGCCAACGCGGCCACCGGCGGCTACGCCAACATGGGCGGCGTCCACATCGGTGGCCGGACGGCCAAGCCGGCCCTGGTGTCGAGTGTCCTGCCGGGCGACGGCACGGTCTACCGCATCGTCAACCGCAAGAGCGGCAAGGTCGTCGACGTGTTCAACTTCGGCACCGCCAACGGCACCAACATCCAGCAGTGGCCGTGGCTGAACAACACCGCCCAGAAGTGGACCTTCGCCTCTACCGGAGACGGCTACTACGAGATCAAGAACATCAACAGCCGCAAGCTGATGGAGGTGGCCGGACTCTCGCGGGCGGACGGCGGGAACGTCTCCATCTACGCGGACAACAACGTTCCCCAGCAGCACTGGGCGGTCACGCCCACCGGCGACGGCTACTACTACCTCACCAACCGGTTCAGCGGACTGTCGCTCAACGTCGAGGCAGGCTCGACCGCCGACGGGGCCAACATCAACCAGTTCACCTACACCCGTGCGCCCGAGGAGCAGTGGCAGATCATCGCCCTCTGATGATTCCGCCGCCGATCATCCTGTGACCGGATCGCTCAACGCTTGTCCTTGAGGTTGTTGGCGGCCGCATGAAGGGACGGGCGAAGTCGACCGTCGTGGCACGCAGTTCACCGCGGATGGCCTGACCGCGTTCGGCCGGCGCGGACCCGCCGGGGTGCCGGAGAGTCGGACGCCGTCTCCGCACCGCCGGACTCTCCGTACGGAGAGTCCGGCGGTGCTTGCGGTCAGAGGCGGTTCGTCACTGGTCCGCCTTCTTGGTTTGTCGTGGCGTCAGAAGCCCGCGGTGCCTCAGGAGCCGGCGGTGTGGTTGCCCGGCCCGAAATCCCAGCAGGGTTCGGCCAGTTGTACTCGTAGATGTCCCAGGTGCGGCCGCCGAGGCTGATGTTGGTCGCGGTCGGGACCCTGGCGGCAGGGCTACGTCGGTCTCCCCTTCGGGACGGCGGGTGCGGAGCGCGGCGTGCGGGAGTCGGACCTCACCTGGGGTCGCCGTAGATGATTCCGCGTCCGTTGGTCCCGAAGTAGACGCGACCGTGGACCCGGGGGTCTCCGGTGATGGTGTTGCCGGTCCAGGCGTACTGGTGGCGGTCGTCGTTGATGCGGGTCCAGGTGCGGCCCGCGTCGTCGGAGCGGAAGATGCCGCGCACGCCGTGGATCTTGGAGCTGGTGTAGACGGCGGGGTACTTGGCGCCGGGTGCGGCCTTGCCGAATCCGACGACGTCGCCCTGGTCCACCGCCGTGAACCTGGTGAAGGACGTACCGGAGTCGGTCGACCGCCACATCCCGTACGGCGTGGGGGTGGCGGGCTTGGTGGTGCCGCCGGCCAGCCAGATGTCACCCTCGTGACCCGGGACCGGCTTGAACCGGACGTTGCCCGCGGTGGGCAGACCGGTGGCCGCCGTGGCCGTGAAGCTCTTGCCGCCGTCGGTGCTGAGGTAGAAGACGCCGGAGTCGCAGGCGTAGAACTTCGCCGGGTTCACGCGGTCGGAGCGTACGGCGGCCCCGGCAGGCAGCCCCTTCGACGCCGTCCAGGTCGCTCCGTGGTCGTCGGACCAGCTGACCGGCGCGCCGGCCGGTGACCACACGATCCGCCTGCCGTCGGCGCTGACGGCGACTGCCTGGTCGTCGACCCCGGCCCCGGTGACGCCGGGCGGCTCACTGCCCGAGGGCGTCCAGGTCGCGCCGCTGTCGGTGGAGATGGCGAAGTGCTGGGTCCAGCCGCTGGTGGGGTTGCCGACCCGCACGATGGTGTGGGGCGCCAGCTCCGCGTAGTCCATGGCCGGGGTCGCGCCGAAGGTCGGGCTGTCGTACATCTTCGGCGCCTTGTGGAGATCCGTGTGCCGGAAGCCGCCGACGTCGCCGACGCCGGAGAAGAGGTGAGCGGCACCTGCGGGCGGGCTGATCACGCAGCCGATCGAGGTCTCCTCCAGGCCCTGCGCCCGCACGGACAGGTGAACCGTGCCGCCGCTGTCCCAGTCGGTCAGGTTGTCGGCGCCGTAGATCGTCGCGCCGGTTCCGTACATGAAGTGGCCGGAGTCGAAGGGGTCGATCTGGACGGACTCCATCATCCAGCCCAGCTTGGGGGTCATCTCGGGCAGCGACGGCGAGGCGTTCCAGGTCAGCCAGGGGGCGGCGGAGATGTCCATGTCGTAGCGCAGGGTGCGCCCGGAATCCGTGCCCAGCTCCCAGGCGCGGGTCCAGCTCGCGCCGCCGTCGGTGGAGCGGAACAGGAGGCAGTCGGGATACCAGTTGATCTGGGTGGACACCATCAGGGTGTCCGGGTTCTGCCGGTCGATGGTCAGGCCGCTGTAGCCGTACTTGTTGTCGTCGCTGGTGGAGGGGACCGGGCTGATGCGGGTCCAGGTGTCGGTGGCGGTGTCCAGCTTCCACACGTCGCCCTTGGAACCGTCGTAGGGGCCGGCGGTGTTGCTGGTCGCCAGGTACAGGTAGCCACCGGCGTGGTCGAACACCGCGTGGTGCGGGATGAAGCCGGTGGGCTGCCCGGGCACGCGTTCCCAGGTCACTCCCGCGTCGGTGGACCGGTACAGGATGTTGTCCTTGTCGGCGACGGTGACGTAGAGGGTCCGGGTGGCCCTGCCCGCTCTGCCGGTGCGCTTGTCGAAGACGACCTGCAGCACGCCCAGGTTGTCGCCGTTGTAACCGTCGGGGTCCGTGGGGTCGATGACGAAGTTGCCCGGGTTGGGGAAGCTGGTCACCTTCGCGAACGTCCTGCCGTGGTCGGTGCTGCGCCACAGCCCGTGGCCCCCGCGCACTCCCAGGTACAGGATGCCGTTGCGGTTCGGGTCGATCACCAGCCGCTCGCCGATGCCCCGGCCGGGCATGTTGCCGCCCAGCCGGAACGGCAGGGCAGTGGACTTCCAGGTGCGGCCGCGGTCGGTCGACCGCAGGATCGCCGCCATGCTCGGGTCCCATTCGGGCATGGTGTAGGTGCCCGCCGCCAGGTAGACGCGGTCGGGGTCCACCTCGTCGGTGGCGACGCTGATGATGCCGGTGTGTCCGTACTCGTCCCAGCCGATCCAGTCGGTGAGCGGAATCCACCGTTTGGTCGCCGTGTCCAGCCGGTAGGCGCCGCCGATGTCGGTGCGGGCGTACACGAGTCCGGGCTCGCGCTGGTTGAAGACGATGCCGTGGACGAAACCGCCACCGACTATCTCCGCGTTGCGGAAGGTGTACGGCGTGCGTCTGGTCTTTCCGTTCGCGTGAGCAGATGCGGTGGAGGGGGCGAGCACAGGGAGTGCGGCCGCGGCCGCGCCGGCGGCCAGCAGCCCTCGGCGGGAGAGGTGCGAGTCAGGGGACATCGGCAAGTCATGCCTTTCTGATGTGGACCGGTGGCCGTCGTGCCCAGGAGGAGCGAGCCAACGGCCCTGCGGTCAGGGGACTGGTGGTGTCCACTCGAAGCTGGAGCAGACGATGTGGTGGTCGCCACCGACGCGGCGGTCACCGGGGTCGGGGCGGAAGCCGGGGATCACCGGGTTGGCCACGGTGGCGTACGCCCGCAATGTCCTGACACTCCGTCAATCCCTTCCGGTGGGGGTAAGCGCGCTCAGGGTGCGTCCGGCGCTACGTGGCCGAGGCGGAGCAGTACCGCGGACGGGGCTGTGGGAAGCGTCAGCGTGAGGTCGGCGGTGTCGCGGTTCCAGGAGGAGACGGCCTGGGTCGCGGCGGGGTAGAGCACCTCGACGTCAACCGCGTGGCCGCGGAGGTGAGTCAGAGGAAGAGCCGTGGTGGCCTCGGTCCCGGGGCGGCGCCAGACGGTGAGGAACGTGGTGGTGGGTGTGTGCAGGGCGAGGGCGAGCCATGGGTCGTCCCAGGCCGGCAGCCCGAGCGGCCACGCGGGGACGGCCTGGGCCAGGTCGGCTCGGATGGTCTTGTACACGGTTACGGCCTCGTGGACGAGCGCGCGGGCCTGCGGGCGCAGTTCCGGGAGCAGCCCGGAGAGATGCATACGGCCGAGCAGAGCGTTGGCCATGGTGAAGGCCACCTCGTCCGCCGAGTCCTCCGGCAGCGGCTAGGACCAGACGGCGCCCTGCTCGGGGTGACGGCGGTGGGCGCGGAGGCGGCGATGGGCGCGTAGAGCTGGAGGTTCTGCTGGTCGCTGGTGGACTGCAGTTGCAGCCGGGACAGCAGGGCGTGGTCCCAGCGCATGCCGCCGGAGGAGCAGTTCTCCTCCGCCCGCGCAGCCGTCCCGCAGGGCCAGGTTTCGGCTCCGGCCCGGGACTGCCGCCGCATGAAGGGGACACCCCGCGAACCGCGTGCGATGTGGCCGGGTGTGTGGCGCAGGACGTCCCCAGGCTCCTTGGCGAGGACCCGATCACGGTCGTTGTCGGTGCTGGTGCCGTGCTCCATCAGCAGCCGGAGTGAGGGCGGTGTACCTGCCGCCTTTGCCGGGCACATGGGCGGGCAGCGTCTTCTTCAGGCCCGCTGTGCCGTTCCCGTCGGTCTGCTGAGGCCCGCCGTCTCCGCACGCGGAGGGCACAGAGGCCATCGCGACCCCTCCCGCCACGACGGCGGCTCTGCCGACGAAGCGTCTGCGGTTCAACTCGTTTCTCATGACGGCGGCCCTTCCCCGAAGAGGGTGTCGAAGCGCTTCACTGGCGGCGAACGCTAACGGCGCATTTCACGCGGAACAAGAGGGCCCACAAGAAGAAATTTTCTTGCATTCCAGTCATTGACAATCCGACAGAAGCGGTGGCAGCGTCGAAGCGCTTCAACACTCTGTACCAGCCCGCTTAGAGGTCATCCTCGTGCGTTCTCCGTCCCTGCCTGCCGCCGAGAGGCTTCCGTTCCGCACCGCCGCGCTGCCGATGGGCAAGCGCATCGACGATCTGCTCGGTCGGCTGCCGACGCTCACCCTCTCAAGCGCTTCCCCACCACGCCGTTCTGCCAGTACGTCAGGCGGCCGCCGATGCCAACGGGACGACACAGCAGCCGAGTTGCCGACACGAACGGCGAGCAGCCCCCAGATTCAGCGCTCACTCGCAGAAGAGGACGTCTGCATGAGAAAGCCTTGGATCCTGCCCCTCATCACGCTGGTCACTGCCGCGCTCGGGATGACGGCAGCAGGTGTGGCACCTGCCTCCGCCGCCTCGAACACGCCTTTACGGGTCATGCCGTTGGGCGACTCCATAACCTGGGGGGGTGGGAAGCAGTACGGGCAACGGCTACCGGGGTCCGTTGTGGAAAGGGTGTTGGTCACCGGGGCCTCCGGCGGGGTCGGCCGGTTCGCCGTCCAGCTGGCGGCGCGGGCCGGTGCTCACGTGATTGCGTCCGTGGGCTCGGCAGCCCGCGGGGAGGGGCTGGCCGAGGCCGGCGCCAACGAGGTGCTGATCGGACTGGACGGACTCCAGCGACCGGTCGACGTGGTTATCGACAGCGTCGGCGGACCTCAACTGGTCGCGGCATGGAACCTGCTCAGTCCCGGGGGCAGCGTGCAGAGCGTCGGCTGGACATCCGGGGAGCCGGCAGTCTTTCCGCCGTATGCGACCGTCGGCCCGGCAAAGTCGCTGACCTCCTTCGTCATCGAGGGCGGAGTCGGCGCGGACCTGGCGGTTCTCACGGAGCTGGCCGCTGAGGGGTTCCTCACCGTCGAGATCGGCTGGCAAGGATCCTGGGACCGCTTCGACGAGGCCTCCAAGGCCCTCCGCGGGCGCCGTGTCTCCGGAAAAGCGGTGCTGGCGGTGGCATCCGGTGAACTGCATGCCCCGGTACCTTCTCTGCAGGATTAGGAGGGTGACCCGACCCATGGCGTCACCGACGGCCAGACGGGTGCCTTCGCGACTGAACGCCACGACGCTGATCGTCTCGTCGCCGAGTACACGTGACTCCATGCGTCCCCGGCGCAGGTCGGCGACCAAGCCCTCCTGCGTCACACGCTGCCGTTGCCGGGGCGCAGGACCCTGCGCGCGGTCCCACTCGTCGGCTGAGGACGCGGACCGGCTGCTGCCTACCGTCTTCTCAGGGGATTCCGCCAGGACAGCGAGTCACCACTCCCGCTTCGACCAGTGCTACCCGCACAAGCACGTCCCTACCTACGGCGCCAACACCGCCCTCCTGATCTACATCGGCTACGCCTGGGTCGACAACTCCATCACCCGAGGCCTGGCCCATGGGCAATACGACCTCGCGGCCTGACCCCGTCATCCTCACGGTCGGACGCCCGGCCCTGGGCTCCCACACCGGGCTGTCTGCCCGATCTGCCTTGCCACCCGGCAGCCGGCAAGACCAACGCCTCAGACACACCAGCGCCAGCCGCTACACTGTGGGCGGTGGCACGGCTGCACGCCAGCCATGCCGCCACACCCTGCCGGGAGCACGTCTGACGCCCGCACCATCTGGGCAATAGTTTTCAGACACGTTTTCCGACAGATCCCCGCCTTCGTAGCTCAGGGGATAGAGCACCGCTCTCCTAAAGCGGGTGTCGCAGGTTCGAATCCTGCCGGGGGCACCACAAAGCTGCAGGTCAGCACACTGAAGGCCTTCCAGGGAAACTCTTTGGAAGGCCTTCAGGCATGCAATGGGAACGCCTTGGGAACATCGAACTGGACATTGCTCATATTTCTGACATTTTTGCGCTTCCGGGGTCACTCATCGACCACTTCGGGGTCCCCGTAGTACTCGCTGCGAAAACAACCGATACCGCTGACCAGCAGGGATGCGGCCCGGATCACTGATCAGTCTTTGTGGCTGGTGCGCTCGCGGTGCTTGCGTAGCTCTCGGTACAGCGTGGAGCGGCTGACGCAGAGTTCGGCGGCGACCTGCTCGGGGATCGCGCCGTCCTCGATCCGCTGGGCGGCCTCGGCCCGGTTTGGTGGCGTTCAGCTTCGCCGGGCGTCCGGTCGGCAGTCCCCGGGCCTCCTTGGCGGCGCGGAACCTGCGTCAGCGGCGCCATGCACCAGCACGCGAGCCTCCACGGCCGTCAACAGCCGTTGCTGCCGCTCGTCCAGATGTGGGAGCAACACCGCGAACTTCACGGCGAGTTGGTCACGAGTCTCGTCCGGGATGCGCATACCACACCAACAAGCATCAGGACGGGAAGCAACACCTTGATTCCCTGCAAGCCCCTAGCTGGGCAAAGAAGGAACGCAGTGGCCCGCGACGTCCTCGTCTGCGCGGTTCGATCTTGCATCTTCCATGTAGCACCACTGCTCAAGCTGACCGGACGGCCGGTGATTAAAATCGTCTCTCATGTCGAAGCCTGACGAACTGCTCGTTGACGTCGCCGCCCTGGTGGAGTCCGGGCACAGCAATCAGATGTCTCTGACCGTGGTCGCCGGTGGTGCTGTTATCACGGGTCGGCTGGCTCCCGAAGCCGTCTGGAGGCAGCGGGTGTCGGAGGTTCTGGCGGACTCGGCCCGCCTGAGCGATTTCTCCGCCGCCTTCACCGCTACTGCGCGCAAGGAGGGGCCGCCCACACATCTGCATTTCCATGTGGCGCGGATTCTGCAGGGCACGGTGGGGATCCCGGAGACGGGCGGGATGTACCGCGTGGCGATCGAGGACGTCAGTGCCTGGACCATGGGCGACTTCAGCTACTCCGACCACTGACCCCTGCCGCGTGTGGAAGCCGCTGGTATGCGTTGAGGGCCCGACCGGTGCATGCCGGTCGGGCCCTCAACGCTGTTTTGGCGGCGGCTCGCGCCTGCCCGTCGGTCAGACGACCGCGGGGGCGCCGAGCATCGCGGAAGCGTGTTGGAACGGGTTGAGGACGCGCCTGGGCACGGCGGCCTTGGGAAGCCCGCGGCAGGTGAAGCCGAGCTGGGTCATGGCCCGGAGGACTTCGCCGGCGCTGAAATCGCGGCGGTCCTGGCGCGTGACGACCTGGCCGACCTGCTTGACGGGGTAGGTGCGGCGGCCGATGATCACGGACTCGCCGAAGACCTGCTCGGGCCTGATGCCCTTCATCGATTCCAGGACGCCGCTCTTGGTGAGGTCGAACGGGAAGCGGGCGATGACACAGCGCATGATGCCTCACAAGGAGAAGAACGAACTGGGATGGTTCTGCCGTGGTGAGGCGGTTCAGCCGGCAAGGGCGAGGACGCCCAGAGCACTGCCTTGTTCGTCGACGACAGGCAGGGCATCGAGCCGGCGGCAGCGCATGGCGTGCTCGGCTTCGGCCATCGAGGTCTCGGGCGAGGTGAACGGCAGGCGGTCGCCGAGGATGTCGCGCAGCTGGACCCGGTCCGTGTACGCGGAGCTGTCGCGGACTGCGGCGAGCTGGGCCTGGGTGACCAGTTGGGTGCACAGGTCGTCGTTGTCGCAGACGAGCAGGTGCCCACTGCGGGCGCTGTCCATGACGGACAGGGCGACCTCGATGGTCATGTCGTCGCAGACCTGCGGTGCGCCTGTGTCCATGTCGGCCGCCGTCCTGTGTACGGGGGTGGCATTCGCCGAGCGGGGCTGCATCTGAATAAGCGTCACAACGTGCCTCCTGCAGAGATGGGTCAGTTTCCTGATCACGAAGGTTCTAGGCCGCCGCATTGAACGAGGACTGCCGCACGGTCACGCGCCGGGCAGCCGAAGCGGGGCTGCGTCGGCCGCGTGAGGCCGCGCTGCGCTTACGCCGCTCGGCCACCGGCGCGGTGATCGTCACGGGGATGCCGGAGGGGGTCTGGGCGCCGGTGATCCGGCTGAGTGCCTCTTCGCCGGAGCGGACCTGGGTGGTCTGGGGCACGATGCCGGCGGCCGTCATGAGCCGGGTCATGTCGCGGCGCTGGTTGGGGGTGACCAGAGTGACGACGCTGCCGGACTCGCCGGCCCGCGCGGTACGGCCGCCGCGGTGGAGGTAGTCCTTGTGATCGGTCGGCGGGTCGACGTTGACGACAAGGTCGAGGTTGTCGACGTGGATGCCGCGGGCGGCGACGTTGGTGGCGACGAGGACGGTGACGTGGCCGGTCTTGAACTGGGCCAGGGTCCGGGTGCGCTGCGGCTGCGACTTCCCGCCGTGCAGGGCGGCGGCCCGGACACCGCTGTTCAGCAGGTCCTGCGTCAGACGGTCGACGGCGTGCTTGGTGTCCAGGAACATGATCACCCTGCCCTCGCGCGCCGCGATCTCCGTCGTCGTCCGGTGCTTGTCGGCGCCGTGGACGTGCAGCACGTGATGCTCCATCGTGGTGACCGCGCCTGCGGACGGGTCGACGGAGTGGACGACCGGATCGGTGAGGTAGCGGCGGACCAGCCGGTCGACGTTGCGGTCGAGGGTGGCCGAGAACAGCATCCGCTGGCCCTCGGGGCGGACCTGGTCCAAGAGCGAGGTGACCTGGGGCATGAAGCCCATGTCGGCCATCTGGTCGGCCTCGTCCAGGACGGTGATCGCGACCTGGTTCAGTCGGCAGTCACCGCGGTCGATGAGGTCCTTGAGGCGGCCCGGCGTCGCGACGACGACCTCGGCGCCACCTCGCAGCGCATTGGCCTGCCTGCCGATCGACATTCCGCCGACGACCGTGGCCAGGCGCAGCTTGACCGAGCGGGCGTAGGGGGTGAGTGCGTCGGTCACCTGCTGGGCCAGCTCGCGGGTGGGAACAAGGATCAGGGCCAGCGGCTGGCGGGGCTCGGCGCGCTGTCCGGCGGTACGGGCCAGCAGGGCCAGGCCGAAGGCGAGGGTCTTGCCGGAGCCGGTGCGCCCGCGTCCCAGGGCGTCGCGGCCCGCGAGGGTGTTGGGCAGCGTCGCGCCCTGGATCGGGAACGGGACGCTCACGCCCTGCGCAGTGAGCGCGGCCAGCAACTGCTCGGGCATGTCGAGGTCCGCGAACGCCTCGACCGCGGGCAGCGCGGGAGTGATCGTTTCCGGCAGGGCGAACTCGCCCTGGACCGCTGCGGGCCGCCGGCCGTGGCCGTGGCCGCCAGAGCGGCTCGGACCCCCTGAACGGCTCGGGGCGAGGCGGTCGCCCCGCCCCGAACGGGCGCCGGAGCCGAAAGCGGGTCCGTCGGTGCGGCGGGGGCGGGAGGAGCGGCCGTTCGTACGTGTGGGGTTCATCGAGAACCTTCCTTGATACGGCACGTATCAAGGAATTCCCGCAGCGGAAGAGCAGCGCGGGGGATCACAAGAACGGGCCGAATGGAATGCGAATCTGGTTTGCAGCGAATCCGGTGCGAGGCACAGGCGATGAAATGGGTGACGTCATGTGGACGTGAAATCCCGGACGCCGACGGGTGCAGCTCCGAAGAGGAGTGCATCCCTGGGTAAGGGGCTGCGGGCGGTGTTGTCCCACAGGTGGCACCACTGCGGGAAATGCCCGCAGCTGGGGCCCGCACCCCGAGGGATGCGGGCCCCAGCTACAAAGTGCGCGTCAGTGTCAGGCGAGAACGATGTTCTCGGCCGTCGGACCCTTCTGACCCGGCGCGATGTCGAAGGTGACCTTCTGGCCTTCGAGCAGCTCACGGAAGCCCTGGGCGGCGATGTTCGAGAAGTGGGCGAACACGTCAGGGCCGCCACCGTCCTGCTCGATGAAACCGAAACCCTTGGCTGCGTTGAACCACTTCACGGTGCCTGACGCCATGTCATATCTCCTTTTGGGGCAGTACGCCGGGACCCGCGATGCGCGGATACCGGGTCGCCGCGATGATGCCCCGTCCGGAAAATGACCGGCAATACGCAAACGCTTCCAGTGGCCGAAAATACCGGCGAAGGCGCTCGAAGTTTTGGGAACCACAACTGCAACTGAGATCAACAGTAGCATGCGGTAGCGGCCCGCGTACGATAAATAATTCCACTCTGTTAGTTGCGGTAAAAACACTCCCCGCGTGGCGCGTTAAACCCTCACCTCGCGGTCATAGATATTGATCCACCCGGCACGGAAGCCCGACGAGCTGATCGCGGAGTAGCGGGCGAAGACGTCCGCGCCGCCGCCGTCCTGGGCGATGGAGCCGAAGCCCTCTCCGCGTTGCCACTTCACAGATCCCGTAGCCATGTCTCATGCCTTCCAGTCGATGAACGCCTCCCACGACATGCGGAAGGCGGAGGTGATCGCCCCTGTCCGGCGGCAGCACAGCAGAATGCCCACGCCGACGACGTGGGCGAAGGGGAACTTCCGAACCATGACAGCTGACGCAGACGCTAAACGTCCGCACAACCTGTCACCGCAGGAAGCGACCCATGCGCCACACCCCCGCGTGTGCGGGACCCCCCGGTACCTGGCGGGCGCCACCTCAGACTGTGGGCGGTGAATTGACCGACTCGGCGGCACGGCGGTATTCGGCGTTGATGCGCCGGGCCTCTTCGAGCTGGTCTTCGAGGATGATGATGCGGCAGGCGGCCTCGATGGGGGTGCCCTGGTCGACGAGCTCCCGCGCGCGGGCCGCGATGCGCAGCTGGTAGCGGGAGTATCGGCGGTGTCCGCCCTCGGAGCGGAGCGGGGTGATCAGCCGGGCTTCGCCGATGGCGCGGAGGAAGCCCTGGGTGGTATCGAGCATCTCGGCGGCCCGGCCCATGGTGTAGGCGGGGTAGTCGTCGTCATCGAGACGGCCGAACGAGTCGTCTGCTGTCATTGCACCTCTCTGTGAAACGCGTGGAGGGGCCCTGGTGCCGTATGGCACCAGGGCCCCGAAGGAACTGCTACACCATCTGCCGGCCCTAGTACTGCGCCGGCCTTCTGTTTCCGCGCGCCCACCTGGGAGAGGGCGGGGAATGCGGGGATCGCGGTTGCTTGACCGGAGACCACCTCACTATCGATGTCCTGCGGTACCCGGACCCAAGACTTCCGGCCGGGCGATCCTGATGGCGCTCAACTCCTCCGTTCTTCCCTCTGGATGAGCTACTTACCAAACGGGAACTGCGTACTGCTGGTACTGCGAACGGCGTGTGGCCTCGAACAGCGCCACTCTTCGGCAGCCAGCCCCGTCGCCCGTCCTGCGTCTGCTCTGGCTTGGAACCCCACTGCCGAACTTCCCGGTGCGCGCGTCCGCAGCCGACGCCTTCACCGAGGTACTGCTCACTGATTTCACTGCTGGGTACTGCGAACTGCACTTACGCGTATTGCCACTGCGGTACTGCTCACGGCGACCCCTCATCACTGCGGGCCACCCGGTCCGGCCGTCAGTCCCGTCGCCGTCCGTCAACAACCCTGGCTTCGGAACTCCACCACCGCACCGTCCTGCGAACTGCGTGTACTGCTGCCCGGCAGTTCGTCTCTGCCGGGCCTTGCTTGATCTCGGCTACGAGAGAAACCATAACCACACCACCGCTCAATGTCTACTCTGGCTGACACAGATTTTTGTGCGCTGGTCAGAGAGATAGTCGTCCTCGACCAAAGAAGGGGCAGGCGGCGACCCCACTCCAGCCGGGGCACCCGCTCCAAGCAGTGCCGTTACGCCGCCTCGACTCCGGCGAGCACCACAGCCTCCCCGCCTGACTGCATGGGAGATCGGCCAGGCACGCTCCACAGCCAGGGCCAGGTGCGGTTAACGCGCCGCAGGCCGGGGCACAGCACCGGGCAGACAGGACCGGCATTGACGATCCAGAGACCAGGGTGACCGGATGGACACGATGAGCGTCAACGTCGCATCCGTCCGCTCCGCGACGTCGCCGGCGCACGCGAGAGCACCCGGGATTTCCTCGGAGGTCTCTCACAGCCGACGATCCCAGCCGAGACCGCCGATACCGTGATCCTCGTCGTCTCGGAGCTCGTCACCAACGCCCTGCGCCAGGGCGGCGGCACTGGACCTGACCACGGACCCGGACAGCATCGAGGTGGCCGTGGCCCACGCCGACGGCCACCGGCGCACCAGGGTGAACGTCGCTTCCTTCATCTCCGACTTCTGCGGCACGGACCTGAGCACGGAGAAGGGCCTGCGGGAGGCGCTGACACGTGCGACGGACACCCCGTCGAGGTCGAGCAGCAACGTCCTATCGTTGACCAAGCCCGCGGCTCCTGCGTGATCGTTCTGCGTCGAGAACAGAAATGATCAGGTATGACCACGGGCGCTCTGCATTCGGATGCCGACAACCACCACGACCGTCACCATCGTGACGACAGGTCAGCACCGCCAGCGAGTACAGGGCTCAAGTTCGAAGACCCGTCAAACGCCCCGATATCCGTAACCCCGAAACTGCCCGGCGGGCTGTATCCGGGAGTATCCTGAAATTACCGAGGACATTTCGCATAAGAGTTTCTGAGCTCCTGTCGTTCTCGGCGATTCACAACACCGGGCCGGTGTACACCGGCCCGGGGACAGGTCCGCGTCATGACCGCGACCATTCTGTATACGTCGGCGGTCGAGGAGCGGACCTTTTCGCTGCCGCTGCGTCTCGCGCTCGCCTCAACGGACACCCCTGGTGCTCTTCTGGACGGCGCCTGGTGGCCCCGCTCCCGCGACCTGGCGGCGGAACTTCCTGCGTTGGCAGCGGTGCTGGATCCCCTTTGGGGGCGCATCACGCATGTCACGGTGAACCCGACCCTGTGGCCGGTCATCCCACGGAAGGTGCCCGTTGATGGGCACGTGATGAGCGTCGGCTGGTTCAAGGCCGAACAAGACCCCCACAAGCTGTTGCTGCTCTCCTACACCGTCGGCCGCTGGGACCTGCTGGTGATTCCGCCGCAGACGGATCCGGCCATCGCCGCCTGGCTGATGACCGCGGCCACCGGTCCGCTGCGCAGCCACACAGCGAGTGATCTGCTGGAGAGGGCCGAATTCCAACGGATCGTGAGAGAAGCCGACCAGGCCCGAGAAGCAGTCTGGGACTCCGAGGGCGGCCGTGGCGCCCGTGTGACCGCGCCAGCACGCTCAGCGTGATCCCCGAAACGGCCCCGGTGAAACCGCCGGGGCCGTCCTTTCAGGCGCAACACGTGAGAGTGCGCAACCCACAATCCACGGTACACCTGCAGGCAGTTTCCGACGTGATTCCATAGGCTGACGCGAAGCATGAGCACATTCTGCTCGGCCTCAAGCACCGACGACCGGGCCCAGCAGCCGGCAGCGCCCGGCTAGCCTGCAGTGTCAGGAGGCTGACCTGCGAAAACGTCCACTGGCCCAACTCCCGGGCCAAGGGAGCGAGCCCTGCTACTCCTCCAAAGCATGTGCGGTGCTCAATGGAACCCGACTGGGCGACGGAGCTTCATAGACACCTCCTGCCGGCTCTCGAAGACCGTTCCCAAGGCCTCAGTTGGGAACCTGATGGGAACAGCAGGACAGAGAAAGCCCGCGAAGGATCGCGAAAGATCACTCCCCCGCCTTCCTCATCAGGCCGCTGACCTGCGAGAACAGCGAAACATCAAGCCGGACAAGGAAAGACAAGTAACCTTATGATCATGCTCCTAAAGCGGGTGTCGCAGGTTCGAATCCTGCCGGGGGCACACAACTAAGGGCCAGTTCAGAGGCTTGATCCTCTCGAACTGGCCCTTTCGCATGATCACGGCCGTGCCACACCCGTGCCACAAAGCCCGCTAGGAGTTCGCTTCACCCCGTTCCTTGCGGATCATCGAACCGAGCCGATCGGCGATCTCGCGGTCACGGCCGTTGACCATGTGCTGATAGATCAGTGCCGCCCTAGGTGTGCTGTGGCCCATCCTCGTCATCAGCTCACGCAGACCCGCGCCGGACGCGGCAAGAGTGTTCCCCGTGTGCCGCAATCGACACCAGACCCGTACCGGCCAGGCAGTTGTTACAGGTTTCTCTACCTCATCAAGCACCCGTCGTCGCTACGCCGACCGCCGAGTTCGAGACAGCCGTACAGACCTGGCGATCACACGAGGCATCGGCCGAGCAGCCACCGCGCCCTGTGCGCGGACAGGGTCAGCTCGTCCTCGTCCCCGGCGTCGATCACCAGCACCACCTCATCGCTCGGCCAGCGAGAGGCCAGGTCCCGCAGGGTGACAGGCCTGTAGCAGGGCACCTGAGGAAAGGCACTGCGTAGCCGTTCCTCGGAGGTGAAGACCATGACCGCGGGGACGTCGTTGACGCTTTCGATCACCGGCAGCACAAGCCGCACAAGTTCACTGCGGTCACGCGTGTATCGGATGCCGCCGATCGCGGGAATCAGCACGTCACAGCCGGCCAGTGCTTCCAGCGCCCGCAGGTCCACCGCGGTGGACAGGTCTTGCAGAGCCTTCCGCGCCACCGATTCGAAAACCTCTGCCGGGATCTCAGTCATAGCGCCGCACCCTTTACACGGAACCGCCCGCGGGACGACGGATCGTCGGGAGGCGCGTACCCACGATCGGTCCAATCATGCGTGAGTTCGAGCGCCGTCCGGGCCGTCCGGGGGCCGTAAAAGGGCGCTCAACGACGACCAACGCTGACAACCACCGACAGCCAAGTCGGAGGTCGCAGGGTTGATCGATAACACGTTCGCAGGTCAGAGACCCGGCTCTTCACTTCTTCGGCTGCTGACCGTCTTGCCGTCCCTCAAGCACAACCAAAGAGCCATCCTGCTCGAACCGCAGCACGCGGGGCCGGGGAGCTTCCTGGGCTGAGACCGGCTCAGGATGAAGCTCTCCGTAGCGCTGATGGTAAAGATCAACCGCTTCGTGGAGCGGGCATCCTTGTGCCTCACGAATCGCCTTCACTGCGAGGATGGTGCGCCCTTCCAGAATGTCGCGATCTACACTCTCCGGCAGTTCTGCCACACGTCCTCCCTGGTCCGGCATCGCAGTAGAGCAACCGCGGCTCCTCCGGTCAACTGAGTTGAGCAGCCGACCACGGAAGCCCTCGGCCGTGCCACTCTCGTGCCAGAACGGACGGGGACTCACGGGGACTTGGGGTTCGCCGGGGCCAGGCCAGTGCGCCGACGTCCGCCCGAGGTAGGTAATCCGCTGGTCACGCCCATGATTGCCCAACCTCGCTCCTAAAGCGGGCGCCGCCATACCTGGGGCTGCGGGCCATGTCCCAGCGCCTGGCCCGCGTGGGAGGCCGGCTGAGTATCGGCCGCAGCGAGGACGGCGGGGCACCGTGCAGGCGTGGGCGGCGGAACCGCCACGGTGACCAGCCCGGCGCCGGACTGCTGAGTCCAGGGCCACCGCAGCGGCGATCCGCACGATCGAGCGATGTGATCACCCGTTCGTGAGTTCTTCCGGACTCACGCCGGGTGTGACGCGATGCTCGGAGGGACGGCGCGTGACCGGCGCCGCCCGGATGGGCTGTGGGTGGGGAAGAGCATGACGCGAGAAACGGGACGGCGCGAAAGCCTGGACGGGCAGGCGTTGCTGCTGGTGGCCGGGCTGGCCGATCTGGCCGTGAGCACGCTGGGTTCGGCCGTCGGCGCGGTACGGGGGCTGTTGCGCCGCTCGGACGCCGCGGAGCTCGCCGCGCAGGCCGAGCACGACCTCGCGGCGCGTGGGCGCCTGGTGCTGGACCGGTACGCGGCCGTGCCTCCGGCTCACCTGGAGATCCTCGCCCGGCGCGTGTCGGCTCGGAAGAGCGCCGATGATGACTGACCGGTGGGAGCCGGTCGCGTTCAAGGTCCGCATCGACGAGGTGCTGCGCCGGTTCGTCGCCCAGGAAGCCGATCAGTTCGCCGCGATCGATCCGCTCCTGGGCCCGGTGGCCGTGCAGTTGGAGGCCGCGGTCGCAGAGGGCAAACGCCTGCGCGCGGCGTTCTGCTACTGGGGCTGGCGCGCGGGGGGCCAGCCGGACAGCGACGCGCTGGTACGGGCGGCGGCGTCGATGGAGCTTGTGCACGCCGCCGCGGTCGTTCACGACGACCTCATCGACGGCAGTCCGCTGCGGCACGGGCGCCCCACGGCCCATGTCGCCCTGCGCGATGCCGTACGGCGTCGTCCGCGCGGTGCGGCGGCGGCGAGGTCGCTGGCGATGCTGATGGGAGACCTGTTGATGGCGCTGGCCGGGCAGTTGTTCGCCACCAGCGGCCTGCCCGCCGCGTACCTCGCCCGTGCCCGCCCCCTGTGGTCGGTGATGGCCCGGGAACTGATCGCGGGCGAGTGCCTGGAGATCCTGCGTACCGGAGCCGGTCCGGACACCGCGGCGTCGCTGAAGGTGATCCGCTACAAGACCGCCAAGTACACCGTCGAGCAGCCCCTGCTGATCGGCGGCGCCCTGGCCGGGGCCGGCACACGGCTGCGCGAGGGCTACTCCGCGTACGGGCTGCCGCTGGGCGAGGCGTTCCAGCTGCGGGACGACCTGCTCGGTCTGTTCGGGGACCCGGGACGCACCGGCAAGGCCAACGCCGACGATGTGGAAGGCCACCGGCCCACGGCCTTGCTGGCAGAGACCTGGCGCCTGGCCGGGGAGGACGACCGCGCGCGGTTGCGCGCCCTGCTGGGCCGGCGCCGCCTGGACTCGGAGGCCCTGGACACGGTCCGCGAGGTGATGCGCGTGCTGAGGGCGCCCGACCGCATCGAGGACATGATCGGCGTACGGGTGGAGGAGGCGCTCGGTGCTCTCGACGAGCTGGACGTGGCGGCCCCCGCCCACACCGCCCTGACCGCACTGGCCCGCTCCGCGGCGGACCGCCAGTTCTGAGAACTCAGCCACAACGGAGCCCCGCCATGACGATGACGTACACCGACGCGTCGATGGACGCCCTGCGGCAGGCCGGTGACGAACTCGCCGACGCCACCGTCGCCACGCTCTTCGAACGCGGCGAGGTGGGCACGTTCAACACCCTGATGCGCTACGTCTCCAGCGCCGGCGCTCCCCTGCCGGAAGGTCTGCCCGACGTCGCGCGGGAGTACCTCGAGGCCACCCGTGTCCCGCCGGCGTGGGTGGACTGGTCGGAGATGGAGAAGGCCCGGCTGTTCTTCATCGACAACAACGTGCACATCTCCACCGCGCTGTCCTTCGCCTCCATGCCCGCCTGCTACGTCGTACCGCATGTGGCGAAGCTGCTGTCGGCCACCCACGGACTGAAATACCCCTCCAAACGGATGGCGGAGACAGGCCAGTTCACCGTCTACCTGATGCAGCCCGACGCCTTCGAAGCCGGCGGCCGCTTCATCCCCGCCGCCCAGAAGGTCCGCCTCCTGCACGCCTCCATCCGCCACCACCTGGGGCGCGAGAACCGATGGGACGCCGACGCGCTGGGAGTGCCGATCTGCCAGGAGGACATGATCGGCGGCCAGATGTTCTTCTCCCTGCTCGTGCTGGACAGCCTGCACCGCCTCGGCATCCACATGTCACAGGAAGGCGCGGAAGCCTACTACTACGCGTGGCGGGTGGTCGGAGCCGTGCTCGGCGTCGACCAGGACGCGGTCCCCCAGACCCTCGACGAGGCCCGCCAGTTCCTCGACCTGTACATGATCCGGCACATGGGGCCTTCCGAAGAGGGCGCGCAGCTGACCCGGCAGCTCATCGACCTCTACGAGGAGATCGTGCCCGGCACCTTCTTCGACCCGATCGTCTCCGCTCTGATCCGCCACCTCATCGGCGACACCTGCGCCGGCTGGCTCGACGTACCGCGCACGTCGTGGGACACCGTCGTGAAGGCCGTGCCCCACCTCCTCGGCGTCCTGGAGACCATCGAGGACCGCTCCCCCCTCGGTGCCTGGGCCCTGGACCGCCTCGGCCACCTCACCACCGTATTCGAACTGTCCTCCCTCACCCGCGGGCGCGTCATGCACTACGCCATCCCCGACCAGCTCAAGAAGGACTACGGCATCTCCCATCCGGTGCCCCGCACCCGCCGATGGGATCCACCGGCGGCCACAGTCTGTTGATCACGCACATGCCCAAGCTCCGTAGCAGTTCCTCCCGGTCGGCCGGAGGCTGGTCCAAAGGGAATTCCTCACTGACGCACCTTCAGCATCGGCCACGCTCAACAACGTGACAGTGCCGCCCACGGAGTTCGAACGAACCGTCACCGCGGCCCGGTCACGCTCGCACCTGGAGCCTCAAGCCGCATAAGGAAGTCCTCCGGGGGAGCCTCCCCTTGCCGCTCAGCCCCGGCCCTCCTGCACACCCAGGGCGACGCGGAGCATGGCGAGCACCTCCTCCTGCCTCGGAACCAGATAGAAGTGGTCTCCGGCGAACCTCTCCATCCGGAACCCGGCCTGCGTGGCCCCCGACCATCCGGCCATCTCCGCGCCGGTTACGTAAGGGTCGGCAACTGCGCTGAGCGCCAGAACCGGTGTCACTGCGAGTGGTTCAGCCAATGGCTCGTAAGCCTCAAGCAGGTTGAAATCTGCACGGATATAGGGCAGGACCAGATCGCGCAGCTCCAGATCCTCCAGGACCAGAGCATCGGTGCCTCCCATCTTCATCAGTTCTGCGGCGAGGGTCGCGTCGTCCAGCCCTGCGATGGGTGGTCTGCTGTCGGCGACCTGCGGCGAACGGCACGCCGAGGCGAACAGATGAACGGGTGCCTGACCGATCTCCTCAAGATGACGAGCCGCCTCATAGGCAACCAGAGCGCCCAGGCTGTGACCGAACAGGGCCGTCGGGCGCTCGTCCAGCGTGGCGATCGCTTCGCCGACTTCGCGGCCGAGTTGCTCCAGACTCTCGGGAAACGGGTCTCCGAAACGATCGGCCCGACCCGGATACTGGACACTGACCACCTCGACGTCGGGTCCCATGGTCCAGGAGCGGAAGGCCGCAGCAGAGCCGCCCGCGTGCGCGAAACAGACGAGGCGCGCCTGGGCACCGGGTATGGGCCGGGGGCAGCGGAACCAGATATCGGACGAGGTCCGCGGAGCAGGACGAATTCTCAACTCCCCACCATATCTTCCATCTCCGAGTGAATCACCGCCGATAATCCCTGCTCCGACGATCGCGACCTCGGCGGGTGTGCTGTCAGGCATGCTGCCCTTTCGTCCAGGTGATCATGAGGCCGCCGAGTGGCGCCTGGAGTTCGTGATCGTCAAGCAGGCGAAGGACTTCCAGCGCGACCTGAGCGGCCCCGCCATTTCTCGTGAGTTATCGAGGTCACCCATCATCAACCGCCGATCACCGGAGAGGTTTTCACAAGCTGAGGCTCCACTGGACGGTGCACCAGTCCGGATGGTAGGCCGCCGGCATAAGCCCTTCGAGCCGCCATCCGCCCCCTTGCATGAGGGCAGTGGTCGCGGGCGACGCCGGCTGATGCGTATAGAGCTTCCGGCCCAGGGTTCCGAAGAGTCGGGGTATCTCGTCGAGCATGAAGCCGAACGCTTCGGGAGACTTCGCGCACAGCGGCATGAGCTTCACCGGGTCGCCCTTCTTGGGGCCGGCGGCGACGGTTCCCTGGATCGCCCCGGAGGAGTCGGCCGCCACATAAATGATCTTGTATTTCTGATTGAGGTTCCTGCCGAACCTGCGGTCGTGGCCATCGAACAACGCCCGTACCCAGTCGTCGTCCACGCCCTGGAAGGCGCTGGGCATTGAATCCAGGATGAGATCGCGCACCACGGCCGCGTCGCCGTCCTCGAACAGGCGCATGTGCAGGTCACACGGTGACTCGCCGCCTGCCGCGACGAGCCCGCGGTAGAGAATCAGCTCGGTCATGCCGGGCTTGTACTGGCTCGGCGACTCCCCTGCGAGCCTGAACCCGTGGCGCGTGAAGAACGTGATGGCCGGTGTGTTCTCCGCGGCGACCGTGCAGTAGAGCTGCCGAGCGCCCTGCTCCCAGGCGAAATCCAGGGCGGCGCGGAGGAGCACGCTCCCGAAGCCGTCGCGCCGGCGACGGCTCGGAATCAGGATCAGCGGGCTGATCTTGACAGTTCCCTGCCGTTTGACCGCGAGGTGCAGGACGCCCAGTCGCTGCGCTTGCGGCGAGCCGTCCGACCAGAGGACAAAGGTTCGCTGCGCCACTGAGAAATGGCCGTAGCTGTCGGTTCCCGCGGCGAGATGAGCGTCGAGGACCCTGTCCGCGTGCGCCTCGTGATCTCCGTCGTAGAAGGGGTCGAGACTGGACGCGAAGAGACTTCTCAAGAATTCCCGGTCGTCTTCAGTCGCGAGCGCTACGACGGGACCCGATGGACATCGTGAGGCTTCATCGCTGAATTTGTTATTTATAAGGATTGTCATCGAACATCAGCCTTGTCTGGTCGGGTAATGTAAGACGCATTCAAGTGATCTCCGGGACGCGTGAGCAGCGCGTCAGGCGGGTCATTCGCCAGGCCGGGCCATGAGGTGACGGCGCCCGCCGACCCCGGAGACCTCGATGACGAGCCCTCCGAGCTGTGTGCCGAGCGAACTGCCCGCGACGGTCCCCGTCATGACCCAGGTGAAAGCCTGCGCAGTGGTACCGCTGGGCGCATGGGTGCCGACCAGCTCGTACTGAACCGCCGTCAGCGGCCCCAACGCCGTCCCGCCGACGGCTGGAGCCAGCGCCATCGTCCACAAATCCGTCGCGACCAGTGGCAGCAGAAGCCCCGCCGCGAACAGGGCGACCAGAAGGTGACACCAGGAAAAGGGGACAGCCGTAGGCTGAGGCCTTCACGACGCGTCCTCCGTCACGAGTTCGAAGGCGTCCAAGACCTCGGTCATCCGGTCCTCCACGACCTGACGGGACGGGCCGACAATCTGCACGTAACCGGCGGAGGCGTGGGAGGCCCGCTGATCGGGCAGGTCGTCGCCGCTCGCGACGTTCATCCGGCCGCGAACCACCCCGGGCATTGAGAGCAGCGTCTCCAGGGGCGTGACCTTGACGACGCGACCGGGCTTGTAGGGGAGCAACAGGTCTCCGGCACAGCGCGGCGCCGAGTACTCCAGCGATGGCACGCGGCCCAGGTATGTGTCGAGCGTCGCAGCCATCATGTCGAAGTTCCGGGCGAGCCCATGGTTGGTGGGCAGCTCGCAGCCGGCGAGCCTGGCTCCCACCTCGCTCATGTGGACGCCACCGTCGTCTGATCGAAAGAACTCCATGTGCAGGTAGCCGTGGTCGATGCGCATACCGTCGACGATGCGCTGAACCAGTTCCTTCGCGTCTACGCCCAGTTCATCGTCGACGCCGAGGCTGATGGAGCCGTTGATGCCGCCGTAGACGGTCTCCAGCAGCGCGCACGGCGTCCACGAGACGTAGGTGTCGAGGACCCGTCCGTGAGCGACGAGAGCGCACAACTGGTACTCGCGTCCGGTGAGGAACTCCTCCACCATCCACCGCCGTGAGGAAGGCAGTGGAAGGAGCCTCGCGAGATCATGCTCGTCGTCGAGCTTGTAGGTGTCGATGGATGACCAGCCATCGACCGGCTTGAGGATAAGCGGCCATCCGTGCACGGACGCGAAGCCGAGGACGTCGTCGCCGTCCGCGACCTCAGCGAACTCCGCACAGGGGATGCCGATTTCCCGGAACCGCCGCTTCATTGCGGTCTTGTCCCGGACCCAGGCGACCTGCTCGGCGTCGAGGTGTGGCAGGCCAACGAGGCCGGCGAACCTCTGGGAGATCTCCTGCAGGGGCTCCTGTGGGTTGCAGAAGTGGGCCGGTCGTACCGGGAGCCCCGCCACCCAGGTGAGGTAGCGCTCAGCCTCCCGCCAGATGTCGGCGTCGGCGGCGATTGTGAACGTGGGGATGTCCGCCGTGCGCAGGAGGTGGTCAGCGGGCAGTGAGGAGAGGTGCTCTTCGAACCTCAAGAGCACGAGGTCGAGATCGTCTCGGCTCAGGACGTGATCGGTGAAGGTGCCGGGCCGGCCATCGACGAGCAGGAGACAGGGACGCATGACTTCTTTCCGGAGAGGACGAAGCGGACGAGGTCGCTGAAGCGGATCTGTTCTTCGGACGAGTACTCGGGCGCGACCGGGATGCTGAACGTTCGGGCCAGCAGGTCCCTGGTCCGGTCGAATCCGTCACGGGAGATCGCGCATGAGTCGCCCTCGGCGGGGTTCCGGGGGAAGCCGTCGGAGTAGAGCGACTTGCGGTCTGTGAGGACAGGGTGGTCGAGGAGGAAATACCGATCGAGCGCAAATGTCGGAATGGATCGTTCTTCCAGGAGCCGAAGGAATCTGTCGCGGTGTTCGGCGGCAGGCGTCACGATGCGCACGCCCAGCTTCGAGTCGCCTGGCCCCCGCGGTGCGAGCTCCATGCCCGGCAGATCGCTCAGGGCGTCCTGCGGGATCGCGTGGTTGCCTTCGAGGTCGGCACCGGTCTCCTCGAGTAGTCGCAGCTGCTGTGGCTGGGTGGCGCGGACTGCCTAACTGACCCCGAGGTTCTCGCCGTAGAAGGAATTCTCCTGCCACGTCGGGTACGTGACCGGCAACCGCTGCGAGCCGTGATCGTGGTGGCTGCGCATGGTCTTCCAGTCCGCCCTCGGCGCCGACCATGGCACCGTCTGGGGGGACTTCGCCCATGGCCCGGGCGCAGCCCTCAATGACGAGAAGGTCGCCGCCGGGAGGTGGCCCCGGTCTCCCACGGCCGGCCTCGTCGTGGGCGGCGCCAGACGCCGAGCTTGCGTCGCGTCGCCCACGACGAGCATGTGCCGTGCGCCCGGCATCTGACGGAACTCCTCCTCGACCTTGGTGGCGAGGCTCTCCGTGACAGGGCCGTACCGGAAGAGCCCGTCATCGTCGATGGCCGCACGCCATTCAGGTAGGTCCCACCAAGACAGATGGTTGACCCCATAGGGCAGACGCCGCATTTCATTCACCCGCTCGCAGCACGGATCCCCTACCTCAGCCGATCACTCGGCAGGAGGATGAGCGACGCAGACTGCGCGAAGCGCGAAGGTTCCTTGTCACCGTGAGCTTCTTGAGCCAGCGGTCACGTCCGTCGTACTTCGCGCGGAAAGGACGTCGGCCGTGCACCGCGGTGAAGTTGTCGACGTAGACGATGTCGCCTGGCTCGAGGACGACGTCGTACTCGGCGATCATGAGCTTCTCGCAGATCTCCTTGAGCGCCTCCTCGGCCTCGGGATCGGTCCCGAAGGTCGTCATGTAGAAGGGGTCAAGCCGCAGGTAAGGCTCATCGGGGTGACCGAAAAGGACGGCCACGGGCTCCGGACTGTCCTGCAGCTTCCGGATCTCTGACAGTCCGAAATGGGTTCCGTCGTCGAGGGTCTGACCCAGATGCTCGGTGTCGGGATAGATCACGTAACGGGGCTCGGAGAGGATCTTCTTGGCATCTTCGCTGAGCTCGATGTCCCGAATCGAGGCGACCGTCGTGGGAACCCGGTCGAGGTTACGGATGCAGAGCAGGCCGACGTAGTCGCACCGATAGGGATGGAACGCGTCCTCGGTGTGCCACCCGAGCAGGACGTCACTGCTGTGGCCGCTCTGCTCGTGCTCGACGCCCGGCAGGGGCAGGACGTTCTGAATCAGACTGCCGTTCTGGAGGGTCGACCAACCGTAGACCTCGCCGAGGCACATACCGGTGAGCGCGAGGAAGAGTTCCTCTCTCCGCAACGAGTCGGGTTCGGCCCAGCTCACCGGGGTCGGCTCGATCCCGTCCGGGTCCAGGCGGAAGCCTCGTATCGCGAACGCGCTACCGGTCTCCGCGTTGCGGAAACCGCTCAGCGCCTCGCGCAGACCGGCGGGGACGCCGGCCAGATACCGCCACGCAAGGTCGTACAGGTCACCGGACCTCGGGTCGTGCCCCGCTCGCGCAATGTCGTGGATGACAGCGTCGAGCGCCTCGACATCTTCTTCGCTCAGCACATAGGTCACGAGCGTCTTGGGGGGCATGCGTGTATCCGCCTCTCTCATTTAACGGCTTTGACGGCGACCATCGAGTCGGCCCACCAGTAGGTGCAGTCACTCGGCGGCGCGAGATCGCGCACCACCTCCACCGAGAACGAGGAGAAATGCCTGAGCAAGCTGCGCTGGTGGGAGCGTCCGACGGTGTCGATCTCGTTGGTGTAGTAGGAGAAGACGCCTCCGGTCCGAAGATGGGCGGCGGCCGCCTCGAAGAAGCTCTCCGCGTAGTTAGTGCTGTGCACGACCGTGTCGCGATACTCGCGCTCGTTGGTCGGATAGGTGTCGAAGAAGATCGCGTCGAACTGTGCGAGCTGGTCGATCGCCTCGTCCCAGAACCCGCGAACCAGCCGGATGTCGCGGTCCGGGTAGCCTTCGCGCCACCGTTCGAAGGCGACGATGACGTCTTCGTTCGGCTCGATGACCGTGTGGGAAGCTGCTCCGAACTCCTGGATGAAGGTGGCCGAGATTCCCATGCCGAAGCCCACCTCCAGCACGTGCCCTCGGCTCTCGGTGACGTGGGCCGCCATCGCCCGCATCAGCGGGCGCTCCCAGTCCTGCATGACCTCCTGGCCCTCGATGACCAGCTGCGAGGGCGTGTACCGAGCTCCGCTCCGATCCCAGGACCCGTTGATGACAGGTCGGTCGACACCGCGTGTCTGCGACGCGACGAGCCGGTCCAGATGCTCCAGATCCGACTGGAATTCGCTGAGAGAACGTTCCAGCGTCCAGGTGCGACGGTGACCAATCGGCGTCCCGAGAAATTTTGGATCGCTGACCGAGACCGTCACGTCGAACGCTGCGGAACGCGTCTTGAAGGTCTCCTTGGCGGCGGGACGGGCAGAGTCGCGCCGTACCAGGTCCTCCACGAGCTCCGTGAGATCCGACAGACGGCTGTGCTCCATGAGTTGACGCAGCGGAACCCGGACCCCGAACACCGTGCCGATTCGCGCACTGAGACGTGCGATCTTCAGCGAATCGCCACCGAGATCGAAGAAATCATCTGTCCCAGTGGCCGGGGCAGTGCCCAGCAGCGACTCCCAGATGTCCGAGAGCTCGGCTTCGGTGCGAGAGAAGGACCGGGCCCCCTTCGGGTCGGCGACGATAGGCCCGGCAGCGGGCAGCGCCGCCCGGTCGACCTTGCCCCCAGGCGTGAACGGCAGCGCGTCGAGCGTTGCCCACTTCGCCGGGACCATGTGGTCCGGGAGCCGCTTCCGGAGGTCCTCGGCGAGCTCCCGCACATCCACCTCTCCCACGACGTAAGCCGTGATCGCGACCTCGTCGCGGTCCTTTTCGGCCTGAGCGTGAGCCGCGCGAACGCCCGGATGAGTACGCAGAGCGTGCTCCACCTCGCCGAGCTCGACCCGGAAACCACGGATCTTGACCTGGCCGTCCCGTCTGCCGTGAAACTCAAGACCGCCATCCGACCGCCTGCGGACCATGTCCCCAGTCCGATACATGCGTGTACCGGAGTCACCCGCGAACGGGTCGTGCAGGAAGCGGGCGGCGGTCTCCTCGGCACGGTTCAGATAGCCGGCGGCGACTCGCGGCCCGGATATGAACAGTTCCCCGACAGCACCGTCCTCGACGGGGTGCAGCTGTTCGTCCAGCACATGGACACGGGTTCCGGGGAGCGGCGACCCGATCGGGACCGACGCTGACGGGTTCTTCCCCTCAGCCATCGCCGGAGTGACCGGGTACACGGTGGCGGTGATCGTGCCCTCAGTGGGCCCGTAGCAGCAGATGACATCCGCCGGAACGTCCTTGGCGAACCACTCTTGGAGGTCCCCGTAGCGGATGACGTCATTGCCGATGTTCAGCAGCCGCAGGGTGCGCAGCCGGGGATCGCGGCGTTCGACATGGGCGAGCGTCTCGCGGAGGTAGGCCGGAGAGATGTCAACCACCGTGATGCCCAGCTCCGCGATCTTGTCGGGGATCTCCTGCGGCATCCAGAAATCGGCGTCGGGCAGGACAAGCGTGGCCCCGCTGAGGACCGCGAGGCCGACCTGCTCGAGTGACACGTCGAAGACCGGGCCTGCCAGCATCAGGATCCGATCGCCTGAGCTGCAGCCGTAGGCGTCCCGGACCCTCGTCAGGTGGTGGAGGAACGCCTCGTGGCTGACCATCACGCCTTTTGGCGTACCGGTTGAGCCAGAAGTGTGGATGACGTAGGCGAGATCACGCGTATCAGGCGCCGCCGCCGCGAACGCCGACAGACGTTCAATGCTCAGGCCTCGACCAATGAGAACGTGGACCTGTGCGGCTTCAACGATCGACTGCCTGCGCTCGGCCGGCTGGTCCGGATCGATCGGGACGTGGGTCCCGCCGGCCCGGAAGATTGCCAGGAGCGCCACGAAGTGGTCGATCGAGCGCGGGATCTCCACCGCGACCCGCGCTCGATGCGCGACGCCCAGGTCTCGCAAACGGATCGCGAGCTGCGTCGCCTGTTCGTCGAGCTCGGCGTAGGTCAGCACGGCATCGCCATGCTGGATGGCCGGCGCGTCGGGTGTGAGCAAAGCGTACTTCGCCAGGTGGTCAGCGAGGGTCCTGGGGACCGGCTGCCCCGGGCCGTCCAGGGGTGGTGCGCCACGCCGATCAGCGTCTGCCATCGTCCGGTGCTCCACGTGTGCATGAAGGGCTGACAATCGAGACCCTCCTCCGTATCTCCTGTGGTCCAGCGGCAGCGGTCGAGCCCTGCCACAGTTGCGCTTCAGCCGAAAGGAGCCCCCGCCGCATAGCTGGGAGATCCTCGGCACTGAGACGATGTTGCTGCAGTTGACAAAACGATGTCAACTCTTGACAACTTCTCTTGCCTAAAATGTGCCTGGAGGGCAACTTGCCGTCGATCGCGACGAAGACCTCTTCCGGGTTCCATCCGCCCCCGGGCCACGGGCGGCATCGGCGCAGCCGGCTCGCGTACTCCTGGCCGAACTCGGCGCACCAGCGGCGGACGGTCTCGCAGGAGACCTCGATGCCGCGCTCGGGCATCAGCTGCTCGACCTCGCGACAGGAGGGCGGGAAGCGGAAGTCACAGCCGCACGCAGTGGAGATGATCTCCACCGGGTAGCGGTCGCCCTTGTGCGACGGCGCTGCGGACTCCGCGGCCAGACGCTCCCGAGACGATCAACATCAAGATCATCTCGCGGGTCCGGCTCAACGTGACAGCGCCTCAGCCGGGCCTCGGCTCAGGTGGCGAAGTGCAGATCGCCCCCGGCGAGGAGGGTCCCTGTGGCGAGATTACGAAGCTTCACCACTGCGTGTCCTAAAGTAGTGGGTACAGACCCCTTAGCACGTCTGTGGTGCCAGAAATTTCCAACATCTTGCCAAATCTGGCAACGATGTGGTGAGTTCCGAGTGATCTGACACAGCCGCCCTGCACGTACGTGAATCGATCTGACGAGTGGAACGTGGAATCTCTGAAGCAGCCCGACTTCGGGCGCCGCCTCAAGCAACTGAGAACCGAGCGACACCTGTCGCAGGCGGCCCTTGCCGGTGAAGGCGTGTCGCCGGGATATCTCTCCCGCCTGGAATCCGGCGCCAGGCCGCCCACCGCGCAGGTGGTCGCCTACATCGCCCAGCGACTGAACATCACTGTGGAGGAGCTCTCAGGAGAGCCCAGTGAAGTCAGTTCGCTTGCACGGGCACTCATTTCCGCGACCTCTGCGGGGTCGGACGCGGCAGTGAAGGCATTGGCGGACCAGGGGGCCCTCGACCCCGAGGAGGACCCGCTACTTCGCGCCCAGGCTCTTTGGCTACTGGCTGATGTGTCAGGACGGACTGGATGCCGAGAAGAGGAACAGGACTATCTGGAGCGCCTCGTCTCACTCAGTGATGACCTGGGGCTCGATGACCTGAGATCCCGAGCCCGGTCCCGACTGGGCCGCTCCCTCCGGGCGACAGGAGCGATGCGTCGGGCAAGGGAGATCGCAACAGGGGCCTTGGAGATCGCTCGCGGAACGCCGCTGGACGCGCCCGAGACCGCCGGTGCCCTGATTACGATGATCTCCATCGAGGCCGAGGACGGGCAGCTCACTGCTGCCCTGTCCTACGCGGACGAATTGCGCAAGCTCGTCCCGAATGACAGGCCCGACCTGCGGGTCGAGGCACTGTGGGCGTCGGCAACCGTCCGGGTGCGGCTGGGCGACTACGCGACCGCGGAGCGGCACCTGGAAGAAGTGCTGCAGCTGCTCACCACTCACCACGATCCGAATCTCTGGCTCCGCGCCAGGCTCGCGACCGCCTCCCTGTTTCTGCAACTGTCTCCGCCCAACACCGAGATGGCGCGCCGCCGGCTTATTGAGGTCTCCAACGCGGTCGAGATCACCGGAAGCCCCCTGTACCGCCAGGAGATGGAGCTTCTCTTTGGCTACCTGGCCTACCACGAAGGCCGGTTGACCGACGCCAGGGCGGCCTACCAAGCCCTTCACGACTCCACGCTGTTGCTTACATACCGTGATAAAGCGCGATTGGCGGCGCTCGACGGCCTACTCCTCATCAGTGAAGGAAAGACCACAGAAGGTACAGAGACTCTCGAGCGAGTGGCGTCGAGCGCCCGTGACGAGGGCAGCTTGGATCTCGCCGCCGACACCTGGCGCCTCTTGGCCAAGGCGCTGGTAGGACTCCGTTAGGTCGAAGCGGATCTTGCTGGGGGGTGTCTGGCCCGGGGCCGGCCGCTGCCCGGTGGAGATCATTGCGCCCCCGGGAGCGGTGGGCCCAGGTCTGCGCCGTGCCCTGGTGCATCCCCAGGTCCCGCGCGACCTCCGCCGTCGCGATTCCGCGAAGACGGGGGCACGCACGTCCGGGACGGCTCGGGGATCAGCTCGGTACGACGCCGAAGTGGCGGCGGGCCATCGTCACGGCGAGGTCCTGCACGGCGTACGCGGTCAGGTAGTAGGCCTGGGGCGAGGTGTCGGCGGACAGACTCAAAATGAACTCGGCCTCACGGTCCTCATCGGGCGCGACGCGGATCCTGTGCAGTGCGGGCTCCACCGCGCAGTCGGCGCGCAGGTAGCGCGGAACGTAAACGCCGAGGCGCAGCGGGCCGGTGCGGGCGCCGCGAACCACCAGCCGTACCCGGAGGGTGCCGCCCTGGGGCGCCTCGTCGTCGGCGTGGATCAGCACCGTTGGCGCGCCGGGCAGGCGCAAGGAGACGTCCCCGCAGCGCGGGCAGATGACGCACTCGGTGTCGAGCGCGGTGGGCACCAGGGCCCTGCGGGTGTACCGCTCGGCGGGCCGACCGCAGTGGCACAGCACCTGCGCCGTGGAGGACGTGTCGAGACGACTGCGGTCGCCGAAGTGGGCCGGGTAGTCGCTGAGCTCGTTCTCCGGGTCCTCGGCGATCCGTGCAGCTATGGCCTGGTCCAGGGACTGCAGATCGTCCAGGAGGCTGCGCATCGTGCCAGTCTGGTCACGGACCGCCAGTGAGCGGCGGGTGACCAGTCCCTCGACCTTGGCGGCGAGCTTGCCCAGCCGGGGACGCAGCGGGTTGTTGGGGGGCAGCAGCCCGCCGGCGAGGTAGGCGGTGAGGCGGGCTGAGGTGGTGAGGAGCAGCGGCTCGGGGTCCACGGACGGCGGCTCGGGTATGGGGCCCGCGTCGTCGGCGGCCATGCCGAAGTGGAGGTAGGCGGGGAAGGGCTGGGCGGTGGAGATGCCGGCGTTCAGGCTCGGGGCGGAGGGAGCTCCGGAGAGGGCGGCGTCCATCCAGACCCGGTTCTCCACGCGGTCGGAGTCATGGATGGTGACCGCGGCGACAACGTCCTTGGCGGTGCCGTCGATCGCGTTGAGCATCAGCTGGTACTTCGGGTCGTAGATGGCCGCGTCGGCGAAGGGAGCGTTGTTGCACGAGCTCAGGACGATCTCGGCGGCGCGGACCTCGCGCAGCTGGATCAGCTTGTCCATGGGCTTGTAGCAGGTGGGGCCGTAGGCGCAGGCCGGACCGAGAAGCCCTGGGGCACGCGGGGCGGTCTCGTTCAGGCCGCACACGGTGAAGTCGGCGAGGTTGAGCGAGTCGTCCTTGCCGTGGCCCTGGAAGAAGATGCGCCTCCAGCGGGCGCCGAGGATTTCGGTTTTGACGTCCTCGCTCTCCACGTCGCGTTCGTCACGCAGGTGGATGCCCGCCGGGGCCAGGGGGCGGTCGGTGGAGGTGTACATGCCCAGCTGCTGGACGTCCACGGCGATGCGGGCGTACTGCTTGGCGGTGAACCAGGCGAGGGACGCAGCGTCACGGCCGGTGAGGAAGGTGATCGACACGTCGGCGCGGTGGGCGGCAGCCAGCAGGGCGGCCCACAGCGGGTCGAGGGTGAAGTGCTCGTACAGGCCGGCGATCACCAGGGAACGCGCGGGGGCGGGTCCGGCTGCGCCCGAAGTACCCCCGTCCCGGCTCCCCTTGAGCATGTCGCCGTCCTTCGCCGTGCCCCCGACGCCAGGCCCGTCCGCCGGGCCGACACCCAGACGGCTCTCCGCCACTCCCGTGGTCCGAGGCCCGTCCGTGGTGGTGCCATCGCCAGGACCCTCCCCCTCGTCCGGCGCTACGCGTCGCGCGCCGGGTTCATCGAAGAGCGCGGCTGTGAGTTCCTTCTCGTCGAGCCACTCCTCGGCCAGCGGTGCGATCAGTGCCGCGAGCCCGGCGGGCAGGGTGCCGGGGCTCAGCAGGATGCCGCGTGCGTGGGGGGGCGGGCGGCGCACCCCCGCGTACACCGTGGCTGCGCGCCCGACGGAGGCGATGAGGTCCGGGCGGCCACCGGTCCACACCGGGACGGTCGCGGGCGAGGGGTCGGTGAGGAACTGCTCGACGGCCGCGGTGTACGTGGCCGGGTCGTCCACCGCCAGGAAGGGGGAGGAGGCCGGGACCGCCGTCCCGTCGGCGTCAGCGTGGAGCGCGGACTGCATCAGCGGGTGACTCCTTCGTGGAGGTTCGAGGGCTCGCGGAGGCTGGGGGCGGCCTGCCTCTCCGAGGCCCAGGCCAGGGTCTCGGCCAGCGTGCGCCAGATCTCAGAGGCCAGGTGGACGTTGGAGGCGCTCTGGGCCTCCTGGGCGAGTTCCTCGATACGGCGGACGCCGGCTTCGCGGTCGCCCTCAAGGATGCGGATCTGGTGGGCGAGGACCTCAAGCCGGATCCGGTCGCGGAAGGTCAGCTGCGGCAGGGCGTCCGTGAGCTGTTCGCACAGCCCCTTGGCCTGCACCAAGTCCCGTTGGTGAAAGGCGAGATGGGCCTTGATGACGAGAAGCTCCTGGCGGTGCAGCGGGCCTCCGAAGAGACCCACGGCGCGTTCGGCCTCGGCCAGCCACTGTTGGGCCTCGGTCACCCGGCGCGGGGTCATCTGCAGGTACAGGGAAGAGGCGGCCAGCCGCAGCCGCAGCATCAGGTCGTCGTGGCTGGGCAGTTCGGTCAGGGCCCGCTGCAACAGCTCGGCGGCGCCCGGGTAGTCACCCTGGCGGATGCGTACGTTGGCGGCCGACCACAGGGCCTCGGCACGCAGCACGGGGGGCAGGACGTCGATCGGTTCCAGCAGCTGGTCGGCGAGCCGGCGCGCCTCCGTGATCAGGCCCGACTCCGCCGCGACAGAGACGAGTACCAGTTGGGCGCGGATGGTGTCCGCCACTGGGACGGCCCCGTTGTCGGCGGTACCGAGGGCGGTCTGGGCGACGGCGCGGGCCTCGTCGATGTCACCGACGGCACGCAAGCAGCGGGCGAGGAGAGTGCGGGAGCGCACCTGGAGGGTGGACACCCCGAGGCGGTCGCTCAGCTCAATGAGTTCGCGTGCCGCGGCGAGTTCGTCCTGGCGCTTGCCCTGCTTGGCGTGCAGCTGGGCCAGCTTCCACAGGGACAGCCAGCGCAAGGAGAGATCCTCGCCGCTCCCTGCCTGGACGGCCTCGCCGAGCAGCCGTATGGCGTCGTCGGTGTCGTCCGAGGAGCTGGCGGAGGCGAGGGCCTGACCCAGCAGCGAGGTGTGGGTGCCCTGGAAGACGGACGCGGGCACGCCCAGTCGCCGGGTGAGGTGGTCGAGCACCTTGGCGGTCGGGCGCCGGGCCCCGGACTCCAGGCGTGACAGATACGCGGTGGACATGCCCCCCTCGGCAACCTCGGCCTGGGACAGGCCCCGCTCCTGTCTGAGGGTCTTCAATAGCTGTCCGAACTCGGGTTGTTCGAGCACTTAGCCATCCCTGCCATCCCTGAGCCTGTTGCCCCCGTGAACGGAACCATATTCAGTGCGGGACACAGGGTTGTCAACTCTTGGCAACCCTGTGTCCGGCGAGGGGACGGCGACCCGGCAAACCGGGCCTGGCACCGGGACCGCGGACTTCGCAAGCCCCGCCCGGACACCGCTTCCGCCCGGCGTGGGACGCCGCACGGCGGCCCGCCGGTCCCAGGCCGGAACGCAGAGCGGTCCGTCGCGGCGAGCGGGGGCCGGCCGCGGATGTCCGGCGCCCGTCGTCGGGGCACGAGCAGTAACCCCGGCCGCCCACGACGCAGGCCACAGCCCGCCGCACTGGACGCTCCGCGCAGGTCAGCCCGTCACCGCAGATGCCGTACAGGTCAAGGCCGGTCGCAGCGGCCCGTACCGCACCGGGCGCAAACCCTCTCAGCGATCGGGCGCCCGCAGGTTACGGCCAGTCGATGGGGTTCGCCACGGCGGCCGTAGCGGACTGCACGCGGACGTCGTGCGCGCCGTGAAGCGGCCAGTCGATCCTCGCGTGCGCGGCCTGCACCGTACGGCCCTCGGTGCCGACGTGGACGGCGGCCGCCCCGAGTGCGAGGACGGCGGCCGACAGAACGGCGGTGGTGGTGCGACGACGGGCGATCTTCATGAATCTTCCCCCGGAATGTTGAGTGCGGTGGTGTCTGTAGGCCCACCGGAGGCTGGCAAGTGCGCGGTCGGACCGGCCCGGAACGGGGTGTCCCCCGGAAGCCGGCGGCGGCCGCTCGGTCAGTTCGAAGCTAGATCACTTGCCAAAGTTTGACAAGCCTCAATGAGTGATTGACAAACTTGTCCGGCCGCGCCTAGCGTCCTGTCACGAACGAGAGAGCCGCGGTGATGTCGAGGCCCTGTCCCGGACGTCTCGGCGCCCGCCGCGGCGGGCGCGCGGTGACGACAGGGCGTGTGGTCCCGCGGCAGACGGCGACCCACGATGCGGAGTCCCATGGCACCAACCGCTGGCTGAAGAAGACCCCGCCCACCCGGTACATGCGCAAGTCCCGTGCCATGCGGGACCTTTCGGCCGGACGGCACCTGGTGTGAACAGCGACAGCAGCCCAGCGACCCAGACCAAGGTGATCACACGGTGACAGCCCTGACACACATGCCCTTGCCCATGACTGAGCCGCCCCAGGCCGGTTCCCCGCGCATCCGCGCGGCCGGCGAGGACGACCGAGACTTCCTCAGGTCCCTCTTCACCAGCACGCTCAGCCCGTTCTACGACGGTGACCACGCCGCGCACGCCGATCGCGTCCTCGATGCGCACCTCGCCTCCGGAGGCGACCCGTTCGGCCACTTCTCCCACTCCCAGCGCACCTTCGTGCTGTGTTCGGACGACACACCCGACGCCGAGCGGCTGGGTGTGCTGCACCTGGTGATCAAGCGCCAGGGCACGGTGAAGATCAGTCCGCTGATCCTCGTGCCGGAGCACCGCAGCCGCTCCAGACTCGGCACCACGCTGTTGCGCGCGGCGGAGGACTTCGCCCGCGAGGCCGGCGCCCGGCAGCTCTACTGCACGGTCGCCGCCGCCAACACCGCCGCGATCGACTTCTTCCTCTGGCATGGCTTCGTGCTGGCGGGCGGCGCGCCCGGCCAGTACAAGTCGGACAGCACCGAGCACATGCTCTACAAGGACCTGACCCGGCGCACGGGGCCCGCCGGGGACGACCACAGCGGCGCAGTGAGCGGCGCCCGCATCCGCCTGTTCCGGCCACAGGACGCGCCCGGGCTACGTGAGCTGGTGCTGCGCGCGATGCAGCCCGCGTACCGGGGTGTGAACGCGGACTGGGTGGACGCGCTGATAGCCGGGCACAACCGGCGCCACCACGGTGATGTCAACCAGAAGTTCAAGATCGTGCACGTGGCGGTGGACGAAACGAACACCGTGCGCGGAGTGGCCGCCGCCGGCCCGAAGAAGGGCCTGTCCGTCAAGCTGATGCCGCTGTGCGCGGACCATCCAGCCGTCCTCGCCCAACTCCTGGACCAGCTGCCCGACTTGCACCGCGGGCTCGGTCGCAAGCTCTACAGTCACCAGCCGCCGGATCCCGCCATCACCGCGCTCATGCAGAGCCGCGGCTGGTCCCTGGAGGGCCTGATGCCGGCCGCGTACCACCCCGACACCTGCATCGTTCAATGGGGCCTGATCCTGCCCGCAGCGCCACACCGCACCGGAGACGCACATGAGTGACCTGGACCAGTACGCCGTCGAACTGCACTCCTTCGTAGCCGCACGCGGCTGGGACGCCTTCCAGAACCCCAAGAACCTGGCGATGGCCCTCGGCGGCGAGAGCGGGGAACTGCTGGCGCTTCTGCAGTGGCTCACCCCGGAGGAGGCCGCGGCACGCCCCTTCGAGGACCCCGAGTTCCGCCGCGAACTCGCCCACGAGCTGGCCGACATCCTCAACTATCTGCTGCGGCTGTCCCGTTCGGCCGGTATCGACCTGCTCGCGGCCGCCCGCGAGAAGCTCGCCGTCAACGAGCAGCGTTACCCGGTGGAGCTGGCACGCGGTAATGCCCTGAAGTACGACCGGCTGGCCGAGGCAGGTGAGCAGGCATGAGCGGCACCACTCCCCTGCCCCCTACGTCCGCTGCCGCGGCGCACACCGCGGCCGGCCGGCGCTTCGGCGACGGCCTCACCGGTGGCCTGCGTGTCTTTCTCGCCGCGCCGTTCGTGCAGTTCATCGATCCGGCCGATGGCGTGGTCCGTCCGCAGTGGCGGCAGCGGCTGTCGGCCTTGCGTGAGGCACTTCTCGACGGCGGGCATGCAGTCTTCAACGCCCACCACAACGAGGGGTGGGGCGAGTGGGGTCTGCCCCCACAGGAGTGCGTCCCCTCCGACTTCCGCGCGATGCAGTGCGCCGACCTGGTCCTCGCCTACCCGGGGACCCCGCCCTCCACGGGCGTCGCGCTCGAACTGGGCTGGGCCTCCGCGCTGCGCAAGCCCGTCGCCCTGCTGCTCGACCCCGGCACCACCTACAGCCCGATGATTTCGGCACTCGGCGAGATCTCCCCGGTGCTGCAGCTGCCGTTCGACGGCAGCTGGTCCGCGCAGTGCCTCGACGGCGCGGTCCGCACCGCCCTGGACTGGGCGGCCGGTCTCGGCGTCCGGCCGGGGCCGTGGAGCGCACCGGAGCTGGACCCGGCCCTGGCCTACCACCGGCACGCGGCGGACCGCCCCGACACGCCCGCGGTGGAGCCGGCCGCTGCGGAAACGGTGGTGCCGGCATGACGACCGCACTGCGGACACTCCCCGCGGCCGCCGGGCCCGGCCGGCCGCCCACCGCCGTGACCGTCGCCCTGTGCGGTGTCGAGTTCGGCTGGGGCAGCGCCGGAAAGCTCGGTGCGATCGTGCACGCGCTGCGGGCGGAGCTCGGCGACTGCGTGCGCTTCGTCGGGCTCGGCTCGCGGCTCGGCCGCGAGATCGTGCGCGGCCACGGTGTCGAAGAGTGGCACGACGTCGACCTCACGGATGCGCGGGCGCTGCGCGCCCTGGTGGACGAGCGGTCCCTGGACGCCGCCGTGTGCGTCCTGGACCGGGCCGCTGCAGTGGCGCTGGAGGACGCAGGCTGCCCCGTCGTGTTCGTCGACAGCCTGCCGTTCCTGTGGACGAAGGACGATCTGGACAGCCTGCCGCTGCGAGCCAGCGCCTACTGCGCGCAGCTGGTTCCCGGGCTGCCGGGTCCGGCCTGGCCCGTGCTCGCGCGTGTGGAGAACCTGCGCTGGGTCGAGTCGGTGGTCGTCCCCGGGCCGGTTCGGACAGGAGGCGAGATGCGGCCGGCCGGCGAACGCCGAGCGGTGGTCAGCCTGGGCGGCCTGCTGTCACCGCTGCTGGACGATCCCTCCGCCTACCTGTCCCTGACGGTGCCGGCCGCGCTTGACGCTCTCGCCGCGTGGGGCACCCGGCAGGTCACGCTGTGCGGCAACGTGCCCGAGGGGGTGTTCGACGGCATCACCGTTCCGGCGGGCCTCGACGTACGAAGCGGCGCCCTCGGCCACCAGGGCTTCCTGACCGAGATCGCTGAGGCCGACGTCCTGCTCACCTCCCCCGGTCTGACCACGCTGCTGGAGACCAGCACGCGCGGGGTGCCCGTGGTGTGCCTGCCCCCGCAGAACATCAGCCAGATCCTCAACGCCTCCTTCTACGCGCAGGCCACCGAGGCACCGGTCGCCGAGTGGCCTGAGGAGGTGTTCCGCGCCCAGGAGGTGCTCGACGCCCGCCTGGCCACGGCACCCGGTGACGTCGCGGACGGCGGTGGATCGCCCGGCGAGGATGCCGCCCTGGAACTGATCTACGGCGGGATCGAGCGCGCCGCCCGCACCCCCGCGCCGGTCCGCGCGGCCCTGACCGAGCGCATCGGCGCCTGCCTCGCCGCGGTCGAGCGGCAGCAAGGCCAATGGACCGCCCTGGCCCGGCTCGTCGGCACCGGCGGCGCGGCCCAGGTCGCCGACATCGTACTGGCCACCGCGGCTCGCCGCGGCACCAGTCACCGCCCCGCCGACCTCCCTTCCTGAAAGGCTGACCGATCATGCAGGAACGACACCGGTATCTGTTCATCCGTGTGCTGGAGGCATGCAACGCCGACTGCTTCATGTGCGAGTTCGCCCTCTCCCGGGACACCTACCGGTTCAGCCCGGAGGACTTCGCCGAATTGCTGCCGGAGGCGGTGGCGAAGGGGGTGGGTTACGTCCGCTTCACCGGCGGCGAGCCGCTGATGCACCGGGACGTCGTCGATCTGGTGCGCATGGGCACGGAGCACGGCATGCGCATGTCGCTGATCACGAATGGCATGTTCCTGCCCCGCCTCGTCGACCGGCTCGCCGACGCCGGGCTGGCCCAGGTGATCGTCAGCCTGGACGGCTCCTCCGCTGCCACCCACGACGTCTACCGCCGCTCTCCCGGCATGTTCGACAACGGCCTGGAAGGGCTGCGCCGGGCAAAGGAGTTGGGGATCATCCCGCGCGTCAACTCCGTCGTGGGACCGCACAACTTCGCGCAGATGCCCGAGCTGCAGCGGGTGCTGACCGACCTCGGCGTCCAGCAGTGGGAGCTGTCCGCGATCAAGCTGGACCGTGAGATCCGCTATCCGTCGGCGGAGGAGGTCATCGCCGCCTGTGAGCCCATCTACACCGCCGACCCGGCCACCACGCTCGTACCGCTCGGCAAGCGCTTCTACGGCGACACACCCGAGGAGCAGAAGGCCTTCTTCGAGGAGTCCCTGCCGCCGCGCGCCTCGGAGCCGCTGTGTCTGGTCACCGACGACGTGATCTACCTGGACGGCAAGAACGGCCGGATGTTCTCGTGCAGTTGCCTTCCGCACAAGGAGGGGGACGAGGGCCCCGGCGGCGCGCCGCTGCGCACCGACGACGGCAAGGTCATGCTCGACAGCCCGGTCTTCCGCACCCACGCGGGTCTCTTCAAGCAGCAGGGCCCGACGATGTGCGGCGGCTGCTCCGCGACCGCCGCCGGCTACAGCGACGACCTCGCCCGCATGGGCTCCGTACCGGCCTGGAACTACTGACGGCCCCGCCTTCCCCTCACGCCCGCGTCTGGAACCGACCGCGCCCGGAGCCACCATGTCCTCACCCACCACCGCCCCGCATCCCGCCCCGCCGCGGCTGCGCGTGCTCGCCGCCGCCCGACCCACGCTGGAGTCCCAGGCCGCGCTGCGCCATGTCAGCGCCCACCTCACCGAAGTCGAGCTGACCGGTGAGCCGGACGCAGGCCCCGCCCTCGGCGCCGCCGTGGTGTGCGACGACGATGTGCTCGCCGCGCGCCTGAGCGCCTCCGGCGTGCCGGTTGTGTTCGTCGCCTCCGGTGGCCCCCCGCCCGGCGACACCTGGCCGCCGTCGGCCGTCCGCTGCCTGCACCGGCCGGGCTGGCTGGGCGGGCAGCGCGCCATGGGCGTGCACACGGTCGGCACGATCGCCCCGCCCCGGGCCGCCCGGGCGCGTGCGGCGCGCGGCGCGGTCGTCCAGCTGTCCACACCGGATCTGCACCCCGCCGACCACGCGGCCGTCGCCCGGGCGGGCGCGGCCCTGCGCGCCGCCGCGGAGGCGGCACAGTACGACGGGAAACCGCTGCTCGGTGTGGTCCTGGACGCGCCGGTGCTCGCGCGGTCCGCCCTGCTGTCCGCGGCCGGAGAGGACACCGGCGCGCTGCCCGTCGTAGGGGTCGAGGAGGCCGCCACGGAGCGGCTGCTGGCAGAGGCGTCGCTGCTGGTCTCCTCGCCCCTGCTGACTGCCGTCAACCAGGCGCACGTCGCTCGGGTCCCGCTGCTGCTGCTCCCAGCGCTGGACGCGGACCAGGCCACTCGGCTTAACGGGATCACGGAGGCGGCCGGCGTCGAGGTGCTCGACGCGGCCGCACCGGACACCTCGGCCGACCGTGCCGTCCGAGGTGCCGACCCGCTCTGGAACCGCATCTCCCGGGCACTGGAGCACGCCGGCGACGACCGGCGCGGCGCCCAGCGCGTCGCCCGTCAGGTCCGGCAGCTCCTGCTCGCCCCGTTCTGACGCGGCCTCTCCCCGCAGCCCCTGTCCACCCATCTCGAACGGAAGCCTGCTGATGCTGCGTCCCTTCCCCTACGGCGCCAACTACCTCTCCCTGGCGGACACCCCAGAACTGCACCGGTCCCTCAACAACAAGGTCCTCTTCCGCTACAGCGCCCCTGCGCCGAGCAACGCCGACCTGCTGGAGGCGTACGCGGCCGAGCGGCTCGGCGCGGGGCGGGCGCTGACCGTGCCGAACGGCACACAGGCCCTGCGTGTGGCGCTGATGGGCACCCGACCGCGGGCCGGCGACCCCGTGTACATACCGGCGGTCACGTTCGTCGCGGTGGCCGGTGCCGTGCTGTCCTGCGGACTGGTTCCGGTCCTCGTCGACGTCGATGAGCGGTTCGGCCTGGACGCCTCGCTGCTGCCCGCGGACGCGGAGCGAGTGGTGGTGGCGCACATGGAGGGCACCGTCGTCGACCTGCCCGAGCGGGTGCCGTACCTGATCGAGGACAGCGCGCAGGCCATGGGCGGACGCCACACGGACGGGCGGCACGCCGGCACCGTCGGCTATGCGGGCACGTACAGCTTTCACCACGCCAAGATCCTCACCTCCGGCGAGGGCGGCCTGGTCGTGGTCCGCGACCCCGCCCATTGGGACGTCCTGCGCTCCTACACCGACCATGGCTCGGCCCGTGAGCAGGGCAAGTACCCGGGCTGGAACCCCGGCGCGTTCTACGGCGAGAACTTGTGTGCCAACGAGGCCGTGGCCGCCGTACAGCTCCAGCAGTTCCGGCGGCTGGACGAGATCCTCTCCTCTCTGGAGCGGCACTACGCCCTGACGCTGGAGGCACTCGGCGAGCGCTCGGACGTCAGCGTGATTCCCAAGCGCCCCGGTGACGTCAAGACCAGCGTGCGGCTGCGGCTGGAGTCGCCACATCTTCGAGACCGGGCCATGGAGCGGCTGGAGGAACGGGGGCTGCCCTGCTGGAGCCTGGACAAGTACCTTTTGCCGGAGCACCCGGTGGTGGCGGGCCGCGCCTCGCTGTACGCGGACGGGTTCCCGTGGAACCTGGCCGACGGCGACGACCGTTACGCGCCGTTGAGCCGGGACGGTTTCGCCGCAACTCGCGACGGGCTGAGCCGCACCCTGTGCGTACCGCTCACCCCGGAACTCGACGAGGCGGAACAGATCCTGCTGGCCAAGGAGATCGCCGCCGTCATTGCCGCGCTCTGACGGCACCTCCCTGCCCGGCGGACCGTCCCTCCTCGTGGACCGTCCCCACGAGAACCGAGAGAATGCCATGACTCACGCCGCATCCGACACCTGGCCCGAAGAGCCGTCCACCGAAACCGACTCCAAGCCCCCGCCGGCCGGGAACCGGTTCCTCACAGTCCTGAGCGACAAGGCCATGCGCGCCCCACTGCTGTGGAGCACCGTCGGCCGGTTCCCGCTGTACCTGGTCACGCTCGCCCTCGTGGTGTTCGCCACCTCGCGCGGCACGGGCTACGGCTCAGCGGGCCTGCTGCTGGCCTGCTACACGCTGGGCGGTGCGGTGCTTGCGCCGGTCGTCGCCCGCCGCGTCGACGTGCACGGCCAGACTCCCCTGCTCCTCCTGACCGGTGTCGTCCACCCGCTGGCACTGATCGGCCTGGTGTGCACGGCGTCCGACGCCCGCATCCCGCAGCTGGTGTGCGCGAGCGTCGCGGGCGCCACGATCCCACCGGTCAGCGGCTGTGTCCGGTCGCTGTGGAGCGCGCTGCCCAGCGGCCGGGAGGCGGCATTCTCCCTGGAAGCGGTGCTCAGCGAGGTCTTCGTCATCGGCGGACCGCTGCTGCTCAGCGCCGTACTGTTCTGGGGAACCCCGGCCACGGCCCTGGTCGTCGGCGGGCTTCTGGCGGGCGTGGGGGCCATCGGTTTCGCCACCACGCAAGCCTCGCGCAACTGGCGCGCCGAGGAGACCGAGAGCGACCTGCTGGGCGCGCTGCGCTCGCCGGGCCTGGTCCGGCTGCTGGCCGTCCTGGTCTGCGCGGCCGTGTCCATGGGCGTGTTCAACCTGGTCCTGCCCGCCTTTGCCGAGGAACACGGCTCCGCGGACAGCATCGGCCTGATCTTCGGTGCCTGGGGCGTCGGCGGGCTCGTCGGCGGGCTCTGGTACGGCAGCCGTACCCGGGACTGGCCCGCCGAACGCACCTTCGCCATCGGCCTGCTCATCCTGTCCGCGTTCACCGCACTACCCCTGCTCGCCTGGGACAACTGGTCGATGGGCGTGGCCCTCGCCCTGGGCGGCGTGATCATCGCCCCGGTGACGGCCGTGGAGTACGAACTCGTCGCGCGCACGGCCCCGTCGGGCGCCATCACCGAGGCCTTCACCTGGGTCATCACCGTGAACGTCGTCGGCACCGCCGTCGGCGCCCAGCTCGGCGGTCTCCTCGTCAGCGCCTACGGCACCTGGGCGGCCTTCGTCGCCGCGGTCGCCGCCCTGCTCGCGGGCGCCGCCATCGCCTTCGCCGTACGCCACCGGTTCACGGCCCCGGCCGGCACCCCCGGCTCTGCCCACCCCGATCCAGCGGACCCGGAGCTGTACGACTCCACCACCCTCGGCCCACCCGATGGCGCATGACCGATCCCCCCGGCGCCGCTGGGTGGGCGACCTGTACGCACGTGGAGGGCAGCGACGTGGCCGAAACCATCTCCCGGATGCAAGCCGTGCTGGACCATTTCCGGATGAAGGTCCTCGACCAGGCAGCCTGAACGGATGCCCCGGCGGCCCGGAAATTAATGAGCAGCCGTCGACCAAGCTCGCCTGGCACCGTGGTCCGGGAGCCGCCTGCCCCACACAGCGCGCCGGCGCACCCACGCCGTATCCGTACAGCAGCCGTACAGCAGACAAGGACACAGGAAAGAATGGGACATCTGGAGGCCTCTCACCTCGAGTACTACCTGCCCGACGGGCGGATACTGCTCGGCGACGTGTCGTTCCGGGTGGGCGAGGGAGCGGTGGCGGCCCTGGTCGGCGCGAACGGCGCCGGCAAGACGACCCTGCTGCGGCTGCTGTCCGGCGAGCTGAAGCCGCACGGCGGCACGGTCACGTCGAGCGGCGGTGTCGGGGTGATGCGGCAGTTCGTCGGTTCGGTGCGGGACGAGAGCACGGTCCGCGACCTGCTGGTGTCAGTGGCGTCGCCGGGCATCCGGCGAGCCGCGCAGGCCGTGGACGCGGCCGAGCACCTGATCCTGACGGTGGACGACGAGGCCTCTCAGATGAAGTACGCCCAGGCCCTGGCCGACTGGGCGGAGGTACGCGGCTACGAGGCGGAGACCCTGTGGGACATGTGCACCATGGCCGCGCTCGGCGTGCCGTACGAGAAGGCGCAGTGGCGTCAGATTCGCACGCTCTCGGGCGGTGAGCAGAAGCGGCTCGTCCTGGAGGCGCTGCTGCGCGGTCCCGATGAGGTGCTCCTGCTGGACGAGCCCGACAACTACCTGGACGTACCGGGCAAACGATGGCTGGAGAACCGGCTCGGTGAGACCGGCAAGACGGTGCTGTTCGTCTCGCACGACCGGGAGCTGCTGGCGCGGGCCGCCGAGCGGATCATCGCGGTGGAACCGAGCCCGGCCGGCTCCGACGTCTGGGTGCACGGCGGCGGTTTCGGCACCTTCCACGAGGCGCGGCAGGAGCGGTTCGCCCGGTTTCAGGAGCTGCGCCGCCGCTGGGACGAGAAGCACGCCCAACTCAAGAAGTTGGTGCGCGACCTGCAGCAGTACGCCGCGCGCAGCGACGACATGGCTTCTCGCTACCAGGCGGCGCGGACCCGGCTGCGCAAGTTCGAGGAGGCCGGTCCGCCGCCGGAGCCACCGCGCAAGCAGGAGATCCGGATGCGTCTGCACGGCGGGCGCACCGGGGTGAGGGCCGTCACCTGTGCGCAGTTGGAGCTGACTGGGCTGATGAAGCCTTTCTCTCTGGAGATCTTCTACGGCGAGCGGGTGGCGGTGCTCGGCTCCAACGGGTCGGGCAAGTCGCACTTCCTGCGGCTGCTGGCCGGAGAGGGCGTGGCGCACACGGGCACGGCGACACTGGGCGCACGGGTGGTACCGGGTCATTTCGCCCAGACACATGCGCATCCCGAACTGATGGGGCGCACCCTGGTGGACATCCTGTGGACCGAGCACGCCCGGGACCGCGGCGCGGCCATGTCGGCGCTCCGCCGCTACGAATTGGACCGGCAGGGTGACCAGGCTTTCGACCGGCTCTCCGGCGGGCAGCAGGCGCGCTTTCAGATCCTGCTGCTGGAACTGCAGGGAACCACCGCCCTGCTCCTGGACGAGCCGACCGATAACCTGGACTTGGAGTCGGCGGAGGCCCTGCAGGAGGGGCTGGAGGCGTACGAGGGGACGGTCTTGACGGTCACCCACGACCGCTGGTTTGCACGGTCCTTCGACCGCTTCCTGGTGTTCGGCAGCGACGGCCGGGTACGCGAGACGCCGGAGCCGGTGTGGGACGAGCGCCGCGTGGAACGGGCACGCTGACGGAGTGCTGCGTGTGCCGTTCAGAAGTGCGCCGCTGCAGCTCATAGGGGGTCTGGCGGGAACCCTAAAGCGGGTGTCGCAGGTTCGAATCCTGCCGGGGGCACAACGCATTGATCCGCTGAACTGGGCTTTCACCCCCAAGGAGGCGCTCCATTCGGCCTCGGACTCCTCGTCCGGGGCCGTTTGCGTGAGCGGAAGGAGTGGCAGGCCCGAGCGACGAGCCGCTGTTCCACCGGGGTCGGCGCGTTCAGGACTTACTCACTGTTGGCAGGGCTGATGCCGGGACGGCGGTTCCGGTGTGCGCGTCTGGACGGCGCCCTTTCGTCGGGTTGCTCGGCCGTGTCGTAGTTGCGCCAGCCGGTGAGGCGTCCTTCCGGGTTGTACCTGGCTGACAGTCCGGGAGGATCCATGTGATCTTCGTGTTCCCGGACCAGTTGCTGGGGCAGCATGACCACTGCTGTGATGCCGTGGGGCGACGAACTGCGGAGCTGGACGCGGATGTCGTGGCGGCCGGAAAGTCGGCCTACGACGAACATGCCCATGCGTCGCGCCACCGCGACGTCGACGACCGGAGGGTTCAGGAGCCTCTCGTTGGCCTCCACAAGGTCCTCGGCGGACATGCAGATGCCGTTGTCCTGGATCTCGACCTTCGCGCCGCCGCCGGACAGCAGCCGGCAGGTGACCCGCACCTCGGTGTCCGGAGAGGAGAACGTAGTCGCGTTCTCCAGCAGCTCCGCGATGAGATGAACGATGTCGTTCACCGCCCGGCCGTCGACGTCCGCGGTGACCAGTCCGCGCAGCTGCACCCGCTGGTATTGCTCGATCTCGCCGATGGCGGCCCGGAGGACATCCACGAGCCGGACCGGGGCGCTCCAGCGGCGGCCCGCCTTTCCGCCCGCCAGGACGAGCAGGTTCTCCCCGTTGCGGCGCAGGCGGGTGGCCAGGTGGTCGAGTTTGAAGAGGCTGGCGAGCAGGTCGGGGTCCTGTTCGCCGTTCTCCAGGTGGTCGATCAGCTCCAGCTGCCGTTCCACGAGGCTCTGGCTGCGCTGCGACAGGTTGACGAACATCGTGTTGATGCGCCCGCGCAGGTGCGCTTGCTCGAACGCCAGCCGCACGGAATCGCGATGGACATCGTCGAACGCGCGGGCGACAGTTCCGATCTCGTCAGTCGAGTCGACGGCCGTGGATTCGACCTCGATGGGCTTGAGTTGGGTGCCGCCGGCCTCCCGCAGCAACCGGACCACCTCGGGCAGGCGGCGTTGCGCGATATCGCGGGTAGAGGCACGCAGGGTGTGCAGCGGGCCGACGATCGACTGCACGAGGACGTGCGTCACGCCGATCACGAGCAGGAGGATCAACAGCTCGACGAGCGACGCTGTGAACAGTGAGTGCTCGGCCTGGCGCTGCTCGCGCGAGCTCTCGTCCTCGACCGATCCGACGAGCCGCTGCTCGACCCGTCGCATCAGGTCCAGCTTGCTCGTCATGGTGTCGAACCACACGTCGGCGTCGAGGTTGGGGCGACGGGTGCCCTGCAGGGCGAGTGCCTGCTTCTGGAACGTGTCGGCCCTGTCGACGTCCCTTCCGGTGAGGGTGCGCTCGTAGAACTGACGCTGGCCGGCCGGCGCACCGGACAGGAACTGGTCGATCAATGCCTGTTGCCGACGGCCGGCCAGGGTCAGGCTCTGGGCCTCGTTCGAATCGAAGTGTCCATCGGCCAGTGCGCCGCCGAGCAGTGCGCGTTGCTGGGACGCTTTCTCCGTGGCCTGGGCGAAGGTCTCGAGTGTGCCGGCCCTCATGAAAAGGGCCTGGCCGGCGATGCCCGGCGCCAGAAGGTCAAGGGCGTCGGTGAGCTCGGTGAGCAAGACCGTGTATGCGTCGACCACGGTCGGCCAGCGCATCGTCGCCCCGGCCACCGTGTGGCGCAGCGACGCCACCTTCGGGCCGAGGGCGTCGAGCACCGCGAGCTGAGTGCCCAGGACCGAGTTCGTCCTTCGGTGGACACGAGCGGCTTCGCCACGGACCCGGGCCAGCGCCGCGTCTGTCTTCGAGCGCTGCGTGTCGATTCGGCTCGTGTTGCCCGTACGGCCTGCGGCGACGTGGACGGCGGTGAGATCGCGTTCGTCCTCGATCTCCTGCACCAGCGTCGCGCCCTTGTCGACGACGCGGACGAGCTGACGGGCCTTGTCGATGTCCCGTGCCTTGTGCACGGCGGATCCGACCCGCAGACCGCCCAGTACGAGCGCGGTGACGATCGGGATGACGACCACAGCCAGCAGCTGGGTGCGCACGCTCCAGTCACTCGGGGTGAACCGCCTCTGGTTGCTGCCAGGTTGTGCTTGCACTTGCCCTCGTACCCTCTCCCCGTCCTTGAACGTGCGCGATGCAGGGGCGTCCACGTGTCGCAGGCACGCCGCTCATCGCGCGAGTGCGCTTGTCGTGTCGTGTCGTGTCATGTCTTGATGAACGTGCCGTCGATGGATGAGGCCATTGCCTCGTCCGTCCGCCGGCAGGTTCCTGCGGACGCGAACCACGCGTCGGCCTCGGAGCTGTTCGAGACCTCGGCCACTTCCTCGGCGGGGGTCGCTGTGGCGATCCGCTCAGTACCGGGGCTCAGCCGTCCGTCGTGTTCGCCAGGCGGGGTGGGCCTGGCATCGGCGGCGAGGTCGGCCGTGTCTTTGCCGGTGGCGAGGCCGCCTTCGCCACCGGGCCAACCAAACGTGCAAGGGGCTTACTTAAGACCGTCCGCACGCCGCTCGCCTGCCGAGCAGACCGTCGCGAGTGCGGACAGAATGAGCACGGTCGACGCCGCGCCGGGGTCCTGGTGGCCGATGGTGCGGGCTCCGAGATAGCTCGCGCGGCCCTTCCGGGCCTGCATGTCGGCGGTCTGCTTCAGCCCCCGCATGGCGGCGTCGGACGCCGCGCGGGTGGCGCCGGTCAGCTCGCCGCCGGTGTCGATGACGGCCTGATAGGCGGTCACGGCGGGGCTGAGGGCGTCGATCATGGTCTTGTCTCCCTCCAGCGCCGCGCCGATCCGCTGGATGCCCGTGAGGGCGGCCGCAAGCGCGGCACCGAGTTGTGCGGCGGAGACGTCGGGATGCCGGCCCAGGGTCTGCGCGGCCTGCCGGAACCCGGTGCCGTACAGCGGTCCTGATGCGCCGCCGGTCTTGCTTATCAATGCCCGGCCTACGGTGGCGAGCACTGCGCCGGGGGTGGAAGGGGTGGTTTCGTCCAGCATCGCCACCGCCGCCTGGAGGCCACGGCGCATGTTGATGCCGTGGTCGGCGTCGCCGACAGCGGAGTCGAGGCGGGTCAGGTGATCGGCATTCTCGGTCACCGATCGGGCGGCCTCATGGATCCAGGCCCGGAACATGCTTGCGTCCATCGTCGTCCCTGCTCCCTCGTACGTTCTCGTACGGTCCGGCGTCGATGGGCTTGGCCGCTCAGCGTCCCCAGCGCAGCGCGGGGGTCACGACCGGGGCGTCCCACAGATGGGTGAGCTGTGGTGTGAGCCGGCACACGGTGATCGTGCAGCCGGCCATCTCCAGGCTGGTGACGTAGTTGCCGACCAGGTTGCGGGTGATCCACACGCGACGGCCGGCGAGCCACTCGGCGACCGCGGCATACACCACGTACAGCTCGATCAGCGGGGTGCCGCCCAGGCCGTTGACCATCACGAGCACGTCGCCCGAGAGCGGCATGTCGGTGTGGATGGCGTCCAGTGCGACACCGACCAGTTCCCTGGCGGAGGTGAGCCTGCCGCGGGCGCGGCCGGGCTCGCCGTGGATGCCGACGCCCAGCTCGACCTCGTCCTCGCCCAGCTCGAAGCCGGGTGTGCCGGATGCGGGCACGGTGCACGGCGTGAGCGCGACTCCGAAGGATCGGGAGCGGTCGTTGACCTCCTGGCCCAGAGCCGCGGTCGTGCCCAGGTCCGCGCCGAGTTCGGCGGCCGCACCGACGATCTTCTCCACGAACACGGTCGCCCCGGTGCCGCGTCGGCCCGCCGTCCACGTGCTGTTCTCCACGGCGACGTCGTCGTTGACCACGACGCCCTCCACCCGCACGCCGTCGTCGGCGGCCAAGTCGGCTGCCATCTGGAAGTTCAGTACGTCGCCGGTGTAGTTCTTCACGATGTGCAGGACCCCCGCCCCGCTGTCCACGGCGCGCGTGGCGGCGAGGATCTGGTCCGGCACGGGAGAGGTGAACACCTCACCGGGGCAGGCCGCGTCGAGCATCCCGTATCCGACGAAGCCGCCGTGCAGGGGTTCGTGCCCGGATCCGCCGCCTGAGACCAGGCCGACCTTCCCGGGGGTCGGCCCGCCCGCGCGGGCGATGTAGCGGTCGGAGGTGTTGACCGTCAGCGACGGGTGCGCGGCGGCCACACCGACGAGAGCGTCGTCGAGCACGTGATCGGGCGAGTTGATGAGCTTCTTCATGCTTCCGGCCTCTTCTTCTCACGGCAGCGAGAGCCGGCCGCACTGCTCGACGAGTCGCCAGACCTCTTCGGGGGTTTCGCGGGTGAGGGCGACGGCGGCCAGGGAGGCACAGGTGTCGTGGCGGAGCCGGCGGATGCGGGCCCGGACCTCGTCGAGTGCGGCGGGGCCGACCGAGAGGCTGTCGCAGCCGAGGCCGATGAGGAGGGGTGTCACGAGGGGGTGTGCGGCGGCGTCGCCGCAGACGGAGACCTGACGATCGTGTCGGTGGGCGGCGGTGACGACCCGTGAGATGGCGTCGAGTACGGCGGGGTGTGCCGTCATGGCGGGGGTGGCGGTGGGGTCGCGCCGGTCCAGGCCCAGGATCTGGCAGGTGAGGTCGTTGCTGCCGATGGAGAAGAAGGAGGCTTCGCGGGCGAGGTCGTCGGCCGCGGCGACCGCTTCGGGGAGTTCCACCATGATGCCCAGGGGTGGTATCGGAACGCCGGCCTCGGTGGCCGCGGCCTCGAGGAGGCGTCGGCAGGCGCGCAGTTCGTCGACGCTCGCGACCATGGGGATCATGATGCGCAGGTCGGTGTCGGCTCCGGCGCAGAGCAGGCTGCGGAACTGGTCGGCGAAGACGTCCGGTTGGGCCAGCATGAGGGGGAGGCCGCGCCCGAGCCGCCCGCCCTCGCGGCCTTCGGCGAGGAACGGCGGCAGTTTGTCGTCGGCGAAGTCGAGCGTGCGAGCCGTGACGACCTGCCCGGCGAGAACGCGCAGGACGGGGACGAGGGTGGCCGCGTGCTGCTCGCGGGTGGGCCAGGCGGGGTGGTTGAGGAAGGGCAGCTCAGTGCGGAGCAGGCCGATGCCTTCGGCGCCCGTGGTCAGGGCCGCGCGGGTGTCGGCCGGGGTGGCCACGTTGGCCCGCAGAATGATGCGGTGCCGGTCGAGAGTCTCCGCGGGCAGGTGACGTTCTTCGGCGAGGGCGAGCCTGCGCGCTCGGGCGGTCTCCATGGCTCGCAGGGCCCTGGTGCGTTCCTCGTCGTCGGGGTGGGCGACTGCGCTGGCCCGACCGGCGTCGAGCAGGATCTCCTGCCCGTCCGGCAGTTCGAGCAGCAGGGGGTTGACGGCGAGGAGGAAGGGGATGCCCAGCGAACGGGCGACGATCGCGGCGTGGGAGTTCGGGCCGCCGGTCACGGAGATGGCGGCGGTCACCGTCAGGCCGGGTTCCAGCAGGTCGGCGGCGCCGATCTCGTGGGCGACCAGGACGAGCGGCTGGTCGGGGGCGGGGCCCGTCTCGCCGTGCAGGTGGGCCAGCACACGGCGGCCGACCTGCCGGACGTCCGCCGCCCGTTCGGCGAGGGTGGGATCGTCCAGTGCGGCAATGGTTCCGGCGTAGGCGTCGATGGCCTGGCGGACGGCGATGGGTACCGGCCGGCCGTCGTCCGCCCTCTTGACGGCCTGGTCGCGCAGATCCTGGTCCTGGGCGATGTAGCTGTTGACCTCCATGATGTCGGCCTGTTCGTCCTTGCCCTGTTCGCGCAGCAAGGTGGACAGGTCGAGCAGTCGGGTGGCTACGGCGTCGAAGGCGTCGGTGATCTGCTGCGTGGGGTCGCCGCCGATGCGGTGCGGCAGCGCTGTCCTGGTGAGTGGCCGGTCGGTGCGGTGGACGACGCCGAGGGCTGTGCCGGGTGCGGCGGCGTGCCCGGTGTAGGTGCGGCGGTCGGTCATCGGGCCCCCGGCGTCTCGGCGTGGTCCCCCACCGTCTCGGCGAGGGCGCGGAAGACGAGGGCGGTGGAGGTGGCGCCGGGGTCCTGATGGCCGACGCTGCGGGCGCCTAGGTAGGAGGCACGGCCCTTGCGGGCCTGCATCGGGGTGGTGGCTCGCATGCCCTCCTCGGCGGCGTCGGCGGCGGCCAGGGCCGCGGCGGCCAAGCCGGCTCCGGCGTCGGCCTGTTGCTGGAACGCGGCCAGTGCCGGGGCATAGGCGTCGATCATGGTCTTGTCGCCGGGTGCGGCCGCACCGAGCTTCTGGACGCTCGCGAGGCCGGCGGCCAGGGCGGCGGCGAACTGCGGTGAGTCAGCCGTCGGGATGTCCAGGGCCTTGCCGATGGCGCGGAAGGCACCGCCATAGAGCGGTCCGGAGGCGCCGCCGACGGTGGAGATGAGGGTGGTGCCGGTCTTGACCAGTACGGCCCCTACGGTGTCCGGCTCGTAGTCGGCCACGGCCGTGGCGGCGGCGGAGAAGCCACGGTGCATGTTGGTGCCGTGGTCGGCGTCGCCGATGGCCGAGTCGAGCTGGGTGAGGTGGTCCTTGTTCTTGTCCACGGCGGCTGCGATGGCCTGCACCCACGTGCGGGCGAGGTCGGTGTCCACGGAGACTCCGTTCATGGTCGGTACGGGGCTGTTCGGAGGTTGGTTGAGCCGAGGGCCGAGGGAAGACGCGAGGGGTGCGGTCCGGGCGGGCGGGCGGCGGGAAGGACCCGGCCCGGCCCTCGCGTCGCGCGTGGCCCGGCCCCCGGCTCGGTCAGATGCCCCAGCGCAGGGCCGGGGTGTTCACGGGAGCGTCCCACAGGGACAGCATGTCGGCATCGGCCTTGCACACGGTGACGGAAACACCGGCCATGTCGAGGCTGGTCACGTAGTTGCCGACGAGGTTGCGGGCGATGACCACACCCTTGTCCGCGAGTGCGACGGCTACCTCGTTGAAGACCACGTACAGCTCGATGAGCGGGGTGCCGCCCAGGCCGTTGACCATGACGATGGTCTCGTCACCGGCCCTCAGTGGCTGGTCGGCGAGGATCGCGTCCAGCGCGGTCGCCACGATGTCCTTGGCGGGTCGGAGCTTCTCGCGGCGGCGGCCGGGCTCGCCATGGATGCCGACGCCGACCTCCATCTCGTCCTCGGGCAGGTCGAAACCGGGCTTGCCGGAGGCGGGGGTGGTGCAGGCGGTCAGCGCCACCGCGAAGGACCGGGACGCGGCGTTGACCCGCTTGCCCATCTCGGCGACCTCGGTGAGGCTGCCGCCCTGCTCGGCGAGGGCTCCGGCGATCTTCTCGACGAAGACGGTGGCTCCGGTGCCGCGGCGCCCTGCGGTGTAGGTGGAGTCCTGGACGGCGACGTCGTCGTCGACCAGGACGGTCTCCACCGTGATGCCCTCGTCGACGGCCAGTTCGGCGGCCATCTGGAAGTTGAGGACGTCGCCGGTGTAGTTCTTCACGATGAACAGCACGCCCGCGCCACCATCGACGGCCTGGGCCGCGGCCAGCATCTGACCCGGCACGGGCGAGGTGAAGACCTCGCCGGGGCAGGCCGCGTCGAGCATGCCCCCGCCCACGAAGCCGCCGTGCAGGGGCTCGTGCCCGGAACCGCCGCCGGAGACGAGGGCGACCTTGCCCGGCTTGGTACCCGAGGCGCGGGCGATCACCTTGTTCTCGGCGTCGACCTTCAGGCCGGGGTGGGCGGCGGCGATCCCGGACAGTGCCTGGGCCAGCACCGCTTCGGGGGCGTTGATCAGCTTCTTCATGACAGGGCTCCTTCAGCGGCGGCGACCGGCGCGGTCGTTGCCTCGGTGGCGGTGGTGACGCCGCGGCGGGCGTTCAGGGCGACGTAAAGGAAACCGGCGGCGACCGCGCCGATGACTTCGGCGGCGAGATAGACCGGCAGCTGGTTCCAGTGGACCGTGCCGCCGAACAACTGGCCGGTGATCATCGGACCGAGCGTCCTGGCCGGGTTGATGGACGCCGCGGTGGCCGGTGCCACCGGGATGATGATCGCGAACACGCCGAGGCCGATGGCCAGACCGGCGAAACCTCCGGCCGCGCGGCGATCGATGGCACCGAAGACGATGAAGGCGAGGATGAAGGTGCCCACGGCTTCGGCGAAGAAGGCCTGGCCGGCGCCGACTCCGCTGCCGTAGGCGGCGATGCCGAGGCCGACGTCGACCGCCTTCTTCCCCAACACCCCGACGATGGCAAGAGCTCCCAGCGCCGCCCCGGCCACCTGGGCCGCGATGTAGCCGGGAACGTCCCGCCAGGGCATCTTCTTCGTCGCGGCCAGCGCCAGGGTGATGGCCGGGTTGATCTGACAGCCGGAGACATGGCCGATCGCGTAGACCATGGCGATGACGGCGGTGGCGAAGGCCAGCGAGATCATTCCCAGCTGCGCCATGGTGAACGGGGCGTCGCCGCCGACGATGAGCGTCGCGGGGACCGAGCCGACGCCGATGAACACCAGCACTGCGGTGCCCAGCATCTCGGCCACGAGCTTCTGTGAGTAAGTGTTTTCTTCCATGGAAGGCGCCCAGCGCCGAGCGGCGGCTTGGGCGTCTCACCTCCTCGCGTGGAGCGGGCTGTGAAGGGGGAGGTGGCCGCCAGGTGGTCAGGGGTCGGGCAACCTGGCGGCCGCTCAGGGGGAAGCCGGGGAGCTTTAAGTTCCGGCTGTAGAGCGTTCATCATGGATGAACGTTGTTCTGGAAATTAAGGCCGCGTTTCCGGCCTGTCAAGGGCTTCGACAGCCCTCGCGTTCCGTCGATACGAAAAAGGCCCCTCGGCAGCTGCCGAGGGGCCTGGATCAGAGGGGCGGGTCAGGTCACCGTGCTGCGTGCGGCCGTCCCACGGGGAGCGCCCAGGTCACGGGAAAGGTTGCGGGCGGTCTCCCGGACGGCGACCGCAAGCTCCTGACGTGCCGATTCTGCGAGCAACCGCTCGACGGGCCCGACGATGCCGAGAGCGCCGACCACCTCGCCGGAACGGTCGAAGACGGGAGACGCGATACCCGCGTCCCCGATGGCGGACTCCTGGTCCTCGATCGCGTACCCCGTCCTGAGGACTTCCTTCAACTGACCTGCCAGCTCCTGGGCATCGGTGAGGCTGGCACCGGTGAGCACCGCCGGCTCACCCGCGAGCAGCCGCTCACGCTCGCCGACCGGAAGAAAGGCCACGATGGCCTTGCCCAGAGCACACGTGCTCCACGGGATGCTGGCGCCCACCTCGAGAATCTGCACAGCCCCCTCGGGCCGGAACGCATGGTGCACCACCAGGACGTGGTCACCGGTGAGCACGGCCACCCAGACCGCCTCATTCGTCCGGTTCGCGAGCTGGTCCGCCCAGGTCAGTGAGCGGGTCCGCAGCTCCTGGGTGTCCAGGTAGGCATTGCCAAGCTGCACCAGATCGGGTCCGAGCTGGTACTTCGAACTGTCCCGGTCCTGTACGACCAGCCCCTCGGCCTCCAGCGTGCGCAGCAGCGCATGCACGGTCGGCTTGGCCACGCCCAGACGGTCGGCCAGCTCGGTCACTCCGAGCCGCGGACCGGTGGACGCGAGCTCCCGCAGGATCTGCACCGCCCGCTGCACCGCCTGCACCATCGAGATTTTCTCCTTAGTTCACTATTGCTGAACAGTGTTCCGACATTTAATGTAGCTGTTCATGAGCGCATCTGTCGGCATCGTACTCGTGTCCCACAGCGCCGAGCTCGCCGCGGGCCTTCGCCTGCTGGTGGAGCAGATCGGCTCCGACACGGTTCCCCTCGCCACCGCCGGAGGCACCGACGACGGCCGGATCGGCACCAGCTACGACCTCGTCCTCGCTGCCATCCGCAGCGTCGACCGCGGAGCCGGCGTCGTTGTGCTGCCCGACCTCGGCAGCTCCGTCCTGACCACACGCACCGTCCTGGAAGACCATCCCCACCCCGACGTGCTGATCGTCGACGCGCCCTTCGTCGAAGGAGCCGTTGCAGCCGTCGTCACCGCCGCGTCCGGCGCCGACCTGAAGACCGTCGCCGACGCCGCCAAGGAGGCCCGTCATGTCCACAAGCTCTGAGTCCACCACCACGAACGCGACGATCCCGTCCACACACGAGACGACCGTCGTCCTGCCCGCCAACCTCCACGCCCGTCCCGCAGGCCAACTCGCCCGCGCCGCAGCGATATTCACCAGTGCCATACAACTGGAGTACGCCGACCGGACGGTCAACCCGACCGGTGTCCTCGCCGTCATGGGCCTGGGCGCCACCGTCGGCAGCACCGTGACCGTCCGCGCCGAAGGCCACGACGCCGAACAGGCCGTCACGACATTGGCCCAGATCCTCTCCAATGCCGAGTGACCCGGCCGCCACCAGCGGCATGAAGCCAGCAGCTGCTTCCGGCATGAGAAGCAAGGACCGGTGGACATGGCCGAGAGTGGGCGCACCTGCCACGAGCGCGTCTGCCGCCCAGGTGGACCCGCCCGCGCAGGTCGAGCACGTCTGCCGGCTGCCGCACATCCCCGAGGCCGTCTCCGCCGTACGCCGACGGGCACGCACCGCCCTCGCCCAGTGGCGCGTGCCCACCCCGACAGCCGACGACGCCCTCCTGGTGATCTCGGAACTGGCAACCAACGCGATCGTCCACGCACTGCCGCCGGCAGTGCTGCGGTTGTCCCTGCCCGAGGTCGGCGGCCGCCGCGCCCTGTGCATCGAGGTCACGGACTCGGGGCCGGTACCTCGACGACGCCCGTCGCACGACAGCCCCCGCCCTGCCGAACACAGGGAAAACGGTCGTGGGACCGGCATCGTGGCGGCCCTCTCCGCACGACACGGGGTATCACGCCACCCCGAGAGGACCACCCGCTGGGCGGTTCTCCAGATGGGGGCTTGACCAGCCGTGGACGGCAGCCATACCTCCCTGGGCACTTCGCGGCAGGCCACGAGGAACGGCCGGACCGGCGAGGTGCCGACTGGTGCCGCGGCGCCATCCGGCAGACACGAGCACTTGGCCGTGCCCGGCCATCGACCCGGCAGCGTGCCCACTGCCATGCGTGCGCGATGCGTGAGCGACGGCGGAGCACGATCCGCCTCAGCCAGGACCGATCGAGCTGCCGGTCGGCACTGACCTGCGAGGACGGCACCATCCGGCACGAGCGAACACCCTCGGTCAAGGATTCGATCCCACTCCTGAAGCGGGTGTCGCAGGTTCGAATCCTGCCGGGGGCACAGAGAAACACCTGGTCAGCGGCCCTTCCGTCCCAGGGACGGTAGAGCCTTACGGGAGAGGGAGTGAGGAGGGCGTTCGGTTCACCACGTCATAGGGGTGGAGGACAACGCTGGAAGCGGTCTTCGCAAGCCGGGCCTGGCGCCTGGCGCGAACCCCTGCTCCGTACTCGCCCCGGAGCCCGGACCGGGAGACGGCCCGTGAGGTGATGCGGCCCCTGCCGTGCCGCGCGTCCGTCGAAGCATCCGCTTCCGGTTGCGGCCGACGTACGGTTGAAGTACCGAGGGCATCACGCACTCCGGCCGCCACGCCGGGTCGTCCTCAGCGAAAACGAATCCGGGCCGCCCCAGTGGTCGGCGCGGAGACGGGTCGGCATCATGTCCGCCGCTGTCGGAGCAACGCCGCGCAAGCCCATCATGGCTGGGGCCGCGGTGAGTACCCGCGCTGGTCCACGTCTCGGCGGAGGGGAAGCGTGATGGCCTCTTCCCGGCTGGACATCCACCGGCGGAACCGAGGAGAACGGACCCTCGTCACGCTTGCCGGTGACATCGGGTCGGCCACGACGCCGCTGCTGCGGGCCGCAATGGAGCAGTGTCTGCTGGACGGTGTCACCGTGATCGACATCGACCTGACGACGGTCGGCTCCTGCGACGCCAGGGGCTTGGACATCCTGCTTTCGGCATCGCGGCGCGCCGGCCGGGTCCATGCTCGCCTGCAGCTGCACCATCCGTGCGCGCAGATCACCCGGCTCCTCGATGCCACCGGATCCACTTCGCTGCTCCTTACCCCCGTGAGTCCCGTGCCGCCCGCAGCACCCGGCGATCTCATGGGTACCGCGACGCGGGCGCCCGGGGACGCCGCTCGTCGGCCGGACCAGCCTGTCCTCAAGGACGGGATCCGCCTTCGCCGGCTGACCCGCTGGCAGGCCGAAGACATGCGCGAGGACATCGCGGACCTGGCTGCGGAGTCCGTCGCGGGCACCCCCGGCGAGGCGTACCACGACCGTGGACTCTTCCTGCACCACCTGGCGGTCGCCGCCCACCGCCCCGGCTTCGCCCTGCTCGTCGCCGAGACGACGGCGCTGGTCGGTTGCGTCTTCGGTTGTCCAGTGGGCCCTGACGGCTCCGGCCGCCGGTGGTTCGACGGAATGCTCCAGGAGATCATCCAGCGGCTCACCTCCCGCGCGCGGTTCGTCGTCCTCACCCAGGTCGTGGCCCATCCGCACGCTCAGCGACGCGATATCGCCGGCCGCCTGCAACGGCGTCTGCTCACGGACCTGCACGCCTTCCTCGGGGTCACCCTGCTGCATCCCGCCGACCAGGCAGGACAAGCCGCCTTCGCGTCCTGGGGCTGGCAGAACATGGGTGAGGTCGTCGGGCTGCCCGGCCCCGTCGCCCCCTGCGTGTTGATCCTGCCTGTCGAAGGGCTGCCGCCGGCACGCCGATGATCTGACGAAGGGGCGTGAATCGGCCGTCGTGCCGGCCGGGGCGGTCACGCCACGGCCCGCGTCCGCCGTAGACGTGTCCCCGCGCGATGGTTGCCTGCCTCCACGCGATACCGCGGGCCGCGCCGCCCGCCACGGCCGGGCGTAGCCTGACAGGTACCGAGAACCTTCGGGCGCACGAGCACGGCAGCGCCGTGCCCGGCGAGGGACAGAGACGGGCAGCCGGAAGCCGCCCGGAACGGGATCGCACGATGGACGCCATCACAAAGCCCGCCGAAGGTGCGGCACCAGGTGACGGACACTCCTACCGGATGCCCTTGCCCCGGCTGCGCCTCACGCCGGACGTCAGCCACGGCCCTCTGGACGGGGCCTGGTGGCCGCGCTGCGACGCACTGGAACTGGAGCTGCCCGCGCTGGTCGGCTCCTTGGATCCGAGCGTCGGCACGGTCACCCGCGTCACCGTGGGGACCGCCGCCTGGCCCGACGCCCCGCAGGAGGTGATGGCGCCCGGGCATGTGATCGAGGTGGTCCTGACCGACCTCGACGCCGAGGCGCATGCCATCACCGTGGACTGCGGCACCGTGGGACGCTGGGAACTGCTGGTGATCCCACCCGACGAGCCTGCCGGAGCCGCCGCCCGGCTGCTGGCCTCTGCCGCCGACCCCGGGAACCCACTGTCGGCACCGCGCCTGCTGGCACTCGCCGAGAGCGGCCTCGACGGACAGAACACATGGGAGTCGGAAGGAGGGACGGGACTCAGGTGAGAGGCCCGACGTTGTCAGGCCCAGGTGACCGGTCGGCTGGTCCGGTCGCCGACGACCTCCGGTGGAGCGATGACTCTGACATTCCCTTCGTCGTCCCACCCCGCCGCAACCGATAGGCGCGGACCATGGCGGGTGAGCGGATGACGCCCGAACGGCGAGCGGACCGTTCCGAGAGCTTCGGGGAAGCGCTGCTGGGAATGGTCCTCGATCGCGCGCACGAGCTTCCTCCCCATCTCATCGGGCCGCTGGTCGCCGACGTGGTGGAGCGGCTGGGGGGCCGCCGTCCGCAGGTACTGCTGCAGGACTACGGCCAGCTGAACCTCGTACCCCTGCCCGGCGAGGGCCTCACGGAGGGGGAGCCGCAGATGATCGACGGCTCCGAGGCGGGGCGCTGCTTCCTCGACGCGGCCCCCGTCGAGGAGTCCGATGGCGACGGAGTACGGCTCCATTTGCCGCTGCTGGACGGCGGTGACCAGGTGGGCGTCATGGCCGTGACGCTGGACAGCGTCGACGACCACGACCGCCGCCTGCTGGGCAGGATCTCCGGCCTGGTGGCCGACCTGCTGGTGACCAAGCACGGCTACTCCGACCTGTTCTTCACTGTCCGGCGTGATGAGCCGATGAGCGTCGCCGCGGAGATCCAGTGGTCCCTGCTGCCACCGCTGGCGATGATCATGCCCAGGGTCGCGGTGGCCGGGATCCTGGAACCCGCCTATGACGTGGCGGGTGACAGCTTCGACTACGCGCTCAACGGGGACATCCTCCACGTGGTCATGATCGACGCGATGGGGCACGGCCTGGACGCGGCCACGATGGCCACCGTGGCCATCGGCGCCTACCGCCACGCCCGCCGCTTCGGCATCGGGCTGTCGGAGATCTACGACTTCATGGACCGCGCAGTGGCGGAGCAGTTCGGTCCCGAGCACTTCGTCACCGCGCAGATGATGCAGCTGGATACGACGACGGGACAGGTCCAGTGGGTCAACGCAGGGCACCCGCCGCCGATCCTCGTCCGCAACCACCGCGTCACGGACCGCCTGATCGCTCCGACGACCCTCCCTGTCGGCCTGGGTGGTGCGGAACCACGGATCAGCGAGCTGAGACTGGAACGCGGGGACCGCGTCGTCTGCTTCTCCGACGGACTGATCGAGGAGCACGGGACCGGTGGGGAGGAGTTCGGGGAAGAGCAGCTGATCGACTGTGTGAACCGGCTGGAGAAGACCGGCCGCGGGATCCGGTCGGTGGCCCGCTCCCTGTCCAACACACTCAAACGGGCGCGGGGCGGACGCACCACGGATGACGCGACGCTGCTCATGGTGGAGTGGCGCGGCTGACCTCACCATTGGTGTCCGCCGCCGCTCTGCCACCGCGGCCCGCTCGTCAGTCCGGCGGCTGGGCGGCCAGGACGGCCGCCGCGATCCCTACGGGCAGTGACGAACACGACCGGAGCAGTCGTACAGCGGTGTCGCGGAGGCGCCGTCGTGTCGGGCGTGCGGCCGGATTCTCGTTCTCGTACGGGACCGACGGGCACCGGCGTCCGCTGCGGCCTCGCAGGCCGAGGCACCGGTGGAGTGCGCCGTGAAGGGGATAGCGGCATCGTGGAGGACGTGAGGCCCGGCCAAGAGCACGAGTGGCGGCTGTCGGCGGCGGAACCGGGACTGTGGCAGCGGGTCGTCGAGCAGCTGGGCACGGCGGTGACCGTGATCGACCCGGCGGGGCGGATCGTCGCGGTCAACCCGGCCGCCGAGCGACTGCTGGGGCGTGCGGCAGCGGTGGTGGACGGGCAGGACCTGCACGACCTGTGCCATCGGGATCCGGGAGGCGCCCGGATCCCGCGCGAGCACTGCCCGCTGCTGCGGGCACTGGCCGAGGGGCGTCCGGCACGCGGGGACGACGACTGGTTCCTGCGGGGTGACGGACGGCTGGTCCCGATCTCCTGGTCGGCCACTCCTCTGACGCGGGACGGTGTCTGCCTGGGCATGGTCGTGCTCGTCGTCGAGACCGCGGCGGTCCAGAGCGCCCACAGGGAACGCGCGGAACGTGCCGAGTGGGCGGAACGTACCGAACAGGCGGAACGAGCCGCTCGTACGACCGCTCTGGAGAGCCGCGCCGAGCGGTTGACGCTCGTCGCGGAGATCACCGAGGTGCTCGGTCAGACCCTGGAGGTGGACGAGGCCCTCGCCCGGTTGAGCCGGCTCCTGGTTCCCCGTTTCGCCGACTTCGCGGCGGTGGACCTGCGAGTAGGCGCCCGTCAGGTGCACCGGGTGGCGGTGACCGGCCCGGAGGGTCGCGACGCCGGGCAGGAGGACTGGCGTGGGCACCTTCCGCCGCCGACCGGGGAAGCGGCCCACTCGGCCCTGGTCCAAGTGCTGAACGGAGCCGGGCCCGTCCTGCAGGAGCGTTCGGACATGGAGGCAACCCCCGACTCGCCGTTGGCCGCCGTCCACCACGCCTTCCTCGAAGCGACCGGCGCGGCATCGGTCATCACGGTGCCGTTGAACGTCGGCCAACAGGTCACCGGCGCCCTGACACTGGTGCGCAGCGACCCGGCACGGCCCTTCGACACCGGCGATCTGGATGTGGCGGGCGACATCGGCCGCCGGGTCGGCCCGGTCATCGACAACGCCCGCCGGTTCGGCCGGCAGCGCGAGGTCGCCGAGGCCATGCAGCGCAACCTCCTGCCCCCGCTGCCGGAGCACGGCCGGGTCCAGCTGGCAGCGCGGTACCAGCCCGCTCCGGCCGGCTCGCAGGTCGGCGGCGACTGGTACGACGCGTTCACGCTGAGGGACGGCACGCTCGCCCTGGTCATCGGCGACGTCGTGGGCCACGATCTGACCGCCGCGGCCGGTATGGCGCAGTTGCACGGCATCCTGCGCTCCCTCGCCTGGGACCACCCCGGCCCGACCGGTCCCGTCGTGGACCGACTCGACGACGCCATGCACGCCATCACGGCCGTGTCGATGGCCACCCTCGTCCTCGCCCGGGTGGAAGGTCCGGACACCGGCCCCTGGACGCTGCACTGGACCAGTGCCGGGCACCCGCCGCCCCTGCTGCTGACCCCCGATGGGAACGCGCGGTACCTCGAAGCCGGGCAGGGGCTGATCCTCGGAACCCACCTGGGCGGCAGCAGCCATCGGCCGAGCGCCACCCACGCCCTGGCGCCGGGATCGACACTCCTTCTCTACACCGACGGCCTGATCGAGGTTCCCGGCAGCGACCTGGACACCGGGCTCGGCCGGCTGCGCCGCCACGCCCTCGCCCTCGCGCACGAACCGCTGGACACCCTCTGCGACCAGTTGTCCGCCCGGGTGCCCCCCGGCAGCACCGACGACATCGCCCTCCTCGCCGTGCGCCTGCCCATGCCCTGATCCGGGCGGGGGCGTGATCGACGCCGGGGGCACACAGGACGCCTGGGAGGGACGATCCGCCGACACATGCCCGGCCACGCCGCCCTGGGCCACGCGGGCCGACGAGCCTGCCTCGATCGGCGAGGTTTTCCAGTACGACGGCAGATCAAGCGTGCTTTACGGGTTGGAAGGCCAAGGATGTGGCACTCGGCCTATGAGCGGGCCGAACGCGCGAACCGCGTCCCGCAGGGGCCAACGGTTCGGCAGTGAGCCGCAAGCCGCACGAGGCCGGTGCGACCCACTCAGCCCGGTCGGTTGTCGCCGCGAGGCTGCCTCGGCGACAACCGTCCGTCCGAGCTGGTGCCCTCCATCTTCCGGGTGCCGCGTTGATCGCTGGTGGTACAGCGCTGGTCATCCGCTGAGAATCTGACGCTTCTGGTCCTCGAACTCGGTTTCCGTCAGCACACCCTGTTCTTTCAGTTCGCCCAGCTCCTTGAGCATGTCGATCTTGTCTTCTGTCGATCGTGATGCGGCCGGAGGCTGCGCGGGCGGGGCCTGCTGTGCGTCCTGCTGGGCCCACCGGCCCGCCTGCCGCCGGGACACGCGATTGGAGACGGCCGTCGCGGTACCGGCTACGACAGCTGTGCGGGCGATGCCGCGAATGAGGCCTGGCATGTCGAACCTCCTGTGATCTGCACGCTGTTCACCGTCAGGTGCCGGCGGCTGCGGCCTCCGCCGAGTCGAGTGCCGCGATGACGTCCTGGACGGGGATCCTTCCGGCGGCCACCAGTCGGGCGCCGCCGCGCCTCAGGGCTTGGGCAAATGGTGCGGCCCAGCGGTTCTCGTACATCGCGATGACGGCCGTACTGCCGGGTCCGATCGCCTTCCCTGCCTCTTCGATGTCGGCCTGACCGAGAAGTCCGGAGGTGGCGCCGTCGAATACCGCGAGGTTCGTGTTCCCGTCCCGGGTGAGATCCGCCATTTCGACCGCTGCCACGGAGCCGTCGGAGGCCTTGCGGACGAAGGCCATGTCGAGGATGCGAATCAGGCCCCGGTCGACCAGGTCGACGAGGTACGGAAGGGCTTCGCCGGTGGGGCTCTTGCCCGGGTATTCGACCACCAGGTAGTCGATGGGGCCCAGGTCGTCGATGGGGCCCAGGTCGTCGAATGCGTCGCTTTCGTTTCTCAAGGCAAGCTCCTCCTGGTGCGGAAATCTCGGCACCCGGCCTCAGCCGGACGTTCGGCTGCGGTGGCCACGAGGATCGGGAGGCCGGAACCGCCCCCTCATTCCAGTGGACCACCCGGCTGGGGGAGACGCACGTTGGTCGGGCCCGACGGTTCCCGCCTGCCGAGGGCCGCCATGGGCGACGGCCGCGCCCGGCCGCCGACGGCCGGCCGGTCATCCGCACCGGGTGATGCGGTCCGGCGTACGTCGGGGCTCTCCTGAAGACGTAAGTCATCCCAAAGCGCCGGAACAGAGCAAGGAGTCCGAGATGGCTGAGCAACCGACAGGTGCAAGTGGCTTCGCCGCCCTCGCCGAAGCCGACGCACCTGTGTTCGAGACGCTCGTCCAGATGACGCTCGACACGTTCGAGCGGTCGGGACTGGATCAGGAGACCTACCTGCTGGCACGCATCGCCGCTCTGGTGGCCATGGATGCCTCCGCTCCCTCGTACCTGCTCAACATCGGCACCGCCGCGGAAGCCGGCGTGCCGCTGGAGAAGATCCAGGGAACGCTCGTGGCGATCGCCCCCGTGGTGGGCAGCGCCCGTGTCGTGTCCGCCGCCCGCGCCATCGACGACGCCTTCGCGCTGGAACTCCCCGCGGAGAACGAGCAGTGACCACCGGCCCGGCAGGGGCGGCGAGCCCCGGCCGGGCTCGGCAACGGTCCTGAGGCCCCTCCTCCCGCACAAACCGCGAACCTCGACACGGACGACACCACACAGGAGAAGCAATGGGCAGCAATGTGTACCTGGCCTACGACTATCCGGTCCTCGGAGCCTTCTGGACGATCATGTGGATCTTCCTGTGGGTCATATGGATCTTCCTGCTCTTCCGCGTCATCGTCGACATCTTCCGCGACGACTCCATGAGTGGCTGGGGCAAGACGGGATGGCTGGTCTTCACGATCGTCCTCCCCTTCCTGGGCGTCTTCGTCTACCTCATCGCCCGGGGCAAGGACATGGGCAGGCGTGAACAGAAGCACGCCCAGGCCAAGATGGAGGAGACGGACCGGTACATCCGCGAGACGGTCGGCACCACCGGCCCGGCCAGCGAGGCGGACCAACTCGCCAAGCTCTCGGAGATCCGGGCCCGCGGCGACATCTCCGACGAGGAGTTCCGCCAGGCCAAGGAAAAGGTGCTCCACTCGTAACCCCACGCACCTGTGACGGCAGCCCGCGTCGGGCCCTCGGGCCCGTGTGTCAGGTTCGCGAGCCCGTCACGTCTCGAACCGGACCCGGAGCCCTGTCGAACAGATCACCACCGGTGACGCCGCGCCGCGGGGCGTCAGGCTGCTTCGGCCGGGACCCGTCCGGCCTGGATGGCGTCGACCAGGGCCTGGTGGTCCTTCTCGTTCTGGTCGGCATACAGCTCGGCGAACGTCGCCAGCGCGCGGTCGAAGACGTCGCCGCCGCCCAGGTAGGCGGCGATCGCGATACGGTCCCCGGACCTGGCGTGGGCGCGGGCCAGCGTGGCACCGCACAGCCGGCCGAACAGGGCCATCCTCTTCGGCGACATGTTCTCGGCCACCGCGATTCCCTTCCAGTCCCGCAACTGGCGTATGTAGAAGTCCCGCTGTCTGCCGTCCATGCCCGTGAGGCGTTCCCAGCCCAGGAAGATGTCACTGGTGGCCTGCATGAGCCGCTGGCCGGCGACGACGCGCTCGCCCTGGGTGGCGAACGCACTGCCGCCGACGTAAGGCGCCAGAACCGACTCGTCGGCCTCCTTGGCCTGGAGGAACAAGGGATCCTCGTCGTCCTTGCCGAGCAGCAGGATGATCCAGCAGCGGGTTCCCACACTGCCCACACCGACCACCTTGCGGGCCACGTCGGCGAAGCGATAGCCGTCCAGCAGGAACCGGCGGTCCGTCTGCAGGGTCTGGCCATAGCGCTCGATCAGCCGGCTGAGCTCCTTCTCCAACTCGCCGCGTGCGGCGTCCGGCAGCAGATCCTGCAGCCGCATCAGCAGCGGCGGATCGGGAGCGATCAGACGCCTTCCGTCAACGACGTGCGTGAGCTTGTCGAAGACCTGCAGCGTGTCATGAGCACGAGCCCGCTCCCGGGTCTTCTCCCAGCGATCGCGCACCCCCGCACTCAGCAACGGGGCGAACTGCTCCTGCAACTCGTCCGCGTCGAAGCGGGTGTACCAGACCTCGAGATTGCCCAGCCCGGCGAAGCTCCGCATGCGCTCGCGATAGGACTGCACCGCCGCCCGCACCACCGACGCCCGCTCCTTGGCGCTGAAGCCGTTCGCCCGGCCCGCGATGACGAAGCTGGCCGACAACCGTTTGACGTCCCATTCCCACGGTCCGGGCAGCGTCTCGTCGAAGTCGTTGATGTCGAACATCAGACGGCGTTCCGGCGAGGCCAGCAACCGGAAGTTCAACATGTGCGCGTCACCGCAGCACTGCACCCTGAACCCGCTGCGCGGCGTCTCCGCAAGGTCCGCGGCCATGATGGAGGCGGCCCCTCGATAGAAGCGGAACGGCGCCTCACTCATCCTGCCGTAGCGGATCGGCACGAGTTCCGGCACCCGCGTCGCGGACTGCCTCTCGATGATCTCCACCGGGTCCGTTCGCTTCGGCGGAGCCGTGAACTCGGCGTGACTCGACCGGGGTACGTCGGCTCGCGCGGCCTTGCCGCGAGCCACCCGCTCCTGGGGAGTGAGGTGCCGCGTCTCGTGGCCGGAGAGATGGTTCTGGGTCATTGCAGACGCTCCACGATGGGATGTGGTGGCCGATGCGCAGGCGTTGGCCATGCCCGCCGGAACGGGATCGACTGCGCCGAGGCTCGGGACGAAGGTCGCGCCAACGACATGAACGTCGCCGAGGTCGTGAGCCGTGCCGTTGACGTGGGGTGCGGGACCGGCCGGGCCACAGCCACAGCGGACGGTGCGGCTCCGGTCCCGTCGAAGGAGGTACGCGCGCGTGGATACAACGTAACTCCGGACGGCACTCCCGACGACTTGGGCCAGCCTGGCCGCCGGACCGCCCGGCCGCCCGGGTTTCTCTGCGATGGGCCACGCCGGCACGGTGAAGACCGCTACTGCCGACGTGGCCCCGATCCCTCCCCTGGCTTCGGGGGAAGAGGCGTCAGCTTCGCCGTCGCGACGTACGAGACCACGACCGCGACGATCACGAGCGGCATGACGGTGAGCCCCTGCGCGCCGATCAGCAGCGTGGCAAGCAGGACGGAGACCAGCGGAAATCTCAGCATTGCGGCGCTCATCGCTCCGATACCCATCGCGAACCCCGCGACCAGGGACAGCCCCGGCAGATGCGAGAACAGGGTGCCACCCGCCGCTCCCACGAACATCGCGGGAAAGATCGGGCCTCCCCTGAAACTGCTGAGCGAGGCGCAGTAGGCCAAAGACTTGCACAACACCAGCAGCAACAACGCTCCCACCGAATACGCGGTGCTGTGCCTAAGGAATGGATCCAGCGCCGTCTGCCCCGAATACAGCACGTCGGTCGCTTTTTTGCCGGTGCCCTCCGCGTATCCGATCGCCAGCCCCGCCACGACCAGGCCCATGCCCACCGTGGCCACCACTCGTCGCCTCTCGACGAGCGTCTTGAGCCGGACGGCGAGCCATCGGATTCCCAGGCCCACGAGTGCGGCCGACAGCCCGATGACCAGGGCCCAGCCGAATTCCGCCGCTGTCGGGCGCACGGCCGTGGGTACGTCGTGCAGTACCAGCGAATAAGTGCCCAGTCCGGTCCAGGATCCCAGTCCGACGAAGATGAGTGCGCCGATGCCCGCGGCCAGCAGGCCGGGCACCAATACCACCGCCATCATCGGCCCGCCCAACCCCGAGGCTTCCATCAGGAGGAACGCGCCGAGCAGGGGTGATCCCAGCAGGGAGCTGACGGCCGCGAAACTGCCCGCCGCGCCCAGCACCGCGGTCGCCTGCTCCGGGGGGTCCCGTTTGACCATCCGCACGGCGCCGGCGCCGAGCCCGGCGCCGAGCACCAGGAGAGGGGACTCGGGCCCGAGGACAGCGGCGAAACAGAGCGTCGCCAGGGCGGCGAAGAAGATGCCGGGCAGCTCGATGGGTGTGGGCGGAGCGGAGGTCTTGAACCCGGCTGTCGGCTCATGGCCACCGTGCCCCGGCAGGTACTGGATCGTCAGTGCGGCAAGCAGCCCCCCTACGGCGAGCAGAGGCAGCGGCCACCACGGTGGCGTTCCATCGAACCCCAGCGACTTGGGCAGATCCGTGTAGATCAGTGGCTGAACCTCGCCGACCAGTGCGAGGAAGCCGAACGCCGCCGCGGACACCGGTACGCCGATCAGCGCGGCCATCACCAGAAGCACCAGGTACGCGCGGCTCCGAAGGAGGGTCAGCGGGTCCTGGGGTGATGCGGCCTCGGATCCAGCCTTGGCGACCGGCATGCGTATTGCCTCCTCGCGATGCGGACCTCGTCGATGGTCTCGTCGGCCGCTTTCAGCGAACCGGGAACGCTCCGCCACCTGATACGAGAGGCGCTGCTCCGAGCCTGGCACGCCGCTCCCGTGCAGGCATTTCAACGCCGCCCACGCGGGTGGTAACTCCCCTGGTGAAGCCTGTAACAGACCTGTCTGCGAACGCCATCGGCTGACGGGCACACAAATCAGCGCGATTTCGAAGCGGACCGCTTCGCGCTTTTACTCCTGCCGGCGCCTGTGCCGCTCCGACCGGGCCCGGCGGAGGCGTCCTTCCCCTTTTTGGGCTTCTCCGTGTCCGCGACCGTCCGCGATGGCGTTGTCGGAGTCGGGGCGGTCGGCCACTTGAACTCGATCTCCAGCTCGATCTCCCCATTGCCGATCTCGACCTCCATCTCGCTGCGAAGGTCGTCGGGGATCCGCAGGCTGAGCGTTCCGGGGCTGAGTTCCAGTTCGGCATCCCCGCCTTCCCTCAGTGCGGCTGCGAGTGCCGTGAGCTGGTCAGCCGCCTCAAGGCGCGACAGCGAGCGCTTCCGTTCAAACTTGAGGTCCTTCACGGACGTCTCCGATCTGGAAGGAAAGGGTCGACAAAGCCCATTCTGCGGCCATGTACGAGATCGGACATCCTCATGGCCGGGCGCCTGAAGCTTCTTGGCAAAGAGGTCCGGCGGCGCCGAATGGCCCACGCCGCCTCGCGCTCGCGGCGCGGCCACACGGGTGGTTCGGTGCGGAGCGCCTACGCCCGCGTTCGGCGCCGTAATGCCTTGACCGCGCAGGGAAGTTGAGCCGGCCGCCGAGCCGACGCCCGTGCTCGTTGATCAGATGATCCGGCGTGCCGACGGGCTGATATCAGACATTTACTTATTAACCTCTCGCCATCTTATGACGTGGCGGATCGCAAGTGCGTCCGCTTCAAGGCTCGGAGAAGACATGCGCAAGACTCGCAAGACGGCTGTCGTAGCCGTCCTCCTCGGCACCCTCGGCTTTCTCGGCGCAGGCACCGCCTACGCCCACGGGTACGGGGACGGGGACGGCAAGGGGCACGGGCACGGGAAGGGCCACGGGAAAGGCCACGGGCACGGAAAAGGTCATGGGAAAGGCCACGGGTACAAGCACCGCGACGCGGAGACCAAGACGGTCGTGATCACCCAGAGCACCACATGCAGTGCGACCGACGAGAACACCGACGTACAGGGCGAGTCCGCGTACGGCAACTGGTTCAACGGCGAGGTCTCACCTGGTCCGCAAACCACCAACATCGGCTCACACCTGGGGTGCGACAACACCCTCGTCCTCGGCAAGTAACTCACCCGGGTCCCGGCACCGGGACCCGGACTCGGGGGTCTCCTGGATCTGCTCATCCGATGCCGGGGGTGATGCAGGGGTACAGCGTGCGCAGGCCCTCGTTCAACGCGTACGACAACGCCGACCCGTGGGTCCGCATCGACCCGACGATGTCGGCGGCGGCCACGTAGGGATCGGTGAGCTCCGCCTCGGTGAACCTCGTGATGGGTGGTGCCGGTTGCCGGAAGCCGTGATGCGTCGCCCTCCGGCAGCCGGGGGGTGCGGTCAGGACCGCAGGAACGCGAGGATGTCCGGGTTGAGGACATCCGGGTTGGTCGACAGCATCCCGTGCGGAAGCCCCTCGTAGCTCTTGAGCGTGCCGTTCTTCAAAAGCGTGACCGTGAGCGGCGCCGAGTCCTCGTACGGGACGATCTGGTCGTCTGTTCCGTGCGCGACGAGGACCGGTACGTCGATCGCCTTGAGGTCCTCGGTGAAGTCGGTCTCGGAGAATGCCTTGATGCATTCGTAGTGGGCGTTGGCCGCACCCATCATTCCCTGCCGCCACCAGTTGTCGATCAGCCCCTGGGACACTTTCGCGCCGGGGCGGTTGAAGCCGTAGAACGGCCCCGAAGGCACCTCGATGTAGTACTGCGCGCGGTTCGTGGACAGAGCCTCGCGGAAGGCGTCGAAGGTCTCGATGGGCAGGCCGCCCGGGTTGGACTCCGACCTGACCATGACGGGCGGTACGGCGCCGACCAGCACCGCTTTGCCGACGCGGCCGGGCTTGGCGCGGGCGACGTAGCGTGCGACCTCGCCGCCGCCGGTGGAGTGGCCGATATGGAACGCTTCCCGCAGGTCAAGTGCGTCCGCGAGTGCGATCACGTCGGCGCTGTAGGTGTCCATGTCGTGGCCGGTGGCGGTCTGGCTCGAGCGTCCGTGCCCACGGCGGTCGTGGGCGATGACTCGGTAGCCGTGCGCCAGGAAGAACAACATCTGGTTGTCCCAGTCGTCGGCGCTCAGTGGCCATCCGTGGTGGAAGACGATCGGCTGGCCGTCGCGTGGACCCCAGTCCTTGTAGAAGATGCTGGTGCCGTCGTCGGTGGTGACTGTACCCATCGCTGATCCTCCGCTCGCCCGGCGTGCCCCGGCGGTGCAGCAGGGGTGCGGGGGCACGCGGGACCTACGAATTCACCCCTTGGGGCGCGGTCCGGATGTACCCGCACCACACTACGCGCGGGCCGTGTAGGGCACATCCTCGAATGGCCGACCCGCCCTACCGGTCAACTGAGTTGCGGCTTGCTCTCCCAGCTCCCAGCTCCCAGCAGCCGGCAGCCGGCAGGGCGCTTCCGGGTCCGGTCATGGCCGGGCGCGGACGCCGGGAATCCATTGTCGGGGGGCGGTCGGCACGGAAGTCTCCTCACCTGTGACCAGTGCAGAGGTTGGAGAGGCCATGCGTTCCCCGCTCATACGTTCCTTCTCGCAGCTCGACTCCCTGGACCCGGGCCGCCCCGTCGTGACCCTGTTCAGCGGCGGGCTCGACAGCTCGTATCTGCTGCTGCGGCTGCGGCGGATGGGCATCCGCGAGGTGCACGCCGTGAGCGTCGACATCGGTGAGGACGAGTCCAGTACGTACAAACGCCAGGTGGCCGAAGCGCTCGGCGCGACGATCCACATCCTCGACCGGCGTGCCGAGTTCGCCGGCCGGTACGTGGCCCCCGCGATCGCCGCCCAGGCCGTCTACCTCGGCATCCACCCCGTGAGCTCCACGCTCAGCCGTCCGCTGATCGCCCACAGCGCGGTCGAGCTGGCCCGTGCGCTCGGCGCGCAGGCCCTGCTCCACACCGCCAACCGCTCCCAGAACACCCTGCGCCGCCTCAACGGGGCGCTGGCGCTGCTCGGTTACGAGGGTGCGTTCGGCAGCCCCTACGACCTCGATCCCGTCACTCGCGAGGACAAGCTCCTCGAACTGCGGGCCGCCGGGATCGATCTGCTCGCCGGGCGGATCGTCAGCGGCGACTCCAATCTGTGGTGCCGTGAGTTCGAGTCGGGCATCCTCGACGATCCCGAACTCCACGAGGTTCCCGAGGAGATGTACGCCTGGAGCCGGCCGACCTCGCTCCCCGGCGCCACCGACACCCTGACCGTCACCTTCGAGCACGGGCTGCCCGTCGCCCTCGACGGACAGCCGCTGCCGCTGACCGCGCTGATCGACCGGCTCAACCGGAGGGTCGGCGCGTACGGGCTCGGCCGCTACTCCGGCCTGGAACACCTCGACCACGGCGAAAAGGTTCTCGAAATCCGCGAGATGCCCGCCGCCTGGCTCCTGCTCAGCAGCTACCGGCACGTCGAGAGCGCCTGCCTGGACGCCGAACTCATCCGCGAGAAGCGGCACCTGGAGCAGGTGTGGACGCGAGAAGCCCTCGAAGGCCGCTGGTTCGGCGAACTGCGGCTCGCCACCCAGGTGTTCATCGACGCCTGCGCCTCCCGCACCACCGGGTCCGTGACCTGGCTACTGCGCACCGGCGGCGCCGACACGCGCTCCATCACGGCCGGAGCGCCCCTGTATCTGCGCGACCGGGAGGCCTGGGAGGAGCGGGCGATCAGCGCGGAGTCGGCGCCGTTCGACCGTGCGACCGGGGCGGTTCTCGCCACCGTCTGAGTCTCCTTCTCTCATCCCTTCTCACCTCTCCCCTTGCCCTCTCTTCTCTCGTCTTCTCTCGTCTTCTCCCTACGGAGTACGCCATGACCACTGCCGCCACCCGTCACCCCGTCGCCGTCGACGCCGTCACCGCCCTCGCCGATCCGGGCGGACATCTGATGCCCTCGGCCCGGCTCTCGGCGCTCGCGGGTGTCGACGCCGCCGACTGGACGCGCTTCGCCGGCCACTGGGACGAGCTCACCCTCGACACGTACATGGCCGATGGAGGCACGTACCGTTTCCGCCGCTACGGCCAGTTCGAGCTCGACCCGGCCGCGGGTGAACTCACCCTGCTCCCGCACGAGCCGTACCGTCAGGAGTCGGACATCAACCCGCTCAACGGCGGCATCGAGCGGGTCTTCGACCCGCTGACCGAGTCCTTCGCCGGTGACCCGCTGCTGCGCTCCGTGCTGGTCGAACTCGGCCGGATCTTCAGCGCCGTCGACGGCACGGGGTCGTGGAACGTGAAACTGCACCCGTACCGCATCAGTGCCTCCGCGGACCAGCAGGGCCGGCCTGCGCCCGAGGGCCGGCACCGTGACGGTGTCACCTTCATCACCTCGCTGCTGATCGGCCGCACCAACGTCACCGGCGGCGAGAGCGCCGTCCATTCCGACGAGGGCGAACACCTCCTCACGGTTACCCTGTCCGAGCCCGGTGACCTGCTGCTGGGCGACGACCGCCGCACGCTGCACTCGGTGACCCCGGTGCGGCCGGTGGATCCCGAACTCGCCGCCCACCGTGACGTCCTGGTGATCGCGTACACCGCGCGCTGAGCCGCCGCGTCACCCGCACAGCGGACCGTCCGCCGCCCCGCCCTGTCGCCTGCCCTGTCACCTAGGAGTCCCCCATGCCCGTCCCTGCGGCCCGCCGCGCCTGGCTGACCGATCTGCCCGTCCTGCTGGTCGCGGTGGTGTGGGGCTCCAGTTATCTCGCCGCCAAGGACGTCACCACGACGCGGACCGTCCTGGCCGTGCTCGTCCTGCGGTTCGCCGTGGTGCTGCCGGTCCTGGCCGTCACCGGGTGGCGCAGGCTACGGGCGCTCAAGTGGGCACAGATACGGGGCGCCGGCGTCCTCGGGCTGATCCTGGCCGGGATCTTCCTCCTGGAGACGTACGGCGTCGTGCACACCTCGGCGACCAACGCCGGGCTCATCATCAGCCTCACCATGATCTTCACGCCGCTCGCGGAGAGCCGGCTCACCGGCGTCCGGCCCTCCGGGGCGTTCGTCGCGGCCGCCGGGCTCTCGGTGCTGGGTGTCCTGCTCCTCACGCAGGGCGCCGGGTTCAGCGCACCGTCCCTCGGCGATCTGCTGATGCTGGGCGCGGCCGTGGCCCGTACCGTGCACGTCCTGGCGATGTCGCGCATGCGGTCGGTGCAGGGCGCGGACGCGCTGTCGATGACCACGGTCCAACTGGGCAGCGCGGTCGTGGTGTTCGCGTTGCTCTCCACGGCACCCGGCACCGGCAGCACCCCGTGGGCCGCCGCGGCGGCCTTCGACGCCGGGGACTGGCTCGGGCTGCTCTACCTGTCGGCGTTCTGCACGCTGTTCGCGTTCTTCGTGCAGATGTGGGCCGTACGCCGTACGTCGCCCTCCCGGGTCAGTCTGCTGCTCGGCACCGAGCCGGTGTGGGCCGCCGTCGTCGGAATCGCGCTCGCGGGGGACCGGCCGGGATGGCTGGGGCTGCTGGGCGCGATCCTCGTGCTCGCGGGCACGGCGTGGGGCCGCGGCGCCGCCGCCCCGCAGCAGAAATCAGAGCAGGCAAAGCAGGCAGAGCAGCAGCCGGCGTCAGTCGTCGAGCCATCCCAGCCTGACGGCGCAGACCCCGGCCTGGAATCGGCTGGCCGCGCCTAGCCGTTCGGTCAGCTCGGAGACCAGGCGGCGGACCGTGCGCTCGGAGATCCCGAGTTTGCGGGCCATCGCCTCGTCGGTGAGTCCTCCCGCGAGCATCCGTACCAGCTCACGGTGGCGGCCGGTCGGGTGCCAGTCGCCCTCGGGGCTCGCGGTGGCGGACTCGGTCAGCACCGTGGCACTGGCCCAGCAGTGCTCGAAGATCCCCCGGAACACCCCGACCAGGGTCTCGCTGCGCAGCACGACGGCGGCGATCTCCCCGTCCGCCGTCTGGGACGCGGGCACGATCGCCAGCGAGCGGTCCACCACGATCAGCCGCAGCGGCAGGGTGTGCGCGGTGCGGACCTGGGCGCCCGCGCCGTTCAGCCGCCGCAGATAGGCCGTCATGTGCGGGACGGCGGCCGCCGAGCCCAGATGGACCGTACGGATGCGTACGCCGCGGCCCAGCACGAGCCGGTCGCGTTCGAGCCCCGCCTCGACCATCCCGGCGGGCAGGGCCCGTCCGGGGTGCAGCGAGAGCACCTCCTCCTCCACCCGTTGCGAGGCGTCCTGCAGGGCGGCCGACACGTTGGCCTCGCCGGTCACCACCTCCATCTGCACGGAGGACAGCTCGCGGGCGTGCACCGGCTGGAAGTCCGCGACGACCTGGGCGAGCGCGGAGCGTGTCTGCCGTACGGCGGTCAGCAGGGCGTGGGTGTGCTGCTCCTCGTCGAGGAGCAGATTGCGCAGTGCGGTGTCCGGGGCGAGGGCCGTCCAGCCGTTGCGGTTGTCGGACGACGGCACGAACAGGCCGAGCCGGCCGAGCAGTCGGAGCGCATCGGCCAGCTCCGTCCCGCTCCAGCCACGGCTCCCGGTGAGCGTCTCCGGGCACCACGCGGCGTTGTCGAGAGCGAGACGATAGAGCTCCTGCGCCCGCGCGCGTGCGTCCACCTGGAATCGTCCCCCACCTGATTCACGAGCGCTGTCCCCCTGAAGCGCTCCCTCGTGGATCTTAGGAACGGCCCATCCAGCGGAACAGCCGCGGTCCGCGATACGGACAGCCGAACAGTCCCCCGCCCCGTCCCGTCCGCCCCTGGCCATGGCCGGTTGCGGAACTCCCGTCGGCATAGCCGCGCACGGCCGGCCCGGAACATGCTGATCACACAGCGATCACCGCTGAACACACACGCATCACCCATGCATCACCACGCAGCACCCACGCATCGCCCAAGAACGACGATCTTCCAGGGGGACCCTTCATGTCTGCTTCGTCCGCTTCGGCTGCTTCACATCTCATACGTCGCATGTCCGCGATGCTCGCCACGGCCCTCATCCTTGGCGTCGTCGGCGTCGTCGATGGCGCGCAGGGCCCCGCGACGGCGGGCGCCGAGGCCCGTGTCGTCGCCGCGGGCGGCGACTCGCTGATCTGGGGCTGACCCGGTGACCAGGCCGAGCGTCGCCGTCGTCGCACCGTTGACCGGTCCGCGCACGGCCTGGGGAGCGGTCCTTCTCGACCAGCTGGAACAGATCAGAGCGGTCAGCCCGGATGCCGCCGAGTGGCAGGTGTACGACGAGACACCCGATGTCGCCCGTACCGTCGCCGACGCCGGACACGCGGCGGTCGTCGGCCACACCGACACGGAGGGCGCCCGCCGGGCCCTGCCGGTGTACGAGGCCGCCGGGCTTGTCTGTCTGCTCCCTTTCGTCCGGGCCGGGGCGCCCGCCCTGAGCTGGGCGCCGGACGAGGACGCGCTGGCCCGTACGGTCGTCGAGGCAGCGATGGCCCTGGGCGTGACGGCGCTCACCGTGTCCCAGGACGAGGAACCCGGCTGGACGGCGCTCGGGCGCGCGGTCGCCGAGGAGGCCCGGAGCGCGGGGCTCACCTCGGGTCCCGGGGGCGCGCTGGCCGTGCTGGCGCCGCAGGACCGGTTCGCACGCTTCGCGCGGGGTGCGGGTCCCGTGCTCACACCGGCGGACTGCGGGCTGAACTCCTTCACCCGGCTGCGGCACGCGGCAGCAGAGCGTGAGGTGTGGGCCGTCCATCCCCGGATGTGCGCGGTACGCCGGGTCCAGACCGCCGTCACAGCCCTCGCGGGCTCCCTCTCGGGGGCTCCCGCCCTGCGCGGAACGGCACTGGCGGACGCCGTACGGGCCCGCTCGGGAGCCCTGCTCGCCCGCGGGGGAGCACCCCTGGACGACGGCTGGCTGGTCTCCCGGCTGTCCTGGACGTGCCCGGTGAGGGACCCGCTCTGACCGCCCGTAAGGTTCCCTCCATGGTGACTGCGACCGTCCGTGAGTGGCGGGACGAAGAAGGGTGGGGAGTGCTCGACTCCCCCGAGACTCCCGGCGGGTGCTGGGGCCACTTCTCCGCCGTCCACATGGACGGGTTCCGGTCGTTGTCGGCCGGACAGCGGGTGGACCTGGAGTGGGAGGCCCCCGGCTTCAGGCAGGACGGGTACGACTACGTCGCCCTGAGTATCGTGCCCAGGCCCGCCTGACCCCGACGACTCGCTCTACATGCCGTGCCCGTCGCAGCACCCGTCCCTGCGCATCAGTCGGCCCGTCTCCAGCCAGTCGTCCCGGGATACGGCTGTATGCCGGGCGGTCGGCTCGAAGGCGGAGACCAACTCCTCGGTGGTGTACGGGACTCCGCCCCGCAGGACCGCGACGGTGCGGACGAGGGTGGTGAAGTCCGTGAAGGGGTCGCCGTCGATGACCGTCAGGTCCGCGATCTTGCCCTCCTCGACCGTGCCGAGGTCGTGGTCGACGCCGAAGAGGCGGGCGGGCAGGACGGTCGCGGTGCGCAGGGCCTGGGCCGGGGAGAGACCGCCCCGGTGCAGGGCGCGCAGGCCGAGGTGGAGGGACAGGCCGACGGGGACGAGCGGCTGGTCCGTGCCGAGGGCGACCAGTCCGCCGGCGGCCAGGATCCGGCGGTAGATGTCCGTCTCCGTGCGGAGAGTGGCGAGTTGGGCCGCGGTGGGCGGGACGCCGGCCGACTGTCGCACGGCGGCCGCGTCCCACGGGGGCATGACCACCGTGACCCTGGGATCCTCGGCGAGGGCGGGGTCGGCGCCGAGGAGGGGCGAGGCGGTGAAGGGGGTGGCGATGAGCGAGAAGTGCACGGCGTGCGCGGTGTAGATCTCCAGCACGTCCTCGTAGGCGCGGCCCGCGGCCGTGATGGCGTGGCCGAACTCGGCTCGCTGCGTGGCCTGCAGATGGGTCGTCAGGTCCTGGCCGAGCTGGACCCCGGGCGAGAGGAGATGCCCGCCGGTGCGTACGCCGAGGCGTTCGTGGGCGAAGCGGGCGGCTTCCTCCATGACCCAGCCGGGCGCCCGGACGTACGTCTTGACGAAGTCCCAGTCCAGGGCGGCGCCCCGCTCCAGTGAGCGGCGCAGCCCCTGCCGGGTCCGGTGGGCGCGGCCCATGCTGTAGGCGACGCGTGCGCCGTCGAGGAGTTCGCCGGTGGTCAGCAGCCGCGGCCCGGCGAGTTCTCCGGTGGCCACCGCCTCCCTGATGCGGGCCTGTTCGTACGCGAAGCCGCCGAGGGAGACGGCCGTGGTGATGCCGTAGGTGAGCTGGCCGGTGGTCTGGCGGCCGCCGTAGGTGCTCTGCCAGGGGTGGGTGTGGGTGTCCCACAGGCCGGGCACGACGGTGCGGTCCGAGGCGTCGATGCGGCGGAGGGCGGCGGTGCGCCCGGAGCGGTGGGGTTCGACCGCCGTGACGCGTCCGCCGCGTACGACGATGTCGGCGTCGTCGCGGGTCGTCTCGCCCGTGCCGTCCCACAGGCGCCCGGCGTGCACCACCAGGTCGGCGGGTGCGGGTCTGGGGGCGGCGAGGGGGACGCGGACGGTACGGGCCGGGCCGCCGTCGACGCCGACGAGCCGCAGCCGGGCGCCGGACAGGTACAGCAGGGTGGTGGAGTCGCCGGACCAGGAGGGGTGGTCGGCCGGTTCGGTGGTGAGGGTGCGCAGGTCGCCGCGCGGGGTGCCGTCGGGGTCGACGGGCAGCAGGCACAGCGCCGACTCGACGATCACCGCCATCCAGCGGCCGTCGGGCGACCAGACGGGCCCGGAGTCGTACCGGTCGGCGATCGACGTGTGCGGCGCGACGGTGTGCAGGCGGTCGGTTCCGGTGGCGGTGTCGATGATCCGGATGAGGTTGTAGCCCTCCCGGAAGCGGGAGTTGAGGCGGTTGCGGTCGCAGAGGGCGAGGTGGCGGCCGTCGGGCGACCAGCTCGGACGGCCGGGCAGCCCGCCGCCGCCGAGGGGTGCGGCCAGGACGCGTTCCTCGCCGGACGTCAGGTCGCGGACGAGCAGTCTTCCGGTCAGGTCGAGACAGGCCAGCCGCTGTCCGTCGGGGGACAGCGCGGGGTGGACCCGGCCGCCGGTGGCGAGCGCGGTCTCCTCACCGGTGGCCAGATCGTGGCGGTACACGCCGAGGAGTCCGTCGCGGTCGTCGGCGTGGACGAGGGAGCGCCCGTCCGGCGCCCAGGTGGGCGCGAGGAGATAGCGGGTGCGGGCCGCCCTGTGCAGTCGCCTGGGCGGACGACCGCCCGAACTGCCGGTGAGCCACAGGGAGTTGAGGGCGGCGAACGCGATCTGCCGGCCGTCGGGCGACAGCGCGGGCAGGTGGATGCCGCGCGCGGGGCGGGCGTGGGCCGCCTCCCCGAGGTCGTACTCCTTGGTCTCGTACCGCGGCCGCCGCACGGGGAGCACGCCCTCGAAGGGCAGGGTCTCCGGCTGCCCGGGACTGTCCGGGCGTACGAGGGTGAAGGCGCCGTCGAGGGTGAGGAGCAGCTCTCCCGCCGGCGTCCAGCGCGGGGGCACCGGGGCGATGTCGCCGGCCACCGGGACGGGCCGGCCGTCGACGACCAGGGTGCAGGAGGCGTTCGGTGGGGCGGTGGTGCGCAGATGTGCCAGGCGGCCGTCGGCGGCGACGGCGGGGGTCATGACCTGCGTGCCCGCGGTCTCGGTGTGCCGTGTGGCGACCGGGCCGGTGCCGTCGGCGGGCACGGCGGCGATGGTACGGGCGTCCAGGCCGGTGCCCAGCGGGGTGGCGACGGGCTTCGCGCGGACGAACAGGATGCGGGTGCCGTCCGGTGACCAGGTGGGGTCGAAGTCCTCCCAGGGACCGTCCTGCAGGGGGCCGTCCTGGCCGGTCAGGCCCGTGATCCGGGTGATCCGGCCGGTGCGCAGGTCGAGGACGTGGAGGCGGTACGGGCTTGCGCTCACCGGGCCTTCGGGGTCGCCGCCGCGCTCGGAGGCGAAGGCGAGCCGGGTGCCGTCGGGCGACCAGGCCGGGCCGCGGTCGTCCCAGGGGCCGTCGGTGCGCTGCGTCAGGCCGGAGCCGTCGGGGCGGACGGTCCACAGGTGGAATCCGCCGCCCCGGTAGGCGCAGAACGCCACGTGGGCGCCGTCCGGGGAGTGTGTGGGCCGGCCCGGTTCGAGGTCCGGCGGGGTCAGCGGCCGGGCGGTGCCGCCGCTGCGGGGCAGGGACCAGAGCACGCCCTGCACCTCGGCGACCAGCCGGTCGCCGCCCGGGGCGAGGGTGGCCGAGCCGTTGGTGGCCCGGGTGAACGTCAGGAAGGGGGTGCCGGTGTGGGGGCGTGCCGCTGCCGGGACGGCGCCCACGAGGGGCACGGTGCCTGCGGCGGCGAGGAGTTGACGGCGGGTCGGACGGAAAGTGGGGGTCCGGTCACGGTCCATGGCAGTACACACTGGCGTACCGGCCGTCTCTCGTTCAACGGCATCCCCGGCCAACACTGGATCACTGCCGGCTCACTGGGGCCGAGTGACGGGGGCGCGGCGGATCGGGAGCATCGTGGGCGCCGGGTCCTTGGTGAGGAAGTCGAGTACGAGGGTGTTCACCAGGGCCGGCTTCTCGATCGGCACGGCGTGGGAGGTGCCGGGGACGACCGCGAGTTCCGAGGCGGGGATCGCCCGGTAGAGGTCGATCGTGTGCTCCAGGGTCATCATGTCGTCGTCCCCGACGAGCACCAGCGTGGGCGCGGTGATGCGGGACAGGTCGGCCGGGGTGAGCGCCGGTTCGACGGCGAACATGTCGGCCAACTTGCCCAGTACCACCGGCCAGTGGTCGGCGCCGTCGGGTGACACGGCCGCGTACATGTCGCGCAGCGCCGCCGTGAAGGGGCCCTCGGCCGTCATGTCGTCGAGCATTCCCGGGTCCGCGAGGATCTCGGGCGTGGGGCGGAAGTTGGCGCCGATCGCCACGACCTTGCGGACCAGGTCGGGGCGGGCGAGAGCGACGAGCAGGGCCACGATCCCGCCGTCGCTCCAGCCGACCAGGTGGGCGGGTCCCCGCACGACCCTCTCCAGGAAGTCGACGGTGTCCTCGGCCATGTCCCCGTACGACAGCGGGCCGTCCACGTCGGGGGTGTGGCCGTGGGCGCGGCGCTCCGGGAGGTACAGCCGGTGGGACGCCGCGAGGTCCGGCCGCTGGGCCGCCCAGGTCTCGTTGGTGCACAGCCCTCCGTGCAGGAGGAGCAGCGGCTCGGCGTCCTCGGGTCCGTCGGTCTCGTACCACGTCCTGACGCCGGGCAGTTCCGCGTATGCGCCCATCGTTCGCCACTTCCTTCGCACAGGTGGTCACGGTTGCCACGGTTAATACAGATGATGCCCCGGCGCCCGCGGTGATGAGATGGAGCGATGCAGGGTGACGTGTCGCAGGTCGTCGATCGTGGGCGCTATCCGGAGGCCGTGACGCCCTGGGAGCGGGAGGAGTGGCGGGCCGCCGCGGTGGGGTGGGTGAGCGCCGCGCTCGCCGCACGGGGGCTGCGCGAGAGCGGCCCGCGGCAGGTGCGGCTGCGGCCCTGGTCGGTCCTGGTGCGGCTGTCGGTCGGCGAAGGCGTCGCCGTGTGGTTCAAGGCCAATCCGCCCGGCAGCCTGTTCGAGGCCGGGCTCACCCGGGCGTTGGCCGGGTGGGCTCCGCGGCAGGTGCTGAGGCCGCTCGCCGTCGACGCCGACCGGGGGTGGTCGCTGCTGCCCCACGGCGGGCGGCGGTTCGCCGATGTGCTGGAGGCCGGGGAGGCCGGGCCCGAGGCGTGGGAGGAGATGCTGCGGCAGTACGCCGGCCTGCAGCGCGCCCTGATGCCGCACGCCGCGAAGATCGAGTCGCTCGGGGTGCCCGGGGCCCGTACGCGCGCGCTGCCCGATGTCCTCGACCGGCTCGTGGCGGAGAACGAGGCGCTGACGGACGGGGAGCGTGCCACGCTGGCCGGGCTGCGGCCGCGGATGGTCGAGTGGTGTGCGGAGCTGGCGGAGCTCGGCATCGGGGACTGTCTCGATCACGCCGATCTGCACGAGGGGCAGGTCTTCTTCGCGCCCTCCACAGGCCGCTTCACCTTCTTCGACTGGGGCGACGCCGCCGTCTCGCACCCGTTCTGCAGTTTCCTGGTGCCCGCCCGCCAGGCCGTCGAACGGTACGGCGCCGACGTACTCCCCCGCCTGCGGGACGCCTATCTGGAGCCCTGGGCGGCCGACGGGCACACGCTGCTGGACCTCCGTCGCGCCCTCCGTCTGGCCTGGCGGCTCGGTCCGATGGGGCGGGCCTGGTCCTGGGGGAGGCTCTTCCCGGGCGCGTCGGACGGCACGGGCCTGGCGGGCGGCACCTCAGCCGCCCGTTCCCTGCTGGACCTGACGACCGAGCCCCCTTTCGCCGAGGGCCTGCGCGAGGCCTGAACGCGCGAGGCCGGGGCGGCGCCAAGCGCCACGACACCGGCGTGCGGGCGTGCCGTCGTTCCGTCGTGCGCGTACTGCCCTGTGCGGCCTGGCCAGTTGGCGACATGGCCGACCACCGGGCGCGCGCTGCCAGGACTCGCAGGACCCTCACGTCGTGCCCCGGAACCGCGCCCGCGCCCGCACCACGGCCGGCCCCGCCTACGACTCCTGCGGGGCCGGGGCCGGGGCCGGTGCCGCATCCGCCGACCGCCCTCGGACGGCAGCCGCCGCCAGCGCCAGCGTCGCGCACACCGACGCGAGCGCCATCAGCGCCATCGCCGTGGCGGGCGAGGTGAGTTGGGCCACCGAGCCCGCCAGGGTCGCGGCCACGCCCTGTGCCGTCAGCATTCCGGCCGAGTGCAACCCGAGGGCGTGGCCGCTGAGTTCGTCGGGGGTGAGGGCCATCAGGCGCTCCTGCTGGACCAGGCTCGCGCCGAACCCGACGGAGGCGACGCACGCGGCCGCCGCGGCCCAGTACAACCCCGGCCGCAGCGCGAAGAGCAGATACGGCGCGGCCAGCAGCAGGAGCAGCGGAGTGGCCAGCCTGGGCCGCAGCGCGGGCGGTACGAGGCGGCCGACGGTCACGTCCCCGACGAACATGCCCAGCGCCCCGCAGGCGAACAGCGCGCCGGCGGCGTGGGGGTCGTAGGAGACGTAGAGGGACTCGCAGCCGACGACCAGGCCGTTGGGGATCCACAGGCCCAGGTAGGTGAGGCGGCGGGGGCGCGAGGACCACAGCAGACCGTTGGTGCGCCAGGTCGCCGTGACGGACGGGCGGCCCGAGGAACGCGGCGGGCGGGCGGTCAGGCCCAGGCGGGTGGCGAGGGCCGTCGTGGCGTAGAGCGTCGCCGCCAGGAGCAGACACGCGCGGGGAGTGAGGACCGTCAGCAGGATGCCTCCGGTGGCGAATCCGGCGATCTGCATGAGCCCGGAGAGCATGTTGAACACCGAACGCCCCAGCAGATAGCCGTCCTTGGAGAGGATCTCGTTCAGCAGCCCCCAGCGCACTCCCCCGCCCAGCGAAGCGATCAGACCTTGCAGGAGTACGACGCCGAAGACCGCGCCGATCGGCAGTCCGGGCAGCGCCAGCACCGCCGTACCGGCCGCGAAGGCGAGACCGATGCCGGTCAGCGTCGACCGCGGCGGCAGCCGGTCGGCGCCCGACAGCAGAAGCGTGGCCCCGAGCACCTGCGCGAGCTGCGGCCCGAACATGCTCACCGCCGACAGCAGCGGCGAGTCGGTCGCCCGGTAGACGAGCGTGCCGAGCGCCAGGGAGCCGATCGTCTGGGCCGCGGTGTGAGCGGCGGAGGACAGGAAGAACGGGGTGAACTCCGGGGTGCGGAAGAGGTCTCGGTAGCTGCGCATGCGGGAAGTCTCGGAAGGGCCGGAGAGGATGGTTATTGTTTCGCGCACACGCGAAACATCCGGACTGCGGAGGACGGCGGAGGACCCATGGGCTGGTGGCAGATGAACGCCGACACCCTCGCCCGCAGCCGTTTCGTCCTCTCCCCGCTCGCCGAGACCTTCGCCTGCCTCCAGCTGCTGCACCGGGGCGAGCCCGCCCACCCCGGTGAACAGGCCTGGCTACGGACCCACCTGCCCGCCTACCGGGCCCGCCTGGCCGCCGACCCGGTGACCGCGTGCCTCGTCCGCGCGGGCCTCGGCCGCGGCTGGATCGCCGACTTCCTCTCGCCCACCCCGAGGGACGGCGAGACCATCGAGGAGGGAGTGGCGCGCGTCCGGTCCGCCGACCCCGCCCAGGCCCGGGCCGACATCACGATCGCCCTGGAACGCGGCCCGCTCCCACCTGAGCTGGACCGCGACGACCTTCCGTCCCGCGCGGCGGACCTCCTCTCCTACGTCTGGACCGAGACCGTACGGCCGTACTGGGACCGGCGTCGGCGCGTCCTGGAGGCGGATGTGGTCGCCCGGACCGCGCAGGTCAGCCAGGGAGGCTGGGCGGCGGTGCTGGACGCGCTGCGGCCGGGCCGCACCCGCTGGCTCGGCGAGAACCGCCTCCAGGTCAACCTGCACGAATACCCGCCCCGCGAGATCTCCGGCGCCGAGCTGGTCTTCGTTCCGGTGACGCCCAAGGCGGGCTGGGTGTCCTGGGAGGAACCGGACCGGTACGCGATCATCTACGCCTGCGAGGGCGCCCTCGCCGACCACACGGCCCGCCCCGCCCCCGCGAGCCTGGCGGCCTTGCTCGGGCCCGCCCGCGCCGGTGTCCTCGCCCTCCTCAGCTCTCCTCTGAGCACGAGCCAGCTCGTCGCCGTCACCGGCCAGGGCCTCGGCTCGGTGGGCCGCCACCTGAAGGTCCTGCTGGACTCGGGGCTGGTTCAGCGCAGGCGCTCCGGTCGTTCGGTGCTGTACTCGCGGACCGCGGCCGGCGACGTCCTGACGGAGGCCCAGAACCGGCACGACATGTACCGGAGTTAGCATCCGCTCATGACGACTGCAGACAGCAACGGCGCCGCTCCCCTCGACGTGGAGATCGACGCCCTCCAGGGTGGTTCCGCCGATCTCTCCCAGTACACCGGCAAGGCCGTCCTCATTGTGAACGTGGCTTCCAAGTGCGGGCTGACCCCTCAGTACACCGGCCTTGAGCGCCTCCAGGAGCGCTTCGCCGAGCAGGGCTTCACCGTCCTCGGCGTGCCCTGCAACCAGTTCATGGGGCAGGAGCCGGGCAGCGCCGAGGAGATCGCCGAGTTCTGCTCGGCGACGTACGGCGTGACCTTCCCGCTGACCGAGAAGATCGAGGTGAACGGCGACGACCGGCACGCCCTGTACGACCGCCTGGTCGGCTTCGCCGACGCCGAGGGCCACACCGGCGACATCCGCTGGAACTTCGAGAAGTTCCTGATCGGCCGGGACGGCAAGGTCCTCGCCCGCTTCTCGCCGCAGACCGAGCCGGAGGCGGCGGAGATCGTGGCGGCGGTCGAGGGCGCCCTCGCGTAGCGATGTGTTGACCTTGCCCCTGGGGCAGGGCCGAGCGTCCTGGTCACCGGGCGGAAAGGACCCGTCCGGTGACGGAGGATGCTGAGGTGGACGACGAACTGCTCACCATCGGCGCGTTCGCGGCCCGGTCGCGGCTTTCGGCCAAGGCGCTACGGCTGTACGACCGCCTCGGCCTGCTGGCACCGGCGCACGTCGACGAGGCCAGCGGCTACCGCTACTACCGCGCCGGCCAGGTGGAGCGGGCCCGCCTTGTGGCGCTGCTGCGGCAGCTCGACATGCCGCTCGCCCGGATCGCCGGGGTGGTCGAGGCGGACGGGGAGGCGGCGGCCGACCTGCTCGCCACCTACTGGTCGGACGTCGAGACGCGCATCGCGGGGCAGCGGACGCTCGCCGAGTACCTCCGTGGACGGCTGTCGGGGAGGAGCTCCGAGATGTACGGAAAGTTCGTGGTCGAGACGGTGGATGTGCCCGAGCAGGTGGTGATCACCCAGTCCCGGCACACGCTGCAGGACGAACTGCCCGCCTGGATCGGGGCGTCGCTGGATCGCCTTGAGGAGGCGGCGGGCGCCTGCGGAGGTGCCGCGGGAGCGCCCTTCGTCGTCTACTACTCCGAGGTGTCCATGGAGAGCGACGGGCCCGCGGAGTCCTGCGTGCCGATCGCGGACAGGGCGGCTGCCCGGTCGTGGGCCGAGCGGCACGGGAGGGCCTGGGAGACCACCGTGCGGGTCGAGCCGGCGCAGCGGCTGGCGTACACCCGGATCACCAAGGCCCAGGTGGCCGCCCCACAGATCGGAGCCGCCTTCGAGGCGGTGGAGCAGTGGATCGCGGCCCAGGGGCTCCGGCAAGCGGGTCCGTGCCGGGAGATCTACTTCGCCGACTGGGACGCGGCGGGACCCCAGGACGCGGTGTGCGACGTGGCGTTCCCGGTGACGTGAGACGTCATTTCAGCTCGTCCGGGCAGGGCGTGCCCCGCGGCAGCGTGTAGGGCGCCGCGAGCCGGTACGTCCCCGGGTGCGGAGCGTTCAGCATGGTCCACCGGTCGCCGTTGGCGTCCTCCTCCGTCTCCATGAGACAGCCGTTGACGTTGTCGTACGTCTTCGGCGTGTTCTCGGCCCGGTGCTTGGACGCCTGCGTCTCCTGGGGCGACTTGAGCTTCTTGCCCTGGGCGTCGACGATGCTCAGCCACGGCGAGTACGGGATGCGGATGAGGATCCGGCCGGCCTTCTTGACCTGCATCGTCATCTCGCCCTGCTCGGCACGCTCGACCACGGCGTTGGGCTCGGCGAGCGGGGTGGGGTCGGTGACCTTGAACAGCTGCCAGTTGGTGTCGCCCCACATCTGCTTCAGATACGGCATGCCCCGCTGGACGAGCTCCCGCTCGCGCTCCCCGCCGTCACCGTCCGGCTTGCCCTTCGGCAGGACGACGAAGTGGACGGACCAGCGCTGCAGCCACTCGTGGTAGTTCGCCGAGTTGAGCGTGTCGTCGTAGAAGAGGGGGTTGCGCTCCATGTCGGCCTGGCGGTTCCAGCCGCGGGCCAGGTTGACGTAGGGGGCGAGGGCGGAGGCCTCGCGGTGGGAGGCGGCGGGGACGACCTCGACCCGTCCCTTCTCGGCGCCGACGTCCTGGAGCTCGTTGACGAGGGGCGCGAGCTCGCGCGCCCAGGAGGCGGCCGGAGTGGTGTGCACGACGTCGTCGACCGCCTTGAAGCCGATCCAGCCGTTGAAGCCGACGCACGCCATCACGGTGACGTACCACTTCCGCGAGCGCGGGACCGTGAACGGGAGCGCGGCGAGCAGCGCGACGCCGGCGAACAGCATCGCCAGGCGCGTGATGTTGGAGCCGATCTGCGAGCTGACCAGCCAGACCGCGAGGACCGAGAGGCCGTACACCGCGGACGTCAGGCGGACCGTCGTCCAGTCCTTCGGGACGAGCACGAGGACGAGGACCGCGCTCAGGAACGGCAGTATCACCGAGCCGATCGTCATCGGCTGGGTGCCGGAGAAGGGGAACAGCCAGGCCGAGACAGCCACCACCGCGGCGGGGCTGAGCCCCAGGGCCCAGGCGCCGGGGCGGCGTTTCTGCAGGAACAGGGCGACCGCGACCAGCCCCACGAACAGACCGGCGACCGGTGACGACATCGTCGCCAGCGCGGCCAGCGGGGCCGCGCACAGGGCCTTCGCCCACCGTTTGTAGCGCCACCTGTACGGCCAGCAGAAGACGACGGCGACCGCGCCCAGCGCGAACACCGTGCCCAGACCGAAGGTCACCCGGCCCGAGGCCGCGTTGCACAGGAACGCGAAGACGCCCGCCAGCGAGGCCCACAGCGGGTTCTTCACCGACCGGCTGCGGATCAGGATCATCGTGAGCAGACCGGCCGAGACCGTCCCCGCGATCATCATCGTCGTACGGACGCCGAGCACCGACATCAGATACGGCGACACCATGCTGTACGACACCGGGTGCATACCGCCGTACCAGGCGAGGTTGTACGCCGAGTCGGGGTGCCGGCCGACGAACTCCGCCCACGCGTCCTGCGCCGCGAGGTCGCCGCCGCCGTTCGCGAAGGTGAAGAACCAGACGAGGTGCAGTACGCCGGACAGGGCGGTGACCGAGAGCACCGGGTGCCGCAGGAGCCGCTCACGCAGGGCGAGGACGGCGTGTGTCACCGCCTGCTTCACCTGCGGCGTCGTACGACCGTCCTCGTGGCTGTCCTCGCGCGGTACGGGCACGCGTATTCGCGGGCCGGTTCCCGGGCCCGGATCGGCGTCGTCTGCGCGTGTCGGCTCCGCAGTGGCCACCTGAAGGCACTCCCCGTGGTGTCCCGTCTTCTGTTCTGGGACGTGTTCCGTTGCCCGCCGGTTCGCGGCTGCGTCCCCGGGGATTTCCCGGTCGCGTCCCGTGAGCGGCGGCCTGCCCCGATTCGCGACGCTAGCACGCACCCCGCCGGGCAGCGCCCTGGTGGGCCCACCGACGGGATGCGGGCCGCCCCCCCGGTGGACGGGGGACGGCCCGCCGGGTCAGCCGAGGCGCTTCAGCTTGGCGGCGAAGTCCGGCTCGGCGAGATCCTTCTGCAGCGCGACCGGCACCTTGACCGCGCCGCTGGTGCCGTCGCCCACGGTGAGCGTGCCCACCCGGGTGCCGGCCTTCGCGGTGTGCGGTACGTCGTCGGCGGCGAAGGACAGCCTCACCTTGAGGCCGGCCCAGCCGACCGCCGTGACGTCCTTGGTGAGCACGATCGGGGTGTGGCCGCCGAGCTGGTCGTCCACGTACCCGACGACGTCGCCCTTCTTGAGGATCTTCGTCGAGGTCAGAGCGTCCTGCGCGGCGAGCATGGCCGTCTTGCTGACCGCGTTGACCGTGTCGATGATCGGCGCCGTGTGCTGGCCGAGGATCGCGCCGACCACGGTGACCGTCTCGCCGCCGACGTCCTTGGTGGCGGCGAAGAGGAGATTGCCGCCGGCCTTGGAGGTGGTACCCGTCTTGATGCCGATGGCGCCGTTGTAGGGGACGAGCCGGTTGTAGTTGTCCCACTTCTTGCCGGACGGGTCGATCCAGCTGGGCAACTTGGTGATGTCCATCAGGGCCGGGATCTTCACGAGTTCGTTGCCGAGCTTCACCTGGTCCTCGGCCGAGGAGACGGTGCTCTCCTTGAGACCGGACGCATCGGTGTACGTCGTGTTCTTCATGCCGAGTTCCTTGGCGGTGTCGTTCATCTTCTTGATGAACGCCGCCTCGGAGCCCGCGTCCCAACGGGCCAGCAGGCGCGCGATGTTGTTGGCCGACGGGATCATGACGGCCGACAGCGCCTGCTTCTCGGTGAGGACGTCGCCCTTCTTGACGGTGTTGAGGGTGGACTCGTTGGCCTTGTCGTAGCCGCCCTCCTTCTCCGCCAGCGCGTCGACCGTGATCTTCTCGCCCTCCTGGCCCGGCTTCAGCGGGTGGTCCTTGAGAACGATGTACGCGGTCATGGCCTTGGCGACGGAGCCGATCGGGACGCCGGCCTGCTTGCCGAAGTTCCCCATCGTGCCGATGCCGTTGACATCCATCCAGCCCTGGCCGTCGGTCGGCCACGGGAGGGCGGCCTTGCTGCCGTCGAAGCTGTACGAGTCGTCGGCGGTCAGCGCGAGGGTGGGGGTGGGCAGCGGGCGCGCGGCCTGCACGATCGCAAAGACGATCACGAGGAGCAGCACCAGCGGGGTCCAGATCTTGACCCTGCGGACGATCGTCCGGACCGGGGTCTCCGGCGGCGGCGGTGTGTTCGTCAGCTCGGCCAGCAGATCCAGCGGCGGCTTCGGCGGCAGGGGCTGCTGGGCGGTGCGCTCGGGCCCGACCTGCGGCACCTGGGCCGTGGCGTCCGCGGGCTTCCTCGTGGGCGGCTCGTCGAGCGGCTTGAGCGCTACGAAGGTGCTGGTGCGCTCGGCGTCGGACGGCTCGGAGGTCTTCCCCGGAGCCTTCGCGGGGCTCTTCGCCTGGTCCTTGGCCTGGTCCTTGCCCTGGTCCTTCTCGGCGGCCTTGGCGGCGGCGCCGAGCTTGAGCATGGTGGTGGGCTGGTCGACCTGGCGCGACTTGGCGGGGAGCTTGAAGACGGCGGTGGGCTGATCGACGTGCTTGGCACCGGCTCCGTCCTCGGCGGACCCCTCGGGGTCGCCGTCCTGGGACTCGGCCGAGGCGTCATCGTCGGGTTCGGCGTCGGCGTCTGCCGGGGAGTCGGCGGCCCCGGGGGCATCGCCCTCGTCATCGGCAACCGTCCCGGACGTCTCGTCCGCTTCCGCTTCGGCCTCGTCCGTCGCAGCACCCTCGGACTCGTCCGGCACGGAGTCCTCGGGCTCGTCGGGCACGGAGTCCTCGGGCTCGTCGGGCACGGAGTCCTCGGGCTCGTCCGGCACGGAGTCCTCGGGCTCGTCCGCGTCGCCGGCGTCCGTGTCGGAGTCGGACTCGGAGCCGGTGTCGGTGTCGACCTGACCGTTCTCCGCCGAAGCGCTGTCCGCGTCCCCGGCGTCCCCGGAATCATCGGCTCCGGCTGTCTCAGTGGCCGTCTCCGGGCCCGTCGCGCTCTCCGGGTCCTGGGAGTCGCCGGAGCGAACCCAGGCCGCCACAGCCGCGCGCAGCCGGTCGTCACCGGGCGGACCGCCCGCGTCACCGTCCGTCGCGGGGGTGTCGGCAGCGTCGTCGGCCGGCGCGTCGGTCACTTCAGGACCGGCCGAGGCGTCGTCAGCGGAAACGTCTCCGCTGCTCGCGGCACTCGTCCCGGAATCCCCGGAATCCCCGGAGTCGCCGGAGTCGCCGGAGTCGTCCGAAGGTCCGCCGTCCGGGTCCCCGGCGCCCTCGACCTCGCCCTCCGTCTTCACATCCCGTACCGAGAAGACCCGCGTCGCCGTGTCCACGCCTCCGCGCGCCCTGGCCTCGCCGGTCTCCCCGCTCTCCCGGGACGCCGAGCCGCCGGACGCCTCGGCGTCCCGGGCCACGGCCAGGCGAGGATCACGCGCCGTGCGTTCCTCGGTGCGGGCTTCGGGAACCGGGCCCGTGCTCCCCGACGTCGGTTCTACCGACGACTCACGCTGCTTCGACCTGTCGGGGGACTCGCCCGCCACCGATGCCTCCTCCGTGCCGCACGCTTTCCGTGCGTCTACCGAACCGTAAACCGCCCGAAACACCGCCCGCACGCGCTGTCCGAACCATGTACCAGTGTCCTGTGTGCGGGCTTAACCACTGCGGTAGACGAGAACGACATACCTACCGGTTCCCTCACAAACAGGTCACGCACCCTCGACAGACCAATGTGAGAGGGGTCACCCTGTCTTTCATCCACGCGGGGAGGCATGGATGGGCAGGAGCCGCAGAACAATTCCGGAGGAGCTTCTGCTGCTGGCGTTGGACCCGACCACGGGTACCACCGCACAGCCGCAGTCGCTCGACCTCGGTCTGGCCGGAGCACAGCTAGTGGAGCTGGCGCTGGCCGGACGGATAGCCCCAGACGGGGATCGTATCGCCGTGGTAGCCCCACGGCCGACTGGAGATCCAACTTTGGACTGCGCGTTGGAGTTGCTGCGAAGGCGCGGCGCTCCCGTACGTGCGGTGAACTGGATTGGCGGGCCGCGTCTCGGGCTGCGCCAGACCTACCTCTCGCATCTGGAGCGGTGCGGCATGGTGCATGCCGTGGCGGGTCAGATGTGCGGAGTGCTGCCAACGACTCGCTACCAGGCGACGGACACCGAGATCAGCCGGGAGATCAAGGCCCGACTGGATTCCGCGATCCGCACCGGCGTACCGCCGGACCCGCGGACCGCTGCGCTCGCCGCCCTGGCACACGCGGTCGGCCTCGGCAAGCATCTGTACCCGGGCAACGAGGGCCGGTCCTCACGTTCCCGGTTGCGGGATCTGATCAGGCACGACCCGATGGGCGGCCTCGTGGCGCACGCCGTGATGGACGTCCAGAACGGCGTGGCGGCCCAGCCGCGCCGCAGCCCGGCACCGGCTCCGGCCGGCCGCCAGGCCGTAGGCCCGGGCAGGTCCGCACCGGAACCGGCTCGTGGCGTTCCGATGCAACCGCACCGCGGTTCGATGGCGCGCGTCGTGGCCCACTGAGCCGCAGTCCCACGACGAGCAGCACGAACCGCAGCAGCACGCACGCACCATCACAGCATCACGTCATGACCCGCACCACGCACCGCAGCACCAGCACCACGCACCGCCGAGCGCCGCACCGAGCCTGAGAAGGCAGTCCCCATGAACCGGTACGGGAGCCGCTGGTCCGCGCGGGGCGGCGGGGCCGTTGCGCCACATCCGATCGTTCGGATGCCGTAACGGTTCCGCCGCCCCGCGCGGCCGCATGTGGAGGACGAAAAAGGCGAACTGGCGTGTGCGCAGCGCATATCCCCTGTTTCCCAGCGGTAGTAAGCACCTTGGTGGCAGTCTGCTCAACAGCAGATACGCAAAGTGGCAAATTACAGCTAGCGCAGGCACGCAGCCGGAGGTGCACGTCCCGTGGCGTCCAATGTCAATCCCACCGTCAGGCGACGCCGGTTGGGCCAGGAGCTGCGTCGGCTCCGTGAGCTCAAGGGCATGACGGCCGAGGAAGTGGCGGAGCGGCTGCTGGTGTCGCAGTCGAAGATCAGCCGGCTGGAGAACGGACGGCGCAGCATCAGCCAGCGCGACGTCCGCGACCTGTGCGGGGTGTACGAGGTGGAGGACCACCGGATCGTCGACTCGCTGATGCAGATGGCCAAGGACTCGCGCCAGCAGGGATGGTGGCACTCCTTCGGCGACATTCCCTACAGCGTGTACATCGGGCTGGAGACGGACGCGGCGAGCCTGCGGGTGTACGACCCCCAGGTCGTACCCGGTCTGCTCCAGACCCGGCAGTACGCGGAGGCACTGATCGCGGGCGCGTTGCCGGAGACGGCCGCCGCCGACGTCGAGAAGCGCGTCCAGGTGCGTCTGCGCCGGCAGGAACGAATCACCGCCCCGGAGAACCCGCTCCGGCTGTGGACGGTGATGGACGAGGCGGCGCTGCGCCGAGTGGTGGGCAACCGCTCGCTGATGCGCGATCAGCTGGAGCATCTCGTCGAGCAGTCTCAGCTGCCGCACGTCACCGTGCAGGTCATCCCCTTCGAGATGGGCGCCCACCCGGGACTCAACGGCCAGTACGCGATCCTGGAGTTCCCGGACGCGGCCGACTCCAGCGTGGTCTACATCGAGGGCGTCACGAGCGACCTGTATCTGGAGAAGGCCAACGACGTGCAGAAATACAGCGTGATGTACGAGCACCTGCGCGCGCAGGCCCTGAACCCGGACCAGTCACGGCAGTTCATCGCGGACATCGCGAAGGACTACGCGCGCTGAAGCGCCGCACCGTACACCTTCCCGGGGTCCCAGTGGAAGACCCACCTGGAATATGCCATCCAGTCGAGTGAATAGTCGCTTCGTAGGTCGAGGTTGGCGAGTAGCGTCGATCACGCCACCACACACCAAGGGTTGGCGCAAACCGCGCTGTGGGTTCGGAGACGAATCCGTCGTGCGGTGACAGCAACTCCACAACTGGTATTTCGGAGCAAAAATGGCAATTCGTCAGGGCGCCACGGACACGTGGACCAAGTCCTCGTACTCCACTGGCAACGGCGCGTGCGTCGAGATCAAGTCCCCCGTCCGCGCGGCGATGGCCGTCCGGGACTCCAAGGTCCACGAGGGCCCCGTACTCGCCTTCCCGGCCGCCGCGTGGAACATCTTCGTCGGCTCGATCAAGGCGTAGGGGGGAGGATCTTCTGATCCTCGGCCGCATACTCCTTCGACAGTTCCACAGGCAGCACCAGCAGCACAGGAAGAGCCCTCTCGTCCAGCTTCGCCGTCCTTGCCGAGGGGGCTCGGCTTGTGCCCCGGCACAGTCGTTCAGAGAAGTCGGTCAGCGCAGTCGGTCGACGTACGTGTCCGTCCCGGGCACGGTCGGGACGAACGGCGCCACCAGTTCCACCCTCCCCAGCCCCGCCTCCCGCACCGGCGCGTCCAGGTCCGCGAAGTACGCCTCCCAGCACTCCCGCGGGTCCGCCTGAAGGAACCACAGCAGGGTCAGCCTCGTCTCCACGCCCTCGACCTGCCTGACGTACGTCATGCGATCGCCGGGCAGCGGGGTCGGCCGGAAGACGGTCACCATCGCGGCCGGTGAGCCCGCGACCCGCTTGGGCAAGTGCCGCGAGCGCAGCCACCGGAGCAACTCCTCGCGCTGCTCCGCCGATTCGGCGTCGATCACCTCGACGACCAGGCCCGCGTAGGGGTGGTCGAGCGCGTGGAAGTCGCGGGGCCCCGCGGCGCCGTCCCGGTAGACCGTGGCCTCGTGGTCCTGGAACGCCGTGAAGACGTGCGTACGGTCGTGGTAGACCCGCGCGTCGCGGTTGAGGCGCTTGTTGATGGCGACGGTCCACTTCATGTGGTCGTCGTAGCGGCCGTCCGCGATCCAGTACGTGGAGATGTAGCAGCCGGCGGTGACCGGCTGGGCGATCGCCGACTTCTCGGGGTAGCGCAGGAGTTGCAGGTCCCGGGTCGCCACCCAGCGGCGCCCGGAGTACATCCAGGGCATGGCCATCGCGCCGGCGTAGTAGTGGTCGTCCTCGTACCAGCGGTTGTACGCGTACTCGTGGCCGGGGTGCGGTTCCACCATGGTGATCAGGGCGTGCCCCGGACGAACTCCGTACGGCCCCACGGCCGCCAGCTCGGCGTACATCTCACTTCGGGTGTCCTCGGACATGGGCGCTCCCCTTCCTTCGGCCGCCGGTCGCCCATACTCTGACGCCCCGTCAGACAATGCGCCAGAGGCAGGTCGGAGGTCGCTCATGTCGTTGCTCGCGGACAGGACGGTCGTGGTGTCGGGGGTGGGCGCCGGGCTCGGTCACCAGGTTGCGGCGGCCGTCGTGCGCGACGGAGGGAACGCGGTGCTCGGGGCGCGCACGGAGGCCCGTCTCGCCAAGAGCGCCGCCGACATCGATCCGGACGGGGCGCACACGGCGTACCGGGCGACCGACATCACGGACGAGGCGCAGTGCGACGCGCTGGCGGCGCTCGCCCGCGAGCGGTTCGGGCGGATCGACGCGGTCGTCCATGTGGCCGCCTGGGACAGCTACTTCGGCGGCATCGAGGACGCGGACTTCACGACCTGGCAGTCCGTGATCGACGTGAATCTGCTGGGGTCGCTGCGGATGACCCGGGCGTGCCTGCCGGCGCTGAAGACGTGCGGGGGCTCGGTGGTGTTCATCGGGACGCAGTCGTCGGTGGCGGCCCCCACACAGGTGAAACAGGCGGCGTACGCGGCCTCGAAAGGGGCGCTGACGAGCGCGATGTACTCGCTGGCGCGCGAACTCGGCCCGCACCGCATCCGCGTCAACACCGTTCTGCCGGGCTGGATGTGGGGACCTCCGGTCCAGGCCTACGTACAGTTCACGGCCCACACGGAAGGCGTCCCGGAGCCCGACGTCCTGAAACGGCTCACCACGCGCATGGCGCTGCCGGACCTCGCGACTGACGCGGACGTGGCGGACGCGGCCGTGTTCCTCGCCTCGGACCGGGCGCGCGCGATCACCGGGCAGTCGCTGCTGGTCAACGCGGGGGAGCTGATGCGCTGAGGGGTCGGTTCCCACACATCCAAATGTTCATGTCCGTGAACTAAGGTCAGCAAGACGAACATCTTTACTCCCTCTTGACCTTACGTCCGCTTGTCGTGTCCGCGCAACCGCACCCACGATGAGCGGGCGCTTCGCGGCCTCTCCCGGCTTCCCTCGCCTCCACCCCGCTCAAGCGAAGTGCCAGCCAACTGAGCGGAGTTCACAAGGCGGACCCTGGAAGGGGGCACATGAACAGTCTCGACTGGGCCGTCCTCATCGGCTACTTCGGCGTGATGGTGGCGATCGGCGTCTGGTCGCACAAGCGCGTGGACAACGTCAGCGACTTCTTCACGGCCGGCGGGAAGATGCCGTGGTGGCTGTCCGGCATCTCGCACCACATGTCGGGCTACAGCGCGGTGATGTTCACGGGCTACGCGGGCATCGCCTACACCTACGGCGTGACGTCCTTCGTCACCTGGTCCTTCCCGATCGCGCTGGGCATCGCCATCGGCTCGAAACTGTTCGCGCCGCGCATCAACCGACTGCGCTCCAGGCTCCATGTGGCCTCGCCCCTGGAGTACTTGAAGAACCGTTACGACCTCAAGACCCAGCAGGCGCTGGTCTGGTCCGGCATGTTGCTGAAGATCGTGGACGTGGCCGCGAAGTGGGCGGCGATCGCGACCCTGCTGTCCGTCTTCACCGGCGTCACGCTCAACCAGGGCATCCTCATCACCGGCGCGATCACCGCCGTCTACTGCACCATCGGCGGCCTGTGGGCGGACGCGCTGACCGAACTGGGCCAGTTCGTCATCCAGTTGCTGGCGGGCGTCTCGATGTTCGTCGCCGTCGTACTGAAACTGAACGACAAGGGCATCGGATTCCTCGACGCCTGGGACGAGCCGGCCCTGCACGGCCACGGCAAGGCCCTGGTCGGACCGTACGGAACCGTCTTCCTCCTGGCCTTCCTCTTCATCAAGCTCTTCGAGTACAACGGCGGCATGCTCAACCAGGCCCAGCGCTACATGGCGACGGGCAGCGCCCGCGAGGCCGAGCGCTCCGCGCGGCTGTCGGCGGCGCTGTGGCTGGTCTGGCCGGTGGTCCTCTTCTTCCCGATGTGGATGTCGCCGCTGCTGGTGCACGCCGCGAAGCCCGACGGTTCCGACTCGTACGGCCTGATGACCGAACAGCTGCTGCCGCACGGCCTGTTGGGCCTGGTCATCGTCGGCTTCTTCTCGCACACCATGGCCATGTGCTCCTCCGACGCCAACGCGATCGCGGCGGTGTTCACCCGGGACGCGGCGCCGGTGCTGTCCCGGCGGGCCCGGGAGTGGGGCAGTCGCACCGCCCTGATCGCGGCCCGTGTGACGACCGTGGTCTTCCTCGGCCTGTCCATGGCGGTGGCGACCCAGGTCAACTCCCCCGCCTTCAAGGACATCATCACCGTCGTCATCAAGTGGGTCGCGGGCCTGATGGGCCCGATCGCGATCCCGATGATGCTGGGCCTGCTGCGCGGGTTCCGCCGCTCCGGCCCGACGGCGGCGCTCACCAGCTGGTCGATGGGTCTGCTGGCCTTCTGGCTGGTCAACTACCCGATCAACTGGAGCGTCGACGGCGGCGTCCCGCTCGAATACCAGGTCTCGGTCCCGTTGGCCGTCTCCCTGGTCCTGTACGTCCTGATCGGCTATCTGAAGCCGGAGGACACCCCGGACCGCCTCGCTGTCATCGACCGCATCAACACGGACGACGACAGCGCGGCGGTCGCCGTACCGGCCCCGGCGGGCGGCGTGGAGGACGCGGTGGGCCGCACAACGGTGAAGGACTGACCACCGACGCGACACGGCAATCCGTTTCCCCGGTCCCTCCGTGGAGGGGCCGGGGAATTGCCGTGCCCGAAGATCGCCCGAGCGGCAGACTGGCCGTATGACCGCATCCGATCCCAAGGCCGACCTCCTGCGCTATCTGCAGGACGCCCGTGACGCGCTCCTGTGGAAACTCGAAGGACTCTCGGAGTACGACGCCCGGCGCCCGCTGACGCCGACCGGCACCAACCTCCTGGGCCTGGTCAAGCATGTGACCTTCGTCGAACTGGGCTACCTGGGCGACACGTTCGGGCGTCCCTCCGGCAGACCGCAGCCCTGGTCCGCCGACAACCCCGATCCCAACAACGACATGTGGGCCACCGCCGAGGAATCGCGGGAGCACATCGCCGACGGCTACCGCAGCGCATGGGCCCACTCGGACGCGACCGTCGAAGCGCTGCCCCTGGACACGGTCGGCACGGTGCCCTGGTGGCCGGACAGCAACGAGATCACGCTGCACCACGCCCTGGTACGGGTCATCGCCGACACCCACCGGCACGCCGGACATGCCGACATCCTCCGCGAGAACCTGGACGGGGCCGCGGGCATGCGCCGGGACAACTCAAGCCTGCCGTCGGACGATTCGGCGTGGTGGAAGGAGTACCGGGACCGGCTGGAGCGGGTGGCCGAGGAAGCGGCTCGCACGGCGCAGGACGGCAGGGCGTAAGGACGGCAGGGCGTACGTAGGACGGCCGGTCAGCTGCCCCGCGGGTACCTGGCGAGCCAGCCCGGCGCGGAGCCGGCCGGCCCGTGCAGGGCCGGGCCCTGGGTCATCTCCATGGCGAAGTCGTCGGCCAGTTCGAGGAGGGTGGCGCGGCCCTCCAGTTCGGCCAGCCAGGCCGGCGGGACGGCGGTCTCGCCGTGCAGGGCGCCCAGGAGGCCGCCGGTCACGGCGCCCGTCGCGCCGGACGGGCCGTCGTGGTTCACGGCGAGGCACAGCCCGAGCCGGACGTCCTCGGCGACCAGCGCGCAGTACACGGCGGCGGCCAGCACCCCCTCCGCCGTACCGTCCCCCGCCAGCTCGGCGACCCGGGCCGGTGTCGGCATCCCCTGCCGTACCGCGCCCAGCGCGTGCTGCAGCGCGTCCGAGACGGACTGGTGCCCCGGCCGCGCGGCCAGCAGCGCGAGCGCCCGCTGCACGGCGCCGTCGAGGCTCTCGCCACGGGCCAGACCGTGCACGATCACGGCGTACGCCCCCGCCGAGAGGTAGGCCATCGGATGCCCGTGGGTCTGCGCCGCGCACTCGACGGCCAGCTGGACCACCAGCTGCGGCTCCCAGCCGACCAGCAGCCCGAAGGGCGCGGAGCGTGCGGTCGCCTCGGGTCCGACGTCGCCCGGGTTCTTGGGCGCGTCCAGGGTCCCCATGGTCTCGTCGCCGAACCCGAGCAGCAGTGAGCGGGCCGGGTCCCGGCGGGCGTACAGCCACTCCTCGCGCGCCAGCCACCCGTCGTCCTTGCGGCGCTCGTCGGGCCCCCAGTCGCGCTGGGTGGCCGCCCAGCGCAGATACGCCCGGTGCAGATCGGTCGGCGGATGCCAGGCGCCCGTGTCCCGCCGCACCTGGGCCCGTATCAGCCCGTCCACGGTGAACAGGGTGAGCTGCGTGAGATGCGTGACGGCGCCGCGTCTGCCGTATGCGGGGGCGAGGTCCACGACACCCTCGGCGCCGTACGCCGCACGGATCTCGTCGAGATCCAGCCCGTCGACGGGTGCTCCCAGGGCGTCCCCGAGGGCGGACCCGAGCAGGGCCCCCCGCACCCGGCTGCGGAAGTCCTGCTGCTCGGCACGGCCCCATATGGCCCCGGCTGTCGCACTCACCAAGACCTCCCCGACGGCACCGCCCGACGCATGACAGCTCAGCACTGTAATCGAACGGGAACGGTCCGTTCAGGGGGCGGATTGCTATGTGAGATGTGACCTGAGTGGTCCCGAGTGATCAGTTTTCACCCTTACCGGGTGACATGGCAGACGTGGACGCACTGACCGCGTTCACGAGGCTTCGAGGACCGCCTCGCGCTGCTCGCGCGCCCAGGGGTAGTCCGGGTTGAGTTCCAGGGCTCGGTCCAGGGAGGCCAGCGCCTCCTCGTGGCGTCCCAGGTTGAGCAGCGAGGCGCCGCGGCTGGCGTGGGCCGACGCGTAGTCGGGGTCGACGGCGAGCGCTTGGTCGTAGGCGGCGAGGGCCTCCGTGTCGCGGCCGGCCACCCGCAGGGCGTCGCCGCGTTCGCAGTGGCCCCAGCCCCAGTCGGGCCAGAGGGTGAGGGCGTGGTCGAGGTCGGCGAGCTGGCGGGTGTGGTCGCCGAGGCCGCGCCAGACGCGGGCGCGGCGGCCGAGGGCCCAGGCGTAGTCCGGCTTGAGTTCGAGGGCGCGGTCGAAGTCCGCGAGGGCCGCGTCGAGCCGGCCCAGGCGCTCACGGGTCGCGCCGCGGGAGGCGCGGGCGAACGCGCTGGTGGGGTCGAGCCGGATGCCCTCGGACAGGTCGCGGAGCGCTTCCTCGGAATGGCGCAGGAGGCGGTGGAACTCACCGCGCAGGATGATGTTCCACGGGTTGTCCGGCTCCAGGGCGACCACCCGGTCGTAGAGGCCGAGCGCCGAACGGTGATCACCACGGACCTGGCTCAGCGTGACGGCCTTGGCGCGCAGGGCCCGCACCAGGCCGGGATCGAGGTCGAGGGCGTGGTCGTACTCCTGGAGCGCGCGCTCGTTGTCGCCGTCGCGCGAGAGGGCCTCACCCCGCGCGGCGTGGGCCCGGGCGCGCCACGGCTCGTCGGTCCGGGCCCGGCTCAGCAGCAGGCGCAGCGCCTCGGCGATCCCGCCCTCCGCGAGGGCCTCGGACAGGTCGCGGCCCCACGCCCGTACGGCATCCGCGTCCGTGTCCTCGCCCGCCTCGGTCAGCAGCCTCGCCCAGCGCCGGGCCGTGTCGTCGCCGTGGTCGCAGGAGGTGACGAAGTCCTCCAGGGCCGTGGGCAGTGCGGCCCGCGGCGTCGCGCACAGGAAGTGGTACGACTCGGCGAGGCGCAGCTCCCGCCAGCGCTCCTCCTGCCGGAACTCGGCGGGTTCCAGGCCCTCTTCGGCCTCCTGGCGCCACCTCGCGAATGTGTCGGCGAGCCGCCCGTGCCGCTCCGTCCACCCTCGCGGGGACCGGCTGCGCTGCAACCGAAGCATCGGCGTCCGTACGACGTCGTGGTACTGCGCTCGCGCTCCGCGCTCGTCGACGAACGGCAGGCCTCTCAACCATCCGTACAGTGCGTCGAGTTGATCGTCCGGGCAGTCGACGACGGCCCGGAACACGTCCGCGTCAAGGCGCCGCGGCAGTGCGCAGGCCAGCGCGACCGAACGCCGTACGGGATCGCGCTCCCACTTCAGGAACCGTTCCACCGCGTCGGCGCTCGGGTCCCCCACACCTCCGGGGTCGACGGGCCGGGTCCGGGCGAGGGTGGACACGAGCACCGGGAGGCCGGCCGTCAGCCGCAGCACCTCCGCCACCACGGGCTCGTCCACGACTCCCTCACCGGCCAGCAGGTCCCGCGCCTCCGCCTCCGTGAAGGGCCCCAGCGGCAGCTCGGTCATGAAGTCCGCGAAGCCGCCCCAGCGGGCCGTGCCGAAGGGGCGCTGCCCGGCCGTCACCACCATGGTGGTGGCGGGCAGGGTGCCGTATCTCTCGGTCGCCATCAGGTCGTGCAGCCAGCCGTCGAGGAACGGGCCGGTGCGCTCGTACGTGTCGAGGAACAGGACGAGCCACGGTGCGGTGTCCGCCGCCTCCGCGAGTTCGTTCAGCAGCACCGGGGTCAGGACGCGCTCGGGGGACAGCACGATCTGCACGTCCTCCTGATTGCGGAAGCGCGCGCTGAGCCCGGCCCGCAACCGGTCGGCGCCCTGGGCGAGTTGACCGGCGTCGACGGCACCGACGAAGGGGCCGGCGCCGGGCAGCAGCCCCAGTCCGGCGAGGCCGACGCGGACCGCCGTCGCGGTCACGGCGGAGGGCCCGTCGGGCTCGGGGTCCAGGGCCGCCAGGGCCGCCTCCGCCTCGTGCCGCCGCTCGCGGTGCGCGGCCAGCAGGCGGTCGAGTTCCTTGAACCTGGCTCCCTGCCCGGAGAGTTGCCGGCTGATCGCCGCCATCGCCTCCGGTACGCTCCCGGCGCTCTCGTCGACGTATGCCGTCAGCGCCCCGCGCTCCCGCGCGATCTGCTCCAACTCCCTGACCAGGAAGGTCTTTCCGACGCCCGCGTTGCCGTGCACGTGGAAGAGGAAACGGTGCCGCTCGTCCTCAGGGGGGAGGTCGAAGTTGGCCCGGAACGCGGCCCGTTCGTCGCTCCGTCCCACGAATCCGGCCCGCCTGCGCTGCCGGATCAGCTCCTGCATCGACGGCCGCGTCGGCCTCATCGGTCCCACCCCCGTAGCCGGTCCCGTGTAAGTCTCGCAGAGATGTTCACTGCCTTTGGTCGCCGACAACCCATCGCCGACCCGGAATCTCTACGATGCAGATGTATGCGTGCGATGACGGGGTGACGGAGGGTGAGCATGCCACGGGGTGGGCACGACGAGGACTGGCTGGACCTGGCTGACGCCATCGAGGTACTGCGAAACCAGCTGTCGGAGGCGCAACGCCGGGGTCAGGGCTCCCCGCTGCGCTTCGTGCTGGGCGAGATCACGGCGGAGTTCGAGATCGAGCTGGTGAGGGCGAAGAACGGCGGCGGCGCGCTGCGGTTCGGCGTCGTGGAGGCCGACGCCCGCCGGGAACGCTCGGCGCGGTCCACCCAACGCGTGACCCTCCGGCTGACCCCGGAGCAGGGCGGCAGCGGGCCCGTGGCCGTGAGCGACGTCGAGTGAGCCGGGTGACTCAGGGGGCGGCCCGATGCAGCTGAAGCAGGTCGTCAAGGTCCGCGGCGCGGGTTTCGGCACGGGCTATCTGATCGCGCCGCGGCTCGTCCTGACCGCCGCGCATGTGACGCCGCCGCTCCACGGGCGGGCGGAGATCGTTCTTCCCGAGTCGGACGATTCCGTCCCTGCGGTCGTGCGGTGGCGAAGGCATGACGACACCGTGGACGCCGCCCTGCTGGAGATCCCGGCCGACCTGGACTGGCCGACGCCCGAGCCGCTGCGCGGTCCCCGCGGCCGGCGCCCGCAGCGCTGGGGGCGGTTCGTGACGGGCGGCACCCAACTGCGGGTCTCCCTCGCGGGATTCCCCCGGCAACAGCGGACCAGCACGGTCCGGGACGGGGAGACGCTGATCAGCCGGGGCTGGGAGGCGCCCACCGGCTGGGTCAGGCCGCATGGCGGCACGAACCCCTTCGAGATCCTCGACGACGCCGGCACGCTGGCGGTCGACACCAAGGGACTCGACTACGGAAGGGCCGCGAAAACCACCTCCTGGTCCGGGATTTCGGGCGCGGCAGTCTTCCCGTACGGGGAGGAACTGCTGCTCGGCGTGGTGCGGGACGACCTCCGGCCCAGCCATGGCACCCGGCTGGCGTTCACCCGCAGCGAGGACCTGCTGGCCTCAGCCGAGTTCCGCGCGGTGGTCCGCGAGGCGACCTCCGTCGACCCGACGCCCGAACCGGCCGAGCTCACCGGCCTGTTGGAGCCGACGCCGCCCAAACGGGAGGTGACCTCCCCCACCATGCTGCTGCGGGCCGACGCCGAGGTCGTGTCGTTCCACGGCCGGGAGGACACGCTCACCGAGCTGGTGCAGTGGTGTGTGACAGATCGGGACGGTCTTCCCTCCGTCCGGGTGCTCACCGGCCCGGGCGGGCAGGGCAAGACCCGGCTGGCCAGGCAGCTGACGGCGCGGATGCGGGAACGCGGCTGGGTGGCCGGCCAGGTGGTCCGCGAGCCCCTCGACCTGCGGGTGCTGCGCACCGTCCAGCGCCCGCAGCTGCTGGTCGTCGACTACGCCGAGACCCGGCCCGAGCTGGTCAGGGAGCTGCGGGAGCAGACCGAGCGGGCCGGGCACACGGTGCGCCTGCTGCTGCTCGCCCGTTCGCTCGGCTCCTGGCAGATCAGGGCGACCGGCGCCCTGCGCGAGATCAGGCTGCACGCGCTCAGTCCCGCCGCCGCCGACCGGGCACACTCGTTCCGGACGGCGGCCCGCGACCTCTCCCGACGCCTGGCGGAGGTGACGGGCGAGACGGGCGTCGACTGGCCCGGCGTCGCGGACGCCCTCCCCGCGGCCCGCCCCCAAGGGAGCACAAGGACCGAGACGGCGCTGACCGCGCAGATGGCGGCACTGGCCGCCCTGCTGAGCCGGGTGCGGATCACCCCGCAGGACGGGGAGCCGCTGGAGGCCGAACTCCTGGGCCACGAGCTGAAGTACTGGCTGGAGAGCGCGGACGGGTGGGGCATGGGGCGAAGAGAGAAGAGCCTGCTCGACGTCGCCGTGGCGGCGGCCGTGCTGTGTCCCGTGCAGGACGAGCGGGAGGCCCGCGAGACCCTCGCACGACTGCTGCCCGACGAACCGCCGTCGCTGAGGGCGAACATCGCCGCCTGGCTGCGCGAGGTGTACCCGCCGTCCGAGGACCGTTACTGGGGCCAGTTGGAGCCGGACCGGCTCGCGGAGTACCACGCCTCCGACCAGGTCATCCAGGACGCGGGACTGCTCGGGAGGCTGTTCGCCCACGCCCCGGACCACCAGCGGGTGCAGACCCTCACCGTGCTGGCCCGGTCCGCCGTGGCCCACGTCAACGAGGGCCGCCCGGACAAGGCGCGCATCGTCATCGACCGGCTGCGCGAGGCGCTGCGCTCCGTGCCCGCCGACGTGCCGCTGACCGCCGCGATGCTGCGCGCGCACTCCGACACCCTGCCGGAACAGTCCCACGTACTGCGCGAGTACGCGCTCGACGTCGCCCGCGAACTGAGCCGTCTGTGCCACGCCACGGGAGACGATCCGCGGGCGCTCGGGGAGCGCGCGTGGGCTCTGCACAACCTGGCCGAGCGGCACCTGGCGGTCGGTGACTGGGAGGACGCGCGGGAGGCGGCCGGCGCCGCGGCGGCGATGCGCGCACGGACGGCGGACGACGGGGCGACGACGCACCGCACGGAGTGGGCCGACTCGCTGCTGGTGCTCTCGCGTGCCCTGAGCATGACCGGGCGCCTGATGGAGGCGCACCAGGCCGGGGACCAGGCCCTCGCCCTCTTCCGCGCATTGGCGGCGGAGGACGGCGAGGAGGGGGAGAAACGCGAGCACGGCCTGGTGCGGGCACTCGTCAACCAGTCGCGGGTGGTCTGGCAGCTCGATCCGAACGCGATCTCCTTCGACCAGATCGCCAGGTCCGACGACCACACCGACGAGGCCGTCCGGCGGGCCCGCGAGCTGGCGGACCGCCACCCCGATCTGGATCCGCTCCTGCTCCCCGACGCTCTGGTGGCACGGGGCACGAGTCTGTGGCGTTTCCAGCGGCATGCGGAGGCGTTGGCGCTGAGCGAGGAGGCCGCCGAGACCGCTCGGCGGCTGGCGGGGGAGAACCCGGACGCCTACACCGCCGACCTCGCGCGTGCTCTGATGGGCCTGGCGGTCGACTCCAGCATCGCCTCGCGGCCACGCGGCGAGCCGATGGCGCTCGTACAGGAGGCGATCGGACTGCTGCGCCCGCTGGCCCGGGATCTTCCCGCCGTCCACCGCTCCACACTGGCGCAGATGCTGCACAACCTCGCCTGGGAGCAGAGCGAGGCCGAGGACCTCGCGGCGGCACAGGAATCCATCGCGGAGGCCATCAGCCATCGCCGGGACCTGGCGCGCGATCCGTACGGGACCGCGGTGCCGGCCCTGGCCCAGTCGGTGAGCGCGCTCGCCTACTTCCATACGGACGCGGGGGACCACCGAGCGGCGGTGGAGCGTTTCGAAGAGGCTCTCGACATCTACGCAGCGGCCCCACGGCCGCTCAGCGCAAGCAACTTGAAGGACCGCTCCGGAACGGCTCTCTCACTCGGTCTCGCCTACGACGCGCTCGACCGCCCGACGGAGGCGCTGGCCGCCCTGAATCAGGCCCTCGACATCCGGCGCCGCCTCAGTGCGTACGCCCCCAGCCTCTACGCACAGGGGTACGCCCACACCCTCCACGACAGCTCCGACCTGTACCGCAGGCACGACCGGCAGGTCGCGGTACGCATCCTGCTGCGCCAGGCGCTGCCGCACTACCGCCGCCTGTCCCGCGAGGACGAACGGGGACGTCAGGGGCTGGCCTTCTGCCTGCACGACCTCGGCAGCAGCTATGCGGCGGCCGCCTGGGGAGTGACCGCCGCCCGCGCGGTTCCCGTGCTGCGGGAGGCGTACGAGCTGCGGGTGGAGCTCTCGGCCCAGGACCCGGGACACGAGGTCCACCTGGCCGACACCTGCGCGCAGTTGGGCCGTGCACTGATGTCGACGAGCCGCTTCCACGAGGCCGTCCGCATCGCGGAGCACGAGGTGCGCCTTCGGCGCGGGCTTTTCGGCACGGACCCGGCCGGCCAGGAGCAGGCTCTCTACCTCGCCCTGTTGCGGCTGGCCGAGGGGCAGGCCATGACGGGACACGACGCCGCCGCCTGGCAGACCGCCCTTCAGGCGGAGGAGGCCTGCCGGGCGCTGACCGATAGCCCCGGTCTCCCGCCGGTCCGGATCGCGTTCCTGCTGCAACGACTGGCCCGGGCGTTGAGCCTGTGCGGCAGGCAGGACTGGCGCCGGGCCGTCCGTGCCGTGGAGCCGGCGCGGCGGGCCGTCCGCATCTGTCGCGGCCTGGTGGATCAGGACCCGGACCAGGCCCAGGCCGACCTGACGTGGAGTCTCCGCGTGCTCGCCACCGTTCTGGACCGGGTCGGCCGCCACGACGAGGCCGTCGAAGCACAACTGCGAAAAGGAGCATGACGCCATGACGTCACCCCGCGACGAGGGTCAGGACGAGTCGCTCGACGACATCCGACGCGACGAGCAGGAGGCCGCCCGCTCGGGAGAGCTGTTCTACGGCAACGTCAACGAGTTCGTCGTCGACCGGCTGGTCTATCTGCTGACCCCGCCCGCGCCGGCGTCCGGACGGGTCTGGTGCACGGAGTGGTACCGGCACGCTCAGGCGCTGTCCCGGCTGGACTCCCTGTGGCGGGCCTGGGAGATGCTGCGCTTCGATCCCTCTCTGGGCATGTCGAACTGGTGGCTCCACCACGCGGACCCGCACTGGGCTGCCCTGACGGACCCGGTCACGGGGCCGTTCGCGCAGTGCGTGGGCGGCCACCGCACGCCTGCGCCCGTGCAGGTCATGGAGCCGCCGGACGGGCTCTTCTTCGACCAGAGGCAGTCGCCGTCCAGGGACCCGTTCGCCCTCGACTGAGTGGCCCGGGCCGCCCTGCAATCTGGCTCAACAGGCGTAGCCGGACCGGTCGTCACGAGAAGATGGCTGTCATGTCCACCAACACATCCCCCCATACCCGGGCCCTCTCGCTGACCGCCGCACTCCTCACCGCGAGCGTCGCCCTCTACATAGCCCTCGTGGCCTTCGGCAACATCACGGACTTCGGTACCAACCAGGCGTTCGTACAACACGTTCTGGCCATGGACACCACGTTCAAGGACGACGACCTGATGTGGAGAGCCATCACCAACAAGGGCCTGCAGAACGCTGCTTACGTCCTCATCATCGTCTGGGAGACCCTGGCCGCCCTCGTCCTCGCCTACGGCACCTGGCTCTGGTCCCGCCGCGACCACACCCGCGCCCGCACCGTCTCCACCTACGGCCTGCTGATGCTCCTGCTGCTCTTCGGCGCCGGGTTCATCGCGATCGGCGGGGAGTGGTTCTCCATGTGGCAGTCGAAGACGTGGAACGGGCTGGAGGCGGCAACCCGCGTCATCGTGTTCACCGGGTTCGTCCTGATCGTGAACCACCTGCCGTTCCGGGACACGGACAAAACCGCCTGACCGTTGCCACGACAGGACCCCCACGTGCGTGGGGGTCCTGTGAACCCAGCAGGTACATCCGCGTCCCGCCGACCGCGTTCCGTTCAAATAGCAGGCATGACCAGGGGCATACCGCGCGCGGGGGCACGCAGCAGACAGCTTCGGAGAATCGCGGAGCGCCGGGCTGGAGCGGGCCCATCCGCCGGGCAGCGGGCCGGAGTTCCGGTGGGAGCGCGTCGGCCGGGACAGCGCCGGAGGGCGCCGGAGCGCAACGGCGCCCGTGCCGCCCTGCCGACGGCCGCCGGAGCGGGGGATCCGTGGCAGCGGGCGGGTCTCGTCGCGGCGATGCTCCCGGGGCTGGCGGCGGTCGCCGCACTGGTCTTCACCTGGGTGTCCGTGTGGCAGGTGTCCCAGGAACTGACCATCTCCCAGCAGGGACAGAGCGCGGACCGGTTCGACAGGGCCATCGAGCGGCTGGACGACGGCTCCGCGAACATCCGCCGAGGCGCCGTCTTTTCACTGCAGGGCGTGATGGAGGACTATCCGCGGCTCCAGCCCGCGGTGATCTCCGCCCTGTCCGAGTACATCCACGACCATGCCTCCAAGAAACCGGTCACGCCGGACAAGGCGCCCGACATCCAGGCGGCGCTCTCCGTGCTCGGCCAGCGCGACCCGGCCCACGACCGCGGCCGCGCCATCGATCTCAGAGGCGTCCGGCTGGACGACATCGACCTCAGGCGGGCCAACCTGGGCGGGGCGAACCTCGCCGGCGCGGTCCTCTCCCACAGCAACCTGGAGGGCTCGGTACTGTCCGGCGCCGACCTTCACGGCGCCGTCCTCAACGCCACCGTGCTGACCGGCGCGGACCTGTCCAACGCCCGCCTCGACTCCGCCCGGTTGAGAGCCGCGGTCCTGGTGAGCGCGGATCTTCGCAACGCCTCGCTGCACAAGGCGGACCTGCGGAAGGCGGACCTGACCGACGCGGACCTGGGCGGAGCCGATCTCAGCGCGGCGGAGCTCGCCGGAGTCGACGGGGACCCGCCGACGTCGCAACCGAGCGCCACCCCCGGCTCCCCGCGCCCGGCCGGCCCGCGGGACGCGGCGCGATGACCGGCGTCAGCCGACCACCACGACCTTCGTCGCCGCCGTCCCGAACGTCCACACCGCCGAGCCGTCCGCCGCCCGCATCCGGATACCGCCCGTCGGGGTTCCGGAGGCGGGGGGCGGTGAGGTGCCGTCGACCGCGTTGGAGAAGGCGATGTTGGAGCCGGACCTGACCGTGAAGTACACGATGTGTTCGATCTTCACGCCGTCGGAGCCGGTGATGGGACCCTCGGTGCGCGTGCCGACCGTGTAGGTGCCGGGGTCGGGGCTGACGGTCCCCGGCCACACCGCGAAGGCACGGCGCGTCGCGTCGCTCGCGTCGACCAGCCACACCGTCTTCTGCCCGAGGGAGTAGACGATGCGCCGCCCGGTGCCGGAGCCGTCCGGCACCGTGGCCGGTGCCCTGGACCTGGTGGGCTTGGGATGCGCGCCCGCCGACGCCGACGCGCTCGGCCGGGCGGCGACCGCACGGGGCTTGGCCCCCTTGTCGGCCTGTTCGGCCAGGACGACCACAGCGGCGATCGCTCCCACCGTGAGACCGGTCACCCAGACCTTCGGGGCTGGCACGGCACGCATCTCCTCAGCTACGGATCCCCGTGGAGGAATCCCCGTCGTAGGAATCCCCGTCCAACGGGGGTCGGATCATCGTACTCAGTCCAGGACCGGCAGCAGCTCCGGCAGATGCCCGTCCGACACCGCCGCGGCCCGCTGCCGCTCCTGGGACACCTCGCCGTACAGCGTCGTGCGCGGCTTCGCCGGACGTCCCGCCGCCTCGGCCACCGCGATCAGGTCCTTGACCGACTTGTAAGAGCCGTAGGAGGAGCCCGCCATGCGGGAGATGGTCTCCTCCATGAGGGTGCCGCCCAGGTCGTTCGCGCCGGAGCGGAGCATCTCCGCCGCGCCCTCCGTGCCCAGCTTCACCCAGCTGGTCTGGATGTTGGGGATGTACGGGTGCAGGAGGAGCCGGGCCATCGCCGTCACCGCGCGGTTGTCGCGGGTCGACGGGCCGGGGCGCGCGATCCCCGCCAGGTACACGGGCGCGTTCGTGTGGATGAAGGGGAGGGTCACGAACTCCGTGAAACCGCCGGTCTGTTGCTGGATCCGGCCCAGGGTCCGCAGGTGCCCCAGCCAGTGCCTGGGCTGGTCCACGTGGCCGTACATCATCGTCGACGACGACCGGATGCCCAGCTCGTGCGCGGTCGTGATCACCTCGATCCATGTCGCCGCGGGCAGCTTGCCCTTGGTCAGGATCCAGCGGACCTCGTCGTCGAGGATCTCGGCCGCCGTCCCGGGCATGGTGTCCAGGCCCGCTTCCTTCGCGGCGCTCAGCCACTCCCGGATCGACATGCCGGTGCGCGTCGCGCCGTTGACCACCTCCATCGGCGAGAAGGCGTGTACGTGCATAGCAGGGACGCGCTCCTTCACCGCCCGTGCGATGTCGAAGTACGCCGTCCCCGGCAGGTCGGGATGGATGCCGCCCTGCATGCAGACCTCCACCGCGCCCACCTCCCACGCCTGTTGGGCGCGGTCCGCGACCTGGTCCAGCGACAGCGTGTAGGCGTCCGCGTCCGTGCGGCGCTGCGCGAAGGCGCAGAAGCGGCAGCCGGTGTAGCAGACGTTGGTGAAGTTGATGTTCCGCGTGACGATGTACGTCACGTCGTCGCCGACCGCCGACTTCCGCACGTCGTCGGCGATCCGCGTCAGGGCGTCCAGCGCGGGGCCGTCCGCGTGCAGCAGGGCGAGGGCCTCCTCGTCCGTGAGCCGCGTCGGGTCGTCGGCGGCGGTGCGCAGTGCCTCGCGCACGTCCGTGTCGATGCGCTGGGGCACCATCCCGGGTGCCGCCGCCTCCCGGAGCTCGGCCCAGTCGCCGTACACCTCGTCGAAGTCGTCGCGGCGGTCGGACGTACGGCCCTCGGTGTCGATGGAGGCGTGCAGGTCCGTACGGCCGGAGGAGATGAAGGCCTCCTCCGGTTCCTGCCACGCGTGGCCCTCGACCACCGCGTCGGGGAGCGCCAGGCCCGTCTCGGGGTCGGCCAGCGCCCGTACGTGCGGGCGCAGGCGCGGGTCCAGCCAGGGCTCGCCGCGCTGTACGAACTCCGGGTACACGCAGAGGCGTTCGCGCAGCGAGAAGCCGGCGGCCTGCGACCGCGCGGCCAGCTCCTCGATCTGCGGCCAGGGGCGCTCGGGGTTCACGTGGTCGATCGTCAGCGGCGACACCCCGCCCCAGTCGTCGATGCCCGCGCCGATCAGCCGCTCGTACTCGGAGTCCACCAGGTTGGGAGGGGCCTGGAGGCAGGCGCTCGGACCCATGATGAGCCGGGCCACCGCCACCGTCGCCACCAGTTCGTCCAACTCGGCGTCCGGCATGCCCCGCATCGCCGTGTCCGGCTTGGCGCGGAAGTTCTGGATGATCAGTTCCTGGATGGAGTGGTAGGCCCGGGACACCTTCCGCAGCGCGAAGAGGGACTCGGCGCGCTCCTCGTACGTCTCGCCGATGCCGATCAGGATCCCGGACGTGAAGGGTACGGAGGAGCGGCCCGCGTCCTCCAGGACGCGCAACCGCACGGCCGGTTCCTTGTCGGGGGAGCCGTGGTGCGGGCCGCCGGGCTCGGACCACAGGCGGGTGGCGGTCGTCTCCAGCATCATGCCCATGGACGGGGCCACGGGCTTGAGCCGCTGGAAGTCCGTCCAGGACATGACGCCCGGGTTGAGGTGGGGCAGCAGGCCCGTCTCCTCCAGGATGCGGATGGAGATGGCCCGGACGTAGGCGATCGTGTCGTCGTAGCCGTGCGCGTCGAGCCACTCGCGCGCCTCGGGCCAGCGGTCCTCGGGCTTGTCGCCGAGGGTGATCAGGGCTTCCTTGCAGCCGAGCGCGGCACCCTTGCGGGCGATGTCGAGGACCTCGTCCGGGGACATGAACATCCCGTGCCCGGCACGGCGCAGCTTGCCGGGGACGGTGACGAAGGTGCAGTAGTGGCACTTGTCCCGGCACAGGCGGGTGAGGGGGATGAAGACGCTCTTCGAGTACGTGATGACGCCGGGGCGGCCGGCCGCTTCGAGGCCCGCGTCACGGACCCGGCCGGCGGACGCGGCGAGGTCGTCGAGGGCCTCGCCGCGGGCCTGGAGGAGGACGGCCGCCTCGGTGACGTCGAGGGCCACGCCGTCCCGGGCACGTTTGAGGGCACGACGCATGGAGTTCTCGGTGGGGCCGGTTCCGGAGGTCGCGGAGGTCGTCATCCTTCGAGCATACGAGCGAGGTGATCAGGTCGGGCAGGCGCCGCCCGATCCGCCCTGGCCCCCCGCCCGTTACACGGTGTCACTGGCAGCGGGACCTCCGGCGACACGGAAACCCGGAGAACCCAGGGACCCCAGGGAGTCCAGCACCCTCAGCACCTCCGCCTCCCCCGCCGGCGGCAGCTGCACCACGACCTCCTCGATGCCGAGGTCCGCGTAGTGCGCGAGCTTGCCCGGGGTCGGGAAGACCGCGTACGGGACCACCTGCAGCGCCTCCGGGTCGCGGCCCGCCTCGGCCCAGGCCCTGCGGAGCACCGGCAAGGACTCCGACAGCCCGCGCCCGCCGATCGGCATCCAGCCGTCGGCGTACTCGCAGATGTGGGAGACGAGCTTGGGGCCGGCCGCCCCGCCGATGAGCGTGCGCGGGCCGACGACCGGGCCGCGCGGCTTCTGTACGGGCTTCGGGTACGCGGACGAGGCCCGCACGCTCCCGAACTCCCCCTCGTGGGCGGTCGGTTCCTCCGACCACAGCGCGCGCATCAGGGCCATCCGGTCGCGGACCAGATCGCGCCGCGTACGCCACTCCACTCCGTGGTCGGCGGCCTCCTCGACGTTCCAGCCGAAGCCGAGGCCGAGCGTGAAGCGGCCCGCGGAGAGGTGGTCGAGGGTCGCGATCTGCTTGGCGAGGTCGATCGGGTCGTGCTGGGCGACCAGCGTGATGCCGGTGCCGAGGCCGAGGCGCTCGGTGACCGCGGCGGCCTGGCCGAGCGCGACGAAGGGGTCGAGGGTGCGGCCGTACTCGGGCGGCAGCTCGCCGCCCGCCGGGTACGGCGTCACGCGCTCCACCGGGATGTGCGTGTGCTCGGGCAGATACAGACCGGCGAAACCGCGCTGCTCCAGCTCACGGGCGAGCCGGACGGGGGCGATGGTCTCGTCGGTGAGGAAGATCGTCACGGCGATGCGCATGTCCCATCTGTACCGGCCTGGAATCCAGATGTCCATACCGACCAGTCGGCCCCAATTACGGTCGGAATCCCCCCTGACCTCCGTGTACATGACATATCGTGGCGCCGATTCCCTTCCCGTTCACGGGAGTTCACGACCGGACCCGAAGGTGGCCCGTATGTGTGAGGACACGCACGGCATCGGGCGACGCGCTCTGTTCGTGACGGGCGCGGCCGCCGCACTTACGTTGGGAAGCGTGAGCTTCGCTGCGGCCGACGGCCAGGACCAAGGTGACCAGGGTGACCACGGTGACCAGGGCACCCGGAGGACGGCGACGATCCGCGGCACCCTGCCCCCGGGGTCGCCGGACTTCGTGTACGTGCCGGTCGAAGTCCCGTCCGGGGTACGGGAGATCAAGGTCGCCTACACCTACGACAAGCCGTCCGTCCCGGCCGGCACCCAGGGCAACGCCCTGGACATCGGCCTCTTCGACGAGCACGGCACCGACCTGGGCGGCCGGGGCTTCCGCGGCTGGTCGGGCGGGGCGCGCTCGGAGTTCTTCGTCCGGGCGGACGACGCCACCCCCGGTTATGTGCCCGGGCCCGTGCGGGAGGGCACCTGGTACGTGGCGCTGGGCCCGTACACGGTCGCGCCGCAGGGTCTGTCGTACGAGCTCACGATCACGCTGACGTACGGGGAGCCCGGCGAGACGCCGCGGCCGGTGTACCCGCCCTCACGTGCCGTCGGCCGGGGCCGGGCCTGGTACCGCGGCGACTGCCACCTCCACTCCTGGTACTCCGACGGGCGCCGCACCCCGGCCGAGATCGCGGCCCTCGCGCGGGCGGCCGGCCTCGACTTCATCAACACCTCGGACCACAACACGCACACCTCGCACCCCCATTGGGCCGGCGAGGCGGGCGACGACCTCCTCGTCCTTCTCGGCGAGGAGATCACCACGCGCAACGGGCACGTCGTCGCGCTCGGCACCGAGCCCGGCACCTTCGTCGACTGGCGCTATCGGGCCCGCGACAACCGCTTCGGCACGTACGCCCGCCGGATCCGCCGGGCGGGCGGCCTGGTGGTCCCCGCCCATCCGCACGCCACCTGCATCGGCTGCGGCTGGAAGTTCGGTTTCGGCGAGGCGGACGCGGTCGAGGTGTGGAACGGCCCATGGACGCCGGACGACGAGGTGAACCTGGCCGAATGGGACAACCTGCTGGTCGCGTCCGTGCGCGAGGGGCGCACGTGGCTCCCGGCCATGGGCAACAGCGACGCGCACCGGGACCCCGACGTCGTCGGACTCCCCCAGACGGTCGTCCTCGCCGACGACCTGACCCGGGAGGCGATCCAGGACGGCATCCGCGCGGGCCGCTCCTACGTCGCCGAGTCGAAGAACGTCTCGCTGTCCTTCACGGCGACCGGCGGCAAGGGGCAGCACGCGGGCATCGGCGAGCGACTGGAGGCCGGCCCCGACACCCCCGTCACCATCCGCGTGGAGGCCTCGGGCGCCCCGCGCTGCACGATCCGCATCGTCACCGACCAGGGAGTGCTGTTCACCAGCGACCCGCTGCCGGTCACCGGCTCCGGCACGGCGGAATGGCACACGACACCGGCGTACGCGGCCTACGCACGGGCCGAGTTGCGGCACGAGACGGCGGTGGGGCCGCTGCCGGGGGTGATGGCGGCGTTCACGAACCCGATCTTTTTGGGGCACCGGTGAGGTCGGGCGCGCGCCCGACGGCCGGGCGGATGGCTCGGGTCAGGCGTTCTGCTGCTGCGGGTGCAGGTCGAGTGTGATGTGCGGGTCGAGCGCGCGCAGGAAGTCGGGGGCGTCGAAGATCTCGCCCGCGGAGACGACGCCGACGGTCTTGGTGCGGCCGGTCAGAACGCGCTCAAGCGCCTCCGTGACGAGGGGCGCGGTGACGGCGTAGATGTCCTGGCCGCCGGCCGTGGCCCGGCGTTCGGCTCCGCCGGAGCGTACGACGACGTCGACGAGGAAGGTCTGGTCCGAGCGCCCGCTGTCGTCGGTGGCGGTCGGGGCCGGCGTGTGGGGGGCGGAGACGTCTCGGGCCGCATCGGCGGTCATGTAGGTGGTCACGTCGGGGATGGCGAGGTGCTGGGGGACGGTGACGACGTCCGCCATCGTGAACTCCCCGATCACCGGCCGGGGTCCCATCGGTTCCGGGAAGGTCCACTCCAGGGTGGGCGCGGCGTCGGTGCGGTGCTCCCACTGTCCGCCGCTGTAGCGCAGGCGGTGGTCGCCGCGTCGCTCGCGGGAGACCGCGCCCGAGAGCCGGGTACCGGCGGTGGGGTGCCAGTTGCTGAGCGCGTAGGCGATGTGTGCCTCGTCGGCTTCGGTCCAGTCGCCCATCGCCGCGGTGGCCAGCAGGTCGCCGAGGCCGCCGAAGAAGGCCATGGCCGGGACGACCACCGCTCCCGCGGCCCGGGCCCGCTCGCGGTAGTGGGCGAAGGTGTCGAGGTTGGCCTCCAGTTCGGCGGCCACGTCCAGGTAGGGGATCTTCGCGCGGAGCGCGGCCTCGATCACGGGGCCGACGGTCGAGGCGAAGGGGCCGGCGCAGTTGATGACCGCCGCCGTTCCCGCCAGGGCCCGGTCCAGCGAGTCCGGGTCGTCGACGGACGCCACCCGGGCCTCCAGCCCGTGCTCCTGGGCCAGCTCCGCCAAGGTCTGCGCGTTGCGCCCGGACAGCACCGGGACGAACCCGCGCGCGGCCAGTTCCGCGACCACGAACCGTCCGGTGTGACCGTATGCGCCGAACACCGTCACCAGCTGACCTGACCCCATGAGACCGACCCCTCCATGCACTCTCGAACGCCCGCTGCGATGTCGATCCGCTGCGGCCCGACACCCACAGCCTGCCCCTCCGACAGCACCCCGCGCGAGCGTCGGAAACGACACGCCGCGTACAGTTTCGGACATGCCCGCTGTTGCACTGGCCGTCACCGACGGCATGCTCCACTACGAACTGTCCGTGGCCGTCGAGGTCTTCGGAGCCGAGCTGACCCACGTCGTGGACCCCTGGTACGACTTCTCCCTCTGCGGGAGCGGCCCGGTGCACATCGGCCGCTTCCGCCTGGACCCCGACCACGGACTCGACCACCTCGCGCAGGCGGACACAGTGATCGTCCCCGGCTGGGCCGACACCGACCGCGAGCCGCCCGCCGAGTTGGTCGAGGCGGTGCGTGCGGCCCACGCGGCCGGTGCCCGCGTGGCCTCACTGTGCACGGGCGCCTTCGTCCTGGGCGCGGCAGGACTGCTAGACGGCAGGCGCGCCACCACACACTGGGCCCACACTCGGGAACTGGCCCGGCGCCACCCGGCGGCCACCGTCGATCCGGACGTCCTCTACGTCGACAACGGCGACGTCCTCACCTCCGCGGGCAAGGCCGCCGCCATGGACCTGTGCCTGCACCTGGTCCGCCTCGACCACGGCTCGGCCAACGCCAACAAGATCGCCCGACGCCTGGTGGTGCCACCCCACCGCGACGGCGGCCAGGCCCAGTTCATCGCCACCCCGCTCCCCGCCCCGGGCAACCACCCCCTGGGCCAGCTCTTCCCCTGGGCGCTGGAGCGGCTGGACCAGCCGCTGACCGTGGAGGACCTGGCCCGCCAGGCCCGTATGAGCTCACGCCACCTCGGCCGCCACTTCAGGCACCTCACCGGCACCACGCCACTGCAATGGCTCCACACCCAGCGCATTCGCCACGCCCAGGAACTGCTGGAGACGACCGACGCCACCGTGGACACCATCGCCGCGGCCACCGGCATGGGCACCGCCACTACCCTGCGCCGTCACTTCCACCGCAGCGTCGGCGTCCCACCCGACACCTACCGCCGCACCTTCCGTCCCTGAAGGAGCAGTTGCGAGAAGGTCGACGGGTGGGCGCCACTCAGCACTGGGGCAGCAGGTCTTGAGCGCGCCAGAAGTCCGCGTCGGTCAGGTTGACCATGTTGACGTACACGTTGGTGTGGCCGGTGTCATCGTCGGTGCGGAGCCAGGCACCAGAGGTGTGGTCGTTGCCCTGGTACCAGTCCCCGGCGGTCCAGCAGTAGAAGTAGTTGCGACCTGCGTAGAGCGTTCCTGCGTGGCTGTGCAGGTTGGGCTGGTAGTGGGTCCACTGGGTGACGGAGGTTGTCAGGTAGACCTTGGCTCGCGCCTGCGCGGGGGCTGCCTGCGCAGGACCGGCGCCGGCGATGGCACCGACCAGACCCGTAGCGGCCAGCAGACCAATGAGACTGTGGCGAAGGCGATGCTTGCGCATGTACTGGTTCTCCCTGAGGTGAGCACTGGATAGCGGTGTCATCTGTAAGCGATGCGCCGAGCGGCTGATCGGGCCCGACCAACGACATCGGCGTGCGGTCCGCCCCCGTCCCGAACCGCACGCCGTGGTGTTTCCTGCACCATCGTGCTCACGTGCCACGCACCGGAACAGCTCACGAACCGTTCACGTGTGACCGGTCGCCGGCATCGACGACCTGCTCGCGCGTCTTCCAGCGCCGTCATGACCTCAGGCGTTCCTGATCAGGACGCGATGCCGGTAGGCACGGACCACGGCCGCGGCGCCCACGAAGTCGTTGGTGGGGGGCGCGCCTGTGGCGCTGAGTCCAGATCCGCCACCGCCGCCGCATGGTCCGACGGTCACACCCCGTCGACCGGCCTGTCCCCGACCCGCCCTACGCCTCACACGGTCCCGACCCCGTCGGGTCCGGCCGGGCCGCGCGCGAAGAGGTAGTCGATACGGGCGCCGGGACCCCGACCGGCAACACCGCGAGGATCGCCTTCTGCTGCTCCGCCCAGGGACCGAACCGCCACCACAGGTTCCAGGTCACGACCCGCATCCGCCGACCGCCCGCCTTCCTCGCGCGCGCGTGGGAGACCATTGCAGCAACAGTTCGGGACTCGGACGTGCTCAGAAGTGAACCCGGGTCTCCTCGGATGCGAAGGAGTCGTACGGACCATGCCCCGCCCCACCGGCCTGCGCCACCGCGCCACCACCGCCTTCCAGCGTCACGTGGCCAACCCGTTCACGCGCCGGATGCCCCTGCAGACCCTGCTGGAGACCACCGGCCGGACCTCCGGACTGCCCCGCCGCACCCCATTGGGCGGTCGCCGGATCGGCGGCTCCTTCTGGCTGGTCTCGGAGTTCGGGGAGCTGTCCCAGTACGTCCGCAACATCAAGGCCGACCCGAGGGTGCGGGTCCGGATCCGCGGGCGCTGGCACACCGGCACGGCCCACCTCATGCCCGACGACGACCCGGTGACCCGTCTGCGCACCCTGCCCCGCAGCAACAGCACGGCGGTACGGCTGCTGGGGACGAACCTGCTGACGGTGCGGGTGGATCTGGACGACTGAGCGTCCGGTCCGACCGTCGGCAGGGGCGAGGTGCCTGAGGGCACCGATGTCCACGAGGTGATCCGTGCTGTCTCCGCAGCCCTCTACTACCGGCCTGCTGACCACCTGCGACCGCCTCGACGTAGCCGCCGCGGACCAGGCCGCCGAAGCCGCCGCGGCCGCGGCGCGTGCGGGAGCGTACGTGCGGGTCGACGAAGGCCGTACGTGACCGGCTTCCCTCATCCGCCGCCGAGCGCGGGTCACCGCGCGGGCTTGTCTCGGCGACCCCCTGACGGCCCGCGCCTACCCCGGCCACACGATCGCCTGCACCTCGCTGTACGCGTGCAGCGCGTACGACCCCACGTCCCGCCCCACCCCGCTCTTCTTGAACCCCCCGAACGGCGCCTCCATGTTGCGCCCGACGGTGTTGACGCCGATCCCGCCGGCCCGCAGCCGCCGGGCCACCCGGAAGGCGCGGGCCACGTCCCCCGACCAGACATAGTCGATGAGGCCGTAGTCGCTGTCGTTGGCGAGCGCGATGCCCTCGTCCTCCTCGTCGAAGGGGATGACCACGAGCACCGGTCCGAAGATCTCCTCGCGGGCCACGCGCATGTCGTTGGTGCAGTCGGCGAGGAGGGTCGGGGCGACGTGGAAGCCGCGGTCGTACGGCGGGCGTTCACCGCCCGTGACCAGCACTGCGCCTTCCTTGCGGCCCAGTTCGACGTACGACTCCACCCGCTCGCGATGGGCAGCGGAGATCACCGGCCCGACCACGGTGTCCGGCTGCCGCGGGTCCCCCACCTTCAACCGGCGTGCGTACGCGGCCAGTTGCTCGACGAGACGGTCGTAGACCCCGCGCTGCGCCAGGACCCGCGTCGGTGCCGTGCAGATCTGCCCGCTGTAGAAGGAGAAGGTGGTGCCGATGCCCGCCACCGCCGAGGCCACATCCGCGTCGTCGAAGACGAGCGCGGCTCCCTTCCCGCCCAGCTCCATCAACTGACGCTTCATGTCCCGCCCGCAGGCCTCGGCGATGCGCTGCCCGACCGCGGTGGAGCCGGTGAAGCTCACCATGTCGACGTCCGGTGACGCGACGGCCGCCTCGCCGACCGAGGCCGAGCGGCCGGAGACGACGTTCACCACACCCGGCGGCGCCCCCGCTGCCTCCAGCGCCTCCGCCATGCGGTAGACCGACAGGGGGTCCTGCGGGGCGGGCTTCACCACGACCGTGTTGCCCATGGCGAGGGCGGGGGCGATCTTGCCGGCCGGGTTCGCCCACGGGTTGTTGTACGACGTGACGCAGGTGACGACCCCGACCGGCTGCCGCACGGCCAGCGCCCCCATCACGCTCGCCTTCCCCGCCCCCACTGCCTTAAAGGCGTGGGAGGTGCCCCCAGCCGCCTCGTTGACCTGCGGCGGGATCGCCCACTCGGCGGGCTCCACACGTGCGTACCGCCGGAACCGGGCCACACCCACCCCGACCTGCATCGCCCGCGCCGTCCCCGTCGTGGCACCGGTCTCGGCCTGCGCGAGTTCGGCGTACGGCGCGAACCGGCTCACGATGATGTCCGCCGCCCGCCCGAGGACCGCCGACCGCTCCTCGGGCGAGGTCCTGGACCACGGCCCGAAGGCCTCGCGGGCCGCGGCACACGCCGCGTGCACCTGATCCCGCGAGGCCTCCGGAGCCCACCCGACGGTCTGTTCGGTCGCCGGGTCGACGACGGCGTAGTGCCCGTCGTCCGGCTCGACCCAGGCGCCACCGACGAACAGCGGCTGCCCGTCGGTCACTTCGCTCACCGGGTGCTCACCGTCCTGGTGTCCCGCCCGGACCTGAGCACCTTCCCGGGTACGGCGCCGCTCACCACGTCGTCCCGGATCGCCTCGACCCCGTTGACCCACACGGCCCGTATCCCGATCGCCCTGGCGTCGAGCCGCGGGCTGTCACCCGGCAGGTCGTGCACCAGGGTGGCCTGGCCCGCGTCGATCCGTTCCGGGTCGAAGAGCACCAGGTCCGCATGGAAGCCCTCCTCCACCCGTCCCCGCTCGCGCAGCCCGAACAGCCGCGCCGGATCGGCGGTCAGCATCTTCACCGCCTGCTCCAGGCCGACCAGCTTCCGCCGGCGCAGACAGTCACCGAGGAACCGGGTCGTGTACGGCGCCCCGCACATCCGGTCCAGATGCGCGCCCGCGTCGGAGCCGCCCAGCATGACGTCCTCGTGCTGCCAGGTCTCGGCCCGCAGCGCCCAGGACGCCGGGTCGTTGTCGGTGGGCATGGGCCACAGGACCGTACGCAGGTCGTCGGCGGCGCAGATCTCGACCAGGCACTGGAAGGGTTCCAGGCCCCGCTCCTCGGCGATGTCCCCGACCACCCGCCCGCTCAGCCCTCGGTTCGCCTCGCTGTAGGTGTCGCCGATGACGTACCGCCCGAAGTTCGCGAGCCGCCGGAAGACGCCCGCCTCCTTGGACCGGGCGCGGAGCAGCATCTCGGCCCGCACGTCCGCGTCCCGCAGCTTCGCGATCCGCTCCGGGACGGGCAGCCCCAGGATCGGGCCCCAACCGGGTATCAGGTTCAGCGCGCAGAACGTGCCCAGGGACATGTTCATCGGCGTGAGGATCGGCATGGTGAGCGCGACGATCCGACCGCCCGCCTTGCGCGCCTGCTCGCTCGCCAGCAGCTGCCGGGGTACGCGCTCGGGGACGGCGGCGTCGATGGTCAGGACGTTCCAGTTCAGGGGGCGTCCCGCGGCCGCGCTCATCTCCGCCAGCAGGTCGATCTCGGCGTCGCTGAACTGGTCCAGGCAGCCCGCCACGATCGCCTCGATCTGCGTGCCCTCGTGCTCGCCGACGGCACGTGACAGCGCGAGCAGTTCCGCCGGCTTCGCATGCCGGGAGGCGACCGGCTGCCCGTCGCCGTCGGAGTGGGTGGACGACTGGGTGGTGGACAAGCCCCAGGCACCGGCGTCCATCGCCTCATGGAACAGGCGGAGCATGGCGTCCAGTTGCTCGTCGGTCGGTTGCCCACCGACGGCGTCCGGCCCCATCACATACCGCCGCAGCGCACAATGCCCCACCATGAAACCCGCGTTGACGGCGATCCGCCCCTCCAGGGCGTCCAGATACTCCCCGAAGCCGTTCCAGCTCCAGGGCGCCCCCTCCTCCAGCGCGACCAGCGACATCCCCTCGACCTTGGACATCATGCGGCGCGTGTAGTCGGCGTCGTCCGGGCGGTCCGGATTCAACGGTGCCAGCGTGAACCCACAGTTCCCGGCCGCGACGGTCGTCACCCCGTGGTTCAGGGACGGCGTGGCATACGGATCCCAGAACAACTGGGCGTCGTAGTGCGTGTGAGGATCGACGAAGCCAGGGGCGAGGACGAGCCCGGCGGCATCCTCCGTCGTCCGGGCCTCCTCGGTGATGATCCCGACGGCGGCGATACGACCGTCCCGTATCCCGACATCGGCGGTGAAGCCAGGCGCGCCGGTCCCGTCGACGACGGTCGCGCCTTTGATGACGTGATCAAGCATGAGGGTGCCCTCCTCAAACCTCCGTTGCGCCGGCCTACCTGTCTTCAGGGGCGCGGGGCTGTATCGATATGCGGCTCCGCCGCGTGCGGGCGACCGGCCACAGCGCACCCGCACCCGCCGACGGCGATCAGACGGCGGCCCGGAACCGCGAAGTCCGATGAACGGGATCCGTATCGATCTTCGGAATCACGTGCTCCCCGATCAGCCGAATCGTCTGCAACGTCTCCTCCTTCGGCACCCCCACCGGCAACCCGAAGCTCAGCTGATCGGCCCCGGCCTGCTCCCACCGCTTGCACTGCGTGAACACCTCGTCGGGATCACCGCAGATCAGCAGCTCCTCCTCGATGAGCAGCTCCACGAACTCCGGCGTGTACTCCGGCAAGGTCTCCGGCCACACCGGGAACCCCTCGGGACGGGGAAACGTGTCGTGGTACCGGAACACCAGCGAGGGGAGGTAGTGCAGCCCCCCGTGCACGGCGATGTCGATCGCCTCGGCATGGGTCGGCGCGCAGATCGCCGTCGTCGTCACCATCACGTTGTCGTTGACGAACTCGCCGACCGGCTCCGCGTTCACGACCGCCGTCTTGTACTGCTCCAGCACCCACTCCATGTCGGAGACCTTCTGGATGCTGAAGCCCAGCACTCCGAGCCCCTTGCGGGCGGCCATGGCGTACGACGGGGGCGACCCGGCCGCGTACCACATCGCCGGGTGCGACTTCCCGTACGGCTTCGGCAGGATCTTCCGTGGCGGCAGCTGCCAGTGCTTGCCCTGGAAGCCGACGTACTCGTCCTGCATCCACATCTTCGGGAACTCGGCGATGGTCTCTTCCCAGATCTCCTTGGTGTAGTTCATGTCCGTCACGCCCGGAATGAACCCGAGGATCTCGTGCGAGCCGGCCCCGCGCCCGCTGCCGAACTCGAAGCGGTTGCCGGTGAGATGGTCGAGCATGGCGACCTTCTCGGCGACCTTCACCGGGTGGTTGACCTGGGCGAGGGGGTTGAAGATCCCCGAGCCGAGGTGGATGCGCTCGGTCGCGTGAGCGAGGTACCCCAAGAACACATCGTTGGCGGAGAGGTGCGAGTACTCCTCCAGGAAGTGGTGCTCGGACGCCCAGGCGTACTTGAAGCCCGACCTGTCCGCCTGGATGACGTACTCGGTCTCCTCCATCAGCGCCTTGTGCTCGGCGAGCGGGTCGGTCTCGGCGCGCTTGCCCACGTATCCCTGTACAAAGAGCCCGAATTCCAAGGCGGGTCACCATCCCTACATTCCTGACGCACCGTCAGATTCCCTGCCGCCCGACTGTTGCACCGCCCGCACGCACCGTCAATAGCTGACGGCCAGTCAGATAGTGGCGGGACGACCGGCCCTGAAGACCGACCCCGGCGACCGGTCAGAAGACCGACACGCCCGCCAGCCACCCCCCGTCGATCACGAACGGCTGCCCCGTGATGTACGAGGAGTCGTCAGCGGTCAGGAACAGCGCGAGGCGAGCGACCTCCTCCGGCCTCCCGATCCGCCCGAGCGGCACGAGCTTGCGGTACAGCTCGTCCAGGGCCCGGCCCGTCTCCGCCGCGTCCGCCGCCGGGTCCAGCCGGGCCGGGTTGGACATGGCGGTGTCGATGGCGCCGGGGCACATGGCGTTGACCCGGATGCGCCGGTCCGCGAGTTCCAGGGCGGCGACGCGGGTGAGGCCGAGGATGGCGTGCTTGGTGGCGGCGTACGTGCCGACGGCAGCCATGCCCGTCACAGCCGTGTAGGACGCGGTGTTGACGATCGTGCCGCCGTCCTCCATCACCGGCGCGACGGTCTTGATGCCGAGGAAGCAGCCGACCTGGTTGACCCGCACGACCTGCATGAACTCGTCGAGGGGTGTGTCGAGGAGGGAGTTGAAGCGCAGGATGCCGGCGTTGTTGACCAGTCCGTCGACGCGGCCGTACGCGTTCTTGACCGTGCTCACGGCGGACCGCCACTGGTCTTCCTCGCCGACGTCCAGGTGGACGTACCGGCCGCCGATGTCCCGCGCCAGGGCCTCGCCCTGTTCGTCGAGGACGTCGGCGACCACGACCTCGGCCCCCTCCGCCCTGAACAGGCGGGCCTCCTGCTCCCCCTGTCCGCGCGCCGCGCCGGTGACGATGACTACGCGTCCGTCGAGCTTGCCCATGACGGCCCCCTTCTACATGGTGGACACGGTGGACTCGGCATCGTAGCGCCATATCTGACGGAACGTCAGGTGTCAGATGCGCTGCCTGTCGTGACCGGGAACCCGAGGAGACTGACGTCATCCGCCTGCTCGAAGACCCTCAGGCCGCACGCCGACCCGGACCACCCTCGGCCGGAACCCGCCCGGCACATGGCCGAGCAGGTCACCAAGCAACTGAAACCGACCGACTCACCAGGCTTGACACGTTCCGCGTCTCGTGGTCGACGAGGACGAGGCCGCCACCATCCGAGTTCTCCGCGTGCACGGGCGGGCTCGGCCTTGCACCGAGCCCGCCGCTCCAACTCCACCCGTTCCTGATCGCTCGCTGTGACGCTCACCCGGTTCGGCGTACGTCGCTGCCCGCGAACGTCAGGAACACCAGGACCTGGGGCACGCCACCGGCTAGGGCTGCAGTGTCAGCACGCCCGGCCGGTACGGCAGGAGGCCGTAGTCCATGCCGTCGGTGCTGGGGTCGCGCCCCTGGTAGAGGAACTGGAGGTTGCAAGGGTCGATGGTCTTGGTCTGGTCGGGGTTGGTGCGAACCAGATCGCCGTGGCTGATGTCGTTGGTCCAGGCGGCGCCACTGTTGGCCTTGCCGGCGAAGGGGTTGCTCACGGTGTCGGCCTGCGGTGTCCACGGGCCGTCCAGGCTGGTGGCGGTGAACGAACGGAAGAAGCGCCCGTTGTTGCCCCCCTGCGCCTCGACGATCATGAGGTACTGGTTCTGGCCCTGGACTTTGTAGACCTCCGGCGCCTCGAACAGGTTGGCCGCCGTGTCGCTCATGATCTTCGTGAACGACGAACCGAAGCTGCCCGGGAAGTTCCCGATGGACATGTTGGACCGATAGATGTTGCCTTGGTCGTCGGCGAAGAACATGTACATGTTCGTGTCGTCGCCGATGAGGGTCACGTCGAGGGGGCCCCCAGCCGGGAGGGTGCCCGTGAACAGCGTCTGCTGCGCGGACCAGCCGTTGGGGTCGGTGGGGTCGCTCGAAGTGCGGTAGGAGAAGGCATCTGGCCAACCCCCGTTGTAGGCGAGCACCCAGATGTTCTTCGGGGCGAAGTAGAACAGCGTCGGCGCGATGCCATCGAAGGGAATCGTGTTCTGGGTGGCGGTGGCCATGTCGGACCAGTTCGTGAAGGGGCTGAAGGTCGTCAATCCCCAGCGCCCATCGTTACCGGCGAGGGTGTTGTGCGTCGTGGCATAGACGACGTGCTTGCCGTTGTAGACGACGCTGGTGAAGTCCTTGAGCGAGGCCCACCCCGACTTCGGCTGCGCCAGCGGGCCGGTCGATGTCCAGCGGTACGTCGACGGAAGAGCACACGCGTTGCTCGCCCGGGGCACGTCGGTCCCTTTCTGGTTGTCGCCGGCCGCCTGAGCCGGGCTGACGACGAGCAGCCCCGCCAACGCGGCCAGGGCCGCAACCGCGGCGGCTAGCACCACGGACGGACGTTTGAGACTGAACCTACTTCTGCGCATAAGGACCTCGTCATCCTTGGGCAAGCGACTCCGGTTTGGCCCGTCAGGGGCTGTCCGGGGGCGGTGTGGTGCGGCCCTGAGTGTTCGGCATAGCGAACATTGACCGAAGGGTCGAGCAACTGGATCATAGGGTTCCGGTGATCAGCGTCAATACCTCTCGCAAAATTCGCGGGCAGAAACGTTCGCAGGCCGAAACCAGTCGGCTTCAAGTCCCGTGGTTGTACGGGTCTTTGGCTGGGGGTCAGGTAGCGGTGCGGGCGCGGGCTTGGTGATCATTGCGGACCCCGACCAGGTCGCTCACCTGAGTCTCTGGTTCGGCTCGGTGCCCGACCCGCGCTCGCTTGCGGGGCCGGCGGCACTCACTGACGCCGGTCCGGTCGACGCGTGCCTGCGGCGGCCGTCTGCGGTGCGGGGAGCGTCGAGAACTCGCCGAGCGGGTGCGAGGGCCTCGGGTGGGCCGAGGAGGAGGGATCACGCATGCCCCCACCCCCCACCCCACTCGGATATCGGGCGCGCGACGCGTCGCCCGAGTCGCCGTGGCCGCCGGCCTCGTCTCCGCGCTCGCCGCGCTCGGCCCCCTACCCGCAGCCTTCGCCGCGGACGGCTCCACCGTCGCCACGGCCGACCCCGGCTTCAAGTCCGCGCACGCCAAGCTCGGTTCGGACGACACCCACCTCCTCGCGCAGGCCAAGGCGCACCGCGACAAGAACGTCACGATGATGATCGCCACCGCTCCCGGCGGGACCGAGCAGGTCGCCCGCGAACTGGACGCCGTCAAGGGCGGCTCCGTCGCCCGGACGTACGACAGGCTCGGATACATCCGGGCCACCGTTCCGACCGGCAGGGCGGACTCGGCCATCGCCGCCGCCGCGAAACTCACCTCCGTGCAGGCCATCGAGGCATGACAGCGAGCGGCTACCGAAGTCGCACGAGTGGCCCCATGCCGCTGCCCCCGCCGCCGGACCGGCCGGGGCCCGGCTCCCTGCAGCGGCTGAACGAGGGGCTGTCCGTCCTGTGGTCAACGGGAAGGGCAGCCTCTACAGCAGGGTCCGCACCTCCGCCCCGAAGGCCGCCATCTGGTCGGTGAGTTCGGTGCGTCCGCGGCACCGGAACCGCACCTGGATCTGGTGCACCCCCATGGCGCGGTAGGCGCGGAGGGACTCGGCGAGCGCGTCCGGGGAGCCGGTGAGGGTGCGGCGGCCGACGTCCCAGGTGGCCGTTCCGAGGTACAGGGGCTCGGTGATCGCGCCGATCACGAACGGCCCCTCGATGCACGCCTCTTCCCGCAGTCGCCGGATCCGTTCGATCTGTGCGGGCAGCCGGTCGCGCGGATCGCCCTGCGGCAGCCAGCCGTCGCCCTTGAGGGCGGCCCGGCGCACGGCGGCGGGCGAGGAGCCGCCCACCCAGAGGGGGACGTTCTGCTGGGCCGGCCTGGGGCGCTGGCCCAGGCCCGCGAAGTCGTGGAGCTTGCCGTGGTGCTCGGGGAACTCGTCCGGGCCGAGGGCGGCGCGCAGGGCGTCGATGTTCTCGTCGAGCACGGCCCCGCGCCGCTCGAAGTCGACGCCGAGCGCCTCGAACTCCTCACGCACGTGCCCGGCCCCGACACCGAGGATCAGCCGCCCGCCGCTGAGGTGATCGAGGGTGGCGTACTGCTTGGCCGTGAGCAGGGGGTGCCGTAGCCCCACGACGGCCACGTGACTGAGCAGCCGCACCCGCTCGGTCACCCCCGCGAGGAAGGCGAGGGTGGCCACGGGGTCGTACCAGACCGTGCTCATGGCGGCGGCCAGGCGCCGCGGAACGGCCACGTGGTCGCAGCTCGCGACGTAGTCGAAGCCGGCCCGGTCGGCGCCGCGGGCGATCTCCGCCAGGTCCTCGGGGCCGGCCCCGGCCTCCCACTGCTCGGCGTAGATGGTGCTCTGGGACTGGACGGGCAGCTGCATCCCGTACGAGAGGGCACTCACCGCGCCCAGAGCCCTTCGGGGGTGAGCCCCAGCAGCTCGATGGCGTTGCCCCGCACGATCCGCTCCACCACCTGAGCCTCCAGGTGCCCCATCTGCGCCTCGCCGACCTCGCGGGACTTGGGCCAGGTGGAGTCGGAGTGGGGGTAGTCGGTCTCGTACAGGACGTTGCCCGGGCCGATGGAGTCGAGGTTCCTCAGGCCGAAGGCGTCGTCGAAGAAGCAGCCGTAGACGTGCTCGGCGAACAGCTCGGACGGCGGGCGGTGGACCTTGTCGGCGACCCCGCCCCAGCCGCGGTTCTCCTCCCAGACGACGTCGGCGCGCTCCAGGATGTAGGGGATCCAGCCGATCTGCCCCTCGGCGTACATGACCTTGAGGTTCGGGAAGCGCTCGAACTTGCCGCTCATCAGCCAGTCGACCATCGAGAAGCAGCAGTTGGCGAAGGTGATCGTCGAACCCACCGCGGGCGGCGCGTCCTTGGACGTCGACGGCATCCGACTGCTGGAGCCGATGTGCATGGCGACGACCGTGCCGGTCTCGTCGCAGGCCGCGAGGAAGGGGTCCCAGTCGTCGGTGTGGACGGACGGCAGGCCGAGGTGCGGGGGTATCTCGGAGAAGGCGACGGCCCGGACACCGCGGGCGGCGTTGCGCCGCACCTCGGCGGCGGCGAGTTCCGCGTCCCACAGGGGTATGAGCGTGAGGGGTATGAGCCGCCCCTGGGCCGCCGGGCCGCACCACTCCTCCACCATCCAGTCGTTGTAGGCCTGCACGCAGAGCAGGCCCAGCTCGTGGTCCTTGGCCTCGGTGAAGGTCTGACCGCAGAAGCGGGGGAAGGTCGGGAAGCAGACGGCGGACTGGACGTGGTTGACGTCCATGTCGGCGAGGCGCTGCGGGACGTCGTACGAGCCGGGCCGCATCTGCTCGTAGGTGATCACCTCCAGCTTGATGTCGTCCCTGCTGTAGCCGACCGCCGTGTCCAGGCGGGTGAGGGGGCGGTGCAGGTCCTCGTAGACCCACCAGTCGCCCAGCGGGCCGTCGTCGCCCGGTTTGCCCATGACCGGCCGGAAGCGCCCGCCCAGGAAGGTCATTTCCTTCAGCGGTGCGCGGACTATGCGCGGGCCGACGTCCCGGTACTTCTCCGGGAGGCGGCTCTGCCAGACGTCGGCGGGCTCCACCGTGTGGTCGTCGACGGAGATGATCAGCGGAAACGTGGTCTGCGCGGTGGCTTGGGTGTCCATGGCGGCCACGGTAGCGCCGATCTGACGGGCCGTCAGCTATGTGGTTGTGGACTTCTTGGCGCTCGGGAATGGCCCGGGAATGTTCGGAAGTGTGCGAAGAGCAGGTGAGGGCCTTGTGATATCCCGCGCGTCTGTCGGTGACCGCGCGCTCCACAGCTGACGCATCCGCCGAGAACAAGGCAAACTGACGGAGTTGCTCACTGTGTCTAGGGGGACGGCGATGGACGGTGTACCGCGAGTGCCGGAGCAGAGGCGGTCCGGCTCCTGCGCGGAGCCGGTCGCGCTGAGCTTCGGCGTGCTCGGTCCGGTACGAGCCCGACGCGGCGAGGTGCAGCTCAGCACCGGCTCCCCGCAGCAACGCGCCCTGCTCGCCGCCCTGCTGCTGCGCGAGGGCCGCACGGCGACCGCGGGCGAGCTGATCGACGCCCTGTGGGGCGAGGAGCCGCCGTCGCAGGCACTGGCGGCACTGCGCACGTACGCCTCCCGGCTGCGGAAGGTGCTGGACCCCAGGGTCCTGGTGAGCGAGTCCGGCGGGTACGCGGTGCGCGGGCTCGCCGAGGGCGCGCTGGACCTGGCGGTGGCGCAGGAGCTGGCGGCCGAGGCGGAGAAGGCGCGGGGCTCCGGGGACCTGCGCCATGCACGGGAGGTGCTGGGCCGCGCGCTGGCGCTGTGGGACGGCGAGGCGCTGGCCGGCGTGCCGGGCCCGTACGCGGAGACCCAGCGGGTCCGTCTGGAGGAGTGGCGGCTGCAACTCCTCGAATCCCGGCTGGACATGGACCTGGAGCAGGGGTGCCACGCGGAGGCGGTGTCGGAGCTGACCGCCCTGACGGCCGCGCACCCCCTGCGCGAGCGGCTGCGCGAACTGCTGATGCTGGCGCTGTACCGCAGCGGCCGCCAGGCGGAGGCGCTGGCCGTGTACACGGACACCCGGCAGCTGCTGGCGGACGAACTCGGCGTGGATCCACGTCCGGGGCTGCGGGAACTGCAGCAGCGGATCCTGCGGGCCGACCCGAGTCTGGCGCAGGCCCCGTCCCCGAAGGCCGAGCCGGCCTCCACCCTCGTCCGCCCGGCCCAGCTCCCGGCCACGGTCCCGGACTTCACCGGCCGTTCGGCCTTCGTGGCCGAGCTGGGTGAGGTGCTGGCCTCGGCGGAGGGCCGGGTGATGGCGGTGTCGGCGGTGGCGGGCATCGGGGGCGTGGGCAAGACCACGCTCGCCGTGCACGTCGCCCACCAGGCGCGGGCCGCCTTCCCGGACGGGCAGCTGTACGTCGACCTCCAGGGCGCCGGCGCGAGTTCGGCGGAACCGGAGACCGTGCTCGGGTCGTTCCTGCGCGCGCTCGGCACCGTGGACTCGGCGATCCCGGACTCCCTGGAGGAACGCTCGGCGCTGTACCGCTCGGTCCTGGACGGCCGCCGGGTGCTGGTCCTGCTGGACAACGCCCGGGACGCGGCCCAGGTACGGCCCCTGCTCCCCGGCACGGAGGGCTGCGCGGCCCTGGTGACGTCACGGGTGCGGATGGTCGACCTGGCGGGCGCCCACCTCGTGGACCTGGACGTGATGTCGCCGGACGAGGCTCTGTCGCTGTTCACCAAGATCGTGGGCGCCGAGCGGGTGGCCTCGGAGCGGAAGGCCGCCCTGGACGTCGTGGCGGCGTGCGGGTTCCTCCCGCTGGCGATCCGCATCGCGGCCTCCCGCCTGGCGGCCCGCCGCACCTGGACCGTCTCCGTCCTCGCCGCCAAGCTGGCGGACGAACGCCGCCGCCTGGACGAACTGCAGGCCGGCGACCTGGCGGTCAAGGCCACCTTCGAGCTGGGCTACGGCGCGCTGGAGCCGGCCCAGGCACGCGCGTTCCGTCTCCTGGGGCTCGCGGACGGCCCGGACATCTCGGTGGCGGCGGCCGCCGCGGTGCTGGACCTTCCGGCCGACGAGACGGAGGACCTGCTGGAGTCCCTCGTCGACACCTCCCTGCTGGAGTCGGCGGCTCCCGGCCGCTACCGCTACCACGACCTGGTCCGGCTCTACGCGCGTGCGTGCGCGGAGCGGGACGAGTGGCCGCCGAGCGAGCGTGATGCGGCGATGTCGCGGTTGCTGGACTTCTACCTGGCCACCGCGGCCGGGGTGTACGCGATCGAGCGGCCGGGGGACCGGCTGGTGGACCAGCTGGCCCCGACCGCCCATCCGGGGCTGGTCTTCGCCGACCGCCACGCGGCGCAGGACTGGCTGTACGCGGAGGCGATCTGCCTCCTGGCCTGCGTCACCCGGTCCGCGGGCCGGCCGGAGACCCTCGCCCGCGCCATCGACCTGCTGTGGGCCGCGCACGACCTGTCCGAGTCGGGCGCCAACTCCAAGGGATACGAGGCGACCGCGCAGACCCTGGTGGAGGCTTCCCGGCGGCTCGGCGATCCGCGGGCCGAGGCGCGTGCCCTGATGACCCTGGTGACCGTCCATCTCGTGATCGGCCGCTTCGAGCAGGCGGACCAGGAGGCCGAGCGCGCCACCCTCCTCGCGCGACAGGCGCGGGACCTTCTCCCGGTCTGCTGGGCGAGCAACGCACGCGGGATCCTCGCGCTCTACCAGAACCGCCACGCCGACGGCGAGGAGCACCTCTCCCAGGCCATCGAGCACTTCCGCACGCTGGGCGACCGCCCCGGCGAGGCGAGCGCCCTGTGCAACCTCTCCCGCATCCACCTCGCCACCGGGCGCACGACCAGCGCGGTCGCGCTGGCCCGGGAGGGCATCGGCGTCTACGACGCGATGGGCAACACCATGCGGGGCGCGAACGCCCGGTACGCGCTCGGTCTGGCGCTCACCCAGAGCGGCGAGCTGGACTCCGCGACCGACCGGCTGCACGAGGCGCTGGAGGTGTTCCGGGACAGCCGCCAGCGCCTGTGGGAGGGCATGAGCCTGTTCCGGCTGGCCGAGGTCGATCTCGCCGCCCGGCGCCCCGCGCAGGCCGCGGCGAACGCCGAGATGGCGCTGACGGTGCTGCGCGGCATCGGCGGGGAGTGGCGGCGGGGCAACGTCCTGACCGTCCTGGGCCGTGCCCTCAGCGGCATCGGGCAGACGGGCCGGGCGCAGGTCTGCTGGCAGGAAGCCGTGGCGATCTACGAGGACCTGGGCTCCGACGAGGCCGTGGAGGTACGGGCACTGCTGACACCGTTGCGCGCGGCCTGAGGGGCCCGCGGAGGCGTTCATCATTCGTTTATCGCCTTCCGCCATGCTGAAGGCAGTCGATCCGTCGCGTCGGGGGGCAGACGGGTCACTGGCGGGCCCCATACCCACTTATCGGGGCGAGCGGCCCAGCAGGGTCCGTCCGGTCGTCCTCGGGGGAGTGACCGGGCGGGCCCTGCCGATCCATCCATGCGATCCACCAAGGGGAGTTGACGACCATGAGCGACGAGCTCAAGCCGGAGGACCTGCACGCCACGTCCACGACGGACGGCAAGGTCACGACCCAGGACCTGCACGCCACGGACAAGCCCGTGAAGCCCGACGACCTGCACGCCACGGACGAGCCCTTGGAGACCAAGGACCTGCACGCCACGTCGGAGCCCTTCAAGCCGACCAAGGCGTAAGCCTCCTCGCACGGGGACCGGCCGCGGCGGCACGGAGGGGAGCCGCCGCGGCCGAGGTGTGCCCGCGCTCAGCGCGCCCGCCCCCGCAGTTCCCCCTTGACCACCTTCCCGCTCGCGTTCCGGGGCAGTTCCGTCAGGAACTCCACCTGCCTGGGCACCTTGTAGTTCGCCATCTCCCGCCGTGCCCACGCCATCAGGTCGTCCGCCGTGAGGACCGCGCCCGCCCGCCGCACCACACAGGCCTTCCCGACCTCCCCGAGCCGCGGATCCGGTACGCCGATCACCGCGACGTCCGCCACATCCGGGTGCAGGCCCAGCAGTTGCTCTATCTCCGCCGGGTAGGCGTTGAAGCCGCCGACGATGAACATGTCCTTGATGCGGTCGGTGATCCTGAGGCAGCCCGTCTCGTCCAGCACGCCCACATCCCCGGTCCGCAGCCAGCCGTCCGCCGTCAGCACCTCGGCCGTGGCCGTCTCGTCCTCGTAGTAGCCGCGCATGACGTTGAAGCCGCGCACCAGGACCTCGCCGGGCTCGCCGGGCGGTGCCTCGACCCGCACCTCGGTGCCCGGTATCGCCCGCCCGGACGTCGAGGCGATCACCGTGGGGTCGTCGCCGCGCCGGCACATCGTCACGATGCCGCTGGCCTCCGAGAGGCCGTACGCCGTCAGGACCGTCTCCACGCCCAGTTCCCCGCGCAGCCGCTCCACCAGCCTGAGCGGCACCACCGCCGCGCCCGTCACCACCAGTCGCAGTGCCGAGAGGTCATGGGTGTCGCGGGACGGGTGGTCCAGCAGGGACTGGTGGAGGGTCGGCGGTCCCGGCAGGACCGACACCCGCTCCGCCGCGATGTTGGCCAGGGCCGTGTCGATGTTGAACACCGGCTGGGGGATCATCGTCGCGCCGCGCATCAGACAGGCCAGGACTCCGGCCTTGTAGCCGAAGGTGTGGAAGAAGGGGTTCACGATCAGATAGCGGTCGCCGCGCCGCAGCCCCGCGAGATCACTCCAGATCTCGTACGCCCTGAGCGTCTGCGCGTGGGTGATCACCGCGCCCTTGGGGCGGCCCGTCGTGCCGGACGTGAAGACGATGTCCGACGGCTGGGAGCCGTCCACCGCCGCCGACCGCGCCCGCACCTCGGACGGGCCCACTCCGTCCCCGCCCGCGAGGAAGTCCTTCCACGTACGGAAGTCGGCGGGCGCGTCGTCCGACAGCACCACCACCTGCTCCAGCGACGGCAGTTCCGGCCCCTCCGCGACCGCCCGCCGCAGAGACGCCACGTACGAGGTCCCCAGGAACGTCCCCGTCACGAACAGCAGCCGCGCTCCGCTCCTGCGCAGCACGTCCGCCGCCTCCGCGCCCTTGAAGCGCGTGTTGACCGGCACGAGCACCGCCCCGGCCGACACCGCGCCCAGCGCCGCCACGATCCAGTCCAGGGAGTTGGGGGCCCAGATCGCGACCCGGTCACCCGGCGAGAGGCCCCTCGCGATGCAGGCGGCCGCCGCCCGTTCGACGCGGGCGCCCAGTTCGGCGTACGAGATCCGGGTACGGCCCTCCACCACCGCCTCGACGTCCGCGTACCGCTCGGCCGCGGACCGGACGAGTTCCGGAATGCTGCCCCACTCGACGTCACCGCGCACAACGACCCCCAACCTTCCCCACCTCTCAACTCCGTTCGAGCCGGGGACACCCCATTGCTGACTGTCCGTCAGATTAGCTGTAGCCTGACGACCTGTCAGCTGCCCTGGCATCTTGCGGAGGTCCCCCACCATGACCGGAATCAAGGACGCCACCGCGATCGTCGGGATCGGGCAAACCCCTTTCGCCAGACGGCTGGACGAGGACGAGAAGACCCTCGCCTGCCGGGCCGTCCTCGCCGCTCTCGACGACGCGGGCATCGCTCCGGGCGAGGTCGACGCCCTCGCCTCGTACACGATGGAGGAGACGGACGAGGTGGAGCTGGCGAAGGCCGTCGGCTTCGGTGACCTCACCTTCTTCAGCAAGGCCGGCTACGGCGGCGGCGGTTCGTGCGCCACGGTCGCCCATCTCGCCACCGCCATCGCCGCGGGCCAGGCCACGATCGGCGTCGCCTGGCGCTCGCGCAAGCGCGGCAGCGGCCCCCGCCCCTGGAAGAACACCACCGTCCAACTCCCCACCCCCGCCCAGTGGACCCGCCCCTTCGGCCTGCTGCGCCCGGCCGACGAGATCGCCATGCTCACCCGCCGCTACATGCACGAGTACGGCGTGACCCGCGACCACCTCTTCAACGTCGCCCTCGCCTGCCGCAACAGAGCGAACCAGAATCCGGCCGCGGTGATGTACGACCGCCCTCTGACCCGCGAGATGTACATGACCTCCCGCTGGATCAGCGAGCCGCTCTGCCTCTTCGACAACTGCCTGGAGACGGACGGCGCGTTGGCGTGCGTGGTCGTGTCCGGTGAACGCGCGCGTGACTGCCGCCGGACCCCCGTCTACGTCCACTCCGCAGCGCAGGGCCTGCCCTCCCAGCACCACGGCATGGTCAACTACTGGAACGACGACCCGCTCACCGGACCCGCCCAGGCCGCCGCCCGACACCTTTGGAAACACGCGGACTTCACGCCCCAGGACGTGGACGTGGCCCAGATCTACGACGCGTTCACGGCGCTCGTACCGCTCTCCCTGGAGGGCTACGGGTTCTGCGACCGCGGAGAGGGCGGTGCGTTCACCGAGCAGGGGGCCCTGGAGATGGGCGGACGGCTGCCCCTCAACACCGGGGGCGGCGGGCTCAGTGAGGCCTACGTCCACGGGTTCAACCTCATCAACGAAGGCGTGAAGCAGCTCAGAGGCACCAGCACCGCCCAGGTCCCGGACGCCACCACCTGCCTGGTCACCGCCGGCGAGGGAGTCCCGACGTCCGCCCTGCTGCTGACGAACAGGAGTTGAGCCACCCATGCTGACCCCCGTCACCGACGCCGACGGCGCCCCCTTCTGGGGCTACGCGCGCCAGGGCGAACTCCGCGTCCAGGCCTGCGCCGCCTGCTCCGAACTCCGCTTCCCGCCCCGGCCCTGCTGCCCCCACTGCCAGTCCTTCGAGAGCGAGTGGCGGCCGGTCGACGGACACGGGCGCATCTGGTCCTACGTCGTCCCGCACCCGCCCCTGCTGCCCGACTACGCGCGGCAGGCGCCGTACAACGTCGTCGTCGTCGAGCTCACCGAGGCCCCGCGCATCCGTCTGGTCGGCAATGTGGTCGCCGAGGCCGGCGCGCGGCTCGACTCGGTCCCGCCCGAGCGCATCCGGATCGGCGCCAGGGTGCAGGTCGTCTTCGACGGCGACGGGCTGCCCCAGTGGGTCCTGGAGCGGCCATGACCGTGCGCGTGAACGCCGACAAGACCACCGGCATCGCCGTCGTCACCCTCGACCGGCCCGAGCGACTCAACGCAATCAACCTCCCGATGCGCGACGAACTGCGGCGGATCTGGCGGGAGTTGAGGTTCGACGACTCCGTGCGCGCCGTCGTCCTCACCGGCAGCGGCGAGCGCGCGTTCTGCACCGGCCTCGACCGGGACGCCGAGGTACCGCAGCCGGGCTCGCCCTACATGGCCGACGATCCGCTGCTGCGCGTCGGCCCCAAGTCGAACGACCTGTGGAAGCCGGTCGTGGCCGCCGTGCGGGGCATGGCCTGCGGGGGCGCCTTCTACCTCCTCGGGGAGTCGGACTTCCTCGTCGCCGACACCGACGCCACCTTCTTCGACCCGCACACCACCTACGGCATGGTCAGCGCCTACGAGTCGGTGCTCATGGCGCACCGCATGCCGCACGGCGAGGTCGCGCGGATGATGCTGATGGGCACGGCGGAGCGGATCGGGGCCCGCCGGGCGTACGACATCGGGCTGGTCTCCGAACTCACCGACCCCGGCGGGGCGTTGGCCGCGGCGACCGCCTGTGCCACCGTGATCGCCGGATATCCGCCCGAAGGCGTGCAGGGGACCGTGCGGGCCCTGTGGGCCGCCAAGGAGGCCGCACTCGCCGCCGGGTTCGCCCAGGCGCCGCATCTCATCTCCCTCGGCAACCTGCCCGCGCACCGCCAGGCGGAGCTGTTCGCCGTGCGGCGCGGCGGGGGGTTCCGGGTGCGGTGAGGCGGCCGGTCAGCTGCTGGTGGCGCGCGCCGACTCGTCGACGTCGCAGTGGTCGACCGAGGCGACCAGGCTCGCGCTGCCGACCTGCACCTTCGCCGTCGCCGTGTCGTTCGCGGGCACCTCGACGTCGGCGAACCCGGTGACGAGGTATTCGTCCCGCTTGTCCTTGAAGGTGACGCTGACGGAGAAGGTCGCGGCGACCGCGTTCGGGTTGGTGACCTCGACGGTCGCGTACGGCGCCGTCGCGCTCGCGCAGCGCACCAGCTTCACCGTGGCGTCCTGCAGCGACGCGGTCGTGGACGAGGTACCTCCGGAACCGCCGGACGAGCCGGACGAGCCGCTGGAGGAATAGTCGTCGTCATCGTCGTAGTACCTGTGGCTGCTCGACGACGAACTGTCGTGATCCTGCGCCGAACTGCTGCAGCCGCCTCCGCCGCCGTGGCTGTTCCCGATGCCGTGGCTCTTCCCGATGCCGTGGTGTCCGTGGCTGCGCCCCGTGAACCCCGTCAGCGAGAGGACCACGAACGCCAGTACCGCCGTGTACTTGAGACCGCGCCCCCGTAGATGCATGCCATGACCCTATCGATCACATGTCACGGCCATGTCACCGCGTGGCGATCGTCGCGTACCCGGCGTAGCGTCTGCCGTGGACGGCCGCCGCCCGGCCCCTTCCGTGAACCCGTACGACGGCCGTCACCGAACACCACCGGCTATGCGGTGCGGGCCGTGCCCGTGCCCTTCTCCGCGTCCAGCGCGTACACGCACCGGTCCTTGCTGCACGCGTACACGACGCCGTCCTTGACCACCGGCGAACCGGTGATCTCGCCGCCGGTCGCGAGCTTCCAGCGCAGCCGTCCGTCGTCGGCCTTCAGCGTGTACAGCAGGTGGTCCGTCGACCCGAAGTGGATGCGGTCCTCCGCCACCACCGGGGCGCCGACGATGTCGCCGCCCGCCTGGAAGCGCCACTTGGGCGTGCCGGTGACCGCGTCCAGGGTGTACAGCCCCTTGCCGCTGCCCACGTGCACATGTCCGCCCGCCACCAGGACCGGCTCGACGGACGCCCGGGACTCGGTGGCGATGCGCCAGCGGTCGCGGCCGTCGGTGGCGTCGAGGGCGTAGACCGTGCCGAGGTAGTCGGCCAGGTAGATGCCACCGCCGGTGACCGCGGGGCCCGGCGCGAAGGTGGGCTGGGAGAGGAAGACGGCGGGCGCCTCGAAGTGCCACTTCACCCGGCCGCTCGCCACGTCGATCGCCAGGACCCGGGTGCCCGCGCAGACGTACACGTAGCCGTCGGGCGCGTGCGTGATCCGCACCGGCACACCGCCGCAGGAGGCCGCGTCGCCGATCGGGTAGGACCAGCGCTCGTCGCCGGTGCGGGCGTCCAGGGCGCGCAGCCGGGCGTCCTGCCAGACGTACACCGTGCCCTCGTGGACGGCCGGCCCGGACTCGGGCGACTCGAAGTCGGTCTGGGCCCCGGTGAGCTCCCACAGTTTCTGGCCGGTCGAGGCCTCGCGGGCCTGGACGCCGCCGCCGCGCGTGCCGGTGACGACCGTGCCCCGGTCGGCCTTCAGCGAGTACACCCAGGCGTCCGTGGACAGCCGCCACAGGTCGGCGCCCTCGCGGCAGTCCAGGGCGAACAGCGACGGCCCGTCGGAGGCGTGGATACGGCCGTCCGCGACCGCCATCGACCAGGCCACGTCCCGCGTCTTGAAGCGCCGGCGGCCGGTGGCCACGTCCAGGGCGTGGACCTCGAAGGACGTGACGTAGACGAGGTCGCCGGCGACCGAGGGGGTGCCCCATACGTCGTTCGACATGCGGAAACGCCAGGGGCGCCAGCCTGCCGCGGCTTCCGGTGCCACGGGCAGCGGCGCGGGTACGGCGTTCATGGGGGGTTCGGCGCCGTTGACGCCGGGGCGCGGCTTGGACCAGGAGGCGGCCAGGGCGGCCTCCGGAGGCGGCGCCTTGACGGCGGCGGCGCGGACGTCGGAGACACGCGGTCCGGGCCCGATGGGCACCTGGGCGCCGGCGAGCCGGACGGGGCCGGTGTCCGGGGCGCCGACGGGCACCGGGGACGCCGGTACGACGGGGTCGTGCGAGGGCGGGGGCGGCAGGGGGGCCGGTCGCGCGCCGCCGCCGCTGCGGCCCGAGCCCTGTCCCGGTTTCACCGCCGGACGGCCGTTGCGCCGCCCCTCGATCAGGCTCACCGCCCGCTCGGGCAGCCACGCCGACGCCGTACCGCTGTCGTCGGAGCCGGAGCCGAAGAGGTGGGGGGCGAGCTGGGCCTGGAGGTCGGCCGGGTTGGGGCGGCTCGTCGCCTCCATCTGCATCAGGGACTCGATCAGCGGGCGCAGCTCGTCCGGCAGGCCCTCCAGGTCCGGCCCCTCCCGCAGCAGCATGAAGACCGTCTCGACCGGGTTGGCGCCGTGGAAGGGCGGGTGCCCGGTCGCGGCGAAGACGAGCATCGAGCCGAGCGAGAAGACGTCACTCGCTCCGGTCACGCTCCTGGAGTCCTTCGCCTGCTCCGGCGACATGTAGGCGGGCGTGCCCACCGCCACGTTCGTCATCGTCAAACGTGTGTTCGATACGCCGGACGCGATACCGAAGTCGATGACCCGGGGGCCGTCCTCGACGACCAGCACGTTCGACGGCTTCAGGTCCCGGTGCACCAGACCGGCGCCGTGGATCGACTGCAGCGCCTCGGCCACACCCGCCGCGAGCCAGCGCACCGCCTGGGCCGGCATCGGCCCGCACTCGTTCACTATCTCTTCGAGGGAGGGCGCGGGGACGTACGCGGTGGCCAGCCACGGCACGGCGGCCCGCGCGTCGGCGTCGACCACGGCCGCCGTGTAGAAGCCGGAGACCGCCCGGGCGGCCTCGACCTCACGCGAGAAGCGGACGCGGAACAGCTGGTCCTCGGCGAGTTCCGTACGGACCGTCTTGATCGCCACACGCCGGCCGGACGCCGAGCGCGCGAGATAGACCAGCCCCATGCCGCCGGCACCGAGCCGTCCCAGCACCTCGAACGGACCGATTCGCCGCGGATCGTGCTGTGTCAGCTGATCCACCACTTGCCTGCCACCTCCCCGTACGGGCCGCGCCGGTCACATCTGTGCGCGACCCCGTGCAGCGTCTCACCTGCGCACCGCCATGGCGGTGCGCACCCCGATTCTTCCTGTCCCGGGCACTGGTTGCGAACCCGGGACCCATTCGGGATGTCTCACCCCAAAACGGCAAGTCTCACTGCTCGGTCTGCTTCCGTCGCTCCAGAACGGCGAACGACGCCCCCTGATTGTCGGTGACGACGGCCACCCTTCCGTAGGACGTCTCGAATGGTGGCGCCTGGATCCGACCACCGAGACGAGTCACCGTCCCGAGCACGTCCTCGCAGTCGTCCACACCGAAGTGGACGACGAAGTGGGGCGGCATCTCGGCCGGGAAGACCTCCGCCACGGGCGCCCGGCCGAAGTCGGGCCTGGCGTCCGGCCCGAACAGGGCGTCGTGGAAGAGCTCGCCGTAGAAGGTGTTGGCGGCCTCGGTGTCCCGGGCGTACAGCTCGGCCCAGGCGAAGGTGCCGGGCTCGTGCCGCCTGCCGAAGCCGGTGTGGTCACCCGGCTCCCACAGACCGAACACGGCACCCTCGGAGTCGGTGACCAGCGCCGTCGTGCCCAGCTCCGCGACCGGTACGGGCGCCGTCACGACCTGCCCGCCGGCGGCCCAGACCCGGTCGGCCAGCGCCTCGGCGTCGGGCGTCGCGAAGTACACGGTCCACACGGTGGGCAGCCGGCCGTCCGTCTTGCGGGCCAGCGCGGCGACCGGCTCCCCCTTGTGCAGCGCCCACACCGTGCCGCCGGACCACTCCGGCCGGTCCTCGAAGCTCCACCCGAAGAGCTCTCCGTAGAACCGCTTACCCGCCTCCACGTCGGGGAGCTGCGCGTCCACCCAGCACGGGACGCCCTCTCCGTACGCGGATGCCCTGTTTTCGGCCATACCGCCAAACTAACGGCGTCTCACGCACCCCGCAGGACCAGGCACACCCGCCTCTGTGCACTCATGCACCCCATTTGCAGTCGGCCGAATCGCGCTCCGATCACCCCTCGGTAAGCTGACGACATGACAGGACAAGTGCGTACCGTCGACGGCCGCGTGGCCGGCCGGCGTGGGCAGGCGACCCGGCAGAAGCTGCTCGACTGCCTCAGCGAGATGCTCAGCTCCTCCCCTTATCGGGACGTCAAAGTCATCGATGTCGCCCGGAAGGCGGGCACTTCGCCCGCGACCTTCTACCAGTACTTCCCGGACGTGGAGGGCGCCGTCCTGGAGATCGCCGAGCAAATGGCCACCGAGGGCGCCGGGTTGACCGAGTTGCTCGAAGGCCGGTCGTGGGTCGGCAAGGCCGGCTGGCAGACCGCGCAAGAACTCGTGGACGGCTTCCTGGAGTTCTGGCGCAAGAACGACGCGATTCTGCGCGTCGTCGACCTCGGTGCGGCCGAGGGCGACAAGCGGTTCTACAAACTCCGCATGAAGATCCTGAACTCGGTGAACAACTCCCTTGCGGATTCGGTCGCCGAACTGCAATCCAAGGGCAAGGTCGACAAGGAAGTGAATCCGGCGGCGGTCGCCGGTTCGCTGGTCGCGATGCTCGCGGCCGTCGCCTCGCACCAGAAGGGCTTCCAGACCTGGGGCGTCAAACAGGCTGAACTCAAGCCGAATCTGGCGCTGTTGGTACACCTGGGCGTGACAGGCAGGAAGCCGACGAAGTAACACACGTCACACGCCTCTTTCCAGGTCCCCAAGTCCTGTCTGGCAGGCGGCGGTTCACGCTCCCGTGGATCACCGCCTGCTCTGCTGTGCGGGCAGTGGCCGATCCTTCACCACGTGCTTCATCACCAGCGTCGAGGTGAGCTTCTGCACCCCCGGCAGGCTGGCGAGCCGCTCGTCGTACAGCCGTTGGTAGGCCGCGAGATCGGCGGCGACGACCCGCAGCAGATAGTCCGGCTCCCCGAACAGCCGCTGCGCCTCCAGCACCTCGTCCACCTCCCCGAGGGCCCTCTCGAACTCGGCGACCGTCTCCCGGTCCTCCTGCCGCATGGAGACGAAGACCAGCGCCTCGAAGGTCAGCCCGACGGCCGCGGGGTCGACGACGGCCCGGTATCCGCTGATGGCTCCCGACCGCTCCAGCTCCCGCAGCCGCCGGTGGCAGGGCGAGACGCTGAGCCGCACCCGCGCGGCCAGCTCGGTCACGGTCAGCCGCCCGTCCTGCTGCATCTCGGCAAGGATTTTCCGGTCTACGTCGTCCATGGGGCAGATCTTTCCACTCAACCCCCGATCTCGGGGAAACTTTGGGAACACTTTCGGCCCTTCTGAGCCTAATCTCCCCACCATGAACTCGGGAACGCTGCTCTCCTTCCTGGCCCTCGACCTGCTGCTGGTCTGCGTGCCCGGCGCCGACTGGGCGTATGTGATCGCGAACGGGGTGCGCGGCCGTTCGGTGGGACGGGCGGTGGCGGGACTGGTCGCGGGGTACGCGCTGCACACGACGCTGGCCGTCGCGGGCCTCGCCGTCCTGGTCGCGAGCTCGCCGGCGCTCCTGACGGCGCTGACGGTGACGGGGGCCGGATACCTGGTGTGGCTGGGCTGGAGCGTCCTGCGCCGCCCGGCGGTACCCGAGGCGGACGCACAGGGCGCACAGGACACGCAGGCACCCTCCGGCGGCCTCTTCCTGCGCGGCGCGACGATCAGCGGCCTGAACCCGAAGGGCCTGCTGCTCTACCTCTCGGTACTCCCCCAGTTCCTCGTCACCCGGGGCGCACACCCGCCGGTGGCCGTCCAGACGGCGGTGCTCGGCCTCCTCCACATGGCGTGCTGCGCCGCCGTCTACCTGACCGTAGGTCTCCTGTCCCGCGCCCTGCTGGCCGCCCGCCCCCGGGCCGCCCGCGCGGTCACCCGCACCTCGGGGGCGGCGATGCTCGGCATCGGCGCGCTCCTGCTCGCGCAGCACACGCTGTGAGCGCTCCCGCCCGCGCGGCACACGCGATGACTGCCTCGACTACCGCCGCGTGATCCGGAACAGCCGTATCTCCCGCTTCACCCGTGCCTGATACGTGGCATACGGCGGCCAGAAGGCCAGTGCCCGCTGCCAGACCACGGCCCGCTCCTTCCCCTCCAGCGGCCGGGCCGTCACCGGGATGTCCGCGCCCTTCCAGCTGATCTCGGCGTCGGGATGCGCGAGCAGGTTGTGGGTCCACGCGGGGTGGTCCGTGCGGCCGAAGTTGGAGCCGACGAGGATCCAGCCGCTGCCGTCGTCCTCGGGCATGCAGGCGAGCGGAGTGCGCCGGGGCAGTTGGCTGCGTGCCCCCGTGGACGTGAGGACCAGGCCCGGCAGCATCTGCGCGCTGAGCAGTACCTTCCCGCGCGTGAGCCGGTGGACGGCCCGGTCCAGCGCGGGAACGAGATACGGGGCCACCTTGCCGAACCCACGCGTCGACGAGACCTTCTGCACCACCCGCACACCGATCACACCGTCACCTCCCTGCCCTCGAAGAGTCGTGCCGCGTCGGCGGCGTGCGCCCGCAGCCGGTGCACCGGGCCGAAGAGCAGCTCGTCACCGGCGGCGCGCTTGAAGTACAGATGCGCCTCGTGTTCCCAGGTGAACCCGATGCCGCCGTGCAGCTGGATCCCTTCGGCGGCGGCAGCGCGCAACGCGTCCAGTGCCTGCGCGAGGGCGAGCGCGCCGGCCCTCTCCCCGTGGGCCGCCGCCCAGGCCGCGTAGTAGGCGGCCGAACGCGCCGCCTGCACCTGGACGTACACGTCGGCCAGCCGGTGCTTCACGGCCTGGAAGGACCCGATGGCCCGGCCGAACTGCTCGCGCTGCCTGACGTATTCGACGGTCCCCTCCAGCGCACGGTCGGCGGCCCCGACGGCCTCGCAAGCCAGGACGGCAGCCGCGCGGTCGCCGAAGGCGGCGAGCGCGCCAAGCACGTCCGTACTCTCCGCACTCTCCTCACCCAGCAACTGCGCCTCCACATCCCGCAGTTGGACACGCCCCTGCGGCCGGGTCGCGTCGAGCGCGGTCTGGCGTACGCGTACGAGACCGGTCGCCTCTCCCGTCACGAGGAACAGAAGGGTGCGTGAGCGGGCGAAGCCGCCGGCGTGGGCGGCGATCACGAGCAGCTCCGCGCTGTGCCCGTCCAGCACCTGGTCGACCTGCCCGAACAGCCGCCAGCCCTCCCCCGCTCTGCGGGCCTGCACGCCCCCCGCCCGGCCGCCGCCCGCCCAGTCGCCGCCGCCCGTGCCGGTGAGGGCGAGAGCGGTCGCGAGGGCGGCACCCGGGACCGCGAGGGCGGCGGTCAGACCGCCCGCGGCGATACGGGGCAGCAGAGCGGCGCGCTGGGCGTCGGTGCCGAGGGCGAGGATCACCGGTGCGGCGAGGACAGCCGTGGCGAGGAAGGGCGAGGGGGCGAGCGCACGACCCGTCTCCTCTGCCGCCAGGGCGAGTTCGGTCACCGAGCAGCCGGCGCCACCGTACTCCTCCGGGAGGGCCAGGCCGGGCAGTCCGAGCCGGTCGGCGAGGGCGGTCCACAGGGCCGGGTCGTGTCCGGCGGGGGTGTCGAGGGCGGCGCGCAGCTCCTCGGGACCGCAGCGTTTGCGGAGCAGTTCGCGCAGGGTTCGGCGGATCTCGCCCTGCTCAGCGGTGAAGCCGGCATCCATGGCTCTCCCCCTTCTCCCTCTTCACGCTTCCCTCTTCCTTCGTTCCTCTTCCTTCCGGATCTGACGGTCCGTCATATTAGGAGGGCCGAAGCGATATGCCCAGGGGCAGGAGGCCTCGCATGACGTCCGGGAGCCGGAAAGTGGCGGTGGTCGGTGTATCCCTCTCCGACTGCGGCCGGGTGGACGACGCGACCCCGTACGCCCTGCACGCCCAGGCGGCCCGCCGCGCCCTGGCGGACTCGGGGCTCGGCCGGGAGGTGGTGGACGGCTTCGCGTCCGCCGGGCTTGGCACGCTCGCGCCCGTCGAGGTGGCCGAGTACCTGGGCCTGCACCCCACCTGGGTCGATTCCACTTCCGTCGGGGGCTCGGCCTGGGAGGTGATGGCGGCCCACGCGGCGGACGCGATCGCGGCCGGGCACGCGAACGCGGTGCTGCTGGTCTACGGCTCCACCGCCCGCGCCGACATCAAGGCGGGCCGCCGCACCGGAAACCTCTCCTTCGGCGCCCGGGGCCCGCTCCAGTTCGAGGTCCCCTACGGCCACACGCTCATCGCCAAGTACGCGATGGCGGCCCGCCGCCACATGATCGAACACGGCACGACGATCGAGCAGTTGGCGTCCGTGGCGGTGCAGGCCAGGGCGAACGCGGCGCTGAACCCGGACGCGATGTTCCGCACGCCCATCACGGTGGACGAGGTCCTCTCCGGCCCGATGATCGCGGACCCGTTCACGAAACTGCACTGCTGCATCCGCTCCGACGGCGGGGCGGCGGTGCTGCTGGCGGCCGAGGAGTACGTACGGGACTGCCGTACCGCTCCGGTCTGGGTGCTCGGCACCGGGGAGCACGTCTCGCACGCCGCGATGTCCGAGTGGGCCGACTTCACGGTGTCCCCGGCGGCGGTGAGCGGACGGCTGGCGTTCGAGCGGGCTGGACTGCGGCCCGAGGAGATGGACTTCGCGCAGATCTACGACGCCTTCACGTACATGACGCTGGTGACCCTTGAGGATCTCGGGTTCTGCGCCAAGGGAGAGGGCGGGGCGTTCGTGGAGAAGGGGCGGCTCATGGTCGAGGGCGGCGAGCTGCCGGTGAACACGGACGGAGGCGGGCTCTCCGCCCAACATCCGGGAATGCGGGGGCTGTTCCTACTGGTGGAGGCGGTGCGGCAGTTGCGGGGGGAGGCGGGGGCGCGGCAAGTGCGCCGCCACGGCGGAGAGTTGCCGCGCCTGGGGGTGGCGTCCGGCACCGGGGGCTGGTTCTGCTCCTCGGGGACGGTGGTGCTGGGCAGTTGAAGGAAGACACATCGTGACCGAGGTTGTTAGTCCCTTCCGGAAGTCGTCGTACTCGGGGGCGGAGAACGCCTGCGTCGAGGTCGCCGACACAGCCCCCGGCGGCCGGGCTGTCCGCGACAGCAAGCAGCAGGATGGCCCTCTGCTCACCGTTTCCCGCGAAGGCTGGCAGGCCTTCCTCGGGCAGTTCGTGTAGGCATCACAGACATGAACGGAGGCGCATCGTGACCCAGGTTGTTGGCCCCTTCTGGAAGTCCTCCTACTCAGGGGCGGAAAACAACTGCGTCGAGGTCGCCGACACCGCCCCCAGCGGCCGAGCCGTCCGCGACAGCAAGCAGCAGCACGGCCCCCTCCTCACCGTCTCCCGTGACAGCTGGCAGGCCTTCATCCGGCAGTTCGGCTAGGCGTCTATCGCCACACGAGTCGAACCGAGGCTCAGCCGAGACCACGATGGCCGGCCCACAGCACCCCGGCTCGGCCGGCAGCGCGCTCGACCAGGGCCGCCAGTTCGGGTTCGTCGGGGACAGGGAACGAGACATATGCGCCCCGGCCACCAGCGACTGGCCGGCCATAGGCCTTCGCAGCGAGGCGGCCGTCCGGAAGAAGCCGGATGTTGAGCGTGGTCAGCGTGAACGCTTCACCGCGTCGTGTGTCCGTCCAGCGGAGCGCCTCCGGAATCGTGACATTGATCGCCAGAGCGCTCACTTCCAGGTCGCTGCTCACGGACGGATGATGTCACGCGAGTCGATGGATCATGAGCTTGGCGGCCACCTCGCAGGCAACGCCGCACGGGCGGATCCGCGGGTGATACTCGACGCATGGCAACGGATCTTCATGAACTGCTGAGGTCACTGCGGGTGTGGGACCCGGCGGTCACCGACCTGCCGCCCTTCGACCCGGCGACCGCCCCCGCCGAACCGCTCCCCCTCTTCACCACGTGGTTCGCCCAGGCGGTGGCGGCCGGACAGCCGGAGCCGCACACCATGTCCCTGGCCACGTCGGACGCGGATGGCCACCCGGACGTGCGGATCGTCATGCTGCACGGCGCGGACGCCGACGGCTGGGCTTTCGCGACGCATGCGACGAGCCGCAAGGGCGGGCACCTGGCTGCCCGCCCCCACGCGGCGCTCGTCTTCTACTGGCCGGTGCTTGGCCGCCAGGTCCGGGTGCGCGGCCCGGTCACGGCCGCGCCGGCGACGGAGTCCCAGGGGGACCTGCACGCCCGCTCGACCGGCGCCCTCGCCGCCGCGCTCACCGGCCGTCAGAGCGAAGTCCTGGGCTCCGTGGAGGAGTTGACGCGCGCGTCGGAGGCGGCGTGGGAGCGGGCCCAGCGGGAGCCGGACGCCCCCGTCCCCTCCTGGACCCGCTACCACCTCCGGCCCGACGAGGTGGAGTTCTTCCAGGGCGACGAACGACGCCGACACCTACGGCTGAACTACCGTCGTGAGGAAGGGGGTTGGTCGAGGCAGCTGCTGTGGCCGTGAATCCGGAGCAACGCACCGGATCAGACGGGAACGACGAGAACCGCGCTCTCAAGCCCTTTGAAGTCCGCGGCATTCCGCGTGAAGAGCGGCAGCCCCCTCACCGAGGCGATCGCAGCGATCATCAGGTCCATGCGACGCGGGCGAGGGTCCCTGTCTGCTGCGATGGTCAGCGCGACCAAGGTGCCGTACCTGGCAGCGGCATCCCCGTCGAACGGCAGTGGTTCGAAGTCGGCTACCGCGGCTCCCAGCTTCTCCATCCGCGCCGCGCGCACGGCGGGATCCTTGGCCATGGCCACGCCCTGCTGCAGCTCCGCGAACGTGACGGCGGTCAGTTCCGGCATGGCAGGAAGGCTCTGCGGACCGAGCAGGTCGAGATCGATATAGGTGCAGGTGTCGAGAACGCCCTCCTCGTGCACTTCAGCCACGCTCGCGCTCCCACGGGTCGTCTTCCACCCGTTCCTCGCTCCCGAAGAACCCGTCCGCCTCGTCACGCATCTGCGCGTAGTCCACTCGCGGGAGCTTCCGATGCCTGGCCACGAGTTCGTCGGCACTCAGCCTGCGCCGACGAGCCAGCGGGCGCAGTTCGGCCACCTCTATGCCGTTGCGCATGATGTGGAACGTCTCGCCGGCCTCGACCGCGTCCATGACGGCGGCGGAGTTGTTCCGGAACTCGCGCTGCGTGATGGTCCTCATACGACCACTGTAGCTCGACGTGTCTCACTGTGCTACATCACTGCCGCATGCGGCTCACGCCGTGAAGTCGTACACCGAGAAGTCGGCCACCGGGCGGTATCCGATGCGCTGGTACAGGGCGTTGCTGGTCGGGTTGGCGAGGTCCGTGAACAGCAGGACCTCGTCCGCGCCCGCCGCCACCGCGGCTCGGCCGACCTCGGCCGTGACCGCGCCGGCGTATCCGCGTCCACGCAGGTGGGCCGGTGTGTAGACGGGAGCCACGCGGATCTGGCCGGCGACCATCGGGAAGGAGCCGGCCATGGCGAGCGGGGTGCCGTCGGCGTCCTCCCAGAACGTGATCCCGCCGTTGGCGATACGGGCGTCGGCCCAGCTCTCGGCCCGGTCCGGACTCTGGCCGACGGCTGCCATGAACTCGGCGTACCAGCGCACCAGTTGGTCCCGGTCCGCCGCCCCTGCGATCCTCGCCCGGCCGTCCGGCACGGGCCCCGGGTCCGTCGGTGTGCCGAGCCGGTACAGCCGGTTGCGCTCGTGCAGCTCGACCGTCGCGCCGGTGTGCCGTTGCCAGGCCTCGGCGAGGGCGTCGGCCGTGGCGCGCTCACCATTGACGCCCGGCACAGGGTGGCCGAGGCCGGTCAGATGGACGGCGAGGGCGTCCGCCTCCTCCGGGGTGAGGGGCGTGACGGCCAGGCGGTAGGGAGGGGTGCGGAGGTAGGCCGCGCGGACCTCGCCCTCCCGCTCCAGCACGCCGAACCAGGGCGCCTCGTCGCCGTAGGCCCGTATCCCGCGCGTGCGCAGCGCGTCGGTCACCGTCAGCGGGACGGTGTGCAGGGCGGGTCGTGAGCGGAGGAAGCCGCCGGCGCGCGCGAGGAAGGCGTCCAGGTCGTCGATGAAGTGCCAGTCGTCGGGCTGCATGCCCGATGATCCCGCGCATGGAGGGCCCGACGCCTCCGAATTACGGGCCCGGAGGGAAAAGACTCCTGGTGGAACAGCATCGCAGCCATCTCCGACGAGTCCTTCCACGGCGGAACCAAGACCGCCCTCGGCGACGGGACCGGGCAGGACGCGGTCCGGCCGGGCAGGCGTGAGCGCGGCCCCTCGGTCGTGGTGACCGAGGGGCCGCGGGTGCCGTGCGGGCGGTGTCGCGGACGGCGCCTACCCGTTGCCGCCGCCGTCCCGGCACTGGTGAGCCGGGTCGCAGGGTCGCGTCCACGGGTTGGCGGCCAAGGCGGGCGTGTTCAGGTAGGTGTCGAAGTTGAACTGGGCGGCCGGATCGTCGGACGGCTGGTACAACCGCTGGTTGATGTGGTTGGGGTTGGGAACCCATTGGTCGTAGGTGAAGGTGATGGTCTGCGGGCTGATCCTGTCGCCCTGGGCAGTCGCCGTCGTCCGGTAGATGCGGACGCCGGTGATCGCGTAGTTCGGGACCTGGTGGACGTAGGCCCACTCGTCCTGGCTGGCGTAGTGGTCGTGCAGGTCGGCGTTGCCCCGGATCTCGTCGGGGACGTACAGTGCGTTGCTCGCCCACACCGGGTCGATCGTGTAGACGAAGGTCTCGGCTGTCACCGTGCCGTTCAGACAGCGCTCCGTCAGCCAGTTCCCGACGCCGGGGATGAAGGCGTAGAACGCGAGCCGGCTGGTCGAGCAGCGCGGCTGGGCCGCCGCCGACGCCAGGTTGCTCAGCCCTTGGCTGCGCGCGAACTGCTCCGCCACGCCCACGGTGCCCGTCGTGGAGACGTAGCCGCTGTTCATGGCCCGGTCGCCCTGGACGTGGGCCTGGAGGTCGTAATTGGTGCCGCGTGCGGTGAAGCCGTTGTTGAAGATGTCGTTCGGCTCACGGGAGTCTCCGCGGAAGAGGTCGCGGGGGAACGGCCGCTCCGGCACGAGGTCGTTGTTGTGCAGGTTGGGGCAGGTCCCCCCGGAGGACGACGCTCCGCCCGAGCTGGAGCCTCCCGCACAGGGGAAGTCGTCGGCATGGGCGCTCGTCAGCGAGCCGAGAGGACCGACGAGGGTGACGAGGACCGCGAGCATGACCGCGGTCAGAACGGACGCGATCGTGTAGGTGCGGGGTTGTGGGTGGGCTCCTCTTCGGGATGCCGTGGCATCTGCTTCGATCATGCGCACCGTTCTCCAGACGCTTGGTTGCCGGGACTCGGGAACATCCCGATCCCACGCCTCACGCTGGCAACCAGAACGTTGTTCGGCACCCACCTCCCATCAGGCAAATCAATTCCGACGTCAGGGCTCGACGAAGGGTCCGCCCAGGTCAACGACCTGCACCAGGCCGAATTCGATGTCAGCGGACACCCAAGTGCCGGACAAACGCTCCTGCCAAAAGCGAACGAAGCCACCCTCTGTTCACCGCTGACCGCTGGCGGATCTCCGCCTCGGCCCTGCGGGTGGTGTGGACCCAGGGCCCGCCTCCGCAGCTGCCGGACGACCTTGCTCCGGCCCCTGCGATCTAGGACGTGCCCGACACATCCGACGCACCCGAGGTGCCCGATGTACCCGATATGCCCGACGCGCCCGACGCCCTGTCCCACGCGATCTCCGGATCCCGCTCCGGATCCGTCGCCAACCGGCCATGCAGATGCATGTCCCGGAACGCGTCATGGCGCCCCGCCTCGAACATCGCGCCGCGCAGCGTCCCCTCGTACCGGAATCCGCACCGTTCAGCGATACGGCAGGACGCCTCGTGGCCGAGGGCGTGGTCGAGTTCGAGTCGGTGCAGTCCCAGTTCGGTCAGCGCCCAGTGGGAGGCCACGGCCAGGGCGCGGGTGGCGATGCCTTGGCCGCGGGCCTCGGGCAGCACCCAGTACCCGACCCGGGCGACGCTCAGGACGCGGTTGATCGCGTTGACGCCGATGTGCCCGAGCGCGGCGCCGCTCGCCGCGTCGGTCACGCAGTACGAGGCTGTCGAACCCTCCGCGGCGGCGAGCACCTTGGCCCGCAGCGACTCGCGTGCGTCGGCGAGGTCCTCGACGAGCCTGAGCGGTGTGTTCCAGCGCCGGAACTCCGGGTCGGTGAGGCCGCGCCGCCAGGTCGCGACGTCGGCCGCGGAGTCCGCGTCCCACATGCGCAGGCGGATGCCGGGGCCGTACAGATCGGGAAAGGGGGAGTGTCCGTGCTGCTCGTCGGCGGAGACCATCGGTCCATTCAAGCCCGTGGGCGCGGGCCACGGGGCCTGAACACCGCCACCCCGTCCCTGAACTCAGCCTCCAGCTCCGCCCCCGCCCGCAACTCCCCCGCCTCGCACCCCACCACCTCCGTCATCATCCGCGGCCCCTCCGCGAGGTCGACCACGGCAGCCACGTAAGGCGTCCGCTCCCCGAAGGGCGGGAGGTCGTTGCGGTGGACGACGGACCATGTGTAGAGCACCGCCCGCCCGCTCGCCCGCTCCCACTCCACGTCCTCGCTCCAGCAGTGCGGGCAGAACTCCCGCGGGTAGTGGTGCGCCCGCCCGCAGGCCCCGCAGCGGCGGACCAGCAGCCGGCCCTCGGCCGCCGCGTCCCAGTAGGTCCGCGTGAAGGCGTCGGCCTCCGGCACGTCGAAGCGGGGGCCGCTCATCCGAAGAGCCCGAGTCCGCTGTCCAGCGACCACGCCTGCCACGACATCCCGAACAGCGCGACCACCGACATCAGCGCCATCATCGAGTTCTGCCCCTGCTCGGCCACCTCGTGGATCATGAGCGTGAAGTAGAGGACGTTCAGGAGGAGTCCACCGACCAGCGCGATCGGGGTCAGGAACCCGGCGACCAGCCCCAGTCCGATCGCCAGCTCCGCGTACACCACCACGTACGCCATCGTCCGCGGACGCGGGGCCACCATGACCTCGAAGCCGGACCGTACGGCGTTCCAGCGGTGCTTCTCCGCGATGCCGGCCGCCCACTTGATCCCGGTGCCGCGCTCGAACCAGGCCTTCCGGTCCTTGTGCCGCCAGCTCTCCAACCACCACAGCCCGAGGCCTATGCGCAGCACGGCCAGCCACTCAGCGCCACTGAGCCAGATCGAGTCCATGAATCTGACGGTACGTCAGATCACGGGAACCCGAAACCCTGCGAACCCTCGACGAAGCCCCTCCGAACCCCCTGGGGCCGATCCGCCGAACCGCCACAACCAGGTGGCCTACGTCACAAGCCCCACCCACGACTCCTACACCCGTGATCAATCCGAAACCAATTCCGGTCTTGACCGAGACCCATCAACCCGGTGCGTGATTACGCTCGCGAACATGGCCGACTCCACAGCGTCCTCCCAGGTACCGGCGCAACCCGCCGCCGACCGCCCCGTCTATGTCGTTGGCGGCGGGCCGGCCGGGCTCTCCGTCGCGTACGCGCTGCGGGCCCGGGGCATACGTGCCGTCGTCCTGGAGAAGTCCGACGGCGTGGGCGCGGCCTGGCGGCGGCACTACGACCGGCTCCGGCTGCACACCACCCGGCGCCTGTCGGCCCTTCCGGGGCTGCCCATGCCGCGCCGGTTCGGGCGGTGGGTGGCCCGCGCCGACGTGGTGCGTTACCTGGAGAAGTACGCCGAGGTGCACGAACTGGAGATCGTCACCGGCGTCGAGGTCTCCCGCGTCGAGCGCTCCCCCGACGGCACCGGCTGGCTGCTGCACGCCACCGGGGGGCGCGAGCTGACCGGGGCCGCCGTGGTCGTCGCCACCGGCTGCAACCACACCCCGTACGTCCCCAAGTGGGCCGGACTCGACACGTACACCAGCGAGTTCACGCACGCGGGCGACTACCGCAACGCCGAGCCGTACGCCGGCCGTGACGTCCTGGTCGTCGGCGTCGGCAACACCGGCGCCGAGATCGCGGTGGACCTGGTGGAGGGCGGCGCCGCCCGGGTGCGCCTGTCGGTGCGGACGGCCCCGCACATCGTGCGCCGCTCGACCGCCGGGTGGGCCGCCCAGTACACAGGTGTGCTGGTACGGCGGCTGCCGACCGGGCTCGTCGACCGGCTCGCGCGGCCGATGGCGAAGCTGAGCGTGCCCGACCTCTCCGCGCAGGGGCTGCCCCGCCCGGACACCGGCCTGTACAGCCGCGTGAAGGAGGGCGCCATCCCGGTGCAGGACGTCGGTCTGATCGACGCCGTGCGCACGGGGCGGGTCGAGGTCGTGGCCGCCGTCGACGGCTTCGAGGACGGCAAGGTGGTCCTCGCCGACGGCACCCGCGTCTCGCCGGAGGCCGTCATCGCGGCCACCGGATACGTCCGCGCACTGGAGGGCCTCGTCGGTCACCTCGACGTGCTCGACGGCCGGGGCAGACCCCTGGCGCACGGCGCCCGCACCTTCGAGCAGGCCCCCGGTCTGTACTTCACCGGCTTCACCACACCCATCAGCGGCACGCTGCGCGAGGTCGCCATGGACGCGGAGAAGATCGCGCGGGTGGTCGTCAAGAAGGGCGCGGGAACGCTGTCCCGCCTGCCCGGGTGAGGTAGAAGACCTCAACTCCCTTCAACAGAACTCTTGTTACTTGTGCGTCAGATGTGACAGGAGCGTTGAAGCGTGCCGTCGCGCGGGGCCAGAATGTGAACACTGCTCACTTTCTGGCTCCACACTCTCCATACTCTCCATACGGAGGATGCACGTGGCACGCGAAAGACAGCACCAACCCCGCGCCCTCTCCCGGCGTTCCCTGCTCGGAGGTGCCGCCGCCGCGGCGGGCGCCGTCACCCTCACCGGCACCGCCGCCGGCCCGGCGTCCGCGGCGAGCACCCGCGACGTGGACGTCGCCGTCGTCGGCGGCGGACTCGCCGGACTGACGGCGGCCCGCGACCTGGTGGCCGGCGGCAGGACCGTGGCCGTCCTGGAGGCCCGCGACCGTGTCGGCGGCCGGGTGGTCAACCTGCCCCTGGCGAACGGCGGATTCAGCGAGGGCGGCGGCGAGTTCATCGGCCCCACCCAGGACCGCATCAAGGCCCTAGCGGACTCGCTGGGCGTGGCGACCTTCACGACCTACAACACCGGCAAGAACCTCCTCTACAAGGACGGCAAGAAGACCCCGTACGCCACCGACGGCATCCTCGGCTCGGTCCCGCCGATCGACGCGGCCGGGCTCGCCAACGCGGCGATCGTGCAGGCGTCGTTGGACGACATGGCCAAGCAGGTCCCCGTGGACGCGCCCTGGACGGCCGCGAAGGCCGCCGAGTGGGACAAGCAGACCTTCGAGAGCTGGCTGAACGCCCACGCGGTCATCCCGTCCGCCAAGTTCCTCCTGGACGTGGCCTGTACGTCGATCTTCTCGGCGCAGCCCCGCGAACTCTCCCTGCTCTTCGTCCTCTTCTACATCGCCGCCGCCGGAAACGAGTCCAACCCCGGCACCCTGGAACGCCTCACCGACACCGCGAACGGCGCCCAGGAGTCCCGTTTCGTCGGCGGCTCCCAGCAGGTGCCGATCAAGCTGGCCGCCACGCTCGGGGACCGGGTGGTGCTGAGCGCACCGGTGCGCTCGATCGCGCGGTCCGGCGGCAAGTACCTGGTGACGGCCGACGGCATCACGGTGACGGCGAAGAAGGTCGTCGTCGCCGTACCTCCGCCGCTGGCCGGACGCATCGTCTTCGACCCGCTGCTCCCGGCCTCCCGCGACCAACTCGGCCAGCGGCTGCCGATGGGCTCGATCGGCAAGGCGATCGCCGTCTACGACAGCCCCTTCTGGCGGGCCGACGGTCTCAACGGCCAGGTCGTCAGCGACTCCGGTGTGGTCCGCTCGACCTTCGACAACTCACCGCCCGACGCCTCCTACGGCGCCCTGATGGGCTTCATCGAGGCCGACGAGATGCGGGCCCACGACGCGTCGGACGTCGACGAGGTCAAGGCCGCCGTCCTGAAGGACTACGCCGCCTACTTCGGCGACAAGGCGAAGTCGCCCACCTCCTTCGTCCTGCAGCGCTGGGACAACGAGGGCTTCTCCCGCGGCGGCCCGGTCGCCTACGCGCCACCCGGCGTCCTGACCGAGTACGGTGCAGCCCTGCGCAAGCCGGCCGACGGCATCCACTGGGCGGGCACCGAGACTTCCACGTACTGGAACGGCTTCATGGACGGTGCCGTGCGGTCGGGGGAGCGGGTAGCGAAGGAAGTGCTGGCGGCGCTGTAACCGGGCTCCGCGCACCGCATCCGCACACCGCATCCGATTCGCGCCCCGCATCCACGGACGGCGAAGGCCCGGGTCCCTGTCGGACCCGGGCCTGCCTTCTCAATGTGCCTTTGCCGTACGTCAGTTGCGGGGCAGGCGGGCCTTCAGGCGCGGCGCGAAGCGGACCGCCGCCACACCCGCGGCCGCGAGCGCCGCGGCGACGGCCAGCAGCAGGCCGGTGCCGCCCGCACCGGTGGAGGCCAGGATGCCGCCGCCGGTCGGGGTGCCGGAGCTCTCGCCGGTCACGACCGTGCCGTCCGAGCCGGGCGACGCGGACGGCGAGGGCGAGGCGGAGGCGTCCGCCGCGACGACCTCGACCGTGAATGCGGCCGTGGCACCGGCGGACTTCGCGGTCACCGTGAAGGTGCCCTTGTCCTTCCCGGCGACCAGCGTCGGCGCCGTGGCCTTGCCCTCGGAGTCGGTCGTCACGTGGACGGTGCGGTCCTCGCCGTCGAAGCGCGGGGCGTCGTCGCCGTCGTCCTCGACCCTGAACTCCACGTCCTTGACCGCGGCGGGCGTGTCGTCCACGGTCACCAGGGCCTGCAGCGCGTCCTCGAAGGACTCGCCCTGCCCGGCCTGCTGACCGTCGCCCTCGACTGCCTTCAGCTCGTACGCGGCCTTCTTCACCTGCGCGGTGAAGACCGTCGACGCACCTTCGGTCGTCGCCCTGACGCGGAACGCGCCCTCCTTGGACGTCCCGGAGATGTACGGCGTCGCGGCGCGCCCCTTGGCGTCGGTCGCGACCACGACCTGCTTCTGGTGGTTCGCCTTCTCGAACTCCACGCCGAGCCTGTCCGGGTCGTCGATCGTGAACGTCACGCTGACGCCCTCGATCGGGTTGCCGTCCTTGTCCCGGACCGCCACGGCCATCGGGACGAACTCGTAGCCGGGTGCCACGGTCTGGTCGGCGCCGGAGACCTGGGTCAGGTCGGCGACCGCGGGGGCGTCCCACTGGATGACGACGCGGCCGTCGCCGCCCGGAGCGTTGACACCGCCCTCGGCCACTCCGGAGGTGACCGGGTCGCCGGCCGGGCTCCAGAACGGGTCGGTCTTCTCGGGCGCCTTGTGTCCGTCGCCGCCCACGAGGCGTGCGCCGCTCACCCGGTCGGGGTCGGCGTAGCTGCTGCCGCCTCCGCCGCTGCCGGAGACTCCGGTGCTGGTGCCGGCGGGCGTCTGCGCGCCCGCGCCACCGCCGCCGCCCGCGTAACCCGCACCGCCGCCACCGCCGCCGATGCTCGCCTTGACGCCGGCACCGCCCGCACCGCGCGCGGAGTGATCGGCGCCCGCCGCCGCGCCGGTGCCGGCGGCACCGCCCTTGGCACCCTTGGCGCCCTTGCCGCCGAGGCCGCCCTCGGAGGCGTCCTGCCCGTTCTCCGCACCACCGGCGCCCGCGTGGGCGGTGACCGTGTCCCCGCCCGCGCCGCCGCCACCGGCGGCGATGAGAATCGCCTCGCCGGAGCCGGTGCGGACACCGGTGCTGTTGCCGCCGGGCTCGGCGAAGCCGCCGCCGCCCGCGCCGCCGAACGCGTCACCGTACTCGTGTCCGCCGACCGCCCCGCCGACCTTGAGGGTCAGAGTCTGGCCGGAGGTCACCTTCACCGTGCCGGCGGCGAACGCCCCGGCGCCGCCGCTGACCATGGAGTTGCCGCCGCCGCCCTGTCCCCACGCCCGTACGTCCAGCTTGGTCACGCCGGACGGGACGGTGAACTCCTGCTCGGTCTCGGTCGAGTCGAAGAGCCGGCAGCTCTCGAAGCCCGCCGTGGGCGTGCACGCCTCACCGTCGGCGAAGGCCGCGCTGCCGGCTGCCATCGCCGAGGGCATCCCCGCCAGACCGAAGCCGGCGGCGCCGAGGGTGGCGACGGCCATGATCGCCGCGCCCCTTCTCCAGCCGCTTCGGCGCAGCACGGCAGAACCCTGATTCATCGAGTGATCCCCCCACCTGGGTCAAGCTCCCCCCTGGAGCCTGTAAAAACAGTGACCAGAGTTACTGATCGTATGCACGTAAGTCCAGTGGGGCAGTTGATTTAAGTTCCTACCAGTTCCTGACGCGGCGTCAGTTCAGTAATCTGACAGTGCGTCAGGTATGGCGTCAGGTATTCGCTGTCACACAGGAGCGGGCGGACCGATGCTTGGATCAACCCACGGCACCCTCACCACCGACTCCCGCCGGGCCCGGGTCATCGCCTGCGGCGAGCAACCCGGCCCCGCCGTCCACGGCAGGCCCGCGGAGGTCGACGACCTCGACGTCAGCGGCCGGCCGCTGTACTGCGACGTCCCCGATCTGGACCGGTTCTTCCATCCCGAGTCCGTCGCCGTGATCGGCGCCTCGGACACCGAGGGACGGCCCAACACCGGCATCACACGCCAACTCGTCACCTGGGCCGAGCGCGTGGGGGCACGTCTCCACCCCGTCCATCCCACCCGCCCGTCCGTCTTCGGCATCCCCTGCTCCCCCTCCGTCGCCGACCTGCCCGAGCAGGTCGACCTCGCCGTACTGCTGCTCGCCGATCCCCTTGCGGTGGTCGAGCAACTCGCCGAGGCCAAAGTGAAGTTCGCGGTCGTCTTCGCCTCCGGGTTCGCGGAGACGGGAGCGGAGGGCGCGGCCGCGCAGGAGCGCCTCGCCGCCGCCGTCGCCCGCTCCGGAATACGCCTCCTCGGACCCAACACCAACCTCAACGCCTTCGAGCGCTTCCGGGACGACCTCGACGGACCGGCCATCGCCCTCATCACCCAGTCCGGACACCAGGGCCGCCCCGTCTTCTCCCTCCAGGAGCTGGGCATCCGGCTCTCCCACTGGGCGCCCACCGGCAACGAGGCCGACCTGGAGACCGCCGACTTCATCTCCTACTTCGCCGAACGTCCCGAGGTCGGCGCCATCGCCTGCTACGTGGAGGGGCTGAAGGACGGCCGGTCCTTCCTGCTCGCCGCCGACCGGGCCGCCCGGCGCCGGGTCCCGGTCGTCGCCGTCAAGGTCGGCCGCACCGAGACCGGCGCCCGTACGGCCGCCTCGCACACCGGCAAGCTGACCGGCGCCGACACGGTGGTGGACGCGGCGATGCGGCAGTTCGGGGTGATCCGGGTGGACGGACTCGACGAACTCCAGGACACCGCCACCCTGTTGGCCCGCGCCCGGCCGCCGCGCGCCGAGGGCGTCGTCGTCTACTCCATCTCGGGCGGCACGGGTGCGCACTTCGCCGACCTGGCGACCGAGGCGGGACTCGGCCTGCCGGTGCTGTCGGCGTCCAAGCAGGCCGAACTGCACCAGTGGATACCCGAGTACCTGGGCGTGGCCAACCCCGTGGACAACGGCGGGCATCCGGTCGGCGACCACCGCGGCCGGAAGATCATCGACGCGATCCTCGACGACCCCGCGGTGGGCGTGCTGATCTGCCCGATCACCGGGCCCTTCCCTCCCCTCAGCGACAGGCTCGTCCAGGACCTGGTGGACGCCGCGGAACGGACGGACAAGCTGGTCTGCGTCGTCTGGGGCTCCCCGGTCGGCACCGAACCGGCCTACCGCGAGGTCCTGCTCGGCTCCTCCCGGGTGGCCACCTTCCGCACGGTCGCGAACTGCATCACCGCCGTCCGCGCCTACCTCGACCACCACCGCTTCGTCAGCGGCTACCGTTCCCCCTTCGACGAGGCCCCGCGCACCACCTCGCCCTCCTTCCGCAAGGCGCAGGCCCTGATGCAGCCGGGCCGGCAGCTGAGCGAACACGCGGCGAAGCAGCTGCTGCGGGCATACGGCATCCGCGTCCCGCGCGAGCAGTTGGTGACCAGCGCGGCGGCGGCCGTACGCGCGGCGGGCCTGGTGGGCTACCCGGTGGTGATGAAGGCCTCCGGCGGCCAGATCGCCCACAAGACGGAGCTGGGCCTGGTCAAGATCGAGCTCACCTCGGCGAGTCAGGTCCGGGATGCCTACCGGGAGTTGACCGACATCGCCCGTTACGAGGGGGTGGCCCTGGACGGTGTCCTGGTGTGCCAGATGGTCGAGCGGGGCGTCGAGATGGTCGTCGGCGTCACACACGACGAGCTGTTCGGGCCGACCGTGACCGTCGGGCTCGGCGGGGTGCTCGTGGAGGTGCTGCACGACGTGGCCGTACGCGTGCCGCCCTTCGGCGAGGAGCAGGCCCGGGACATGCTCGGCGACCTGCGCGGGCGGGCCCTGCTCGACGGGGTCCGAGGGCGCCCTGCGGCCGACCTCGACGCGCTCGTCGAAGTCGTCCTGCGGGTGCAGCGCATGGCACTGGAACTCGGGGACGACCTCGCGGAGCTGGACATCAACCCGCTGATGGTGCTGCCCAGGGGGCAGGGCGCGGTGGCGCTGGACGCGCTGGCGGTGTGCCGGTGATGGAGCCGACCTGGGTGCTGCACGAACTCCGCGACCACGTCTCGCACATCACGCTCAACCGGCCCGACGTTCTCAACGCCGTCACACCCGAGCAGCGGGAACGGGTCATCGGGCTGCTGTCGGACGCCTCGGCCGACCCCGGCGTACGGGCCGTGGTGCTCACGGGGACGGGGCGTGGTTTCTGCGCGGGGGCCGATCTGCGCGGCGGCTCGGGGGGCGGCTCGGGGGGCACTTCGGAGCCCGGCGAGCGGGTCGCCGGCGATGTGGCCCGCATGCTCCGCCTCGGCGCCCAGCGTCTGACCGCCGCCGTCCTGGACTGCGAGAAGCCGGTGATCGCCGCCGTGAACGGCACGGCGGCCGGCCTCGGCGCCCATCTCGCGCTCGCCTGCGACCTCGTACTGGCCGCGGATTCGGCCAAGTTCATCGAGGTCTTCGTACGGCGGGGGCTGGTACCGGACGGCGGGGGCGCCTATCTCCTCCCCCGGCTGATCGGCCCGCAGCGCGCCAAGGAGCTGATGTTCTTCGGCGACGCGCTCTCGGCAACCGACGCCGAGCGCCTCGGCCTGGTCAACCGGGTCGTCCCGGACGAGGACCTGGCCAAGACGGCCCGCGAGTGGGCGAGCCGCCTCGCCACCGGCCCCACCCGCGCCGTGGCCCTCACCAAACAGCTCGTCAACGCCTCCCTGGACTCCGACCGCGCGACGGCCTTCACGGCCGAAGCCGCCGCGCAGGAGATCAACATGACGACGGCGGATGCCCAAGAAGGTCTGCGCGGCTTCGTGGAGCGCAGAAGCCCCGAGTACAAGGGCCGCTGACCTTCCCATCTGACGTACCGTCAGCTTCAATGGAAGGGTGATGGGACACGCAGGGGCGGCCGCAGCCGCCGTCCGTTACCTCAGGTCGGCCGGGGCTCCGGGCCCGGTGGAAGCGCTGCCGCGCCCGGAGTTGCGCTGCGTCGGCGAGGACGAGCGGGCCCCCGTCGACCAGCCCGAGTTCCGGCGCGTGCTCGGCGCCTTCGCGACGGGCGTCACCGTCGTCACCGCACCCGCCACCGCCGACGGGGCCGGTCCCGCCGGCTTCGCCTGCCAGTCCTTCTCGTCCCTCTCCCTCGACCCGCCCCTGATCGCGTTCATGGTCGGCCGTACGTCGACGACGTGGCCGCGCATCGCCCGCGCGGGCGCCTTCTGCGTCAACATCCTGGGCGCGCACCAGGGCGCCCTGTGCCGGGCCTTCGCGGTGAGCGGGGCGGACAAGTTCACGGGCGTGGCGTACGACGGGGCGCCGGTCTCCGGCTCCCCGCGCCTGACGGGCGCCGTCGCCTGGATCGACTGCACGATCCACGCGGTGCACATGGGCGGCGACCACCTGATCGTGGTGGGGCGCATCGAGGCCCTCGGTACCGGAGCCGCCTCCGACGAACCTCTGATCTTTCATCGGGGCCGGTTCGGGCGGCTGGAGGGCTGAGGGCCTTCGGACACGGGCTCTGGGCCCAAGACTCTCAGGGGGCGCAGTTCGCCGTGCAGGAGGCAGCCTCGCTCGACGAGGTGCCCAAGGAACCGCAGATCGAAGGCGCCATCCTGTTCGGCATGAGGCGCCTACCGCCTGAGTTCTCCGACCTGCGCCTGCCCGATCCGCCAAGATCCGACGATGAGGACGCGCCGTTGCCGCCCTGGCCCGGCCGGGGCCTTGACGAGTTGGGGGTGGCCGCGTGAACAGCACCGAACTCCTGGCCGCCCTCCAGGCCCAGCAGGACGAGGCCACCGCCCGGGCCGGCGAACCACGCGCCCGGGTCGAGCACCTCAGCGCCGCCCTCACCGAGATCGAAGCCCTCTCGGGGAGCTGGCCACCGCCCGGAAGGTCATCGCCGAACTCGCGCCAGCCGCAGCCGAACCCGACCCGACCCGACTGGGCATGCCACCGCCTACCAGGCCATCGTGAACGCCTTCAACCAGCACCCCGACCAGACATTCCGCGTCCGCGAGCTGCACGAACTCCTCGGCATGCCAACCGACGACCCGGCCATGAACGTCACCCGAAGCCGCCTCGGACGCCTCACCCGCCAAGGCTTCCGCACCCAACCCGGACGAGGCCGCTACCAGAAACGGATTTCACGCCTTCTCATTCCGCGGTGTCACTCGGCGGTGTCACTCGGCGTCGCGACGGCCCGGCGGCGGAGCAGGAGGAGACCGCCGGCGAGGGCGGTGACGCCACCCGCGGCCGTCCACAGCGGGAGGTCGGAGGAACCGGTGGCGGCCAGGTTGCCGCCGCTCTTACCGGCCTGGGGGCTGGGGCCGGAGGGCGGCTTGGCGGCGGAGTCCCCGGACGAGCCGGATGAACCGGACTTGGCGGCAGGCGTCGGCGCCGACCCGGACGGCGTGGCTGCCGACTCGGCCGCGGTGGCTTTGTCCTGGGTGTACGCCAGTGTGCCGAAGCCGAGTTCGTCGAATCCGCCGCTGTTCGGACCGTAGTCGCCGCCGCCTCCCTCGGGACCGTGGTCGCCGCCGCCTCCCTTGGGACCGAGGTCGCCGCCGCCTCCCTTGCCCATGCTGCGGGCCACCATGGCGCCGGTGTTCGGCATGGCCATGCCGCGCCTGATGGCGTAGTGGTTGTAGACCCGATCCCAGACCGGGCGCCCCTGGCCACGGCCGCCTTCGGCGATGACGGTCTGCTCCGTTGGTATGCAGTGCGGGCCGTTTGTCCAGGTGTAGGTGGTGTACGGCACGTCGTAGCCGAGGTTGTACCGGGCGACGTACTCGCACGCCTTGCGGAACTTGGAGTCGTCCGCGGCGTAGAGGTCGACGCCCTGGTTCCAGGCCATCTCGCAGATGGTGCCCATCAGGCCGATGCCCATCATGCTGTGGGCCTGGTCGCGCCCGCTCTCCTGCCACTGGGCCAGGCCCAGGTCGTCGTAGATGTAGGGGATCGCCTTGGCCAGCGAGCCGTTGCCTGCGCCGTGGTGGAAGTAGTCCACCGTCTCGTTGAACTTGGCCCGGTCGTCGCAGAGGATCCCGATGGCCATGAGCGAGGCCATGGAGCACAGGTCCCAGTTCGCCCAGTAGTGGCCCCAGCAATTGGTCTCGCGGTTCAGGAAGCGGTGGTTCATCGGATAGAAGTAGGTGACCATCATGTCCTGGAAACGGGCCATGTCGAAGCCGGGGTAGCCGCGCATGAGCTCGCCGACGTTGGCGAACTGGTACCCGTAGATGCCCGTCAGGAGCACGACTTCGGAGCCTCCGGCGACGCCCTTCAGCTTTCCCGACCAGGCGTTGCAGATGTCCCGCGCGGTGTCGGCGTGTGCGGTGTCGCCGGTGATCTTCCAGCGCAGCGCGTTCTGGTAGGCGGCGTGCACGTCGTTGTAGAGGATCCCGTAGTTCTGGACATCTCCCCCTCCCCGGGCCACGGTCGCCTGCGGGTTGGGCCGCCATGTGCTCTGCGAGTGGCGGTTGGCGGTGAGCTTGGCGAAACCCGCCGTGTAGGGGGCTGCGCCCGCTTTCACCTTGGCGGCCATGCGCTCGAGATCGGCCCGCGTGTGGAGCATTCCTGGGTGCGCGAAGGGCTTGTCCGCCGCCGTCGCCGGGGAGGCGGCCACGCCCGAGCCGATACCGATTCCGACCGCGCCGGTCGCCGCTCCCGCGGCCTTTAGCATGCTGCGCCGACTGATCCGATGGGTCACTGCGTTGTTCCTCGGCTCTCGTGGGGGGACGGTGCCTACGTATGGAGACGTGATGCGGAGCGGGCGATAACAAAAAGTGGGCGCCACCGATGAAAGGCAGGTGGTCTTGGCGGTCCTCCGTCACGGGACTTAGCGTCACCCGGACGCATCTGGACAGGCAGGTCGACGACGGCGGACACTCCCAGCAACACCCCCGAGGGCCGGCGGCTCCAGGTGGAGACCCGGTACGTCACCCTTCTTGGCCCCCGCCCTGTGATCGTTGAGTTTCTGCCGTCGGGCGTGGTCTCGCTGTCATCGTGGGAGGGTTCGGGCGATCAGTTCGCTCCCCACGATGCGGAGGTGGCCGCTGACGTCGGTCATGGGGTTGCTGGAGGAGCGGGAGTCAGCTCCCCGCGCCTGACGGGCGCCGTCGCCTGGATCGACTGCACGATCCACGCCGTACACACCGGGGGCGACCACCTGACCGTGGTCGGCCGGGTGGACGCCCTGGGCACGGGCGAGTCTCCCGACGGCCCCTGGTCTTCCACTGGGGGCGGTTCGCGCGGCTCGACGGATGACGCTCGAATCACCTAGGCGGAGGGCTCGGAGGACGGCGGCACGGGGTCGGAGACGAACCATCCCCGCTGAGGTACGGCGTACACCCAGCCTTCATCGGCCAGCAGGCCAAGCGCCCGCCTCACGGTCGTCCGCGCGATCCCGTACCGCTGCACGAGCTGGGCTTCACTCGGCAGCATCCGTCCCGGCTGCCAGTCGCCGCGTTGAATCTGTGCACGAAGAATCTCGGCAAGTTGCCGGTATGGAGTCAGCGGCGCCCCGTGATCGATCTCAGCGTCAGGATTCATGAAGTCGACGCTAAGCAAGTGGACTGATGCACGCTCTTTGGGATACGTCTCGCGACGAATCGATACAAGGCGATACTATGCGGGAGTCATGAAAACGCCCCGGCGGGAAGGGTGAGAGCTTCCATGCCGGGGCTGTGCCGACTGCAAAGGAGTCGACCCATGCGCAGCCTACTGGCCGCGGTCCTGAGCCTCTTCCTGCCTCCGCGCGGAGCGCACCGCACCGACGCGCCACCATCGCTCACCGCCCCTCCGCCCGCTACCGCTCCCGCGCGTCGGCCGAGGCCGCGCCCCCTGGACCACATCGCCGCCGACGGCCAGCCCCTGGTCCGGCCGTACCTCGTCGTATGGGAACGCGAGCGGGACGAACATGAGCGGCGTCTTCGGTGGGAGCGGCGCCGGGTGGCGTCCTCGCGCCAGGACCGCCTCCCCTGGGAGGTCGCCGTATGAGCGCGAGCCGCCCCCGCAGCCTCGGCGTCGACCCGGCCACCGGCAAGGAGGCGTTCGTGATCGCCCGCCGCGGCAGTCTCCTGGACGCGCTGGCCGACGCACACGCCCTGGAGGGCGCCGCCGTCCTGGCGGCGGTCGTCGGTGCCGTACTGGAGGCGGGCAAGGCGTCGGACGCCGAACTCGCCGCCCTCGTAACGCCGTTGCACGCAGCTCTCGACGAATGCGTCAGCATGATGGCGGCCGGCAGGGAGTGACGGCGTAGAAGCATTGCCACACACCACTACGGCGACGGCCGGCGCATCGAAGCCGTGTGCCCGACGGCCCGAAGTGCGCCACAACGCCGAGGACCGCGAGCACGCCGTGCCCTCGTCCGATCCGCAGATCTTGGCCACCGCTCCTCGTCCGCCGGCAGTGCCGGCGCGTCAGGCCGATGAGTTTGCCGGGTGCCCGCAGTCTTCCCTGTGGAACGGCGGATCCCGGTGTCACGGAGGAGAGGTGGAGGCCAGGATGACCACTCCGATTCGGCTGTACATGTCGATGTCGCTCGACGGCTACATCGCCGGCCCGGACGATCGGCCAGGGCAGGAACTCGGACGCGACGGGGGGCGGCTTTTCAACTGGCTCGACGACCGGGAGTCCGACGGTCCGAGCGGCCAGGTCTACCGTGAGGCGCTGGCGACCGGCGCGGTGATCTCCGGCCGTCGGACCTTCGAACTCGCCGGGCGCTGGCAGGGCGACCACCACGACGGCGTGCCGATCTTCGTCCTCACCCACCGGGTGGAGGACGGGGACGTACCACCCGGTCACGCGCGTTTCGTCACCGATGTCGAGGACTGCGCCCGCCAGGCTCGCGCGGCGGCCGGGGACCGGCCGGTCATGGTTCATGGGGCGCAGGCGGCCCAGGCACTCCTCCGAGCCGGGCAGATGGACGAGATGGAGATCCGCCTGGTTCAGGTCCTCCTCGGGGACGGCCGAAGGCTGTTCGACCACCTCGGTAGTGAGCACATCGAACTCGACCTCGTCCGACGGCTTGAGGACCGAGACGTCACGCACCTTCGCTACCGGGTGTGCCGACCCGAGGTGGCCGCGTGAAGACGCTCTTCGTCGCCTACCGCGTCACCGACCTGGACGGCTCGCTGGGCTTCTACACCGCCTTGGGCTACGTCGAGCTGGGCAGAGTCGACGCCGTCGACGGGAGTCTCCTCGTGATCCTCAGGTTCCCCGGCGAACCAGCGGCCTCGCTCGAACTGGTCCACCACCCCTCCGGCGGACCCGTCGACGTGGGCAGCGGTTTCGACCACCTCGCGATCCAGGTGGAAACGCTGGCCACCACCCTGGAGACGCTGGTCGGAGCCGGCCTGGAGCCGGAGCCTGTCCAGTATCCGGGCGGCCCGCACGGCCCGAAGACCTCGTGGCTCACCGACCCGGACGGATACCGGATCGAGTTGGTCGAGTGGCCGTCCGGACATCCCAACGGCATCACCGCAGCGGACTTCTCCTGAGGCAGTCACGGCGAGTGGAGTGACGAGGCCCGCCGGCGAGCGGCCTCACGATCTGGCCGACGGCCCCCGCTCTTACGGCTATTACGGTGCGATGGCTTTGAGCCAGTCCTCGACGGCGACGACATCCGCCCACTGCGGGAACAGCTTTTCGGTGAGCATCCGGTGCACCTCGGGGTCGGTGTCGAGGCAGGCATCCGCCAGGACGGTGAGGCCGAAGTCCAGGTCGATGGCGCGCCACAGGGTGGACAGCACGACGGCGCTGGTGGCGATGCCGGTGAGAACGAGGCTGTCGATGTCGCGAGCCCTGAGTACCAGGTCGAGGTCGCTGCCGGAGAACGCGCTCCCCCGCCTCTTGGTCACCACCACGTCGCCCTGCCGGGGCGCGACATCGGGATGGATCTCGGTGCCAGGAGCCCCCTCGGTGAACAGGCCGGACCGCACGACATTGGTCATCACCTTGTTGCGAGGGCTGACTTCCGGATCACCCGGCCGTAACCCCATCACCACGTAGATCACGGGGATGCCGGCAGCCCGGGCACCGTCGATCGCCCCGCGCAAGCGCGGCAGATACCCGGAACCGTCGTCGGCGATGGCCACGACGTCCCGTTGGACGTCCATCACCAGAAATGCGCTGTTCGCCATGCTTGCCGCCCCTCCCTTCTCCGTTGGGAAACAAGAGCAAGTCTGGTGGACCGGCCGGCCCGCGGTGCGGGTTTCGGAGATCCGCTCCAACCGCCGGCCCGGCGAACCCACCTGCTCACGGCGCCGGGCCTCAGCCCACCATCGCGAGCTTCCCCACGCCCTCGCTCGACCGCCGCCGGATCACCAGCGCCATCAGTGCCGCCACCGCGCACAACGCGCCGGACATGTACCACACCATGTCGTACGAGCCGAAGGCGTCGCGGGCGACGCCGCCGAGGAAGGCCACGAGTGCGGCGCCGACCTGGTGGGAGGCGAGGACCCAGCCGAAGACGATCGCGCTGTCGTCGCCGTACTGCTCGCGGCACAGGGCGACGGTGGGCGGGACGGTGGCGACCCAGTCGAGGCCGTAGAAGACGATGAAGAACAGCATCGGCGGGTGGACGCTCGGGGCCAGCAGCATGGGCAGGAAGAGGAGGGAGATGCCGCGCAGGGCGTAGTAGACGGCCAGCAGGCGGCGCGGTTCGAAGCGGTCGGTGAACCAGCCGGACGCGATCGTGCCGACGACGTCGAAGACCCCGATGACCGCGAGCAGCGAGGCCGCCGCAGTGATGGGCATGCCGTGGTCGTGGGCGGCGGGCACGAAGTGGGTCTGGATCAGGCCGTTGGTGGAGGCGCCGCAGATCGCGAAGGTGCCGGCCAGCAGCCAGAAGGTGCCCGTGCGGGAGGCCGAGGACAGCACGGTCACGGCCCGGCGGGCGGCGCCCACGGCGGGCGCGGGCTTGGGCACGAACTCCGTGGCCCCGTACGGCTTCACGCCCACGTCCGCCGGGTGGTCGCGCAGCAGCAGCCAGACGAAGGGGACGACCGCGAGGGCGGCGAGGGCCACCGTGACGGCCGCCGGGCGCCAGCCGTGCTTCTCGACGATCCACGACAGCAGCGGCAGGAAGATCAGCTGGCCGGAGGCGGAGGCGGCGGTGAGGATGCCGGTGACCAGGCCGCGGCGCTCGGTGAACCAGCGGTTGGTGACCGTCGCCGCGAAGGCGAGGGCCATCGAGCCGGAGCCCAGGCCGACCAGCAGACCCCAGCACAGCATCAGCTGCCAGGCCGCCGTCATCCACACCGTCAGACCCGAGCCGAGCGCGATGACGGTCAGGGCCACGGCCACGACCTTGCGGATGCCGAAGCGGTCCATCAGTGCCGCCGCGAAGGGGGCGGTGAGGCCGTACAGCGCCAGGTTGACGGAGACCGCCGCGCCGATCGTGCCGCGCGACCAGCCGAAGTCCTGGTTCAACGGGTCGATGAGCAGACCGGGGAGGGAGCGGAAGGCGGCCGCGCCGATGATCGTCACGAAGGTGACGGCGGCGACGAACCAGGCGCGGTGCGGTGACATCTTGTGGCTCCGCCACAGGTGGATGCGAGGGGTTCGCTCGGACTCGGGAGCCGTGCCGGCCGGCGCGGGTTCGGTTGTCTGGGTCACGACATAGAGCATCCAGGCCGGAACCGGGCGCCTCCACTGGCCCGAAGGACAGCATTCGTTAGGATCGGGCCATGAGCAGTGAGCCGAGTGCCCCGGAGTTCCGCCCCCACCGTGTGGTCGTCCTCGCCCTCGACGGCCTGCTCCCCTTCGAGTTGGGCATCCCGCACCGCATCTTCGGCCGCCCCAGGGACGCCCGGGGGCGGCATCTGTACGAGGTGGTCACCTGCTCGATCCGGCCGCCCGGCCCGGTGCAGACCGACGCCGACTTCGCCATCCAGGTCGAGCGGGGCCCGGAGGCCCTGGCCACCGCGGACACCGTGATCGTCCCGGCGTCGTACGAACTCGGCCCGGTCTTCGAGCGGGGCGTCCTCACCGATGAACTGGCCGCCGCCCTCGCCCACATCCGCCCCGGCACCCGGCTCGCCTCCATCTGCACGGGTGTGTTCGTCCTGGCCGCCGCCGGCTATCTCGACGGCCGCCGCGCGACCACGCACTGGGCGGAGACCGACCAGCTTCAGCGGCTCTTCCCGCAGATCGACGTCGACCCGAACGTCCTGTTCATCGACGACGGCGACGTGCTGACCTCGGCCGGTGTCGCGGCCGGCCTCGACCTGTGCCTGCACATGGTGCGCCGCGACCACGGCACGGCCGTCGCCAACGACATCGCCCGCCGCACCGTCGTACCGCCCCACCGCGACGGCGGCCAGGCGCAGTACATCCACCGCCCGGTGCCGGAACCGCAGGTGGCGACCACGCGGGGAGCCCGCGCCTGGGCGCTGGGCCGTCTGCACGAGCCGATCCAGTTGCGTGACATGGCCGCGCAGGAGTCCATGTCGGTGCGGACCTTCACCCGCCGTTTCCGCGAGGAGGTCGGCGTCAGCCCCGGCCAGTGGCTCACCCAGCAGCGCGTGGAGCGGGCCCGGCACCTGCTGGAGTCCAGCGACCTCTCCGTCGACCAGGTCGCCCAGGACGCCGGGTTCGGTACGGCCCAGTCGATGCGGCAGCACCTTCAGGCGGCGCTCGGGGTGACTCCGACCAGCTATCGGCGCACCTTCCGGGACGGTGGCGCGAGGGGTGCCGGAGGCGGCTCCCGCCCCGCTCAGAACGTCAGCACTCCGCGGGCCACGCGTCCCGCCTCCGCGTCCGCCCTCGCCTTCTCGAAGTCCTCGACCGGGTAGGTCTCGGTGACCAGTTCGTCCAGCAGCAGCCGGCCCGCCCGGTACAGCTCCGCGTAGACGGCGATGTCCCGCTGCGGACGCGAAGAGCCGTACCGGCAGCCCAGGATGGACTTGTCCAGGTACATCGAGGAGACGAGGAAGGACGCCTGCGCGGTCGCCGGAGGGACACCGAGGAGCACCGCCTGTCCGTGCCGGTCCAGCAGATCGATCGCCTGCCGGATCAGCTCCACCCGCCCGACGCACTCGAAGGCGTGGTCGGCGCCCGTGGGCAGGATCTCCTTCACCCCCTCGGTCGAGGTCAGGAAGTGCGTCGCCCCGAACTGCCGGGCCACGGCCTCCTTCGCCGGGTTCGCGTCGACGGCGACGATCCGCAGCGCACCCGCGATCCGCGCGCCCTGGATGACGTTGAGCCCGATGCCGCCGGTGCCGATGACCAGCACGCTGTCCCCGCGATCCACGCGGGCCCGGTTGAGCACGGCGCCCACCCCCGTCAGCACGCCGCACCCGATCAAAGCGGCGGACGGCAGGGGAATGTCCTTGGGAATCCGGATCGCCTGCACGGCCTTCACCACGGTCCGTTCCGCGAAGGCGGAGTTGGAGGCGAACTGGAAGACGGGCCGCCCGCCCTGGACGAACGGCTGCCCGGGACGCCCGATCGCCTGCCGGCACATCGTGGGCCGCCCCCGGTCGCACTCCGCGCAGGCACCGCAGTTGGCGAGCGTGGACAGCGAGACATGGTCCCCGGGTACGACATGCGTGACGCCCGCGCCGACGGCCTCCACCACCCCCGCCCCCTCATGCCCCAGCACCACGGGAACGGGGAACGGTATGGTCCCGTCCACCACGGACAGATCGCTGTGGCACAGCCCGGCCGCCGAGATCGCGACCAGCACCTCCCCCGGCCCCGGATCCCGGACCTCCAGGTCGTCGACCACGTCGACCCGCTTGCCGTCGAACACCACACCGCGCATCAGACGCCCCCCTTGGGCTCCCTGGGCAGACCGAGCACGCGCTCGGCGATGATCGTGCGCTGAATCTGGTCCGAGCCGCCGTAGATGGTGTCGGCCCGGGAGAACAGGAACTGGTGCTGCATCGCGTCGAGTTCGTACGGCGACGCGAGCGACCAGTCGGCCGGACCGACCCCGGCCGTGGCCCCCCGCACCTGCATGGCCAGCTCCCCGAGCCGCTGATGCCAGCCGCCCCACAGCAGCTTGGCCACACTGGGCGCCCCGGCTCCCCCCGAACTCCCCAGCGTACGAAGGGCGTTCCACCGCATGACTCGCAACTCCGCCCATTGCCGCACCAGCCGCTCCCGTACGACGGGATCCCGCACGGCACCGGACCGCACGGCCGCCCGCACCACCCGGCCCAACTCCTCGGCGAACCCGATCTGCTGGGCCAGCGTGGAGACCCCCCGTTCGAAGCCGAGCAGACTCATCGCCACCTTCCAGCCGCCGCCCTCACCGCCCACGACATGCTCCACGCGCGCGCGTGCCCCGTCGAAGAAGACCTCGTTGAACTCGCTCGTGCCGGTCATCTGCCGGATGGGTCGGACCTCGACGCACCCCGGCTGGTCCATGGGCACGAGCAGAAAGGTCAGCCCGTGGTGCCGCTGCGAACCGGGCTCGGTACGGGCCAGCACGAAGCACCAGTTCGCCTCGTGCGCCAGCGACGTCCAGATCTTCTGGCCCGTGATCCGGTAGTACGCCCCCTCCCGCACGGCGGCGGTCCGCACACCGGCCAGGTCCGAACCGGCACCGGGTTCGCTGTATCCCTGGCACCAGAGCTCGTCACCGGCGGCGACAGGAGGCAGGAAGCGGGCCTTCTGTTCGTCCGTGCCATGGGCCAGCAGGGTGGGCGCGAGGAGGTTCTCCCCGATGTGGCCCGAGCGCGGGGGCGCACCCGACCGGGCGTACTCCTCGGCCCAGGCAACCTGCTGGGTGAGCGTGGCGACCCGATTCCCGTAACCGCCTTCGGGCCAACCAAGACCGATCCACCCGGCCTTGCCCAAGGTGCGCTCCCAGACGCGCCGATCCTGTCCGGCCTCGGCGTGCTCGAAGAGCCACGCCCGAGCCTCGGCTCGAAACTCCTCATCCTCTGCGGCAAATCCGAAGTCCACGGGGTCTCCTCCCAGCGCCGGTCACAGCAACGGCCTCCAAGGGGCGCGGGGAACTGCGCGACCAGCCACGACAGGCCCGCACCCGCCACACAACCCGCACACCCCCGAGTCATCGGGCGTTCGGCCGAGCCCCGTCCCGCGCCGCCTTCTCCAGGGCCTCCAGTCGCGACAGCATCGGCATCGGATCCACCCCCACCGACCCCGGCAAGAACTCCGCGATCCGCTCCGGCGTCCACCCGCCGGAGGCGTACGCGGCACGCAGCTCCCGAGGCTGCGCCCACACCGCGATCTTCGGCCCCGCGATCGTGTACACCTGCCCGGTGATCGCCTGCTCCTTGGCCCGCTCCGACAGCAGGTACACGACCAGGGCGGCCACGTCCTCCGGCTCCCCGATCTCCGCCAGCTCCATGGGAACGTTCGCCGACATCCGCGTACGGGCGACGGGCGCGACCGCGTTGGCGCTCACCCCGTACTTGTTCAGCCCCAGGGCCGCACTGCGAACGAGCGAGATGATCCCGCCCTTCGCGGCGCTGTAGTTCGCCTGCGCGACCGACCCCTGATGATTGCCGCTGGTGAACCCGATGAGGGTCCCCGCCCGTTGCCCCCGCATCACCGCCGCGGCCGCCCGGAACACCGTGAACGTGCCCTTGAGATGCGTGGCCACGACCGGGTCCCACTCCTCCTCGGACATGTTGAACAGCATCCGCTCGCGCAGAATCCCGGCCACGCACACCACACCGTCGAGCCGTCCGTACGACGAGAGGGCCACGTCGACGACCCGCTGCCCGCCGGCCATCGTGGAGACGTCGTCGGCCACCGCGACCGCCTCACCGCCCGCCGCCTCGATCTCCTTGACGACAGCCTCGGCGACCTCGCTCGTCGGGGAGGCCCCGTCCATCGCCACGCCGTAGTCGTTGACGACGACCTTCGCTCCCTCGGCCGCCGCGGCCAGCGCCACCGCGCGGCCGATGCCCCGCCCGGCGCCCGTCACGGCGACGATCTTGCCTGCCAAGAAGTTCCCCACGCCCGGCCCCTTCCCGCGGTTTCTGACGGACCGTTAGATTTTATGGCCCGTCAGATACCTGGAGACAAGCCCCGGGGAGGACCGATGTCACAACCCATGCCAGGGTCGCCGTCACAACCCACGCTCCATCCGGAGTTCCACGCCATCGCCAAACGCGTGAACAACTGGGGGCGTTGGGGCGCCGACGACGAGATCGGCACCCTCAACCTGATCACCGACGAGGTCGTCCGGGAGGCCGCCGCGACCGTCCGCACCGGCCGCCGCATCCCCCTCGCCCTGCCTCTGAAGCAGGACGGCGTGCAGAACGGGATGATCCCGGGGCGGGTCAATCCGCTGCACGCGATGGTGCAGATCAACCAGGAGCTGTTCGGCCCGGGGACGGTGGCGTGCAGCGACGACGCCGTGACCATGGGCCTCCAGGCCGCCACCCACTGGGACGCGCTGACCCATGTCTCGCACTCGGGCCGCCTCTACAACGGCCGCCCCGCCGACACCATCACCCCGCACGGCGGCGCCGAGTTCAGCGGCATCGACAAGGCCCGGCACATCGTCTCGCGTGGGGTGCTGCTGGACGTCGCACGCGCGCGTGGCGTCGACCGGCTGGAGGGCGGGCACGCGGTCACACCCGAGGACCTGGAGGCCGCCGAGGAGATGGCCGGTACGCGGGTGCGCGCCGGCGACATCGTGCTCGTACGGACCGGGCAGATCCAGGTCTATCTCGCCGGGGACAGGGACGCGTACGGCTACCCTTCACCCGGCCTGTCGGTCCGTACGCCGGAGTGGTTCCACGCGCGCGATGTCGCCGCCGTCGCCAATGACACCCTCACGTTCGAGATCTTTCCGCCCGAGATCGAGGATCTGTGGCTGCCCGTGCATGCGCTGGACCTGGTGGAGATGGGGATGCTGCAGGGCCAGAACTGGAATCTCGAAGAGTTGTCCACAGCCTGTGGAGAAGTGGGCCGGTACGCCTTCCTGCTGTCGGCGATGCCCGAACCCTTCGTCGGCGCGACGGGGACTCCGGTGGCCCCCGTCGCCGTGCTGTGAAGGCCGTCGGCCGGCGGCGCGGTGCTCCCGCCCCGAGCACGGCACCACACGCCGCCGGCCGACTCCGGCGCACCCTCCCCCACTCTCGACTTCGGTCGAGCGGGGAGGCCCCCATCGACCCCTCTTGGCCCTGAGGGAGCCGACGCCGAATCACGACTCGCACTCGTCGAGGGCTCCCGTCACCGAAGCCCTCGTCGTCCCCTCACGGCGAATCGCTAACCACAAGCGTGATCAAACGGACACGACGCGTCAACACCCGTACGGGGATTTATTACTTAAGCCCTATTTGCCATGGGCGCGCACAGAAGCACATCCCGGCGCATCACTCCGCGCCGGTCACGGCCTGACAGCGGTTTCTGCACCCGTACACCGCGGCTGACGGACCTTCGGCGCCCGTGCGCCGGTCACACCGCCTCGAACGCGAGCCCTTCGTACGCCGGAGCGCCGCCCATGCAGGTTTCCGCGGCCTGACGGGACTGTGCGCAGCGGTCGAGTTCGCACCAGATGCGCTTGCCCGCGCCCTCGGGGCTCCAGCCCCAGCGGTCGGCCAGTCCGTCGACGAGGGCGAGACCACGGCCCCCGGTCGCGTCGCCGTCGGCACACCGGGGCACGGGAGCCCGGTCGCTGGTGTCCGCCACCTCAAGACGGACCGTGGCCGACTCCCCGGCCACGCCGGGCAGGGACAGCCTCAGCACAGCCGGACAGCCGGTGTGCACCACAGCGTTGGTGACCAGTTCGGAGACGAGCAGGATCAGCGTCTCGGCGAGCGGCTCGTCGACCTCTATCCCGGACCCGGCGAGGCGGGAACGCGCCCACTTCCGGGCTCGCCCCACCTCCGCGGGGTCGGGCCGGACTTCCAGCTGCACCTGAAGCACCTGCACCGCTCACACCATCCGAACCGGCGGACACATGACCTCGCGCCACGCGCGCGCCGCGACGAGGGCCACGATCGTAGCCATTTTCTGCATGACCAGGACAACAGCCAGTGCAGAGCCCAGAGCCAGGGTCACGGAACGTGAATCCCTTACGAGACAGCATGGTTGACGTACAGTCACCCCAACAAGCGCTTCGGGCATATTCCAGCGCGAAGGAGTACCCGTGCGGCATACTGTGCGACGCTCGTTGCGGGGAGTCGAACAGGCCGGTTCTGGCATCACCCCAAGGGCAACACCGGCACGGCTCGTGCTCGGAACCACTCGCATCCCACAGAAGGTACCGGAGCGGGACGCCGACTCCAGGACGTGACGGGTCACGCCTAGGACACAACCCGGTATCAACGCTCTGTAATTCCGGTATGCCACAATCCGCGACATCTGCGAGGGCCGCTTCCGCGACAGCCCAGGCCGGCGCCCCTCAGGTCACCAGATCGGCCGCGAGCAGCTCCTCACTCTCCGTAACGCCACCGCCACGTTGCGCCCGCACCCGCGCCCGCTTGAGAAGCAGATGCACCTCGCATTCCCAGGTGAAGCCCATGCCGCCGTGCACTTGGAGGCAGTCGCGGGCGCCGCGCTCGGCGGCCTCGTCGGCCAGCAGCCGGGCCGCGGCGATGTCGACCCGGTCGGCGGTGACGGCGGCGGCGTAGACGGCCGCACGGGCCACCTCGGTGCGTACGAGCATCTGCGCGCACAGGTGCTTGACGGCCTGGAAGGCTCCGATCGGCTGCCCGAACTGCTCGCGGGTCCGGGCGTGTTGCACGGCCAGTTCGCACGCACGCGCGGCCGTGCCGAGCTGCTCGGCCGCGGTGAGGAGGATGCCGAGGGGATCGGGGACGGCCGGCGCCGGCACCCGGTGCAGGGGGGTGAGCGGGTCCACGGAGTTCATCGGTACGGCCCCCTCGGCGCCCGGCCGCACGACATCGGCTTCCTCCATCCACTCCACGAGCCTGCCGTCGGCGGCGGCGACGACCGTCTCCCCGGTGGCCGCACCCTCCACCTCCCCGGCCGCGAGGTGGGTGGCCAGGAGCGGCCCGGGCACCAACGCCCGCCCGGCCTCCTCGAACGCCAACACGGCCTCCGGCAGCCCGAGTCCGGCCCCTCCGTCCGCCTCGGGCAGTCGCAGAGAGAAGAAGCCCAAGTCGCCGAGAGCCCGCCACAGGGCCCGGTCGAGACGGAACTGGGAATCGCCGGGCTGTGCAGCAGCGCCCTGAAGGGGCGCGGGGTTGTATACATCAGCGGCTCCGCCGCGGGGCGCGACCAGCCACGACGATCGCGCAGACGACCGACGACCGACGACACCCCGCACAGCGGCCTGCAATGCCCGTTGCTCCTCCGTCAGTTGAAACCGCACAGCTCACCTCCCCTTCGGCAGCCCAAGAATCCGCTCGGCGACGATGTTCCGCTGAATCTGCGAGGTCCCCGCCGCGATGGTGTACGACAGCGCCGACAGCCGGTCGAGCATCCAGGGCCGACCCAAGTCCAGCGAGTCCGGCCCAAGAACCTCCGCCGCCGCGTCGTACAGCTCCTGCCGGGCGTGCGAATAGCTCAACTTGAAGACCGAACCCCCCACTCCCGGCACACCGCCGGAGGCCTCCGCCTCGCTCACGTTCCACTGCGTCAGCCGCCACAGCGCCCGGAACTCGGCGTTCAGCCTGCCCAGCCGTCGCCGGAGCGCGGAATCGTCCCAGCGCCCGTTCCTACGAGCCTCGGCGGCGAGTTCGCCCAGCACGCGCCGGCATGCCACGACCTCGCCCACGAAGGCCGTGCCGCGCTCGAAGGACAGCGTCACCATCGTCACGCGCCAGCCGTCGTCCTCGTCCCCGACCCGGTTCGTCACCGGCACGCGCACGTCGTCGAGGAACACCTCGGCGAACTCGGCGGACCCGGCGAGGGTCCGCAGCGGCCGTACGGTGATCCCCGGGGCGTTCATGGGCATGGCGAGCCAGGTGATGCCCCTGTGCTTCGGCGCGCCCGGATCCGTGCGGACCAACAGCTCGCACCAGTCGGCCACTTCGGCGTGCGAGGTCCAGATCTTGGACCCGCTCACCACGTAGTCGTCGCCGTCCCTACGCGCGCGCGTGCGCAGTGCCGCGAGGTCGGAACCGGCGTCCGGTTCGCTGAAGCCCTGGCACCAGACCTCCTCTCCACGCAGGATCGGCGGCAGCCAGCGCGCCCGCTGCTCGGGTGTTCCCTCGGCGGCGATGGTCGGCCCGGCGTGCAGCAGCCCGACGAAGTTCGCGCCCACGTAGGGCGCGCCGGCCTTCTCGGTCTCCTCCAGGAAGATCAGCCGCGTGGTCGGGGAGGCGTCCCAGTGGACGTCGGCGTACCCGGCGTCGTACAGCATCCGCTGCCAGCCGAGGTCGTGGGCCCGGCGCGCCGGCCAGTCGTCCGGGGACGGCTTCGGCGGCAGGGTCGGCAGCACCTTGCCGAGCCACTCCCGCAGCCTCGCCCGGAACTCCTCCTCCTCGGAGGTGTACGAGAGGTCCATGGGCGGGGCTACTTGTCGAAGTCCAGGTCGAGCATGCGGATCGCGTTGCCCCGCATCAGCTTGTAGACCGTCTCGTCGTCGAGGCCCTTCACATGGTCGAGGGCGACCTCCTTGGTGTGCGGAAAGGTCGAGTCGACGTGCGGATAGTCGGTCTCGAAGGTGGCGTTGTCCCGGCCCACCACGTCCAGCGAGGCGACCCCGTGCTTGTCTCGGAAGAAGCAGCAGAAGATCTGCCGGTAGTAGTACGTCGACGGGGGCTCCGGGACCAGGTCCCGCACCCCGCCCCACGCCCGGTGCTCCTCCCAGACGTCGTCGGCGCGTTCCAGGGCGTACGGGATCCAGCCCATCTGCCCTTCGGAGTAGGCGAGTTTGAGGCGCGGGAACTTCACCAGCACCCCGCTGAACAGGTAGTCCATCATCGAGGCCATGGCGTTGTTGAAGCTCAGCGACGCCTGGACGGCGGGTGGCGCGTCCGGGGAGGCGGCCGGCATCTGCGAGCTGCTGCCGATGTGCATGTTGACGACCGTCCCGGTCTCCTGGCAGACCGCGAAGAACGGGTCCCAGTAGCCGGAGTGGATGGAGGGCAGCCCGAGGTAGGTGGGGATCTCGGAGAAGGTCACCGCCTTCACCCCGCGCGCGGCGTTGCGCCGGATCTCGGCGACCGCCAGGTCGATGTCCCACAGGGGAATCAGACACAGCGGGATCAGCCGGCCCCCGCTGTCCCCGCACCACTCCTCCACCATCCAGTCGTTGTAGGCGCGCACACAGGCCAGCGCGACCTCCTTGTCGTGCGCCTCGGCGAAGGTCTGGCCGCAAAAACGCGGGAAGGAGGGGAAGCAGAGGCTGGCCTCGACGTGGTTGAGGTCCATGTCCTCCAGGCGTGCCTTGGGGTCCCAGCAGCCGCGCCGCATCTCCGCTCTGGTGATCCCCTCCAGGGTCATCTCGTCGCGGTCGAAGCCGACGGCGGCGATGTTGCGCTTGTACGGGAACTTCAGGTCCTCGTAGATCCACCAGTCGGTCGGCTGGCCCTCCGGGTCCATGGTGATCCGGTATTTGCCGGCGACGTAGGCGAGTTCGCCGATCCCGGCGGTGAGGGCCTGTGGGCCGCGGTCGCGGTACTTCTGGGGCAGCCAGGTCTCGAAGAGGTGCGCGGGCTCGATCACATGGTCGTCGACGCTGATGACGCGGGGCAGTTCGGTCATGGTCCCCTCCACCTGGTACTGACCAATTTCTGATGGTCCGTCAGATCTCGATATGCCTAGCAGGCTAGCCCCACCCCCCTGGACCGACAAGGCGCCGAGCCCTACGCTCTGCCCACGATCTGACGATTCGTCAGCTCCAAGCCAGCTCCACAAGGGGGCCGCCGTGAACGACACCGCCCACGCGCTCAGCTCGTCCCGCACCCTCTGGGAACTTCTCGCCCGCCGCGCCGACCTCACCCCGGACCGCCCGGTCCTCCTCCAGGACGACCGCTCCCTGAGCTTCGGCGAGTTGTGCGCGCGTGCCGAGCGCGTGGCGGCCGGCCTGTACGACATGGGCGTGCGCCCCGGCACCGTCGTCGCCTGGCAGCTGCCCACCCGCATCGAGACGGCCCTGCTGTCCTTCGCGCTGGCCCGCCTGGGCGCCGTACAGACCCCGGTCATCCCCTTCTACCGGGACCGTGAAGTCGCCTTCGCGCTGCGGGAGTCGAAGGCCGAGTACTTCGCCGTGCCCGGCGAGTGGCGCGGCTTCGACCACACCGGGATGGCGCGGCGGCTGGGGGCGAAGGGGATCTTCGAGGCGTACGACGCTGCCGGGCTGCCCGACGGTGATCCGTCCGTGCTGCCCGCCCCGCCCTCCGACGGCACCTCCGTGCGCTGGATCTACTGGACCTCCGGCACGACCTCCGACCCCAAGGGCGTCCTGCACACGGACCGCTCGCTGATCGCGGGCGGCTCGTGCCTCGCGCACGCGCTGCACCTGTCGGCGGACGACGTGGGTTCGATGGCGTTCCCGTACGCGCACATCGCCGGTCCCGACTACACCGTCATGCTGCTGCTGTACGGCTTCCCCGCGGTGATGTTCGAGCAGTTCGCGCTGCCGGACGCCCTGGAGGGCTACCGCCGGCACGGGGTGACGGTGGCGGGCGGGTCGACGGCGTTCTACTCGATGTTCCTCGCCGAGCAGCGCAAGCAGCCGGGGTCGAAGGTCATCCCGTCCCTACGGCTGCTCGCGGGCGGCGGGGCGCCGAAGCCGCCGGAGGTGTACCACGCCGTCGTACGGGAGATGGGGGTGCAGCTCACGCACGGGTACGGGATGACCGAGGTGCCGATGATCACCATGGGGGCGCCGGACGACACCACGGAGAACCTGGCGACCACGGAGGGGCGGCCGCCGGAGGGGATGGAGATACGCGTCGTGGGCGGGGAGGTACGGCTGCGCGGGGAGGCCGTCTGTCAGGGGTATCTGGACCCCGCGCAGACCGCGGAGGCCTTCGACGCGGAGGGGTTCCTGCGGACCGGTGACCTGGGACACCTGACCGCGAGCGGGCATCTGGTGCTCACCGGCCGGCTCAAGGACGTGATCATCCGCAAGGGCGAGAACATCTCGGCGAAGGAGATCGAGGACCTGCTGGCCGCCCACCCGGCCGTCGGGGACGTCGCCGTGATCGGACTGCCGGACGCGGAGCGCGGGGAGCGGGTCTGCGCGGTGGTGGAACAGCCGCCGGGGGCCGACGGGTTGACGCTGGCCGCCGTCACCTCGTACCTGCGCGCGGAAGGGCTGTCCGTGCACAAGCTGCCGGAGCAGCTGGAGGTGGTGGACGCCCTTCCGCGCAACGACACGCTGCGGAAGGTGCTCAAGTACAAGCTGCGCGAGCGCTATTCGGGGACCGTGAAGTAGCGGGCGAACGCCGGGACGATCTCCGCCTCGCCGACCCTGCCGTCGCCGTCGGCGTCGAGCGCGGCGGCGGAGGCGAGGGCGATGTCCTCGCTCACACCCAGGATTCTCAGTACGCGCGCGGTGTCCTCGACGGTGGCCGCTCCGTCGCCGTCGGTGTCGGCGATGTCGAGGGCCGCGTGCAGGAAGGGGCGGGCGATCTCCGCGAACCGGTCGGGGTTGTCACGCAGGCGCTTGACCGCGCCGTACACGAACTCGTCCCGGTTGATGCGCTGGTCGCCGTCCCGGTCCGCTATCCCGGCCATGCCCTGCCAGAACGCCTCGGCGCCCGCGTACAGCGCCTGCCCCTTGTCGGAGCGTGCCGCGGTGCCGAACTCGGCGAGCAGCGCCTTGGCGGCTCCGCTGAAGTCCTCGCGGTCGATATAGCCGTTGCCGTCCTGGTCGAAGGTGGCGAACCGGGCGGCGATCCTGCGCTCGTACTCGCTGCTGACCATGTCTCTTCGAGCCGCCTTACTCACGTCGGGGTCTATCTGGACGGAGCGTACGACGCGCCGGGCCCTCCAAGCGCGGGAAAGCGACGCTTGTGCCAAGACCGAGGGAATTTTGCGACAACGATGTGGCAGACGGCTCCGGCGACGCTACGCGGAGATCCGATCTGGACGGAGATCGGACCTGGACGGGGATCGGGCCTAGGCGGAGAGCGGACCGGCTTCTTCGGCGACGGCGTCCTCCAGGTCGGCGTACACGTCGAACAGGCGGCGGACGCCCAGCGCGCCGAGGACGCGGTTGACGTGGGAGCCGTCGACCGCGCCCTGCGCCGGGAGGATCAGGCGCAGGCGGCCCTGGCAGGAGCGGATCAGCCGGCGGGAGGCGATGAGCACTCCGACGCCGCTGGAGTCGCAGAAGAAGACGTCGTCGAGGTCCAGCACGAGACTGTGCCGCCCCTCGGCCACCACGTCATGCACGTGCTGCCGTAGCGTCGGCGATGTCACGAGATCCAGTTCGCCGGACACCCGGAGCACGGCCCATTCGCCCTGATCGACGCAGGTCACTTTGAACGTCACCACCATGCCCTTCGCTCGCCGGAACCCCCGCAACCGGAAGCCGTACCTTCGCTTCCTTGCAGCGCGGCTGCCCAGCGGCGGTTCCCTGAAACACGGGGCCGAAAACGGAAACCGATCAGAAGAGGCTTGTTTTAGTCGTCTTCGATCCTATTCGATCAGATCTGAACCGGGTAGGTGACCGTCCACTATCACCTGCGGCTGGTCGGGGGGCGCTCATTGCGACAAAGGGGCGTGCACTGTCAGACGTGCCGACTACATTCGATGAGACGGTGGACGCAGACTGGGCCGAGGCACGGGCAGGGGTGAGGGAGCCGGATGGCGAAGAAGGACACACCGCCCCGCTGGGACCGCAGGATGCAGCAGCGACTCGCACGCGGTGAGGCGGCCGCCCTCGGCGAGCTCTACGACCGGTTCGCCTCGCTCGTGCACGGCCTCGCCCACCGCGTCCTCGGCGACGAGCGCGCGGCCGACGGCATCACCCGCGACGTCTTCGCTCACGTCTGGGAGCACCCCGAGGCGTACGACCCCCGGACGGGTCCCCTGCGGTCCTGGGTCGCCACGCTGACGCACCGCCTCGCCGTGCAGCGACTGCGGGCCACCGAGACCGCCGCCCTGGCCCAGGGCTCGGGCGGTTCCGCCGAGGACCTGGAGCGAAGGGTGCGCCGCGCCTCGGTCGCCGCCCGCGCCGACTACATCGTGCAGTCCATGCCCGTCCCGCTGCGGGCCGCCCTGGAGCTGGCCTACTTCCAGCGCCGCGACTACCGCCAGACCGCGGTCGACCTCGGCGTCACCGAGGACGAGGCCCGCCGCCGGCTCCGTCTGGGCCTGCAGCTGCTGTCCACCGCCCACGACGCCGGCGCACCCGGGTCACCTCCCGGTTACGGGGGTGCGGCGTGAACGACGGCAGCGCGGACCACTTCGACCACGGGGGCTTCGAGGACAGGGACGAGAGGGACGACAAGGACGACAGGGACAGCAAGGGCGAGAGGACCGACGACTGGGAGAGCAGGGACGACGGGATCAGGGGCAAGGACGGGCAGCAGGAGGGTTACGGCCCGCCGGACGGTCCCGCGAACGGCGGTGACCGCGGCCAGGACCCCGACCAACCGCCGCGCATACCCATGCCCCGCGCCTCCGTCGAGGACGGCGGCCGGCTGCTGCCCGCGCCGGCGGCCCTGAGGGACCCGGCGCCGCAGCCCGCCCCGCTCGTCCTGGAGCATCCCGTGCTGAAGTCCCTCCTCGGCGCGTGGGCGCTGGCCGCCTGCTCGCCGGACGAGACGGCGGCCGTCGAGGAGCACCTGGGCGACTGCGGCAGCTGCGCCGACGAGGCTCTGCGGCTGCGCGGCGCGGTCGGCCTGCTGCACCCTCCGGAGAGCCTCGACCTGGACCCGGCCCTGCGCACCCGGGTTCTGGACGGCTGTCTCGACCGGCGCCCGCCGCGCATCCCGGTGCCCGAGTGGGCGGCTCCGTACGACGCCGAGACGGCGCGCCTCGACGCCCTGCTGCAGGACATCGGGGACGCCGAGTGGCACGCGCCCGTACGGCTGCGCTGGTTCGAGGGCGAGGGCCCGACGAGCCGTCGTACGACGGTCGCCGGGGTCATCGCCCACCTGCTCACCGTCGACGGGCTGGTCGCGGTCGCCCTCGGCCTGGACGACCCGCTGGGCGACGTCGCCGCCGAGGGCCCCAGTCCGGGGGCCCGCACCGAGGCGTACTGGCGCACCTCGCATTTCCCACCGACCCGTTCCGTCCGGGCGCCCTGGCGCGACCAGACCCACGACCTCGTGCGCACGGTGTCCTTCGCGGGCGGCAGTTCGGGCTCCGCGCGGCTGGCGGTGTCGTACGGCGAGTTCGAGCTGCCGCTGCACGACGCGATGCTGGACCGGGCCTTCGAGTGCTGGGTGCACGCGGAGGACATCGCCGAGGCGGTCGACTACCCGTACGAGCCGCCCTCAGCCCGTCATCTGCACCGCATGATCGACCTCGCGGCCCGGGTCCTGCCCACCGCGCTGGCTCAGCGCCGCCGGACCGGCCTTGCCTCGCCCACCCACGGACGCCACCTCGTCTCCGCCGGCGGACCCGGCCGCAGCCTGCGTCTGGAGATCGAGGGCTCCGGCGGCGGCGAGTGGCTGATCCCCCTCGACTCCCCCGCCGCGGTGGGCTCCGCCGAGCACGAGGTCGCCCATATCGCCCTGGACGGCGTGGAGTTCTGCCGGTTGGCCGCGGGCCACGTGTCTCCTGCGGAAGCGGCGGCGGGGCAGGTCGGCGACCGCGAGGCGATCAAGGACGTACTGTTCGCGGCGGCGTCCTTGAGCCGGATGTAGGGGCGGGTTGCTGTTTCGCGGGCGGCTGCCGGTGCGTGGGGGCCGTTCGCGCAGTTCCCCGCGCCCCTGAAGGGGCGCGGGGAACTGCGCGAGAAACCACGAAGCACCCGCAGCCGCCGACGACCGGCCGGCCCGAGCTCCTAGGCGAACACGACCGTCCTGCGCCCGTTGAGCAGAATGCGACGCTCGGCATGCCACTTCACGGCCCGCGCCAGCGCCTGGCACTCCACGTCCCGCCCGATCGCGACCAGCTGGTCCGGCGTGACGTCGTGACCCACCCGCTCGACCTCCTGCTCGATGATCGGCCCCTCGTCGAGGTCCGCGGTGACGTAGTGGGCCGTGGCGCCGATCAGCTTGACGCCCCTGGCGTGCGCCTGGTGATACGGCTTCGCGCCCTTGAAGCTCGGCAGGAAGGAGTGGTGGATGTTGATGATCCGCCCGTTGAGCTGCTTGCACAGGTCGTCGGAGAGGACCTGCATGTAGCGGGCCAGCACGACCAGTTCGACGTCGTTCTCACGGACGATCTCCAGCAGCCGCGCCTCCGCGTCGGCCTTCGTGTCCTTCGTCACCGGAAGATGGTGGAAGGGAATGTCGTACGACCCCACGAGCTCTGCGAAATCCGTGTGGTTGGACACCACCGCCGCGATCTCCACGGGCAGCGCACCGATCCGCGCCCGGAACAGCAGGTCGTTCAGGCAGTGCCCGAACTTGCTGACCAGCAGCACGATCCGCATCCGGTCCTCGGCCCGGTTGATCTGCCAGTCCATGTGGAAGGAGTCGCCGATCGCGGTGAAGCTCGCCCGCAGCTTGTCCACCGAGACCGGCGGCTCCGCCGAGAAGTGGACGCGCATGAAGAACAGACCCGTGTCGTGGTCGCCGAACTGCTGGCTGTCCTCGATGTTGCAGCCGGTCATGAAGAGATAGCTCGACACGGCGTGCACGATGCCCTGCTTGTCGGGGCACGAAAGGGTGAGGACGTACTGGTCGGCGAGGGTCGCCGTGGCTCGGGTGGACTGTTCGGTCATGCAGGACAGGGTCCCATAAGCGGACCCACGTGCGGGCCGGAGTCCGCTACGCGGAACGCGTCATGATCCGCAGCACCTCAAGGGTGCGCGGCGGAACGTCCGGGTCCTCCCCGTCGGCCGCGGCCAACCGCACGTGCGCGTCCCGGGCCGCCCGGACAGCCTCCGGCCAGGCCTGGTTCTCGACGTACGCGGAGACCGGGGCGTCGGGCCCGACCTGGTGCATGATCCGCAGCACCCGCAGCACGGCGGTGTCGACGAGGGCCGCCTCCTGGGAGTCCCGGAAGATGGTGCCGACGTACTTCTCGGCGGACCAGTTGTCCAGCCAGGTGTCCTCGACCAGGCGGTACACGGCGTCGGTGACGTCCCCGTACCCGTCGAGGCCGGCCAGCCAGACGTTCTGTTGGAACGCCGGGTCGGAGAGCATGTGCAGCGCGGAGCGCACATTGCTGCGCCAGCGCCACCACGGCATGTCGTTCTGTGGCATGCCGCCCATGGTGGAGGAGCGACGGCCGCGACGGGAAGAGTTCTCCGAACCTTGCACGGTCACCGATCGTACGTTCTTCGGACCGGGCGCCTCACCGACCCCCGCAATTCACCTTCACGTCACTGATCGGTAACCGAGGGTCACCCCCGGGTTGGCGGTGTGGCGAAAGCGTGTATGTCCATGACCGGCAGGCGACGCATCCGCAGCACCTTCCTCCCCCTACGCACCCGGCCGCTCAGAGCCACCGCTTTGTCGGTGGGGGCTCTGGCCGCGTGCATGTCGCTCGCTACCGGTTGCGGGGTCGTCCCCGGTACCGCGGGGGGTTCCGGGGACGACTCGATCAGGGTCATGACCTGGGCCCCGGAGCAGACCAGCGCGACCAACAAGCCCGGAATGCCCGCCTTCGCGAGGGCCTACGCCCGCTGGATCAACGCCCACGGCGGCATCAACGGCCGCAAGCTGAAGGTCCTGACCTGCGACGACCACAACGACAGCCTGGCCGCCGCCAAGTGCGCGACCTCGGCCGTCAAGCAGAACGTCGTCGCGGTCGTCGGCTCCTACAGCCAGTACGGCGACTCCTACCTCCCCACCCTGGAGAGCGCCGGCATCCCCTACATCGGCGGGTACGGCGTCACCACCTCCGAGTTCACCAGTCCGCTGTCCTACCCCGTCAACGGCGGCCAGCCGGCCCTGCTGGCCGGCCTCGGCAAGGGACTCGCCGGGAGCTGCGGCCCCGTGGCGCTCATACGGCCCGACAGCATCGCGGGCGACGAGCTGCCCGCCATGCTCGACGCCGGCCTGAAGGCGGGCGGGCACGTGCCCGCCGTCGACCAGCGGGCGGCGGACGACACCACCGAGTACTCGGTTCCGTCGCAGCGGGCGCTGGCGGCCACCGCCGGCAAGCGGCTGAAGAAGGGGTGCGTGATTCCCGCGCTCGGGGATCGCACCGACACCTTCATGGACTCCTTCCGGCGCGACCGCACGGACTACCCCGCCGTGAAGACCGCCGCCACGCTCGACAGCGTCGACCAGACGGTGATCAACGAGTCCGGCGGGCAGTCCGGACCGTACGAGGGCTCGTACGTCACCGGCTGGTACCCCGTGACGAGCGACCGGCGCTGGGACGCCATGAAGAAGGTGATCCAGGAGGAGGCCTTCGGCGACAACCGCATCGACGCCGCCGATGCCGGGGTGCAGACGACCTGGATCGCCTACACCGTGTTCAAGGACGTCGTCGCGTCGCTGGGCGACGGCGACGTCACCTCCGACACCGTCCGCAGGTCCCTCGACAACGGGCTGAAGGTCAGCACCGGCGGCCTCACACCGACGCTTGAGTGGTCCTCCGAGAGCCCGCTCGCCTCCATCGGCTTCTCCCGCCTGGTCAACGCCAACGTGACGCTTCAGGTGGTGCGCCGGGGTCAGCTGGTGGCGGCGACGCGGAAGGGGTTCGAGGACGCGACGAAGACGCTGGAGACAGCGGACGTGAACTGAGGCCCACGTCCGCGGCCCTCAGAGCTGGGTCGGCTGGCGCTGGGTCAGGCCGTACGTCTTCGCGATGGCGTTCCACAGCTGGGCCGCCCTGACCTTCTCCGCACTGGCCGTGCCGCTGGAGCGGTTGCCCGCCTGGGTCTGGCCGGTCGGGCGGGCCTGGCCCTTCTTGCAGCCCTTCTTGCCGCCGACCTGGTCGGCCCAGGCCGCGTAGTGGTTGTCGGCCGCCGCGGACGCCCGCCAGGCCTTGGTGAGCGAGGCGGTCAGCGCGTCGTGGTTCGGGAGCTTGTCGACGGACAGGCCGGACAGCCGGGTGACCAGCTGGGTGCGCTGCTTGGCCGCGTCGCGCAGGTCGGAGGCCGCCTGCGTCTGGTTCTTGCACCCCTTCACATCGGCCACCGCCCGGATCACCGAGGCCCGGCTGTCGCCGCTGTCGGCCAGCAGCTTGTCCAGGGCGACGGCCTGCTGCTTCGCCGGATCTGCGGCGGGTGCGGAGGAACCGTCGGTCGCCGGGGCCGTGGCGGACACGTTCTGGTTCTTGTCCTTGCCGCCGTCGCCCTTACCTCCGCCGCCGAGCAGCGCGCCCGCGCCGACACCGAGCACGACGATGCCGACACCGACGGCGGCGATCAGCGGCACCCGCGACTTCCTCGGGCCGCCGCGGCCACCCCGGCCGTCGTCGCCCGGCGGGGCGTACGCGGGCTGGGGCTGGGCGTAACCGGGCTGGGGTGGGGCGTAGTTGGCCTGCGGGGGCTGCTGTTCGAAGCGTGGCATCTGCTGCGTGGCCGCGGCGGGGCTCTCGCCGCCCGGCCCGGTGCGGAACAGGTTGTCGAATTCGGCGGGCGGCTGCCGGTCCCCGCCCTGCGGCATGCCGTACGGCGCCCCGGCGGCCTGGCCGGGAACGGGCGCGATGAACTGCGTGGCCTCGGCGTCGGGCCCGGGTGGGGGTCCCCCCGCTCGAGCGGAGCCGAGAGTGGGGGAGGGCGGGAACGGCCCGGCGCCGGCCTGCGGTGCGCGGCCCAGGAACTGCGTGGCCTCGGAGACCGATTCGCCCCCGCCCACCTCGGGCGGCAGCGCACCCGGCGCGACGGGCGGAATGTACTGCGTCGCCCCCTCGTCCGCCGCGGCCACCGGAGGGATGTACTGGGTGGCGCCCTCGTCCGCGACAGGCGGGAGGGGACCGCCGTAGGCGGCGGGAGCGGCGGGAGCGCCGTAGCCGCCACCGGGGTTGGCGGGCGGCAGGGACGTGTTCGCCGATGGCTGCGCTATCGCGGGCGGCCCGTCGTACGACGGAGCCTGGGCGCTTTCCGGGGGCAGCGCCCCGGACGGACCGGACGGCGGCGCACCCCACTGGTCGGGGGTCTGCGGCTGCTGCTGGTCGGGGGTGCCCCACGACTGGCCGGGCGGCGTGGGCCAGCCCTGGCCCGGCTGCGAGGCCGATATCTGGTTCTGGTCGGGACCCCACGGGGTGCCCCAGGCCTGGCCCCCGGTCGGAGCCGCGGCCGGGGCCTGCGGGCCGTTGTACGCGGCGGTCTGGCCGTCGTACGAGGCAGCGGTGTGGCCGTCGTACGACGTGGCCTGACCGTGGTACGGGTCGGTCTGGTGGCCGTTGTACGGGCCGGCCTGCTGCCCGGCGTGCTGACCGGGCTGCGGGCCGACCGGGCCCTGTTGTGCGGCCAGCATGCCCGGCAACAGCGGCTCGCCGCCGTCTGAGGGCAGCACGATGCCTTCGCGCGCTTCGCGCGGCGAGGGCTCCTCGCCCTGTCCACTCTGCGTCACCGGGACTCCTACTAATGGGGGACCTTCGGGATCGTCGGCTCACGCTACCGGGTCCCCCGAGCCGGGTGCCACGCAGCTCAGGACACAAACACCTTCCCTGTGACAGCAGTAACAAAACCGCTCCACAGACCGCTGTATATGTCACCCTTCCTGCCGGATCCCGCGCGGAAACCGGCCGTTTCCTGCGGATTCACCCACCGGTGGGCGTCCGTCCTCACGCCGCTGCCTGCAACTCCATGCGTGCCCCGAACTCCCGCACCACCGGCTCGTCCTGGAACGGCACCAGCCGCTGCTGGAAGTCCTCCAGGTACTCGGCACCCCGGTTGGAGCGGAGGGACTCAAGGAGTTCCACGGCTTTCAGGCCGGTGCTGCAGGCCTGTTCGACCTCGCGCTGCTGCACCTGAGCCGTGGCCAGCAGCACATAGCCGATGGCCCGCCTGCGCGCCTTCGTCTCGGGAAGCGCGGCCAGCGCCTCCCGCGCGCGCCGTGCCGCCGCCTCGGCCTGCCCGAGGTCCCGGTGGCAGTGCGCCAACTCGTCGGCCAGATAGGCCTCGTCGAAGTGCGCGATCCACGCCGGGTCGTCCCCGGAGGCGGAGTCGGCCCCTTCCAGCGCCGAGACCGCCCGCCCGGACGCCGTCTGGGCCGCCCGCGCGTCGCCCATCAACGCATGCCCGCGCGCCTCGGCCGCATGGAACATCGCCTCCGCGCGCGGAGTCACGCGCCCACGCGCCCCCTCCTGCGCCGCCCGCGCCAACTGCGCGATCTCACGCGGGTTTCCGAGTTGGGCGGCGAGATGGCTCATGGAGGCGGCCAGTACGTATCCGCCGTAGCCGCGGTCGCCCGCCGCCTGCGCGAGCCGCAGCGCCTGGATGTAGTACCGCTGGGCCAGGCCCGGTTGGCCGGTGTCGATGGCCATGTACCCGGCGAGTTCGGTCAGTCGGGCCACCGCCGCGAACAGATCACGCCCCACGGCCTCCCGGTACGACCCCGCCAGCAGCCCCGAGACCACGCTGTTGAGGTAGTGCACGACGACCGGGCGCACATGCCCGCTGCCGTACTGATGGTCCAGATCCACCAGCGCCTGCGTCATCGCGCGCACGGCCGCCACGTCGGACTGCCCCACCCGCGGGCCCGCCGAGCGCGAGACCTGCGAGTCGGGCGAGGAGATCAGCCAGTCCCTGCTCGGCTCGACGAGCGCGGACGCGGCGACGGACGAGCCGGACAGGAAGTCCCGGCGCCCCACATCACTGCGCCACAGCTCGCAGACCTGCTCGATGGCTCCCAGTACGGTCGGCGAGAACTGGAGCCCGACACCCGAGGCGAGGTTCTTGCCGTTGGCCATGCCGATCTCGTCGATCGTGACCGTACGGCCGAGTTTGCGGCCCAGCGCCTCCGCGATGATCGCCGGGGCGCGCCCGCGCGGCTGCTGTCCGCGCAGCCAACGGGCCACGGACGTCTTGTCGTAGCGCAGGTCGAGGCCGTGCTCGGCGCCGCACATGTTGACCCGGCGGGCGAGCCCGGCGTTCGAGCACCCCGCCTCCTGGATGAGCGCCTGCAACCGTTCGTTCGGCTGTCGTGCGACGAGAGGCCTTGCGGCCATGGCGTACCCCCTGGGACCAACCCCTGAAGCGAAAAGATCCGGCCGTGAAGATCAATGCCCCGCCGAGACGCGTAAAATGCGAGGCTTGCGCGGATTGCAGGGGTAAAGGCTGATGCCGCCCCCAGAGGTGGCTACCCAGCTCACGACGAGGTTCCCCCTGCGCGCCCCCGCACATGCATCCATGCGCCCCGGATGCGGAATCGATGCTCCTCCCCCGCGCGCGCTGCCCCCGTAACCCGAGGTGGGTGCGGGAGTTGAGTTCATCGTGGAAGAGACGATCGCCGGCCCCGAAGCCGTTCAGATTCCGAAGCAGCGCGGGGAATCGCTGCAGGAGACCGCCGTACGCTACGCCGAGGAGCGCCACTGGGACGTCTTTCCCGGCACCTGGCTGGAGGCCGTCGACGGGGTGCAGCACTGCTCCTGCGGCGACGCCGAGTGCGCCGCGCCCGGCGCGCATCCGGCGCGGGAGGACTGGGCGACGCAGGCCACGGGCAGTGCGACCGTCGCCCGCCGGATGTGGCAGAAGCAGCCGACGGCGTCGATCCTGCTGCCGACGGGGCGCACGTTCGACGCGATCGAGGTGCCGGAGACCGCGGGGTTCCTCGCCCTGGCGCGCATGGAGCGCATGGAGTTGACGCTCGGCCCTGTGACGTTGACGCCGGATCGCCGGATGCACTTCTTCGTGCTGCCCGGTGCGGCGGTCAAGATCCCGGACCTGGTGCGGAAGCTGGGCTGGTCGTTGTCGTCGCTCGATCTCGTCGCGCTCGGCGAGGGGGCGTTCGTGGCCGCGCCGCCCACCCGGTACGGCTCACGTGGTGCCGTCCAGTGGGCCTGCCGTCCCACCCACGCCAACCGGTGGCTTCCCGACGTCGAGGAGCTGCTCTCCCCGCTCGCCTACGCCTGCGGGCGTGACCGCTGATCCTGCCCCTCCGGAGAACAACCCCCTAGGGTTTCTCGCATGACAGAGGGAAATGAGGCCGGGGCCGCCGCCGTACGGGTCCGTGGGCTCTGGAAGCGGTTCGGGCAGCAGGTCGCTGTTGCCGGGATCGATCTGGAGTTGCCCGCGGGGAAGTTCATCGGGCTCGTGGGACCGAACGGGGCCGGGAAGACCACCACCCTCTCCATGGTCACCGGGTTGCTGCGGCCCGATCAGGGGAGCGTCGAGGTCGTCGGGCACGACGTGTGGCGGGATCCGGTGGCCGTGAAGGCGCGGATCGGGGTGCTGCCGGAGGGGCTCAGGCTGTTCGAGCGGTTGTCGGGGCGCGAACTGCTCGCCTACAGCGGGCGGTTGCGCGGACTGCCCGGCGGTGAGGTCGACAAGCGGGCCACACAGCTTCTCGACGTGCTCGACCTGGCCGGCGCCCAGCACAAGCTCGTCGTCGACTACTCGACCGGCATGCGCAAGAAGATCGGGCTCGCCGCCGCGCTCCTCCACAATCCCGAAGTGCTCTTCCTCGACGAGCCGTTCGAGGGCGTCGACCCGGTGTCCGCCCAGACCATTCGCGGCGTGCTGGAGCGGTACACCGCCTCGGGCGCGACGGTCGTCTTCTCCTCCCACGTCATGGAACTCGTCGAGTCGCTGTGCGACTGGGTGGCCGTGATGGCCGCCGGCCGCATCCGCGCCCACGGCACGCTCGCCGAGGTGCGCGGGGACTCGCCCTCGCTGCAGCAGGCGTTCCTCGAACTCGTCGGCGCGGGCGGCCGCGACACGGGGTCGAACCTGGACTGGCTGGGCGGCGGCGCGCGATGACGGATCACGCGAACATCACTCCCGTCGTCGTACGCCTGAAGCTCTCCCTGCTGCGCAACGGACTCAAGCAGTCCGGCGGACGGCGGGCCGCCTACGTGGTGTCGGCCGTCCTGGTCGTGCTCTTCGGGGCGCTGCAGTTGCTCGGGCTGATCGCGCTGCACGGGAACGACCATGCGCTGTCCGTGGTCGTGCTGCTGGTGGCCGTGCTGGCGCTGGGCTGGGCGGTGATGCCGCTGTTCTTCCCGGGCGGCGACGAGACGCTCGACCCGACGCGCCTCGTGATGCTGCCACTGCGGCCCCGGCCGCTGGTGCGGGCGCTGCTCGCGGCCTCCCTGGTGGGCATCGGACCGCTGTTCACGCTGCTCCTGCTGGCCGGTTCGGTGATCTCGGTCGCGCACGGCGGTGCTGCGTACGCCGTCGGTGTCGTCGCGGTCGTCCTGGCACTGCTGGTGTGCGTGGCCCTCGCACGCGCCGTCGCCGCCGCCAACATCCGGCTGCTGACCAGCCGCAAGGGCCGTGACCTCGCGGTGCTGAGCGGTCTGGTCGTCGCGATCGGGGCGCAGCTGGTCAACTTCGGGGCGCAGCACCTGGGTTCGTCCGGGCTCACGCAGCTGGACCCGGTGGCCGAGGTGCTGAAGTGGGTGCCGCCCGCGGCTGCGGTCGGCGCGGTGGAGTCGGTGAGCGAGGGGTCGTACGGTGCCGCCACCCTTCAACTCGCCCTGACTCTGGGTGCGTTGGTCCTGCTGCTCGCCGTGTGGTCGCGTCATCTGACCCGGCTGATGACCTCGCCCGACGGCTCCACGCTCCAGGCCGCCGAACCCACCGCCCGCGAACGGACCTCCGGTGGCCTGACCCGTCTGCTGCCCGCCGGACGCACCGGTACGGTCATGGAGCGCAGCCTGCGCTACATCTGGCGCGACCCCAAGACCAAGGCCGCCTGGGTGACCTCGCTCGCCATCGGCCTGATCGTGCCGGTGTTCAACGCGCTGCAGGGCACCGGCTCGATCTACTTCGCCTGCTTCGCCGCCGGGATGCTCGGCATCCAGATGTACAACCAGTTCGGCCAGGACACCTCCGCGTTCTGGATGGTCGCCACGACCATCTCCTCCCCGCGCGACGCCTACGTCGAGCTGCGCGGCCGGGCCCTCGCCCTGCTGCTGATCACCTTGCCGTACGCCACCCTGGTCACCGTCGTGACGACCGCGATGCTCGGCGACTGGCCCCGCCTGCCCGAGGTGCTCGGGCTGTCCTTCGCCCTGCTCGGCGCGATGCTGGCGACCGGGGCGTGGACCTCCGCCCGGTTCCCGTACTCCATCCCGCAGGAGGGCTACAAGAACGTGGCTCCCGGGCAGGCCGGTCTGGCCTGGATCTCGATCTTCGGCGGCATGGTCTCGGCGGCCCTGCTGTCCGCTCCCGTCATCGTGGCGGCGATCTGGGTGAACGTGGCGAAGAACGGCGACGAGTGGGGCTGGCTGCTGCTGCCGGTGGGCGCGGCGTACGGCGCCACGATCACCTGGGCAGGCCTACGCCTGGCGGCCCCCCGCACAGCGGGCCGCCTGCCGGAGATCCTGACGGCGGTAAGCAAGGGCTGACGGCGCGCCCCAAAGGGGCGCGGGGAACTGCGCGACCAGCCACAATCGACCTGCACCCGCAAAGCGACAGAACCCCCAACCGATGAGGCGCCCCCCGCCCAGCCTCACGCAGTGAGCACCGCGTCCACGAACGGCTCGATCGCCGCCCGCCACCCCTCCGGCTGGTCGTAGTGCACAAGATGTCCGGCATCGGCGACCTCCGCGTACTCCCCCAGAGGCAGCACCCGGACCATCTCCTGGGCCTCGGCGCGCCCCAGCTCACCGTCGAGGCCGCGCACGACCAGCGCGGGACATCGCACCTGGGCCAGCTCCTCCCAGTGCGCGTCGTGCACCCACGTCTCGCGGGACCTGAGCATCTGGGCCGGATCGAACACGGGCCGCCAGCCGTCGGCGGACTCGTGCATCACCTCGGCGTAGAACTCCCCGCGTGACGGATTCGGCCGCTCCACCCAGGGATCGTCCTCGCCGAACCACTTCCGTACGTCGGCGAGCGTGGCGAAGGGGGCGGGCCAGGCCCGAAACCACTCCTCCCACTCCCGCTGCGAGGCCCCGCCCAGTGCGGATGCCCGCATGTCGCAGATGATCAACCCGCGGACCAGATCGGGGCGCTTGGCCGCGAGCTGCCAGGCGGTCAGTGCGCCCATGGCGTGACCGACGAGGACGGCCGGAGTGAGACCGAGCTGCTGGAGAGCGGCCTCGGCGTCCTCGACGTAGGCCTCACGCGTGAACGATCCCTGCGGGGGCTTGGCGCTCTGGCCGTGGCCGCGCTGGTCGAGCGCGACGGCACGGTGCCGCTCGGAGAGCCAGCGGGCGGTGGACGCCCAGTGCGAGGCGCGGCCCATCAAGCCGTGCAGTAACAGCACGCCGGGAGCGGGCTCGCCGGTCGCGCCGTTCGTCGGATCGGTCCTGGGCGGATCGGTCTTGGGCGGGTCGCCGAACTCCCAGGCCGCGAGGCGTACGCCGCCCGCCCCGGTCACATCGATACGTCGCGCCATGGTCCTGGCACCCCCCTAGCTCCGCTCGGACCGCTCGCTCCGCTTGAGCCGACCGGTCCTGTGAACCGTGTCCTGCCGTGCCGTGCAGTGCAGCTGCCTGTGCCGGTGCGCGCGCCTCCCCTCCTGAAGCGCAGACCCCGCGTGATCCGTCACCCAGACTATCGAATGGCTATTCGAAAACTCTGTCCCTGCGGGCAACACCCCTCGTACGAGTGACCTCGTTCAAGGAATGATCGCCGCCGCCGAGGGGAGATCTTCAGCGGGAGGCGGACCGCTCGGGGAAAACGGTCCGAAGGGGATGACCCTGGGAGCTCGGGGCTCCGGGTCAGCACAGGGGAGGACAGGCCCCGGCGCCGCAAGGCGCCGGGGCCCTCCACACGTCTGCGGCGCATCCTCCCGCCCCCTCAGGTCATATGCCCCACGCGACAGCCTCGCACGCGGAACGTCCGAGCGCTGCGATTTCCACGCACTGAATCTCGACGTCGAAGAGTTCGACCAGAAGCTCGCGCGGCACTTCAAATACCCCTGGAACACCGGAAGTTGACGGCATCCGCGCGGCCCGGGGCAAGGCCGGAAACAGCTCGCCCGCGGTAGTCAGCGCTTGGCCACGAACACGTGGGACGCCACGTCCGCCGCCAGCTCGGCGGCCTCGCCGCCGCTGCCCACCAGCACGCCGCCCGCCGACTCCGTCACGCTCACCACCGAGCCGGGCTGCACGCCCGCACGGCGCAGCGTGTACATCAGCTGCGCGTCCGTCTGGATCGGCTCGCCGATACGGCGCACCACGACCGTCTTGCCCTCCAGGCCCGGGTCGAGATCGGCCAGCGACACCATGCCCGCGTCCAGGAACGGGTCCGCGCCGTCCTTCTCGCCCAGCTCCTCCAGGCCCGGGATCGGGTTGCCGTACGGCGACTCGGTCGGGTGCCGCAGCAGTTCGAGCACCCGCCGCTCCACGGCCTCGCTCATCACGTGCTCCCAGCGGCACGCCTCGGCGTGCACCTGCTCCCACTCCAGGCCGATCACGTCGACGAGCAGACACTCGGCGAGCCGGTGCTTGCGCATCACGCGCGTGGCGAGCCGGCGGCCCTCGTCCGTGAGCTCCAGATGACGGTCGCTGGCGACGGACACCAGGCCGTCCCGCTCCATCCGCGCCACCGTCTGGCTGACCGTCGGCCCGCTCTGGTCCAGCCGCTCGGCGATCCGGGCCCGCATGGGCACCACACCTTCCTCTTCCAGTTCGAGGATGGTGCGGAGATACATCTCCGTGGTGTCGATCAGTCCGGACATACGTGCCCCTTGGTGAGATCTGCCGGAAGCACGACAGCTTCTGGCATGTGCGCTGGCCCTGGATTCAATTCTGACGCATACCACTGACAAGCGTGCCGCGCCGTTGGAACCAGGGGATTACGGCGGGGTACCGGGGCGTAGCTGACGGCATGTATTGACACGGCACTGGTCCAGACCGCACGGTGATCCGCGACACGGACACCCCTGCCGCTCCGGAAGGACCCGCATGAGCGACGGCACACCGGCCGACCAGTTCTTCGACGCTGCGATCGATCTCCTGCAGCGGGTCCGGGACGAGGAGGCGCAGTCCATCACGGCGGCCGGCACACTGCTCGCCGACACCGTCGTGGGCGGCGGTCGCCTCTTCGCCTTCGGCGCCGGACACTCCTCGCTCGCCGCGCAGGACGTCGTCTACCGCGCGGGCGGTCTCGCCCTCATGAACCTGCTCGCCGTGCCCGGCGTCGTCGGCGTCGACGTCATGCCGGCCACCCTGGGCTCCGCCCTGGAGCGCGTGGACGGCCTCGCGACCGCCGTCCTGGACAGCTCGCCCCTGCGCGAGGGCGACGTCCTGATCATCATCTCCCTCTCCGGCCGCAACGCCCTCCCCGTCGAGATGGCCATGTCCGCCCGCGCGCGCGGAGTGCGGGTCATCGGGGTGACGTCGGTGGCGTACGCGACCGAGACCCGTTCCCGGCACGTCTCCGGTACCTGTCTGCGCGACCACTGCGACATCGTCCTCGACTCCAAGATCGCCGTCGGCGACGCGACCCTCACCCTCGACACCGTCCCGGCCCCCTTCGCCCCGGCCTCGACCGTCGTCACCAGCGCGATCCTGCAGGCGGTCATGGCCACGGCGGCGGGCGCACTGGCCGAGCGGGGCATCGAGCCGCCGCTGCTCAGGTCGGGGAACGTCGACGGCGGGCACGAATGGAACGGGCGCGTGATGGCGGAGTACGGGGACCGGATCTTCTACCAGCAGTGATCCGGCGTTGATCCGGCAGTGGTCCGGCGTTGATCCGCTACTCGCTCCCCACGACCCGCGCCAGATCCAGCGCCGCCCCGATTCTCGCGGCCACGTCCTCCGCGTAGGCCGCGTCGGTCCGCTCGAACTGGCTGCGCCCACCCCCGCGCAGAAACGTCACGACCCCCAGCGTCCGCCCCCGGCTGCGCAGCACCGCGCACAGCGCGTGCACCGCGTCGCCGGGCCACTGCCGGGCCCGTGCCCACTCCCGCGCCTGCTCGACCGGCACCGACCCCACGCTGGCCCGCACCGACCCGATCCGCTCCACGCACTGCAACGCCGGATGCCCCTGCGCGTACCGCACGGGCAACCCGGCCTGCCCGGTGAGCAGGCTCGGCCCGGGTGCACCGGAGGGCGTCGCGGCGACCCGTACCAGCCGCACCGGCCCCTCCGTCTCCCCGTCGGCCGCCGGGCTGCCCGCCACCCGGTCGATCAGCGCATGATCGGCGAACCCGGCGAGCGCGAAGTCGAGATGGACGGTCGCCGCCTCCCCGGGGTTCTCGCACTCCGCGGCCGCCCGGGCCGCCCGGTGCAGCTGGTTGGTCCTGAACCGCAGCAGCGCCGCCTCCTGCTCGCCCTGCTTGCCGTCCGTCACGTCCTGGAAGAGCCAGGCGACGCCCAGCGGCACCGGCTCCTCCGCGAGGGGCGAGGCCAGCCGTACGAAGCCGCAGCGCCAGCACCGCCGCTGATCGCCCTCCGGCGTCCGCACGCTCACCCAGATCTCGGCCGGCGCGGGCGGCGCGCCCTCCGCGAGCACATGCGTGAGCGCGCTCTCCAGTTCCTCCACGCCCTGCGCGAGCAACTCACCCAGCGGCCGTCCCAGCGCCGACGTACGCCCGATGCCGAGCGAACGCGCCGCGTGCGCGTTCACCACGGCCGGCCGCAGATCGGCGTCGACGAGCACGACCCCCCAGCTCGCGTCCTCGAACAACGCCTCGCTGAGCGCGATCGACCGCTCCAGGTCGATCTGCGTATGCACTTCACTGAAGGCGCAGTACACGCCCGCGGGCTTCCCCTCCGGCCCGCGCACCGCGGCGGACTGCGTCCGCACCAGCACCCGCCCGCCGTCCTTCGTCAGCAGCGCGAACTCGTGCACCTGCCGCCCGGGGGCCTCCATGGCGGACATCAGCCGCGCCTCGACCTCCTCGGCGTCCGCACTGCGTACGGCCCACCCCGCGAACCCGTGCCGCCCCACCGCCTCGGCCGCGGTCCATCCCAGGATCCGCTCCGCCTCGCGGTTCCAGTGGGTCACCACCCCGCCGGCGTCGAAGGCACACAGCGCGGCGTCCATCCCGTCCAGCAGGGCGGCCAGCAGATCGGAGCCGTCAGGACCCACAGGACCGGCCCGCTCGGGCTCGTCCGGCCCCAGCTCGTCGGTGGTCCCACTACGCCGGGAAGCACTCACCTGGACCCCCTGCCAAGCTGCGTCCGCACCTACGGCGCGTCGTTTCGCTCACTCGCAATCATCTAACTTGAACGTGACGCAGCACACACCGAGTTCCCACAAGATTGAGGGAATCGTTGTAAGCCGCCTCCGCCTCCACGATCACCCCTGAGCAAGCCGAAGATCAACCCACTCATCGCTTTCACCGTCGAGCACATACCGCTCGACCTCGACGAATCCGCACTTCTCGGCGAACCGCAGCCCGTCCTCGTTGGCCGCCAGCACGCATGTCTCCACGTCCCGGGCGCCGAGCACGCGCGCGTGGGCCAGCCCCTTCTCGTACAGCGCCGTCCCGAACCCCCGCCCGCGGTGTCCGGGCAGCACGCGCGCGATCACCGTCGCCGCCCCCCGGTCGTCCTCCGGCGGCCGCACCGTCGAACAGCCGACGAGAACATCCCCGAGATACGCGTTCTCCAGCCGATAGCGCCCCAGCCGCTCCCGCGCCTCGTCGAGCGACATCGCGGCGGGCGGCACGACCGCGTTGTGCACATGCCGCCACTCGTCGAGCATGGCCTCTCCGTGCACGGCCTCGATCCGCAGCCCCCTGCGCCGCGCGTACACCTCGATCTCGATCCGCATCCGAGGATCCGCGAGCCCGCACACCATCATCGTCGCCGCCGGCCGCACCTCCCCGAACGCCTTCCGCAGCACGGGCCAGCACGGCTCGAAGTCCTCCCGCGCCGGCAGCAGATACCGCACCCGTACGACATCGGAGAACCCGCACCCCGCCTCCGCGAGCGCCGCCGCTATGTTCCGCAGACACTGCTCCGCCTGCTCCACCACGCCGTCGGGGATCGTCATGGTGCCGTAGTCGAACCCCGTCGTCCCGGACACATGCACCCAGTCGCCGTCCACCACCGCCCGGGCGTACCCGATCTGCTCCTCGAAGGTGGAACCGCCGAGGACCGCTCGCCGCGTCACCTGCTGTTCTGTCATGGACAGAACGCTAACGCGGTCGGCATCGTGAAAAACCGGTTGATCGGTGGTCGCCCGCTTCCTAGGCTGCTGCCAATTCGGAAAGGAGGTGGTTCGGCAGATGTATGAATACCGGACGGAAGAGGTGGCTGCGGGCTAGTGGCCCGCCGTCGTACTCGGTTCGGCGCCGGACGCCAGCGTGTGTGAGTTGCACGCAGCCGGCCCAATCCAATGCAGTCACCCGACCCGCGAGTCGCCGGTACGTCCGGCCGGCTCCTCCTCTGGAGGAACCAGACTCGCGGGTCGCCTGCGTTTTCAGACCCGGTTGACCTGAGTGATCCGCGTGACCCGCGTGACCCGCTTCACGGACTGAGCCGCTCCACGCGCCAGCCCCCGTCCGCCTCCACCACGTAGCGCAACCGGTCGTGCAGCCGGTTCTCGCGCCCCTGCCAGAACTCCACCGCCTGCGGGGCCACCCGGAAGCCGCCCCAGTTCGGGGGGACCGGGACCTGCTCGCCCTCGGGATAGCGGGCGGCCAGTTCGGCGTACGAGGTGTCGACGTCGGCGCGAGTGGCGATCACGCTCGACTGGGCGCTGGCCCAGGCGCCGAGCTGGGAGCCGTGCGGGCGGGTGCGGAAGTAGGCGGCCGTCTCGTCACGGCCGGTGCGGCGGGCGAGGCCCGTGACGATGACCTGGCGGGCCATCGGGTGCCAGGGGAACAGGAGCGAGACGTACGGGTTCTCCGCGAGGTCGCGGGCCTTGCGGGAGTCGTAGTTGGTGAAGAAGACGAAGCCCTGGTCGTCGAACTGCTTGAGCAGCACCGTGCGGGAGCCGGGGCGGCCCACGGCGTTCGCCGTGGAGACGACCATGGCGTTCGGCTCGAACAGGTGGGCCTCCGTCGCGGCCTGTTCGAACCAGCGCGCGAACTGCGCCACCGGGGTGGCGGCCAGATCGGACTCGGCGAGGCCCTCGGCCCGGTACTGCTTGCGCATCGCGGCGGGGTCCAGGGGGGCGGCGTCTCGGTCGGTCACGCGGTCATCCTGCCGTATACGCGGGTGCCGTTCGGCCTGGTGTCCGTCATCATCGAAGAGGGCGAGTGGCACTGAGTGCCGCGAAGTCTCCCCAAGAGTGGCACTCGGAGATATCGTGCTGGTGCCGTTCCGGTTGAGTGAGCAGCCGTACGGGGCATCACCAGGGTGGCCACCCAGGACCGTGAGTCGCACGAACCGACCGGGGATCCAACGGCCGAGCCGCCACATCTGTCGTACACAACTGTCGTACACATCACGAGGAGCCGCCTGATGTCCGACTTCGTACCCGGTCTCGAGGGAGTTGTCGCGTTCGAGACGGAGATCGCCGAACCGGACAAGGAGGGCGGCGCCCTGCGGTACCGGGGCGTCGACATCGAGGACCTGGTCGGCCACGTCTCGTTCGGCAACGTGTGGGGACTGCTGGTCGACGGCGCCTTCAACCCCGGTCTGCCGCCCGCCGAGCCGTTCCCGATCCCCGTCCACTCCGGCGACATCCGGGTGGACGTCCAGTCGGCGCTGGCCATGCTGGCTCCCGTGTGGGGCCTCAAACCGCTGCTGGACATCGACGCCGAGCAGGCACGGGCCGACCTGGCCCGAGCCGCCGTCATGGCCCTCTCCTACGTCGCCCAGTCCGCCCGCGGCCAGGGGCGGCCCATGGTTCCGCAGCGCGAGATCGACACGGCCCAGTCCGTCGTCGAGCGGTTCATGATCCGCTGGCGGGGCGAGCCGGACCCGAAGCACGTCGCGGCCGTCGACGCCTACTGGACCTCGGCCGCCGAGCACGGCATGAACGCGTCCACCTTCACGGCCCGCGTCATCGCCTCCACCGGCGCCGACGTGGCGGCCGCCCTCTCCGGCGCCGTAGGAGCGATGTCGGGCCCGCTGCACGGCGGCGCCCCCTCCCGCGTCCTCGGCATGATCGAGGAGATCGAGCGGACCGGGGACGCCGAGGCGTATGTGAAGCAGGCTCTGGACAAGGGCGAGCGCCTGATGGGCTTCGGGCACCGCGTCTACCGCGCCGAGGACCCACGCGCGCGCGTGCTGCGCCGTACCGCGCGTGAGCTGGGCGCTCCGCGGTTCGAGGTGGCCGAGGCGCTGGAGAAGGCCGCGCTGGCGGAGCTGCACGCCCGGCGCCCGGACCGGGTCCTGGCGACGAACGTCGAGTTCTGGGCGGCGATCGTTCTCGACTTCGCCGAGGTCCCGGCGCACATGTTCACGTCGATGTTCACGTGTGCCCGTACGGCCGGGTGGTCCGCGCACATCCTGGAGCAGAAGCGGACCGGGCGGCTCGTACGGCCGTCCGCGCGCTACATCGGACCCGGGACGCGGGGGCCGCAGGAGATCGAGGGTTACGAGGGCATCGGTCACTAGGGCCTGTTGCGAAAGTGGCGTCGTCGCCCGAAGGGCGGCCGCGCGGCGTCCGGCGTGGTGCTCTGGGGGTCCCCCCCGGCCGGAGGCTGGGGGAGTGCCGCCCGGAAGCCCTCGTACCGGGCGTACTCGGGCTTTCGGGCGGTGCGGCGAGTGGGGGCACCTCCCACGCCCTTAAGGCAGTGGGGGAGCGTGCCGGGCGTCGCGCGGCTGGGGGCACCCCCTCTGGGGGAGCCACTTTCGCAACAGGCCCTCGTGCCGGGGCACCGGCCGGGTGCGGTGGCCTCGCGTGGGGCTGGGCGGCTCCGCGTGGGGCCGCTCGGCCGCGACGGCCACGGGTTTTCCTTGAATCCTCCCCTCCCTGAAGGGAAGGGGATTCCTGGCTCAGGCTGCCTCCTGGAGCAGCGCTCCAGGAGGTCTTCCGCCATCAGCGCCAGCCGGGTTGAGACCAGCCCGGACGAGCATGACGCGTGCGGAGTTCTTGTCCCGTGGGGACACGTTTCCGCATACGGTGCAGGTGTAGGTGCGCTCACCCAGCGGCAGGCGATGCTTGGCTCTCGCATCGCAGTGCGCGCAGTCCATCGTGGTGTGCGCGGGGTGGACGAGGCGGATGTCCCGCCCGTGCTTGCGGCCCATCTCGATCAGCGCGGCCTTGGTGGCGCCGATGGCGGCGTCAGCGGCCTTGCGGGCCATCGTGGTCTTGGCGAGGAACTTCGGACGGAAGTCCTCGACAGCGATGGCATCGTGGTCGCGGACAGCCTTTTTGGCCCACTTGCGGCCGGTGTCCTGACGCTGTCTCGCAACCTTCTTGTGCGCCTTCGCCCGCAGTTTCTTCGCCTCGCGGTAGCCCTTCGACCCGGGCCGGCCCTTCTTCGGCCTGCGGCGGGCCATCATCCGGTCATACCGGGTCAGCTTCGCCTTCGCCTTCCTGCCGTGCTCGGCGTGCGGCAGGTCGTGCGCGTCGGACGTGGTCGTCGCGGTCTCCTTCACGCCCCAGTCGACGCCGAGTACACGGCCGGTCCGAGGCAGGGGCTCGACCTCGGCGGGGACGACGAACGAGCCATACCAGTGTCCGAGACTGTCCTGGTAGACGCGTACCGAGGACGGTTCGGCCGGCAGTTCCCGCGACCACACCACCGTCACGACGATGCCACCCGCCAGGTGCAGCCGGCCGTCCTTCAACCCGAACCCGCGCCGGGTGTAGTTGAGGGACGGCAGCGCCTCGCGTTTCGTCTTCCACTTCGGCATCCCGGCCTGACGCGCCATGGGCAGGCGCGCCTTGATGTCCTTCTGTGCCTTGGTGCGGGAGCGGCCGAAGTCGCGGATGACCTGCTGCTGAACAACCGACGAGCCCTCCCGCAGCCATGGCGTACGGGCGCGGGCCCCGGTCAGCATCCTGTCGAGCTGAGCCGGACCGCACGTGGCCTTCTGCCCGGTGGCCTTGTTGTGCAGGTGTATGGCCCTGGACTTGGCGGCGCATTCGTTCCACACCCAACGGCATCGGTCCCACTCCGCCGCCAGGGCGGTACGGGCGGCGGACGACAGGCGCAGCCGAAGGGTGTACCGGGCATGCCCGGCCTCCGCAGTCGCCTCCACCTGCGCCATCTCGCCCCCTCATGGCCCTGGGCCGGGACATCGCGCCGTCCCGAACCCTCCGAAGGACCATACGTACGACAGCCGCACACACGGACCATGATTCCCCGGCCATCACCCCGACCAGCGATCACGGGTACACGCGTTCGCCTCACCTCGGCGGTGCCGACAGCGGCGGGCGCTCCGCGCCCCTAACCGGATGCGGCGACGCTCCGCGTCGCGACACCCGGATGCGATTCCTCCCCGGCGTGAACGCCCGGGCCTCCTCGCAAGAAACAGGTGAACGGTTCCCGGCTCGGTGATCAGCCCAGGGCCTGGTCCAGCAGCGCCGCCCATTGCGCCACGACACGGTCCCGGCGCCCCGTGTCGTCGGTCAGCAGGTTGGCCAGGCCCAGGCCCCTGGCCATGTCCAGGAGGCCCTGGACGGTCTCCCGGGCACCGGGGCAGGATTCGTCGGCGCCCAGCAGGTCCACCGCTATCCGGTGTGTCTCGCGGCCGACGCGCGCCTCCAGTTCCGTCACGCGGGGGCGCAGCTGCTCCTCGTTCGAGGCGGCGACCCAGAGGTGGAGGGCGGCTCGGAAGAGCGGGCCGGTGTAGAGGTCGACGAGGGCCGACACGACGGCGCGCCGGTCGCCTGCCGCGCCTTGCGGGAACAGGGCGCGCAGGGCCGTGGACCGCTCTTCGGCGACGTATTCGACCGCTGCCGTGAAGAGGTCCTCGCGGGTCGGGAAGTGGTGCTGGGCGGCGCCGCGGGAGACGCCCGCGCGTTCGGCGACGACGGACACCGTGGAGCCCGCCCAGCCGTGCTCGGCGAGGCAGGCCACGGCGGCCTCCAGGAGCCGCTGCCGGGTGGCCCGGCTGCGGTCCTGCTTGGGCAGGCGGTCTACGCGTTCGGCGCTGCCGTCTGCGGTCACAGCACCCATGGGGGATCCCATCGTTCCAGGAAGGCCGTCATTCCCTCGCGGGCCTGCGGGGAGGCGAACAGCCGGGCGGAGAGCGCGGTGAGGTCGGCCGCGTCACGGTCGAATGTCTCCAGCACCCTAGCTGTGAGCAGCTGTTTCGTCTCGGCCAGGGCCTGGGGGGCGGCTCGGCGCAGACCGTCGAGGACGGGGGCGAGGGCCGTGTCGACGTCCTCGCCCGCCACCGTCAGCAGGCCGATGCGGGCCGCCTCCGTCGCGTCGAAGCGCTCGCCGGTGAGGTAGTAGCGGGCAAGGGCTCGCGGGTCCGTGCGGGGCAGGAGGGCGAGGGAGATGACCGCGGGGGCCACTCCGATCCGCACCTCGGTGAAGGCGAAGGTCGCCTCGGTGGACGCGGCCGTGATGTCGCAGGCGGCCAGCAGGCCCAGGCCGCCCGCCCGTACGTGCCCGGTGACCCGGGCGACCACGGGTTTGCGCAGGCCGACGATCTGCCGGAACAGCCCCACCAGTGCGTCCGGGTTCGGGGGGTCGCGCAGGTCGGCGCCCGCGCAGAAGGTGTTGCCGGTGTGGGTGAGGACGATCGCGCGTACGTCGGCGTCCTTGGCGCAGTCCGTCAGCGCGTCGGCCAGTTCGCCGACGAGCGCCGCCGAGAGCGCGTTGCGGTTGGCCGGGGCGTCGAGGCTGAGTGTCTCGACGCCCCGCGCGCGCGTGCGTGCGATCAACGTCATGTGCGCTCCCTGAGTGACCGCAGTTCCCGGCGCAGGATCTTTCCGGAGGCGGCCCGGGGGACGGCGTCCATGAAGGTGACCTGGCGGACGCGCTTGTAGGGGGCGACGCGTTCGGCGACGTACATCATGACCTCCCCTTCGGACAGGCCGGTCGCGTTCGGCTGGCGGACCACGTACGCGTGCGGGACCTCGTTGTTGTCGTCGTTGTAGACGCCGATGACGGCCGCGTCGGCGATGCCCGGGTGGGTCAGCAGCAGGGCCTCCAGTTCGGCGGGGGCGACCTGGAAACCCTTGTACTTGATGAGTTCCTTCACCCGGTCGACGACGAACAGCCAGCCGTCGGCGTCCACATGGCCCACGTCTCCGGTGTGCAGCCAGCCGTCCTCGTCGATCATCGCGGCGGTGGCGTCGGGGCGGCCCAGGTAGCCCTTCATGATCTGGGGGCCGCGGATGAGGATCTCGCCGCCCTCGCCGACGCCGAGGTCCTTGCCGGGGTCGTCGAGGGAGACGACGCGCATCTCGGTGCCGGCGATGAGCTTGCCGACGGTTCCGGGCGGTGCGTCGGCCATGGCGTCGAGGGGTACGACGTGGGTGCCGGGCGACAGTTCCGTCATGCCGTAGGCCTGCCCGACGGGCGGCAGGCCGAGCCGCCGGGAGCAGGCGGCGGCCAGGCCGGCGTCCAGCGGGGCGGCGGCGCTGACGATGTGCTTCAGGGACGACAGGTCGTACTGGGCGACCAGCGGGTGCTTGGCCAGGGCCAGGACGATCGGCGGGGCCACGAACAGGCCGGTGATGCGGTGGTTCTGGATGGCCGCGAGGAAGGTCTCCAGCTCGAAGCCCGGCAGGACGACGATCGTGGCGCCCTGCCTCAGCGGCGCGTTCATCAGTGCCGTCAGACCGTAGATGTGGAAGAAGGGCAGGACGGCGAGGATACGGTCGCCGGGGCCGGCCGGCATGACGGGTTCGAGCTGGGCGAGGTTGGTGGCGATCTGGCGGTGCGTGAGCATCACGCCCTTGGGGATGCCGGTGGTCCCGGAGGAGTACGGGAGCGCCGCCACGTCGGTCACCGGGTCGATGTCGACCGCCGGCTCCGGGGCGGCGGAGGCCAGCATGTCGATCAGTGACCGGTGTCCCGGTGCGCTGTCGCAGACGAAGATCTCCTCGACTCCGCCCGCGAGTTCGGCGGCTCTGCGCGCCGTCTGGAGCAGCGGCGACACGGTGATGATCCAGCGTGCCGCCGAGTCCTTCAGCTGCTTGCCGAACTCCTCGGCCGTGGCCAGCGGGTGCACGGTGGTGACGGAGGCACCCGCGCGCGTGGCCGCGTAGAACGCGGTCGGGAAGGCCACGGTGTTCGGGCTGTGCAGGGCGAGCACGTCCCCCTTGCGCACGTCTGCCTCGGCGAGCGCGGCCGCGATGCGCCGGTGGAAACGGTCCAGTTGCTCGTACGTGAGGGTGGTGCCGTCGGTTCCGTCGATCAGGGCGGGCGCGTCACCGAACTCGGCCGCCCGGCCCAGCACCGCCTCGTGGATGGGGAGTTCTACGGGCGGGACGTCTGCGTACTCGCTGCGGAACACGGTTCCTCCAAGGCGGCGGGCGGCCTAGTACGACTTGGGCAGGCCCAGGGTCTGGTGGGAGACGTAGTTGAGAATCATCTCCCGGCTCACCGGAGCAATACGAGCCACGCGCGAGGCCGTTATCAACCGGGCGAGCCCGAATTCGCGGGTGAGGCCGTTCCCGCCGAGGGTGTGCACGGCCTGGTCGACCGCCTTCACACAGGCCTCGCCTGCCGCGTACTTCGCCATGTTGGCGGCCTCTCCCGCGCCGGCGTCGTCCCCGGCGTCGTACAGGTACGCCGCCTTCTGCATCATCAGGCGGGCGAGTTCGAGGTCGATGTGCGCCTGGGCGAGGGGGTGCGCGACGGCCTGGTGGGCGCCGATGGGTGTCTTCCAGACGGTGCGGTCGCGGGCGTACTCGACGGCGCGGGCGAGGGCGTAGCGGCCCATGCCGATCGCGAAGGCGGCCGTCATGATGCGTTCGGGGTTGAGGCCGGCGAAGAGTTGCAGCAGGCCCGCGTCCTCGTCGCCGACGAGTGCGTCGGCGGGGAGGCGCACGTCGTCCAGGGTCAGCTCGAACTGCTTCTCCGCGGCGTGGAGTTCCATGTCGATCTGCCTGCGGACGAAGCCTTCCGCGTCGCGCGGGACGATGAACAGGCAGGGCTTGAGGGTGCCGGTGCGGGCGTCCGCGGTGCGGCCGACGATGAGGGTCGCGTCGGCTATGTCCACACCGGAGACGAAGACCTTGCGGCCCGTGAGCAACCAGTCGCCGGTGTCCGGGTCGCGGCGGGCGGTGGTGGTGATGCGGTGGGAATTGGAACCGGCGTCCGGCTCTGTGATGCCAAAGGCCATGGTACGGGTCCCGTCGGCGAGGCCCGGCAGCCACGTGCGCTTTTGGTCCTCGGTGCCGAAGCGGGCGATCACTGTGCCGCAGATGGCGGGGGAGACGATCATCATCAGCAGGGGGCAGCCTGCGGCGCCGAGTTCTTCGAGGACTATGGAGAGTTCGGCTGTGCCGCCGCCTCCGCCGCCGTGTGCCTCTGGCAGGTTGACGCCCAGGTAGCCGAGCTTGGCTGCCTCGGACCAGAGAGCTTCTCGGTCGAAGTCGCGGCCGTGGCGTCTGCCCAGGGCGGCGACGGCCGAGCGGAGGGCTTTGTGTTCTTCGGATTCGATGAGGGCCATCTGGTCTCCTTCGGGGTGCGGGTTGTCCGTGGCTGGTCGCGCTCACGCGGCGGTAGCCGCATGTCGATACGGCCCCGCGCCCTTAGGTGGGCTCTACGACCGCCAGCAATGCGTTGACCTCGACCTGCTGACCCACAACGGCTGACAAGGCCGTCAGCGTCCCTGTCACCGGGGCTGTGATCTTGTGTTGCATCTTCATCGCCTCCAGCCAGAGGAGGGGCTCTCCGGCCGTCACAGCAGCTCCTACGGTCAAGCCGTCGGCCACCCTCACGACCGTGCCCGGCATGGGGGCGAGGAGGGAGCCGGGGGCGTGTGGGGCCGTCGGGTCCGGGAAGCGTGGCAGAGCGGTCAGCGCCGTCGCGTTCACGTACACCTGGTCGCCGTACCGTGCCACCTCGAACCTGCGCCGTACGCCGTCCACTTCGAGTACGACGAGGTCGGCGTCCGCGTGCACCACCCGCACGCCGTCCGCCTCCAGGCCGGCCCGCGTGTGCCGGTACTGAGCCTCGTGGTCCTCGCCCGCCATCGCGTAGCGCCGGGTCTGCGGCTGGGAGGGGAGGTTGCGGAAGCCGCCGAAGCGGGAACGTCCCTGGGCCTGGGCGAGCGCGGCGGCCAAGGGGGCGTGCGGGTCGACGGTCGCGGTCGTCAGTTCGTCGAGGTGACGGTCGTAGAAGCCCGTGTCCATGCGGGACGTCGTGAACTCCTCGTGCCGCAGGGAGCGGAGCAGGAGGTCGCGGTTGGTGACCGGGCCGTGGATCGTCGCGCGTTCGAGGGCGCCCGCCAGTTTGCGGATCGCTTCCGCGCGCGTGGGGGCGTGGGCGACGGCCTTCGCGAGCATGGGGTCGTAGTGGACGCCGATCGGGTCGCCGGACGCGTAGCCGGTGTCCAGTCGGATGTGCTCCGGGACGTCGAGGCGGTGCAGGGTGCCCGTCTGCGGGGTCCACCCGGTCGCCGGGTCCTCGGCGTAGAGGCGGGCCTCGACGGCGTGGCCACGCGCGCGCGGAGGCTCCTTTTCCAGTGCGTGCCCCTGAGCGACCTGGATCTGCAGGGCCACCAGGTCGATGCCGAACACGGCTTCCGTGACGGGGTGTTCGACCTGGAGGCGGGTGTTCATCTCCAGGAAGTGGGGCCGATCGCCGGAGACGAGGAACTCGACGGTGCCGGCGCCCACGTAGTCGACGGCCCGGGTGGCTCGTACGGCCATCTCGTGGAGGGAGCCGGTCAGTTCGGGCGTCAGGGCCGGGGCGGGCGCCTCCTCGATCACCTTCTGGTGCCGGCGCTGCAGGGAGCAGTCCCGGGTGCCCAGCGCCCACACCGTGCCGTGCGTGTCGGCCAGGACCTGCACCTCGACGTGCCGGCCGCCCTCGACGTACGGCTCGACGAAGACCTCGCCGTCCCCGAAAGCGCTCGCGGCCTCGGCCCGTGCGCCCTCCAGTGCGGCGTCGAGGTCCGCCAGGCGGCGCACGACGCGCATCCCGCGGCCGCCGCCGCCCGCGGCCGCCTTCACCAGCACCGGAAGATCGGACTCGGTCACCGCGGTCAGCGGCGCGAGACCCATCAGCTTCTTGGCGCGCGTCTTGGAGGCCATCGCCTCGATCGCCTCCGGGGGCGGGCCGATCCACACCAGTCCGGCGTCGATGACGGCACGCGCGAAGTCCGCGTTCTCGGAGAGGAAGCCGTAGCCGGGGTGCACGGCGTCCGCGCCGGACGCGACGGCCGCCTTCACGATCAGGTCGCCGCGCAGATACGTCTCAGCGGGGGCCGCGCCCGGCAGCCGTACCGCCGCGTCGGCCACGCGCGCGTGGAGCGCGTTCTCGTCGGCGTCGGAGTGCACGGCGACCGTCCGGATTCCCCACTCACGGCAGGTCCGGAAGACCCGGCAGGCGATCTCGCCCCGGTTGGCGACGAGGACTGAAGTGATCACTGGAAGGTCCCTCACATCCGGAAGACGCCGAAGCCGCCCCGTGCGCCCTCGTACGGCGCCGTGTGGACGGCCGACAGGCACAGGCCGAGGACGGTGCGGGTGTCGCGCGGGTCGATGACGCCGTCGTCGTACAGCCGCCCCGACAGGAACATCGGCAGCGACTCGGACTCGATCTGCTGCTCCACCATGGCGCGCAGGGCGGCGTCCGCGTCCTCGTCGTAGGGCTGCCCCTTCGCGGCCGCCGACTGCCGGGCGACGATCGACAGGACGCCGGCGAGCTGCTGCGGGCCCATGACGGCCGACTTGGCGCTGGGCCAGGCGAACAGGAAGCGCGGGTCGTACGCTCGCCCGCACATGCCGTAGTGCCCGGCGCCGTACGAGGCGCCCATCAGCACGGACAGGTGCGGGACCCGGCTGTTGCTCACCGCGTTGATCATCATCGCGCCGTGCTTGATGATGCCGCCCTGCTCGTACTCCTTGCCGACCATGTAGCCGGTGGTGTTGTGGAGGAAGAGGAGGGGGATGTCCCGCTGGTTGGCCAACTGGATGAACTGGGCGGCCTTCTGGGACTCCTCGCTGAACAGGACCCCCCGGGCGTTGGCCAGGATTCCGACGGGATAGCCGTGCAGAGCGGCCCAGCCCGTCGTCAGGCTCGTCCCGTACAGCGGCTTGAACTCGTCGAAGTCGGAGGCGTCGACGATCCGGGCGATCACCTCGCGCGGGTCGAAGGGGGTCCTGAGGTCCCCTGGGACGACGCCCAGCAGTTCGTCCTCGTCGTACTTGGGGGGTGCCGCCGGTCCCGGATCGCCGTACGCCTTGCGGTGGTTGAGGCGGGCGACGACCCGCCGGGCCTGTCGCAGGGCGTCCGGCTCGTCGACGGCGAAATAGTCCGCGAGACCCGACACGCGCGCGTGCATCTCGGCGCCGCCGAGCGACTCGTCGTCGCTCTCCTCGCCGGTGGCCATCTTCACCAGGGGCGGGCCGCCGAGGAACACCTTCGCGCGCTCCTTGACCATGATCACGTGGTCGGACATGCCGGGGATGTACGCGCCGCCGGCCGTCGAGTTCCCGAAGACGACGGCGACGGTCGGGATACCGGCCGCCGACAACCGTGTCAGGTCCCGGAAGATGGCGCCTCCGGGGATGAAGATCTCCTTCTGGGACGGCAGATCGGCGCCGCCGGACTCCACCAGGCTGATGCAGGGCAGCCGGTTGGTGAGCGCGATGTCGTTGGCCCGCAGGGCCTTCTTCAGTGACCAGGGGTTGCTGGCGCCGCCGCGCACGGTCGGGTCGTTGGCCGTGATCAGGCACTCGACGCCCGACACGACCCCGATGCCGGTGACGAGCGAGGCACCCACCGTGTACTCGCTGCCCCAGGCGGCGAGCGGCGACAGCTCCAGGAAGGGCGTGTCCGGGTCGAGAAGCAGCTCGATGCGCTCGCGGGCGAGCATCTTGCCGCGCCCCCGGTGCCGCGCGACGTACTTCTCGCCGCCGCCCGCCAACGCCTTCGCGTGCTCCGCGTCCAGGTCGGCGAGCTTGGCGAGCATGGTGTCGCGGGCCGCCCGGTAGTCGGAACCCGCCGTGTCCAGGCTGGAGTCGATGACCGTCACAGCAGCTCCTGAGGAATGTCCAGGTGACGGGAGCGCAGCCACTCGCCGAGGGCCTTGGCCTGCGGGTCGAAGCGGCGCCGGGCGGCTACGCCCTCGCCGAGGATGCCCTCGACCACGAAGTTGAGGGCGCGGAGGTTCGGCAGGACGTGCCGGGTGACGTGCAGCGCGCGGCTCTCGGGGATCAGCTCGCGAAACCGGTCCGCCGTCAGCTCGTGGACGAGCCATCGCCAGGCCGCGTCAGCCGCGGACGTCCGCACCCACACGCCCACGTTGGCGTTCCCGCCCTTGTCACCGCTGCGCGCACCGGCGACGAGCCCGAGAGGGGCGCGCCGGGTGGGCCCGACGGCCGGCGGTTCAGGCGCTGCGGGGTCCGGAAGCTCTTCGAGTACGAGGGTGTCCTGGGCCGGAGCCACGGGAACCCGCCGTCCGTCATGGAGCACCGCCACATGGTCGACGGCGCCATGGGGGACGTACACGTCATCGAAGACCCCATAAGGCGCGCCCTTTCCAGGTGGCGCCAGCACATGGAAGCCCGGGTAGCTGGCCAGTGCCAGTTCCACGGCGGCCCCGCTCAGTGTCCGGCCGACGACCCTCTCGTCCGGGTCCCGTACGACGAGCCGAAGCAGCGCGCTCGCGGTCTCCTCGGTCGCCGCGTCGGGCCGGTCGGTGCGGACGAGATCCCAGCCGACCTCGCCGGGCGGTGACTTGGCCTCCCGGAACGCGGTCTCCATCTGCTCCCGCACGAGCTCGGCCTTCGCCTCGATGTCGAGGCCGGTGAGGACGAAGGCGACCTCGTTGCGGAAGCCGCCGAGGCGGTTGAGGCCCACCTTGAGGGTGGGGGGCGGGGCCTCGCCGCGTACGCCCTCGATGCGGACGCGGTCGGGGCCGTCCTGGGTGAGGCGGACCGTGTCCAGGCGGGCCGTCACGTCCGGTCCCGCGTAACGGGCGCCCGCCGTCTCGTACAACAACTGCGCGGTCACCGTCCCGACGTCGACGAAACCGCCGGTGCCGGGGTGTTTGGTGATGACGCAGCTGCCGTCGTCGTGGATCTCGGCGAGAGGGAAGCCGGGCCGCCTCAGGTCCCGCGCGCGCTCGTCGAAGAACGCGTAGTTGCCGCCGGTCGCCTGTGCCCCGCATTCCAGCACATGCCCGGCGACGACGGCCCCCGCCAGCCGGTCGTACTCCCCGGTCCCCCACCCGAAGTGCGCGACGGCGGGCCCGGTGACCAGCGCGGCATCCGTCACGCGCCCGGTGACGACGACGTCCGCGCCCTCCCGAAGGCAGGCCGCGATGCCGAACCCGCCGAGGTAGGCGTGGGCGGCGAGGCTGCCCGGGTGGGCGGCGGTGAGGTCGTCGCCCTCGACGTGCGCCACCCGGACGGGGATGCCGAGGCGGTCGGCCAACTGCCGTACGGCGCCGGCGAGTCCGGCCGGGTTGAGGCCGCCCGCGTTGGTGACGATGCGGACGCCGCGCGCGTGCGCGAGTCCCAGGCACTCCTCCAGCTGACGGAGGAAGGTGCGGGCGTATCCGCCGGAGGGATCCTTCATGCGGTCCCGGCCCAGGATCAGCATGGTGAGCTCGGCGAGGTAGTCGCCGGTGAGGACGTCCAGTTCCCCGCCGGTGAGCATCTCGCGCATGGCGTCGAAACGGTCGCCGTAGAAGCCGGAGGCGTTGCCGATGCGCAGGGTCATACGGCGCCTCCCTTGGGCTCGCGTCCGGCGCCCGACGGCCCCGCGAAGGCCTGGGCGATGTCGAGCCAGCGGTCGGCGTCGGGGCCCTCGGTGCGCAGGGCGAGGTCGAGGCGGTGGGCGCGCTGAGTGACCAGGAGGCAGAAGTCGAGGGCGGGGCCGGTGACACGGTCGTCGGCGTCCTCGGGGCCGTACACCCACAACTCACCGGAGGGCGCGGTCAGTTCGACGCGGAACTCCTCGAACGGCACGGGCAGGCCCTGCACGCCGAAAGCGAAGTCGCGGGTGCGGATGCCGAGGCGGACGATGTGCCGTAGCCGGTCGGTCGGGGTGCGTGCCACCCCCAGCGCATCCGCGACGTCCAGACCGTGGGCCCAGGTCTCCATGAGGCGGGCGGTGGCCATCGAGGCGGTGGACATGGGCGGGCCGTACCAGGGGAAGCGGGCGCCGTCGGGTGCGGCCCGCAGCGCCTCGGCCAGCGCGGTACGCCCGGCCCGCCAGTCCGCGAGCAGCTGCGCGGGCGGCTTCCGAGCGCCCTCCTCCGCGCCGTTGTCCACGAAGTCCCCGGGTGCGGCCAGCGCCTTCTCGACCTCACGCGCGAAGGCGCCCTGGTCGGTCACGGTCAGGAGGGACGAGTGGTCGGTCCAGGCGAGATGCGCGATCTGGTGGGCCACGGTCCAGCCGGGTGCCGGGGTCGCGAGCGCCCACTGCTCCGGGCTCAACTCGGCCACCAGGAGGTCGAGTTCCTCGCTCTCCGCACAGAGATCGTCGATCACGGGCGTCGGGTCAGCCATGGGGCGAGCATGGCAGCGACCCAAGAAACAATCAAGCGTGCTTGCATTATTTGTTCCCGGCGAGTGTCCGTGTCCTGAGTCTCCCGATCCGCCCGATCAGCGCGATCCGGGGGAAATTCCCGCGCGCCGCCCGCCGGTGCCGCAGTACGGTCGGCCGATGCTCGATGAGGACGGTTACTTCGGAGAATCCGTCGCGGCGGGGTACGACGAGTCGGCGGCGGACATGTTCGCGCCGGACATGGTGGGACCGGCCGTGGATCTGCTGGCGGAGCTGGCAGGCTCCGGCAGGGCTCTGGAACTGGGCGTCGGCACCGGTCGCGTCGCGTTGCCGCTGTCGGAGCGCGGTGTCGAGGTGCACGGCATCGAACTGTCCCGGGCGATGGCGGAGCGGCTGCGGGCCAAGCCCGGCGGCGACGCGATCGGCGTGACGATCGGGGACTTCGCCACGGCCAAGGTGGCGGGCGGCTTCTCCGTCGCGTACCTGGTCTTCAACACGATCATGAACCTGACGACGCAGGACGCCCAGGTCGACTGCTTCCGCAACGTCGCCGCGCATCTCGACCCCGGCGGCAGCTTCGTCGTCGAGGTGGGAGTCCCCGATCTGCGCCGGCTCCCGCCCGGGCAGAACGCGGTGCCGTTCCACGTGGGCGAGGGGCGGCTGGGCTTCGACCTGTACGACGTCGCCACCCAGTCGGTCAGCTCGCACCATGTGCGGGTGGAGGACGGGCAGGGCTCGTATCTGGCCGTGCCGTTCCGCTACGTATGGCCCGCGGAGCTCGACCTGATGGCCCGGATCGCCGGGCTGAGGCTGCGTGACCGGTGGGACGGGTGGTCCCGGCGGCCGTTCACGAGTGAGAGCCGGCAGCACGTCTCGGTGTGGGAGAAGGCCGCGGACTCATAGGTGCGGAGAAGGCCGCGGACTGATCGGTGCGGGAGAAGGCCGGACCGTCTCCCGTCAGGCCTCCGGCGCCACGGTCTTTCCTCGCCCCACCTGCGTCCGCACCGCGCCCATGCTCGCCGCGATGACCAGGGCGATCGCGGCGGCCTGCACGGCCGACAGGGACTGGCCGAGGATCAGGAATCCGGCCGTCGCGGCGATGGCCGGTTCCAGGCTCATCATGATCGCGAAGGTGGAGGCGGGGAGACGGCGGAGCGCGAGCAGTTCGAGGGTGTAGGGAAGGACCGAGGAGAGGATCGCCACCGCCGAACCCAGGGCGATCGTCGTCGGGTCGGTGAGTCTCGTCCCCGATTCGGCGATCCCGAGCGGAAGCATCACCAGCGCGGCCACGCCCATGGCCAGCGCCAGCCCGTCGGCCTGCGGGAACCGTCGCCCCGTACGCGCGCTGAAGATGATGTACGTCGCCCACATCGCGCCCGCCCCCAGCGCGAAGGCGACTCCCACCAGGTCCAGGTCGCTGAAGCCCCCGCCACCCAGGAGGAAGACGCCGACGAGCGCCAGGCCGGCCCACACCGCGTTGACCGCGCGGCGGGAGGCCAGGACGGAGAGGGCGAGCGGGCCGAGGACCTCCAGGGTGACCGCGAGGCCGAGCGGGATACGGGCGACCGCCTGGTAGAACAGTCCGTTCATGGCGCCCATGGTGAGACCGAAGACGATCACCGTGCGCCAGTCGGAGCGGGAGTGGCCGCGCAGCCGGGGGCGGCAGACCACCAGCAGCACCACGGCCGCCGCGAGCAGCCGCAGGGTGACCACGCCGAGCGCGCCGGCCCGCGGCATCAGGCTCACCGCCAGCGCCCCGCCGAACTGCACCGAGACACAGCCGGCCAGGACCAGGCCGACAGGCCCGAGGGAGCCGCGGCCGTGCGGGGCCGTGGCGGCGGCCTGCACCGCTGAAGGTGAGGAGGTGGTCGTGCTGGGGGCGGTCACGGGCGGTCCAGGTGCTCGGCTCGGATTCGTTCATCATGCTGCACTGCCGAGTCCAGGGTAATGGACTAGGTCAGGCGTGTGAACCCGTTTTACAGCTGTCCCGCATAGTGGACTCAGAGGACTGAGATCCCGGGCCACGGCTCCGCATCCGGTCCGTCACCCGTCCACATCCAGCCCCTCCACATCCAGCCCCTCCGCCTCCAGCCCGCCCGCCTCCAGCGCGTCGCCCTCCAGCCCGTCCTCGTCCAGCCCTCTCAAGCCCCCTCCAGCCCTTCCGCCAGGATCTCCGCGAGATGCCGCCCCCGCACCCCGCCCAGTTGCTCCAGCTGCGTCCGGCAGGAGAAGCCGTCCGCCAGGACCACCGCCGCGTCGGGTGCTTCGCGCACCGCCGGCAGCAGCTGGTCCTCCGCGCACGCCGCCGAGACCTCGTAGTGGCCCTTCTCGAAGCCGAAGTTGCCCGCCAGACCGCAGCACCCTCCCGCCAACTCCCCGGTGAGGCCCGCCGCTTCGCGCAGACGGTGGTCGGCGTCGTCGCCGAGGACCGCGTGCTGGTGGCAGTGGGTCTGGCCGGTGACCGGGCGGTCCAGGCGGGGCGGGGCCCAGTCGGGGGCCAGCCGCTCCAGGGCTTCCGCGAAGGTGAGGACGCTCGCGGCGAGACGGGCGGCGCGGGGGTCGTCGGAGAGGAGTTCCGGCAGGTCGGTGCGGAGGGCGGCGGCACAGCTCGGTTCCAGGACGACGAGGCGCGGCCCGCCGTCTCCGGCCGCATCGGGCCCGAGGAGCGGATCCAGCAGGTCGAGCGTGCGGCGCAACACCTCGCGGGCGCGGTCCAGTTGGCCCGTCGACAGATAGGTCAGTCCGCAGCAGACGCGCTCCCGGCGGGCCGTGAGGTGCCGGAGGGCGTACGGCGTGCTGCCGTCCTCGTCCGTCTCCGTGACGTACCCGGCCGTCCTGGGGATGAGGACCGGCGCCAGTCCGGCCGCCTCCAGGACCCGCACGGCCGCCTTCCCCACCTCCGGCGAGAGGTGCTCCGTGAAGGTGTCCGGCCACAGAAAGACGTGCGGGCCGGACGTCTTCTCCTCGTACTCCGGCCCCGTCTGCCGGATCATCCGCCGAGCCTGCGCCCTGGCCCGACGCCCGTACCACCGGCTGAACGTCTCCCCCGCCACCCGCGGGATCCGCCGCTCGGACGCGATCCCGCCGAGCCGCTTGGCGAGCGCCGCCAACGGTCCGACAGAAGCGAGGGCGTTGACCAGCCACGCCGTGCGGGTACGCTCCACCAGCCGCAGCCATCTCGGCAGCCATCCCATGCTGTAGTGCGCGGCCGGGCGGCGGCGCCCCTCGTAGTGGTGGTGCAGGAACTCCGCCTTGTACGTGGCCATGTCGACCCCGACCGGACAGTCCGAGCGGCACCCCTTGCAGGACAGGCACAGGTCCAGCGCGTCCCGCACCTCCGTCGACCGCCAGCCGTCGGTCACCAGCTCGCCCGCGAGCATCTCGTGCAGCAGCCGGGCACGCCCGCGCGTGGAGTGTTCCTCCTCGCCGGTCGCCCGGAAGGACGGGCACATGACGGACGAGCCCGCGGCAGCCGTCGTACGGCACTTCGCGACCCCCACGCACCGCCGCACCGCGGCCGAGAAGTTGCCGCCGTCGGCCGGGTATCCGAAGGCCACGTCGACGGGTTCGCGTGGCAGGACGGAGAAGCGGAGGTTCGCGTCGAGCGGGGCCGGGCGGACCAGCATGCCGGGGTTGAGGAGGTCGTCCGGGTCCCAGACGCCCTTCACCCGCTCGAAGAGGCCCACCATCCCCGCGCCGTACATCTTCGACAGCAGTTCGGCCCGCGCCTGCCCGTCCCCGTGCTCCCCGGACAGTGAGCCGCCGTGTGCGACGACGAGTTCGGCGAGCTCCTCCGAGAACCGCCGGAAACGGCCGACCCCCGCCGCGCTCAACAGGTCGAAGTCGATACGGACGTGAATGCAGCCGTCCCCGAAATGCCCGTACGGAGTGCCGCGCAGCCCGTGTGCGGTGAGCAGCCCGCGGAATTCGCGCAGATACCCGCCGAGCCTGGCGGGCGGCACCGCGCAGTCCTCCCACCCCGGCCAGGCCTCGCTACCGTCCGGCATCCGCGTCGCCGTACCGCTCGCGTCCTCCCTGATCCGCCACAACGCCCGCTGCCCGCCCGGATCGGTGACCACGAGGGAGTCGACGACATCGGCGGCCCGCACGATCGCCTCCGCACGCGCGCGTGCCGCCCCCTCCGACTCGCCGCCCGTCTCCACGAACAGCCAGGCCCCGCACCGCGGCAGCCCCGCCGCGGACGCGGGCGGCACCAGGTCCGCCGCCATCCCCTCCACGGTGAGCGGCCCGTACGGCAGCAGCCCGGCCGCGGCCTCGGCGGCGGCACTCTCGTCGGCGTACGCCAGAACGGCCAGCGCACGCGCGCGCGGCGCCTCGACGAGCCGCAGGACCGCTTCGGTCAGCACGCCGAGTGTGCCCTCGGAACCGCAGAAGGAACGGGCGACGTCCGCGCCCCTCTCGGGCAGCAGCGCGTCCACCGCATAGCCGGAGATACGGCGGGGCAGCTCCGGGAACCCGGTGCGCAGCCGCGCCAACTCCCCCTCCACCAAGCCCCGCAGGCCCTGCGGCGCCCCGGCCCACCCCTGCCCGGGGCTGAGCCGCTCCCCGCGCGCGGTGATCACTTCCAGCGCCCGCACGCTGTCCGCCGTGGTCCCCCAGGCCACCGAATGCGAGCCGCACGAGTTGTTCCCGATCATCCCGCCGAGCGTGCACCGGCTGTGCGTGGAGGGGTCGGGCCCGAACCGGAGCCCGTGCGGCGCGGCGGCTTCCTGCAGCCGGTCGAGGACGAGCCCGGGCTGGACGACGGCGGTCCGCGCCTCCGGGTCGATCGACACCAGGCGGTTCATGTGCCGGGTGAAGTCGAGCACGACGCCGATGCCGGTGGCCTGCCCCGCGATGGACGTACCGCCCCCGCGGGCGACGACGGGCACGCCGTGCTCCCGGCACACGGCCAGCGCGGCGGCCACGTCATCGGCGTCCCGAGGCGCGACGACCCCCTGCGGGACCCGCCGGTAGTTGGACGCGTCCATGGTCATCAGCGCCCGGGAGGCGACGTCAAACCGCACCTCACCCCGGACGACCTCGCGCAAACGTGCCTCGAGATCCGTCATGGGTCCAGCCAACCAGCCGATGGTCGGCACCCTCCAGCCGCCGACCGGAGCAATTGAGCCGACGGTCCGGGCATTCCAGCCCGTCCGGCGTTTGAGGACGAGGCCGTTCAGGCCGAGCGGGGGTCTGGGGGCGGCGGCCCCCAGGGACGGCGGGCGGCAGCCCCCAGGGACGCCCACCGAGACACGCGTCTCACCCGACGGACGAGGTTTCACCCAGGTTTCCCCCAGCGGCTAACCTCACTGCGTGGCTGAGATCCAGATTCCCGCTGACATCAAGCCCGCCGACGGACGTTTCGGCGCGGGCCCCTCCAAGGTGCGGACGGAAGCGCTGGACGCGCTGGCCGCGACCGGCACCTCCCTCCTCGGCACCTCCCACCGCCAGGCCCCGGTCAAGAACCTCGTCGGCAAGGTGCGCGAGGGCATCTCCGAGCTGTTCTCCCTGCCCGAGGGCTACGAGGTCGTCCTCGGTAACGGCGGCTCGACGGCGTTCTGGGACATCGCGACGCACGGCCTGATCGAGAACAAGTCGCAGCACCTGAACTTCGGCGAGTTCAGCTCGAAGTTCGCGAAGGCCGCCAAGCTGGCCCCCTGGCTGGCCGAGCCCACCGTGATCGCGAGCGACCCCGGCACGCACCCGGAGCCGGCGGCCGAGGCGGGCGTCGACGTCTACGCCTTCACGCACAACGAGACCTCGACCGGTGTCGCCATGCCGATCAAGCGCGTGGCCGGTGCCGACGAGGGCGCGCTGGTCCTGGTCGACGCCACCTCCGGCGCCGGCGGCCTCCCGGTCGACATCACCGAGACCGACGTCTACTACTTCGCCCCGCAGAAATCCTTCGCCTCCGACGGCGGCCTGTGGATCGGCGTCTTCTCGCCGGCCGCGATCGAGCGTGCCGAGCGCGTCCACGCGAGCGGCCGCCACGTCCCCGAGTTCTTCTCGCTGCCGACGGCGATCGACAACTCCCGCAAGAACCAGACGTACAACACCCCGGCCCTCGCCACCCTCTTCCTGCTCAACGAGCAGCTGGAGTGGATCAACGGCCAGGGCGGACTGGACTGGTCGGTCGGCCGCACGGCGACCTCCTCGCGCACGCTCTACGGCTGGGCCGAGGACGTCAAGTACGCGAACCCGTTCGTCACCGACCCGGCCAAGCGCTCCCAGGTCATCGGCACGATCGACTTCACCGACGAGGTCGACGCGGCCGCCGTCGCCAAGGTCCTGCGCGCCAACGGCATCGTCGACACCGAGCCCTACCGCAAGCTCGGCCGCAACCAGCTGCGCGTCGCGATGTTCCCGGCGATCGACCCGGAGGACATCGACGCACTGACGAAGTGCGTCGACTACGTGATCGAGAAGCTGTAACTCCAGGTTCCAACCCACCTCCGCCTCGTCAAACCTCGTAGATCCGCAGCTTGTTGCAGGGCCCTGTCGGTGACAGGGCCCTCACCATTGGGTACGGCCGTGGCATGAACAGACCGATACCGGGCACCGTGCAGGTTGCGGTGCGCCACATCCTCAGCGACAAGACGACGGGCGTCTTCACCCGGACCCGCCGGATCACCTGGCGTGACAGCCACTACCGGGTGCGCCGGCCGAAGTCGGGCAAGCAGACCGTGGAGCTGACCTGCCCCGTGTGCGACGCCTCGCTGCTGGCCGAGGTCCGCGACGAGGCGCGTACCCGCCGGACCGCCACGATCCTGCTGGTCCTGGCCGCCCTGAGCCTGATCGTCTTCTTCCTGGCATTCGGTTACGCCATCCACGAGGGCGGCAAGACCCTCCCCGAGGGCCAGTCGCTCCCGACCCTGTTCCCTGTCAGCGTCGTCTCGGTCTTCGTCACGTTCGTCGCCGCACCCGTGCTCTTCCTCCAGGGCCGCCGCTACAACGGCGTCAGCATGCTCGACGCCCCCAAACCACGCCGGCTCCACGGCGTCATGCCGGTCCGCGGCTGAGCGTCCGACAGGCGGCTGAGCATCCGATGCGCGGCTGAGCATCTGATCGCCGACGAGGGCGCCCGGTGAGTACCGGGCGCCCGCTGCTCACGCCGCCGTGCACGTCACGTTCGGCACACCTCCGCCCCCGGGCGCGGCCCCGAAGCCGAAGCTCACAGAACCCCCCGCCGGCACACTCCCGTTGTGAGCGGCGTTCACCGCGGTGACGGTCGAACCGCTCTGGGTGTACGAGGCGTTCCACATGCTGGTCACCTGCTGGGACCCGCTCCAGGTCCAGGTCACCTTCCAGGAACCGATCGCGCCGCTCCCGGTGTTGGTCACCTTCACCTCGGCGTTGAATCCGCTGCCCCAGTCGCTGCTGACGGAGTACGCGGCGCTGCAGGCGGCCGTGGTCCCACCGCCGCCACCGCCTCCGCCCCCGTCTCCCGTTCCGCCACTGGGAAAGAGGGGAGCCTTGATGCCCGCGAGGTATCCGTCCTTCACCGTGTCGACGGTCTGCCAGTCGTCCTTCAGGATCCCGCCCGTGTCACCGGAGTTGGGGTTCCAGGACCAGAACGTCCACTGGAAGGAGTCGGCGCCGTACGTCGACGTCGGCCGCAGGTAACTCGCCAGCGCCGTGAGCCACTTCTGGTCCGTCGTCGAAGCGAGCGTCGTACCGAACTCGCCCACCCACACGGGCGCGATGTTCTGCTTGAAGATGTAGCCCCAGTACTTGTCCCAGATGCCCGGCATGTTGCCGGGGAACGCCGGATCGCTGAACCAGGGCTGCTGGGCGACGCTGGTCGCGTAGTCGTGGGCGGAGTACACGACCCGGTTCGGGACATCCAGTTGCACCGGATACCGGGCCACCCCCATCAGGTTGCCGCCCCACCACCCCGACACGCCGTCGTACGTCTGCACGCCCTCGACGAAGATCAGCAGGTCGGAGTTGGCGGAGAGCACCGCGTTGCCGGCGCGCTGGGCCGCGAGCCGCCAGTCGGTCGCCGTGTCCCCGCAGCCCCAACAGGCCGGATCGTGAGGTTCGTTGTGCAGGTCGATGCCGATGACGGCGTCCTGGCCCCGGTAACGGGCCGCCAGGGCCTTGAGGTTGGTGATCCACGTCGACTCGGGGACGGCGGCGGTGTACCAGAGCGCCGACTGGCCGCCCGAGTCGGGACGGTGCCGGTCGAGGATGACCTTGAGGCCGTCCCTGCCCGCGTACGCCACGAGTTTGTCCATGACCTGGAGGGAGTTCAGCCCTTGCAGGTCCGCGTTCTTGCCGCTGCTGAAGTCGATGCTGTTGGGGACGGCGCCGGCCTTGAAGATGTCGTCGCTGTAGGGCAGTCGGATGGTGTTGTAGCCGAGCGACCTCATCTGGTCGATCATGCTCTTGTAGTCGCGGGACCACAGGCCGTGGACGACGTGGTTGGCGGTCTCGAACCCGAACCAGTTGATCCCGGCGATCCGGACCGGCTGCCCGGCGGCGTCGAGGATCTGACGGCCGCTCGTGTGCCAGTAACCGGCGCCCGGGGTCTCGGCCGCGTGGCTCGTCTGCGCACCGGCCAGCGGTAACAGGAGCACCGCGGCAACGGCGCACAGCGCTCTTCGCAGGCTGCGGAACATGTCGCTGCTTCCTCTCGGGAGATCGGGAGGCGCGGGCCCGGAACGAGTGGGAGCGCTCCCACAACCCGGCACCTCCCATGGAAGCCGCGCTGCATGAACACGTCAAGACAAAAGGCGATGGACGTCGAGGCTGAGCTTCCGGACCGTGCGCCAGCCACAGGGCCCTAGTGCCGCGGCAGGGAACGTTTGCCCGTCAAGGAGCGGCGTCCGGTGCGTGCTCTCGGCGTGCCGGCCGGAAGTCCTCGTACTGGACGTACTTGGGCTTTCGGCCGGTGCGGTGAGAGTGCGTGCCGGGCGTCGCGACGGGGCGAACGTTGCCTGTTGCGGCACTAGTTACGGCGCAGCAGCCGCCGGAACCCGAACACCACCGCCGCCGCGACCGCCACGGCGAGGGCGCCGACCTTGAGGGTGCCGCCCGCGCCACCGCCCGAAGCGCCCGAAGCGCTCGAACTGCCGCTTCCCGACGGAGACTTGGAGCCGCTGCCACTGCCGCCGCCCGGCGGGTCCTCCGCCTGCACGGGGCTGTCGTTGCCCTCGCTGCCGTACATGAGCTTCGAACCGTCGGCGGAGTAGGTGACGGACTCGCCCTGACCCTGCAGGGGCACGTCCAGCCGGCCCTTGCGCTTGATCTTCCCGCCGTTCCAGTCGTAGTAGATCCCGCCGAAGTAGCCGCGGACGGCGAGCTGTTCGCCGTTCGGGGAGATGGCGGCGTCGGTGGCCCAGAGGTCGACGGCGGCGACGGGCTTGAAGATGTTGGTCCCGGAGGCAGAGAGCTTCGCCGGGCCCTCGTACAGGTGCCCGCCGTCCTCGTTCTTGTCGATGATGTACGGGCGCCCGGTCTTCGGATCGACGACGAGCGACTCGGCGTTGCGGGCCCCGTCCGCGTACTTGACGATGTACTGCGTGGCCCGGACCGTCTGGTCGACCAGCTTCTTCGGCTCGGGCAGCTGGTAGATCCAGACGTACGGCCACTTGCCGCCGAGGTTGTCGCCGATGTCGCCGACGTAGATCTGGTGGTCGGGGCCGATGGAGATGGCCTCGACGTCCCGCGGCGCACCGATGCCACTGAGGGTGATCCGGGCGACCGTCCTGCCGGTGCTGCTGTCGACGGCATAGATGTACGGCCCATCGGCGCTGTCGTTGTGGGTCCAGTAGATGCCGGGGTGGAGGCGGGACGCGGCGAGTCCGCTGGACTCGGTGATGTGCGGGTCCTTGATCGTGAACCCCTGGTCGCCCTTGCCGTCACCGTCGGAGGCGGAGGCAGGCGCGGCGGTGGAGACTGGTAGGGCGAAGGCGCCCACGAGCAGGACCCCGGCAAGGACAGCGAACGGTCGGCGCATGACCCCAAGCCTGCCATCCCCGCCCGCCGTTCGACGGCGAGGCGCAGGGAGGGGCGCGTGGCAGGCCTCACATCCCACCCGTCCCTTTGATCCCTCGCCGATCGTCCATCATGAGCGGATGCTCAGGTTCATGCCGGTCGGCGACTCCATGACGATCGGAAGCGCGGGAGAACACACCTGGCGTTACCGCATGTGGCGGCATCTGCGCGACACGTACGACGGCCCGTTCGCCCTCGTCGGCCCGCGCGAGACGCTGCACGACAAGGCGACGGACGCGCCGACGTCGTACGAGTACGCCGATCCCGACTTCCCGTGTGCCCACCTGGCCGGCTGGGGCGAGGGCTGGCAGCACATGGTTCCGCTGATCGGCGAGGCGGTGCGCTCCTCGCGCGCGGACGTCCTCCTGGTCTCGCTGGGCCTGATCGACCTGGGCTTCTACACGAACGCGGAACAGACGGGGGAGAACGTGCGCCGGTTCGTCGAGGAGGCGCGGGCGGCCCGGCCCGGCGTACGCATGGTCATGCTGCCGGTGATCCCGAACGTCCGCGCCGCCGACGACGCCCCCTTCGGGGCCCAGGTCACCCTCTTCAACGAGTTGCTCGGGAAGACGGTCGCCGACCTGGACGAGCCCCGCTCACCACTCCTCCTGGCCTCACCCCCGCAGTCGTACGACGTCAACCTCGACACGTACGACGGCACCCACCCGAACGCGAGCGGCGAGCACAAGATCGCGGCGGCTTTCGCGGACGCGATGCACCAGGCGTGGGACATGGGCGGGCCCTACGAGGCCTGAGCCTCCTCGATGGCCCGGACGAGGAAGCCGGAGGCGGACCCCGGGCAGCAGATCGTCCCAGTGCTCCTGCTCCTCCCCGAGGAAGACGTCACGCGCGCGTGCCATCAGGGGCCGGTGCTCGGCGGGCAGCCGTTCGAGCGCCCAGTCGGCGGCGGCGTCCTTGGAACGGATGTCGCCCGTGGCGAGAGGGTGACTTGGTCACCGTGCGTATCGTTGTACGGCCGGTGACTTGGTCACCGTGCGTATCGTTGTACGGCGCGGCTGCACCTGTTCGTGGGCAGCCGGGGAGGAGCGCCACGATGACCGTCCTGGAAGACAGGATCGACATGGCCGACGCCGACGCCAACACCGAGCGCCTGGACGAGTGGTTCAAGCGCCTTGAGCGGATGCCCGTCCCCGAAGGATTCAGGGTCGAGATCGTCGAGGGCAACGTTCATATGACGCCGCAGCGGGACACTCACTGGAGCATCATCTTCCGCATCGCGGGGGCAGTCGCGGCGAAGTTCGGGATGGACAAATTGTTCTCGGACGTCCGGATCGACTTCCCGGGCCACGAGAACGGCTTCTGCCCGGACGTCGCCCTGCTCAAGGACTCGGCGAAGAAGGACGGCAAAGGCCACTGGCGGTACCAGGACGTCGAGTTCGTGGCCGAGGTCATCTCGAAGGGGACGGCTGCCAACGACTACGGCCCGAAGAAACTCGCCTACGCCGAGGCAGAGGTCCCCCTCTACATCATCGCCGATCCCTATCAGGGCCGCTGCTACGTCTACACCGACCCCAAGGACGGCGACTACGAGAGCCGGACTCCTGTGGACTTCGGCACCGACATCGACCTGACCGGCACCGTCGTCGACCTCGTCCTCAAGACCGACACCTTCCCCCGCGACTGACACCGCCCCCTCAGAACCCCACGTCGGCCGCCCGATACGTCGGCGGTCGCCGTACCCCGCTCGCCCGCTCGTACGCGTACGCCAGCCGCAGCAGCGTGGGTTCGCTCCATGCCGTGCCCATGAAGGGCGTGGCCGCCGCGACGGTGCCGAGCGCGAGCACGCCCCGGCCGGTGGTACGCCCCCGCTCCTGGCCCTCCGTCTCCATGTCTGTCATATGTTTCGTGTCTTTCATGTACGTCGACGCTATAGATGCCGTCGGCGTAACTCGCCCCGACTGACCCCCTGTTCCGCACGGGCGGCACCCCCAGCACGGCACCGGGGGACAGCCCGAAATCGCCCGGCGCCAACACGAGTCGGCTGACAGAATCCGTTCACATGGCACTCATTCACCACACCACGCTCAAGCCGACCAAGCTGGAACTGCTCAGCACCTGGCTGCCCACCCGCCCCTGGTACCAAGGTGACGCGGGCGCACCGGAGTTGACCAAGGCAGGCGGCTTCCGACTGGACGACCCGGAGGGCGAGGTCGGCATCGAGTTCATGGTCGCCACCGACACCTCGGGCTCCGCCCCGGCCGCCTACCTGGTGCCGCTCACCTACCGCGCGGCCCCGCTCGACGGCGCGGAACACGCCCTCGTCGGCACCATGGAGCACGGCGTGCTCGGAAAGCGCTGGGCCTACGACGGCTGCCACGACCCGGTGCTGCTCGCGCAGCTCCTTGCCCTGATCGAGGGCCGGGCCCAGGCGCAGGCCCAGAGCCTCACCGACACCCCCGACCACGAGGTCACCCACTCCTATACCGGTGACTCCACCACCCTCGAAAGCCCCCTCTCCGCAGCCACGGACACCGCCGACGCCACCGAACTCCGCACGGCAGACGGCAAGTTGCTCCGCCTGCACCGGGTCCTTGATCCCGCACCGCTTCCGCCGGAGGGAGTGCTCGGCCATGTCGCCGGAGCGTGGCAGGCGGCGGACGACAGCCGCGCCCGGGCCGTGTTCGTCACCCTGCACGCCACCTCTCGCAGCTGAAGACCGCCGCCCCACACGGCCGCGTGATATCAATCAAACGAAAAATTGATATCATTTCCCGAGGTGGACCCCAGGGAGGCTCTCATGGCACGAACAGTCATCGACATCGACGACGAGAAGCTGGCCGAGGCCGCTGAGATCTTCGGGACGACCACCAAGGTCGCCACCGTGAACGCGGCTCTCGAAGACGCCATCAAGCGTCGGAAGCGCGCGTCGTTCCTGAGCTGGCTGGCGGAAGGCGGACTGCCCGACCTCACCGGGCCCGTGGAGACACCGGCCGACTCTCAGGGCGCAGCGTGACCGACCTGTACCTGATCGACAAATCGGCGCTGGCCCGCTATCCGAAGCCCGCGGTCCGCGCCGTCATCGACCCGCTGCACAACGCCGGGCTGCTCGCGGTGTGCGGCGCGGTCGAACTTGAAGTACTGCACAGCGCACGGTCCAAAGCAGACGCCGAACGGATCCGCGACGAGATGCGCGGCTTCGACTGGCTGACGACGCCGGACGAGGCCTGGGATCGCGCACTGGAAGTCCAGAGCCTCCTCATCGGCGGTGGCAACTGGAAGGCACTCTCGGTCTCCGACCTGATCATCGCGGCGACGGCCGAACGACACGATGCCGTCGTCCTGCACTACGACGGCGACTTCGACATGATCGCTTCGGTCACCGGGCAGCCTATGGCTTGGGTGGCACCAGCGGGCACGGCCGACTGACTCGCCCCACCACCTCCGCCAACAACTCCTCCGCCACGAACAGCACCCGTTCCGACGGCACCGACCGCCACCCCAACGGCCACGTCTGCCCGCTCAGCGCCGGTACGCCCACGTACGCCTGCGCGCCGTCACCGCGCGTCAACGCCCGTACGCCTGGCGGCCATCGGAAACCGGATGCGGTTTGCGGAGGCAACAGGAAGTACAGGTACCGCTCGCCGGTGAACTCCCGGAGGATCGGCCCGGCGTCGAAGTCCGTGCACAACACCAGGTCGGTGGCGACGTGTTCACCCAGCTCACCCTTGATACGGATGGCGTCGAAGTGGATGCCGGCGTGCCGCAGGGCGTGACCGGAGGCGGGGATCCAGGTCGGGATCCAGGGGGAGGAGATTCTCTCGTTCATGAAATAGCCCTCACCCCGGCCACCATCCACATCCGCGACTCCAAGCACCCCGCCGCAGACGTTCTCCACCTGACCCCCGCCACCTGGTCGGCGTTCCTGAAGTCCCTCTAGAACATCCCGTTGCCGTTCGCGGAGCTCTCCGGTACGTCCTGCAGCACATCCCAGTGCTCCACGATCTTCCCGCCCCGCACCCGGAACAGATCGACCACGGCCTGACCCCGCTCCCCCGGCGCGTTCACGTAGTGACTGTGCACCGCCACCAGATCGCCTTCGGCGATGACCCGCTTCGGCGTGACCGTCAGCTGCGGGAACTGCTTGAAGTACGCGCCGAGCCCTGACCTCGCGCCCTCCACACCGTCCGCGATGTTCGGGTTGTGCTGGTGGTACTCGGACCCCCAGTACCGGTCGAGCGCCGACAGATCCTTCTTCACCAGCAGTTGATCGACCGCAGCCGTCACCAGCTTCTCGTTGTACGCGGTGAGGAAACGCGAACCCGGACACACCGTCTGCGGCCAACTCACCGTCGAGAACATGTCGTTGCCGTTGGCCGACTTCTCCGGCACGGCCTGCCCCGTGTCCCAGTGCTCGGCGATCTTCCCGCCCTGGAAGCGGAAGATGTCGAAGACCGCGGAACCGCGCGTGCCCGGCGTCAGGACGACGTTGGAGTGCACCAGGACGAGGTCACCCTCGGAGATCACCCGCTTGATGTCGTACGTGGCGTCGGGGAACTGCCGGTGTACCGAGACGGCCAGGCCCTTCAGCGTCTCCGCGCCGTCCGCGGCCAGCGGATTGTGCTGGATGTAGTCCGGCCGTACGAAACGGTCCACGACCGCGGTGTCACCGCGCTCGAACACACCCTTGAGGACGTCGGCGGCGACCGCCTTCTGGTAATCGAGGCGGGCGGAGGCGTCGTAGCCGGAACCCGCATGTGCACCGAAACCGGCGTGTGTACCGGAACCGGCGACCGGCGCGGACGCCACGGCAGGCACGGCGGCGGCGCCCAGCAGCACGGCTGAGACGGCAACGGCGACAAGGGTCCTGCGGGCAGACGTGGTGGGGGGCATGTGGCTCTCCGGTGATGGATATTGAAAGTTCAAGCTTACGCTTCCCACAGGAAAGCACTAACCATTGGTTAGCGTCAAGATCTCTCTTGCGTAGAGCGCACTCCAAGCCGTTGGCTAGGGAGTCATGGAGTACACGCAGCTCGGACGCACGGGACTCAAGGTCAGCCGGCTGGTCCTCGGCACGATGAACTTCGGACCGCAGACGAACGAGGCGGACAGCCACGCGATCATGGACGCGGCGCTGGACGCGGGCATTAACTACTTCGACACGGCCAACGTGTACGGCTGGGGCGAGAACAAGGGCCGTACCGAGGAAATCGTCGGCACCTGGTTCGCCAAGAGCGCCGCTCACCGCGACAAGGTCGTCCTCGCCACCAAGGTCTACGGCAACATGGCCGCCGACGGCGCCGCCTGGCCGAACCACGACAAGCTTTCCGCGCTGAACATCCGGCGCGCGGTCGACGCCAGCCTCAAGCGGCTGCAGACCGACTACATCGACGTCTACCAGTTCCACCACATCGACCGCAGCACTCCCTTCGAGGAGATCTGGCAGGCGATCGACGTGCTGGTCCAGCAGGGCAAGATCCTGTACGTCGGGTCCTCCAACTTCCCCGGCTACAAGATCGCCCAGGCCAACGAGATCGCAGCGAAGCGTGCCGGCACCATCGGCCTCGTCAGCGAGCAGTGCCTCTACAACCTCGCCGAGCGCCGCGCCGAGATGGAGGTCATTCCGGCCGCGCAGGAGTACGGGCTCGGGGTCATCCCCTGGTCGCCGCTGCACGGCGGGCTGCTGGGCGGTGTCATCAAGAAGGAGGTCGAGGGCGGGCGCAGGGCGAGCGGCCGGGCCGCCGACACCCTCGCCAACCCCACCGAGCGCGCGCGGATCCAGGCCTACGAGGACCTGCTGGAGAAGCACGGCGTGGAGCCCGGCGAGGCCGCCCTGGCCTGGCTGCTCACCCGGCCCGGCGTGACCGGCCCGATCGTCGGCCCGCGCACCGCCGAGCAGCTGGAGTCGGCCGTGCGCGCGGTCGAGCTGGAGCTCAGCGAGGAACTGCTGTCCGGCCTGGACGAGATCTTCCCGGGCCCGGGGCCCTCTCCGGAGGCCTTCGCCTGGTAGCGCCCGTCAGAGGCAGGGCGCGGGGCGGAGCCGACGTACGGCTCCGCCCCACGGGCGCTGCCGGCCGCACTCGGCGCGCAGCCGGAGAACGGCCGCGGTTCCGTCCGTCGCTACCTGACGGCCGCCGCCACGACGACCACCACGAGCATGAGAACGAGCGCACCGGCCATGATCCGGTTCCGGGTTTTCGGGTCCACGTGGTCGAGCCTAACCGGCCCCGCCGAGCGCCCACCGGGCGACCGCCTCATAGCGGGGCTGTTCCCCGGGTACGCCGGACCTCGGCAGATTGCTGCGCACCAGTGCCAGCTCGCCCACCGTCCACGTGCGGCTCGTGAACCCCTCCAGCGCCTCCAGGTACGGCTGTGCGTCGATCGCATCCCTGCTGCGGGCCACCGTCAGATGGGCCTTGTACCGCCGGTGCTCCCCCATCGGCACGCCGGCCTTCCGCGCCGCCGCCTCCGCCCGGTCGGCGAGCAGCCGCAGTGTGTGCACCTCCCCCTCGGCGCCGGCCCACAGCGCCCGCCCGTGCCCGAACTGCCCGCCGCCCCGCACCGCCAGCGCAAAGGGATCGGTACGCCGGGCCGCCCGCTCCAGCCGGGCCGACAGGTCCGGTACGACGTCGTCGTCGACGTCTCCGTAGAACGCGAGCGTGAAGTGCCAACCAGGGGCCCCGCCGCGGGGCGACCCCGGGCGCCCGGTCCAGCGCAGCGCCTCCGCGCCGGGCAGCTTCCTCAACTCGGCCACCTTCGCGGCGAGTTCGGCGGCGACGTCGTCCGGGGGAAGCACGGCGGCGAAGAGTCTCATGCGCACCACCCTGCCACCATGGGCGCATGGAGATCAGCATCAGAGAAGGCGGACCCGACGACGTCCCGGCGATACTCGGCATGCTCGACAGCTGTGTGGAGTGGCTGGTGGCCGAGGGCCGCACCGGCCAGTGGGGGACCGAGCCCCTGTCCGAGCACCGGAAGACGGTGGACTCGGTCGTGGGGTACATGGAGGAGGGCACGACCTACATCGCCGAGGCGGACGGCGTGCCGGCGGCCACCCTCACCGTGACCGGCGCACCCGGCGCCTACCTGTCCCACCTGCCGCCGCCCGGCGAGCCCGAGCGCTACATCCACTGGCTGGCCTCCGACCGCCGGTTCAAGGGCCACGGCGTGGGCAGCGCCCTGCTGGCGCACGCCGCCGAGGAGACCAGGCGTGCCGGCGTCCTGCTGCTGAGGGTCGACTGCTACGCCGGCGACGACGGCAGGCTCGTCCGCTACTACGAGGACAACGGGTTCCTGCGCACCGAGACCTACACCGCCTCGAGCGAGTGGCCGGGACAGGTGCTGGCCCGGAGGCTGTAGTCCGCAGCCTCCGGGCCCACGGGCGTTCTCACGCCGCCGCGGCCAGCTCCTCCTGCCGCTCCCGCGGCACGAACCGGACGTGGGGGTGGCCGCGGTTCCAGCCGACCGACAGACGCAGGCCGCCGACGCGGGCCAGGACGAGGCCGATGACGATCGCCGCACCCGCGGCGATCGCACCGCCGACGGCCATGCCCGCCCGGACGCCGTACACGTCCGTGATCCATCCGGCGATGGGCGCGCCGATGGGTGTGCCGCCCATGAACACCATCATGTAGAGGGCCAGTACCCGGCCGCGCATGGCCGGGTCGGTGGCCATCTGGACGCTGGTGTTGGCGGTGACGTTGACCGTCATGCCGAACATGCCGATCGGGACCATCAGCAGGGCGAACAGCCACAGCGAGGGGGCGGCCGCGGCCACCAGCTCCAGGGCGCCGAAGGCCAGGGCCGCCGCGATCATCACCCGCATCCTGGCCGTACCGCGGCGGGCCGCGAGCAGCGCGCCGGCCAGCGAACCGACGGCCATCAGCGTGTTGAAGAGGCTGTAGGAGCCGGCTCCGGCATGGAAGACGTCGTCGGCGAAGGCGGACAGGTAGACCGGGAAGTTGAAGCCGAAGGTGCCGATGAACCCGACCAGGGCGATGGTCCAGATCAGTTCGGGGCGCCCGGCGACATACTGGAGCCCCTCCCTCAGCTGGCCCTTCCCGCGCGGCGCCCGCTCGACGACATGCAGCTCACGCGCACGCATCAGCAGCAGGCCCACCATGGGGGCGACGAAGGACAGGCCGTTGAAGAGGAAGGCGTAGCCGGTACCGACACCGGTGATCATGAGGCCTGCGACCGCCGGGCCGATCAGGCGGGCGGACTGGAAGTTCGCCGAGTTCAGGCTGACCGCGTTCTGCAGTTGCCCGGGGCCGACCATCTCGCTGACGAAGGACTGCCGGGCCGGGTTGTCCACGACCGTGGCGAGGCCGACGGCGAAGGCGGCGAGGTAGACGTGCCAGACCTGGACGTGGCCGGAGAGGGTGAGGACGGCGAGCGCGATGCCGGCGACGCCCATCGCTGACTGGGTGACCAGCAGCGTGCGGCGCTTGGGCAGGCGGTCGACGAGTACACCGCCGTAGAGGCCGAAGAGCAGCATCGGCAGGAACTGCAGTGCCGTCGTGACACCGACGGCGGTCGCGGAGCCGGTGAGGCTGAGGACCAGCCAGTCCTGGGCGATGCGCTGCATCCAGGTGCCGATGTTGGAGACGACCTGGCCGGCGAAGAAAAGTCGGTAGTTCCTGACGCGCAGGGAGCTGAACATCGAGGATCTGTGCGAAACAGGGGTAGTAGGTGCCGGTGCGGGGGCGGAGTCTGCTCCGGATCCCGTACTCAAAAGGGTTCGCCTCCTTGTCTGGGGGTGCGGCTTACAGATGTGCGAGCTTCTCCAGCACGGGGGCGGCGGCGCGAAGTTTCGCCCACTCGTCCTCGTCCAGGCCCTCGACCAGATCGGCCAGGAACGCGTTGCGCTTGGCGCGGCTCTCCTTGAGCATCGCCTCGGCCTGCTCGGTCTTGGTGACGACCTTCTGGCGCCGGTCCTCGGGGTGCGGCTCCATCCGGACCAGCCCCTTTGCCTCCAGCAGCGCGACGATGCGGGTCATCGACGGCGGCTGCACGTGCTCCTTGCGGGCGAGCTCGCCAGGCGTGGCACTGCCGCAGTTGGACAGGGTGCCCAGCACCGACATCTCGGTGGGGCTGAGCGACTCGTCGACCCGCTGGTGCTTGAGCCGACGCGACAGCCGCATGACAGCTGATCGAAGGGAGTTCACGGCGGCAGCATCGTCGCCATGGGTGAGGTCCGACATCTCTTTAGCGTAACTCATTACCCTGGCTAAACAAGCTGGCGCGTGCACGGATTCCCGTGACTCAGGCCACTGAAACCCGGGGATCTGGGGGCATCCCCCAGTAAACGCAGCTTCACCCGTACGAGTGAGTCAAGTGCGGAAAGTGAACATCGCTCGAAGCCCGCCAGCGACCCTCGTGTGCATGGGGACCAGCGTGCTCAGCCTGCGGATGGACGGGGAGCTGCTCGAACGGCTCCGGGACCGTGCCACGAAAAGGGGAATGAGCGTCCAGGACTATGTGGTCCGGACGCTCATTCGAGACGACTTCGACGAGCGCTTCCAGGCGGCCGTCGACGAGACGGAGAAGTTCTACGGGGTCACGTGAGCCCGCGCATCACGTCAGGCCCAGGGCCGGCATCAGGTAGTAGAAGGCGAAGACCGCCGAGACGACGTACATCGCGACCGGGATCTCCCTGCCCCGCCCGGCGGCCAGACGCAGCACGACGAAGGTGATGAAGCCCATGCCGATGCCGTTGGTGATCGAGTAGGTGAACGGCATCATCACCATCGTCACGAAGGCCGGCATGGCGATCGTGTAGTCGGCCCAGTCGATCTCCTTGACCGAGCCGGCCAGGATCAGGAAGCCCACCGCGAGCAGGGCCGGGGTGGCCGCCTGGGAGGGGACCATCGTGGCGACCGGCGTGAGGAACAGGGCGATGGTGAACAGTCCGCCGGTGACGACGTTCGCGAAGCCCGTACGGGCCCCCTCGCCGACACCCGCCGTGGACTCCACGAACGCGGTGGTGGCCGAGGAGGAGCTGGCGCCGCCGGCCGCGACCGCGAGACCGTCGACGAACAGGACCTTGTTGATGCCCGGCATATAGCCCTGGGCGTCCGTCAGTTTGGCCTCGTCGCTGACACCCATGATCGTGCCCATCGCGTCGAAGAAGCACGACAGCAGCACCGTGAAGACGAAGAGGATGCCGGTCAGCACGCCGACATGGGAGAAGCCACCGAACAGGCTGACCTTCCCGATCAGGCCGAAGTCCGGGCTGGCGACGGGGTTCCCGGGCCACTTCGGCGTCGTCAGACCCCAGGTCGGGATCTTCGCGACGGAGTTGATGATCACCGCCAGGACCGTCATCGTGACGATCGAGATCAGGATCGCGCCGGGAACCTTGCGGACGATGAGCGCGAGGGTGAGCAGCGCGCCCAGGATGAAGACCAGGACCGGCCAGCCGTTGAGGTGCCCGTTGCCGCCGAGCTGGAGCGGCACGGTGGTCTGGGCGACGTCCGGGATGCGGGAGACGAAGCCTGAGTCGACGAGCCCGATCAGCATGATGAACAGGCCGATGCCGATGGAGATCGCCTTGCGCAGGCTGTAGGGCACGGCGTTCATCACGCGCTCGCGCAGTCCGGTGGCGACCAGCAGCATCACGACGAAGCCCGCCAGGACGACCATGCCCATCGCGTCCGGCCAGGACATCCGGGGCGCCAGCTGGAGCGCGACGACCGAGTTCACACCCAGGCCGGCGGCCAGCGCGATCGGCACGTTGCCGACGACACCCATGAGCAGCGTGGTGAACGCCGCCGTCAGCGCCGTCGCCGTGACCAGCTGGCCGTTGTCCAGATGGTGCCCGTACATGTCCTTCGCGCTGCCCAGGATGATCGGGTTCAGCACGATGATGTAGGCCATCGCGAAGAAGGTGGCGAAGCCGCCGCGGATCTCGCGCGGCAGGGTGCTGCCGCGCTCGGAGATCTTGAAGTAGCGGTCGAGTGCGCCGGACGAGGGCGCGTCCCCCGGCTGTTCGGGGGCGGGGACCTTGGCGGGAGCCGAGGTGGGCATTGGATGTTCCTACGAGCAGAAATGGACGGATGGAAACGGTTTCAGTATGAACATATGAACCCATCGACGCTATCTCCGCGCGTAGACCTGATCGCCTCGTAAGCTGTCCCCCATGGCGAAGTGGACACCCCAGCACGAGGCACCGGAGCCCCTTGAGGGCCCCGTCGTCGCCACCATCACCGGCGGCACGATCCTCTGGTTCGTCCTCTTCCTGGTACAGCTCCCCTTCTACGGCTGGTTCGACGACCGCGGACACGCCTGGTGGGTGTGGACCTGCCTGGCCGGAGGCGTGCTCGGGCTGTACGGCATCTGGTTCGTCAGGAAGCGGGACGCGGCGATCAAGCGGGCGGCGGCACAGGCACCGGGGACGGAGCCGGAGCCGGCTTCCGAGTCCGAGTCCTAGTCCGAGTCCTAGTCGGCCGAACAGGCCTTCCTGCCACCGGCCGTACTACCACCGCACGAGTTCGCTCCTCCCCAGGTCGGATCTTCCGGTCACTCGGCGGGTGAAGCCGCAAATCCGCACGTACCGTCGAATGCATGACGCACATCGACGCCGGCGCCGAGCTCGACCCTGTGCACCCCGTCCCCTTCCCGACGCCGGCGTTGGGCCTGACCGCCGCCGAGGTCGCCGAGCGGGTGGCGCGCGGGCAGGTCAACGACGTTCCGCTGCGCAGCAGCCGGTCGATGGGCGAGATCGTCCGGGCGAACGTCTTCACCCGGTTCAACGCGATCATCGGCGTGCTCTGGCTGATCATGCTGTTCGTGGCGCCGATCCCGGACAGCCTCTTCGGCTTCGTGATCCTCGCCAACACGGGCATCGGCATCGTCCAGGAGTGGCGGGCGAAGACGACCCTGGACTCCCTGGCCGTGATCGGGGAGGCGCGGCCGACGGTACGGCGGGACGGCACCGCCGGAGAAGTGAGCACGTCGGAGATCGTGTTGGACGACCTGATGGAGATCGGGCCCGGGGACAAGGCCGTGGTCGACGGGGTGTGCGTCGAGGCCGACGGGCTTGAGATCGACGAGTCGCTGCTCACCGGCGAGGCCGACCCGGTGGTCAAGAAGCCCGGGGACCAGATCATGTCGGGCAGCTTCGTCGTCGCCGGCGGGGGCGCCTTCAAGGCCACCAAGGTGGGCCGCGAGGCCTACGCCGCCCAGCTCGCCGAGGAGGCCTCCCGCTTCACCCTCGTCCACTCCGAACTGCGCACCGGCATCTCGACCATCCTCAAGTACGTGATGTGGATGATGATCCCGACCGCGATCGGCCTGGTCATCAGCCAAATGCTCGTCAAGCAGCACGGCTTCAAGGACTCGGTCGCGCGGACCGTCGGCGGGATCGTGCCCATGGTCCCGGAGGGGCTGGTGCTCCTCACCTCGGTCGCCTTCGCGATAGGTGTCATCAGACTTGGCCGGAAACAGTGCCTCGTGCAGGAACTCCCCGCCATCGAGGGCCTCGCCCGCATCGACACCGTCTGCCTCGACAAGACCGGCACCCTCACCGAGGGCGGCATGGACGTCACCGAGGTCAGGCCGCTGCAGGGCGCCGACGAGACATACGTACGCAAGGTCCTTGGCGCCCTCGGCGAGTCCGACCCGCGCCCGAACGCCTCCCTCCAGGCGATCATCGACGCCTACCCGGACGTCGATGACTGGCGCTGCACCGAGGCCCTCCCCTTTTCCTCCGCCCGCAAGTACAGCGGAGCCCGCTTCAGCGAGGGCAACGGCGAGTCCAGTACATGGCTGCTGGGGGCGCCCGACGTGCTGCTTGCCGCCGACGACCCGGCGCTCGCGGAGACCGAGCGGCTCAACGAGCAGGGCCTGCGTGTCCTGCTGCTCGCCCGCGCGCGCCACGACCTCGACGATCCGAAGCCGGCGCGGGGCGCCCGGCCCACCGCCCTAGTCGTACTCGAACAGCGGCTGCGGCCCGACGCGGCCGACACCCTGCGCTACTTCGCCGACCAGGACGTCCGCGCCAAGGTCATCTCCGGCGACAACGCCGTGTCCGTGGGAGCGGTGGCCGGAAAACTGGGCCTCACCGGAACGACCGTCGACGCCCGCCGCCTGCCCGCCGAGCAGGACCGCATGGCGCAGGCCCTCGACGAGGGCACGGTGTTCGGACGGGTCACCCCGCAGCAGAAGCGGGACATGGTGGGCGCGCTGCAGTCCCACGGGCACACGGTCGCGATGACCGGCGACGGCGTGAACGACGTACTGGCCCTCAAGGACGCCGACATCGGTGTCTCCATGGGCTCGGGCTCGGAGGCCACGCGCGCCGTCGCGCAGATCGTGCTGCTCAACAACAGCTTCGCGACGCTGCCTTCGGTGGTCGCGGAGGGCCGCCGGGTCATCGGCAACATCACGCGAGTCGCCACGCTCTTCCTGGTCAAGACGGTCTACTCGGTGCTGCTGGCCGTCCTGGTGGTGTGCTGGCAGGTGGAATACCCGTTCCTGCCCCGCCACTTGACGCTGCTGTCCACCCTGACGATCGGCATCCCGGCCTTCTTCCTCGCCCTGGCCCCCAACAAGGAACGCGCACGGCCGCACTTCGTACGACGGGTCATGCGGTACTCGGTCCCGGGCGGGGTGGTGGCCGGGACGGCGACCTTCGTGACGTATCTGATCGCCCGTCACTACTACGTCGGCAAGGGCTCGTTGGACGCGGAGACCAGTGCGGCGACCCTCACGCTGTTCCTGATCTCCATGTGGGTCCTGGCGATCATCGCCCGCCCCTACACCTGGTGGCGGATCGCCCTGGTGGCTTCGATGGGTGTGGCGTTCCTGTTCGTCCTGATCGTGCCGTGGCTCCAGCACTTCTTCGCGCTGAAGCTGGTCGGCGTGACGATGCCGTGGGTCGCGGTCGGCATCGCGGCGGTGGCGGCGGTCGCCCTGGAACTGCTCTGGAAATGGGTCGACCGCCGCGTTCCCGCTTAGCGCTTGGCTTGGCCGGGAGTGCCGATGCGGGCGTTTTGGCTGCGGACCGGTGGTGGCTGGTCGCGCCCACGCGGCGCAGCCGCACAGGTCACAGCCCCGTGCCCCTTCGGGGGCGCGGCGCTAGCGCACGTCGACGTAGTCGCCCGTGGCGTTGACCGCCGGGGTCGTCGAGGTGCCCGCGAAGGAGTAGCGGAAGTAGCCGTCGACCGTGGCCTTGGTCGTCGTCTTCAGGTCGCCCGTCGAGTTCGACGTGATGGTCTTCAGCGTGGTGTAGGTGCTGGAGCTCTTCTTGCGGAACTGCAGCTTCACCGGCTGGCCGGTGTAGCCGTGGTACTTGCCGTCCTCCCAGTTGGCGCGGGAGAGCTTGCCGGTGACCGTGACGGTCTTGCCCTTCGTCACGGGCTCCGGAGCGGCGTTGACCGTCAGCTTGGAGGCGCGCTGGAGGAGGGTGGAGCCGAGGCCGCCCTGCAGGGAGTAGTCGTTGGTGCTGTACTGCAGCGCGAGCGCGCCGGCCGACCACTTGCCTGCGTCGGAGTTGAGCAGGTCGCCGTCTTCCAGGCTGATGTCGATCTTGCCGGTGCAGTTGGCGGTGGTGGTCGAGGTGACCGTGCAGGTGGCGGGGAGCTGGCCGCCGAGCAGGTTGGTGTTCGGGTCGGTGATCGAGCCGCGGTAGATGACCGGGCCGCTGTCGAAGTCGTCCGACGTGACGTCGTAGTTCGCACCGTGGGTCAGCTTGTAGCTGACCGTGGTGGAGTAGTGGCCGGTGGCACCGATCCGGACCGCCGTCGCGATCTTCAGGCCGGAGAAGGTGACGCCCAGGTCCGCGGCGGCGTCGGCACTGCTGAACGCGGTCTTGCCGGAGTGCGCGGCGAGTACCTTCGCGGCCTCCGCGCGGTACGACGGGGCGGAGCCGGTGGCGTGCGCGGCAGGCACGACGAAGGCGGAAAGGGCCAGGGCGCCGGAGACGGCAGCCACGGTGGCGCGTATGCGCATGTGTTCCCCAAGTGGAGAAGTGATCGTGGAGTCTGTTGACTCACGGGATCAGATCCGTGACGGATGTGGCGGGTTGTACAGCTGAGACGGATTTTTGTTCGGGGATTGCAAAGACCTTGCGAGTTACAGAGAAACGGCCGCTCCCGGGGTCCCCTACCGGAAGCGGCCGTAACTCACTGCTGCTTACTGCTTACTGCTTACTGCTTACTGCTGATGCTTGGTGCGCCTACTGCACGTCGACGAAGTCACCCGCGGCGCTGACGGCCGGAGTCGTCGTGGTGCCCGCGAAGCTGTAGCGGAAGTAGCCGTCGACCGTCGCCGGCGTCGTCGTCTTCAGCTCACCCGTCGAGTTCGACGTGATGGTCTTCAGCGTGGTGTAGGTGCTGGAGCTCTTCTTGCGGAACTGCAGCTTCACCGGCTGGTTGGTGTAGCCGTGGTACTGGTTGTCGTCCCAGTTGGCACGGGAGAGCTTGCCGGTGACCGTGACGGTCTTGCCCTTCTTCACGGGCTCCGGCGCGGCGTTGACCGTCAGCTTGGAGTAGCGCTGCAGGTTGAAGGCGGCGGCCTTGTCCGTGACGGCGACACCGACGTTGTCCAGGTTCGGGTTCTCCTGGTCCTCGCCGTTGAAGGCGACGGCGAAGCCGGCGGCCTTCCAGGCACCGGCGTCCTCGTTCAGCAGATCCGCCGGGTCGATCTCGACCGTGGCGGTGCAGGAGGCGGCGGTCGTGGAGGAGTCGCTGCAGGTGGCGACGTTGCTGTCGAACCACCAGATCTCGTCCTCGAACGTGGCACCCCGGTACAGCTCGATTCCGGCGACGAAGTCCGCGGCGTGGATGTTGACGTCCTCGCCGTGGTTCAGGGTGAAGGACACCGGCACCTTCACCACGTTGGTGGTGCCGACGGGGATGTTCTTGCCCTCGTTGACCTTCACGTTCGAGAAGAAGGCGTCCAGGGCGTACGGGGTGCCCTCGGCGTCGGCGGCGCTGCTGAACGCGGCCTTGCCGGTGGAGGCGGAGTGCGCGGCCTTGTTGGCCGGGGCGACACCCGCGGGGGCCTTCGGGCCGTCGGCGGCCAGAGCGGCCGGCGCGACGAGGGCGGAGAGGGCCAGGGCACCGGACACGGCGGCCACGGTGGCGCGAATTCGCATGTACTTCCTCAAATTGGCGGAAAGAGAAAGGGAGTGGGAGGTGGGCTCGCCGTGGCTATCGCACGTCGACGTAGTCGCCCCCGGCGCTGACCGCCGGAGTCGTCGAGGTGCCCGCGAAGCTGTAGCGGAAGTAGCCGTCGGCCGTCGCCTTGGTCGTCGTCTTCAGGTTGCCCGCCGAGTCCGCGGTGACGGTCTTCAGCGTGGTGTACGTGCTGGAGCCCGCCTTGCGGAACTGCAGCTTCACCGGCTGGCCCGCGTAGCCCGAGTACTTGGCGCTGTCCCAGTTGGCGCGGGTCAGCCGGCCGGTGACCGTGAGGGTCTTGCCCTTCGTGACCGGCTCCGGCGCGGCGTTGGCCGTCAGCTTCGACAGGCGCTGGACCTTGAAGGTCTTGACGTTGTCCTTCTGGACGAAGTCGGCGTCCTTGCCGGAGGCGATGCCCCAGACCTTCCAGGTACCGGCGACCGCGTTGATGGTGTTGTAACCCGGCTTGAAGTCGAACGTCGCCTTGCAGTTCGACGTGGTCGCGCTCACCGCGGAGCAGCTGGCGTAGTGGTCGCTGCTGTTGGCGACGGCGCCGCTGTCGGAGTGGTCGAAGTCCGAGCCGTGCCACAGGATGGCCATGGCCGACTTGACGCCCGAGTTGTCCTTGACGGTGAAGGTGACCGTGATCGTCTTCTTCGCAGTCGCCGAGACGACGACCGGCTTGCCGCCGTTCACCACGACGTTCGAGATCGTGGTGTCGCCGTGCACTTCGTCGGCCTGGGCGGCCGGAATGGCGAGAGCGGTAAGGGCCACGGCGCCGGTCACAACGCCGAGGGTGGCACGCATGCGCATGTGTTCCCCACGTGGAGAAAGGGGCCCCGTCGCCCGTCGTTGCGTACGGGGCCCAAGTGATCATGGAGCCTGTTGGCTCAGGTGATCAGATTCGTGACGCGGGTGAATGGTTGTACGGCTGGTGAAAAATTTGTGCGAGAGATTTTGAGATCTTGATCCTCCGGTGGCCGGTCGAAGGATCTCAAGGAACTTGAGGATCTTGAGGGCTCCGACGGTCAGTCGAACCACCGGTCCCGCGCCAGCTCCCCCGTCCGCGACGGATCCTCCAGCAGCGCCGCCACCTCGAAGCGCCGCGGCCACTGCCCGGCGGCCCAGGCGAGCCCAGCGGCCACACCCTCCAGGGTGGCCGCGTGCAGCACCCCGTCGCCGGTCAGCCGCCAGTCCAACTCCACGCCGTCGACGACGAGTTCCTCGTGCTCGACGTACGTCGCGGGGGTACGGGCGCCCAGCAGCACCCGCACCGGGTCCGGTACGTCGTGTTCGGCGCCCTCGGAGTCGACCTCACCGGTGACGGACTCGCTCAGCCGCCGCACCTGGAACAGCTCGGCCAGCTCGGCGGCCCGCGCCGGCCGTACCGGCAGCAGCGGGACACCCTCGGTGAAAGGCAGCAGGTCGGGCGAGTCCACGACCACGGCGTCCGCGGCGTCCACGACCTCGACCCGGCCGTCGACCACGGCACGCAGCTCGTCCGGCAGGGTCACCTGCTCGGGTTCCAGGTCGGCCAACGCGCCGTAAAGGGCGTGCAGTTGGGCGCCCGAGACCTCACGCTCGGGGTCGGCGAGCCGGTCGAGCAGCTCGGCGGCGCCGCCCGGCTCGTCGAGCAGCGCGGCCACGGAGGTACGCACGCCCAGCGACCGCAGCACCTGCTCGTCGTCGAACCCGGTCGCGTCGGCCTCGTCGTAGAGCCCGCGCAGGAGGGGGTCCCCGCCGGAGGCGAGCAGACCGGCCGGCCGTCGGCCGTCGAGCACCGGGTGCCCGCGCAGCCACCAGGCCGTGTAGGGCCGTACGACCTCGTGCGTGCCGTCGGGCAGCAGGATCCGCATCGGCTGGGTGAGCGCGTCCCGCAGCGGCGGCCGGGCCAGCAGGGCCAGGGCCTGCGGCCACTTGTCGTCGTCCACGAGGTCCAGGTCCCGTACGGCGACCAGCTCGGTGGCGACCGGCGGTACCGGCGCGTCCGGGAACCGGTCGAGGACGTCCTCGCTCCAGACGTCCACGGCGTCGAGGAGACCCGCGTCGTCGGGCTCGGCGAAGTCGCCTTCCCTGGGCTCCAGTTCGTCGGGGTCCAACACCACGTCCGTGGCCCGCACGAGGGCGAAGTCGGCCAGCACACCGCACGCGGCCAGCGGTTGCTCGCCCCATCGGTCGGCCAACTCGGCGTCCACCGTCGCGAGTTCGCCTTCCCGGATGACCTGATGGAAGGGGCTGCCGGGGAAGACGAGTTCACCGGCGGGCGCGGGCTCCCCGTCCTCGTCCGGGAGCGCGAGCGCGCCGAGCCAGGGCTCGTCCCCGGGATCCAGCGCCGCGTCCCGCACCAGTGCGAGGACGGTGTCGGCCAGCTCCTCCGCGTCGGGCGCGTCCTGCTCCCAGTCCAGCCCCCCGTCGTCGTCGAGGGAGGCGGCGACGGCGGCGCGGACCTGCGGGGTGGTGAGGACGGCGCGCGGCGTCGCCGGAAGCGCGCCGAGTTTCTCCAGCAGGGGGTGCGTGGCCTCCGGGTGGGCGACCTTCAGCCCGAGCCGGGCGAGCACCTCCGGGTCGGTGTTCGTGGCATCCGGCGAGGGCAGCAACACCTGGCGCGGGCCGATGGTCGTACGTCCGTCGGCGAGCGGCACGGGAAGTCCGGACAGCCGGTCCGGATCGACCCCGGCGAGGCTGTCGTAGAGCCGCCGCCACCAGCCGGGCTCCTTCTCCAGCCCCGCGAGCCGGTCGACGGCGTCGGTGAGCGGCACCCGGGCGACGCCCAACGTCCGTAGCTCCACCCGCCGTTCGAGCCCGGCGGGCAGCAGGGTGGGCAGCACCTCGGCCAGCACCTTCACGGTGTCGGCACCGGCGCCCTCGATGATCTCGGCGTCACGGGGACGGAGGGAGCCGCCGAGGTGGAGACCCCGATCCTGCTCCCCCGCCAGTACGGGGCCGGCGAGACCGTCGCCGGGCTCACCGGGCTCGCCGAGTTCCACGGCGTCCTGGCTGCCTTCGGCCGGTGCCACGGCCGGCGGCAGGAAGGAGGTCCGCGGGAGCCGCTCCAGGATCGCCGCGCGCAGGGCGCCGTCCAACTCCCCCTTCCCCAACGGGCCGGGGACGAGACCGATGATGCCCTCGGTCACCGGGAGCCAGTCGGCGAGGAGTTCGGCGTAGGCGTCGGCCGCGCGCTGGACGAGGAAGTCGGTCAGCGGGCCCGGGGCCGCGCGCCGGCGGGTGGTGTCGAGGGGGAAGGACCCGATGAGGAGGGCCGGGACGCCGAGGGGCTCGTCGCTGGGCGTGGGGGCGTGCACGACGGGGCTCGTACGGGGGTGGGCCGGGCTGCCGTCGGAGTCGGCCGGCACGGCCCAGGTGACGGACCAGTGGGGGCGCAGCCGCTCCTCCACCGGACGGTCGGCGAGGAGGTCCGGAGTGAGGGGGCCCTGCGTGCAGACGGTACGCCAGCGGGTGGTGCCGCCTCGGGTGTCTTCCACGACGGTGAAGGGGCCGTCCGTGCCGCGGCGCAGGGTGCGGACGCCGTCGGTCTCCACCACGACCTCCTCCAGACCCGGCAGGGCGAGGAGCAGGGCGTCGTCTACGGCCTCCAGCAGCCGCTCGGCGAGGTCGGCCGCAGCCGTGTCGCGCAGGGGCAGGATGACGACGGTGTCGTACGACTCCGGGGCGGTCCCCTCGGCGGCGAACGGCAGCCGCAGCAACGGAACGTGTCCGTCCCTGCGCCGGATCTCGTCCCCCAGCCCCGGGCTGTACCGCGCCGTGTCCGCGGCCAGCTCACGGGCCTCGGCGAGCGACCAGCGCACACCGCCGTGCCGGCCTACGACCGCGGGCTCGTCGGTGACGGCGATCACGGCCGCGAACCCGACGCCGAAACGCCCGACGGCGCCTTCGTGGGTGTCCCGCTTCGCGGAGGCGCGCAGGGTCGCGAGCGACTCGACGCCGGCCGCGTCCAGCGGGGCGCCGGTGTTGGCGGCGACGAGAACGCCGTCGCGGAGGGTGAGCCGCAGGCGTCCGGGGACTCCCGCGCGAGCCGCCGCGTCCGCCGCGTTCTGAGCGAGCTCGACGACGAGCCGGTCCCGGTAGCCGCCGAGAACGAGGTCCTCCTCGGCGTTGGCGTCCTCGCGGAAACGGGCGGGGCTGGTGGCCCAGGCGTCCAGGACTCCGCGGCGCAGACGGGCGGTGCCGAACGGGTCCGCGCCCTCGGGGGCCGGCCGCACGAACTTGCTCACGTTGACTCTCCTCATCGGCCCACTTCGGCGTGAGCACGAAGGTACCGCGAGATGTTCACCGCCCCCGCCGCCCCTACCCGTCCCCACCCCAGGGGCTCCGCCGCCGGACCCCCGCTCCTCAAACGCCGGAGGGGCTGATCCAACGCCGGCCGGGGCTTGGTTTTCAGCCCGTCCGGCGTTTGAGGACGAGGCCGTTCAGGCCGAAGCGGGGGCCTGGGGGGCGGCAGCCCCCAGGGACGTGTACTCGCAGACCTACGAGTGTCCCAAATCGGCCGCTTCACCGTCGGAGACGACCGGGACGGAACCCGAGTCCGCCGCCGGCCGCAGCGGGAACGGATCCACCCGCGTCTCGTCGATCACCGGAGGTGCCGGCTGCGGCGGCTTGGGCATGACCGCCGCCTCGGAGTGCCCCCCGCAGCCGTACGAAAGAGAGACCACCCGGCCGTCGGCCGGCGAGAACTCGTTGGCGCAGACACCGAACGCCTGGCCCAGCGAGCCACCGATCGGCTGGAGGAAGCCACAGCTCGCACAGGACGCGGGGGCCGCCTGAGCCATCGGCGTCTTGGAGCCGTACGCCTCGTCCCAGCGGTCCGCGGCGACATGCAGCCCGTAACGGGACAGGACCCGGGCGCGGCGCACGCCCAGTTCCTCGGCGACGGCCGCGATGGAGCCACGCGACGGGGCGACCGGCAGGCTCGCGGGAGTGCCCGCGGAGACCTCGGCGTCCTCCGCCTCGGCCAGCTCCGCCAGCTCCTCGGAGAGCGGCGAGTTCGGCGGCGGCTCCTCCGCGCCGGTGAAGCCGGGCTCCAGACGCAGGTCCTCGGCGTCGGTGGGCAGGAGGTCGCCGGGGCCCATGTCGCCGGGGCGCAGCCGCTCGCTCCACGGCACCCACTCGGGAGCCAGCAGCGCGTCCGAGCCGGGCAGCAGGACGACCTCGTCCAGCGTGACGAACTTGGCGCGGGAGGCGCGCGCGACCGTCACGGCCCAGCGCCAGCCCCGGTACCCGAGTTCCTTGCACTCGAAGAAGTGCGTGACAACACGGTCGCCCTCGGACTCCAGACCCAGGTGCTCGCCCACCACCCCGGGCGCGGCAGCCTCCTCGGCTGCGCCGCGGGCGAGGTCGACGGCCTCCGCGCACAGGCGGTCAGGGGTGCGGCTTCGCGTGGTCGCTGCGCTCACAGGTATCGCTTCTCTCCTACGCCGTCACTCGGGTGCGCCGGCCTGAAGGCGATGGGAGCGGACGGAGCGGACCGAAGGACCGCGTCGACGTCCGCGCCCGATCGCACTCGGGCGCACCTCATACATCCATTCTGCGGGATGTCCGAGAGGCGCGCGGCCGAGAACGTTCGCCACGACGCGCTACGCACGCTACCTTCTCGCGACCGCTCGGCCTACACCGACGGGACGTTTCCCCCCACGGGCCTGGCAAGTACCGGGGAAATACACAGGAAGTACGCGCCCATACGCGCGGTAACCCCACTACACACAGCTTTCTCGGGGCACTATGACGGAGTGGCAGCCGCAAGGACGCCCCAAGGAGCCACCGGGGTCGGTGGGGTCAAGGGCAGCAGTCGTGGTGGCGGTTCGGGCCGGTTCGGCGGGTCCGTCCGCGCGGTCGGCCGTGCCCTGCACTTCCCGTTCACCGGAACCGCCCGCGGGATCCGGAAGGCGACCCACGCGCACGGCGCCGGCGAGTCCGGCCTCGGCAAACTGATCGAACTGCACGCGGTGAACGGCGCCGGGGACGTCATGATCACCGTCGCCCTCGCCTCCACCGTCTTCTTCTCCGTCCCCACCGACGAGGCACGGGGGCGTGTCGCGCTCTACCTGGCGATCACCATGGCGCCGTTCACGGTGCTCGCCCCGGTCGTCGGCCCGCTCCTGGACCGGCTCCCGCACGGCCGCCGCGCCGCGATGGCCGGCTCGATGCTCGCCCGGGCGCTGCTCGCGCTGATCATCGCCGGGGCCGTCTCCACCGGCAGCCTGGAGCTGTATCCGGCCGCGCTGGGCGTACTGGTCGCGTCGAAGGCGTACGGGGTGGTCAGAAGCGCGGTCGTGCCCCGGCTGCTGCCACCCAACTTCTCCCTCGTGAAGGCCAACTCCCGGGTCACGCTCGGCGGGCTCCTCGCCACCGGTGTCGCGGCGCCCATCGGGGCGGGCCTGCATGCCATCGGCCCGCGCTGGCCGCTGTACGGCGCCTTCGTGATCTACATCTGGGGCATGTTCCTGTCCTTCACCCTGCCGCCGAAGGTCGACTCGGCCAAGGGCGAGGACACGGCGCTGCTCGCGGCGGACGCGGACCATCTGCACGGGCCGCACCTCAAGCCGGTGAAGCGGCCCGGCCTGCGCACGGTCGGCCTCGCGGTGACCCACGCGCTCGGCGCCAACGCGGCCCTCCGCTGGCTGTCCGGGTTCCTGACCTTCTTCCTCGCCTTCCTGCTGCGCGAGCACCCGCTGACCGGCTCCAGCGCGGCCGTGTCGCTGGGCATAGTGGCCGTCGCGGCGGGCGCGGGCAACGCCCTCGGTACGGCGGTCGGGGCGTGGCTGAGACAGCGGGCGCCGGAGATCATCATCGTGGCGGTCCTGCCGATCGTGCTCGCCGCCGCGATCACGGCCGCGATCTTCTTCGGGGCGTTCCTGGTGGCGTGTCTGGCCGCGTTCGCCGGGTTCTCGCAGGCGCTGGCCAAGCTGTCCCTGGACGCGCTGATCCAGCGGGACGTGCCCGAGACGGTGCGCCCCTCCGCGTTCGCGCGCTCCGAGACCATGCTGCAGATGGCCTGGGTGCTGGGCGGCGCGATCGGCATCGTGATGCCGCTCAACGGGGCGGCGGGCCTGAGCCTGGCGGCCGCCGTCATCGCCCTCGGCTGGGTCACCACCGCCCGCGGGCTGATCGGCTCGGCCCATCACTCGGGCGCCTCGAAGCCCCGCGTGGCGTAACACACAGGCATGCCGCCCCCCACGTGGGGGGAGCGCCGCAGGTGCCCGATAACCTTCGCCCATGACCTCGATGCCACGCGGCGGAGCCGCAAATGTCCGCGCCTCTGTGCGACGCCGCCGCACCGTCGCCGCCGCCGGCGCCGTTTCCGCCGGACTGCTCGTCCTGGCCGCGTGCGACAAGCCGACGCCGGTCTCCACGATCACGGTCGGCCGCTCCTCCGTCAGCGCGCAGGCCACCTGCGGTGGCGAGGGCAAGTCCCTGCAGACCGCGGACCTCGCGAAGTGCCTCAAGGACAAGGACATCAAGTCCATCAAGGTCGACCCCGACGACACCGTCCGCTTCGGCGTCGACCCCGACATCGCCGACAAGCGGTGGACGATCCTGATGAACGGTCAGCCCCTGACCGAGGACAGCGACAAGACCTACCGCACCGTCCCGGGCAGCGTCTTCTTCAACCAGCAGTACGGCGCCACCGGGAACTCCACCCTGGTCACCATCAAGGCGGGCGACGGCAAGAAGAGCGGCAGCGCGGTCACCGGCCTGTGGTCCTTCAAGCTCAAGAAGAACGACTGACCCCGACGTCCGGGCCCTCCATGCCGTCCACGCCGTCGATGCCGCCGATGCGTTCCGTACGCGTCCTCGTGGCCACCGCGGTCCCCGCCGAACGGGACGCGGTGGCCCAGGCGTTCGCAGGTGACGGCCAGGTCGTGATCGCCGCCGGTGTGGGCCCCGCTCTCGCCGCCGCCTCCACCGCGACCGCCCTCACCACCGCCGCCCTGCGGGGCAGCCCGTACGACCTCGTCGTCTCCGCCGGGATCGCGGGCGGTTTCCAGCCCGAGGCCCCCGTCGGCTCGCTCGTCGTCGCCGACGAGATCACCGCGGCCGATCTGGGCGCCGAGACGGCCGAGGGCTTCGTACCGGTCACCGAGCTCGGCTTCGGGACCGTCACCCACCGTCCGCCGGAAGCACTCGTACGAGAGCTCGCGGCCGCCACCGGCGCACGCCCCGGAGTCGTCCTCACCGTCTCCACGGTGACCGGCACCGCCGAGCGCGCCGCAGTGCTCCGTGCCCGCCACCCCCGTGCCCTCGCCGAGGCCATGGAGGGCTTCGGGGTGGCGGAGGCGGCCGCCGCGCACGGTGTGCCCGTGGTGGAGCTGCGCGCGGTCTCCAACCCCGTCGGCCCGCGCGACCGCGGCGCCTGGCGCATCGGCGACGCCCTCGCGGCCCTGACCGAGGCCTTCGGGAAGCTTGCGCCCGTCCTGGAGAGTTGGAAACAACATGACCTCTGAGCACCCACTGCAGATCGCGTACTCGCCCTGCCCGAACGACACCTTCGTCTTCGACGCCCTCGCCCACGGCCGCGTGCCGGACGCGCCCGCGCTCGACGTGACCTTCGCGGACATCGACATCACCAACGGCATGGCCGAGCGCGGCGAGTTCGACGTGCTGAAGGTGTCGTACGCGGTGCTGCCGTACGTCCTCGGCGAGTACGCGCTGCTGCCGTGCGGGGGTGCGCTGGGCCGGGGCTGCGGGCCGCTGGTGCTGACCCGGGAGGCGGGTGGGGCACTCACCGGCCGTACGGTCGCCGTGCCGAGCGAGAGGTCGACGGCGTACCTGCTGTTCCGTCTGTGGGCGGCGGACACGGTCCCCGGCGGGGTGGGCGAGATCGTCGTCATGCCGTTCCACGAGATCATGCCGGCGGTGCGGGACGGAAAGGTCGACGCGGGGCTCGTCATCCACGAGGCGCGCTTCACGTACCAGAACTACGGGCTGCACAAGCTCGCGGACATGGGTGAGCACTGGGAGCACACGACCGGGCTGCCGATCCCGCTGGGCGCGATCATCGCGAAGCGCTCACTGGGCGCCGAGACCCTGACGGGCCTGGCCGACGCTATCCGCACCTCCGTACGCGCCGCCTGGGACGACCCCGAGGCCTCCCGCCCGTACGTCATGGAACACGCCCAGGAGATGGACCCGTCCGTCGCCGACCAGCACATCGGCCTCTACGTCAACGAGTTCACCGCCGACCTCGGCGAGGACGGCTATGCGGCGGTACGGGGGCTGCTGACGCGTGCGGCGGCCGAGGGGCTGGTGCCGCCCCTCGGCCCGGATGCGCTCGAATTTCCGTAGGAGTCACGGGTTTTCGGTATGTCGCGGCTTTCGCGGCTATACGTCCAGCTGATCGGCGACCGCGCGCAGCAGACCCGCGATCTTCGCGCCGGAGGCCTTGTCGGGGTAACGGCCCTTCTCGAGCATCGGCGTGATGTTCTCCAGAAGGGTCGTCAAGTCCTGCACGATGGAGGCCAGTTCGTCCGGCTTCTTACGGGTGGCGGCCGCCACCGAGGGGGTCGGGTCCAGGACGGTGACCGAAAGTGCCTGGTCGCCACGCTGACCGGCGACGACGCCGAACTCGACGCGCTGGCCCGGCTTGAGTGTCTCGACTCCGGCGGGGAGGACCGAGGAATGGACGAAGACGTCACCGCCGTCGTCACGGGAGAGAAAGCCGAAGCCCTTCTCACTGTTGAACCACTTGACCTTGCCGGTTGGCACCGTCTGTCCTCGTCCTCGTACTCGTCGGAAAACTGCTTCGGAAACGGCTCTTGATAGCACTGGGGCGGGTCGTCACGGACCCGCCGGTACCAAGGCTAATGCTCTTCAGGCCGGTGACAAGACGTCGCCGGGTTGTTCCTTCGGGCAGGGAACTACCCTGGTCCGGTGCGTGACAAAACCCAAACGAATTCCGCCGAGCCCGGTGACCGACTGATCCGTGCCGGTGCCATCGTGTTCTTCCTCGGCGCGCTGGCCACACTCGTCACAGTGGCTCCGCTGTTCCTCCACGCGAAGCCATTTCCGACCTACATGTTCGGACTGAGCATGCTCATGGGCGTCGGCTTCCTGATGGCGGGAGCCGGCGTGCTCCAGTCGATGGCAGCGGGCCGCCGTCAGGCGCGCGCCGGGCGGTAGTCCGCGAGCCAGCCGGGGAACTCCATGAGGTCCCCGAGCACGACGTCCGCTCCGGCCGTGCTCAACTCCTCGGCACTGCACGGCCCGGTCGCCACGGCGACGGACAGGGCGTCGGCCTTGCGTGCGCCGCGCACGTCCCCGATGTGGTCACCGACGTAGATCCCGGCCCCGTGCTCGCGCAGCGCCTCCGCCTTCTGCTCGGCCCACAGGTCGCCGACGACCTCGTCGGGGTGGATGCCCAGGTGCTCCAGGTGCAGCTTGGCGTTCGGCTCGTACTTGGCGGTCACCACGATCGCGCGCCCGCCGGCCGCCCGCACGGCGTCGATGGCCTCAGGGGCGCCGGGCATCGCGGGCGTCGAGGCGATGGCGAACGCCGGGTACATCGACCGGTACAGGTCGGACATCTCCACCACCCGGTCCTCGGGGAACCAGTTGATCAACTCCTCGGCGAGCGGCGGCCCGAGCCGCGTCACCGCCAGGTCGGCGTCGATGTACGTGCCCGTCCGCTCGGCCAGCGCCTGGTAGCAGGCGCGGATGCCGGGACGGGAGTCGATGAGAGTCATGTCGAGATCGAAGCCGACGGTCAGGGCGGGGGCGGTCGCGGAGGAAGTCGTGGAGGAAATCGAGGAGGCCATATCGGCCATTGTGCCCAGGCCCTGCGGCGGGCAGTCGGCGGGCCGGTGTGACCTACATCTTCCTCGCGCGGCCTACGCCCTCCGCTGTGACCGCCACACCACGTACAGCGCCGACAGCACCGCCGCCCCGCGCACCACCCAGGGCCAGGTCCCGGCGATCGCGTCGTTCATGTGGCCCTGGGCGATCGGGGTGCCCCAGCGGCCGTCGTTCCTGCCCCACAGCCAGACGAGTCCGGCGGCGAGCGCGAGGCCGGGCATGCCGATGACGGCCCACTTCGACTCGTTCTGGGTCAGGCGGCGGGAGGCGTAGGCGATGAGCCAGCCGAACAGCAGGGCGAACCAGTTGCCGAGGATGGCGCCGACGACGAGCAGTCCGGCGGCGATCAGGAGGAGCGGGTTGCTCCAGCCGCCGGCGGGGAGGGAGAAGCGGCGACGACGGGCGGCCTGCGCCTCGGGCGCGACCTCCTCGGCTTCCACGGCCTTCTCGGCGGCCGGTGGCGGTACCGCTTGTTTCTCCGGCTCCTTCGGCCGCGGTGGCCTGAGCAGATCGGGGATCTCCACGCCGCCGGTGAACCCCGGGACGCTCTCACCGAACGGTGTGCTCTCGACCCGCCACCAGTCGGGCTGGGTCGCACTGCCGCCGAGTTCCTGGGCGCTCGCCGTGTGCGGCGACGAGGGGGCGTCGAAGAAGGCGTCGGCGGGGGCGGGCTTCTCGGGCTGGGCGGGGCGCGGGCGCGGTACGACCCGGCGCAGGCTCTTCGGCAGCCGCCTGCCGTCCTGCGGCTCGTCGTCCCGCTGCACCGGCACCTGGGCGGGGGTCCCCTGCGGGGCGGCGCCGCCGCCCGCGGCCGCCACGACCTCGTCGGGGCTGCCGAGCCGGGAGAGGATGCGGCGGACGGCGGCGGGACTGTCGACGGCAGTCTTCGCCCGGCGCCGATCGATCTCGCCCCGCAGCTCCGACACCAGGCGCATGCGCGCGGCCGACGGCAGCTGACGCTGCTGGGCCACGTCGCCGACGCGGCTCAGATACTCGTAGACGACCTTGTCGCTCTCGATCCCCACGAAGTCCCCTCCGGGGCGGGTGTGTTGGATACCCCCAGACCACGACGTTAGCGCAGGGCAACGACATCCAGCCCACTTCAGCCCACGTCGGCCATTCCATCCCGACCCGCGAGCACGCAGGAGCCCACCTCGCCCAATCCAGCCCGTCCGGCGCACACACGAGCCCACCACGCCCAATCCAGCCCGACCCGCGCGCACACACGAGCCCACCACGCCCAATCCAGCCCGTCCGGCGTTTGAGGACGAGGCCGAAGGCCGACGGGGGTCTGGGGGCGGAGCCCCCAGGGCCGCGAACCCCCACCCACCCGCAGCTACCACGCTCAACCACCACACGTACCCGCTACCGTGAGTCAGATGAGCACCCCGGCCGCTCCGCGTTCACTCGCAGAGGCACTGCGCAACAGGGACGACGCCTCCCTGGCGGAACTGCTGCGCGCCCGCCCCGATCTCATCACCCCCGTCCCCACGGACCTCACCCAGCTGGCGACCCGCGCCGGCACACGCGCATCGGTCGTGCGGGCACTGGAGCGACTGGACCGTTTCGCGCTGCAGTCGGCGCAGGCGCTGGCGGTGGCGCCGGACCCGGCCGGGTATGACGAGCTGCTCGGGCTGCTGGCCGGTGACGACGGCGATGCGGCGGTCGCCACGGCACTCCCCCGCGCCCTCGCCACCCTGCGCGAGCAGGCCCTGGTGTGGGGCGGCGACGACCGGCTGCGGCTGGTGCGGACGGCCCTTGAGCTGCTCGCGCCCTCGCCGCAGCACCCGTCGCCGACGGGACTCGGGCCCACGGTGCAGGAGGCGACGGCGGGCATGTCGCCGGGGCGGATCCAGGAGATCGTCACCGCGGTCGGGCTGCCCTCGACGCACGATTCCGTCTCCGCGGTCGGCTCGCTCGCCGCCCTGTTCGGCGACCGTACCCGGATGGCGGCGCTGCTGGCCGGGGCGCCCGAGGAGTCGCGGGAGGTGCTGGACCGGCTGGTGTGGGGGCCGCCGTACGGGCAGGTCACGGCGGATCCGGCGGCCCGGCTGCGCTGGCTCCTTGACCGCGGGCTGCTGCTGCCGACGGCGCCCGGGACGGTCGTACTCCCTCGTGAGGTGGCCCTGCATCTGCGCGGCGGCCGTGCCCACCGGGTCGTCGAGCCGCGGCCGCCCGCGCTGGAGGTGACGGGCACGCACCGTCCACAGGTTGTGGACGCGACGGCGGCCGGGCAGGCGTACACGGCGCTGTCGACGGTCGAGGAACTGCTGAAGGACTGGGACGAGGGCGGGCCGACCGTGCTGCGGGCCGGTGGGCTCAGCGTGCGTGACCTCAAGCGCACCGCCGTGGCCCTCGACGTGTCCGAGCCGGTCGCCGCCTTCTGGGTCGAACTCGCCTACGCGGCCGGGCTGCTGGCCTCCGACGGCGAGGCCGACGAGCGGTACGCGGCGACCCCGGCCCACGACGAGTGGCTGGAGCAGCCGGCCGCAGAGCGCTGGGCGCGGCTGGCCCACGCGTGGCTGACGGCGACGCGGACGGCGGGCGTGGTCGGGGGGCGGGACGCCAAGGACCGGACGTTGTCGGCGCTCGGACCGGGGCTCGACCGCAGCGCCGCGCCGGAGGTACGGCACCGGGTGCTGACGCTGCTGGCCGGGCTGCCGGAAGGGGCGTCGCCCGCTGCCGCGTCCGTGCTGGAGCGGCTGCGCTGGGAGCGGCCCCTGCGTGGCCCCCAGCAGGACGACGACCTGCGCGGACGGCTCGCCACCTGGGCGCTGTCGGAGGCGGAGATGCTGGGTGTTACGGGGCGGGGCGCGCTGTCGGCGCACGGGCGGGCGCTGCTCGGGGCGCCGGAGCCGAAGAAGTCCCCGTCCGCGGACGGGGACGGGGGCGGGGGACCGGGCGACAAGCTGCCCGTCCACCATGTGCCGGTCGCCCTGGAACCCCTCTCCCCCGCCGAGCAGATCACCGCCTCCGCCGCGGCCGCCCGCCTCCTCGCCCCGATGCTGCCCGAGCCCCTGGACCACGTCCTGCTCCAGGCGGACCTGACGGCGGTCGCGCCCGGTCCGCTGCGGCGGCCGCTGGCCGACATGCTGGGTCTGCTGGCGGACGTGGAGTCGAAGGGCGGGGCGACGGTGTACCGCTTCACGCCGGGCTCGGTGCGGCGCGCCCTGGACGCCGGGAACGCCGCCTCCGACCTGCATGCCTTCCTGGCCGCCCACGCGCGTACCCCGGTCCCTCAGCCGCTGACGTATCTGATCGACGACGTGGCCCGCAGGCACGGGCATCTGCGGGTCGGGTCCGCCTCGGCGTATGTGCGCTGCGACGACGACGCGATGCTGAACGAGATCCTCGCCGACAAGCGCGCCGCGGGCCTGCGTCTGCGCCGCCTCGCCCCGACCGTCCTCGCCACCCAGGCCGACCCCGCGACCCTCCTCGACGGTCTGCGCGCGATGGGCTTCGCGCCGGCCGCCGAGTCGGCGGAGGGTGATGTCCTGATCACCCGTGCCGACGCCCACCGCACCCCGCCCCGCGCCGCGCCCGAGCCGGTCCCGGACGGCCCGCCGACCCCCGACGCGACGCTCCTGACGGCCGCGATCCGGGCGATCCGGGCGGGCGACCTGGCCTCCACGGCCCCGCGCAAGCAGGGCCCCTCGGCCGCACCGGGCGGCGCCCTTCCGCGCACCGGCTCCGCCGAGACCCTCGCCACGATGCAGGCCGCAGTCCTGACCGGCGAGGCCCTGTGGATCGGCTACGTCAACGCCGAGGGCACCGCCAGCCAGCGCGTCATCGCCCCGATCCGCGTCGAGGGCGGCTTCGTGACGGCGTACGACCACACGGCGGACGAGGTACGGACGTATCCGCTGCACCGGGTGACGGGAGTGGCGGAGCTGGCGGACGAGGCGTGAGCCGGGTGCCCTTCGGATGCGATTCCGTGCGCTTCGTCGCAGCTCCACCCGCGTGACCGGAACTGTTCACCCGGGGCTTCCGGCACGGGCTCGCGGGCAGCGTTTCCTGAACGGGACCGGAACCGAGACCGGCTTTTCGACGAAAGGGGCCTCATGGCCACGACGATCCGCCGCGCAGTCATCCCCGCCGCCGGGCTGGGGTCCCGCCTGCTGCCGCTGACGAAGGCGATCCCGAAGGAGATGCTGCCCGTCGGCGACAAGCCCGTCGTCGAGCACACGGTGCGGGAGCTGGTGGCGTCCGGCATCACCGACATCACCATCGTCGTCTCCGGCGGCAAGGGTCTGATCCAGGACCATTTCCGGCCGAATCCGGCGCTCGTGGCCCAGCTGCGGGCGGACGGCAAGGAGGCCTACGCGGACGCGGTGGAGGAGGTCGGCGAGCTGTCCCGGCAGGGCCACATCACCTACCTCGACCAGCACGGCCCGTACGGCAACGGCACGCCCGTCCTGAACGCCGCCCGCAACGTCGGCGACGAGCCGATCCTCGTCCTGTGGCCGGACGACGTGTTCGTGGCCGACGTCCCGCGCGCCCAGCAGCTGATCCGGGCCTACGAGGCGACCAGCTGCCCCGTCCTCGCGCTGCTCCCCATGGATCCGGCCGACTCGCAGCGCTACGGCGTGCCCCGGGTCAAGGAGGATCTCGGCGACGGCCTTCTGCGCATCACCGGCCTGGTCGAGAAGCCGAAGCCGCAGGACGCCCCCTCCGGCTACGCGGCCATCGGCGGCTACGTCATCACGCCGGGCATCGTCGAGGAGCTGCGCAAGCAGACCAAGGCCTGGTACGAGCACCGGACCGGCGAGATCTACCTGACCGACGCGATCAACGCCTACGCCGCCACCAAGGCGGTGTACGGCCAGGTCATCCAGGGCCGCTGGTACGACACCGGCAACCCGCTGGCCTACCTCACCGCCCAGTTCGCCGCCGCGCTGGCCGACCCGGAGTACGGCCCGCCCCTGCGCCGCCTTGCGGAACTCACCGAGGGCTCCTGAAGATCGCGGGCTGCCCGGTGTGACGTGCTCGCCTCCCCGAAAGGAGGCGCGGTACGGCAGACTGGACGTTTGGCCGTCCCCGTCCGGCCGTTCGGAAAGGGTGCCCCCGCGTGAATGGTCCACTCATCGTCCAGTCCGACAAGACCCTGCTCCTGGAGGTCGACCACGAACAGGCCGGCGAGTGCCGTCGGGCCATTGCCGTGTTCGCGGAGCTGGAGCGGGCACCCGAGCACATCCACACCTACCGGGTGACGCCGCTGGGGCTGTGGAACGCGCGTGCGGCCGGGCACGACGCCGAGCAGGTCGTGGACGCGCTCGTGCAGTACAGCCGCTACCCGGTGCCGCACGCGCTGCTCGTCGACGTCGCCGACACGATGGACCGGTACGGGCGGCTGACCCTCAGCAAGCACCCCACGCACGGGCTGGTCCTCACGACCACCGACCGGCCGGTGCTGGAGGAGATCCTGCGCTCGAAGCGGGTCGCGCCGCTGGTCGGCGCGCGGATCGACCCGGACACGGTCGCCGTGCATCCCTCCGAGCGCGGGCAGATCAAGCAGACGCTGCTGAAGCTGGGCTGGCCGGCCGAGGACCTCGCGGGGTACGTGGACGGTGAGGCGCACCCGATCGAGCTGAACGAGGACGGGTGGGCGCTGCGCCCGTACCAGAAGCAGGCCGTGGAGAACTTCTGGCACGGCGGGAGCGGGGTCGTGGTGCTGCCGTGCGGCGCCGGGAAGACCCTCGTCGGCGCCGGGTCGATGGCCCAGGCGAAGTCGACGACGCTGATCCTCGTCACGAACACCGTCTCGGCGCGGCAGTGGAAGCACGAGCTGGTGAAGCGGACCTCGCTGACCGAGGAGGAGATCGGTGAGTACAGCGGGACGCGGAAGGAGATCCGCCCGGTCACCATCGCCACCTACCAGGTGCTGACCACGAGGCGGAAGGGCGTCTACCCGCACCTGGAGCTCTTCGACTCCCGTGACTGGGGTCTGATCGTCTACGACGAGGTGCATCTGCTGCCCGCGCCCGTCTTCAAGTTCACGGCGGATCTGCAGGCGCGGCGGCGGCTCGGGCTGACGGCGACCCTCGTGCGCGAGGACGGACGTGAGTCGGATGTGTTCTCCCTGATCGGTCCCAAGCGGTTCGACGCGCCGTGGAAGGAGATCGAGGCGCAGGGCTACATCGCGCCCGCCGACTGCGTGGAGGTCCGGGTCAACCTCACCGACTCCGAGCGTCTCGCCTACGCCACCGCCGAGACCGAGGAGAAGTACCGCTACTGCGCCACGACCGAGACGAAGCGCAAGGTCACGGAGGCGATCGTGCGCCGGTTCGCGGGTCAGCAGATCCTCGTCATCGGGCAGTACATCGACCAACTCGACGAGCTGGGCGAGCACTTGAACGCGCCGGTCATCAAGGGTGAGACGTCCAACGCCCAGCGGGAGAAGCTCTTCGGCGCCTTCCGGGAGGGCGAGATCAGCGTGCTGGTGGTCTCCAAGGTCGCGAACTTCTCCATCGACCTGCCGGAGGCGACGGTCGCCGTCCAGGTGTCGGGCACCTTCGGCTCACGCCAGGAGGAGGCCCAGCGGCTCGGGCGGGTGCTCCGCCCCAAGGCCGACGGCCACCAGGCGCACTTCTACTCGGTCGTCGCCCGCGACACCCTCGACCAGGACTTCGCCGCGCACCGCCAGCGGTTCCTGGCGGAGCAGGGGTACGCGTACCGGATCGTGGACGCGGACGAGCTGCTGGCGGAGGAGGCGTAGGACTCGGCCCTCGGCCCTCCGCTTGATTGCGGTCACTTACGTCGTACGCCCGCTTCCTCGCCGTACTCGCCGAGTACGACGACGCTGAAGGCCGCGCCCGCGAAGACCTTGATCGCGCGCAGGGCGTCGCCGAGACGGTGGGGGTGGCTGCCCGTGACGGCTGTGGCACCGCCGGGCCGGCCCGGGCCATGGGCTGGGGTGAAGGTTGCTGCGCTCATGTATCCATGGTGGCTCTTAGCACATAAGGCCGGCATCGGCCTGCGGACCGAAGCTCCGCCGCCGCCGCGTACGACTTCGGGCAGAGCAGTCCCTCCCGGGTATGACGGGGACATCCCCTAGGGGACTAGGGGACTAGGGGACTGAGGGACTAGGCGACTGAGGACCGGGGCCCCTGGGCGGCGGAAAACGGTTGGCTTCCGTCTCGGCGTCTGGCCTAGAATCTCCGCTCTTGCCCGCCTCCCTCCACGGAGCGCCGCCGCCCGGCCGGAAACCGGACGGCTTTCCGCCATGCAGCGCCGTCCACCGGCGCCATCCGCACCGCAGGCCTTCGGAGGCATTCCCGTGTCCACGCCCGTCGACGACTCCAAGCCACTCGACGACCCCAAGCCATCCGCTGACGCCAAGCCGTTCGACGACCCCCTCGACCCGCTCTCCCGCGAACGCTCCCACCTCACCGACTCGCGGGCCGCCCTGCGCGCCATGCGTGAGGACGTCGAGTCGCTGGACATCCGCGACGTCACCGCGAACTGGGTCAACGCCGAGGTCCTGGCCCGCCAGATCGACGAGCGCATCAAGGCGCTGGCCGACCTCAGCGACACCCCGCTGTTCTTCGGCCGCCTCGACTACCTGCACCCCCCGGGCGCCGACCGGGCGGAGGGCGCGGACGACGAGCGCCCGCGGCCGGAGGACGCTTATCAAACGCTGTACATCGGGCGCCGGCACGTGCACGACCACGACGGCGACCCGATGGTCATCGACTGGCGGGCACCGGTCTCGCAGCCGTTCTACCGGGCCTCCAAGAAGGACCCACTGGACGTCGCGCTGCGCCGCCGCTTCGGGTACACGGGCGGCGACCTCACGGCGTACGAGGACGAGCATCTCTCCGACCCGGCGGAGGCGGCCCGCACGAGCAAGCTGCTCCAGCAGGAGATCGAGCGCCCGCGCGTCGGCCCGATGCGGGACATCGTCGCGACCATCCAGCCCGAGCAGGACGAGATCGTGCGCAGCGGGCTGGGCGGCACGGTGTGCGTGCAAGGAGGGCCCGGGACCGGAAAGACCGCCGTCGGCCTGCACCGTGTCGCCTATCTCCTCTACGCCCATCGCGAGCGGCTCGCCCGCACCGGCACGCTCGTCATCGGCCCGAACCGGTCCTTCCTGCACTACATCGAGCAAGTTCTGCCCGCCCTGGGCGAGTTGGCTGTCAAGCAGGCCACCGTGGATGACCTCGTGGCGCATGTCGAGGTCAGGGGCGCCGACGAGGCACCGGCCGCGATCATCAAGGGCGACGCGAGGATGGCGGAGGTGCTGCGGCGGGCCGTCCACTCGCACGTCACCCTGCCGACCGAGCCGGTCGTCGTGGTGCGCGGCTCACGCCGCTGGCGGGTGCCCGCGCACGAACTCGGGGACATCGTCCGCGAGTTGCTCGACCGCGGTATCCGTTACGGCGCCGCCCGCGAGGCCCTTCCGCAGCGCATCGCGCACGCCGTGCTGGTGCAGATGGAGCGGTCGGGCGAGGCACCGGACGACCGGGTGCAGGACGCGGTGGCCCGCAACAGCGCGGTCAAGGCGGCGGTGAAGGCGGTCTGGCCGCCGGTCGACCCGGCGAAACTGGTTCTGCGGCTGCTGACGGACGCGGACTTCCTCGCCGTACACGCGGAGGGGTTGTTGAGCGAGGACGAACAGAAGACGATCCTCTGGGCGAAGCCCGTGCGCAGCGCCAAGGCCGCCAAGTGGTCGCCCGCGGACGCGGTGTTGATCGACGAGACGACGGACCTGGTGCAGCGCACGCACTCCCTCGGCCATGTGGTCCTGGACGAGGCGCAGGACCTCTCCCCCATGCAGTACCGGGCCGTCGGCCGCCGCTGCACCACCGGTTCGGCGACGGTTCTCGGTGACCTGGCGCAGGGCACCACGCCCTGGGCGACGAGGAGTTGGGACGAGGCCCTCGCCCACCTCGGCAAGTCGGACGGTGTCATCGAGGAGCTGACGGCCGGTTTCCGCGTCCCGACGGACGTCATCACGTACGCCTCCCGGCTGCTCCCGCACATCGCGCCCGGCCTGACGCCGGTCGCCTCGGTCCGTGAGAACCCGGGCTTCTTCGACCTCCGCCCGATCACCGACACCGCCGAAGTCGTCGCCGCCTGCGAGGAGTTGCTGGGCAACGAGGGCTCGACGGGGCTGATCGTGGCCGACGCCCGCGTTCCTTCCCTGGCGGCGGCGCTGACGGCGGCCGGCATCACCTACCTGGCCCCGGGCGAGGAGACCACCCAGGACACCCGCCTCACCCTGGTCCCGGCGTCGCTCGCCAAGGGCCTGGAGTACGACTACGTGGTCCTGGACGAGCCACAGGCCGTGGTCGACGGAGAGCCGGACGAACGCACGGGCCTGCGGCGACTGTATGTGGCGCTGACCCGAGCGGTCTCCGGCCTGATCGTGACGCACGCGGCGCCGTTGCCGACGCAGCTGTGATGGCCCGCACGTCAGGTGGGCACGTTCAGCGTTCGTCCAGTACGCGACGCCACTGACGCACCGCCTCCGACGCAACCGGTCCGTCCCAGCCCCCCGGCCGTGCCGCACCGCCGATGTGGAACGCGTCGATGCCGGCGGCCTTCAGTCGGGGTACGTGTTCCAGCCGCAGGCCGCCGCCGACCATGATCCGCGGCTCGTAGCCGGGGTCTCCGCGCCGGGCCGCCTCGGTGAGCAGGGTGGGCAGGCCGTCGTCGACGCCCGTGGCCGAGCCGGCCGTGAGGTAGGCGTCCAGGCCGGGCAGTCCGTCGAGCTGCTTGCGCAGGGCGTCGCGGTCCGCGGCCCGGTCGATGGCGCGGTGGAAGGTCCAGCGGCAGCCGTCCAGCTCCCCCACGATCCGCTCCACGGCGTCCAGGTCGACGAGGCCGTCGGGGTCGAGGAACCCGAGCACGAACTCCTCGGCCCCCGCGGCCCGCATCTCCCGGGCGGCCCGGACCAGCCGCGCGACGTCCTCGGGGTCTCCGGCGGCGAATCCGTCCGTCAGCCGCAGCATCACGCGCAGGTCGATGTCGACGGCGGCCCGGATCCCGGCGAAGGTCTCGACCGGCGGGGTCAGCCCGTCGGCCGCCATGTCGGTGACCAGCTCTAGGCGGTCCGCGCCTCCGGCCTGGGCGGCGACCGCGTCCTCGGCACCGAGGGCGATCACCTCCAGGACTGCACGCGTGCTCATAGGACCCCTTCCGTCGGTGTTCCCTGGAGCGGCTACAGGTCTAGTCCAATCTCAGGGTACGACGGGAGGGCGGAGGGCCGCGAGATCGCCCCCCCGTCACCCGAAGATGTTCAGCTCCCCGACATCCGCCCCGACCAGCTCGTACGCCGCGGTTTTCGGCACGGGACGCCCCGAACAGAGCCGTACGAGCGTGGCGGCGTCCCCGATGAAACGGGCCGGCGTCCGCTCGCCGCTCATCTCGCCCAGCAGCAGCGGCTCGTCCACGTCGTCGAGGTCGGCGTGCAGCGGTACGCGGCCCTTCTCCCGGGTGATCCGCGCGAGGAGGGTGAGCGCGTCCGGGAGCCCGGCGCCCCCGTAGGCCCCCGGCTCGCCCCAGACGTCCCGTACGTCACCCGCGTGCACCCTCCCCCACTGCTTTAAAGGCGTGGGGGGACCCCCACCCCAGCGCCACCATGTCCAGCACCCCGCCCGCCTTGGCGATCACCGGCCCGGCCTCGGTCATGCCGCGCTCCAGCTCGTCGACGACCTGCGCGTTCGTCCACTGGGCGCGCTCGGCGATGTCGCGGTCGTTCGACTCGGGCGAGAAGACCCCCTTCTCGAACCGGCTCTCCACGACCCGCATCAGCGCGGACGAGCAGTGCGCGAGCACGTCCCGGACACTCCAGCCGGGACAGGAGCCGGTCAACGTGGCGAAGTCGGCGTCGGGGCGGGTCCGCAGCAGCGGTACGAGCGCGTCGCGTTCCATGGTCAGGAGTCGTCCGGGCAGTTCGGGGTCGCGTACGTCGTGCAGGTCTGCAGTCGTCATGGGGATCACGCCAGGGGTCCGGCGGCAGACACGGGAGAATGCGTGCATGGTCGATCTCGACGCCCTGCGCACCCGCTGGAACCGCGCCCTGGAAGGAGCCCGGCCGCCCGGCGCCGGCCCCGACCCGGCCCCGTACGCCGACAACCTCCTGGCCCGCTGGCAGGAACCGCAGCGGCACTACCACACGCTCGCCCACCTCACAGCGGTCCTGGAGCACATCGACGTACTGGAGAAGTACGCGGCCGACCCCGACGTCGTACGCCTGGCGGCCTGGTTCCACGACGCCGTCTACCTTCCCGAACGGTCGGAGAACGAGGAGCGCTCGGCCCGTCTCGCCGAGCGGGCCCTCCTGGAGGCGGGGGTGTCCGAGGCCAGGACGGCACAGGTCGCCCGGCTGGTCCGGCTCACCGTCACCCACGCCCCCGCCGACGACGACCGCGACGGCCAGGTCCTCTGCGACGCCGACCTCGCGATCCTGGCTTCGCCCCCCTCCGCGTACGCCGCCTACACGGCCGCCGTGCGCGAGGAGTACCACTTCGTGCCCGGAGCCGCCTTCCGCGAGGGACGCGCCGCGGTGCTGCGCCAACTCCTCGATCTGCCACACCTGTTCAGGACGCCGTACGGACAGACGGAGTGGGAGGCGACGGCGCGCTACAACCTGAGCGCCGAGCTGGAACTGCTCACCCAGTGAGTGACGTCCCGCCGTTCCGCCCCCTCAACTGCCCTGCCAGGCCCTAAGGTTGGCCCAACACCGTCACGGGGAGGAACACGCGCATGTCCGACACGAACGAACTCACGGAGCCGAGCCTGTCGTTCTGGGTCACCGCAGTCGAGGACGGCGACGACGACTCGATGGGGCTCTTCGGCGGCGGCAGCGGCAGCGGCAGCGGCGACCCTGTCCTCAGGTCCGTACCGCTCGGCCCCCTGCGCAAGAACCTCGCGGCGACCGTCGACGCCCTCCAGCAGTTGTTCGCCGACGCCGAGGCCCGGGGCGGCACCCTGCCGCTCGCCGAGGCGCAGCTGTCCTTCCAGGTCACCGCGAGCGGCGGCGTCCAGCTCATCGGCACCGGCCAGATGCAGGGAACCCGCGGGCTGACGCTGGTCTTCAAGCGGCCCTGAGAGCAGCCCCGGACCGGCCCGCCACCGCGAAAACCAGGTTCGTTCGGACGCCTGTTTCCCCTACCCTGCACGACATGCGAGACATGGGCGGGGACTACGTGACAGAGTCCGTCGCAGGCTGCCTGGCGGCACTGCGGCCGGCGGTGGAGCGGGACTGGACGAAGGTGAGGGCGGCCGGCCTGGAGTGGAACTGCCATGAGACGGCGGTCCACATCGCGGACGACCTGATCGCGTACGCCGCCAACCTGGCCGGACGCGCCCAGGACGCCTACGTCCCCTTCGAACTCAAACTCGATGAAGGCACCGACAACGCGGGCCTGCTGCACGTGATCGAGACGACCGGCGCCCTGCTCGCCGCGGCCGTGCGCACCGCACCGCGCGAGGCCCGCGCCTTCCACCCGTACCCCTTCCGCAGCGCGAACCGCGAGGGCTTCGCCGCGATGGGCATCGCCGAGGTCGTGCTCCACACTCGCGACCTGGCGGGTGGCCTCGGTCTCGCGTACGAACCCCCGTCCGCTCTCGCCGAGTTCGTCCTCACCCGCCTCTTCCCGCACGTCCAGCCCGGCCCCGACCACTGGCGCACCCTCCTGTGGGCCACCGGCCGCGGCGAACTGCCCGGCCGCACCCCGCTCACCGAGTGGCGCTGGAACAACAACCTGGTCCTTTCCGCCGATCGCCTCACCCTCCAGGGCATCACGCCCGCGGCCGCGCGCGACCTGGTGGCGGGCGGCGACGGCGGCTTCGAGTGGATCGACGGCGGCCCCTTCGACGGCACCCGGGAGGCCTCCGGCTTCCTGCTCAAGGCATACGAAGGGGGCGTGCACCGGCCGGAGTTCGGCGTCTTCGCCCTCGTGAGGCGCGAGGACGGACGGGCGATCGGCGGCATCGGCTTCCATGGCGCCCCCGACGAGGAGGGGCGCGCGGAGATCGGCTACGACCTGGTCGAGGGCGGCCGCGGCAACGGCTACGCGACCGAGGCACTGCGCGCGCTGTCTCAGTGGGCGCTGGCACGGGACGACGTACGCACTCTCTTCGCGACGGTCGAACGGGACAACCTCCCGTCCCAGGCGGTGGTCACCCGCGCGGGGTTCAGGAAGGTGAGCGAGGTCGAGGAGGGGCTCGCCTACGAACTGCGCGACTGAGCCCGCCCCGCGCGACCGGCATCGCACGGCCGTATCGAACCTGGGCTTCGATGGGCGCAACAGCGCTTGTCGGAACTAAAGTTGGCCTCACCAGCAGGCGAAGGGGCGGACGGCATGAGCACAGGCACGACGGACCACACCGGGAAAGCCCCTGGAAGCATCCGGGCCGAGATGGCCCGTCCCGTCTGACCGCCACGCATGCCACCTCAGCACAAGGCTCTGCTCATCGGAGCAAGCGAGTACGACGACCCTCGCATCCTGGACCTGCCGTTCGTCCCCGACGACCTGCAGCGGATGCGCGACGCCCTGGTCGAGCGCGGGTTCCAGTCCGCCGAGATCGTCGAGAGCAAACGCGGGATCACTCCGAACACCGTCAACAGCCGGATCCGCACCTTCCTGCGTGACGCCGATCGGGGCGACACGCTGTTCATCCTGCTCAGCGGACACGGCCAGCACTTCAAGGGCAGCGACTACCTGATCCCGGAGGACGCGACCTTCGACGTGGAGGTCTTCGCCGAGACCTGCATCGAGATCGGCTGGGAGCGGGAACTCGAGGAGTCCCACGCGACTCATGTCGTGTTCCTCGTCGACGCCTGCCGGGAGGGCATCGACCTCGACACCATGGCCCCGCCGGGGCTGAAGCAGTGGTCCCAGCGCAAGGTCGCCGACGCACTGCGGCGCAAGGTCGCGTACGTGTACGCCTGCACGGCGCCCCAACGCGCGAGGTTCGTCCGCCCGAACGACGAGCTGCGGCCGGGATGCGAGGTGGGGACCCGGCCCGGAGAGTCGTTCAGCCTCTTCTCACGCGCCGTGGCGGACACGATCTGCGCCGATCCTCACGCCCTGCACCTGCACGACTTCTTCGAACGGGTCCAGCAGCGGGTGACAGACCTGCACCGCGCCTACGGCAAGGAGGGCGCCGTCCAGGTCATCACGGTGCGCGCCGACACCACCCCCGGAGGCGGAAACTTCCCGCTGCTTCCCGGCCCCGAGCGGCAGCCCGAGGCCCACCCCTGGATCCGTGCCGTCGAGAAGCACCCGGTCTGGCAGCGCACCCCGGACGGCAGCGCCCGTCAACTGCTGCAGCAGGCCTGCGTCGTGCTCGCGGGCCGGCTGGCCCCGGCGTACGAGGAGGCGGCCCGCGCCCTGCACGACGACCCCTGGCACGACAGCGAACTGGCCCGCCGCACGCACGACAGGCTCGGCTTCCTCACCGGCCGCCTGGCCGCCGGTGAGCCGCTGTCCCCGACCGAGGCCGCGCTCGCCGTCCTCCTTCCCCTCGTCGAACAGACCTTCTGGGCCCAGGAGGCGGCCCAGCGCGTCGGCCTGCTCACCCGCGACGCGGGTGAGCAGGGCCCCGACCACAGCCGCTTCCGCAAGTTCGCCCGGGGCTTCCCGCGGCTGAAGCGCCGGCTGCGCACCCTGGACAGCGAGAAGACGGCGGACGACTCCGTGGCACACATCCGGTGGTGGCTCTTTCACCGCTGGCTGATCCAGCAGCCCGAGCTGTACGCGGCCGAGGCACTCAAGTCGCTCCTCGGCGATGTGGCACACGACCCGGACCAGCCGGCCTGGGTGGCCGACGCGCTTTCCGCCGACCGTCTGATGCGCCTGCTGAAGGAACACCGCACGGCCCCCTTCTCGACCCGCCGGGCCATGGCTCCCGCGCCCCAGGCGGCCGACAGCGCGCCGCACCACGACCACGACGTCATCGCCGCCAGCACGGGCGACGAGCACGAAGTGCGCTCCGCCCTGGTCTCGGCGCTCGTCAAGGCGGCCTGCGCCATGGCCGTGGACCCGATCGACCTGCCCGAGATCGTGGTCGAGCACATCGGCATCTACGACAGCGTCGACCTCGGCTCCCTGGTGGACACCGTGCGCCGGTCCGACTGGCGCAACTCCGGAGCAGGCCGCTCCCTCAACGCCCTGTGCACCCACCCGGCGGTCCAGATCGCCCTGCGGGAGCACGCCTGCCGGGTCGACGGGCTGCTGCGGGACATCAACCGCGGCGACAACCCGTCCCTGCTCCCCCTCCGCCCCCTGCCGGCCTACGCCGACGGCAGCCTCGTCCGCCTCGGCGGCAACACCCCGGACCAGCTCTCCGACGGCATCCGCTTCCAGCTCGCCGAGGACCGCGTCCAGGAACTCCTCATGGGCGAACAGCTCTACGGCGACCGCAGGCTGGCCATCCGCGAGCTGTACCAGAACGCCCTCGACGCCCTGCGCTACCGGGACTGCCGGACGCGGTACCTGCAGCGGACGGGGCAGCCGGTGACGGCGTGGGAGGAGGGCCGGATCGAGTTCGTGCAGGGCGTGGACGACAGCGACGGCCGCCCGTACCTCGAATGCCGCGACAACGGCATCGGCATGAGCATCACCGAACTCAGCAGCGTCTTCTCCCAGGGCGGCGTCCGCTTCGTGGACCTGCCGGAGTACGTCGAGGAACAGGTCGCCTGGAGCGAACTGCCCGAGCCGAAACTCCGCCTCTACCCCAACTCCCGTTTCGGCATCGGCGTGTTGAGCTACTTCATGCTCGCCGACGAGATCGTCGTACGGACGTGCCGGATGGGCCGGGACGGAAAGCCCGGACGGCTGCTCCAGGTGACCATCGCCGGGCCGGGAAACCTGTTCCGGGTCGAGGACCTGGGGCAGGGCCAGGAGTCGGGCACGGTGGTGCGGCTGCTGCTGTCACGGAAGGGGCGGGGCGTTTCGTCCGTGGAGGCGCTGCAGCGGCTGCTGTGGGTTGCTCCGTACCGGACCACGGCCGTGCACGGGGCGCGGGAACACGAGTGGGTGCCGGGTGAACTGAACCTTGTCGCGCTGGAGATGAGGGTTTCGAGGCCGGAGCGGAGCCGCCCCGTGTCTCCCGCCTGCTACGCATCGGACTCACCGGATCTCTGGTGGGTCGACCACAAGGGGATCGCCCTGTCGGACGGCCTGCTGACGAACTCCGAGGGTCCGGGCATGGCCAGGCGCCTGCCCTACGGCATCATCGTCAATCTGCACAGTGACCACGCGCCAGTCCTCACCGTGGACCGCAAGTCGCTGCGCTCCTTCGACCAGCCCCATGTGCTGGCCGTCATGACCGCCGCCGCCCCGAGCCTGACGCGCCCCGGGCAGGCTCTTCCGAACCCCGAGTGGCTGAGCGCGGTCAGCAAGTCCACTCTGCGGTTCGCCGACGTGGTGGCCGAGCACGCGCGGCGCGCGGATCTCGACTGGCCGCTCGGCCATCACTCCCTGCCCTTCAGCAAGGTCGGCCACTTCCTTCCGGATGCCGACCTCCTCCCGCTGGTGACCGGTCACTACCCGGCCGACTACGCCTACTCCCACGCCGGGTTTTTCTACAACTTCCCTTCCACGGTTCTGCGTTGGCGCCTGCGCACGCTGTACAGCACGGGCGCCGGAGATCCGCGGTCGCTGCCCGGTGCGGAGAGGTCCGACGCGTTGTGCGCACGGCCGTCGGACTTGTTGCTGCTGGCAGCCGACGGCTACATGTACGCGCTGTCCTGGGACAAGGTGCTCTCCGACTGGCGGACGGACAGCGGATGGCAGAGCGCCGTAAACCGCCTCGGTCTGCTCTTCCGCTGGCGTGATCCCGCCCAACCCGTCAGCGCCGCCCAGATCTTCCACCTGAGCCTGAAGTCGGAGCATCCGCCCGCGGAAGTCGCCGAGCGGCTCACCGCCCTGGGATACCAGGTCGAGCCACTCTCCGGCTGTGCCGAGGCACACTGCGCCGATCTGCCACTGCTGCGCCGGATCGGCGATCCGTTGGACTGGCTGGCTCCCGGCTCGTCCCTCTCGGCCGCCCAGGTCTGCGTCAGCGCGGCACAACTGCGCTGCTCCACCCTCCAGGCCGCGCAACGCCTGCGGGAACTGGGCTTCACCGTGCCGGAAGACGTCCCGGCCCGGGATCACTGGACCGACCAGGAACGGGCCATTCTCCGGGATCTGTGGAAGCCGTACGCCACACCGCCGCCCCCGGAGACGGCGGTGCACGTCTCCCGCGCCCAGCTGGTCTCCTCGACCTACATCACGCGCACGACCGTGCGACACACCGCGGACTTCCTGACCGAACTCGGCTTCGACGTGCCGGCCGACGCCTCGACCGGACCCGAGCCGACGGAAGAGGACTATCCCCTCCTGCTCTGGAGCGGACAGTGGGCCTGGGTGGACCAGGAGGTCTCGCTGCTCTACATGGCGGTCGTCGCGCGCCACATCCACTGGCCCGTCACCGCCGTCGCGGAGCGTCTGCGAGAGCTCGGCTTCACAGTGGCGCCCGTTCCCGACGAGGATCAACTGCCTTCTCACGAACAGACCGCGCTCGTCGGCTTCGGCACCAAGCTGGATGTGAATCGTCCGCTGAGCCTCCGCGCCGTGGCCGAGCGCGCGGATGTGACCGGTATTCCCCTGGTCGAGGCGATCGCTCACTTCGCCGCGCAGGGCTTCAAGTGCGGCGTTAGCGTCGAGGCGCTGTCCCGGGCCGAGCAGGACGCTCCCCTTGCCCTGCTCGGCCGGGTCTCCGACCCCCATTCGTTCGGGCCGGTCTCCCCGGACGAGGTTCACGCGGTGGGCGCCGAAGCCGCCGGCCCGCTGCGGGATTTCGGATTCGAGGTCGCGCCGCCGACCCAAGCGTGGCTGAGGGAACGCCAGTTGGAGGAGGACCTCCGTCAGGCCGTGCAGGCCACCGGCCACACCCCGCGGCCTGCGCCGACCCCGGACGATCCCCCGCTCTCGCTCGTCACCCTGGCCGTGGTGGGCCTGTCGACCGGCACAGCCCTCCGCGAGGTCGCCCTCACTGCGACGCGGCTCGGCATCCGCCACGAGATCGAGGACTGGTTCACCCCGGCATCGGAGGAATCGCCCGCCCCTTAGGCCGCCGCAACCCCGCCCCCGTCAGCAGCCGCACCACCTCGCGGCTGCTGACCTGCACGGCGCCGGCGTGCACCGCGTCCGCGTAGCGGTGCGACGGGATGTCGTAGTGGTCGCGCTCGAAGGCGCGCCTGGGTACGCCCAGTGCGTCGGCGAACGTGTGCAGTTCCTCGTAGGAGAGGTCGCTGACCAGGTGGGACCACATCCGGCCGTGGCCCGGCCAGGTGGGCGGGTCGATGTACACCGTCACGACGGCGTTCCACCCATGGCCGGCCCCAGCGCCCCCACGGCCGCGACCTTCACGCCCGCCTTGTGACACACCCAGTGCGGGTCGGGACCCAGCTCCGGCTCGACCTCCAGCGCGTGCGGGTCGCCGCCGCCGCAGACCGGGCACAGGGGCCAGCGGCCGTACGCCTCCAGCAGGGCGTCCTGGACGTCCTGGGCGACCAGCCCGGCAACGTACTCCACACCCTCCGGCCACTGCTCGACCCACCAGCGGCGCTGCACGACGGACTCCTCAACCATGGACACGACGTCCGCCGCGGCGACCTCGCTCGCGGCCAGGTCGGCGAGCACGAGGGCGCGTGCCGCGTGCAACGCCTGCTCCAGGGGACTGATGGGATGCATGCCCCCATTGTGCGCACTCTTGACCCGGCACCAAGCCGAAAATATCTTTCATACGTGACCCAGAACGTGAAGGAAATTTTCGCGAAGCCCGGCGGCGGCCCCGGCCGCCCCTCGGGCGCGCCCCCCGCCCCCGCCGCGCTCGCCGCCAAGGTGCGCACGCTCAGCCCTTCCATGACCCGCTCCATGCAGCGTGTCGCCGAGGCCGTCGCGGGCGATCCGGCCGGCTGCGCGGCCCTCACGGTCACCGGTCTCGCGGAGCTGACCGGCACCAGCGAGGCCACCGTCGTCAGGACGGCCCGGCTGCTCGGCTACCCCGGATACCGCGACCTGCGCCTCGCCCTCGCCGGACTGGCCGCCCAGCAGCAGTCCGGGCGCGCGCCCGCCATCACCACCGACATAGCGGTCGACGACCCCATCGCCGACGTCGTCGCGAAACTCGCCTACGACGAGCAGCAGACCCTCGCGGACACGGCGGCCGGGCTCGACACGGTGCAGCTGGGGGCGGCGGTGAGCGCGGCGGCAGGGGCGCGGCGGATCGACGTGTACGGCGTCGGCGCGTCCGGGCTCGTCGCCCAGGACCTCGTGCAGAAACTGCTGCGGATCGGGCTGATAGCCCAGGCGCACAGTGATCCGCACCTCGCCGTGACGAACGCGGTGCAGTTGCGCGGCGGCGATGTCGCCATCGCGATCACGCACTCCGGGTCGACCGGGGACGTCATCGAGCCGTTGCGGGTCGCGTTCGAGCGCGGGGCGACGACTGTGGCGATCACCGGACGGCCGGACGGCGCGGTCACTCAGTACGCCGACCATGTGCTGACGACGTCCACCGCCCGGGAGAGCGAGTTGCGGCCGGCCGCGATGTCGTCCAGGACCAGCCAACTCCTCGTCGTGGACTGCCTGTTCGTGGGGGTGGCGCAACGGACGTACGAGACGGCGGCGCCGGCCCTGGCAGCGTCGTACGAGGCGCTGGCGCATCGGCATCGTCGGTAGCGAACCCTCGCCGTTTCGTACGCCGGTAGCAAACCCTCACCGTTCCGTACTTCGAAAGAGCCGCGCCCCATGACCTCCACCTCCAACCCTCGTGATCTCCGCGCCGAGTTGGAATCACTCACCACCGAGGCCTTCCGTCCCGATCTCGCCGACATCGACCGACTCGCCACCCTCGACATCGCCCGGCTCATGAACGGCGAGGACGCCACCGTCCCGGCGGCCGTCGCCGAACGCCTCCCCGAGATCGCCACCGCCATCGACGCCATGGCGGAGCGCATGGCGAGGGGCGGGCGGCTGATCTACGCCGGTGCGGGCACGGCCGGCCGTCTCGGTGTACTGGACGCCTCCGAGTGTCCGCCGACCTTCAACACCGACCCGGACCAGGTCGTGGGCCGTATCGCGGGCGGCCCGGCCGCCATGGTCACATCCGTCGAGGGCGCCGAGGACTCCGCGGAACTCGCCCGCGCCGACCTCGACGCCCTCCGCCTCATCGCCGCCGACACCGTGGTCGGCATCTCGGCCTCCGGCCGCACCCCGTACGCCATCGCCGCCGTGCGGCACGCCCGCGAGCTGGGCGCCTTGACCATCGGCCTCGCCTGCAACGCCGACAGCGCGCTCGCCGCGGCCGCCGACCACGGCATCGAGATCGTCGTCGGGCCCGAGCTGCTCACCGGCTCCACACGCCTCAAGGCGGGCACGGCCCAGAAACTCGTCCTCAACATGCTCTCCACGATCACGATGATCCGTCTGGGCAAGACGTACGGGAACCTGATGGTCGACGTACGCGCCTCGAACGAGAAGCTGCGGGCCCGCTCCCGCCGAATCGTCGCCCTCGCCACCGGCGCCGGCGACGAGCAGATCGAGCGAGCACTGTCGGCCACCGACGGCGAGGTGAAGAACGCGATCCTGACCATCCTGACCGGCGTCGACGCCCCGACGGCGGCCCGCCTCCTGGACGACTCGGACGGACACCTGCGGGCGGCGCTGGCGGCGGCGGCCCACTGAATGCCTCCTGCGCGAAGCGCCTCCGAGGGGCTCACGTGCGTGCGCTGTCGTGAATCAGTGCTGATTCCGCAGATTCCATGGCAGAGTTGACATTTACGCGTCAACTTGACAGGTGTGACAGGCAGCGAGCCCACGGGGGTGGACATGGCTTCTGGAATGACTACGTCGGGCGGGAGGCACGTGCGCGATGTCGTCCGCGAGGTGGTGGCCGACGTGGCGTCGGACGAACTTCCGCTCGTGGACGGGTTGTTCCGATTCGATGACCGGACGGCCGTACGGCGGCTGAGCGGACGGGGCCGTCGACGGGAACCGCTGGGGTTCGGCTGGGGTGAGGTCGCGGTCCTGGTGACGCCGGTCGTGTGGCTGACGGTGGACCAGGTTGCCAAGCGCTTCGGCGAGGTGATCGCGGAGGACGCGGTGCAGGGCACCAGGGCCGTCGCACACAGGGTCTTTCGTCGACCCCCCGCTCCTGTCGTCATTCCGCCGCTCACCCGCGAGCAGATGGGCCAGGTGCGGGAGCGGGTGCTGCAGGCCGCCGGGGAACGGGGGATCTCCGAGCGGCGGGCGAAGGAGATCGCGGACGCCGTGGTGGCCAGGCTGGTGCTGGCCGATACGAGCGACCCTCCACGGGACCGGGACGCCCCGACCGACGGCAGTGCCCCGGTCCAGGGCTGATTCGATGACTGCGCCTGATCCACGGGCTCAGTTCGCCGACCGCTCGATCGGTGTGGGCACGACCGTTCGCTTCGCGATGCTGTTGGTCCTGCTGCTGGCGGCCAGCGGTGCGATGACGCTGCCGGTCCTCCAGGCACTGCGCACCTCGGACGCCCTCGGCTGCAATCTCGCTGCCGGGGTGGATCCCTACAACATCGGTAACGGGCCCGCTCTGGTCAGTGCCCTCAGCCAGGCCGTCCCGTACCTGGCCTGTATGGCCAAGTACGCTCCGCCGCCGCCGTGGTGGGGGCTCGTCGGGCTGCCGGTCCTGCTGTCCGGCGTGGCCGGCGTGCTGTTCCTCGTTCTTCCAGCCTGGAAGGCCGGACGCGGCCGGGTCGTGCCGCTGGAGACGGTCGACCACGACGGGGAACTCCGCCGCCTGCTCGATGCCCTGGCGGCGACGGCCGGCCTGGCGCGGACGCCGCGGGTGGTCGTCGACCCGGCCGCGGCCTCGACCGGCGCGGTGGTGTTCGGGCGCAACCGCCGTCCGACCGTGTGTCTGCACGGCGGTCTCCTCGCCCGAAGGAACCGCGAGCCCGAGCGCTTCCGGGCGGTGCTGCTGCATGAACTCGCGCACATCGCCAACCGGGACGTGACCATCACCTACGTCACCGTCGCCCTGTGGAGGGTGTTCCTGGCCATGGTGCTGCTGCCCTACCTGATCTGGGAGGGCACCGTGATCCACGGGACCTACTTCGAGTCCGGGGCGGCGAACTGGCCCAGTTACCTGCCGGCGACGACGCGGGGCGTGCTGCTGCCCATCGTCATGGTGGCGCTGGTGTACCTGGCGCGGTCGGACGTGCTGCACAGCCGGGAGGTCTACGCCGACCTGGCGGCGGTGCGCTGGGGCGCGGACCCGCGGAGCTGGGCTGTCACGGGCCCGACCCCACCCGGCGGCGCACTGCGGCGGGCCGCAGGGCGGTTCCTGGAGGTGTGGCGCACCCACCCACGATGGGAGCTGCGCCAAGACGTCCTGGCCGATCCCGCGCCGCTGTTCGGCATACGCCCGCTGTCGATGTTCCTGGCCGGGACAGCGGCGGCACTGATCGACTCCTCGGTGCTGAACTACCTGTCGCCGTACTTCCTGTCCGGCGGCTGGCTGAACCAGGCGGTCTTCCTGGCCTCGGCGGTCCTCGTCACCGGGGTGGCCGGGATCGCCCTGTGGCGGGCGGTGGCGCACGCCGTGCTGACGTCGGGCCGAGTGCCCTCGGGGGTGCGGACGGGGCTGTGGCTCGGCGCCGGCATGGCCTGCGGCAACCTGATCACCGGCTTCGGCTCGGGTGCCGAGTGGTTTCCCAGCCGGCCCCAGCTCCTGCTGCTCGTCGTGTGCGCCGGCATGGCATACACCTGGTGGGTGGCCCAGTGCGCCCGCCTGTGCACCAGGGCGTGGCGGGGGCGGACGCTACGCCCGGTGATGCTGTTCAACCTGGCCGCTGCCGCCCTGGTGCTGTGCTGCTGGCTCGCCTGGTGGGGGCAGGCCGGGGCGCCGTACGCCGACGGGTTCTGGTTCTCCGCGCCCGGGGTGCAAGCGGCCTTGCGGTACGACTTCCCTGGCCCGATCACGGGGCACCCGGCCATGCTGTCCGCGATCACCGCTGTGCTGCCGCCGGTGCTGAACGCGCTGATTCCGCCTCTTGTCCCCGCCGGGGTCGCGGTGTTGTGGGTGGTGCCGCTGCTGGCCTGGGCGATCGGTCCGAGCGCGGCCGCACCCCGCTGGGCCGACGGTGCTCTGCCCGACACCGGCATCCTCGCGGTGCCGCCCGGGGACGGGGTACCGCGGCTGGGGCGGGTGCTGTGGCCGGGACTGCTGGGCGGGGCCGCGGCCTGGATCGCCGTCGTGGGTGTGCAGACGTACATGCACACCTGGCAGCCCGGCCCGCAGCAGCGCGGGGGCATCTTCGTGTGGAGTTACCTGGCGTGGCTGTTCGTGGCCTTGGTGTCGGCGACGGTGGTCGCGGCCGTCGCCGCCATCGTGAGAAGCGGCCCCTACCGGCTGCTCGGCGCACTGATCGCAGCCGAGACAGCCGCCCTGACAGGCCTGGCGGGGACGCTCCTGATCGTCTCTTCGGACGGGTGCGTTCAGCCGCTGAACACCCTTGGGTCCGGCTGCACCTGGACACCCGCCTGGCAGCTGCTGCGGCCGGCGTTCCCGACCCTGGTGAACGGCACGCTGGTCCTCGCCGCCATCGGGGCCGTGCTCACGACCGCGGTCGGATCGATCTGTCGACGCGTCCGGCCGTCCCGGGCGTGGCGGCCGGCCCGGACAGCCGCTCCTCCCAAGACCCGGAAAGCCGCTCCTCTCAAGGAGGGGCCGCGGGCGGTTCGCGGCCTGCGGATCGGTGTGAGCGTGCTCTGCATCGTGGCGGTGGGGATCGCCGCGACGGAAACGGCCAGGCAGGCGCGGCAGAAGGTCCGGATCGTCACCCCGTCGGCCGCCCAGCGATCCACGCAGCAGTGGGGAGGCGTCGCAGACGCGCCGGTGTCCGCCAGGACGAGAGCGGAGCAGGTGCACGCCTGGTACCGCCTCGGCGGGCATTACCTGATCTGGCACGCCAATGCCCACTCCGCCTATTTCGTCACCGAGCTGCGTGCCATCACGGCTGCCAAGGACGTGAGCATGACCTCCCTGAGCCGAGTCCGCCCCACCTGCACCAACCTGAGCAGGGTCGCGCGATGGGCGAACGGCTCCTACTTCCGGATCCCCGATCCGCAGGCTCGCCTGCTGTGGCAGCAGTTCGGCGCCCAGGCGTGGAAGGGCAGCCAGGACTGCCAGAAGGCTCTGGCACAGCACAACCGCGATCTCTTCGTCACCGCTGTAGGCGAACTCGTCGAGGCACGGAAGAGCGCCACGGCGGTCAAGAACAGGGTCGACAAGGTGCTGCTGGACGACGGCTACTCGGCCCCCAGGCACCCCGGCTGGTACTTCACGGTCCCGCCCGGCGCTCAATGACACTCGCCGACTCGACCCGCCCCGCCCTCGCGGCCTGGCACGGCATCGATGACCCGCACTCTCAGCCCGCGTCCCGGCGCCAGACAAGCGTGTACCGCCAGAACAGCCGCCGCCGGATCCGGGCGCCCGGAAGGATACGGCCGGCTTCGCGAACGATCTCGGCGAGCGAGGCCTCGGCGGCCCGGGTGACGGCGGTCATGGCGACAGGCCGAGGCGCCGCACGCCCTCCGTTCTTGATCCACCCCGTGACGGCGTTGAGCGGAACGGACACGTTGCCGAGCAGACGCTCGACGAAGGTCTCCTCACGGGCGAGGCCGATCACCACCAAGACGCCGGCGGGGGCGAGTTGCTGCCGGAAGCAGGCGAGGGACTCGGCCAGCGGCAGATGGTGGAGTACGGCGACACAGGTGATGAGGTCGTACGGGCCCGGGGGCAGCCCATCGGGCGCGTCGGCGACGGAGAAGGCGACATGGGCGTACTGATCTCCGGTCAACTCCCTTGCCCTGGCCACGATTTCCGGGTCCGAGTCGACCCCGCACACCCCCTTCGCCCGCCCCGCGAGCAGCCTCGCCAGACCACCGGTCCCGCAGCCGACGTCCAGAGCCCGATCGAAACGGCGGGGCAACTGCCGCAGCAGCCACGGGTGGTAGTGGGCGTTGTGGTCCCAGGGGTGGGCGGAGTTGAAGCGTTCGAGGGCTTGGAGGACTCGGGGCGTGAGGATCTTCATGAGGGCAGTTCACCAGTACTGGTGGGCTCGCGTATGAAGTAGCGTGCAGCGACGGGTCCCGGGTGACGAGGAGATACAGGGTTCATGGGCGGGTTGATCGGGGCGGGTGTTCCGCTGCTGCTCGGGACGGTGTTCATGACCATCGGCGTCGTCGTCGGGCGACGCTCGCGCAGGTTGCGGCAGGAGGGGACGAAGACCCACGCGACGGTCGTCCGGCTGAAGACCTCCCGCGACTTCGATTCGAACCGCACGATGTACCAGCCGGTCGTCCAATGGGTGACCGGTGACGGCCGGACGGTGGAGGCCGTGTCCTCGGTCGCCAGGAACACGGTCGGCGACCTCCACCAGGGCGCGGTGGTGACCGTCTTCTACGACCCGGCCAACCCGAAGCGGATGCTCATCGACGGCCACGACGGCGGCGTGCTGGTTGTCGTCTTCTGCATCGTGGGCGCCGCGGGCCTGGCAGCCGGCCTGCTCGTCGCCTGGTTCACCGCCACCTGACGCCCTCACGTCAGACGCGCCTCCCGGTTCCGGCTCCGCACCCGGGCCCGCAACACCTCCTCCGGCAGCGCCGCCCCCAACGCCTCCGGCGGACACTCCCACTCCCGCCCACCGCCGACCGGCCGCAACTGCACCCGCCCGCCGACATGCCCCATGACCTCGCCGACCCGCCCGTCCCGCGCATCGGTTGCGTACGCACCGACCGCCGGCCGCTCCCCGCGCAGCACGGACGCCAGCCTCTCGGCGGTACGGACGTTGCAGCGCCCGAGGTCGACCAGAGCGAACGGCTCGTCGCTCGCGCCGGTCACGGGATCGACGCACAGGGACGGCAGGGTGACACCGACGCCCGTGAGGGCCTCCCGCAGGGTTTCGACGACTTCTTCGGTCGACCGCACGTCGCTCGTACCTCCACACTGAGTTTGCTGTTCGCAACACAGCGTGGCCACAACGCCCCTAACCTGGCCATACGAAACGTTCCAACAACGCCCTCCGTCAGACAGGGAGTTGCACATGCCGGGACCGAAGGACCTCGATCCGTCGTCTTCGCCGCGCGCGCTGCTGGGCTCGGAGCTGCGGCACGCGAGGGAGAAGGCGGGGCTGAGCCAGGAGGAGCTGGGGCAGCGGCTGTTCGTGAGCGGGTCGTTCATCGGGCAGTTGGAGGCGGGGACGCGGCGGATGCAGCCGGAGTATGCGCGCCTGTTGGACGAAGTCCTGGGGACGGGGGGCTTCTTCCTGCGGAACTGCGGGGCAGCCAACAAGTCCAAGTACCACGAGGATTTCGCGGAGGCGGCAGAGGCAGAGGCGCAAGCCACGGCTATCAGGGAGTACACACCGCTCCTGATCCCCGGACTGCTGCAGACACCCACGTACACATGGGCCGTGAACCGCGCGTACGACCCAATGGCGCCGCAGGAAACCATCGAGCAGTGGGTGGAAGGCCTGATGGAGCGGACCCGCCTGCTCGACCATCCAACAAAGCCGCTGTTGTGGGTGGTACTTGACGAGGCAGCGTTGCGCCGGGAGACCGGTGGCCGAGAGGCGATGGCAGAGGTCCTGCTCCGCATCGCGGATCTGATGCGCCGGAGTCGGGTCATCGTGCAGGTGCTGCCGTTTAGCGCGGGAGCGCACGCGGCGATGCAGGGCGCCTTGAAGTTGATGGAGTTCGAAGACGCCCCTCCGCTGGTCTACTTCGAGGGGGTCGGCACAGGGCGGCTGGAGGACGCCCCGGCCACCGTCGCCCAACTGAGGTTCAAGTTTGATCTCCTCGTGGCCTCCGCGCTCTCGCGGGATAAGTCCCTGGCCCTGATCGAGGCATTGGCGCAGGATTACGCCCATGAGGAACATCTCTGACTACGACCTGAGCACGGCCGCCTGGTACAAGTCGAGCTACAGCGGAGGCGGCGGCAACAACTGCCTGGAAGTCGCCCGCTGGCGCAAGTCGAGCTACAGCGGAGGCGGCGGCGACAACTGCCTCGAAGTAGCCGACGGCCACCCCACCCTCGTCCCCGTCCGCGACTCCAAAGCCCCCCACGGCCCGAAGCTCGTGTTCCGGGCAGAGGCCTGGTCCGCGTTCGTCGATGACGTGAAGGGCCGGTAGAACGGCCCATCCCCTCAAGCCCCGCCCCAAGCCCAGCCCCAAACCCAGCCCCGTTGTCAGTGGCGGCTGCGATGGTGTGGGTACGGAGATCGGCGGGCCGAGAGGGGCACGGGATGACGGGCAGGGACGCCAACGGCTGGGCGGGCATGGACTATCGGGGCTGGCAGGATTACGCGGACGTGGCGCGGCGCCTCGACGCGGGAGCCGACCCGGAGAGATGGGGCGTCGGCGGCTCCCTCCCCCTGCACAGGGCGGCCGTGTTCGGCTCGCCCGAGACCGTCGCCGAACTGGCCCGCCGCGTGGCGGACGTCGACGCGCTGGAGAACGGGACGACGGCACTGTGGGACGCGGTCGTGGCGGACCGTACGGAGAACGCGCGAGCGCTGGCCGCCGCCGGAGCCGACCTGGGGTGGGTCGGGCACGGCGGCTGGACGCCGGGGCGGCTGAGCCTCGCCGGGCCGGAGCCCGACCTGTTCGCCGCGCTGCCCGAGGCTCAGCCCGGCCTGACGCAGGCGGAGCGCGCGGTGGTGCAGGAGGGCCGACGGCTCATCGCGGCGCTCGGCGATTTCTACTACGACGGCCTGGGGCTGGCGTGCGCGGCCGGGATCGACGCCGAGGAGGCGATACGCCGCCTGGAGGCGACGCCGGCCGACGCCGAGCTGATGGCGGACGTGCTGGCGGACCCGTACGAGTACGACCTGGACGAGACACTGCGGCTGGTCGGCGTGACGACCGTGCCGGGCGGCGCCGTCCTCACCCAGCCGTGGGGATACGGCCCTTCGATGCCCGGCATCCACACCCGCCTCTCCGCAGGCACCGTCTCCTACGGCCTGTACACCAACCCCAAGAGCGGCAACCAGGGCAGCATCCACCGCGACGGCGTCTGCGAGGGCTCGGACCTGCACCCGGGGGGCGGTCCGGACGAGGAGCAAGGCCCGGCGGAGGTCCTGTTCTCGTACGTCCACAACCACAGCGCGGTGGCCTACTCACTCGCGTACGCCGGTCTGCGCCCGACCGACGCCCGCTCGGTCCTCGGCCCGCCGGACCACTGGGTCGAACTCCCGGATCGCGACTACTGGACGGTCTGACGAGGGCTCCCGAAGCTCAAGCCGCCAGCCCCGAGCCCTCTTTTCTTGGAATGGGTGGAGGGCCTCAACCCACCCTCCCACCCTATGAGTTGACGTGACGCGTTCGGTTTGCCACGCACAGTGACGATCGTCTAGCGTGCCCGCATAACGAACAGCCCCCGCCAGGTGCAGCAAACACCGGCGGGGGCTTGACCTACAAGATCGAAGGACAAGTTCGATCCCATGGCTGTTGCCAAGCTTAGTGCCGCCTCCCTGCCCGCGCACGCGTCCCCGCACCCGATGGCCAATCCGGGTTACGGCAAGCGCTCCGCTCCGGACCAACTCCGCCGCACCGCGTACGACTTCGCCCACCTCCCACCCCGCGAAGCCGCCGTCGCCGCGTACATCGACCGCCTTCCCGACGGCGCCGACATCTCCGTAAAGACGCTGGCCAAGACGCTGCCGTACGGACAGTGCGCTCTCCGGACGGCGCTCAACCGGCTTCAGCAACAAGGGCACTTGCGGCGCGGACGCGAGAGGCTGGCCAACACCGAGGGCATCCGGTGGATCACCCGATCGTGGTTCTCCCGCACACCACGCGGCGATGACTGGTGGGCGGCCTTCACGCGAGGTGACGTACCGGAGGAACCGCCGGACCAGCCCCGCCGCACCCGTTCCCGCGCCCATGTACTCCTCGCCGCGCTCGGCCGTAGCGCCCCCGTCCTTTCGCTCTCCCAGGCCGACTGCGCGGCCCTGGCCCCGCTGGTGACCGACTGGTTCGCCCGTGGAGCCAGTGATGAGGCCGTACTCCACGCCCTGACCAGCGGCCTGCCCACCCCCGTCCACCATCCGGCAGCCCTGATCCGCAGACGTCTGACCGACAAGCTCCCGCCGGAGCCACCGCTTCCGCGACCACCCCGCCGACACCTGGAGTGCGCCGAGTGCGGGGTACCGGGCCCCCCGGAAGCACTGCTGGGAGGCATGTGCGGCGGCTGCCGGAATGAACGCGCCCCCGCACGCCCCGCCACACTCCTGCCCGCCCCTGTGATCCACACCCGCGCGTCCGAGATCCGCGCTGCCATGTCCCTGAAGCGACAAGAGAGGGCACCCGTATGACCGCTCCTACGGTCCGACGCCATCACGCCGGGGCACGATGGAAGGGAGGAGGCGAAGCCATGACCCCCAGCACCGCCGAACGCCCGCAGATGCCCATCGAGGACTTCGAGGACCTGGTCGCCGCGGCCCCGGCGCACGTACGTCTCGAATACGTCGACGGCCGGGTCCGCACGACGGATCCGCTCAGCGTCGAGGACTTCGAGGAACTGGAGCGCCGGGCGCCGGAGACCGTCCGGCTTGAGTACATCAACGGAAAACTAGAGGTCAAGGCAGTGCCGGACGGCAACCACCGCGAGATCTTCGTCTGGCTGCAGGAACAATGCATGCAGCACCGCCCCGACCTTCGCGTCTACGGCGAGTCCGGCGTCAAGACCGAGGCCTACCGCAAGGGCCGTGCCCGCACGGATGGCGCCGTCGCACTCAAGGGACATTTCAAAGGACACGGCGAGTGGTCCGCCTCCAACGGCATCCTCATGGCCGTCGAGATCACCTCCCACGACCGCGACACCAATCAGCGAGACCGCATCGACAAGCCCGTCGGCTACGCAGCGGTCGACATCCCCGTCTACCTGCTCATCGACCGCGACAACGACACAGTCGTCGTCTACAGCGAACCCAAGGACAGCCGCTACCAGCAGATCTCCTCGTACCCTTGGGGAACCCCCGTCGAGCTCCCCGACCCCCTCGGCTTCACCCTGGATACCGAAGAGCTCAAGGACTACGCAGACTGATACCCATGAACCACGCCCAGCTGACCGCGCTCGGCCGCGCCCTCCGCCTCCTCGGCGAGCACGGCGAGGCCCTCACCGGCGACACACCGGACGGCAAGCTCCACGAGGTCAAGGCCGACCTGCGCCGCGCCCTGGCCCTGCTGGACGACAGCGTCACCGGCGCCGCGCCCACCACCCGCTGCCCCGAGCACCCGAACGGGCCCGTCGACGAGAACGCCCACGACCTCTGCCTGCTCTGCGAGACCCGGCGCCGAGCCGCCCGCCGCGCCGAGTACAGCGGCGGCCCGGTGCCCCCGCACACCACCGAGACCGCTCCCTCCCGCTACGGCGTCAGCGCCGACCGCCCCCAGCCCCAGCAGCGCTGGCTGCCCGAGCAGTGGAACGGCCAGGTCTGGCAGCTGTGCGGCACCCCGCGCCGCGACCGGCGCGAGGCCGAGCTGTACATCAACGCTCAGCGCCGCGGCCCCCGCCCCGCGATGGCGTACCGGCTCGTGCACGAGTTCACCGACTACGAGGTGCTACGGGTCTGGGGCACACCGGTAAAGGTCGACATCGAGCCCCTGGGCAACCTCTAGCCCTCTCTCTGCCCTACTTGAGCAGGGGCAGCTCGCCGAACTCGTACCCCTCCCACAGCCGCCGCGACGCCTCCTCCGGGTAGGGCCAAACGGCAGCCTTCTCCTCCGTGTCCAGCACCTGCACAAGCCGCCGCTCCCGGTCATAGGGCGGCCAGCCCGGGTCGCCGGACCTCGCGAACGCCGTCCACGACCTGCGAAAACGGGCCGACAGTTCCTCCGCCTCCGCCGGCACCCCGCTGTCCGCGAACAGCAGCAGCCCCAGGTCCGCCTCGAACGTGCCGAAGAGCAGCGGGATGTCCAGGCCGTGGCACGCGCCGAGGGCGCCTCCGACGCCCGGAGCCGGCCAGGTCAGTTCGTAGACGTGCGCGCGACCGCCGCCCGTGAGCTGTGCCTCGGCCAGATGCAGGGAGGGCATGTTGAACAGCCAGTCGGTCTGGACGCGTTCGAACAGCTCTCCCGGCGTGGCCTCCGGGAAGGCCGCGCGATACGACCGCTCCCCGTCCGGCCCCGGCCCGAACGTCCGCAACGCCCAGGCCGCCTGCTCCTCCCCGATCGAGCCCAGCAGCCCGCCGAGGACGAGGAACAGCCGGAACTCGTCCCGGTTGTGACCGACGAGGAGGTCGACGTCCCTCCCCGCGCCCGCCCTCAGCGCCTCCCAAGGGGTGGACGGCAACACCTCTCCGTCGACGACCGGGGAGAAGGGCGTGGCCGTGGGCGCGACCTGCCCCCAGCGGTCCTCGTACGTCCGCATCCTGGCGCCCAACGCCTCGCCCGCCGCGGTCAGTTGACGCGGGTCGACGGTGGCCAGGTCGGCCGCAGTCGGGCGCAGGCCGGCCTCCTTCGCGATCGAGCCGGCGATGTCGCGCGCCAACTCGTCGGAGAAGTAGGTACCGGGCACACTCTGCGCGACAGCACGCCGGAAGAGCCCCCGCGCGCTCGGCATGGCCAGCAGCGACGCCACCGACCCCGCGCCGGCCGACTCACCGAAGACGGTGACCTGCCCGGGGTCGCCGCCGAACGCCGTGATGTTCTCCCGTACCCATTCCAGGGCGGCCACCTGGTCGAGCAGACCGCGATTGGCGGGCGCACCGTCGATACGGGCGAACCCCTCTATGCCCACCCGGTAGTTGAAGGTGACCACGACCACGTCGCCGTCTCGCGCGATGCGCTGGGCGTCGTAGCCGGGGCTGCCTGCGTGGCCGAGTTTGTACGCACCGCCGTAGATCCACACCATCACCGGACGCCGGGCGGCCGAATCCGCCTCCGGAGTCCACACGTTGACGGTCAGCCAGTCGTCGCCCCCGGACGCGTCGACCACACCCCTACGGCCCTGGATGCCGGACTCCTGCGGGGGCGGCGGACCGAAGGCATACGCCTCCCGGGTCCCTTCCCAGCCCCGCACCGGCCGCGGCGCCCCGAACCGCCCCTCCCCAACCGGCGGTTCAGCAAACGGCACCCCACGAAACACCGCGAGCCCACCCTCAACCCGCCCCCGCACCAAACCGGCCACGGTACGAACGGTGCGCACGCCTGTCGTCATCAACGATCTCCTCTGCTGCTCTCGCCGGCCCGACGGGCGATCCTTTCAGCCCGTCCGGCGTTTGAGGACGTCCTTTTCAGCCCGTCCGGCGTTTGAGGACGATCTCTCCAGCCCGTCCGGCGTTTGAGGACGAGGCCGAAGGCCGAGGGGGGTCTGGGGGCGCAGCCCCCAGGGACGCGCACCCAGACCCACCCGCACCCGAACTCAGCTCAGCGAGCGCAGCGCAGCCGCGTCGTACGGACGAAGCTCCTCCCCCCGCCCCCCAAGAACCTTCGCCGCCCACTCCGGATCCTGAAGCAGCGCCCGCCCCACGGCAACGAGGTCGTACTCCTCACGCTCCAGCCCGTCCAGAAGGTCGTCGATCCCCCGGACCGGCGAACCCTCACCCGCGAAGCCCCGGATGAAGTCCCCGTCGAGCCCCACCGAGCCGACGGTGATCGCGGTCTTGCCCGTCAGCTTCTTCGTCCAGCCGGCCAGGTTGAGGTCCGAGCCCTCGAACTCGGGCAGCCAGTAACGACGAGTGGACGCGTGGAACGCGTCGACACCCGCGGCGGCCAGCGGCGTGAGGATGGCCTCCAGCTCCTCCGGCGTCTCGGCGAGACGAGCGTCGTACGCCTCCTGCTTCCACTGGGAGTAACGGAAGAGGATCGGGAATTCGGGCGAGACCGCCTCCCGGACCGCCGCCACGATCTCGGCGGCGAACGTCGTACGGGCGACGAGGTCACCCCCGTACGCGTCCGTACGACGGTTCGTGCCGGCCCACAGGAACTGGTCGAGGAGGTAGCCGTGGGCGCCGTGGATCTCCACACCGTCGAAGCCGATGCGCTCGGCGGCGGCCGCAGACTCGGCGAACGCGCCGATGACGGCGTCGATGTCGGCCTGGGTCATGGGGGTCGCGCCCTCGGCGCCGGTGACGCGCAGGCCGGAGGGGCCGTGCGAGGGGGCGTCCGGGTAGGGGGCCTCGCCCTGGTTGCGGACCGTGCCGATGTGCCACAGCTGCGGCACGATCGCGCCGCCCGCCGCGTGCACCGCCTCGGCCACCTTCGCCCAGCCCGACAGCTGCTCCTCGCCGTGGAAGCGCGGGACGCTGTCGCTCTGCCCGGCCGAGTCGTGGCCGACGTACGTGCCCTCGGTGACGATCAGACCGACACCGGCGGCGGCACGACGGGAGTAGTACGACGCCACGTCCTCGCCGGGGATGCCACCCGGGGAGAACATGCGCGTCATCGGCGCCATCACAACGCGGTTCGGGACGGTCAGGCCGTTGATCGTGGTGGGCCGGGAGAGGATCTCGGCGGCGCGTGAGGGGGTGGCAGTCACGTGGGGATACTCCTCAGTATGTGCATGCGCATCGACACTTCCCAGGCGTCAACCGCCCCATGCGCCACCGCATTTCCTGCCGCCCTGTGACCCCGGACACGCCCGAGGGCGGCACCCCCTGTCGGAACAGGGAGTGCCGCCCTCGGTGTCGTACAGACGCGTACGGCAGATGCGTACCGCAGATGCGTACGGCGATGAACTCGTGATCCTCGGGAGGATCAGAAGTCCATGTCACCGCCCGGCATGCCACCACCGGCAGGCGCGGCGGCCTTCTCCGGCTTGTCGGCGATGACGGCCTCGGTGGTGAGGAAGAGCGCGGCGATGGAGGCGGCGTTCTGCAGGGCAGAGCGCGTGACCTTCGCCGGGTCGATGATGCCTTCCTTGACCAGGTCGACGTACTCGCCGGTCGCGGCGTTCAGGCCGTGGCCCGGGGTCAGGTTGCGCACCTTCTCCACCACGACACCGCCTTCGAGGCCGGCGTTGACGGCGATCTGCTTCAGCGGGGCCTCAAGCGCGATGCGCACGGCGTTGGCGCCGGTCGCCTCGTCACCTTCGAGGTCCAGCTTCTCGAAGACGCTGGACGCCTGGATGAGCGCGACGCCACCACCGGCGACGATGCCCTCCTCGACGGCGGCCTTGGCGTTGCGGACGGCGTCCTCGATGCGGTGCTTGCGCTCCTTGAGCTCCACCTCGGTGGCAGCGCCGGCCTTGATGACCGCGACACCGCCGGCGAGCTTCGCCAGGCGCTCCTGCAGCTTCTCGCGGTCGTAGTCCGAGTCGCTGTTCTCGATCTCGGCACGGATCTGGTTGACCCGGCCCTGCACCTGCTCCGTGGAGCCGGCGCCGTCGACGATGGTCGTCTCGTCCTTGGTGATGACCACCTTGCGGGCGCGGCCCAGCAGGTCGAGGGAGGTGTTCTCGAGCTTGAGACCGACCTCCTCGGAGATGACCTCGCCGCCGGTGAGGATGGCGATGTCGTTCAGCATCGCCTTGCGGCGGTCGCCGAAGCCCGGGGCCTTGACGGCGACGGACTTGAAGGTGCCGCGGATCTTGTTGACGACCAGGGTCGACAGGGCCTCGCCCTCGACGTCCTCGGCGATGATCAGCAGCGGCTTGCCCGACTGCATGACCTTCTCCAGGAGCGGGAGCAGGTCCTTGACGGAGCCGATCTTGGAGTTGGCGATGAGGATGTACGGGTCGTCGAGCGACGCCTCCATCCGCTCCATGTCGGTGGCGAAGTACGCCGAGATGTAGCCCTTGTCGAAGCGCATACCCTCGGTGAGCTCCAGCTCCAGACCGAAGGTCTGGGACTCCTCGACGGTGATGACGCCTTCCTTGCCGACCTTGTCCATGGCCTCGGCGATGAGCTCGCCGATCTGGGTGTCGGCGGCGGAGATGGAGGCCGTCGAAGCGATCTGCTCCTTGGTCTCCACGTCCTTGGCCTGCTCAAGGAGGGCACCGGAGACGGCCTCGACGGCCTTCTCGATACCGCGCTTGAGGGCCATCGGGTTGGCGCCGGCGGCTACGTTGCGCAGGCCTTCCTTGACGAGGGCCTGGGCGAGAACGGTCGCGGTGGTCGTACCGTCACCGGCGACGTCGTCCGTCTTCTTGGCGACTTCCTTGACCAGCTCGGCGCCGATCTTCTCGTACGGGTCCTCGAGCTCGATCTCCTTGGCGATGGAGACACCATCGTTGGTGATCGTGGGGGCGCCCCACTTCTTCTCGAGGACGACGTTGCGGCCCTTGGGGCCGAGCGTCACCTTGACGGCGTCCGCGAGCTGGTTCATGCCGCGCTCGAGGCCGCGCCGCGCCTCCTCGTCGAACGCGATGATCTTGGCCATGTGAAGTGGTCCCTCCAGGACTGGGGGTGATTCCTTCGGACCGCGCCCGCGCCCGCGACGGACGGCTCGCACACCTTGTGGTTCCTTGCCCCACCCGGCCTGCGGGCCTCACCGACCCGGTCCTTCGTTGTCACTCTCACCTTCAGAGTGCTAACGCCAATGATTAGCACTCGCCCCTCCCGAGTGCAAGGTGCGCCCGCGAAGCAGGCTCGTTTGAGGGGTGACGGTCGGGCGACGGGCGGGCGCAAGCGCCTCCCGGGGATCGGACACGTGGCCGCGGGGGCCCGGCGCGGGAACCCCGGGCATGCCGAAGGGCCCGCACCCTGAGGCGCGAGCCCTTCGATCAATAAAGAAGAACGTCGCTGCAGTAACCCGGCGCGTGCTTCAGCCGGCCGCCAGCCGGACCATGTCCGCCTGCGGCCCCTTCTGGCCTTGCGAGATCTCGAAATCGACCCGCTGACCCTCTTCCAGGGTGCGGTAGCCGTCCATCTGAATCGCACTGTAGTGGACGAAAACATCCGCACCACCGTCGACCGCGATGAAGCCGTACCCCTTCTCCGCGTTGAACCACTTGACGGTGCCCTGAGCCATGCCTAACTCCCCTATTACTGGCCCTTGCACAGATCCACACTTCGCGGATCCGGGTCAGACCTCACCCCCCACGGTTGGGGGCGTGCGCCGGAACGCGTCGACCGCGGCCGAATGTATCTGTCCAACTGCCGTCTGCAACAGGTCAATCGGACGAGAAATCCGGGCACGACCGATCGGGAATTTACCGAGAATTCGCCCGAATACAGGGCAAGTCGGACCCCACAAAAGGAGCATAAGACGCAAAAAACCCGCACACTTTGGCTGCTTCTCATAGCCTGAAAAGAGAGAACTCATATGCATCCGGCATACGGAGCCAAGCGGGTTCCCCAACTGTACCGTGCTCAACCATGCAGAATTGCCCCCTCCGTTTCTCTCACGGAGGGGGCAATTCGATGAACTCTCGGTGACCGACATTACCGACGGTAATAATCGGGTCGTTCGACCTGTTTCGGGTCAGCCTCCGGCGACGGCCGGGATGATCGAGACGCCCGCACCATCCGGCGTCGCCGTCTCCAGCCCCTGCTCGAAGCGCACGTCGTCGTCGTTCACGTACACATTGACGAAGCGGCGCAGCTTGCCCTGGTCGTCGAGAACGCGCGCGGCGATACCCGTGTGCTTCTTCTCCAGGTCGGCGATGACCTCGCCGAGGTTGGCCCCTTCAGCAGCGACCTCGGCCTGGCCCCCGGTGTAGGTGCGCAGGATGGTGGGGATGCGGACGGAAACGCTCATGTTCAAACCTCCGGTCAGGTACGCGCCCTCGGGGGGCGGGGCTGTGCTTGATGTGCGACTACCGCCGCGCGGGCGCGATCAGCCCCCAGCGACCCGCAGACTAAAGACAACTACACGAGCCCAGCGTCGCGGAACGACTCCAGGTTGGGGCGAATCGTCGCCGTCAGCCCCGTGCCGGCCACCGCGTCGAGGGTCTTGAGACCGTCACCGGTGTTCAGGACGACCGTCGTCAGCGTCGGATCCAGCAGACCGTTCTCGATCAGCTTCTTCGTCACGCCGACAGTCACCCCGCCGGCGGTCTCCGCGAAGATGCCCTCGGTCTGGGCGAGCAGCCGAATCGCGTCGACGACCTGCTCGTCATTCACGTCCTCCACCGCACCACCGGTGCGACGGGCGATGTCGAGGACATACGGACCGTCCGCCGGGTTGCCGATCGCCAGCGACTTGGCGATGGTGTTCGGCTTCTGCGGCCGTACGACGTCGTGGCCCGCCTTGTACGCGACCGACACCGGCGAGCAGCCCTCGGCCTGCGCGCCGAAGATCTTGTACGGCTTGTCCTCGACGAGCCCGAGCTTGATCAGTTCCTGCAGACCCTTGTCGATCTTCGTGAGTTGGGAGCCGGAGGCGATCGGGACGACCAGCTGGTCCGGGAGCTGCCAGCCGAGCTGCTCGCAGATCTCGTACGCCAGGGTCTTGGAGCCCTCGGCGTAGTACGGCCGCAGGTTGACGTTGACGAAACCCCAGCCCTCGCCGGCCGGGTCGCCGATCAGCTCGGAGCAGAAGCGGTTCACGTCGTCGTAGTTGCCCTCGATGCCGACGAGCTCGCCGCCGTAGACCGCGGCCATGACGACCTTGCCCTGCTCCAGGTCGTGCGGGATGAAGACGCAGGAGCGGAAGCCGGCGCGGGCGGCGGCGGCACCCACCGCACCGGCGAGGTTGCCGGTGGAGGAGCAGGAGAGGGTGGTGAAGCCGAAGGCGCGCGCGGCCTCGATGGCCTGGGCGACGACGCGGTCCTTGAAGGAGTGCGTCGGGTTGCCGGAGTCGTCCTTCACGAAGAGCTTGCCGGCGTCGACGCCCAGCTCGCGCGCGAGGTTGTCGGCCTTGACGAGCTTGGTCCAGCCAGGGTTGATGTTCGGCTTGTCCGCCACGTCCGCGGGGACGGGCAGCAGCGGCGCATAGCGCCAGATGTTCGCGGGACCCGCCTCGATCTGCTTGCGGAGCTCCTCGGTGTCGTAGGCCGAGAAGTCGTACGCGATCTCCAGCGGGCCGAAACACTCCTCGCAGGCGAAGACCGGACCGAGGGGTACCCGGTGACCGCACTCTCGGCACGAGAGAGCCGCGGCGGGACCCAGATCGACGGTGTTCGTGGTGCTTGCAACAGTCTGCGCAGCCATGTGAGGCGAGGCCCTTTCTCCTCATCTTCCCCACGACGCATCTCGCCGTGAGACGGATTTGGCACCTTCCCTAGCCGGGAGCCTCGCGGAATGATCAATATCGATCTACGAGAACCGACTGGAGGGTTGCCGGGGCTTCATCGGGCCGTATCCCTCTGCCCCTCTGGATGAGCGGTATGTAGTTGTTGAACTCGTTGAACGCGGGACGACCCCCGACATGCGATGGTCATCAGCGTTGTTCAAGACTGTAACCGAAGGCCAGGACAGTTGAGATAGCCGTCCGATGCGCGAGATGGATCACACAGAATCCACGCTCGCCGAGAGAACGCAAAGGAGCCGCGTACGTGCTGGAAGAAGTCGAGCGCTGGCTGAGCACCCGCTCCTGGTCCCTCACCGATCGCCCGCTGCACCAGATTCTCGCCGCCAAACACCGCACGGGCCAGTCGGTCAGTGTCGTGCTGCCCGCGCTCAACGAGGAGGAGACGGTCGGCGACATCGTCGCGGTCATCCGTCACGACCTCATGCAGCAGGTCCCGCTCGTCGACGAGATCGTGGTCGTCGACTCCGGGTCCACCGACCGCACCTCCGAGGTCGCCGCGGCGGCCGGGGCCAGGGTCGTGCACCGCGACGACATCCTGCCCCGCCTTCCGGCCGTCCCCGGCAAGGGCGAGGTGCTGTGGCGGTCCCTGCTCGTCACGAGCGGGGACATCGTCTGCTTCATCGACGCCGACCTGAAGGAGTTCTCCTCCGACTTCGTCCACGGGATCGTCGGCCCGCTGCTCACCGACCCCGGGATCGACCTGGTCAAGGGCATGTACGACCGCCCGCTCTCAGGCGCGGCAGGCCAGGGCGGCCGGGTCACCGAACTCATGGCGCGCCCGCTGCTGAACATGCACTGGCCGCAGCTGGCCGGCTTCGTACAGCCGCTCGGCGGCGAGTACGCGGCCCGCCGCAGCCTGCTGGAACGGCTTCCCTTCCCCGTCGGGTACGGCGTCGAGCTGGGCATGCTGATCGACGCCCTGCATCTGGTGGGCCTCGACGCGCTCGCCCAGGTGGACGTCGGCGTGCGCAAGCACCGGCACCAGGACGGGCAGGCGCTCGGCCGGATGTCCGCCGCGATCTACCGCACGGCGCAGCTGAGACTGGCCCGCGGTCACCTGATCCGGCCGTCGTTGACCCAGTTCGAGCGGGGCGAGGACGGTTTCGAGCCGCGCACCTACTCCGTGGACACGGAGGAGCGGCCGCCGATGCAGGAGATCGCCGAGTACGCGTCACGCAAAGTCGCCTGACGGAGTCGCTTGACGGGGTCGCTTGACGGGGTCTCCTGGCGGATGCGCGTCACGGGGCGTATACGGTCCGCCCCGAACCGCTACCAAACGTTTGAGCGTTTCCGGGCCGGGCTAGGTTGAGGTCTATGGCTTCCACGGCTTCCACGGCTTCCACACAGGGCGCTGCTGCTCATCAGGGGCATCAGGTGCTGGTCGCGTCCAACCGCGGCCCGGTCTCGTACGAAGTGCGGGAGGACGGCTCGCTGCTCGCCAAGCGCGGCGGCGGCGGGCTGGTCTCCGGTCTGTCCGCGATCGGGCCGGACGCGGGTGCCCTGTGGGTGTGCTCGGCGCTGAGCGACGGCGACCGGGAGGCGGTACGGCGCGGGGAGGGCGAGGCCGGCGTGCGGATGCTCGCCGTCCCGGCCGACGTGCACGCCGACGCGTACAACGGCATCGCGAACTCGGTCCTCTGGTTCGTCCACCACATGCTGTACCAGACCCCGCTGGAGCCGGTCTTCGACGCGGAGTTCCGTCGGCAGTGGGCGTCCTACGAGACCTACAACCGGGCCTTCGCCGAGGCACTGGCCGAGGAGGCGGCCGAGGGGGCCGCGGTCCTCGTGCAGGACTACCACCTGTGTCTGGTGCCGGGGATGCTGCGCCGACTGCGGCCTGACCTCAGGATCGGGCACTTCTCGCACACACCGTGGGCTCCGGTGGACTACTTCCGGATGCTGCCGGACGACATCGCCGAGCAGCTTCTGCGCGGGATGCTGGGCGCCGACCGGCTGGGTTTCCTGACCCGGCGCTGGGCGGAGGCGTTCACGGCGTGCACCGAGCCGGTGGGCGGGCTCGGCGGTACGCGGATCGGGGTGCACGGGCTGGGCGCGGACGCCGACTTCCTGCGGCAGCGGTCGCACGAGCCGGACGTCGACGAGCGGATGGCCGCGCTGCGGGCGCAGATCGGTGCGGGCCGCAAGGCGATCGTGCGGGTCGACCGCACCGAACTGTCGAAGAACATCGTGCGCGGGCTGCTGGCGTACCGGCACCTCCTCGACGACCGTCCCGAGTGGCGCGAGCGGGTGGTGCATGTCGCCCTCGCGTACCCCTCCCGCCAGGACCTGGCGGTCTACCGGGACTACACGGCCGAAGTGCAGCGCGTCGCGGACGAGATCAACTCCCGCTACGGCACGCCCGGTTGGACCCCGGTGGTGCTGCACGTCAAGGACGACTTCGCGCGCTCCCTGGCCGCGTACCGGCTGGGGGACGTGGCCCTCGTCAACCCCGTCCGCGACGGCATGAACCTGGTCGCCAAGGAGGTGCCGGTCGTCTCGGACGAGGGCTGCACGCTGGTGCTGTCACGGGAGGCGGGGGCCCATGAGGAGCTGGCCGAGGACGCGCTGACGGTGAACCCGTACGACGTGATCGGCACGGCGGACGCCCTGCACGCCGCGTTGTGCCTGCCGGCGGCTGAGCGGGCCGAGCGGACGAAACGGCTGGCTGCCGCGGCTACGGCGTTGCCGCCTGCCCAGTGGTTTCTTGATCAGCTGGAGGCTTTGCGGGGCTGAGGTCTGGGGCTGCCGCCCCAGGCCCCCGCTCTCGGCCTGAACGGCCTCGTCCTCAAACGCCGGACGGGCTGAGGGAAATTCGGTCCGCCAGTGCTCGCAGCAGGCGTACGACCCCCTCCGGGCCGTCCACCACCACATCCGCCCGCTCCCGCAGCTCCGTCACCTCGTCGCTGCCGCTGCACACCAGCAGGCCGGGGACGCCGTCGGAGCGGAGTTTGTCGACGGCCGCGAAGGCCGGGAGGTCGCCGAGGTCGTCGCCGGCATAGAGGACGGCCGACGCGCCGATCTCGCGGACGTACTCCAGCAGGGCCACGCCCTTGTCCATGCCCGGCGGGCGCAGTTCCAGGACCAGGCGGCCGGGCTCCACGATCAGGCCGTGGCGGCCGGCGAGGTCGGTGAGGGGTGCGCGCAGGGCCTCGAAGGCGGCCTGGGGGTCGCGGGCGCGGCGGGTGTGGACCGCGACGGCTCGGCCCTTCTCCTCGATCCACGTGCCCTGCCACGCACCGATACGGTCCAGGAAACCAGGGAGTTCGGCGCGGACGGCGGCGACGCCGGGGTGGGGGGCGGGCGCGCTGACGTTGCCGCTCACCGCGTCCCAGCGTTCGGCGCCGTAGTGGCCGAGGACGACCAGGTGCTCCAGGCCCGCCACGCCCGCGAACCCGCCGTGCCGTACGGCGACACCGGCCGGGCGGCCGGTGACGACCGCCACGGAGGCGATCTTCGGGGCGAGGGCGGCGAGCGCGGGCACCGCCTCGGGATGGGCGCGGGCCTGCTCGGGGTCCGGCACGATCGGGGCGAGGGTGCCGTCGAAGTCGAGGCCGACCACCGTCTTCCCCGGGTGCGCGAGGATCGCGGCCAGTCCGTCGCGGCCCGCCTGTGTGGCGGGCGTCGGCAGGGGGTCCATGGAGTGCGTCGAGTCCGTATCCGTATGGGTGCCCATACGGTGACCTTAACCGCGGACGGCCGGGCTCACCCATGGCTCCGCGGGAGCACGGCAGTCGGCAGCACTGTCGCCGTTGTCGGCGTGGTCAGCGCTCCGCTCGCCGTGTCTCCCGCACCCTGCGCAGCCTGTTCACCGTCACCGGGTCGTGGGCGAGCGCCCGCTCGTCGTCCAGCAGGGCGTTCAGCAGCTGGTAGTAGCGGACGGGGGCCAGGCCCAGCTCCTCGCGTATCGCGCGCTCCTTGGCGCCGGGGCCCGGAAAGCCCCGGCGTTCGAGGGCGAGGATGGCCTGCTCGCGGTCGCCCAACTGCTCCTGGTCCATGCCCCGCACGGTAGCCCCCGCCACTGACAACGCCTGCGCGGCACTGCTAGTCCGCGTTCTCCGCCCTGGAGGCCGTCGCCTGGAGCTGTGCGAGGGTGGCGGCCGGGTTGCCGCCGGGGGCGACCGCCCGGCCTATGTTCTTCTTGACCGCCGCGGCGACATCGGCCCAGGAGGTGTTGCCGACCGGGTACAGCTCGGACAGCGGCAGCTGGTCCAGGAACGGCTTGAGGTCGGCGTCCTGCTTGTCCGTGCTCATGGCCTCGGAGGCGGACGCGGTGGCCGGCAGCAGGTCGTACTCGCGGGAGAAGTCGAGCACGTTCTTCTCGCTGTAGACGAAGTCGAGGAACTTGCCGACCTGTTCCGCGTGGCCGTTCTTCTTGAACGCCATCATCCAGTCGGCGACGCCCATCGCGGTCTTGTGCTGGCCGTCCAGGCCGGGCATCGGCACCATGCCGAACTTCACACCCTGCTTCGCGGCGATCTGCATCAGCGAGGGGTGGCCGTTGAGCATGCCGACGTCCCCCTTCGCGAAGGCGGCGAAGGCGGCGGCGCGGTTCAGCCTGCCGGGCGCGACAGGACCGGTCAGGCCCTTGTCGACCAGGTCGTCCTTGAGCCAGGTGAAGGTGTCGACGTTCTGCGGGGAGTCGATGCCGTACGTGCCGACGGCGTCGGTGTAGCCACCGCCGCCGCTCAGCAGCCACTGCATCGTCTCGGCCTGCGCCTCCTCCGGGCCGAGCGGCAGCGCGTACGGGTACTTCACGCCCTCGGTCTTGAGGGCCGCGGCGTCGGCGGCCAGCTGCTTCCAGGTCTTCGGCGGGGTGAGGCCGGCCTTCCGGAAGAGGGTCTTGTTGTAGAAGAGCAGGCGCGTGGAGGCGGCGAACGGCATCCCGTACTGCACGCCCTTGACCTGGCCCGCGGTGGCCAGCTGGGAGGCGAGGTCGGCCTGGGTGGTGATGGAGAGCAGGTCGTCGGCCGTGTAGAGCAGGCCCTTGTCGGCGTAGTCGGCGTACGCGCCGATCTGCGCCATGTCGGGTGCCTGGCCGGCGTCGACCAGCTCCTTGACCTTGCGGTCGACGTCGTTCCAGGAGTAGACGCTGACCTCGATCTTCACGCCGGAGTGCTTGCTCTCGTACTCCTTCACCAGCCTGTCCCAGTACTTCTGGGAGCTGTTGGCGGCGGAGTCGCCGTAGTCCGCGGCGATCAGCTTCAGGGTGACGTCACCCGAACCGCCGGTGAGGCCGCAGCCGCCGAGGACCGCCGTCATGCCCAGTGCGGACACCGCCGCGATCGTTCCTGTCCTACGCCGCTGCACTGCTTGTGACCTCAACCCTGCTGTCTCGCCGTTCAATTAAATGGACACGATAGGTCTACACCACGTAAGTGGACTAGACCTCTCGCGGGTCGTGGGGTCACACTGTCCCCCGTGAGACATGTCATCGCCCTCGATGTGGGCGGCACCGGGATGAAGGCGGCGCTGGTCGCCGCCGACACCTCCCCCAGAGCCCCTGTGCTGCTGCATCAGGCGCGCCGGGCGACCGGGAGGGAGCGCGGGCCGGACGCGGTCGTCGAGGGCATCCTCGACTTCGCCGCCGAGCTCAGCGCCCTGGGCGCCGAGCGGTTCGGCGAGCCCGCGTCCGCCGCCGGCGTCGCCGTCCCCGGCATCGTCGACGCCGACCGGGGCATCGCCGCCTACGCGGCCAACCTCGGCTGGCGCGACGTACCCCTGCGCGACCTGCTCGCCGCGAAGCTGGGCATCCCCGTGGCCCTCGGCCACGACGTGCGCACCGGCGGGCTTGCCGAGGGCCGGATCGGTGCGGGCATGGGCGCCGACCGCTTCCTCTTCGTCCCCCTCGGCACCGGAATCGCTGGCGCGATCGGCATCGAGGGCCGGGTGGAGGCGGGCGCGCACGGCTTCGCGGGCGAGATCGGCCACATCGTCGTACGGCCCGGGGGCGCCGCCTGTCCGTGCGGTCAGGTCGGCTGCCTGGAGCGGTACGCCTCCGCGGCGGCCGTCAGCGAGGCCTGGGCGACGGCTTCGGGAGACCCCGACGCGGACGCCGCCGACTGCGCCAAGGCCGTCGCGTCCGGCGACCCGAACGCCGTCCGGGTCTGGCAGAACGCGGTGGACGCCCTGGCCGACGGCCTGGTCACCGCCCTCACCTTGCTTGACCCGCGCACCCTGATCATCGGTGGCGGCCTCGCGGAGGCGGGGGAAACCTTGTTCACACCGCTGCGGGACGCCGTCCGGCGGCGGATCACCTTCCAGAAGCTGCCGTCGATCGTCCCCGCGGCGCTGGGCGACGCGGCGGGCTGTCTGGGCGCCGGGCTGCTGGCCTGGGATCTCCTCACTACAACTGACGGCACGGAGGCAACGCCCTGATGACACCCCCCCTAGGGGCGCGGGGAACTGCGCGCCCAGCCACACACAACCCGCACCCCGCATCCCGCAAGGTGCCCCTGATCCTCTCCGGCGCCGACGTGGTCCTCCCCACCGGAACCGTCGCAGACGGGCAAGTGGTCGTGGACGGCACCCGAGTCGCCGCCCAAGCCCCGCAGGACAACGCCCAGGTGATCGACGTATCCGGCTGCACGCTCGTGCCGGGATTCGTCGACATCCACAACCACGGCGGCGGCGGCGCCTCCTTCACCTCGGGCACGGTCGAGGAGATCCTCAAGGGCATCCACACCCACCGGCAGCACGGCACGACCACCCTCGTCGCGTCGACCGTCACCGGTGAGATGGACTTCCTCGCGCGGCGCGCGGGGCTGCTGAGCGAACTCGCCGAGCAGGGGGACATCGCCGGCATCCACTTCGAGGGACCGTTCATCTCACCCTGCCGCAAGGGTGCCCATTCCGAGCGACTGCTGCGCGACCCCGACCCGGCGGAGGTGCGCAAGCTGATCAACGCGGCACACGGCACGGCGAAGATGGTCACCCTCGCCACCGAACTGCCGGGCGGCATCGACTCCGTACGCCTGCTCACCGAGCACGGGGTGATCGCGGCGATCGGGCACACCGACGCGACGTACGAGCAGACGATGGAGGCCATCGAGGCCGGCGCCACGGTCGCGACCCATCTCTTCAACGCGATGCCGGCCCTCGGTCACCGCACCCCCGGCCCGATCGCCGCGCTCCTGGAGGACGAGCGCATCACCGTCGAGCTGATCAACGACGGTACGCATCTGCACCCCGCCTCCCTCCAGTTGGCGTTCCACCACGCGGGCGCGAACCGGGTCGCCTTCATCACCGACGCGATGGACGCGGCCGGCTTCGGCGACGGCAGATACATGCTCGGCCCGCTGGAGGTCGAGGTCAGCGAGGGTGTGGCACGGCTGGTGGAGGGCGGCTCGATCGCGGGCTCGACGCTGACCCTGGACCGCGCGTTCAAGCGGGCGGTGACCGTGGACGGCCTGCGGGTCGAGGACGTAGTGACGGCGATCTCGGCCAACCCGGCCAAGCTGCTCGGTATGTACGACACCGTGGGGTCCCTGGAGCCCGGCAAGGACGCCGACCTGGTGATCCTTGACCATCAATTCGACCTCAAGGGCGTGATGCGCCGCGGCGAATGGGTGATCGATCCGCAACTGGGGTGATCTGTCCGGCTGTTGAGGGCGGCGGTTGTCCTGGGAGACTAGGCGGACCGCCGTCCGTTCGGCATGATCACCCTGCCGAACGGCTCGTCGGTCAGCGCGTTCTGCATTCTTCGGGAGGTCGGTCCGGGTGATTCTCACGGTCACGCTGAACACCGCCCTCGACATCACGTATCGCGTACCGGCGCTCAAGCCGCACGCCTCCCACCGGGTCACCGAGGTCACGGAACGGCCCGGCGGGAAAGGCCTGAACGTGGCCCGCGTGCTGGCGGCCCTGGGGCACGAGGTGACGGTCACCGGCTTCACGGGCGGCGCCACCGGGCGCGCCGTGCAGGAGCAACTCACCGCCGTACCGCGGCTGGTGGACGCCCTCGTCCCGGTCACCGGAGCCAGCCGCCGCACGATCGCCGTGGCCGACGAACGGACCGGCGACACCACGCAGCTCAACGAACCCGGCCCGACCATCGGCCCCGCCGAGTGGACCGCCTTCCAGGAGGCCTACGAGGATCTGCTCGCGTCGGTGTCCGCGGTGGCCCTGTGCGGCAGCCTGCCGCCGGGGGTCCCGGTGGGCGCGTACGCCGGGCTGATACGGACGGCGCGGTCGGCCGGGGTGCCCGTGCTCCTGGACACCAGCGGGGAGCCTCTGCGCCGCGGGGTCGCCGCCCGCCCGGACATCGTCAAGCCGAACGCCGACGAACTGGCCGAACTCACCGGCTCCCACGAGCCGTTGCGCGGGGCGCAGGACGCCCGCCGCCGAGGCGCCCACGCCGTCGTCGCCTCCCTCGGCGCGAACGGCCTCCTGGCGGTGACCCCCGAGGGCCGCTGGCACGCCACCCCACCCGCCCACCTCCACGGCAACCCGACCGGCGCGGGCGACTCGGCGGTGGCGGGCCTGCTCTCGGGCCTGGTCGAGAACCTGCCCTGGCCGGACCGCCTGTCCCGCGCGGTGGCCCTGTCGGCGGCGACCGTACTGGCGCCGGTGGCAGGGGAGTTCGACCCCGCGGCCTACGAGGACGTGGTGGGGCGGGTGGCGGTCAACGGGCGGGTCAGTGCGGCCCAGGGGGCGTCCCCTAGTTCTTGACCTGGCCCTTCTTCACATACAGCTGGTCCAGCAGGACGTTGCACTTGTCGCCGTCCTGGCAGGTCAGGGTGAAGGTGTTCGAGCCCTTCTTGAGCGTGGGCCACGCGTAGGTCTTCGTCCAGCCCTTGGTGAAGTCACCGTCCGCGGCGTGCGCGAAGTTGCCCAGGTTGTACTTGTTGCCGAAGGGCTTGCCGTTCACCAGGAGCGTCATCGACTGGTCCTGGCCGGGGACGCTGTAGTGCGCGAAGAGCGTGTAGGCGCCGGCCTCGGGAATGTCGTCGACGGTCCAGGTGACCGAGGCGCCGACATTGTTGAGGTTGCCGACATACGAGCCGCCGTCGGACTGGGCACCCTCGACGTCCGACACCACACTCGCCCCGCCGCCCAGCTGAACGTCCTTCGCGTCCGTCTTCGGCAGGTCCGCCGCCGCGCTGGCGCTCGCCGTCCGGCTGGGCTTGGAGTTCTGCGAGGTGGACGGGCTGGGCGAGACGTCGTCGCTCGCCTTGTCGTCCGAGTTGCCGTTCATCATCGCCACACCGATACCGATCACGACCGCGGCGACCACCGCGACCGCGCCGATCAGCAGGCCCTTGGTGTTGGGGCCGCGGCGGCCGCCGCCACCGCCGGGCATCGGGTGCTGGGTGGTGGGAGCCCCGCCGGGGAGCATCTCCGGCGCCGCGTAGTGGGCGTTCGGCTGGCCGTACGCGCCCTGCTGCTGCGGAACCTGGCCGTAGGCGGCCGTCTGCTGGGGCTGGGCCGGCTGGCCGTACTGTCGCTGGCCGACGGCGCGCACGCGGTTGACGGAGCCCGGGTAGCCGTAGCCGCCGCCACCGGACGGCGGCTGGGCTCCATTGGCCTGCCCGTCGGCGTAGAGGTAGCCGAACGGGTCGTCGTCCTCGGGCGTACTGGCGCCGTTGTTGCCGGACGTCATCCCTTGGTACTCCTCAGCGGTGCGGGTCGGTGCGATACGTGGGGTCAGAATGGCGAGCCTACCCGCTCGCGATGGCCCAAACAGGTGACTCGGATCGCATCGGCACACGCCCGGCTCGCTGACCTGGAAATCAACCCGCGCGTCTGTGCTGTTTGGGACGAGATCGTTTCTCTACGTACATGCGCTCGTCGGCGGACTTCAACACTTCGTCCGCAGTCATGCCGCAGTGAGCCCACCCGATACCGAAGCTGGCGCCCACGCGCATGGCGCGGCCGTCGACCCGGATGGGCTGGATGATCTCGTTGCGCAGGCGAACGGCGAGGTCCTGGGCGTCGGCCTTGCCGAGCCCGTCGGCCAGCACCACGAACTCGTCACCGCCGAGCCGCGCCACCGTGTCACCGTCGCGCACCTGCCGCGACAGCCGCCGGGCGACCTCGATGAGAACCGCGTCACCCGCGTTGTGCCCGAACCGGTCGTTGATCGACTTGAAGCCGTCGAGGTCGCAGAAGAGGACCGCGAGCCCCTTGGTGCCGTCGTCGTGGTCGGCCGCGGGCGCGGCGGTGTGCACATGGTGGTCGTAGCCGTCGAAGACCTCTACACCACCGCCCGGCCGGAAGTCGAAGCCGTGGCCGTTCGCGTCGAAGGCGGGGTGGCCGTAGGCCGCGTCCAGGGACTCCAGGGCGCCCGGGTGGCTGGAGCGCTGACAGAGCCGGGAGGAGAGGCGGGAGCGCAGCTCGGCGGAGTTCGGCAGGCCGGTGAGGGAGTCGTGGGACGCGCGGTGGGCGAGCTGCAGCTCACGGCGCTTGCGGTCCTCTATGTCCTCGACGTGGGTCAGCAGGAACCGGGGGCCGTCGGCGGCGTCCGCGACCACGCTGTTGCGCAGCGACACCCACACGTACGTCCCGTCGCGGCGGCCCAGGCGCAGTTCCGCGCGCCCGCCCTCGGCGGAGGTCCGCAGCAGCGTGCCGACGTCCTCGGGGTGGACGAGGTCCGAGAACGCGTAGCGGCGCATCGCGGAGGCGGGGCGGCCCAGCAGACGGCACAGGGCGTCGTTCGTCCGCAGGATCCGGCCGTGCTGGTCGCCGCCCATCTCGGCGATGGCCATGCCGGAGGGGGCGTACTCGAAGGCCTGCCGGAAGCTTTCCTCACTGGCGCGCAGGGCTTGTTGCTCCCTTTCGAGCCTGACCAGTGCGCGCTGCATGTTGGCACGTAGACGCGCGTTGCTGATCGCGATCGCGGCCTGGAACGCGTACATCTGGAGCGCTTCGCGACCCCATGCGCCCGGCCGCCGGCCGTTGCGCGGCCGGTCCACGGACAGGACGCCGATCAGTTCACCGCAGGAGCCGCCCGGCGCGGCGGGCGTGTGCATGGGGGCGAAGAGCCGGTCGGAGGGGTGCCACTCGTCCTCGAAGCGGGGCGCGGGCCCGTCGGTGTACCACTGCGGGACGTCGTCGTCGTCGAGGATCCAGCCCTCGGTGTGCGGTATGAAGACCAGGTCACCCCAGTGTTCGCCCATGCCCAGCCGACGGTCCCAGGACTCGCGCGAGCCGGCCCGGCCGGTGATGAGCGCCTCCGCGGCCGCGTTCCCGGAGAAGGCGGCGACCACGAGGTCGCCGTCGGGGCGGACGAGGTTGACGCACGCCAGCTCATAGCCGAGGCCCTTGACCACGCCGTCCGCGACGGTCTGCAGCGTGTCCGCCAGGCTGCGGGCCGTGTTCATGTCAGCCATGACCTGGTGCAGTTGCCGCAGGGTCGCAAGACGGACGTAGGGCTCTGACTCGGTCTCCATGCTCGCCCTCCCCCCGAGTACCTCGCAGCGAATCAAGGGTTCTCATCGGCGTATCGTTCTGGCAGCTTCCCAGCCACTGAATCACAGCGCGCTGCCCACTCGGTACACAGGGTCAACAATTAGTGGCCCTTGTGACTCAAGTCACAGCTAAAGATGAGCAATTGAGTGGTGTTTCTGCGTTCTCCCTGTGCGTTTACTGAACGCAAACTTTGTGGGTTTGTGGAGATGCCGAACGAGGCTACGCCGGGATACCGGCAAGGACCGGGAAAGATGCGTCGGCGAACTCCGTCGGTGGTCCTAGGTCCGGTCTCCGCCCCGGGCCCGATGCGGTCCGTGCGGGGCGGACATTAGCGTCTCCGGCGTGCCGAACACTCCTGCTGCCACGTTCCCGATCACTGCTCCGCGCACCTCCGGGCATGCTGAGGGGGTGAGCAACGACGAGTTCCGCGCAGCCATGTCCCGGCTGGCCGCGGGCGTGGTCCTGGTGACCGCGCAGGAGCCCTCCCTCGACCCGGACGACCCGTCCGCGCCGGACGGCGAGGACGTCGGCATGACGGCCACCTCCTTCATGTCGGTCTCCCTGGACCCGCCGTTGGTCCTGGTCAGCCTGCGCGAGGGCTCCCGCATGGACGACCTGCTCGACGAGCAGCCACGGTGGGCGGTCTCGGTCCTCTCCGAGAGCCAGCGCCACATCGCCGGCCGCTTCGCCATGAAGGGCCGCATCAGCGACCGGCTGCTCTTCGAGGACATCCCGTACGCCCGCGGCAAGGCGTCCGGCGCGCCCCTGGTGGGCGGCGCCCTGGCCACCCTGGAATGCCAGACGGAACAGCGGGTGCGGGCCGGGGACCACACGCTGGTGATCGGGCGGGTACTGACGGCCGGGGTGCCCAGCGCGGACGGCGGTCCGCTGACGTACTTCCGGGGCCGATACCGGCAGTTGGGCTGACCTGGTAATTCCGTGGCCCGCGCGCGTGCCGAGTCCCTAAGGTGCGCAGATGACTACGACGACGCCGACGGCTCGACTCGAAGGGGTCACGCCGGCACCCCGACTCGAAGAGATCACGCCCCGGAACTTCGAGGCCGCGACGGGAATTCAGGTCCGGCCGGAGCAGGAGTTCGCCGTCTCCCCGGTGATGAAGTCCCTCGCGGAGGCATACGTTCATCCCGCCGGGGTCGCCTGGCCGCGTCTGATCGTCGACGGCGGCCGCCCGGTCGGTTTCCTGATGGCCTTCTTCGACATCGACTGGAAACAGGACGGCACCCTCCACCGCTCCGGTCTGTGGCGGCTGAACATCGCCGCCGGTGAACAGGGCCGCGGATACGGCCGCTTCGCCGTCGAGTCCGTGGCGGCCGAGATCCGGCGCCGGGGCGGCAAGCAGCTGTACGTCACCTGGCACCCCGAGCCGAACGGTCCGGAGGAGTTCTATCTGAAGCTCGGCTTCCGAGACACCGGCGAGCTGAGCGGCGGCGAGACGGTCGGCGTACTGGATCTCTAGACCACCTCAAGTCCAGACCCCCTCCAGACCCCCTCTAGACCAGGCTCACATCGAGCCGGGCCACCCGCTCGGGGTCCGTCACGATCTCGATGACGGCGATCCGCTCCCCGACGAACGTGAAGCTCAGCGCACGGTCCAGGCGCCCCTCCAGGAACACCGCGAGACCCGTGGCACCGCCCACCAGAGCGGGCCTCGACACGTACGCGAAGTGCGCGAAGCTCGACGCGCCCCTCGCCACGGCCTGCGCGCCCGTGGTCACGCCGACGTCGGTGCGCGCGACGACGTCCGGGTCGAGCAGCTCGACCAGCGCCTCGAAGTCGCCCTCCCGCGCGGCCGACAGGAACGCGTCCACGACCTCACGCTGCCGCACCAGGTCCGCGTCCGGGGCGTCGGCGCCCTGCACCCGGCGCCGCGCCCGGCTGGCCAGCTGCCGCGCCGCCACCGGACTGCGCCCCACGATGTCCCCGACCTCCTCGTACGACACCGCGAACAGGTCGTGCAGCACGAACGCCAGCCGCTCCGCGGGCGACAGCGCCTCAAGCACGACCAGCAGGGCGACGCCCACGGAGTCAGCCAGCAGCGCGTCCTGCTCGGGGTCGGGGGCGGCGGCGTCCGGCACGCGCGCGGTGACACCCGACGGCTCCAGCGGCTCCAGTGGCTCCTCCGCGCGCGACTTGCGGGAGCGCAGCATGTCCAGGCAGACCCGGCCGACCACCGTCGTCAGCCAGCCCCCGAGGTTGTCCACCTGCCGGGTGTCGGAACGGCTGAGCCGGAACCAGGCCTCCTGCACCGCGTCGTCGGCCTCGGCGGACGAGCCGAGCATGCGGTAGGCGACGGCCCGCAAATGACTTCGATGCGATTCGAATCGCCGCGCGAGAAATTCGCTCTCCGCCGCCTCAGCCGCCTCAGCCGCTTTCCGCGGGCCGTCCTCGGCGGGAATTCCGTTCTCGTTCATCGCCACAGCTCCTCGCACGCCGGTCCCTTGTCGATGACTTGACGGACGGGCCGCCGAGGATGTGACAAAGGACGTTCTACGACTGACGTTCCACGACTGACGTTCTGGCAGTTGTTCTACGGCAGCGCAGCCGGCGTCGCTTTCTCGACGCGGGCGGTCTCAGCCCCAGTCCCGGCCCTGCCGCCCCCGCTTCGTGTCGGAGCGCTGCTTCTTCTCCCGCAGCCGTCGCTCATTGATCCCCCGGGGAATCCGGGTCGGCCTGCGCGGTTTGGGCGGCGGTGCGGTGGCCTCGGCGAGGAGGGCGGCGAGCCGCACCGCGGCGGTCTCGCGGTTGCGCCACTGGGAGCGGTGCTCGGAGGAACGGACGGTGACGACGCCGTCGACGAGCCGGCCGGCCAGCCGCTCCAGCGCGCGTCGCTTCCACACCTCGGGCAGCGCCTCGGTCTTCGCCAGGTCGAAGCGCAGCTCCACCTGCGAGTCACTGGTGTTGACGTGCTGCCCGCCAGGCCCCGACGACCGCGAGAAACGCCACAGGAGCTCGGCCTCGGGGAGGGAGACGGAGCCGCGGATGGGATAGGGACCGGACATGCCGTCCATGGTCGCTCGGCTGTCCGGTCCACGTCACCCGAATATCTCAGGTAAAGAAAGTAAAGAGACACGGGCGGACGGGGAACCTCTGGTACCACTCTTGGCGTTCATAGAGGTACCGGTAGCTTCGTCTCCAGTACGAAGCCCGTACGCAACGAGGGAAGGGACTCCCAAACCATGGCTGTAAGCCTGTCCAAGGGTGGCAACGTCTCGCTCACCAAGGAGGCTCCGGGCCTGACCGCCGTCACCGTGGGCCTCGGCTGGGACGTCCGCACCACCACCGGAACGGACTTCGACCTCGACGCCTCCGCGATCGCGGTCAACACTCAGGGCAAGGTCTTCTCGGACGGCCACTTCGTCTTCTTCAACAACAAGCAGACCCCGGACAACACGATCGTCCACACCGGTGACAACCGCACCGGCGAGGGCGAGGGCGACGACGAGGCGATCCAGGTCAACCTCGCCGGCCTCCCGGCCGACATCGACAAGATCGTCTTCCCGGTCTCGATCTACGACGCCGAGAACCGCTCGCAGAACTTCGGCCAGGTCCGCAACGCCTACATCCGCATCCTCAACCAGGCCGGCGGCGCCGAGATCGCGCGCTACGACCTCTCCGAGGACGCGGCGACGGAGACGGCCATGGTCTTCGGCGAGCTGTACCGCAACGGCGCGGAGTGGAAGTTCCGCGCGGTCGGCCAGGGCTACGCCTCGGGCCTGGTGGGCATCGCCCAGGACTTCGGTGTGAACGTCTGACGCATGCCCGCGTGTACGTGTGACGCGTGACCGTCCGACGGTCGGCCACGCGGTGCGGAGCCCCCGGCCATCCGGCCGGGGGCTCCGGCGTTCCCGGATGACAGACGCATCCGGGCGATAGGTTGCCCGACGTGATCCTCACCGCCCTCCCCCTCACCCCCGACCACGACATCCCGGCCCCGCTCCTCACCGAACTCACCGCGCTCTACGCCTCCAACCGCGAGTTCCAGGCCCTCAGCGGTGACTTCCCGGACCCGGACGACATCCGCCCGGAGCAGGTGGCGGCCGCTTTGGCCGACGAGCTGGCGAATCCGGACGCCGAGGTGCTGCTCGCGCGCTCCGCAGGCCGGCTGGTGGGGGTCGCGATCACGCTCGCCGACCACCCCGATCCGGCCGACCCGGACCCGTGGATCGGGCTGCTGATGGTGGACGCGGGCGAGCACGGGCGAGGTCATGGGCGCCGGCTGGCCACGCTGGTCGAGGAGAGGTTCCGCGTGGCAGGCCGGGACGCCGTACGTCTCGCCGTACTCGACAACAATCCGAAGGGGCTCGCCTTCTGGACGGCGCTCGGGTACCGGGTGATCGGCCACCGCACGGACCTCCAACTGGGGCGTCCGTGCGCGGTGTTGCGCAAGGAGCTGCCCACCCCGGCCGCGTGAGCCGCCCCGCGACGGTGCACTGTGCCGACGTGGAGTGAACGACCTTGGCGCCGGGTGTGACCCGTCGTCGCCCCCGTCAGGTCACCGGTGCTTCGGCTTGCCGTCCCCGTACAGCCAGTCCTTCCAGATCTCGTCGAAGTCCTTGCCCGGCGCCTTCTTCTCGACGTACGCCGTGAAGTCGTCGGTGTCGACGTTCCGGTGGCGGTAGGTGGCGGCCCAGCCCTGGATGATGTCGTAGAAGGTGTCGTCGCCGACGGTCTGCCGGATCTTGTGGAGGACCATCGCGCCGCGCTGGTAGACGGGATCGTCGGAGATGTGCGCGGCGCTGCTCGGTTTCGCCGGCGGGAACGCCCACAGGTCCTCGTGGTCGTCCTCGCCGTGGTCGTACAGCTTGTCGAACGTCTGCTGGGCGGTGTCGCCGCCGTGGTCCTCGTCCCACAGCCACTCCGCGTAGGTCGCGAAGCCCTCGTTGAGCCACATGTCCCGCCAGGTCTTCGGTGTGACGGAGTCGCCGTACCACTGGTGGGAGAGTTCGTGGACGAGGGTCCCGGTGTCGGGGGCGCCGGGGAAGACGGGCCGCGTCTGGGTCTCCAGGGCGTACTCGGCGTCCTGACCGCGGTCGACGATCGCGCCGGTGGAGGAGAAGGGGTACGGGCCGAAGTTGTACTCCTCCCACTCGATGATCTCGGGGATCTTCGCGAGCACCTTCCGGCTCGCCTTCACCTGGGCCGGGTCGACGGCGACGTACACGGGCAGGCGGTCCTTGCCGATGGTGGACCGGCTGATGTCGTAGTGGCCGATGGCGACGGTGGCGACGTAACTCGCCATCGGCTCGGCGGAGTGCCAGGTGAAGGTCGTACGGTTCCTGTCGCTCGTCTCTCCCGTCAACTCCCCGTTGGAGACGGCCTGCAGGCCCTTCGGCACGGTGACGGCGATGTCGTACGACGCCTTGTCGGAGGGGTGGTTGTTGCCGGGGAACCACGCCATGGAGCCGGTGGGTTCGCCGAGCGCCAGCGCGCCGTCGTCGGTGCGCAGCCAGCCCTCGTGGGAGGCGTCGGGATCGGTGATCGTCTGCGGGGTGCCGGAGTAGCGGACGGTGACGCTGAAGGTCTCGTTGTCGTCCAGGTCGCGGCGCGGGCGGACGGTGAGCTCCTGCCCGGCGCGGTTCCAGCGGGCACGCCTGCCCTCGACGGTGACCTCGTCGACGTGCAGCCCCTTGAAGTCGAGGTCGAACGCGGACAGATCCTGGGTGGCGCGGGCGGTGATGGTGGCGGTCCCGGTGAGGCGGTGTCCGTCGGCGGGGTCGTAGGCGAGCTTCAGGTCGTAGTGGCTGACGTCGTATCCGCCGTTGCCCGCCTTCGGAAAGTACGGATCGTGCACCCCGGAGCCCCCCGGGGTGCCGTGCACACCCCCGTCGCACGCGGTCAGGACGAGGGCGAGTACGACGGCCGGGACAACCGGTGCTGATCGGGACACGCCAGTGATCCTAAGGCGGCGTGACACCATCTCGTACGTGCTCGACATCGGCTACGCCCTCTCCAACCGCTTCCCGGACCCGCCGCAGACGGACTACCGCCGCGCGGACGTCCACGCCCTGCGCCACGACCTGTTCTGCGGTGACGTCTATCTCGCCGACACCAAGGCGGACCGGGAACTGTCCACAGCCTGGGGATGGGTGCCGGTGCTCGACTTCGCCTGGGCGCTGTGCGACATCGTGGAACGGCTGGACCGGGATCCGGCGGGGTCCCGCGCCGCTCGTCCCCAGCACGCGGAGCTGGACTTCACCGAGTCGACCGACCGGATGCTCTTCGAGCGCCGCTTCGGCTGGGTGGACGTCGAGGCGGACTGGATGCCGGCGGAGGAGCCGCCGCTCAGCTTCTCCCACGCCGATCTGCGCCGCGAGGCGCGGGACTTTCTGCACGACCTGCTCGCCGACCTGGTCGATCTGCACGACGACCTCGGGGAGAACCCGGCGATCTGGACCCTGCAGGCCCGCTTTCCGCGGGTGCCGTGAGCTTCCGGTCCCGTGAGCTTCCAGTCCCGTGAGCTTCAGCGACCGTCTACCGGGGGCTGCGCCCCCAGACCCCCCCTTTCGGCCTGAACGGCCTCGTCCTCAAACGCCGGACGGGCTGAAGGAAGCTCGGATCACTCCACCCGAATCCCCATCTCCACCGCCAACACCGGCGCCAGGTCCATCAGTTGGGCCGCGCTGATGACCGCCCCCGCCAACCGCTCCACACCCCTCGCGATGCCCAGCTCCGCCGCCCCTCTCAGGTCCACGTCCTTCAGGACCACGCCCGTGAGGTCCGCCTCCTTCAGGACGCAGTCCACGAACTCCACGCGCTCCAGGACTGCGCCTGCGAAGTCCGGCTCGACCAGCACGATGTTCTCGAAGACGACGTCCTTGAGCCGGGCCGCGCGCAGGTTCAGATAGTCGATCTTGCCGCCGCGGAACACCACGCGCTCCAGGACGGCACCGTGCAGTTGCACCCCGCCGAGACGGGCGTCGACCACCTCGGCATCGCGCAGGGTGCACTCCGCGAGATCCGTACCGACCCCTCGTGCCCCCGTCAGCACCGAGTCGAGGATCCGGGCATGGTGCAGCCGCGTCTCGTCCAGCGCGCACCCCGTCAGCGCGCAGTCCATGAACCGGGCGCCGCCGCCGTCCTGCCCGGCGAAATCCGCGTCCCGGAACTCCAGCCCGTCGTAGTCCCCGTCCGGCTCCAACTCCCCGCCCCCGAACGGCTCCAGCGCAGGCAACCGCACCTCCGGCCGCCGGGCCCCCTTCACCGCCGTACGCCTCGAACCACCCACGCGATCGGAACCATCCTTCCCGCTCGAACCGCTCGCCGCATCCACGCCACCCACCGCTCTCCTCGCCACATCCCCATCGTGCACCCCACCTCTGACAATCCCCCTGACCAGCCAAAACACAGATTCATGTCACATTCCGGGGCCCCAGCGACGTCGTATGAACACAGCGCATGAACTGAGACACAGCGCATGAACACAAAGGCGACTCCAACCCGAGGGAGACCCCACCCATGCACCGCATCACCGTCATCGGCGGCGGTTTCGCCGGACTGACCGCGGCCGTCACCGCTGCCGAGGCGGGCGCCCGAGTGACCATGTTCGAAGCCCATCACACCCTCGGCGGGCGAGCCCGGACCGCCGAGGGCCCGTACCGGACGAACGACGGACCGCACGCCCTCTACAGCGGCGGCCCGCACTGGACCTGGCTGAAGCAGCGCGACCTGATCGGGCCGCTCGCCCCGATCCCGCCCCTGGAGGCGGCCCGGCTGCGGCTGCGCCACCACGGCGTGCTGCGCCGCACCCCGCCCTTCGCGATGCTGAAGCTGCTGCGCCACGGGCTCCAACAGGCGCCCGTCGACACCGACTTCATGAGCTGGGCCACCGGCATCGCGGGCGAGGAGGCCGCACGGGCCGCCGCCCACTACTCGGCCGTCGCCCTCTTCCACCACGACCCCGGCGCCCTGTCCGCCGCGTTCGTGCAGGAGCGGCTGCGCCGCGCCACCAAGCTTCCGCCCGAGGCGCACTACCCGCGCGGCGGCTGGGCGAACGTCATCGACCGCATGGCCGCCCGCGCGTGGAATCTCGGCGTACGGATGGAGACCCTGTCCCGCGTCGACACCCTCGACTCCCTTCCGGCGACCGGCGGCCCCGTCATCGTCGCCACCTCCCTCGACGCCGCCCGGCGGCTCCTGCGCGACGACACCCTGACCTGGACCGGCGGCCGTACGGCTCTCGTCGATCTCGCGGTACGGACCCGCCGCGGCGACGCCTTCGCCGTGTCCGACCTCGACTCCCCCGGCTGGCTGGAACGGTTCACCGCGCAGGACCGTACCCTCGCCCCGGCCGGCGAGCAGCTCATCCAGGGCCAGATCCCGATCGCCCCGCACGAGTCGAAGGCCGACGGCATCGCGCGCGCCGAGGAGCTCCTCGACCTCGCCTTCGAGGGCTGGCGCGGGCGCGTCACCTGGCGGCGCGAGGCCGTCGCGAACGGCCGTACCGGCGCCGTCGACCTGCCCGGCACCGGCTGGCGCGACCGCCCGGCCATCGACCGCGGCGACGGCGTCTACCTCGCCGGCGACCAGGTCGCGGCCCCCGGCGTCCTGTCGGAGGTCTCCTTCAACAGCGCCCTCGCCGCGGTGTCGCTGGCGCTCGGCCGCCGGACCCTTGACCTCAAGCAAGCTTGAGGTTGAAGAGTGACTCCATATACAGAGGTGGGCTCCACACCGACAGTTGGGGGATCACGATGCACGCCACCCGTCTGCACGCCTTCGGTCCGGCCGAGAACCTCCGCTACGAGGAGGTGGCCGACCCCGCGCCGGGCCCGGGCCAGGTCCGTATCGCCGTGGAAGCGGCCGGAGTTCACCTGCTCGACACCGCTCTGCGCGAAGGCGAGCAGGGCCCGCTGCCCGAGCCGACCCGGCTGCCCACCGTCCCGGGCCGTGAGGTCGCCGGTGTCGTGGAGTCCCTGGGCGAGGGCGTCGCCGCGCTGTGGCTCGGCAAGAGGGTGGTCGCCCACCTCGGCTTCGCGCCGGGCGGCTACGCGGAACTCGCCGTCACCGATGTCGACCGAGTGCACGAGATACCGGAGAACCTGGACCGGGCCGAGGCCGTCGCCATGATCGGGACCGGGCGTACGGCGATGGGGATCCTGCAGTTCGCCGAGCCGGGCCCGGACGACGTGGTCGTGATCCCGGCGGCCGCGGGTGGCATCGGCACCCTGCTCGTGCAGTACGCGAAGAACGCCGGCGCCGTCGTCGTCGGTCTTGCCGGCGGCCCGGAGAAGGTCGCGCGGGTACAGGCGGGCGGCGCCGACCTCGCCGTCGACTACAACGGCCCGGGCTGGCCGGACAAAATCCGTGCCTATCTGGGCGGACGCCCCGCCACCCTCGTCTTCGACGGCGTGGGCGGCGAGGTCGCCCACGAGACCGTCGCCCTGCTCGGGCCCGGCGGCAGGCACCTCGTCTTCGGCTGGTCGGCCGAGGGCATCCGTGGCGGCGGGCCCTACCTCGTCGACGGCGTATCCGAGCAGGTCCTGGGGCCCGTGATGATGCGGAAGGCCGGCGGCCCCGACCCCCTGCGCACCCTCGAACTGCGCGCCCTCGCCGAGGCCGCCGCGGGCCGGCTGACCCCCGCGGTGCAGCGCTTCCCGCTCGCCGAGGCGGCGGCCGCGCACCGGGCACTGGAAACCCGCGCAACGACCGGAAAGGTGGTACTGGAGCCATGACCAGGCACATTCCCAGTCACAAGGCATCTGCATCCGCGCCCGCCCCCGCCCCCGAGGCGCCCGCGGATGCGGCTCTCCCCGATCCGTGGTCTTCTGGCCGGGTGCGCGTCACCCCGACAGGTGAACCCCGGGACGCCGATCCCCGCCGCTGGTGGGGCCTGGTGATCATCGCGCTCGCGCAGCTCATGGTCGTGCTCGACGCGACCATCGTGAACATCGCGCTCCCTTCCGCACAGCGCGACCTCGGGATGTCCGACGGCAACCGGCAATGGGTGATCACCGCCTACACGCTGGCCTTCGGCGGCCTCCTCCTGCTCGGCGGCCGCATCGCCGACCTGGTGGGCCGCAAGCGGACGTTCATCATCGGGCTGATCGGCTTCGCCGCCGCGTCCGCGCTCGGCGGCGCCGCCACCGGCTCCGCCATGCTCTTCGGCGCCCGCGCGCTGCAGGGCGCCTTCGCCGCGCTCCTGGCCCCGTCGGCCCTGTCGCTGCTCACCACGACCTTCACCGACCCGAAGGAGCGCGGAAAGGCGTTCGGCATCTACGGCGCCCTCGCGGGCAGCGGCTCGGCGATCGGTTTCATCGTCGGCGGTCTGCTCACCGAGTACCTGAACTGGCGCTGGTGCCTCTACGTCAACATCCCCATAGCGATCGTCGCCGTCTTCGGCGCCTTCGCCCTGCTGCACGACCGCCCCGGCCACGCGGGCGCCCGCCTCGACGTACCGGGTGCGGTGCTGGGCTGCGGCGGCCTGGTCGCGATCGTGTACGGCTTCAGTGAGGCCGAGCCGCGCGGCTGGACCGACCCGCTGGTGCTGGGGTTGCTGGCGGCGGGCGTCGTACTCCTGATGGCCTTCGTGTGGTGGCAGTCGCGGGCACGGACGCCCCTGCTCCCCCTCCACATCGTCAAGGACCGCAACCGCGCCGGCTGCTTCCTGACCATGGGACTCGCCGTCATCGGCATGTTCGGGCTGTTCCTGTTCATGACCTACTACCTCCAGGTCATCCTCGTCTACTCGCCCCTGAAGACCGGCCTGGCCTTCCTGCCCCTCACCGCAGCGATCATCATCGGCTCCACCCAGATATCCGCCCGGCTGATGAACCGCGTCCCGCCGCGCCTGCTGATGGTCCCCGGCATGATCCTCGCGGCGGGCGGCATGGTGATCCTCACGCAGTTGACGGTCGACTCGTCCTACGCCACCGAGATCCTGCCCGCCCTGCTCCTGATGGGTCTCGGCATGGGGCTGACCTTCATGCCGGTCTTCGCCACCGCGACGGCGGGCGTCGCGCCCCAGGACTCGGGTGTGACCTCGGCGACCGTCAACACCGCACAGCAGGTGGGCGGTTCGATCGGTACGGCCCTGCTGAACACCATCGCCACCACCAGCAGCGCGACCTACATCGCCGCGCATCTCCACGGTCCCGCGCAGCAGGCCCTGATCGCCAGGGAGGGCGTCGTCCACGGCTACACGGTCGCCATCTGGTGGGCCGCCGGCATCATGCTCCTGGCCGGCCTGGTCGCGGGGTTGATGGTGACGGCGAAGGCCCCCAGGCACGGCGCCCCGGCGGAAGCGCCCGTACCGGAACCGGTGTCGTAACCGGAGTCGCAGGACCGGAGCCGGTGCCATAAGACCGGGGAGGGGCCCCACGGACCGCGGACCCCTCCCCCTCAGCTCACCCGACCACCCAGGCACCCGGGCACCCGGTCAACCACTCACCCGGCGACCGCGCCGCTCGCCTTGCTCACCGCCGACCCGTCCTGGTGACCGGTGCGGTGCGCGACCACCTTCACGGTGATCTTCTTGCCCTTCTGCGCCGGCTTCAGCACCAGCGAGGACCGGGTCGCCCCGCTGATCGCCTTCCCGTTCGCGTACCACTGGTACGCGTACGAGGTCGCCGTCGGACTCCAGGTCCCGGCCGTCGACTTGAGCGTCCTGCCGACCTTCACCGTCCCGCTGATCACCGGCACCTTGGTCGCCTTGGGCGCGTCCCCCTTGGCGACGGCCACCCCCGCCGAGGCCGCCGTCCCGCTCTGCCAGCCGCTCCTGGCCGCGGTGACCGTCACACCGAGCTTCTTGCCGAGCTGCGCCGCCGCAATCGTGTACGTCGACGCCGTGGCCCCGCTGATCGCGTTCCCGTCGGCCGTCCACTGGTAGGTGTACGACGAAGGGGCCGCCGACCAACTCCCGGCCGCCGCGGTGACCTTGGCGCCCACCTTGGCCGTACCCGTCACCTTGGGGGCGGCCGTGTTCGTCAGCTGGGGCCGGGTCACGGTGAAGGTGCCGTGCTGGTACTCGACGCCGTGCGCGATCACGCTGACGTTCCAGGTGCCGGTCGCCGCGCCCGTGAGGTCGACCGTGGCCGTCAGCGTCCTGTTGTCGGCGGAGACCGAGTCCGTCGTGGCGGTCAGGGTCTTGCCGCTCAGGCTCAGGCGGACCGTGTCGTTCGGGCCGAGCGCGGTGCCGGTCACCGTCAGCCGCACCTTGCTGCCGCTCACCCCGGTGTCCGGGCTGACCCCGGTGACGCTCACCTTGTCCGTGCCGCACAGCGGGGACGTACAGCTCAACTTGGCGCTGTAGGACGTTCTGGACGCCTTCTCGGGAAGGCCGAGCAGGAACACGCTCTGCGCGGCCCCGGTGGACGAACCACCCGCCGCGCACTGGTAGCCGGTCGGCATGTACAGCGTGCAGCCGTTGTTCCAGGCGCTGTTGTAGAGGACCGGCACAGCGGTGGTGGCGGCGCCGGTCGTGTCGGTGATCGCGGCGTCGAAGCGGTCGAACCCGGCGGTGGGCAGGACGGCGCACACGGCGGTGTGCGACTCGTCGAGCGTGCCGGTGATCGGCCCGTAGCCGTACGCCACCGACGGCACCCTGGTGCACTCCGGCGCGGGACCGTCGGCGGTCGCGACGCGCAGGGCGTCCAGGTGGTATTCGGGCGACGCCTTGAGGGTGGCCGGGGTCTGCACCAGAACCTGGTGAGTGGTGGAACCGGTGGCCGCGCAGGAGCGGTTGCGGAAGGAGCACTCCGGCTTGCCGTCACCGCCCATGACCGCGATGTTGGCCGTGCCCAGCGCGTCCCGCACATCGAGGTGTACGACGTCGGTGGTCGCGTCGGTGGTGACCTGGTGGCAGTTCAGGGTGCCCGGGGCACCGTAGCCGCCCTTGACGGACGGTCCGCCGACCTTCACCGCGGCGGTGCGCGTACAGCCCGCCGCGTCGGCGGTCGCGGTGACGTCACGTCTGGCCAGCGTGTACGTGGCGGCCTTGTCCTGGCCCGTGACCAGCACGGTGTGGGCCTTGCCGGGGGTCAGCGCGCACACCGTCCAGCCGTCGGTGGTGGCGATACGGTCGCAGACCTTCTTGCCGGTGGAGTCCAGCACCGAGAACTTCGCGGGAACGCCGCCGGAGGTGGCGAGGAGTTGGAAGACCTCCGCACCCGTGTGCGCGTCCGCGGGGATGCTCAGGCAGTGCGAGAAGACGCCGTCACCGGTGGCAAGCGTGGCCTTGGCGCCGTCGGCGGCGAAGCTCCCGGCGGGCAGCACGGGGCAGTCGTTCGCGGCGTCGGTGCGATGGAAGGCGACGGAGTAGGCGCCGGTCGCGTCGTCCGCGCTGTCCTCGGTGTGCACCAGCGCCCGGTAGGGGGCGGTACCCGTGAGCGCGCAGTCGCCGTTCGAGAGCGCCGTGGCGTCGCACTGCGCCGTGCCGTCCCGGTCGAGGACCTCCACATCGGCGTCCACCCCGGACGAGATCAGCGGGGTGAGCGCGGCGATCCGGGCGCCCTGCGGAGCGGAGAGCGAAAGGCAGTCGTACTGCCCCACAGCGCTCAACTCGCCCTTGTACAGCCCCGTTCCGACAGCGGCACACCCGGAGTCGGAAGCCCGGTCGAACACGACCAGCCCCTCACGGGAGTCCTGGAAGGGGTACGAGCCGTCGAGGACCGCCGTGTATGTGCCCGCCTTCGCTATCCGGCAGGGGTCGTCGCCGGACCGGCACACGGTCAGACCGTCCGCGTCGTACACACTCACTGGACCGGCGGACCGATCCTCGCTCACGTAGTGCACGGTGTACGGGCCCGACCTGCCGACGGTGAACGTGTAGCAGGGGTTCGTGGTCAGGTCCTGCTGCGCCGGCGCACCGTAGGGCCGGACGGGCGCGGCGGTGCAGCCCCGCGGATCGTTCAGCCGGCGCACCTTCACGCCGTACTGGGCGGGGAACCCCTTCTCCGTGTACGAGACCCGGGAGATCACCCGGAAGGGCCCGCCACCGGGCAGCACGCAGCTGTCCTCGCCGTCCTCCGGGAAGTGCGGGCAGACGCGGGCGCCGGTCGCGTCGGTGATCCAGGCGAGGGAGTCGCCGTACACCTTCGAGCCGTGGGTGAGCCGGATCCGCTCGCCCTCCTTCGCCTCGAACGGCAGGCAGTCGACCTCCACCGGGCTCACGGCCGTACGGCTGTCGTCCGGCTGGTCCCAGTTGGTGCCGGCGGGGTCCGCGCAGCCCTTCGTGCCACCGAGCGGGACGACGGCGACCGCGGTCTCCGCGTCCGTCCAGCCGTCGTTGACCACCTTGACCGTGTACGTGCCCGCCGAGGGCAGCGCGCACATGCCGTTCGTGGCGTACTCGTCCCCGTTGCAGTCCACCTGGCTGCCGTCGGCCGCCAGCACCTGCCGGTACGCGCCGTTGCTGCTGTCCTGCAACGGCACCAGGTACAGGCCCGGCGCCTCGGCGGTGACGGTGTAGCAGGCACTCGCGCCGGGAACGACGGTCGCCCTGCCCACGGCGTCGCCCGGGTCGCCGAACGGAGCGACGGCGAGCGTCGCGCACTCGGTATCGGCGGCCTCGACGGCAGCGGCGGAACCGGCCCCGGTCAGGCCAAGCAGCGAAGCGAGCAGCGGAACGGCAGCGAAGAAAGCGGCCGCCCGCCGGCGTCTCGTACGCGGACAGGAATCGGCGTCCGACATGGAATCCCCCCGGGTCATAGGTCGTTGAGGCGATAGTGGCACACAGGTCCGACACAGCACTCAAGAGATTCCAGAGGCTGTGGACAACTGGCCGCTGCCGCCTCCGGCACCGCTCTCAGTGCCGCCCGGCCACCCGGTCGGCGATCCGCGCCAGCCGCGACGACTCCACGCTGTGGCTGCTGCGCTCCCGCTGGTCGGCCGCCCGATAGGTGAGGTACAGCCCCTGCACCCCGAGCCACCGCAAGGGCTCCGGCTCCCACTTGCGCACCTTGTGCCCGACCCACGGCAGATCGGTCAGCCCGGTCCGCCCGCCCTGTCCCGAGTCGAGCTGCACCAGATCCCGAAGTGTCCGCGCCGCGAGATTCGTCGTGGCCACGCCCGACCCCACATACCCACCGGCCCAGCCCAGCCCGGTCGTCCGGTCCAGCGTCACCGTCGCGCACCAGTCCCGGGGCACCCCGAGCACCCCCGACCAGGCATGCCCGACCCGCACCCCGGCGAGCGAGGGGAAGAAGCGCACGAGGATCTCCCTGAGCGCCTCGATCGTCGCCTCCTGCGTCCGCCCGTCGTTGTCGGTCCTCGACCCGAAGCGGTACGGCACCCCGCGCCCACCGAGCGCGATCCGCCCGTCGGCCGTGCGCTGCGCGTACATGTACGCGTGCGCCATGTCCCCCAGCGTCTCCAGCCCGTCCCACCCCACCGACTCCCACTGCTCGTCGGTGAGCGGCTCGGTCGCGATCATCGAGGAGTTCATCGGCAGCCAGGTGCGCCGATGCCCCTTCAGACCGGCGGTGAATCCCTCCGTGCAGCGCAGCACATACGGCGCCCGGACCGTCCCGTACGGAGTCACCGCGTGCTTCGGCCGGATCTCCGTCACAGGCGTCGACTCGTGAATGACCACCCCGAGTGCCTCGACGACCCTCGCCAGCCCCTTCACCAGCTTCACCGGATGCAGCCGCGCCCCGTGCGGGGTCCACGTCGAACCGACCGCGCCCGCGACCCGGATCCGCTCGGCCGTCCCACCGGCGTCGTACAGCTCACGGTCCTTCTCGCCGTACGACAGCTCGTGCGCGTGAAAGTCCTTCAGCCGCGCCAACTGGGCCGGCGTGGTGGCGACTTCGAGCACCCCGCCCTTGTGCAGGTCGGCCTCGATGCCCTCTTCCCGCGCCACCCTCACGACCTCGTCGACGGTGTCGTTCATGGCCTTCTGCAGCCCTACGGCGGCCTCGTGCCCGTGCAGCCTCGCGTACCGGTCGCGACCCGCGATCCCGTTGTACAGCCAGCCGCCGTTGCGCCCCGAGGCCCCGTATCCGCAGAACTTCTGCTCCAGGACGGTGACGCGGAGGAAGGGGGCCGCCTTCTTCAGGTAGTACGCGGTCCACAATCCCGTGTACCCGCCCCCGACGATCACGACGTCCGCGGACGCGTCACCGCCGAGCGGCTCCCGCACCGCGGGGGGGCCGTCGTCCGCGTACCAGAAGGAGATCCCGCCGTTCACGACACTGCTCGCCGAGCTGCTCATGGCCGGAAAGCTAATCCCTCAGGGCGGCCACTGTCTCCTTCGGATTCCATGCTTTTCCACGCCCTCTGACCAGCGGATAGCACGCCAGCCCGATCAGCACGGAGAGGAGGTGCCCGAAGTCGGTGAAGGTCGGCGATGACACGAACGGAACCCCGTACACGGCCAGCACGCCCGCCAGATACAGATACCGCCAGGGCGCCGCGATCCGGTACGTCAGCACCGCCACCACTCCGGCGAGCGCGTAACTCACCCCGATGTCGAGGGAGTTGACCGCCGAGTGCGGCACCATCCCGTCCCGGACCGCCTTCAGCAGCGCCCCCTCACTGATCAGCGTCGCCAGCACGTGCGCGGCCACACACACCATCAGCCAGCGCAGCGTCCCCAGCCAGCGCTCGGCCTGCGCATGGAACACCGTGTAGAGGAAGACGTACGGGAACCAGTGGCCGCCGTCGATCCACATCGCGCTCTGCACCAGCACCCGCGTCGGGTCGCTCGACAGCTCGTGGATGTTGGTGGACCGCTGCCGCAGGAACTCCTGCTCGAACTCCGGTGACATGTGGTGCAGCGCGACGGTGGTCACGAACAGGATGGCCAGCCAGACATACGTGCCGGGGGCGGAGCGGACGTAGGCCCACACCTTCTCTCCGAGCCCCCGGTCAATTCGCATGAAGCGATTCACGCACGCCAGTATCGTCGGTCGGGTGATCGACATCCCGAGCGAACTGGCTGCGGCACAGGCGGAGTACAACGGCGAGGCGGGTCGGGCCTTCATCGCGGCGCTGCCGGACCTGGCGGAGGAGTTCCTCCACCGCTGGGAGCTACGACTGGACGGGCGCCCCATGCACGGAGTCACCGCCCTCGTCCTGCCCGTCGTCCGCGCGGACGACACCCCGGCCGTGCTCAAGCTGCAGCTGCTGGACGAGGAGAGCGACGGTGAGCCCGTCGCCCTGCGCCTGTGGGACGGCGACGGCGCGGTCCGCCTCCTCGACCACGACGAGACGACCCACACCATGCTCCTGGAGCGCCTCGACCACACCCGCATGCTCTCCGCGCTCCCCAGCTCCCGCGAGGCCGTCCTGGTCATCGCCCACCTGCTCGCCCACCTCAGCGCCATGCCGGCCCCGAAGGGCATGCGCCGCCTCGGCGACATCGCCCAGGCCATGCTGGACCGCACCCCGTGGGCGCTGGAGCGCATCCCGGACCCCGACACCCGCCGCCTGGTCGCGGACGGCGCGGCCGCCGTACGGGAGGTCGTGGACGAACCCGGCGACCGCCTCCTGCACTGGGACCTGCACGACGAGAACGTCCTCGCCTCGGACCGCGCCCCCTGGCTCGCCATCGACCCCAAACCCCTGGCCGGCGACCCGGGCTTCGAGCTCTGGCCGGCGCTCGACAACAACTTCGACGCCGACGAGATCCGCTGGCGCTTCGACGCCATGACCGACGTGCTCGGCCTGGACCGCGCCCGCGCGCGGGCCTGGACCCTGGGCCGCCTCCTGCAGAACACCCTCTGGGACGTCGAGGACGGCCGCCCGGCGGAGCCCCGCCGACTGGAAATCGCACGACGCCTGCGCGATTAGCCCAGCTAGCCTCCCCTCTATGATCCGCACCGCGACCCCGGCCGACATCCCCGTCATCCACGCCTTGATCCGCGAACTGGCCGACTACGAGAAGGTCCCGCACGAGGCGAAGGCCACCGAGGCCCAGCTCCACGAGGCCCTCTTCGGCGAGCACCCCGCCGCCTACGCCCACATCGCGGCCGACGACACCACCGGCGACCCGGTCGGCTTCGCGCTCTGGTTCCTGAACTTCTCCACCTGGCGCGGCGTCCACGGCATCTACCTCGAAGACCTCTTCGTCCGCCCCACCGCCCGAGGCGCCGGCCACGGCAAGGCCCTCCTCACCGAACTGGCCCGCATCTGCGTGGAGCGCGGCTACGAACGTCTCGAATGGGCCGTCCTGAACTGGAACACCCCGACCATCGCCTTCTACGACTCCCTCGGCGCCCGCCCGCAGAACGAGTGGACGGTGTACCGGCTGACGGACGACCCCCTCACCGAGCTTGCCGGACAGGGCAACTGACTCCCGCCCGGCCATGCGAAAGCCCAGGCCGGATCGCTCCTGGCCTGGGCTTTGAGCCACCCCTGCGGGAGGGCGGCGAGGGTCTCGCGGAGAAGGGTGTGATGCGGCCGCTCAGAGGGCCTTGCTGTTGCAGCCCATGTCCGAACCGAGGTGGTGGTCCTGCGCGCCCGGGTTGCCTTCACCGTTCAGCGCGTTGCCCAGCACGCCGTTGAGGGCGCCGACGCTGCCGAGAACGTCGATGTTCATGTCGTGCGAACGACATTCGATGCCCTGCGAGATCTCGAAGCCGTCGTGCCCCGGCTCGCCGTGCGCGAAGGCGGGCCCGGCGCCGAAGGATCCGATGCTGCCGAGGACGGCGGCGCCCACGACGGCGGCCTTCTGAAGCTTGCGCATTTCTTCTCCATTGATCGAGCGAAAGTGATCTGCAGCAGATCGGGTTGAGACGGAGGACAACCGACGACGGCCGTCAGCCGAGTCGCGGCAGACCCAACTGACCGACGGGCGGCGCCGCGACCTGTCCAAGGCCGAGCCCGGGCACCTGCGGCGCGCTGGCCGGCGAGATCAGCGGGTTGATGAGCGGGTTCACCTCGGGGTTCACCTGCGGGTTGACCTGCGGGGCGACCCGCGGCGGGGGCTCCGGGTTGAAGACCTGCGGCACGGCAACCTGGGGGGCGACCTGCGGAGTGACCTGCGGCGCCGTCTGCGGGGCGACCTGCGGCACGACCTGCGCCGGCTGCTGCTGCGGAGCGGCCTGCTGGGGAGCGTACGACGGCGCACCGGCCTGCGCGGTGCCACCGGACGAGGCGAAGGCGGAGGCCTGACCGATCTGCGGCGCGGGCGCCGGAGCGGCCTGCATCATCGGCTGGGCGTACGGCTGCGGACCGGACTGCGCGCTGCCCGCCGCGGAGGTCGCGGCCGTGGCCTGCTGCTGGGGCGCCGGGTAGTACTGAGGAGCAGGTGCCGCGGCCGGCTGGTAGTACTGCGGAGGGGGCGCCTGGTACTGGGGCGCCGGGGCGGGCTGGTAGTACTGGGGAGCAGGCGCCGGAGCTGCGGCCTGAGGTGCCGGGTAGTAGGGAGCGGGCACCGGAGCAGCACCGGGATACCCGCCGTAAGAGTCGGCGTGGCTGACGCCGGCACCGATGGCGGACAGACCGCCGGCCGCCGCTACGACGAGCGCGGCCTTGTGAAGCTTTCGCATGGAACCCTCGGCCCTTCAATACCTGTACAGGGAAATCCGTTGTATTCAGTGCAGTCGTGCGTGCGCTCAGTCTGATGTTCACACTGCGCACCAACAGGGTTAATCCTGGGCTGTCTTGTGGACTTCACGCCGGAGGCGACAGCGGATCCCGTCGTCCCTCTCACCGATTCACGTCCGCTGTTCTCTCCCAGCTGGCAACGACATTTCATCGGTCCCGGTCACGGCATACAAAAGCCCGTCACCCGTTTGGCATCGATCGGATGAACAGCCCGCCGGTCGACGATTCACTCCGCTGGCAAATGGGTGACCCCGCCCCGACTCCCGTGACTGGGCCCGCACTTATGTCGTTCCCCACTGGGTCAGAGCAATGATGCATCGCCGCATTTCAGTACGTTCCATGCACGTCAATGAAGGGCCGAGGGTTTCATGCGCAAGTTCCAGCACGTCGCGCTCGTAGCAGCAGCGGCCGGCGGTCTGTCGGCCATCGGCGTCGTCCCAAGCTTCGCCGACGCCCCCGCCGCGTACAACGCCGCTCCGCCGCCCGCTCCACAGCAGGGGGTTCAGGCCGCGTCCTGGACCGGCTCGCAGGCCACCGCCCACACCTACGGCTCGCCCGCTCAGCAGCAGGCGCTCCCGCAACGCGGTGCCGATGTCAGCCCGCAGGTCAACCCGCAGGTGAGCCCGAAGCTCAGCCCGCAGCTGACCCCGCAGCCCGCCGCGGCGCAGTCCGGCGCGGTGGAGCAGAACAACCTCTTCCGTCCCTACCAGGAGTGCAGCCCGCAGAACCTGCTGAACGCGAATCTCCCGGTCGCCGTGCTCGCCGCCGCCGAGACCAAGGGCGTCAACTGCGGGCAGTCCAACAGCCAGGCGAACGCCCTCGCCAAGGCCCACTAGAGCCACGGGACCAGCGGATACCCACACCCGGCACGGGCCCTTCGAGGGAGTTCCAGAAGGGCCCGCCAGAAGGCGATACGGCTTCAGGGTGCTTCTACGACAAGATCACACGACACGGCGCGTCGGTGGTCGATTTGCCCATATTTCCTATTAATCTCCGTGACTGTACGAAGTCGATCTGGCACAGATCGCATCCACTTCACTCCACCGGAGATGACATGCACAAGCTTCGCAAGGCTGCCGTTCTGGTCGCTGCCATCAGCAGCGTCGCGCTCCTCGGTGCCGGCACCGCCTCGGCCGGCGAGGGCGGCCGTGACGGGGGCAAGGGCGGCGACCAGCGCACCAACGTTCTGCAGAGCTCCAACTGCAAGTCGCACGACCTGAACCTGGACGTCCTCGGCCAGGTCGGACTGCTCAACGGCCTGCTGGGCAACGCGCTCAACGGCGAGGGCAACCCCGGCGCCCAGGACACCCACATCGGCTCGAGCATGGGCTGCAACAACAGCGCGTTCTAGTCGCATGACGGTCGCATAGCGGCCAAGCGGGAATCAGGTCCCGGCACCGAGCGCGGAGCTCGGTGCCGGGACCCCCTTTTTCCCGGTTTTCCCGGGCGGGAAATATCCCGCCTTCGACCAAGGCAGTGATGGCGTTCCGAATACGGCGTGCCGCACGGTTTTTGACGGATATTTCGTATTAGCCTCCGTAACTACACGAAGTCGATCTGTCACAGATCGCATCCACTTCACTCCACCGGAGATGACATGCACAAGCTTCGCAAGGCTGCCGTCCTGGTCGCTGCACTCGGCAGCGTCGGACTTCTGAGCGCCGGCGCCGCCCACGCCGACCAGGGCGGCTGGGGTTCGGGCTCGGGCGAAGGTGGCAGTCGTGGCGGCTCCTCTGCCTTCAGCGTCCTGCAGAGCAGCACCTGCAGGTCGCACGACGCCAACGTCGACGTCCTCGGTCAGGTCGGCATCCTCAACGGCCTGGGCGGCAACCTGCTGAACGGCGAAGGCAACGCGGGCGCGCAGTCGACCTCGCTGGGCTCGAACATGGGCTGCAACAACAGCGTCGGCAAGTAAGTCACAAACCTTCCTCGGTGCCCCGGCCCACAGGCCGGGGCACCGAGGCTTTGATGTGCCAGGAACGCCAGAATGCCGGATCGGGATCCATCCCCGATCCGGCATTCGCCGTTCGCACCCGGTCGCGCCTCAGAACTCGATATGAGGGCGAGTGATGTGAGGCCGCTTGAAACCCTTGGGCAGCGGCGTCGTGTTGGAGCATTCCACGACCGGACCGACGTTCGTGGATCCCGTGTCCAGCATGCTGTCCTCGGGCAGCACCACCCGCGGCCGGTAGATGGTCGAGCAGTTCTGCGCCTGCTTGACGACGTACGTGCCGTCCTTGCCCTTGTGGACGGTCTCGGTCTTGTGCACGCAGGTGGTTTCACCCACGGCCGTGGTCTTGCAGTCGCCCGGGGACCCGTCGGCGTGTGCCTGCGCGGCACCGCCGACGTAGACCAGGGCGAGACTCCCGATGAGGCCTGTGACGGTTGCGATCTTCTGCCGACTGACCATGCGTGGTGCTCCCTTGCAGTCGAGGCCCGGGCGCCGATGCCGTCGATCGGCGTGCGCCCGAGCCTTGGGGTGAAATGCGGAAACCGGCGCCTGACGCGTCATCAAACGCATCCGGCGACGGCATTGGCGCAGCCCGGACGCGCACCGTGATGGTTTTGCCGCGCGTCCGGGCTGCCATTGCTTTGTGAGGGGTGTTGCTACGGGGCCCGCTGAAGCCTGCGCACCGGGCCCTCGGCGCTTCCTTTACTTGGTGCCGTACGGGGCGGCGTACTGGCCGTAACCGGCCTGCGGCGCGGCGTAGCCCGTCTGCGGTGCGGCGTAGCCGGTCTGCGGGGCCGCGTAGCCGGTCTGCGGGGCCGCGTAGTAGCCCGTCTCCGGCGCGTAGTTGGAGCCGTTCGTGGGCGCGAAGGACGGGGCCGCCTGCGGAGCGGCCTGCGTGCCGTACGGGGCGCCCGACGTCGCGATGGCGTTGGCCTGCGACGACGCCACCGCGGTGACCCCACCGTCGTAGCCGCCGGCGCTGCTGACGCCGGCGCCGAGAGCGGACAGCCCGGCGACCGCTGCGACTACGACCGCGACCCGCTGGAACTTGCGCATAGTTAGACCCTTCCCTAGCTGGGCATGACGCCCTTGCTTGACTACTTAATGTGAGCATATACACACGTAGCGTAGCCATTTGGGACATTCCGCCCTTCTATGCGCCGTGTCGGCCTATGGCGAGGCACCTTTCGTCCGCCAAGCGTTTTCCCTGTGGAAACGACGCTTCCCCCAGGCCAAGTCACGGGCCCCGAAAGGCAGTCACCCATTTGCCCGCCGACGCGTCGCTGCTCGCGCGCACACCAAAACAGCGGACGGCCGGTCCAGGTCACCCCGGTCCGGCCGTCCGCCGCTTGGAAGTTGAGGAAGGCGTCGGAAATCCGCCCCCCGAGGATCAGCTCAGCAGGCCGCCAGGCAGCTCGAATCCGCCTTCGCCCTTATCGGCCTGGTCGGCCTGGTCGGCCACCGGGGTCGCGCCGGGGTTGCAGGTCACCTCGGGACCGATCCGCGTGGACCCGTTGTTCAGAAGGGGGATGACAGGCAGCTGCATGGGCTTCACCGGCGTACAGGTCGACGCCTTGCGGATGGTGAAGCCTCCGCCTTCGGGCATTTCGCCGGTGACCCGCTGGACGCAAGTGACGTCGCCGGAGAGGCTGACGGAGCAGGCGCCCGGGTCCGCCGCAGCGTGGGCCTGGGTGACACCGACACCGGTCACCGCGAGGCCACAGAGAAGCCCCGAGACGGCCGCGATCTTCTTCCTACTGAACATGGATCCGTTTCCTTTGTTCCCTGGGAATGTCGGAAAGTGAAGGGCTGACCTGATCGATGCACCGAATCTCAGAGCCGTCGTAGGCGCATACGGGTCAGACGAGCGGCCTCTCGCTCCGCGCCGCCACACGTCAACGGGCCCCTTCGGGGGGTGACCCCCGAGGGGCCCGCGGAAGGCGTCGCGCAGGACCTGGCCGCCGACTTCAGCCAGTGAAGGCGTTGTTGAACTGGCCGCAAGTGGTGTCGAAGGTCTCGGAGAGACCCAGTACGCCGATCGGCAGGTCGCCCTCGGCCACCGTCTGCGGGCTGCACTCCTGGTAGGGGCGGTAGTGCTCGGCCACCTTCGGCACACTGTCGTGGCCGTGGTCGTGGGCGTAGGCGGTACCCGCACCGGCACCGATGGCGGACAGCCCGCCGGCCGCCACTGCCGCTGCGATCATGGCCTGTTGAAGCTTGCGCATGGAACCCTCGGTCCTTCATTGCCTGGATGTCGAGGCGGATTGCCTACTGTGACTGCACGAACACTATCAGTTACAACACGGTATTCCGCACTCCCGGAAATCCCGTGTCCAAGCGGGGACATGAGGGCATGAAGACTCACCGCGCTTTCAGGCACGACCTGTTCGTATGCTGAAAAGCCTGAATCGGCGCCACAGGATGTCCGGCAGACCGATTGGCTCACATCCGCCGATCACTCAATCCACTCAAAAGTGGGAACACATCATGTTCCGGGTATCTCCTTTCGCGGTCGCGGCATTCCCTTGATCGGGTCCGCCCGATCCGGGCTCCAACTGCGAACGGAGACGCCCGTGCGAATGACCGACATCCAGCGTTGCGAGGTCCGGCCCGGACGGCTTGTCGAGTGGGCGCTCAGTCCGGCGACGATCGCGGCCGCCGCGGACCTTCCGGCCGACCCCCGCCCGCCGGCGTACGTCCAGGAAGGGCACATCAGGACCGCCCGATCCGTGCGGGAGGACGGTCTGTTCGTGCCAACCTGGCTCGGTACCGCCTTCGACATCCCGGGCGCTGTCGACCTCGACGCGCTGGAGGTCGCACTGCGTGGCTGGACCCTGCGGCACGAGACGCTGCGCAGCGGATTCCGCTGGGCGGGCGACGACATGCACCGCTTCACCCTCGCCCCCGAGGCGGTGTCGCTGCAGCGTGAGGAGGTCGGCGACTTCCCCGACGCGGACGCGCTGGTCCAGCGCCTCCAGGACCGCTTCGACGCCGCCGCGAACGCGCTGAGCTGGCCCAACTTCCTCTACGCGGCGGTCATCAGGGACGACAGCACCAGCGTGTACGTTGGCTTCGACCACAGCAACGTCGACGCCTACTCCATCCAACGCATCCCGGCCGAGATCCACGAGCTCTACGCGGCAGCAGTCGAGGGCCGTCCCGTGGAGGAGCCGCCGGTCGGCAGCTACGTCGACTTCTGCGAGATCGAGCGCGCGGACGCCGACCGGATCGACGGCACCCACGCGATCGTCGCCCGCTGGCGGGAGTTCATCCAGCGCTGCAACGGCAAACTGCCCAACTTCCCCGTCGAACTGGGCCTTGAGCCCGGTGGGCCACTGCCCACGCAGAAGCTGATGCGCGAGATGCTCGTCGACGCGGACGCCGCCGCCGCGTTCGAGGCGTACTGCCGGCCCTTCGGCGGCAGCCTCGTCGGAGTCCTGGCCGCCACCAGCCTCATCGTCCACGAGATCGGCGGACAGCCCGTCTACCGGGCCGTCGTTCCCTTCCACACCCGAGTGAAGTCCAAGTGGTCCAACTCCGTGGGCTGGTACGTCGGCGGCGCACCCGTCGAGGTCGCCATCGACCAGGCGCCCGACTTCACCGCCGCCCTGAAGGTCGTGCGCGCCGAACTGCAGGCCAACCGGTCGCTGGCCCGCATGCCGCTGGCCCGGGTACTGCGCCTGCTCGGTGCGGACTTCCGGCCGACCTCGCCCGACCTGTACTCGATCGTCTCGTTCGTGGACGCCCGCGGGATCGCCGGGGCGGAGCGCTGGGACGAGCTTTCGGCCTACGGACTCGTCAGGGTGTCGTACGGCGACCAGGTCTGCGTCTGGCTGAACCGGCTCCACGAGGGCCTGTGGTTCACCTGCCGCTACCCCGACACCGACATCGCGTACAAGAACATGCAGCTCTACGTCGAGCGGCTGCGGGACGTCATCCTCACCGTGGCCCGCGAACAACGCGCCACGGAACTCGCGGCACACGGTCTCGCCGGATGACCGACAAACACAGCAGGCCCCGCCGGCGGTGACGCGGGCGGGGCCTGCTGTTCGACGAGCCCCCTGTCGGATTCGAACCGACGACCTTCGCTTTACAAGAGCGGCGCTCTGACCAGCTGAGCTAAGGAGGCCTACGCACGTGCGTCACGTACGTGCCCGTGCAGTGTACCCAGGTCCCAGAGGCCCCCTGTCGAAAATTTCCGCGAAGTTCACAGGCCCGAAGCTACTGACAGATCGGGCAAACGCCAGGTACCGTCCTGAGCCAGTTCACTCTCGTGGACTACACCACCACCTTCCTACAACGGATCGTCCGGCACGTTCCTGCCGGTAGAAGGGGGCCCTTCATCATGGCCACTGTTTCGTTCGACAAGGCGACCCGGATCTACCCGGGCACCGAGAAGCCCGCCGTCGATGGTCTGGAGATCGAGGTCGGGGACGGCGAGTTCCTCGTCCTCGTCGGTCCGTCCGGCTGCGGCAAGTCCACCTCGCTCCGCATGCTCGCGGGGCTCGAGGACGTGAACGGCGGCGCCATCCGCATCGGTGACCGCGACGTCACGCACCTGCCGCCGAAGGACCGGGACATCGCCATGGTGTTCCAGAACTACGCGCTGTACCCGCACATGACCGTCGCCGACAACATGGGCTTCGCGCTCAAGATCGCCGGCGTCAACAAGGCGGAGATCCGCAAGAAGGTCGAAGAGGCCGCGAAGATCCTCGACCTGAGCGACTACCTGGACCGCAAGCCGAAGGCGCTCTCCGGTGGTCAGCGCCAGCGTGTCGCCATGGGTCGCGCCATCGTGCGTGAGCCGCAGGTCTTCCTCATGGACGAGCCGCTGTCCAACCTGGACGCCAAGCTCCGCGTGTCCACCCGTACGCAGATCGCGTCGCTGCAGCGCCGTCTCGGCATCACCACCGTCTACGTCACCCACGACCAGGTCGAGGCCATGACGATGGGCGACCGTGTGGCCGTACTCAAGGACGGTCTGCTCCAGCAGGTCGACTCCCCGCGCAACATGTACGACCGCCCGGCCAACCTCTTCGTCGCCGGCTTCATCGGCTCCCCGGCCATGAACCTGGTCGAGGTGCCGATCACCGACGGCGGTGTGAAGTTCGGCAACAGCGTCGTCCCGGTCAACCGTGACGCGCTGAAGGCCGCCACCGACAAGGGCGACCGCACGGTCACCGTGGGTGTCCGCCCCGAGCACTTCGACATCGTCGAGGAGAACGGCGGCGGTGTCGCCGCGTCCCTGACGAAGGACACCGAGGACAAGCCGGCCGGTCTCGCGGTCTCCGTCAACGTCGTCGAGGAGCTCGGCGCCGACGGTTACGTCTACGGCACCGCCGAGGTCGGCGGCGAGACGAAGGACCTGGTCGTCCGCGTCGAGGGCCGCCGGGTGCCGGAGAAGGGCGCCACGCTGCACGTCGTGCCGCGCCCGGGCGAGACCCACGTGTTCTCGACCTCCACGGGCGAGCGCCTCACCGACTGAGGCCAGTTGGCCGACCGGCAACTCCCGAAACGCCCATCCCGGGTAATTCACCCAGGTTGACGAAGAGGGCCCCGTAAACCACTGCGGGGCCCTTTTCCATGTCGACAAATACCCCGACAGATCGGTCATTTCGAGCAGCGTGCGTCAACCTCGTACCCCATCCGAGTCACCTCTTCATCCCCCGAACCGGTGACTAAATGTCGCCAAATCATCACCGGGCGCTACTCTCACTCGGGTGAAGCACTCCACTAACGAACAGACGCGACGTGGCCGGGGCCCCGCCCGCCGGATCGGCCGCTCGCTCGCCCTTGTCCTGCCCGTCGTCCTGGTGCTTTCCGGGACCCTCGCGGTCACCCGAGTGAACTGGACGGGGAACCCCTCGAACTCGGTCCTGACCGCCTCTGACGCCTCCGACATCACCTCGGACGCCAAGGCGCTCCACCGCGCCCCGCAGGACGTGCTGCGCGACAAGCTCCTGGCCGAGCTCCAGGAGAACGACCCGGGCGTGGTGCTCACGCACCTCCAGCAGGCGGTGAACCAACGCCCGTCACTCGCCAAGCACTGCGCGTCCATCGCCCGCGCCGTGGGCCGCGCCGCCGTCCGCGTGTACGGCCCGACGCGCGCCCAGTCCTACGCCCGCCCGGTCTGCGACACGTCGTTCGCCTCGGGCGTCGCGACCGCGCACATCTGAGACCCGCCCCTCCTCCACCGCCGATGGTTCGGAGGAGGGTAACGGCTGATTAAGGAACGGTTGCCGGCTCCGGCCGTGGGCGGGCAGCGCCGTACAGTTCGGTCATGACCGATCCGAACGCCGCTTCCCGCCCCGTTCAAGCCGTCGTCCTGGCCGGTGGCCAGGGCTCCCGGCTGCGTCCCTACACCGACGACCGGCCCAAGCCGATGGTCGAGATCCCCGGGACGGGGACTCCGATCATCGGCCATCAGCTTGTCTGGCTGGCCGACGAGGGCGTCACGGACGTGGTGGTCAGCTGCGGCCATCTCGCCGAGGTCCTGCAGGACTGGCTGAAGTCGTCCGACCTGCCGGTGAAGGTCACCACGGTCGTGGAGACGGAACCGCTCGGGCGTGGTGGCGGGTTGAAGTACGCCGCCGCGCATCTCCCGCACCCGGACCGGCCCTGGTACGCCACCAACGGCGACATCTGGACCCGCTTCTCGCTGCGCGACATGGCGGACTTCCACGCGGAGCGCGACGCGGTGGCGACGCTGGCCCTGGCCCGCCCGCGCATCCCCTGGGGCGCCGTGCAGACGGACGGCTTCGGGCACATCACGGACTTCATAGAGGCGCCGCCGTCGACGTTCGAGATCAACGCGGGGGTGTACGTCTTCTCCCCCGAGTTCGCCGGTCTGCTCCCGGAGCGCGGCGATCACGAGCGTACGACGTTCCCGCATCTGGCCCGTGAGCGGCGCCTTGCCGGTTTCCCGCTCCCTCAGGGCTCCTACTGGCGTGCCATCGACACGGCGAAGGATCTGACCGAAGCGGCGAAGGAGCTGGCCGCTCTGGGGCGGTGAGGGCTTGGGGGGCGGGCGGTTTTTGGCTGCCTGGTTAGTGGGGGCTGATCGCGCAGTTCCCCGCGCCCCTTGCGGGGCATTGCGGCGGCGTATGTCGAAAGGGCCCCGCACATTGGTCGTGCGGGGCCCCTTCCTATCGGGTGCGGCCGGCCCGGCAAGAGGATCGTCATGCGGCTGCGGCCCGGTGGGGGCTGATCGCGCAGTTCCCCGCGCCCCTTGCGGGGCGTTGCGGCGCTGGGCGTTGAAGGGGCCCCGCACCTTTGTGGTGTGGGGCCCCTTTCGTTGGGTGGCTTGGCTAGCCCAAGAGGCCGCCTACCAGGCCCGAGTCGCCGGAGGATGAGCCTCCGGAGCCGGTGCCGCCGGTTGAGCCGGTGCCGCCTGTGGCGCCGCCCGAGGTGGGGCCGGCGCTGGTGCTGGGGGCACCGCCGGTCGGGGAGGACTGCTGGGGCGGGGTCTGGCCCGCCGTGCCCTGGGTCTGACTGGGCGCGCCGCCGGTCGCGGTGGCACCCGGCGTCGTCGCCGCGCCGGACGGAGTGGAACCGGCGGTGGCGCCCTGGGTGGGTGCGTTCGAGGCCGACGGCGACTGGCTGTGCCGCTTGTTCGGCTTCTGCGGGAGCGGAGAGCCCGGCAGTTCGTTGCGCGGAGCCTCGCCGGGCCCGGGGACGATCACGCGGTCGGCGTCGCGGACCGCACCGCCGAGCAGCGAGCCGACGAGCAGCGTGATGCCCGTCACGATCGCCGTGACGAGGGCGCCGCGGCGCAGGACGTAGCGGCGCAGCTCCCAGATGTCGGAGCCGGGACCGAGGCGCCGCCAGGCGCCGCCCGCGAGGCGGCCGTCGACGGAGTAGACGGGGGCGCCGGCGATGATCAGCGGTGACCAGGCGGCGAGGTAGATGATGTCGGGGGCGTCATAGGCGGGAACGGTCTTCCAGCTGACGGTGACGATGAGCGCGGCGGAGAGCAGGGCGCCGAAGACGGCGGCGACGCGCTGCCAGCAGCCGAGGACCGTGAGGACGCCTACGACGACCTGTGCGAAGGCGATGACTAGGCCGGAGCCGACAGGGTGCTGGAGGGCGAACTGGCGCAGCGGCTCGGCGACTTCCCACGGGTGCAGGGTGTTGAGCCACTTGACCATGGAGCCGCGCTTGCCGCCGTCGAAGTAGACGGGGTCGCACAGCTTGCCCATGCCGGCGTAGATGGAGATGAAGCCGAGGAAGATGCGGAGGGGGAGCAGGACGACGCCGAGGTTCATCCGGCGGCCGGGGTAGTACGCGTGCCGCGCCGGGTCGTCGCCGTGGCGCTTGGCCGGCCGGCCGGTGTCGTCGTCCGCCTCTTCCGAGTCGTCGAAGTCCTCGAACTCCTCGGCGCCGTAAGCCTGTTCCTCCTCGTATGCGCTGCCGACGGTGCGCATGTGGGGGAGCAGGCGGGTGCCGCCGGTGTCGTCGTGGTAGCTGCGCTGGGCGCCGACGACCCGGGTCTCGACGGTCTGCTCCAGCTCGTCGTAGACCTTGTCGTAGTCGCCGGCCTCGACGCGGGGGATGACCTGGGTGGCTCCGGCATCGGCGGAGGATTCCTCGCCGTGCCGGACGCTGCCGCCCCGTACGGCCTGGAGCAGGCGGTGCGCGCCCGTGTCGTCGGGGGCGGACCTGCCGCTCCAGACGACGGGCCGACGCCGGGCGCCCACGGCCGCCCCCGCTCTGCCCGCGGCGGCGCCGACGGGTACCCGGGCGCCGTCCTGGGTGGCGCTCAAATGCCGTGCGATCCGCGGCGACTGGGTGCGCGTCGAGGCGCCCAGCATCACGCGGAAGCTCGCATGATTGACGATGACCTGCGCTGGATCGCTCGGCACCTTCACCATGCTCAGCGCGGGAGCGTCATCGAATCCCGACGGGCCGTCCCCCGTGGGTGTGCGGGGTGTTCTGGTGTCCACGCTCATCTAACCGAGTGACGTGCGGTTAGGACACTGCCTTGACTCGCCGGATGTGTCCGGATCGCGTCAAGCTTGTCCTGGACAGCCAGATTGCCCCGTACGAGTGAAGATGCGGACGTGCGTTCAGCCGCGCCGACGCGACGCCTCGTACAGCACAACTCCCGCCGCCACGCCCGCGTTCAGCGACTCCGTCCCACCCGGCATCGGGATCCGGACCCGGAAGTCGCAGGTCTCGCCGACGAGTCGGGACAGGCCCTTGCCCTCACTGCCGACGACGATGACGACCGGGCCCGCCAGGGCCGCCAGCTCGCCGACCTCGGCCTCTCCGTCGGCCGCGAGGCCGACGATCGCGATGCCCTGCTTCTTGTACGCCTCCAGGGCGCGCGTCAGGTTGGTGGCGCGGGCGACCGGCGTGCGGGCGGCAGCGCCGGCGGACGTCTTCCAGGCACCGGCGGTCATGCCGGCCGCGCGCCGCTCCGGTACGAGGACGCCGTGGCCGCCGAAGGCGGAGACGGACCGGACGACGGCACCGAGGTTGCGCGGGTCGGTCACGCCGTCCAGGGCGACGATCAGCGGGTCCTCGCCCTCGTCGTAGGCGGCGTTCGCGAGGTCCTCGGGGTGGGCGTACTCGTACGGCGGGACCTGGAGGACGAGGCCCTGGTGGTTGAGGCCGTTGGTCATGCGGTCGAGCTCGGGGCGCGGCGCTTCCATGAGGTTGATGCCGCCGCGCTCGGCGGCGAGCTGCAGCGCCTCGCGGACCCGCTCGTCGTTGTCGATGAACTGCTGGACGTAGAGGGTGCTCGCGGGCACGCCCTCACGCAGCGCCTCGACGACCGGGTTGCGGCCGACGACCAGTTCGGAGGACGACTTGCCACCGCGGCCGCGGGGCGCGGGGCGGCGTGCGGCCTGCTTCGCCTTGGCGTTCGCGATGCGGTTCGCCTTGTGCTTCTTGCGCATCTCGGCGGGCGGGGTGGGGCCCTTGCCTTCCAGGCCCTTGCGCCGCTGGCCGCCACTGCCGACCTGCGCGCCCTTCTTGCCGGACATGCGGCGGTTGTTGGCTGCCATGACCTACCTGTCTGCTCTGTGAAGGAGTGAAGCGTGTGTTCGTACGTCTATGAAGTGTGCCGCCCGGAGACCCGGACGGCACAATCGATCTTCTGATCAGCTGCTGGGCTCAGCGCGGGCCGAGGCTCCAACGCGGGCCCTGCGGGCCGTCCTCGATGTCGAGGCCCGACTGGTTGAGCTGGTCGCGGATGGCGTCCGCGGTGGCCCAGTCCTTGCGGGCGCGGGCGGCCTCGCGCTGGTCGAGGACCAGACGTACGAGGCTGTCGACGACGCCGTGCAGGTCCTCGCCGCGGTCGGTCTCGCCGGCCCAGTGCGGGTCGAGGGGGTCGAGCCCGAGGACGCCGAGCATGGCGCGCACCTCGGCGAGGCGGGCCACAGCGGCTTCCTTGTCGTCGGCGGCGAGGGCCGAGTTCCCCTGCCGGACGGTCGTGTGCACGATCGCGAGGGCCTGCGGCACGCCCAGGTCGTCGTCCATCGCCTCGGCGAACGCGGGCGGCACCTCGGCGGACGGCTCGACGGCACCTGCCTTCTCCACCACCCGCTGCACGAAGCCCTCGATCCGCGCGAACGCCGACTCGGCCTCGCGCAGCGACTCCTCGCTGTACTCGATCATCGAGCGGTAGTGCGGCGTACCGAGGTAGTAGCGCAGCACGATGGGGCGCCACTGCTTGACCATCTCGGAGACCAGGACGCTGTTGCCGAGCGACTTGGACATCTTGTCGCCGGCCATGGTCACCCAGGCGTTGTGCACCCAGTACCGGGCGAACTCGTCGCCGTAGGCCTTGGCCTGGGCGATCTCGTTCTCGTGGTGCGGGAAGATCAGGTCGAGGCCGCCGCCGTGGATGTCGAAGGCGGTGCCGAGGTATTTGTGCGCCATCGCCGAGCACTCCAGGTGCCAGCCGGGACGCCCGCGGCCCCACGGGGTCGCCCAGGTCGGCTCGCCGGGCTTGGCGGACTTCCACATGGCGAAGTCGCGCGGGTCGCGCTTGCCGGTCTCGCCGACGCTCGCGGGTTGCTGGAGGTTGTCGAGCTCCTGCCGGGACAGCTCCAGGTAGCCCGGGAAGGAGCGCACGTCGAAGTAGACGTTCCCCTCCGACTCGTACGCGTGACCGCGCTCGATGAGGCCCTGCATCATCTCGACCATCTCGGTCACATGGCCGGTGGCCCGCGGCTCGTACGTCGGCGGGAGGCAGCCGAGCGCGGTGTAACCGTCGTTGAACGCGCGCTCGTTCTCGTACCCGATCGACCACCACGGGCGGCCCTGCTCGGCCGCCTTCGCGATGATCTTGTCGTCGATGTCCGTGACGTTCCTGATGAAGGTCACGTCGTAGCCGCGGTAGTCGAACCAGCGGCGCATGATGTCGAAGTTGAGGCCCGAGCGGATGTGCCCGATGTGGGGTGCGGCCTGCACGGTGGCACCACAGAGGTAGATCGAGACACAGCCCGCTGCGAGCGGGACGAAGTCACGGATCTGCCGGGCGTTGGTGTCGTACAGGCGAATAGTCACGACACCTAGGGTAGTGGGCGCAAGGGGGTGCGTGGAGCAGTCCCTTGTTTGTCGCGCCCCCGTCCGGTCGGGCCACTTATCCCACTCGTACGACCAATGCGGTCGCCACTGCCATCAGGCCCTCGTCGCGACCCGGAAAGCCCAGGCCGTCCGTGGTCGCTCCCGATACCGACACCGGGGCCCCGGCCGCCTCCGACAGGAGTTTCTGGGCCTCGTCGCGGCGCTTGCCGATCTTCGGGCGGGGGCCCACGACCTGTACGGCGATGTTGCCGATACGGAAGCCGGCCTCGCGGACGATCCGGGCGGCCTCCGTCAGCAGCGTGATGCCGGACGCGCCGGACCATTCGGGACGCCCGGTGCCGAAGTGCTGCCCGAGGTCACCGAGCCCCGCGGCGGAGAACAGTGCGTTGCACGCGGCGTGCGCGACGACGTCCGCGTCGGAGTGGCCGGCCAGCCCCGGCCCCTCGCCCTCCCACTTCAGGCCCGCGCACCACAGCTCGCGGCCCTCCTCGAAGGCGTGGATGTCGGTGCCGATACCGACCTGGGGCAGCGGCGGAAGCGGCTCAGAAGCCATCGTTCAGCCTCCTGCGGGCCAGGACCGCCTCGGCCAGGACCAGGTCCAGCGGGCGCGTGACCTTGAAGGCCTCTTCGTGGCCGGGCACGAGGAGAACCGTCTTTCCGAGCCTCTCGACCATGCTGGCGTCGTCGGTGACGTCGTCGGTGACCTCTTCGTGGGCGCGGATCAGCGTGACCCGGTCGAAGCCCTGCGGGGTCTGCACGGCACGGAGGCGGGCGCGCACCGGGGTGGCCACCACCGGCTCCGGCTCACCCGGCACCGACGCCGGCTCGACCTCCTTGACGGTGTCGGCGAGGGGCAGCGCGGGCACGACGGCCGGCGCGCCCTCCCGTACGGCCTCGATCACCGCGTCCACCGTGTCCACCGGCACCAGCGGCCGCGCGGCGTCGTGCACCAGCACGATGTCGTAGTCGGGCGGCAGCGCGTCGAGACCGAGCTTCACGGACTCCTGGCGTGATTCGCCGCCCGGCACCACCAGGAAGTCCGTCCGCTCGGGCAGTGCGTGCGCGTCGAGCAGCGACTTGACCTCGGGGGCACCCTCGGGCGGTGCCACCACGACGACCAGGGAGACCGCGCGGGATGCGGCCATGGCGCGCACCGCGTGGATGAGCATGGGGGTTCCGCCCAGCGCGCGGAGCGCCTTGGGGGCGCCCGGACCGAGGCGTACGCCCCGGCCGGCGGCCGGGATCACGGCGGCCGTACGGGCCTTCGTGCGGTCTCCGACGGGCGAAGGACGCGAATCGTCAGACATCGGTTCCTGTCAGGTTTGTGTGCCGGCCCTGCGTGGGTATGGCCTGGGGAGTGCCGGGCGCGACGCCTTGACCGGACCCTTCCGTGACACCGGTCGAGCCAGCAGCCCGGGCCCGGCACGCCACACAGGGGTCCCAACCTCCCCGCACGTAGTTGTACGCACGGCGTTCGAGGACAAGCATGCCCGGGTACGAACATGCCGCAGCGCCCGGCGACAAAAATACGTCATCGGGCACCGCGGCATTTCGATGTACTGAGTGCTGAAGCGGGCTTACGCCTGCGTCAGGTTCAGGACGCGAGAACCTCGTCGAGCAGGGCCTCGGCCTTGTCCTCGTTCGTGTTCTCCGCGAGGGCGAGTTCGCTCACCAGGATCTGGCGGGCCTTGGCAAGCATCCGCTTCTCACCCGCGGACAGTCCGCGCTCACGCTCACGACGCCACAGGTCACGCACCACTTCCGCGACCTTGATGACATCACCGGAGGCGAGCTTCTCCAGGTTTGCCTTGTATCGACGCGACCAGTTCGTGGGCTCCTCGGCGTACGGCGCGCGCAGTACCTCGAAGACCCGGTCCAGCCCGTCCTGACCGACCACATCACGTACGCCGACGAACTCCGCATTGTCCGCTGGCACACGTACCGTCAGGTCACCCTGGGCGACCTTCAGCACCAAGTAGGTCTTGTCCACGCCTTTGATCTGGCGAGTTTCGATAGCCTCGATCAGCGCGGCCCCGTGATGGGGATAGACCACGGTGTCGCCAACCTTGAACGTCATGTGACAGGTACCCCTTCCGTGGCTATCCAGAGTAACACGGAAACTGCGGGTTCTGAATGGCGTTTTCGCAGGTCAGGGCATATCTCGGGGCTTGACAACTGCAACAGGAACGTGCTGCGCGGCCCGAGCGGAAGAAGGTATTCGCAGGTCGGAGCGGCTCTCCAGGGGAGGAGAAACGCGTACGTTACACACATCCGGAGGCCCCTCCAAGGGGACGAACATCCACATATGTCTGGTTCCAAGTGTGCGACTTCCGCTACTCCGTTCGGTACCGGGAGTCGCTTCCGCGTCGATTCCGAAATTGATCACAGGTGCCCGTCCACGTGGTCCGTTGTTCCGCGCGGTGATCAATTCCGGGGTCCTCGCGTATTCCTTCACGGAAATTTTGCGCACCGCCGGATGGGGTATGCCGGAGGGGCTTATGTGAATGGCGGACGAGTGTCCCGGCTACCCCTGCCGAGCGATGCCGGGGGCTGAAGGGAGGGTCGGGTGCGGTGACTCGGGAACGGCTCGGTAACCTGAGGCCGCTGACAGACACTTAGGGCGGCTTTCGTGAGTCGCCACGCTCAAGTCAAGGAGTTGCCGCCGCCGTGAGCAGCAGCCTTCGACGCGGGGCCCTCGCCGCCTCCGCCATCGCGTTCTCGATCGCCTCGCTCGCCGGGTGCGGTGCCGGGAGCGACGCCCAGACGCTGGAGGTCAAGCCGGACAACGCGGCGACCAAGGTCGGGAACCTCAAGGTTCAGAACGTCCTCATCATCACCCAGCCCGACCTGCAGTCGACGGGGCCCGCCGCGATCGCCGCGACCCTCTTCAACAACGGTGACAGCGCCCAGACGCTGGACGCGATCACGCTGCCCGGCACGGGCAAGACCGCCGAGCTGAAGCCCGCCAAGGGCAACGGGCCGCTGAGCGTCCCGGCCCACGGCTCGCTCGTGATCGGCGGCAAGGGCAACGCCTCCGCCTCCCTGCCCAGCAGCCGTGAGGCCCTCCAGGACGGCAACGCGCAGCAGATCACCTTCACCTTCAGCGAGACCGGCGCGGTGAGCCTGCGCGCCTTCGTGGTCCCGTCCGACAGCTACTTCAAGAAGTGGGGCCCGAGCGACATCCCGACGGGCGTCCCGGCCACGAGCCCCAAGCCGAGCAACAGCACGTCGGCGACGCCGAGCGGCGCGGCTTCCGGGAACACCCCGAACAGCTCGGCCACCCCGACCGACGCGGTCTCCGCGAGCGTGTCGGCGTCGAAGCCGGCCGCCGGGCACTGAGCAGTCGTCGTACTCAGTCACCGTAGGACGAAGGGCGGGACCTCCCCTGGAGGTCCCGCCCTTCGTCGTAAGGCCTGGTGGTCGGTCTACGGCTCAAATTTGTAGCCGAGGCCTCGGACCGTGACCAGGTACCTGGGCGCGCCCGGGTCCGGCTCGATCTTGGCGCGCAGGCGCTTGACGTGGACGTCGAGGGTCTTGGTGTCGCCGACGTAGTCGGCACCCCAGACCCGGTCGATGAGCTGCATACGGGTCAGCACCCGGCCCGCGTTGCGCAGCAGCATCTCCAGCAGGTCGAACTCCTTGAGGGGGAGGTCGACCTTGGAGCCGGAGACGGTGACCACATGGCGGTCCACGTCCATGCGGACCGGACCGGCCTCCAGGGCGGCCGGGGTGACCTCCTCGGGCTCCCCGCGGCGGCGCAGGACGGCGCGGATACGGGCGACCAGTTCGCGCGAGGAGAACGGCTTGGTGACATAGTCATCGGCTCCTATTTCCAGGCCGACGACCTTGTCGATCTCGCTGTCCTTGGCGGTGACCATGATCACCGGGACGTTGGAGCGGCCGCGCAGCTGGCGGCACACCTCCGTGCCGGGCAGGCCCGGCAGCATCAGGTCGAGGAGGACGAGGTCGGCGCCGTTGCGCTCGAACTCGTCGAGTCCGTCGGGCCCGGTGGTCGCGACAGCGACCTCGAAGCCCTCTTTGCGGAGCATGTAGGACAGGGCGTCGGAGAAGGACTCCTCGTCCTCGACGACGAGCACACGGGTCACGGAAGGACCTCCGGGGCGGGAAGCGGTTCGTACGGGGATGACTGGGGGGTGCTCAGGCCGGCCTCGTCGTCGAGATCGTCCAGGTCGGGGTGTTCGTGCGCGCGGTCGCGGGCAACCCCCGCCTCCGGCAACCTCAGGGTGAACGTGGAGCCCTGACCCTCGGAGCTCCACACCGTGACCTCCCCGCCGTGCGAGGCGGCCACGTGTTTGACGATCGCGAGCCCCAGGCCCGTGCCGCCGGTGGCACGGGAGCGAGCGGGGTCGACGCGATAGAAGCGCTCGAACACGCGCTCCCTGTCCTTCTCGGAGATGCCGATGCCCTGGTCGGTGACGGCGACCTCGATGTGGTCCCCGCCGGGCGCGGTCACCCGGCGGGCGGCTATGCCTACGCGGGTGCGTGCCGGGCTGTAGTTCACGGCGTTCTCGACAAGGTTTCCGAGGGCGGCGGCCAGCTGGCCCCTGTTCCCCCAGACGTGCAGGTCGGCGGTGCCGCCTGCGGCCATGGTGATCTGTTTGGTGCCGGCCTGGTGCCGGCAGCGGTCGATGGCCTCGGCGACCAGTTCGTCCACGCGGACCGGTTCGGCGTCCTCAAGGGGATCGTCGTTCTGGACCCGGGAGAGGTCGATCAGTTCCTGCACCAGGTTGGTGAGCCGCGTGGCCTCGATCTGCATACGGCCGGCGAAGCGCTCGACCGCCTCCGGGTCGTCCGAGGCGTCCATGACGGCCTCGGACAGGAGGGAGAGCGCGCCGACGGGTGTCTTCAGCTCGTGGCTCACGTTCGCGACGAAGTCGCGCCGTACCGCTTCGATACGGCGGGCCTCGGTGAGGTCCTCCACCAGCAGGAGCACCAGCCGGGAGCCGAGCGGGGCGACGCGCGCGGAGACGGCGAGTGCATCGCCCCGCCCTGTCCCCCGCCGCGGCAGATCCAGCTCGACCTGCCGTATCTCCCCGTCCCGCCGTGTGTCCCTGGCCATCTTCAGCATCGGCTCCACGGAGAGCCGGCCGCCGCGGACCAGGCCGAGGGCGTACGCCGCCGAGCTGGCCTTGACGACCGCGTCGGCCTCGTCGAGGACGACGGCCGACGAACGGAGCACGGAAAGGACGGTGTCCACGCCCGGCGGAAGCACCGGGTCGGTGTGGAGAGAGGTGCGGGTGGGGCGCTTCTGCTCCCGCTCGCTCCAGCGGAACGCCAGCACGGCGATGACACCGGTGAGCACCCCGGCGATCGCTGCTGCTGCGGCGACCGCCGCGTTCACGTTCATGCATCCAGGTTAGGCATGCGATACGACATCCCCACAGCCGTCGAGGTGCGACCTCGAACACTCGTCGCCCAGAGTTCACCTTGGAGCCAGTGATGGTTCATTTGGGGTGACGGAAACCGACGCGTTCCGGCCGGATCGTGGGAGCGTGGGGTGCGGAGCGTCGGTTTTGGACGGCCGGTGTCGGCCGACGGACGCGCGGGCCCCTGCCCGGCAGCCCCGAAGAACACGTAAGAGAGGGACCCCTGATGCGGGACGCGTACCACGAGGAACTGGACTCGATCGGCGACAGTCTGGTCGAAATGGCCCGGCTGGTCGGGTCGGCGATCGGGCGCGCCACGACCGCCATCCTCGACTCCGACCTCAAGCTGGCCGAGACCGTCATCGAGGGCGACCAGAAGGTCGACGACCTCCAGCACGACCTGGAGGCCCGGGCCATAGCCCTGCTGGCCCGCCAGCAGCCGGTGGCCACGGATCTCCGTATCGTCGTCACCTCGCTCCGTATGTCGGCCGACCTGGAGCGTTCGGGTGACCTGGCGCAGCACGTCGCGAAGCTCGCCCGCCTCCGCTTCCCGGAGAAGGCGATCCCGCACGACCTGCACGCGACGATCCTGGAGATGGGCCAGCTCGCGCAGCGCCTGATGGCGAAGGCGGCCGAGGTGATCATCACGAAGGACGTCGATCTGGCGATGCAGTTGGAGCAGGACGACGACGAGATGGACCTGCTGCACCGCACCCTCTTCCAGCACCTGCTGGACGACCGCTGGAAGCACGGCATCGAGACGGCGGTGGACGTCACCCTCCTCGGCCGCTACTACGAGCGGTACGCCGACCACGCGGTGGCGGTCGCCAAGCGCGTGGTGTTCCTGGTGACCGGTGAGCACGCGGACGAACTGCAGCCCGACATCCAGCCGGAGATCCAGGCGGTGGCCGGGGGCGAGGGAGCGTAGTCCGGCGGGTGGCGGGGGCGCGGGCCCGAAGGGCGGGGCGTGCGGGCGCCACTGTGCGCCGTTGATGCGCCCAATGGAACGGGCATGCAATGGGCACAGGCACCAGCCTGCCTCTAGGCCTCCAGGAGGACCCATGGCCGAAGCCCCCACCACGCCCGACCCGACGCAGGAGCGCGAGACGGAGCAACCCGCCGACATCAAGAGCCTCCCGCTCTTCGGCGCGTGCGGCTGCGGCTCGGGCTGCGGCTGCGGGTGCCAGTCGGGTAACCCCTGCCAGTGCGGTTGACCGCGTAGGACGCCGGTCCCGTACGGCGATCTTGTACTACCCAGCAGTGCGGTGAATGGCGAAGGGCTCCGGTGCACACACCGGGGCCCTTCGTCGCGCGTGGGCCGCCGTGGGCGGGGCGCCACCCAGTGCGCTCAAGGAGTTGCATTCTCCTCGTCGGCGGCCGGGCGCGTCTTGGTCCATCCCACCGAGAGGGCCCAGGATCCGCTTGTCCTGCTGGTCACCGATACGGCGACGTTCTTGTGGCTGCGTCCGAAAGTTGGGGTGGCCTGTGCGTGTCCGCGGTCAGGGTCGCGGTCGCGGAAGAAGTGGCGGAGGGTGCGGCGGACGAGGCGGTCTCGACCGGCGTACCGCTCGCGGTTGACCGGTGTCCCGTTGGCGTCGTACCGGTGCATCCCGTCAACGCCAGGAGGGCAACCGGAATGGCCAAGGCCACCCCTGTCCGGTACCAGGCGTGACGTCCCGGACGTCGCGGAGCCAGGTGCACTTGTTCCCCCTTGTCACCCGTGAGTGGAAACGGATGGTCAGACCGTTGATCACGAATCCTAGGAGGCGGGTACGGGGGTCGGGCAGGCGAGGTCTGCCTCTGTCGTCATCCCGGTTGCGGTCGCCGGTCTTGAAGCAGCCCACACTGGCTTGCGGGTGCCGGTGGGGGCGGTTCTCATTGTGTGGGGCGTGTCGTCAGTCCCGGGGAGCCGTGTCGGCGGCTACGGAGCACCTCCTGCAGGGCCTGGGAAGCGTGAGTTGTGGGCCGTCAACCGTGCCACCGACCGCTGGAGGCGGAGATGGGCAGCATGGAAGCGACACCCGCCGGGAGCACCGGAACGCCTCCGGTGCAAGCCGGTGAGCTGCGACTCGAAGTCGTGACGTTGCCGGTCTCGGATGTTGACCGGGCCATGCGGTTCTACGGATCGCTCGGCTGGCGGCTGGATGCCGACCTGGCCGTCGAAGAGGGCTACCGCGTGGTGCAGTTCACCCCGCCGGGTTCTCTGTGCTCGATCATCTTCGGCGAGGGCGTGACCTCGGCCCCGCCCGGCTCCGCGCAGGGCCTGCAGCTCTCCGTGTACGACATCGGCGCGGCCCGGGCGGATCTCGTCGAGCGCGCGGTGGACGTGAGCGAGGTGTTCCACGACGTCACGGGCGTCTTCCGCCGCGCCGGGACCCGGGGACGCGTGGCCGGACCCGCTCCCGAGCACGCGGACTACGGTTCCTTCGTGTCGTTCGGTGACCCGGACGGCAACGGCTGGTTGCTCCAGGAGATCAAGACCCGCCTGCCCGGCCGCTGACAAGGACAGGCCGACGGCGCCCGCGTGGCCACCCGGCCCCCGGCCACCCGGGGCGGGATGTAGTGAAGGAGTCTGCGGTGACAATCCCAGCGCGCAAGCCCGAACTGCTCGGCCAGACCGTCGTTGTCATCGGCGGTAGCGCCGGCATCGGGCTGGAGACAGCCAGGCGTGCCCAGACCGAGGGTGCCGAGCTCGTCCTCGTCGGCCGCGATCCCGGCCGGCTGGAGCGCGCGGCCAAAGAGCTCGGCACGCAGCGCACCGCGGCGTTCGACGCAACCGATCCCGCGGCCTTGGCGGGGTTCTTCCAGGATCTGCCGGCCCCGATCGACCACGTGATGGTGACGGCCGGCGGCCCGAGCTACGGGCCGCTGCTCGACATGAGCGCCGCACAGCTACGCGACGCGATCAGTGATCACGCAGTGCTGGAGCTCGAGGTCGCGCGCAACGCAGTCGGCCGGGTGAGGCCCGGAGGCAGCCTGGTGTTCATGGGCGGCACCGGCGCACGACGCGTCGCCCGAGGTCTCGGGGTTGCCTCCGCCGCCACCAACGCGCTGCCTCCGTTCACCGCAGCCCTCGCACTCGAACTTGCACCGGTACGCGTCAACCTCATCGCGGCCGGCTTCGTCGACACTCCGCTCTCGGCCTCGCTGCTGGGCGACCGGATCGAGGAACGCCGCGCCGAGCTGCGCGCGACACTGCCGATCGGCCGCGTCGTCGGACCCGCGGACGTCGCGGCGCTGGCCGTCCACCTCATGGTCAACACGGCATTGACCGGCGCGACTTACGACATCGACGGCGGCCAGCAGTTCGTCTCATGAGGTGAAGCCGCGTCCCGGGCAGCGGCTGAGGGACGCCCGGGACGCGATCCGCCAGGAGCGGAAGGGAAAGGAAAGGAAAGGAAGGGACGGGACGGGAATGGGCGGTCAGGAGGTCTCCGTACCCGCGCGGCGACGCCGTACGGCGAGGACCAGGAGGGCACCGAGCGTCGCGGCGGCGGCTGCGGCGCCGGCGATCAACGGGGTGCCGTCGGAGCCGGTGCTCGCCAGGTTGCCGGTCGCGGAGCTGTCGGCGGACCCGTATGTGGAGCCGCTCGTCGACGCACCGCTGGTCGAGGAGCCCGAGGTGCCGGTACCGCCCACGGTCTGCCCCTGCGGGTCGTTGCCGCCCGTGTCGGAGCCGCCGTCCCCGGAGCCACCGGTGCTGGAGCCGCCCGAGGTGCTGGGGCCGTCTTCGTTGTCGGTGGGGATGGCGATGTGGATCTGCGCCTTGTCGTTGGCGGGGTTCTTGTCGAAGGCCGGATGGATGTCGTAGACCGAGGTCGCCTTCACCTCGCTGGTGGTGGTCTTGGTGCCCTTCTTGATCTTCAGCATGAAGGTGAAGGTGGCCGTCTCACCGACGTCGAAGGTGTCGTCGGCGGGCCGGCAGACATAGCGGGGCCTGCCCGGCTGCCCCGCGGATCCGGCGGGCCCGTCGATCCCGAACGGCACGCACTCCTTGGGCACTTCGGTGGCGACGGTGCCTGCCGGGATGTTCACCATGAGCGCCGTCAGGTCGTCGCTCTCCTGGTTCTGGATCCAGCCGGGGCCGTCGTTGCGCAGACTCACGTTGATCGACTGACTGCCGCCGGCGAGGGCCTCGGTGTCGTCACCGATGGCGACGAGGTCGGCCGTGCTGTCGGCGGTCAGGGTCTGACGCCGGTAGCTGTCGCCGAACCCCTCGCCCGGGGTCTCGCCGGTCTTTCCTGTGCCGTACTCGACGGCTTCCATCAGCGCCTGCGGCAGCGCCTTGAACCGTACGGGAGTCTCGATGGACGTGCCGGGTTCGATGACCTTGTCGAGTCGGCACAGAGCCTGCCTGACCTGGTTCTCGATGGTCGAGTAGGCGCAGCCCTCGACGGGTTCGGGAAAGTCGAGACCCCTCGTCAGCCGGATCCGGAAGCTGACGCCGTCGGCTGCCGCAGTGCCCTTGTTGGTGATGACGACGTTCTCGTCGTACACCTCACCGGGCTTCGGCGAGGAACTCGGCAGCTCCGAGATCACCAGGTCGGCCCCGGCCTCCTCGGCATACGCCGCGGGAGCCACGACCGCGGGCACGGCGGCGGCGATCGCGGCAGCGGCCACGACGGCGGCCGATGGGCGGATGTGCGAGCGCATGTGCTGGCGCACGGGGGATCTCCTCGTCGGAACAGTGAAGTCGGAACAGGAAGTACGGCGACCGGAATGTTCGTCATCCGGTCATGTACTGGACACCCGAGGTGCGCGGAGGGTTGTGGCCGCGTTCCCGACTTCGCCGCGCCGTTGCTGCCGCCCGCAGTGGGCCAGGCCATGAAAACGCCCCCGCCCTGCACCGTAAGCGCAGGTCGGGGGCATGATCGCAAAGGCTACTTCTTCTTGCCCTGGTTCTTGACCGCCTCGATCGCCGCTGCCGCTGCCTCCGGGTCGAGGTACTTGCCGCCCGGGGTGACCGGGTTGAAGTCGGCGTCCAGTTCGTAGTAGAGCGGGATGCCCGTCGGGATGTTCAGGCCGGCGATGTCGGCGTCCGAGATGCCGTCCAGGTGCTTGACCAGGGCGCGGAGGCTGTTGCCGTGGGCCGCGACGAGGACCGTGCGGCCCGTCAGGAGGTCGGGGACGATGCCGTCGTACCAGTACGGGAGCATGCGGACGACGACGTCCTTCAGGCACTCCGTGCGGGGGCGGAGCTCCGGGGGGATCGTCGCGTAGCGCGGGTCGTCCGACTGGGAGAACTCCGTGCCGTCCTCAAGCGCCGGCGGCGGGGTGTCGTACGAGCGGCGCCACAGCATGAACTGCTCCTCGCCGAACTCCGCGAGGGTCTGCGCCTTGTCCTTGCCCTGGAGGGCGCCGTAGTGCCGCTCGTTCAGGCGCCAGGAGCGGTGGACCGGAATCCAGTGGCGGTCCGCGGATTCGAGGGCCAGCTGGGCCGTGCGGATCGCTCGCTTCTGGAGGGACGTGTGGACCACGTCGGGGAGCAGGCCGGCGTCCTTCAGCAGCTCACCGCCGCGGACCGCCTCCTTCTCGCCCTTCTCGTTCAGGTTGACGTCCACCCAGCCGGTGAACAGGTTCTTCGCGTTCCATTCGCTCTCGCCGTGGCGGAGGAGGATCAGCTTGTACGGTGCGTCGGCCATGGGACAGAGCGTAATCCACGCATTCACCCCCCAGGAGGGGCGCCCATCAGCCGGACAGTTGACGAGATCCGTTAATTGAGTGGCCCGGGGAGACAGACGCTTTGTAAGTTGTGCCTGCACAAGGCGCCGCTTACATGCGCGGCTTACGTGCGCCGCTTACGTGTGCTTCATCTTCGTGGGGGATCCCGATGTCACTCGCCAGCCTGAGACGTGCCACTCGGGAAACCGTCTCGGGGCTCCCCCGCGCGTTCTGGTGGCTGTGGACCAGCACCCTCGTCAACCGGCTCGGGGCTTTCGTCGCCACCTTCATGGCGTTGTACCTGACCATCGACCGCGGGTACTCCGCCTCCTACGCCGGTCTCGTCGCCTCCCTGCACGGGCTCGGCTCGGTCGTCTCCTCGCTGGGTGCCGGCGTGATGACCGACCGGCTCGGCAGGCGGCCCACACTCCTGATCGCCCAGTCGTCCACCGCCGCCTCCGTCGCCCTCCTCGGCTTCATGCACGACCCCGTCGCCATCGCCGCGGTCGCGTTCCTCGTGGGCATGGCGTCCAACGCCTCCCGGCCCGCCGTGCAGGCGATGATGGCCGACATCGTGCGGCCCGAGGACCGGGTACGGGCCTTCTCCCTGAACTACTGGGCCATCAACCTCGGCTTCGCCGTCTCCTCCATGGCCGCCGGGTTCATCGCCGAGTTCAGCTATCTCGCCGGGTTTCTCATCGAGGCCGGTATGACGGCGGCGTGTGCGGTCGTCGTGTTCCTGAAGCTCCCCGAGTCCCGGCCCGCCGTCCCTGGCTTGAAGGGAGCCAAGGACGAGGTCGGGCTCGGCACCGTCGTACGCGACAAGCGCTACATGGCCGTCGTCGGCCTGTCCTTCCTCGTCGCCCTCGTCTTCCAGCAGGGCTCGGTCGGACTACCGGTCGCCATGGGCGAGGCCGGGTTCACTCCCGCCGACTACGGCATGGCCATCGCCGTCAACGGCGTCCTCATCGTGGCGCTGCAAATCCCCGTCACGCGGTTCATCGAGACCCGGGATCCCCGGCGCCTGCTCGTCGTCTCGTCCCTGCTCGCCGGGTACGGCTTCGGGCTCACCGCGTTCGCCGGATCGGTCGGCCTCTTCGCACTCACCGTCTGCGTGTGGACACTGGGCGAGATGGTCAACGCGCCCACGCAGACCGGACTGGTCGTCCGGCTCTCGCCCATGCACGGGCGCGGGCGCTACCAGGGCGTGTACACCCTGTCGTGGTCCCTCGCCGCGCTCATCGCTCCGCTGATGTCCGGCCTTGTCATCGACCGGTTCGGTGCGGAGTGGCTGTGGGGGTTGTGCGCCGTCGTCGGCACGGTGGCGGCCGTGGGGTACGAGGTGTTGATGCGGCGGCTTCCGGCGGCGGAGGAGCCGGCGGCGCGGGTTCCCGCCTCCGCCGATGCCGAGGCTGAGGTCGGTACGGCCTGATACGTCGGCCGGATCCGGGTCAGCCCTCGGACGCGTACGTCACGAACTCCGCCCACGGGTAGTGGCGGTCTCGATGCAGGAGTCGCCGTCGGGGCCGCTGCTGTAGCTGCTCTTGAACCACTCCCGCTCGGACCTTCACCGGCGGTGGACTTGCGGATCATGTGTCTCCGTCAGAACGCCCGACGGCTGTGCCGTCCTCGAATTTCAGCAGCTCGATCCTGCCGCTCATGCCCGGGTGGGCCGCGCTGTTCATGCAGAGCGGCAGCCCGTCGGTCGGGATCGTCCAGTCGCCGACGGTGACGTCCTCGCCGTGGACAGGACTGATGACCGTCCTCGGCCCGTACAGAGCGAGGCCCTCGTCAGGGATGCATCCGCGCCCCCTTGATCACCTTGTCCACCGCGTTCTTCGGGCCGTACACCGCCAAGCCCACCAGGTCCAGCTCGCCCGTGCCCACGGCGCGTACCGCCGCCCGGTTGTCGTGGTCGTTGCCCGTGGTGAACAGGTCGGAGGTGAAGAGCGAGCGGGGCAGGGACCGGGAGAGGGTCTTGGTGTGCGCCGCCGTGAGGATCTCCTTCGTGCCCTCGAAGACCAGTACCGGCTGGCGGAACATCGGCAGGTACGGGACGCCGTCCGCATCCTCGTACGGGGCGCCGATCACCTCGGGGACCGTCGAGCCCAGGCCGCTGACCAGGAACGCTGTCACGTTCAGGCGCTGCCAGGGCTCCAGGTCCTCCCGCAGCAGGACGGCGATCTTGGTGTCGAAGCGCATCGGTTCAGTGCTCATGCACTGAGACTGCCGACCGTGGTCCAACCTGGTCTTGTACGTTTTTTGCATGGCCCCGCAGCCGGAAGTGTCCGCCTGGCGCCCGCGTATCCCCGGTGTCGTCGAGGTCTTCCACGCGCACTTCACCGAGTACGCCTACCCGATGCACGTCCATGAGGCGTGGACGCTGCTCATCGTGGACGACGGGGCCGTGCGCTACGACCTCGACCGGCATGAGCACGGAACCCCGCACGACACGGTGTCCCTGCTCCCGCCGCACGTTCCGCACAACGGCTCCCCCGCCACCCCGCACGGCTTCCGCAAGCGCGTCCTCTATCTCGACGGCACCCACATCTCCGACGAGCTGATCGGGGCCGCCGTCGATCAGCCTGATCTCCGTGATCCGGTGCTGCGGCAGCGCGTCGGGCAGCTGCACACCGCTCTCGCGCGCGCCGGGGACGAGTTGGAGGCCGAGAGCAGGCTGACGTTCATCGGGGAGCGGCTGCGCGACCATCTGCGGCCCGCGGTCGCCACCCCTCCCAGGCCCGACCCCGCCCTGGCCCGCCGTCTGCGCGAACTTCTCGACGAGCACGTCGTCGACGGGCTCAGTCTGGAGCAGGCCGCCGGGCTCGTGCACGCCCATCCCGCCCATCTGGTACGGGCGTTCAGCACCGCCTACGGCATCGCGCCGCACCAGTATCTGAACTCCCGCCGCGTCGACCGTGCCCGCCGGCTCCTCCTCGACGGACGGCCGCCGGGAGAGGTGGCGACGACGACGGGTTTCTTCGACCAGTCCCATCTGACGCGCCACTTCCGGAAGTTGGTGGGCGTCACGCCGGGACGGTATGCAAAGACGGTGCGCGGCTGAGCACCGTATTCAAAGAGGGTGACTGAGCCGACGGGGTCACAGCCTCCGTTGCGCGTCGTACAGGTTGCTGGGGCGGATCGTGTTCGTCGTCGGGTACAGCTCCAGGCGTGTGTGCAGGTCGCCGGGGAAGTCCGGTACGTCGATCTGGTCGAACTCCGTGACCTCGTCGACGCCGACCGTCGCGGAGTACGGAGCCAGGCCGTCGAGCTTCACCAGGCCCGCCCTGCCGTTCGTCACGCGGATGTTCCAGTGGGCGAAACGGGCGCCGAAGAGCGGGCCCGCGCTCGCGTCGCCGCCGTGGCGGCCGTTGTTGTCGACGGTGATGTCGGTCCGGACGTTGGCGAAGGGCAGGCCGCGGTGGGAGTCGAAGGTGCCCATCCGCATGTCGCCGCGCGACCAGACGTTGTACGACGACAGTCCCTCGACGTTGATGCCGTGGAGCTGGGTGTCCGCGGGGGCCGGGACCGTGCGCTGCTCGATCGTGAAGTCCTCGATGAGGTTGTCGTGCGAGCCCTCGCGGCAGAAGTAGGGGTGGTGCTCGCCGCGGCCGCCGACCCGGGTGCGGCGCAGGGTGCAGGAGGACGCGGCGACCAGCCCGAAGCCGTTGTCCACGTCGCGGACCGTGACGTCGTCCACCCAGCAGTCGTACGCACACTGGAGCACGACCCCGTTGTAGCCCTTGTCGAGAAGGTGCGGGGACTGCGGTGTCGGAATCATCCGGAGGGTGAGGCCCTCCACGGCGGATCCCGTCAACTCCCGGATGTGAGTGGTGAATTGGGGGGACCATTCGGGGCGCAGGTCCAGGGGGAGCGGGCGCTGAAGTGTGACGGTGCAGCCGCGGACGCGAGCGATGCGTACGGGCCACTCGTAGGGGACGTACGAGAGGAGTTTGGTCTTGTCCTCCCAGTAGTACGCCGCCGGGCCGGGGCCGCCACCCGCCATGTGCTGGAGGAGCGTGTGGGCCGGGTCGTCGGAGAGGCGGAGGAGGACCAGGGTGCCCGGGCGCAGAGGGGCGGGGTTCGCGACCCTCACCGTCCATGAGCCCTGGCGTGCCGGCTCGACGGCCGTCAGGGTCTGCCACTCGTCCCTCCTGTTGCCGGTCCAGCCTTCGAAGGGCCATGCCTGTGCCCTGATGGCGGCGACGAGCGAGTCCCAACGGGCCTTCGGGGCAAGCCAGATGAGGCCGCCGGCCCAGGACCAGGACGACTTGGTGCCGCCGTAGCGGGAGCCGTAGACGCCGATCAGTTCGGTGAGATTCTTCGTGGCGTAGAGCGTGGTGCGGCTGCTTCCGGCTCCGCGCAGCACGACGTTGTCGTGGCCGATGCGGATGACGTCGTCGATGCGGAACGTGCCCGGCGGGACGGTGACCGTGCCACCGCCGGCCCTTCCGGCGGCGGCGATGGCACGGTTGATCGCGGGGGCGGAGTCGGTCCTGCCGTCCGGCACGGCTCCGTAGTCGCGTACGTCGACCTCGGCGGCACCGGGGGACACGGCGGCCGAGGCGGGGCGGCGGGGGAAGTGCGCCGCCCCGCCCCGGTAGCCGGCCCGGCCGACGTACGGGATCTGCGGGTGGGTGAAGGGGGTGCGGGTGAACTCCCGCCAGAGGGTGGGGACTTGACCGCCGGGTGAGGGGGCGGCGAGGGCGGGTGTCCCGGTCGCGGCGGCGGCCGCCACGGCTGTGGCACCGGTCAGGAGACTCCGTCTGGTCATGCCGTGGTGCGCGTTGCCCATGTCCGTACGTCCTTCCATGCGACTCTTCATGGATGTGAACGACGTTCAGATCTGCGTCGGGCGTGAGCATGCCACGGCACCCCCTGGGCGCGGAAGGGGTTATGCAGGGTTGTGCAGGGGTTGCGCGGGGGTTAGTCAGCTGGGCGTTGGGTCAGATGTGTGAACGCGTCCAGGTTTCGCGTCGACTCGCCGCGTGCCACCCGCCACCCGTACTCCTTGCGGATCGCGGACGCGAAACCCAGTTCCAGGAGGGTGTTGAAGCTGCCGTCCGCCGCCTCCAGGACCTGGCCGAGGAGGCGGTCGATCTCGTCGGGGGTGACGGCGGGGAGGGGGAGCTTTCCGGTGAGGTAGACGTCGCCGAGCCGGTCGACCGCGTAACTCACGCCGTACAGCTTGAGGTTGCGCTCCAGGAGCCAGCGGTGGACCCCGGGCTCGTTCTCGTCGGGGTGGCGGATCACGAAGGCGTTGAGCGAGAGGGAGTGGCGGCCGACGAGGAGGGAGACGGTCGTCTTCAGCTTGCGGGTGCCGGGGAGCTGCACGACGTAGTTGCCGCGAGCGGGGCTCTCCCATTCGAGCTCGGCGTCCTTCAGGACGCCCTCGATGATCTGGGCCGCCTTCTCTGCATCAGCCATGGTGGGAGCGTACGCGACGCCGGTACGACTGGATCGCGGCCGTGTAGACGTCCGCCGTCGCGGCGGCCGCGGTGTCCCAGCCGAAGGACTGCGCGTGCCGGGCGGCGGCCTCCCCCATACGGGACGCGAGCGTCGGCTCGTCAGCGAAATCGCTCAGCACGCGCGCGTAGTCGGCGGGATTGTGGCCCCGTACGAGGAAACCGGTGTGTCCGTCGCGCACGGCCACCGGGAGGCCGCCCACCGCCGCCGCGAGCACCGGAGTGCCGGCTGCCTGTGCCTCGATGGCGACCAGGCCGAAGGACTCGCTGTAGGACGGCATGACGAGCACCGAGGCGGCGCGGAACCAGTCCGCGAGCTGGTCCTGGCCGACGGGCGGGCGGAAGCGGACCACGTCCGCGATGCCCAGGCGGGCGGCGAGCTTCTGCAGGCCCTCGGGCTTGGCAAGGCCGCTGCCGCTGGGGCCGCCGACGATCGGGACGACGATGCGGGAGCGCAGGTCGGGGCGCTCGTCGAGGAGGACGGCGATCGCGCGCAGGAGGATGTCCGGGGCCTTCAGGGGCTGGATGCGGCCCGCGAAGAGCGGGACGAGCGCGTCCTGCGGGAGACCCAGGCGGGCGCGGGCTGCCGCGCGGCCGTCCGCGGGGCGGAAGCGGTCGAGGTTGACGCCGGGGTGGACGACGGCGACCTTGCCGGGGTCGGCGGAGTAGTGCCGTACGAGTTCGTCGGCCTCCTCCGCGGTGTTCGCGATGAGGCGGTCGGCCGCCTCGACGATCTGGGTCTCGCCGATGACCCGGGCGGCGGGCTCGGGGGTGTCGCCGTCGGCCAGGTTGGCATTCTTGACCTTGGCCATGGTGTGCATGGCGTGCACCAGGGGGGCGCCCCAGCGCTGGGCGGCGAGCCAGCCGACGTGGCCGGAGAGCCAGTAGTGCGAGTGGACGAGGTCGTAGTAGCCGGGGCGGTGGCCGGCCCAGGCCTGCATCACGCCGTGCGTGAAGGCGCACATCTGCGCCGGGAGCTCCTCCTTGGCGAGGCCCTCGTAAGGGCCCGCGTCCACGTGGCGGACCAGGACGCCGGGGGCGAGTTCGACGGTCGGGGGGAGGGACGCCGTGGTGGCGCGGGTGAAGATCTCCACCTCGATGTTGATCGCGGCGAGGCGTTGGGCGAGTTCCACGATGTAGACGTTCATGCCGCCGGCGTCGCCCGTACCGGGCTGGTGCAGCGGTGAGGTGTGCACGGAGAGCATGGCGACGCGCCGGGGGCGGCGGTGGAGTCGCAGTCGCGGGGGTGCCGGTTGGGAGCGACGCCCGAGCCTGCTGCCGTACTGGCTCACGTGGCGTTCCTCCTTGTGCGGGCATGCCTGGGGGAGGGTGTGGGGCGCCCTCCACGGGGGTGCAACATCGGAGGGGCAGGTTCCCATTCCGGGCGGGGTGAATTTTGCCGAGGCATTACCGGGTATCGCTCAACCGTTCGAGGCCTGGATGCGTGGGGTGCCCGCGGCCGTCTGTGGGGGTGCGCGTTGCGCTTCTTCGTTGCGGTTGACAGTGGGAAGCCTGCGGCGGCCTGTGGGGGTGCGCGTCGCGCTTCTTCGTTGTGGTTGACAGTGGGGTGCCCGCGGCGGTCAGTGGGGGTGCCCGTTGCGCTTCTTCGTTGTGGTTGACAGTGGGATGCCTGCGGCGGCCTGTGGCGGTCTGTAGGGGTGCGCGTTGCGCGTCGGGGTTTGTTGGGGGTCGGGGCCGCGCCGGGGGGTGTCCGTCCTCGGTCGGGCGGTCGCTGTTTCTTGGGGCGGTTGCCGGTGATGGACGCCCGACGCTGCGGGCGGGCACCCCCCGGCACGTCCCCTGCTCGCCGTTGCGCCCGTGCGGCCGCCTAGTCTCGTATTCATGACAGCCCGCGCCTCGCACCGCCCCGTGGGGACAGTCACGCGCGGAACCACCAATCCCAATCGGCTACGGCGTATGGATCGGTGGATCGCCGCCGTGCAGGGGGCTGAGTTGCGGCGGGCGGTCGATCCCGTCGCCGTCGATCTGGGGTACGGGGCGGCGCCCTGGACGGCCGTGGAGTTGCTGGGGCGGCTGCGTGGCGTTGCGCCGGGGGTGCGGGTGGTCGGGGTGGAGATCGAACCGGTGCGGGTCGCGGCCGCCAAGCCGTATGAGCGGGATGGGCTCGTGTTTCTGCACGGTGGGTTCGAGATTCCTGTTGCCGGGCGGCCGGTGCTGGTTCGGGCCGCCAATGTGTTGCGGCAGTACGAGGAGGCCGAGGTCGCCGGTGTGTGGGAGCGGCTGTGTGCGCGCCTCGCCCCGGGTGGGCTGTTGGTCGAGGGGACCTGTGACGAGGTGGGGCGGCGGCATGTGTGGGTCGCGCTTGGGCCGGAAGGGCCGCGGACGGTTACGTTCGCCACTCGGCTCGGCTCCCTGGAACGGCCCTCCGACCTCGCCGAGCGTCTCCCCAAGGCGCTGATCCACCGCAACGTTCCCGGCGAACCGGTGCACGCCTTTCTGCGCGACTTCGACCGCGCCTGGTCCGCCGCCGCGCCCTACGCCTCCTACGGCGCCCGTCAGCGATGGATCCGTGCGGTGCGGGATCTGACGGCCGACTGGCCGGTGACGGACGGGGCCGAGCGGTGGCGGCAGGGTGAAGTGACGGTGGCCTGGGAGGCGTTGGCGCCCCGGAGTTGAGTGCCGGGCGCTGTGTGACCTGCGGGGAACGATCTCCGCGAATTGTTCGTCACACAGGCTGGAGATCGTTGTGGGGGGAAAGGGGAGTCTGACTGCCTCTGTCGTTTTGTGGGGTGGCGTGGCACGATCCGTAAGTTACTGACGGTAAATCAGTTTTGGTTTGGGGGAAGCCGTATGGGCACGGGCAGGCGCGGACTGGTCGCGACGGCAGTGACAGTGGTCTGCGCGGTCACGGTGCTGGCCGCACCGGGCACGGCGTTCGCCAGCCCCGAACCAAGGCCTTCCGCTTCCTCGACTCCCCTGGCGGACACGGGCCTGGAGGCCGTCCGCGAGAAGCTCGACACGCTCTACCACGACGCGGCGGTCGCCACGGACTCGTACAACGCGGCCCAGGAGAAGGCCCAGCAGCAGTCCGCCGCGATCGTCGACCTGGCGGAGAAGATCGTCACGGGCCAGAAGAAGCTGGCCGAGTTGAAGAAGCGGGCCGGTTCCGCGGCCGCCGCCCAGTACCGGAACGGCGGACTGCCGGACGAGGCCCAGCTGCTGCTCAGCAATGATCCGCAGGAGTTCCTCGACGGGGCGGGGCGGGTGCTGCAGGGGCAGCGCGCGACCAAGGGCCTGATCGCGGAAATGACCCGCACCCAGCAGGACTTGGAGCAGTACGCCGCGGACGCCTCCACCCAGTGGAAGAAGCTGGAGGCGAACCGCAAGGCGAAGGACTCCGCCCGCAAGAAGATCAAGAAGCAGATCGCGGCCGCCGAGAAGCTTGAGAACCGGCTGAAGAAGGTCGAGAAGGAGCGGCTCGCCAAGCTGGAGCAGGAGGCCGCCCTCAAGGCGCAGACCACCTGGCTCGACTCCGGGATTCTGGATGAAATCAGCGGCAAGGCGTCCGCGCAGGGCAAGAAGGCGGTCGGCTTCGCCACGGCCCAGATCGGAAAGCCGTACGAATGGGGCGCCGAGGGCCCGGACACGTACGACTGCTCGGGGCTGACCTCACAGGCCTGGGCCGACGCCGGCCACGCCATTCCACGTACCTCGCAGGAGCAGTGGAAGCAGCTGAAGCACATCGACATCAAGGACATGCGGCCCGGCGACCTGATCATCTATTTCGACGACGCCAGCCATGTCGGGATGTACCTCGGCGACGGCGCGATCGTGCACGCCCCGCGCCCCGGACGGACGGTGACGATCACGGGCGCGGGATCGATGCCGATCCTCGGAGTGGTGCGACCGGACGCGTAGAAAAGGGTGGTTCGGGCGGATGTGTGAGAGGCCTGTCACGTGACCCACGGCACGTGGAACTCCCCGGCAAACGCAGGGCGGACGTGACGTTCGTCATTCCTGCCTCAGGCCCCTCCTGTCCAACTGCGGTACGGATCGCGGCATATGACGCTGGCGCCTCTCCAAGCAGCGTGTCTCACGCCATTCCTTTACGGCACCGCCACCCGCTATGGTCCCCGTCGGTGGATCGAGATCTCTCGCCCCACCGTGCCCTCGGGGGGAGGGAAGGAACTCAAGACGATGCCCGTACCCATACCGCGGCAGCGAGCGATCCCGGCCGTGGAGAGTGGTCAGGCGCAAGCCGCGCAACGAGGCGGCCCCTCAACGGACCAGACCCCGCACAAGGAAGCCACGGTCGACAACCACGCCGCCACCACCAACCTGACGCTGCTGCTGATCGAGGACGATCCCGGCGGCGCCACGGTCATACCCGAACTGCAGGACTCGGCCGGCCGGCCGATCCGCGTCCGTACGGCCCGCAACCTCACCGAGGCCGCGCGGCTGCTGACCGACGACGTCCACTGCATCCTGCTGGACCTCGCGCTGCCGGCCCCGGGGCGCGGCGGTGACGACGAGGAGCTCGCCGTGCTGCGGCATGTGCTGGAGCTCGCGCCCCGGCACGCCGTCCTCGCGCTCACCGCGTCCGGTGACGCCGAACGCGGCGCCGAAGCGGTGCGCGTCGGCGCCCAGGACTACCTTTTCCGGGATGAACTGGACGGCCGGCTGCTGAGCCGGGCGATCCGCTACGCCGTCGAGAGGAAACGTTCCGACACGGCCGAGCGACGGCTGGCCGAGGGGCGGGTTCGCGCGCAGGAGAACCGCCGCCTGGAGCGGGGGCTGCTGCCCACGCCGCTGCTGGAGGGGTCGTCGCTGCGGTTCGCCGCGCGGTATCGGCCGGGGCGGTCCCGGGCGCTGCTCGGCGGTGACTTCTACGACGTCGTCCGCACCCCGGACGGCACCGTGCACGCCATGATCGGTGACGTCTGCGGGCACGGCCCGGACGAGGCGGCGCTCGGCGTGGAGCTGCGCATCGCCTGGCGGGCCCTGACGCTGGCGGGCCTGTGCGGCGACGAGCTGTTGGGCACCCTGCAGCAGGTACTGGAGCACGAACGGTCCGACGAGGAGATCTTCGCGACCCTGTGCACGGTGGACATCTCCCCGGACGGCCGCCGCGCCGGGCTGTGCCTGGCCGGGCACCCGTCCCCGCTGATCGCCCGCCCGGGCCGGACGGCCCAGCTGCTGCCGTACGACAACAACGGGCCCGCCCTCGGGCTGCTGCCGGGCGCCCGCTGGCCGCGGATGCAGGTGGAGCTGGGCCGGGAGTGGAGCCTGATGCTCTACACCGACGGGCTGATCGAGGGCCGGATCGGTGAGGGGCTGGAGCGGCTCGGTCAGGACGGCATGGTGGAGATGGTGCGGCGGCAGCTGGCCGCCGGCCTGCGGGGCGAGGAGCTGCTGCGGGCCGCTGTGAACGAGGTGCGTGAGCTCAATGGGGGCGAGCTGACGGATGACGTCGCGGTGTTGCTGCTGGACCGCGGGGTCTGAGCGAGTGGACTGAGAGGGAGTCTGGGGTGGGGAGTCTGAGGTGGGGAGTCTGAGGGGCTGAGCGGGGACTCGCGCCTTCGGGGCCCTTCGGGCGCCTCGGGGTCTTTCGGGCTCCCCGCGGGGATCAGCGTCCGCCGTTGTACGGGCCGTATGGGCCGTCGCTGCTCGAACCACGGCGGCTTCTGCCGCCGCCCGGGAGGCCTCGTAGGGCCGGGCGCACGTCGACCATGTAGACGATGGTGGCGACGAGGCCGATGACCGGCAGGAACGACAGGATGTTGAAGATCAGGTTCACCACGAAGGCGAGCCCCAGGATGATCAGCCAGAAGGGCTTGGTCTTCTTGTCGGCCGCGCGGTAGGCGTCCTCACGACGCGTGGCGGCGTCGATCAGCGCGAAGCCGCTGAAAAGGATCAGGGCCATGCTCAGCAGCCACATGAACCCTGCGAACCCCTGCATCAGCACTACGTCCACCACCCGACTCGGCTTGTTCCTACGCGGTCACCGTACCCGTTACAACAAGTCGGCTACACGGAGAACGGGCCGGGCACCGTAGTAGTGCCCGACCCGTTACCGATCACCCGTCCGTGTTACTTCGCGGGCGGCGTCGTCTTCTTGGCGGTGGTGGTCTTGCGAGGAGCCGGCGCCTTCTTGACGGCGGCGGGCTTCTTCGCCTGAGCGGGCTCGGCCTTGGCCTCGGCGGGCTTGGCCTCCTCCTTGACCTCGACGGGCTCGGCCTTGGGCTCGACGGCGACGGCGAGCTCCTCGATCTCCTCGGCGGCCTCGCCGCGCCAGGTCTTCACGGCCTGCTCACCGTGCTCGGCGACCTTCTCGTAGGTCTCGCGGGCCTTGACGGCGTACTCGGCGGCCACGCCGACACCGCGCAGCGCGAAGTCCTGGGCCGACTCACCGAACTTCTTCAGGTCGGCGTCGATCGTGGAGCCGAGCTTCTTGATGTCACCGTCGATGGTCGCGAGGAACTCGGTGACCTTGGTCTGGAGGGACTCCTGCGTCTCCTTGACGCGGGCCTGCGCCACCTTGGCACGGGCCTGCGCCTCCTTCGCACGAGCCTGGGCCTTCTCCTGGACGGCCTTCGGGTCGGTGCTGCGGACGGCCTCGAAACGGGCCGGGGCCTCGGCGCGCAGCTGCTCCACGATGCCGGGCACCTTCTTGGCCTGCTGAAGGGCCAGGTCGGCGGTGCCGGCGGCGAAGTAGAGCGGCGTCGGGTCGCTGAGGGTCTTGCGGAGGTCGTCGGTGATGGCCATGGTGATGGTCCTCCCGGGTCGCTGTCAGCTGAGGGTTTTGGTTCCCGCGGTCGGTCGGTCGGCCGAGTGCACGTACTGCTCCTGGTCAGCCGGCCGTCTGCTGCGGGTCGTTCGGGTCGTGCGGTGCGGCATCGCTGCCGTCGGACGTGCGGGTGCGGCGCGCGGCGGACTTGCGTCCACCGGCCGTGCGGGTCTTGCGGGTTCGGCGCTCGCCGGTCTGCTCACCGGCACCCGTGGGGGCGCGGCGTATGGCGGTGTCGTCGCCGTCGACGTCATCGGGGTCATTGACGCCATCGACGTCCTGGGCCTCGGTCGTGGCGGCCCGAGTCGCAGCCGTCCGAGTCGTACCCGGGCTGGGCTCGGTGGTCAGGACCACCTCGCCGGCCTCCGGGGCCAGGTCCGTCGCCTCGTCCGCCGTGCCGATCCCGAACCCGTTCTCCTTGCGGAAGGACTCGTAGATCTGGAGCAGCACCTGCTTCTGCCGCTCGTTCAGCGTGGGATCGGCGAGGATGACGGCGCGCGTCTCCACCTCGTCCCGGTCCCGCTCGGCGTCGAGGATGCCGGCGCGCACGTACAGCGTCTCGGCGGAGATCCGCAGCGCCTTGGCGACCTGCTGCAGCACCTCCGCGCTGGGCTTGCGCAGCCCGCGCTCGATCTGGCTCAGATACGGATTCGACACCCCGGCGGCATCAGCGAGCTGCCTGAGCGACAGCTGCGCGGTGCGCCGCTGCTCGCGCAGATACTCGCCAAGATTGCCGACGTTGAGCGATGCCATGCCCCCACCTTGCACCACCCTCGCTAACTATTGCAAGCACCTGCTTGCAAAAGTGCGCCACGCCACTCGGACGGGTGCGTGTGACTGGGCGGGATAGGTGTCACCTGGGCGCGGTACCTGTCACCAGTGACCGGCAGCCAGGTCGCGCGCGGGGTGCTTCGCGTCATGCCGTGGTGGGTTCTGGCGGGCAGCAGCGCCTGTGCGCCGCCTTCGATGGGGCAGCCAGGTCCGTCACATGCGGCGAAGAGCAGGGCTACCGCACAGGTCCGACTTTCAGCAGCGCGAGGGCGTTGTGAACGCCTTGGTCGAGGACGTCGTCAGCCAGCCTGGGGTCGGCCAGGGCGCGGGAGAGTTGGAGCGTCCCGAGCATCATGGCGAACACGCTGAGCGCCTGCGGGGCGGGCCGAGGGCGGGTTGTCGGGTGCCAAGCGGGCGGCGATGTCGTCGATGACGGCCAGTAGGCCCTCGGTGAACGCCTGCTTGGTCGCGTCCGCGCATCGTCCGATCTCGTCGAGCAGGGCGGCGGTCGGGCAGCCGTTCTCGGGATCGTCGCGGTGCTCGGCAGACAGGTACGCGCGGACGAACTGTTCGAGCCCGGCGCGGCCGGGCGCCAGCGCCCCAAGGTTCGCGTTCTGCGCGCCCAGCTGGTCGGCGACGGCGTTCGCAACGAGGTCCTCCTTGGAGGCGAAGTGGGCATAGAAGGCCCCGTTGGTCAGCCCCGCGTCCGCCATGAGCATTGAGACCCCGGAGCCATCGATGCCGTCCTTCTTGAACCGGCGGCCGGCCGCCTCGATGATCCGCTGCCGCGTCGCCTGCTTCTGGTCTTTCGCGTAGCGCGCCACGCGATCCTCCTCCTCGCTCCGGCCGAGAGGCCGCTTGCCGCTCGCCCGCTCCTGTCCTAGAGTAATTGGATTACGATCGTAATCCAATTACTGAGGAGGCCCACCATGACCACAAACCAGCCAGTAGCACTCGTGACCGGAGCATCGTCAGGCATCGGCAAGGCGGCCGCGCTCGCGCTCGTCGACGCGGGATTCGAGGTCGTCGGAACGAGCCGCCAAGCCTCCGGGGACGCCCGCCGCGACGGCGTGACGTTCCTCGACCTCGACGTGGCCAGCGACACCTCGGTCGCCAGCGCGGTCGACCGCGTCATCGAAAAGTTCGGGCGGATCGACGTCCTGGTCAACAACGCCGGCATCGGCTCCGCCGGCGCCGGCGAGGAACGCTCCCTCGCCCAGGACCAGCAACTGTTCGACATCAACGTCTTCGGCCTGATCCGCATGACCAAGGCCGTCCTGCCGCACATGCGCGCCCAGGGCCGCGGCCGGATCATCAACATCTCGTCCGTGCTCGGGTTCGTCCCCGCGCCGTACATGGCCGCCTACGCCGCGTCCAAGCACGCGGTCGAGGGCTACTCCGAGTCCGTGGACCACGAGGTCCGCCAGCACGGCGTCCGCGTACTGCTCGTCGAGCCCGCCCAGACCAGGACCGCGTTCGAGGCCAACTCCCCGAAGCCCGCCACGCCTCTGCCGGTCTACGAGCACCAGCGGCAGGTCTTCGAGCGCGTGATGGGCGCGGCGATGAAGGACGGCGACGATCCCGCCACCGTCGCCAAGGCGATCGTCGCCGCGGCGACCGACCCGAAGCCGAAGCTGCGCTACCCCGCCGGGCCGACCGCCGGACGCGTCAGCACCCTGCGCCGCCTCGTCCCCTCCCGCGCCTTCGACCGGCAGATCCGCAAGCTCAACCAGCTGCCCGCCTGACCGACACCCCCATCCCCCGACGCCACAACCTGCACCAGGAGCCTTCCGTGGACCTGTCCACCAGCACCGCCCTCGTCACCGGAGCCAACCGGGGCCTTGGCCGCGCCCTCGCCACCGAACTGCTCGACCGCGGCGCCACCGTCTACGCCGCAGCCCGCAACCCCGACCAGGTCGACCTGCCCGGCGCCAAGCCGATCGCGCTCGACATCACCGACCCCGCCTCCGTCGCCGCCGCTGTCCAGGCCACCGGCGACGTCACCGTCCTGATCAACAACGCCGGCGTCTCCACCGGCGCCAACCTGCTCGCAAGCGACCAGGACGCCATCCGCCTGGAGATGGACACCCACTACTTCGGCACCCTCTCGGTGGTCCGCGGCTTCGCCCCCCAAATCGCGGCCAACGGCGGCGGCGCGATCCTGAACATCCTCTCCGTCCTGTCCTGGCTCAGCTTTCCGCAGGCCGGCGCATACAGCGCCGCCAAGGCCGCGCAGTGGTCGTTGACCAACGCCCTGCGCGTGGAACTCGCCCAGCAGGGCATCCGGGTGGCCGGACTGCATGTCGGCTTCATGGACACCGACATGACCCGGGGGATCACCGAGCCCAAGTCCGACCCGGCCGACATCGCCCGGATCGCGGTCGACGGCATCGCCGCCGACGCCCACGAGATCGTCGCGGACGACCTCAGCCGCCAGGTGCAGTCCGGGCTGGCCGGAGGCGTCGCAGCCCTCTACCCGCAGCTGGCCGGGACCGCCCGCTAGGCAGCACTCAACATGGTGACCACGTGTCAAAGACTCCGCCGCACCGGAGGAAGCGCGACGGTCGCCGGGAAACGAACGGCGAACCCGTCGTGCCGCAGGCGACTCTTCTCACCCATTTCAGGCGGGCCGCTCCGGTATCCGAACCCCCACGGTGGCCAGCACCGCCATCCGCGCTCGCGCTGTCTGGCGTGAGCTCGGATGGCGGTCCTGACCCGAGCAGGTGACAACTTCAGCACCCAGATGGTGACAACCATCGCGCCCAACGGGGCGATGAAGTGCAGGCCACCGGAGGCGCTTGATGACAACTATCTCGCTCAGTCACAGTGCGCCGCCCGCCGTCGGGCTCACCTCGCCCCACCCGGACGACTCCCCCGCAGCCACTCCTCCAGTACCGCGAAATCCGCGTCGGTGAGTGCGTACCGAGGGTCGACTCGGTGCAGCAGGGCGGGTGCCGGGTGATGGGTGGCGACCCAGTCGCGGTCGGCGGCGGTGATCTCGTCGTCGAGCCAGACGAAGGGGCGGCCGTCCGCCCAGGCGACCAGGGGCCGGGTCTTCCAGTGCAGTGGCGCGGGCAGCGCGTCCTCGTCGGGCCAGTCGACCAGCGGCAGCGGGGGCAGGCCCAGCCAGGCCGCGAGGCACACGTTCGCGTCCTCCATCCAGGTCGTGGCCCACACCAGCTCGCAGTCCAGGGCCGTGAGCCGTGCGCCGAGCGCGGGATCGATACGGCTGAGCAGCGGATGGTCGAGGGCCTCGCGCGGCACGGCGAAGCGCGCCCGGTACGACGGGTACGGGCGCGCCGATCCGAACGGGATCAGTGTTCCGTCGATGTCAAGGAAGAGAAGCATCAGGAAGAGGATCGGCGATCGGCGTTCCGAGGGAAAGACGAAAGCGGATCAGCCCTCGTCAGCCCTCGAATCCCTGCTCCGCCAGGATCTTGTCGATACGCGCCCGGTGCGCCGCCTCCCACGCGTCCAGGGACTCACCGGCCTCCTTGGCGAGCCTGCCCCGGGCTGCCGTGAGCACCTCGTCCCGCCGGGCGGCGGGTACGGCGACGACGCCCTCCTCGTCGGCCACGACGACGTCCCCGGCCTCGACCCGTACGCCACCGCACGTCACCGGCGCGCCGAGCGGCCGTACGACCGACTTGGCGCCCGGGATCGGGATGACACCCCGGGCGAACACCGGGAACTCCATCGCCCGTACCTCGGCGAGGTCGCGGATCAGCCCGTCGAGGACGAAGCCCGCGATGCCCTGTCGCTGGGCGACGGCGCAGACGTTGCCGCCCGCGAGCGCCCAGTCCAGGTCTCCGGACTCGACGACGAGGACCGATCCGGGCTCGGCGCGATGGATGGCCGCGTGCAGCATGAGGTTGTCGCCGGGCGCACAGCTGACGGTGAAGGCGGGCCCGGCCACCCGCCCGGCCGGCCCCCACAGTGGGCGGATTCCGATGTCCATGACCTGCCCGTGGCCGAGAAGGTCGGCGAGTGTGGTCGTGGGGACGGCGCTGAAGTCGGTGGCAGTGGCGTCAGTCATACGTCGGACGTTATCGCTGTCGCTCCTGCCCGGACCGGGGTATGCCGACGCCTGCTCAGTGGACCGTTCTGCTCAGTGGACCGCTCCCTGCCGCCAGGGCGGCTCGGCGGCAAGCTCCCACAGATCGTCGAAGTGCTTGATCCACTGACGAAGCTGCCCAGCTGACTTGAGTTGACGAGGGCGCGCGACGGCACCCGCACCGACGAGGAGAGCTCCCGCACCGTGTCGTACAGCACGTAGCCGACCAGACTGAGCAGAGCGCCACCGAGGAACGCCTTGCCTTCCAGGGCGTCGCCGACCGGTTTGATGAACTGGGCGGCCAGCCCCGTGATGAAGATCCCCGCCAGCAGGACCCGGGTCACGATGGGTTCGAGACGTTCCTGGAAGCGCCTCAGCCGTTGTCCTACTCCGTCATCGGTCGATCCACCCGTCCGCCCCGGCATGCCGCCCCCTTGGCCCCCCGACAACCGACGGAACGTCATATTCCCGTGGTCGCACCGGCTTTCGGTGGAATCATGTTCCCCCTAGGCCAGGGCGCGGGCAAGATAGGGGTTCGCTGTGATGCGCGTGGGCAGGCCGAGTGAGGCGGTGGCCGCCGCCAGGGTCATGGCGTACGAGTCCACGGCCCGGCGGACGTTGGGAGCGTCCAGGGCGTCGCCGGTCATCAGACGGTCGAGGTCGATGTACGCGGAGCGCACGATCTCGATCCAGCGGTAGGCGCGCCAGTCCTTGCGCCAGTCGACGGTGTACTTGTCCGGCAGCCCCACCTCCCAGCGGCGGAACATCCGGTCCCGGATCTCCGGACGGGTGGGCGTGAGATGCATGTGCCGGACCAGGTCATAGAGGGGATCGCCGACGATCGCCATCTCCCAGTCGATGATGGTCAGCGCCAGGTCGTCGTCGCGGCGTACGAGGTTCCACGGGTTCAGATCGCCGTGCAGGAGTGCGGGCGCCCGGTGACTCACCTCGTGACGGGACAGAATCTCCCCCAGCCGGTCCGCGTCGGGCAGCCCGAGGAGCCTGGCCAGTTGCTGTGACTCCTTCGGCAACTCCCTTACCAAAGAAACCAGTTGCTCCCGAAGCCAACTGAAGAACCCACCCTCGCCGGCCGCCGGGTCCACCTGTTTGTAGTCGACCCGTGTCATGGCGCAGAGCTGGTCGACCAGCCGGTCTGCCTCGTGCGGGAGCAGGCCGTACACCGGATGGCTCGGCGGCTCGTCGATGTCGCGGTTTCCGACATACGTGTGGATCGCGAAGGGTTCCTTGCGATAGCTCTTGCCCAGGGCGAGAACGCGCGGGGCGGCCACCTCGACACACGACTGCTCGATGGCCCGCAGCACGGCGTGCTCGCTGAGAAAACTGCGCTCACGTCGGCACAGCTGCGCCACCTTGCGCCGCACCACGACCGGGAAGTCGATGTCCGTCACCCAGACGACCGTGTTGAGGTGGGCCGTCCCCTTGAACACCCGGTTGGCAGGTGCGGCACCCTCCGCGATCAGAGCCCGGTCGACCGCTTCGCGCGGGAAGTCGCTGTGCTCCGGAAGGCGCCTGTCCGATCTCCAGTGGACGCCGTACGGGTCCTGTCTCCGGCCACGAATCCTGTCGTCCCGTGAGGCCCGCCAGCGGAACAGGATCCGCTCGATCTCTTCCAGGTTGGGCACGGCCCGCAGCCTGAGCGGCTTGGCCGCGGCCTCCAGGGCACGGCGCACCGCGGCGGTCGCGTCGTCCAGACTCTTCTGGTCGATCGAGCCCTCCAGCGACCTCGCCGCCCGCATCACGTCCGGGTAGACGGACTGCGCCCGCTCGAATTCGACGTAGTGGTGCAGGTCCTTGTCCAGGCCGCTGACGGCCGCCGGGCGGGTCGTCTCCATGGCGTTGGCCCACGCCCCGACCACCTCGTCCCACTGGTGATCCGGATAGTGCATGCGCACCAGGTGCGTCGCGAGTTCGTGCAGGGGGTCCCCGTAGGTCGCCAGCTCCCAGTCGACGCAGATGAGGGGCGGATCTCCGCCGTACGACACGATGAGGTTGTCGCGGTGGAGATCCGCGTGGAGCAGGCTGTACGGCCGCCGTTTCATGGCGGGCACCCGCTCCGCGAACCGGGTCAGGGCGTCCTCGGAAATGCCCAGAGCCGCGAACAGGCCGCCGAAGGCCCGCCAATTGGGCCGTCGGATCTGCTGGTCCGCCTGGTGCGCGAGAGCGTGCAGGAAGCCCTGGCTGTCCTTGTTCTGGGGCCAGGCCATCGGCAGCGCCGGCAGCGCCTCCCTGCGCACCTGGGTCATCTGCGCGAAAAGACCGGCCAGTGCCTTGACCAGGAGAGCGTCCACCGGCTTGTCGTTCCCGCAGATACTGGAGAGAGGCACGCCCTCGACGTAGCTGTGGATCGCAAAGTGCTCCCGCTTGACCAGGCACTCCGGGACATGGGGGAGGATCCCCTTGATCGCCTGGAGAATCTCCGCCTCGTTGTCCCAGGTCCTGATGACCACCGGCAGGGCGTCCTTGCGCCGGACCCGCACCGTCACGGGCGTACCCACCTCACGCCGCAAGAGGCGCGCCATCGGTTCGGTGAGCGGCAGCATGTAGTTCTTGTTGTGGTGCCCGCTGGTCGCCTGCCCCAGCGTCGCAGCGTGACTCATGAACGCCTGATAGGCGTCATCGAGTGTGGCGCGTTCCCCGCGAAAGGGGCGGGGAAGAGGAGGTGCGCCCACTGGCCGCTCCGGGTGCGAAATGGGTGAAGGTAGGGCAAACCGTAAGCTCGCGCTGGATCCTGCGCACACCAGAATGGGGTGCGCGTGACCACAACGGGTGGTGTTCCACCCTTTTGCCCAGAGTCTGCATGAGGTCGTCCGAGATTTATCTGTTCGACATGGTCATACGGACGAAAGCGAGCGATTGCTCAGTCGGTGCGGGCATGCTACAGCACCCCACTGGGCTTCAATCGGGCATCACTGGCATCGTTCACCCCGCCTGCACGGCCTACTCGGAGAGCCGCTCCCAGACCGACTCGAACCAGTCCCGCATGCTGTCCACGAAGACCGAGCCCTGGGAGCTCGGGTCCGCGTCCTTCGCATGGTGGGTCAGGGTGGCACCGAGCCCCAGCACGTCGAGCGCCGTGACCTCGTCCCCGCTGTCCAGGACCACCGGGCGCTCGATGACCTCGTAGAGACCATGCAGGACCTCGGCGCCGTTGAACACGTAGAGCTTGAACGTCGGGGTCAGTGGTGTGTGCCGGATGTCCAGGTCGACCGAGGACACCAGCTTTTCCGCCTGCAGATCGCGCAGCACGTCCCGCAACGAATCCACGTGCCGCTGTGTGATGCGGTGGAGGCGGTCCCGCAACCGCGGATCGTCCTTGTCGTCCTTGATCCGCGGATACGGCAGGTTCAGCGACTCCGAAGGCAGGAGCATCCGCAGGGCGATCCGCTGGGGCGCGATGGCTCTGGCCCGGATCCGTTCCGCCTGCAGCCGGATGTGCGCGTCGAGGGACTCCGAAGTCAACGTGTAGACGTCCAGGGTGACTTCGGGCCGTTCGAAGGCCTCGCTGATCAGCGGTCCCAGTGTCATGGGCTGGCGCGAACGGGTGGCCCTGGCCTTGGTGGACTGGATGCGCTGACTCTTGATGACGCGCGCGTTCGTTCCCTGCCGGTTCTCGATCCAGCCTTCGTTGCCCAGTTCCTGCACCACGCGCTGGACGGTGTCCCGGGAGACCCCGAACTCCCTCGCTAGCTCTCGCTGCGAGGGCAGCAGCGTGCCGAGCGGATACGTCCCGTCCGTCATCCGGATCCGCAACTCGTCGGACACCTGCCGGAACGCCTTGCCGTCACCACTCCGCTTGGCCGTCACACCGCCTACCTACCGCCGTCGGCCAGGCGGCAAACCGGTTTCAGTCAGGCAAGCAGTCCAGCCAACTTGCCGGTTAACGGATCAAGTTGGGCGGGCATGCCTGATAACAGCCGACAACCAGTCAAGGGCATAGTCCAGTTGCCTGGTTCGCCGAATGCGACAGGGGGTGGCAGCCGTGGTCCTCCTCCAGGCTGTGGGAGGCACTGTGCAGGTCGACAATCTGGTTCAACTGGTGGGCGGCGTACTGGGGTTGCTGACCTCGGTGGCGGCCATGTGGCGGGCCCGCTCCGAGGCGAGGGGGGTCGAGGGGCGCGGGGCCCGCTCTAGCCCCGAACCATCTTCAGCAGCGGCTCCAGAGAACCGACGACCGCGTCCGCTCCGGCTTCCATCAAAAGCTTGGCTTTCTGTCCGTTACGCGCGTAGCCGAGGAAAGGAACGCCGGCCTGGAGTGCGGCCTCGAGGTCGGAGGGGGCGTCGCCGATCATCAAGGAGGCCGAAGGGGCGGCGCCCATCGCGCTCAGGGCGCGGTTGAGGCAGTGCGGGTGCGGCTTGAGGTGGTGGAGGTCCTGGGTGCGGCCGTAGATGTGGGGCGTGAAGCAGGAGACCAGGTCCCGGCTCATCAGGTATTTGCGTACCACGCGCGGGGAGTTGTTGGTCGCGATGGCCAGCCGGGAGCCGATCGCCGTCCAGGTCCGTATCAGCGGGTCGGCGTATGCGGTGGGCATGGCCGAGGACGCCGCCCGCAGTTCCTCCTGGGTGAGACGTTCCTCCAGTTCCGCGACCAGGTCACTGCCCGGGTGACGGCGATCGACGGCGCGCAGGACCACGTGAGGGTCCAGGGACTGTCGTTCCGGCTCCGTCAGCAGGCCGTGCAGGCCTCTGCCTTCGAGCCACTCCACCAGTTCGGTCGCCACGCGCTCCGCCGAGTGCCCGGCGAACAGGCGGCAGATCGGGCCGTCGAAGTCCCACAGCACCACGTGGGTGCGCGTGATCAGTTCCCGGATCTTCTCGGTGTCGTGCTCCGTGTCTTCTGCCACCGGTTCAGTCTGCGTCGTATCACTAGTCACTAGGAGAGTGTCAGGTCCGTCGTAATGGTTTCCCAGAGGGCGTCGAACCACTTCTGGGATTCCTCCACGAACGCGGCGTCGCGCTGGCCGGCCTGCTTGGCGAAGGAGAAGAGGACGGAGGCGGAGCCGAGGGCGTCGTACATCTCCAGGGTCTGGCTCTCGTACTCCTCCTCGCGCTCGGTGAGGACGTAGTACCCGAGCAGGACTTCCACCCGGTTGAGCACGTACAGCTTGATCGGCGGGGTGAGGGGCAGGGCGCGGAAGGTGACGTGGACGTCCAGGCCGTGTGTGGAGCGCAGGGCGAGGAGGTTGTGCCGCAGGACGTGGAGCTGCGCGTTGCGCATCGCCAGCCACCGCTGGTGCACCGGGTCGTCGTCGCCTCGGCCCTCGACGAGGACCGGAAAGGCGAGGTTGATCTCCCTGGACGGCACCAGGATGCGGACGTCGATCGACTCGGGGCGGAGGTTGCCCTCATGGATCTGACGCACCGGTTCCCCGAGGGCCAGCATCAGGGTCTCCGCCGTGTGGCATACGACGTCCACGCGCACGTGCGGGGCGGAGAACGCCTCCGTCAGCCGTGGCGCCAGCCCCACCATGGTCGGCTGAGGCTCCCCCAGGGCGGGCGCCGGCGGCTCGGCGATCCGTGGCGGGCTCCCCTTGCTGACGTTGCTGAGCAACCCGTCTTCCTGGAGGGCGCGCAGGGCCTGGCGGACGGTGCCGCGCTCCACCCCGAACTCGTCTGCCAGCTCGGCCTGGGTGGGCAGGCGGTCTCCGGCCTTGAGGTCACCGCTGTTGATCCGTTCCCGCAGGATGTCGGCGATCTCCTGCGGCGTGAGCCTTCTGCTGCCGTTCACTGCCACGTTCTCCTGGGTCACGACCAAACGCTACAACTCGGATCCATCTACGGGGAGTTGTTTGAAACTTGTTTATGAGTAGGTACCAAGTGGGGACAACTTAAGTGAAGTTGGTTGCCAACTCGATCGAGTTGGCGGAAGTTTTGCTTCCTCTCTCCACCCGCCTCGATTCGAGTTCCCACGCAACACCCCCCACCGCACCGTCCCGCCCGCGAAGCCTGAAGGGGGAACCACCGTGCCTGCTCTCGCCCTCCTCTCCGCCATATTCGTCGTCGGCTTCGAACAGGTCGTCAGCTGGAAGTACGGCGCCACCGGCATCATCGGTCTGCTGCTGCTCACCATCGGCATCAAGGCCAAGAACCCGGCCGTCAGCTCCATCGGGGCCGTCGTGCTCGCCCTGCTGGTCGCGGGGCCCGCTCTATGAGCGAAGTAGCAGGCCGCGGCCTGGTCGGTCGCACTGTGGGAGACGTCAGCTCGTGAGCATCAGCTCCGAACTGATCGTCTCCCACAGTGCGTTGAACCACAGGTGGGACTGCTCGACGAAGGTGGTGTCGCGCAGGCCGGCGCCCTGGGCGAAGGCGAACAGCATCGACTGCGTGCCCTCGGCGTCGTACATCTCCAGTTGCTCGTGGTCGATCTCCTCCTCGCGTCGCGTGAGCGTGTAGTACGCGAAGAGCGCCTCCATGCCGTTGAGCAGGTACAGCTTCACGGGCGGGGTGAAGGGCAGGGCGCGGAAGGTGACGTTCACGTCGATGCCGTGCGTGGTGCGCAGGGCCAGCAGGTTGTGCCGCAGGACCTGGCCCTGGGCGTTGCGATGGACCAGCCAGCGGCGCTGCAGCCGGCCGTCGGCGGACGGGTCCACCGGTGTCGGAAAGGCCAGTTCGATGTCGCGGCTGGGCAACAGGACCCGGACGTCCACCTTGGCTGGTTTCAGCTGTCCCGCGTGGATCCGGCGCAGCGGTTCGCCCATGGCGAGGGTCAGGGAGACCGAGGTCAGGCAGAGGGCGTCGATCTCGACGTGCGGGGCCGCGAAGGCGTCCGATATGCGCGGGGCGAGGGACACCATGGTCGGCAGCGGTGGCGCTCCGGGGCCGGTCAGGGCCTTGCCCAGGCCCAGGTCGGAGGCGACGGTCGCCGGGCTTCCCTTGGAAACGTTGGTCAGCAGGTGCTCCGACTGCAGGATCCGCAGCGCCTGGCGTACGGCGCCGCGCTCCACGCCGAACTCGTCGGCCAACCTGGCCTGCGTGGGCATGCGCTGACCCGGCCGCAGCTCACCCGACGTGATGCGGGCGCGCAGCTCGTCGGCCACGTCTCGATGGGACGTCTGGGACGTCTGTGGCTGCCGTGACCTCTTCCGCCCATTGACGGCGGCGTGTTTCGGGTCCACAACCAAACACTACAACTTCCCGCCATCTTTGGGCAGTTCCAGGAAAGGTGGTTATAAGCCGCTTCCAAACGGAGATAAGTACAGTGAAGTTGGTGACCAACTTCTGCAACATGGTCAAACTTCAGGAGGGTTGGCCGCAACCAGGGGTCCGCCTCCCCGTCCCGAAGGAGGGACCGTCATGCCGCTCATCGCTCTCGCCGTCGCCGCCCTCGCCATCGGATTCGAGCAGCTCATCCAGTGGAAGTACGGGCCGATGGGCATCATCGCCTTCGTGGCGCTGTCCGTCGGAATCAAGGCCAAGAACACCACGATCAGCGGCATCGGCGCGGTCATCCTCGTGATGCTGCTCGCCCAGTCCGGCTGAGCCCTACCGGGTTCGTCGTCCCAGGATCCGGCTGGCCGGGCTCCCTTCCGGAGGGGAGCCGGGAGCCCGACCAGTCTGTACCAGCACAGCCACAACCGAACACCGACAACTGAAGAGCTCCGACAGCACAGCCACAACTGAAGAGCACGGCAGCTGAACCGCACAGCCACAACTGAACAGCACGGCAAGTGAAACGGTCAGTCACAACTGAAGAGCACAGCTACGGATGAGTCGTCAGTCGTCGTCGGAAGGAAGGGGCTCAGAACATGTCCGGGCACCACGGTCGCCTGGACGTACGCAGCAGGGCGTCGGCCATTCGGGCGGCGCCCGCTCGTTCTTCCCGCACCCGGCCCAGCGCCGCGAGCCGCACCACCGACTCGTCGCCCAGCCAGAGCCTCGCCAACTCCCCTACTTCCAGGGTGAGTTCGGCGCTCCGAGTGGTCGGTGTGCAGGACGCGCCCTGCGCCGACGCCTCAAGGCGGAAGCGGCCGCCCGCCAGGCCGGCCCGGTCTGCGACCTCCAGTACCAGGGAGCCCGCCCCTTCGTACGTCCGCGACTCCAGCGCCCGTACGACATCCAGGATCCGTACCCACAGCCAGTCCGCGGACGCGGTGATGGCGGCGGCCCTCGGGTCCGGCAGGAAGAGGGGAAGCAGGTCGTCGGGGGCCCGCTGGCCACTCTTGACCTTGGTGACCCAGTCGATGGAGCAGAGGTAGGTCCACAGGGCGCGCTCCGCGGCCGGGGTCGCCGCGGTCAGGTGCCGTACGGTCGCCGTGTTCAGGGGCTTGCCCTCGCCCCACGTGTCCTCGACCTCGTACATGGCCAGTCCCCCGACCTCGCCGTCCGCCGTGCGGTACACGGCGAAGAACGGCTCGGTCCACTTCGGGTCGAGCCGTATGGCGCCCGTGTTGAGCTGCCACCACCAGTCGTCGCGGCTGACGACGCCGGGGGTCGCGCGGCGGACGCGGTCGTGCAGTTCGGGACCGAGTTTGCGTACGTCCTCGGCGTCCACGAGGTCCACACGGCCGCCGTCGTCCGGGCCGGACCAGCGGCGGTCGAGACCGGTGCGCGGGACGTCGACGGTCCACTCGGCGGCCGTGGTGGCGGGGCCGAAGCCGTAGCGTCCGTAGATCGGGTACTCGGCGGCGATCAGGGTGGCCACGGCGTCGCCGCGCTCCTTGGCGCTCGCGAGGTCCTGGCCCATCATGCGGGTGAGCAGGCCGCGGCGGCGGTGGGTGGCGGTGACCGTGACCCCCGAGACAGCGTCGGCGGCCACGAGGGCGCCGCCGACCGCGGTGACCTCCTGGGCGAAGGAGCGGAACGTCGCCACGCAGCGGGCTCCGTCGAAGGCGCCCAGCCAGCGGCCCTGTTCGAACTGGGTGCGGCGGGCTTCGAGATCGGTCTCGGTGACGGTGGGTTCACGCAGGAAGCCGGTGTTCACGGCGCGGAGCCACTCGGGGAGTTCTGCCTCGGTGATCGGGCGGACGTCTATGTCGGAGTGCGCGCGGGTCATGGGATCACGGTAGGTGTCCGGAGGTGGGGTGTCGCGGTGTTTTCTCCCGCCCCCGCCAGGGGCTCACCTGGGGACCCCCGTCAGGCCCAATGGGGACCCAGGGGCTCGTCCTCGTACGCCGGACGGTCGGTCTGCGAGACGCACGACCGGCCGCTCCAGAACACCGCCCGGACCTCCCCAGCATCTTCAGGACCAGGTCCCGGTGGAAGGACTCCCCCGAGTGGCTCGCGGCGGCGAGGGCGAGGGCTCGCCCGACTGGTCGAGGCCCGCCCGCAGGACGCCCGCCGCCTGCATCGGCTTGTTGGAAGAGCGCGGGAAGACCGGGGAGGTCACGTCCCCGAGGGCCAGCTGAACCGACCCGTCCGCGCCCAGCACCACCAGGCTGCCCCGATGCCGGCCCTCGACGAATCCCGAACGTACGACCTCGCAGAGGACGGGCGGTGCGACGGGCTCGGACATCGGCGGTGACCCTTCGGAGGCGTCACATCAGCAGGTCGTCGACCTGCGCTTCCCCCTCACGGTACCGGCGCGCCATCTCACCGCTGCAGTCGTCCGCGGTCCGCTGCAGCCGCTGCCGCCTCAGGGACACCTGCTGCTCGTAGCGGACGAGCCGGCCCATCGCCGTGTTCAGCTCCAGGTCGGTGCGCGCCTGGAGGTCGGAGAGTTCGACCTCGGCGAGCATGTCGGCGGCCAGCCGCCGGTACTCCTCGTTGTGCGGGGTGCCCAGGGTGACGTGGCGGGCGGAGGAGCGGTGACGGGCCGGGGCGTCCGTGAGGATCTCGGACAGCCGCTCGACCACGGAACCCGCGCCCGCCGGTGAACGCCGCGCCAACTCCGCCCGCAGGATGTCGATACGCCCCTGCAGCAGCCGCCGTACGTAGCTGAGATCGGCCTCGTCGCGCTGCGCGTCACGGCGCAGGATGCGCAGTTCGGCGAGGCTCAGCACGGCCAGGTCGTGCGCGGGTGGATCGCAGGGCCGCTGCGGGCTCGGGCTGTCGGTGCGCTGCACGGGCGGCCGCAGGGCCATCCGCTCTCCTGTTCGGATCAGCGAGACAGCCCCAGGCGGCTGCCCGGTACTCGATGTGCTCATGTGCCTCTACCGTCCCCTCGACCGGCGCGTGAAAGCATCGTGCCACCCCAAGTGGTCGCTATGTGAACGAGTGCCCCCGATCGGCCCCAGATGGGGGGTTAAGGAATAAAAAAGAATGCTGGTGCAGTACCCTCCGGGCCGCCCGGCATGATGGGTCGTATGCGAGCAGTGGTGCAGAGGGTGGACGGCGCGAGCGTCGTCGTCGGCGGCGAGACGGTCGGGGAGATCATCGGCGAGGGGCTGTGCGTCCTCGTCGGGGTGACACACGAGGACACCAAGGAGAAGGCGGCCCAGCTCGCCCGCAAACTCTGGTCGATCCGCATGCTGCACGACGAGAAGTCCTGCAGTGACATCGACGCCCCGCTGCTCGTGATCAGCCAGTTCACGCTCTACGGGGACGCCCGCAAGGGCCGCCGGCCCACCTGGAACGCCGCCGCCCCGGGTGATGTCGCCGAGCCCCTCGTCGAGGAGGTCGTCGCCCAGCTGCGGGCGCTCGGCGCGACGGTGCGGACGGGCCGTTTCGGTGCACAGATGCGGGTGTCGCTGACGAACGACGGCCCGTTCACCGTCTTCCTTGAGATCTAGGGTCGATCCAGGCTTGATCTAGGGTTCCACGACGGCTTCCTGCGCGGCAGCCGTGTCCCCCGCCATCAGCCGCGCCTCCACCGGCACGTTCCGCTTCACCAGGGCCAGGGCGACCGGGCCCAGCTCGTGATGGCGTACGGACGTCGTGATGAAGCCGATCTTGCGGCCGTCGGGATCCTCGTCGGCGAGGCGGATCTCCGTGCCGGGGACGGGCAGGTACACCTCGCTGCCGTCCAGATGCAGGAACACCAGACGGCGGGGCGGCTTGCCGAGGTTCTGCACCCGCGCCACCGTCTCCTGGCCCCGGTAGCAGCCCTTCTGCAGGTGCACCGCGCTGCCGATCCAGCCCAGCTCGTGCGGGATGGTGCGGTGGTCGGTCTCGAAGCCGAGGCGCGGGCGGTGGTGTTCGACGCGCAGCGCCTCGTACGCGAGGATCCCGGCCGGCGGGCCGGACTTCTCCGCGTACGCCTCCAGGTCCGCCCGCGGCAGGAAGAGATCGCGGCCGTACGGCGTCTCGCGTACGGCGACACCCTCCGGCACGTCGGCGATCGAACCGGCCGGCAGGTGCACCACCGCGAACTCGGCCGTGCGGTCGGCGACTTCGACCCTGGAGAAGAACTTCATCGACTCCAGGTAGGCGAGGAGCGCGTCCTGCGTGCCGGGCTCGATGTGGGCCCACACCGTCTCGCCGTCGTCGACCAGGTAGAGCGCGTGCTCGATGTGGCCGTGGGCGGAGAGGATCAGCGCCTCGGTTGCCTGGCCGGCCGGGAGGTCGCTGACGTGCTGGGTGAGCAGCAGGTGCAGCCAGCTCAGCCGGTCGTCGCCGGTCACGGTGATGACGCCCCGGTGGGAGAGGTCGACGAAGCCGGTGCCGTCGGCGAGGGCGCGCTGTTCCCGGAACAGTTCGCCGTAGTGGGCGGCGACGCCTTCGTCCACGCCCTCGGCGGGGACGGCGCCGGGCAGGGACAGGAGAGGGCTCTTCATGGGCACAAGCCTACGACTCGGTAGTTGAACTCTTCAGAGAGCTCTGCGGAACCGCCTTCGCCGCGCAGTCCTTGCAGCGGCCGAAGATCGCGAAGTGCTTCATGTCCGTGTCGAAGCCGAACTCGCGGCGGAGCTTGGCGGTGAACTCGGCGGCCACCGACATGTCCGCCTCGATCACGTTCGTGCAGTCGCGGCAGACCAGGTGGATGTGGTGGTGCCGGTCCGCGAGGTGGTACGTCGGCGCGCCGTGCCCGAGGTGGGCGTGGCTGACCAGCCCGAGCTCCTCCAGGAGCTCCAGGGTCCGGTACACGGTGGAGATGTTGACCCCCGACGCCGTCTTCTTCACTTCCGTGAGGATGTCGTCGGGGGTCGCGTGCTCAAGGGTGTCCACGGCTTCGAGGACAAGCTGACGCTGCGGCGTCAGCCGGTAGCCGCGCTGCCTGAGGTCGCTCTTCCAGTCGGTGCTCACCACACCGCCGAGTCTAGAACTACTTGAAGAAGGCGATGCCGTCGTCGGGCATGTCGTCGGGGAGGGCCTTGGCCCAGCGCTCGACGTCGTCCGGGGTGACGACCTTCTTCAGGTGGGCCGACATGTAGGGGCGCAGCTCGACCTCGGGGGTCTGCTTCTCGCCGACCCACATGAGGTCGCTCTTGACGTAGCCGTACAGGCGCTTGCCGGCGCTGTAGGGCCGGGAGGCCGCCGTGCGGGCCACCGCGTCCGTGACGAGGTCGATCTGCGGCTTCTGGTGGGCGAGTTCGCCGTACCAGATCTCGATGACGCCGTCGTCGCGGGTCATCGTCACCTCGACCTTGCGCTGCGCGTCGATCCGCCAGAAGCCGGACTCGGTCTCCAGGGGCCGGACCTTGTTCCCGTCGTTGTCCAGGACCCAGGTGTGGGAGTGGTACTCCAGGAAGTCCCGGCCGTCGTGGGTGAAGGTGACCTCCTGCCCGAAGTTGCACTTCTCGGCGCCGGGGCTGTGTTCATCACTGTCTTCGACAGGGGCGTGCACGCCCGCGCCCGCCCAGGTGCCGAGCAGGAAGGCGAGGGGGACGAGGTCCTTGTGGAGGTCGGACGGGATCTCGATCATGGGGTCGGCAGTTCCTTGATGGGGGTCAGCGCTGGCCTTGGTACAGCTTCTTCACGGTCAGCCCGGCGAAGGCGAGGACGCCGACGCAGACCAGAACCAGCAGGGCTTCGAAGAATGCCTCAAGCACGGGGTGCTCCTTGATGAGCGAGGTGGGCGGTACACAGAAGGCCGGGCCCCAGCTTACGCGGCCGGGGCCGGGCTCTCTTTGTGAGGTACGCCCTCGGCGTTGACTACGCTTCGGTCATGGCGAAGAAGCTCGTGATCAAGGTGACGGCGGGGGCCGATGCGCCCGAGCGGTGCTCGCAGGCGTTCACGGTGGCGGCGGTGGCCGTGGCCAGCGGCGTCGACGTCTCGCTGTGGCTGACCGGTGAGTCCGCGTGGTTCGCGCTGCCGGGTCGCGCCGCCGAGTTCGATCTGCCGCACGCGGCTCCGCTGCCCGATCTGCTCGACTCGGTCCTCACGGCGGGCCGGCTCACCCTGTGCACGCAGTGCGCGGCCCGGCGGGACATCACGGAGAAGGACGTCATCGAGGGCGTACGCATCGCGGGCGCGCAGGTCTTCGTCCAGGAGGCGCTGGGCGACGAGACGCAGGCGCTCGTCTACTGACGGCGTTTCTTGCCGTCCAGTTCGTCCCACCACTCGTCGGACTTCGGGTCGCCGGAGGGGTCGTCCCACCAGCGGTCGTCGGGGCCCCGCCGGTTGGCGACCATGGCGGCGACCGGCGGGATGACCATGGCCACGACGCACATGGCGACGGCCGCGGGGACCGACCAGATGCGCACGACTCCCCAGGCCAGGACGAACAGCGTGATGCAGATGCCCATCATGGCGAAATAGACGCGACGGCGGCGTGCCAGCATGGCTCCAGGGTAGGTCCGGACACGCCGAAGGGCCGTACGACGAAAGGTACGGCCCTTCGTTCGCGCTGGTGGCGTCAGACCGCGATCGCGACCTCCGCGAGGCCGCCCTGCTGGGCGACGACCGTGCGGTCGGCGGTGGCGCCGGGGACGAGGGCGCGGACGGTCCAGGTGCCCTCGGCCGCGTAGAAGCGGAACTGTCCGGTGGCGGAGGTCGGGACCTCCGCGGTGAACTCGCCGGTCGAGTCCAGCAGGCGGACGTAGCCGACCACGGGCTCGCCGTCCTTCGTCACCTGGCCCTGGATCGTGGTCTCACCGGGCTTGATCGTCGAGGCGTCCGGGCCGCCGGCCTTCGCTCCACACATGTCTTTTCTCCAAGAGAGGTCTGACCGGAGGAAGGCCGGTCGGGATTTGCGGGTCTGCTCGCTTGCTGCGGTGACTTGCTGCTGGTGCTACTTGTTGGCGCCGAGCTCGATCGGAACGCCGACGAGGCTGCCGTACTCGGTCCAGGAGCCGTCGTAGTTCTTGACGTTCTCGACCTTGAGCAGCTCGTGCAGGACGAACCAGGTCAGGGCCGAGCGCTCACCGATACGGCAGTACGCGATGGTGTCCTTGGCCAGGTCGACGCGCTCCTCGGCGTAGAGCTCCTTGAGCTCGTCGTCCGACTTGAAGGTGCCGTCGTCGTTGGCGTTCTTCGACCACGGGATGTTACGCGCGGACGGGACGTGACCGGGACGCTGCGACTGCTCCTGCGGCAGGTGCGCGGGGGCCAGCAGCTTGCCGGAGAACTCGTCGGGCGAGCGCACGTCGACCAGGTTCTGCGAACCGATGGCCGCCACCACGTCGTCACGGAAGGCGCGGATGGCCTTGTTCTGCGGCTTGGCGGTGTAGGAGGTCGCCGGGCGCACCGGGACGTCCTCGACCAGCTCGCGGGCGTCCAGCTCCCACTTCTTGCGGCCACCGTCGAGCAGCTTGACGTTCTCGTGGCCGTACAGCTTGAAGTACCAGTAGGCGTACGACGCGAACCAGTTGTTGTTGCCGCCGTAGAGGACCACCAGCGTGTCGTTGGCGATGCCCTTCTCCGACAGGAGCTTCTCGAAGCCCTCCTGGTCGATGAAGTCGCGGCGGACCGGGTCCTGCAGATCCTTGGTCCAGTCGATGCGGATCGCGTTCTTGATGTGGTTCTTCTCGTAGGCGGACGTGTCTTCGTCCACTTCCACGATCGCGATGTCGGCGTTGTCCAGGTTGTCCTGGACCCAGTCGGCGTCGACCAGGACGTCGCTGCGGCTCATGCGCTTTCTCCTCCGGGCAGTTGCGGCGGGGCGTGCGAGTGTGAGGGTGCGCGCGCAGGCGGCGGCGCGCAGGGATGCCCTGGGCAGGGCGGCGGGGAATGCGGAAGCAGACGCTTCCGCTCAGAAGGTGCGACAGAGCATGGCGGCGACGCGGCACAGGTCTACTGCCCGCCGCTTCGTGAAATCCGCCTGTAGCTTCATGGGCTCGATCGTAGGGACGGACAGCGGGGCGTGTCACCGCCGTGTCGCATGTTGAGATGCGATCGTCCGGGATGTGAGACCAGAGAGGGGCCCGGGCCGTGTTTGCACGGCTCGCGGGCCTGCGTACACACCATCACACCTGTGGGGCGGACGAACCGTCTCGCCCTTCGGACGCCCGGAGTCCGCCGAGCGTCGTCCTACCCGGCCAGCCTGACGTTCGAACCCTTCACCGTGATGTCCACACCGTCCTTCGCAGCCTGCACGCTGTCCAGCTTCACACCGCCGGGGAGCTGGTCGATGGTCTGCTGGAAGTCGGTGATCGACCGGATGCGGGAGTCGGCCAGCTCGATGACCAGCTTGGGCAGGTTGTCGGCGTGCACCTTCACGGTGTCGCCGTCGACGGTCACCGTGCTGAGCACCGGATACGTCTGCGAGGCGCCGGCCGCCGAGACCTTGACGTCGACCTTGATCTTGCCGTTGCCGCCGTCGGAGAGACCGACGACCTGGGCGGTGACCCCGCTGAAGATGTCCGTCGGCTGGGACTTGGCCGCCTTGAGCAGTTCGTCGTAGGCGATGGTCGCGGTGCCGGTCGCAGTGGACGCGGTGGCGGAGCTGTAGTCGCCGGAGAACGTGACGCCCTTCATATCGGCCTTCAGGTCGTCGATACGGATCGTCTTCGGGCCGGCGCCGCTGCCGGTGCCCGTGCCCGTGTTCGCCTCGTAGTCCTTGATGCCGACCTCGACGTCGTCCAGCTCACCGGAGGCGACCTGGGTGAGGAAGGGGAAGCCCTTGATGGACACGTCGGGGGTGGAGGCGAGGTTCTCGGTGGTCTGCAGCTTGGACGCCGCCTCGTCCTCGGCGAAGTAGACCGCGACCCGGTCGACGACCGCGAACAGGCCGCCCAGGATCACGACGACGATCAGAAGTATTCGCAGCGCGCGCATACGGCGTTTCCCCCACCTGGCCGGACGATGACAGCGTTCCCGGCGACCGGGTGGCCGCCCAGCGCGAGACTAACCCTGCGGCGGCACGGACCGGGGAATTGTCGATCACCTGTGACAGGAGCGGGTGACCGCGGCCGGCTACTGACCCAGTGCCCGCCCCAGCACGTACACGACCGGCGCCGCGGCCGTCAGCGGCAGGGCGACACCCGCCGTGAAGTGCACGAACCTCGACGGATAGTCGTAGCTCGCCACCCGGTGGCCGATGAGGGCGCAGCCGGCCGCGCCCGCGCCCAGCAGCGCGCCCTTCGCCCCGAACCCCGTCATTCCGCCGACGGCGATGCCCGCACCCGCGGCGGCGAGGAGGGAGGCGACGACCGACGCGGGGGTGGGCAGCGGGATCGCGCGGGCCAGGACCGCCACCGCGACCGCCGCGGCGCCGACCGAGACGGCGTGCGCGGATGCCGCGAGATACCCGCCCGCGACGATGGACAGCGCGGCCGAGGCGACGCCCGCCATCAGGCCGTACATCCGCTCGTCCGGGTCCGCGTGCGAGCGCAGCTGGAGGACCAGGGAGAGCAGGACCCAGACGCCGAGGGTGCCCAGGATCGCCGCCGGGCCGTTCGACCGGCCCGCCACCATCAGCACGGTGTCCGCGGCGAGCGCGCCCAGGAACGCCAGCGCGATGCCCTGCCGGGCCGGCCACATGCCGTTCAGCCGGAACCAGCCCGCCGCGGTGACCGCCTGAAGGACGACGAGCGGGACGAGAAGGGCGTACGAGCCGACAGCGGCCGTGCCGGACAGGAGCAGGCCCAGCAGGGCCGTGAGCCCGGCCGGCTGCATGCCCGGCTCGATGATCGGGGAGCGGCCCTCCAGGCGGGCGCGCTGGGCGTCCGTGATGCGGGCGTTGCCCGCGAGGGTGGCGGGGCCGTAGGCGGCGCCCGGCGATTCCCCGGCGGAGGGGGCCGGCGCGGGGGCCGGTGCGGGGGCCGGTGCAGGTGCGGGGGTGGGGGCGGGAGCCGGTGCCTGCGGTTGCTGCCACTGCTGAGACGCCTGCGGGTACCCCTGTTGCGGTGCCTGCTGGGGTGCCTGCTGCATGTAGGCCGTCTCCGCGCTCGACACCGGCGCCTGCGGCTGCGGCTGCGGCTCCCAGGTCTGCCCCTGCCACTGCTGGGTGTACTGCTGGGCGGCATACGGGTCGTCGTAACCCTCGTATCCCTGACCCTCGTATCCCTGACCCTCGTATCCCTGAGCCTGGTATCTCTGACCCTGGTATCCCTGAGCCTGATACGCCTGCTGCGGCTGTTGCTGCGCGTGCGGCTGCGGCTGGTGGTACGGGTCGTACGGGTCGTACGGCTGATCGGTCATCCTCACCCTCCTGCGAACGGCGGGAGCACCTCGACCGTGCCGCCGTCGGCCAGCCGTACCGTCTCATGTCCGCGGGTGCCCACGGGGTCACCGTCGATGAGGAACGAGCATCGCTGCAGTACGCGCGACAGTTCACCGGGGTGTCGCTCGCGCACGGCGTCGAGCGCCTCGGCGAGGGTGGCCGCGTCGTACGGCTCCTCGGCGACGCCGGCCGCGGCCTTCGCGGCGGCCCAGTAGCGCACCGTGACCTTTGGCATCCGGTTCCTCAATCAATGGTCGATCAGTGGTCGATGAGCAGTCGATCGGCGGTGTACACCGTCAGGCTAGCCCGCCTGTGAGACGGCCCAGTCCCCGATGCGCGCCAGCAGCCCGTCCGTGGCCGCGTGTTCGGCGTGGCCCATGCCGCCCTCCACCCAGAGATCGCCGTGGTCACCGGCGGCCCCGGCCAGCATGCGGGGGTGGTCGAGCGGGAAGTAGCCGTCCCGGTCGCCGTGCACGATCAGGAGCGGAGTGGGCGCGATCCTCGCCGCCGCCTCCGCCGGGGAGAGCGGGACCGGGTCCCACTCCCGGTGGTGGATCCTCGTACCGAATCCGTAGCGGCCCACCAGCCGGCCCTCGGGGCGGGTTACCAGCCAGTGCAGCTTCCGCATAGGGGCGGTGCCCCGGTAGTACCAGCGGGCCGGTGCACTCACCGAGACCACGGCGTCGGTAGACGCTTCCGTGCGCCCCCCGCGCCCCGGCCCGTACAAGGCCGCGTGCCGAAGCACCACCGAGCCGCCCATGGAGAAGCCGACGGTCGCCACGCGCGCGTGGCCGAGCTCCCGCGCCCAGGTCACCGCGGCCGCCAGATCGAGCACCTCCCGGTCGCCCACCGTGGACCGCCCGCCGGACGCCCCGTGGCCCCTGAAGGAGAAGGAGACCACCGCCCCGTACTGCGCGAACGCCTCCACCACCCGGCGCACGTGCGGCTTGTCCACATCGCCCGTGAAGCCGTGGGCCATGACGAACACCAGGTCAACGGAGGATGACGCCGCGGCGTCGTATACGGCGGCCGGCGGGTCGTATACGGAATCGATCGACACCCCGTCGTCGGTGTGCAGAAACGTCCGCAAAGGGGTGCGTCTGACCGTCTCGGAGTTCGGACGAGCGATGGAACGCGCCACATGACCTGCCGGAGTGATGCTCATGTGGGCTATTCTGCTCGGCAGAGGACCTGGGCAGCGACGCCCCCGGGTCCTTTTGTGCTTTCGGAAGCGTTGTATACGAAGCGGGAAACCGCAGGTGTACGGGGCCCCGGGATCGCAGAGCGGTACCGCACCACCAAACGTCCTCGCAGGGACCGAGGAGGAACCAGACGTATGAGTTCTCTGCTGCTCCTGACCAATGCCCTTCAGCCGTCGACGGAGGTGCTCCCCGCCCTCGGCCTGCTCCTGCACAACGTGCGAGTGGCCCCGGCGGAGGGCCCCGCCCTGGTCGACACCCCGGGCGCCGACGTCATCCTCGTCGACGGCCGCCGCGACCTGCCCCAGGTCCGCAGCCTGTGCCAGCTGCTGCGCTCCACGGGCCCCGGCTGTCCACTCGTCCTGGTCGTCACCGAGGGCGGCCTCGCGGCCGTCACCGCCGACTGGGGCATCGACGACGTGCTGCTCGACACCGCCGGTCCGGCGGAGGTCGAGGCGCGGCTGCGGCTGGCCATGGGCCGGCAGCAGATCGTCAACGACGACTCCCCCATGGAGATCCGCAACGGCGACCTGTCGGTCGACGAGGCCACGTACTCCGCCAAACTCAAGGGCCGGGTCCTCGACCTCACCTTCAAGGAGTTCGAGCTCCTCAAGTACCTCGCACAGCACCCGGGCCGCGTCTTCACCCGCGCCCAGCTGCTGCAGGAGGTCTGGGGCTACGACTACTTCGGCGGCACCCGCACGGTCGACGTCCACGTACGACGGCTGCGCGCCAAGCTCGGACCCGAGCACGAGTCGCTGATCGGGACCGTCCGGAACGTCGGTTATCGATTCGTTACTCCGGAGAAGGTCGACCGGGCCGCCGAGGAGGCCAAGGCCAAGGCGGACCGGTCAAAGCAGGAGGATGCGGACGGGGCGGCCGCCCTGGACGAGGTCGAGGTGCGGGCGGAGGCATAAGGGGTGCCTGAGGGGGCATCGCTTCCACACGGGTGCTCCGGGCCGAGCTCCTTCTCGCCCTGCCCGGAGCCGGTATATCCGCGTAGACTCCGCGCGTGGCCAAGGTGACTCGGGATGATGTGGCGCGACTGGCGGGGACTTCGACCGCCGTCGTCAGTTACGTCATCAACAACGGACCCCGGCCGGTCGCCCCGGCCACGCGCGAGCGTGTCCTCGCCGCCATCAAGGAACTGGGGTACCGGCCGGACCGGGTCGCCCAGGCGATGGCGTCCCGGCGCACCGACCTCATAGGCCTGATCGTGCCGGATGCGCGCCAGCCCTTCTTCGGGGAGATGGCGCACGCGGTCGAACAGGCCGCCTCCGAGCGCGGAAAGATGGTGCTGGTCGGGAACTCCGACTACGTGGGCGAGCGCGAGGTCCACTATCTGCGGGCCTTCCTCGGCATGCGGGTGTCCGGGCTCATCCTGGTCAGCCACGCGCTCAACGACAACGCCGCCGCCGAGATCGAGGCCTGGGACGCGCGGGTGGTCCTGCTGCACGAGCGGCCCGAGGCCATAGACGACGTCGCCGTCGTCATCGACGACCTGGACGGCGCCCGGCAGGCTGTCAGCCATCTGATCGACCACGGCTACGAGTACGTCGCCTGTATGGGCGGCACCGCCGAGACCCCGGTCGTCGGCGACCCGGTCTCCGACCACGTCGAGGGCTGGCGGCGCGCGATGGAGGAGGCCGGGATCCCGACCGAGGACCGGCTCTTCGAAGCCCCGTACAACCGCTACGACGCCTACAAGGTGGCGCTGGAGATCCTCTCCGGGCCCCGGCGCCCGCCCGCGATCTTCTGCTCCACCGACGACCAGGCGATCGGCGTGCTGCGGGCCGCCCGCGAACTGCGACTCGACGTGCCGGGCGAGCTGGCGGTGGCCGGCTTCGACGACATCAAGGAGGCGGCGCTGGCCGACCCGCCCCTGACCACGGTCGCCTCGGACCGCTCCGCGATGGCCCGGGCCGCCGTGGACCTGGTGCTCGACGACGGGCTGCGGGTGGCGGGGTCCCGGCGTGAGCGGCTCAAGCAGTTTCCCTCGCGGCTGGTACCGCGGAGGTCGTGCGGCTGCCCGTGACGGTGCCTGCATACGGGTGCCTGCATACGGGTGCCTGCATACGGGTGCCTGCATACGGGTGCCTTCATATGAAAGTTGCCTGAACGGCCTCGCCGAGCTGCGAGAAGGTTCTTTATATCGGGCAAACAAGGTTCTGCCGGGCTTCTCAGCGGGCACTCAGCAAGCTCTCATGGTTGCGCGGGAAGCTCATTGTCATGACCGAGAGCATCCGCCGCAGCGGCGAGTACGAGAACCCCTACCAGGGCGAGCAGCAGCCCACGTACCCCCAGCAGCAGCACGCCTCCTCCCCCGTGAACCCCGAGTGGCCGCCGCCGCCGGCGCAGCCGCCGGTGCAGCCGCCGGCGCAGCCGGTCGCCGCCGAGGGTTCCGGCTATGACGGCTACGGCGGCGGCGGTACGGCTTTCCTCACCGCCGCTCCCGCCGCTCCCGCCGCTCCCGCGGCTGCTCCGGCGCCGAAGAAGCGCACCCGGGGCCCTCTCGCTCTGCTGGCCGCCGTGGCGATCGTGGCCGCGGCCATCGGCGGCGGCACCGCGTACGCCTTCCAGGAGCTGACCGGCAACGACACCGTCGCCGCCGGCAGCAGCACCAGCACCAATGTGGTGCCCTCCAGCAAGAAGGGTGACGTCGCCACCATCGCCGCGGCCGTCAGCCCGAGCGTGGTCGAGGTCAGCGCGACGCTGAGCAACGGTTCGTCGACCGGCTCCGGCGTGATCATCACCAGCGGTGGCGAGATCGTCACCAACAACCACGTCGTCTCCGGCGCCACGTCGATCAAGGTGACGACCAGCGGCGGCAAGACCTACACCGCGAAGGTCGTCGGCACCGACAGCAAGAAGGACCTCGCCCTGATCAAGCTGGAGAACGCCTCCGGCCTCAAGGCGGCCACCCTCGGCAACTCCTCCGGCGTCCAGGTCGGCGACACCGTCGTGGCGATCGGCTCCCCCGAGGGCCTGAGCGGGACCGTCACCAGTGGCATCGTCTCCTCCCTCAACCGGGACGTGACCGTCTCGACCGACGAGGGCCAGTCCCAGGACCAGGGCCAGGGCGGCGGCGACGGCCGGTGGCCGTTCTCCTTCGGCGGCCAGCAGTTCAACGGCGACACGGGTTCGTCGACGACGACGTACAAGGCGATCCAGACCGACGCGTCCCTCAACCCGGGCAACTCCGGCGGCGCTCTGATCGACGCCGCGGGCAACATCATCGGTATCAACTCCGCGATGTACTCGGCGAGTTCACAGTCGTCCTCGGGCTCGTCGGACGCCGGCAGCGTCGGTCTCGGCTTCGCCATCCCGATCAACACCGTCAAGTCCGACCTGGCCACGCTGCGGGCCGGCGGCAGCGACAGCTGAACCCAGCCGGGTGTTTCCCACCTCACCAGCAGGGAGTACGTCATGATCAAACAGGTTTCCCACACCGTCGCCGGCATCGATCCGGCCGGTCTCGCCCTGGCCCTCGATGTGGCGTACGCACTGCACGCGCCGGTGACCCGGGCGCCCGAGCTGGTGGCGACCGCCCCGGCCCAGATGATGGGCCTGCGCACCACCGCGGCCCGTCCGCACCGCCGCAAGGTGCCGCTGAACCGGATCGCGGCGATGCGCGGCTGATCGCGCCCGGCCGCCCTTCTCTCCGTACGCGCCCGAGGGGAAACATGCGAGGCTGAAGGCATTCAGCACGTTCCAGCACGTTCCAGCGTCTTCAAGCAGGTTCACGTACCTTCAGCCCCTTGCCGTCCCACCGCACCCGAGGAATCCGAAGCCCATGAGCCCCGCCGATGGCGACCGTGACCCGCAGCGCATCCTGATCGTCGACGATGAGCCGGCCGTGCGCGAAGCGCTCCAGCGCAGCCTCGCCTTCGAGGGATACGACACCGAGGTCGCCGTGGACGGCGCCGACGCCCTGGAGAAGACGACCGCGTACCAGCCCGACCTGGTCGTCCTCGACATCCAGATGCCGCGCATGGACGGCCTGACCGCCGCGCGCCGTATGCGCGGGGCCGGGACGACGACGCCGATCCTGATGCTGACGGCACGGGACACGGTCGGCGACCGGGTGACGGGGCTGGACGCGGGGGCCGACGACTACCTGGTCAAGCCCTTCGAGCTGGACGAACTGTTCGCCCGCGTCCGTGCGCTGCTGCGGCGCAGCTCGTATGCGGCGGCAGCGGCCGCCGGGGCGATCCACGAGGACGAGGCGCTGAGCTTCGGCGACCTGCGGATGGACCTGGCGACACGGGAGGTGACGCGGGGCGGGCGGCTGGTGGAGCTGACCCGCACGGAGTTCACGCTCCTGGAGATGTTCATGGTCCACCCGCGCCAGGTCCTCACGCGTGAGCAGATCCTGAAGGCGGTCTGGGGCTTCGACTTCGAGCCGAGCTCCAACTCCCTGGACGTGTACGTCATGTACCTGCGCCGCAAGACGGAGGCGGGGGGCGAGCCTCGGCTCGTGCACACGGTACGGGGCGTGGGGTACGTCCTGCGGCAGGGCGGCGCGGAGTGAGGAAGGTTCTACGCCGCTTCCAGACACTGCCGATTCGCTCGCGGCTGGCGATGCTCGTCGCTGCCGCTGTGGCGTTCGGGGTGGCGGCGGTTTCGGTGACCTGTTGGTTCATCGTGCAGGGGAAGTTGTACGACGAGGTCGACGACCGGCTCTCAAGCATCAACGGCAGGATCCTCAACCCCGCCGACGTGCCCGCCGTCCTCGCCGGCTGCACCGAGTCGACCGATGATTCGGACGGCAACCAACGCCCCTCCTTCCTCTACCTGCAACTGGTGACGTCGGACGGCAGGGCGTGCGTGCTCAACGAGTCCGAGGGCGTCGTGAAGGTCACAGCGGCGGACAAGGAAGCGGCCGCGAACCCCACCACCCGCGTGCGCACCTTCCACAACAGCACGGACGCCAAGGGGAACGACGTCCGAGTGGTGACCATCGCCATTCCTGTGGGCCCTGGGCCCAATCCCGAGGCCTACCCAGACGTGGCGATCATGGCTGCGATCTCCCTCAAGGACACCCAGAACACCCTCAACGACCTCGCCCTCATCCTCCTCCTCGTCTCCGGCGTCGGAGTCCTCGGTGCCGGAGCCGCCGGGCTCGCCGTCGCCCGCGCCGGCCTGCGCCCCGTCGACAAGCTTACCGAGGCCGTCGAACACGTCGCCCGTACCGAGGACTTGGGCATCCGCATCCCGGTGGAGGAGGACGCCGAGGACGAGATCGCCCGCCTGTCCCGCTCCTTCAACTCGATGACGTCCTCCCTCGCCAGCTCCCGCGATCTGCAGCAGCAGCTCATCGCCGACGCCGGCCACGAACTCCGCACCCCGCTGACCTCCCTCCGTACCAACATCGAGCTACTCACCCGCAGCGAGGAGACCGGCCGCCCGATCCCCCCGGCCGACCGCAAGGCACTCCTCGCGTCGGTGAAGGCGCAGATGACCGAACTGGCCGCCCTGATCGGCGACTTGCAGGAGCTGTCGCGGTCGGAGGGGCAGCGGGGCGAGCGCGTGCAGGTCGTCTCGCTGGAGGACACCGTCGAGGCCGCGCTGCGCCGCGCACGGCTCCGCGGACCGGAGCTCACGATCAACGCCGACCTCCAGCCCTGGTACGTACGGGCGGAGCCGTCCGCGTTGGAGCGGGCGATCGTCAACATCCTCGACAACGCGGTGAAGTTCAGCCCGGAGGGCGGCACGATCGAGGTGGAGCTCGGCAGCGGCATCCTGACCGTCCGGGACCACGGCCCCGGCATCCCCGCCGACGAACTCCCCTACGTCTTCGACCGCTTCTGGCGCTCGCCGAGTGCGCGCGCCCTGCCGGGATCGGGGCTCGGCCTGTCCATCGTGGCCCGCACGGTGGAGCAGGCGGGCGGTGAGATCGCGCTGGAGCGGGCTCAGGGCGGCGGCACGGTCGCGACGGTACGGCTGCCGGGGGCGCCCACGGCTCCGCCGGAGATGCCTTAGCCGGTCAGGCTCCCTGCCCCCGCGCCCTTGACCCCGTCCACGAACACGGACCAGGACGCGGCCGAGAAGAGCAGCGCCTTGGACGCCGGGGCCTTGCTGTCGCGGACGGGGACCATACCGGGGTGGCCGTCGGCGACCTCGACGCAGTTGTTGTCTCCCCCGTCGCTGTAGCTCGACTTACGCCAGGCGGCTGTGCTGAGGTCGGGGATCCCGTTCATGATCTGTGCTCCTCCAGAGGGCGTTTGAACGGTACGGCTGCCGGGGGCGCCTTAGCCGGTCAGGCTCCCTGCCCCTTCGCCCTTGACCCCGTCCACGAACACAGACCAGGAGGCGGCCGAGAAGAGCAGCGGGTTGGACGCCGGGGTCTTGCTGTCGCGGACGGGGACCATGCCGGGGTGGCCGTCGGCGACCTCGACGCAGTTCGTCTGTCCCCCATCGCTGTAGGACGACTTGCGCCACACAGCGGTGCCGAGGTCTAGAGTCCGGTTCATGATCTGCACTCCTCCAGAAGGCGCTTGATGAACGCCGTCGACTCCTCCGGAGTCAGCGCCGCGTCCCTGACCAGATCGTAGGACCAGCGGAAGGACAAAACCTTGTCCGGGTCGTCGATCAGCTCGCCGAAGCTGTTGCCTTCCACATAGGCAACGGGGTCACCAACTCGCTGCCACAACAGCGTGAGGTGACTGTTCATGAGGTCGTGCACGCCTGCTGTGTGGGGCAGCACCTGAAGCGCAACTGAGGGCAGTTCGGCCGCGTCCACCAGGCGCGACAGCTGGTCAGCCCACACCTTCACGTTGGGCACAGGCCGCCGAAGTGCCCCCTCATCCAGGATCACGCGGATGCTGGGCACCGGTTCGCGGTACAGCAGTTCCTGCCGTCCCATGCGCAAGGCCACCTGTTCCTCGATCTCCTCGCTGTTGCCAGCCGTTGTCTGGGCTCTGGACAACCCTGACAACACCGTGCGGGCGTAGTCCTCTGTCTGCAACAGCCCAGGCACCGCCAGCTGGAACATCCACATGACCCGGGCCGTCGCCTCCAGGTCCATGAACGCCTTGTACTTGTCCTTGACGACTTCACTGCGTGCGTCCCGCCACAGGCGAACGAGAAGGTCACCGGACTCGTAGTAGCTGTCCAGGTCCTCCATGACCGCCCGCTTCGAGAGCCGCTCCCCTTTCTCCAAGCGGAAGAGATAGCTCTTGTCGTACGACGTGTCCGCCGACAACTGCGCCAGCGTCTTGCCCGCCTTCTCCCGCAGGAAATGCAGCGTCCGCCCAAGCTCGGCACGCCTCGACTCCCGTTCCCCGTCAACGAGTTCGCTCATGTCACCCCTCGCCGTTGTCTGGCGCCCAGACAACGCCAGCGCTCTTCCGCAGCGTACGCGCGAGCAGTGACGATCGAGACACGAACGGTAACCACCGCTCGTCAGGACACCGTCACGACAAACCCCCGCGACCGATGCTGCTCGGCCCGGGGCCGTGGCCGACGCTTCGAAGGAGCGCCGACATGAGGGAACGTATCGCGGGATTCTGCGAGTCGCTACTGCTCGCAATCGTGCACGCGCTGCTACCCGCCCACGGCCGGCACCGAGCCGGGCCGGCCCAACCGCTCGGCGGGGAAAGGCCGTTCGCTCCTGCCGCGGCCACCTCCGCACGACTCGACCACCCCGTCGACGTGGGCCCCTTCGAGCAGGACACCCACCTCGTACGCCCCTACCTCCTCACCCACGACGAGCGCCGCGAACGCCGCCTCCGGCGCAGGCGCCGTCAGGCCCTCTGGCTCGCCGTGCACGGCATCGACGTAGGCCCTCGTCGCATTCACGGAGTGGCGGTGTCCGCATGAGCGCGGCCGAGGAAATCCCCATGCTTGAGCAGTTGCGGCTGCTTCCCTGGACCACTCCCGAAGGCAAACCCTGTTACCTCAGCACCGACGGGGGCGGCAGCAAGCTGTCCCTGCTGGCCGACGACGTGGAAGCGGCTCAACTGGAGTCCGGGGAACAGGTGCTCACGGGATCCGGGGCCGTACTCGCCGATCCGAAGGCGGGTGAACGAGCGGTGCGCTTCGCACTCACCAGGGCGGCCGAGTCCCTGGAGGACATCCTTCGGGTCACGGCCAGTCGAGGCCGGCGGGTCCACCGCTACGGCGGGTGACATCACGGTGATGGCCGGGCGGGACCACCACCTGTGTGGTGGTCCCGCCCGGCCATCGACTTCCGTTGTCCGGCGTCAGTGGAAGCCGAGCATTCCAGGGGAGTCGATGTCGACGGTGAGGAAGCCCGGCGGATAGTCGTCCTCGCGTCCCGTCAGGATGATGGACATGCCGCCGGTCTCCAGATGCGGCGTGGCCACGTAGACGACGTGGCAGGTGTCAGCCCCACCCCACCCGTCACGCACCATTCCGCCCACCGTCACGGCTGCTGTCTGACCGAGCGGGTCGATATGGATTCCCGGCAACGCGAGCAAATCGGCTCCGACGCCCGCGTCCTTCTCCTCGGCCTTCATGAGGCAAAGCGCCGGAACACGCAGCCAGTCACCGGGCGTGTGCGCAACGTTGTCCGCCAAGCGGTGCAGCGCCTGATGCCCGTGAGCGAGTGCGAAAGCCGCACTCGTGTCGAGGATGATCACGCAGCGTGCCCGCCGAGCGCCCGCGCCTTCTCCGCAGCCATCGCGTAGATGTTGGCCAGGACATCAGGCCCGTTGTCGAACTCCTCGTCGGTGAGCGTGCAGCCCATGCGTTCACGCAGCGCCTTGCGGGTGGCCGCCACCCGCTCCGCGATCTGCTCCGCCGTCGGCTGCTCGGACGCCAGCTGCTCGACGAGCTGACCCAGCGTCGTACCCCGCTCCTTGGCGACCTGGGCGAGATGGTCGCGGGCCTGCCGGGACACCTGAATGGTCGTGGTCTCTGCCATAGCGCCACCATAGCCCCACCACAGAACCTTCGGCTCGGTCACGGCGCCCACGTCATCCGATCGTGGTGCCCCGGCAACCTTGGCGGGCGACCGGACGCCGACCGCTTCCTGACCCGCCGCAAGGGCCCACAGCGAGCGGTCCTACTCTCTCCCCAGCCGCGCATCTGTTCGGTGCGCCTGGGGAGGGAAACCGTCGATGGACGAAAGTGGCGTGGAGCGCGAGTACCGCAAGCGACGGAAGCTGCCGCAGGCGTATCTGCTCCTGGTGGGTGTGGTGATGCTGAACGGCCTCATCCAGACCGGCCGCGTCCAGCTCGGTCACGACAACGGCCTGCGCATCTGGACATCTGCGGCGCTCGCGCTGCTCATGGTGGCGACCCTGGTCCGGATCGTGCTGGAGCAGTATCGGGCGCACACGCGCGTCACGGCCGCCGGCATCACCGTGCGGGGAGCCGTACGGTCGCGCACCTGGGCCTGGCAGGAGGTGTACGACATCCGGGTGCAGCCGTCCCCGCGCGGCTCGGGCCGGATGGCCCCCCAGTGGCTCGCTTATCTCTACGACATGGAGGGCCGCCGCGTCCGGCTCCCGCACCTCGACGACTGGCAGTTGGACGACCCGTACGCCGAGGTCTCGGCTCTGCGCCTGGCCGCCGCCCCGCACCGCGGCCTCACCTGGGAACGACGTCCCCAGGTCGAGGAGGGGATCCTGCGGCGGGCCGTGGGGCGCAAGGCGTGGACCTGGGCTGCGTACGGCACGCTCGCGGTGCTGTTCGGCATGTTCCTGGTCGATCTCTGGCAGATCGCCGTCGGTCGGTCGGAGCACCCGTTCCTGCTGTTCGTGTGCGTACCGCTGGCCTCCTTCGGCGTCCTAGGCGCCGTCCTCCAGCGGTACTGGACGGCTCGTCCCCCGCGCTCGCTCGCACAGCAGCCGTAGCTCGCCGAGTGCGCGCGGTGCAGTCCGGCGGAGAACGGCAGCGCGAGGAGCCGTGACGGCGGCGACCGGCCGCCGTCACGGCCCGAAGCACTCCCAGCTGCCGCTCCCGGCGAAATCGGTGAACCACCCGCCGACGGCGAGCGACCCGCGCCGGTTCTGACCGGCGTCAGCGGGACCGGCCCACCGCCAGACCCGAGCCCTGGATCCGCACCCTGATCCCGTCCTTCTCCACCCGTACGTCCCGAAGCCGCAGTTCACCGCGGTGCGGCGAGGGCAGGCTGAAGCCCAGGGACAGGCGGTCGGCGAGGACGGGGCGGGTGAGCCGGGGCAGGGCGTCCAGCAGGGCCGGGTCGAAGCCGAGGCGCTTGAGCAGGGCCGGGTGCTCCAGGGCCAGGTCGATCAGGTTGAGCCGCATGGCCCGGTGGAGGAAGCGCGGTGTGCCGGTCACCCGCGCCAGCTCGGCGTCGGAGCGCAGGGCCTCGCGCACCGCGGAGTCGGGCACGCCGAGCCGCCGTACCACCGACGGAACCGAGAACAGCGCCTTCGCCTTGCTCGTCTCGTGCGCCAGGCGCGCGGCGGAGCTGCGGGTCAGGTGCAGGCCCTCGGAGGCGCCGGTGCCGGGCCGGTAGGTCGCCAGGTCCCCGATGTCCAGCCGCATTCCGCCGATCCGCGTGGCGATGGAGCGGTCGCCGTCCCGGCTGATACGGGCGTCCGCCCGCAGGCGGAGGTCGTGTCCGGCCACCGGAAGCGTGCCGCGGGCGAGCACCCGGTCGCGGCCGTGTCCGGTGAACGTGACCTGGGAGGCGCCGAGTTCACGGTTCAGGTCGTCGAAGGAGAGCAGTACGTCGCCGTCGAGCCGGGGAACTGTCGCGCCCCGTACGGAGGTCGGACCGTCGGGGGCGTCGAGGCGTACGTCGTGCGCGGTCGCCGTCACCCTGGCCAGGGAGACCCGGTCGGCCGCGACGTCCGGCACGGTCACCTTCACCGACTCCAGTCGGCCGTCGGCGAGTTGGGTGAGAAAGGGGAAGCCGCTGATCTCCACTTCGGGCGCCGCGCTCAGCCGCATTCGGTCCTTGAGCGAATCCGCCACGCGCCGCTCGGCGTACAGCAGCGCCCAGCGGTCGGCGAGGCCGAGGAAGGCGGCGAGGACGACGAGTCCCGCCACGGCCTTCAGCGCGAGCGGCAGTCCGGCGAAGCGGCCGCGCCTCCGGCGGCGGCCGCTTCGGCGGTGGTTGGGCGGAGCCCAGGCAGCATCGTCATCATCGTCCTGGGCCTCCTCCGGTACGACCGGTGCCTGAACGAACGGTGCCTGAACGACTGGCGCCTGTACGTCCGTTGCCTGTACGTCCAGGGCGCCCAGTTCTTCGTAGGGGTTTGGATAGGGATGCGTCGATATGTGGTGGGGGGCACGCATCGTTCCATCCGACCATGCGAACGCCCCCCACCCACAACCGAACCCGCGGTTTGCGATCTAGCTCACGATCGTGATCCGGTTGGCGGCCGGCGGCGCGATCGGGTTCGTCGCCGACGAGTTGGCCGTCAGGTACTGCTGCAGCGCGGCGAGGTCATCGGTACCGACCAGGTCGTTCGTGCCCTGCCCCAGCGTCGTGAAGCCGTCGCCGCCGCCCGCGAGGAAGCTGTTGGTGGCGACGCGGTAGGTGGCGGCCGGGTCGATGGCGGCGCCGTTGAGCTTGACGGAGTCCGTCACCACACGGTCCCCGCCGGTCTTCGTCAGGTCCAGCGTGTACGTCAGCCCCGACGACGGCTGCAGGATCTTCGGCGCCGCGGCATTCGTACCGCTCACCTGCTCCTTGAGCACCTGGATGATCTGGGCGCCGGTGAAGTTCTGCAGATTCACGGTGTTGGAGAACGGCTGGACCGTGAAGCCCTCGGCGTAGGTGACGACACCGTCTCCCTCGGCGCCCTTGGCCGCGTAGGTCAGTCCGGCCCGCACCCCGCCCGGGTTCATCAGCGCGAGGTCGGTCTCCGGGTCGAGCTGCTTGCCGTACGCGAGCTGCGCGTCGGCGATCAGGTCGCCCATCGGGGACTCGGTGCCGGTGTTCGGGACGTCGTCGGAGATGTAGCCGATCGCGCGGTTGCCGATGGGGGCCGCGAGGGTGTTCCACTTGTCGATCAGCCGGGTCATGTCCGGCGCCTTGGCGACGGTCCGGGTGACCACGTGGTTCGCCGACTTCACCGACGTACGGGCGATGTCACCGGTGAGGCGGTCGTACGTGAGCGTGGTGTCCGTGTAGAGCCGGCCGAACGACGCGGCCGAGGTGACCATGCGGGGCTTGCCCGCCGGGTCGGGGATCGTGCACACGTACGCGTTGTGGGTGTGACCGGTGACCAGGGCGTCCACCGACGGCGTGATGTTCTTGGCGATGTCGACGATCGGGCCGGAGATGCCGCTGCCCGCGCCCGCGGAGTCGCAGTCGTAGTTGTACGACCCCGAGGCGGGGAAGCCGCCCTCGTGGATGAGCGCCACGATCGACTTCACGCCCTGCTTCTGCAGCACCTTGGCGTACTTGTTGATCGTCTCGACCTCGTCCTTGAACTTCAGGCCCTTGACCCCCTCGGCGGAGACGACACCCGGGGTGTCCTCCAGCGTCACGCCGATGAAGCCGATCTTGACGTCCTTCTTCTTCCACACCCAGTAGGGCTTGAGGATCGGCTTGTTCGTCTTCTCGTCGAGGACGTTGGCGGCCAGGTACGGGAAGTCGGCGCCCCTGAACTTCTTGTCCGTGTAGCAGCCGTCCTTGGGGTGGCAGCCGCCGTTCTGCAGCCGGGCCAGTTCCTTCGCGCCCTCGTCGAACTCGTGGTTGCCGACGCTCGTGACGTCCAGGTCGAGCTTGTTCAGCGCCTCGATGGTGGGCTCGTCGTGGAAGAGGCCCGAGATCAGCGGCGAGGCGCCGACCATGTCACCGCCGGCCGCGGTGACGGAGTACGCCTTGCCCTTGCGGGCCTCGCGCAGATGGGTCGCGAGGTACTCGACACCGCCCGCGTCGATGGTCTTCGTCGTGCCGTCGGCCTGCAGTTCGCTCACGCGGCCGGACGAACCCGACGGCGGCTCCAGGTTGCCGTGCAGGTCGTTGAAGGAGAGCAGCTGTACGTCCTGGTAGCGGCTCGGGCGGTGGTGGCCGCCGCCCTTCGACTCGTGCGCGTCCGCCGGCAGCGCGGCGGCGAATGCTCCGGCGGTGGCGAGTCCGGCGGCTGCGGCCACGAGACGGTACGTCCGTCTGCGGCGCTGGTTCGGCTGGGAAGTGGCTGGCATGCGCCCCCCTGTGGGTCGGCTGAGGAAGTGGTCCTCCGTCCGGCGCAGCCTAGGGTCAACGCGCGTAGCGTGAAAAGGGATCCGTGATGACATCCTGGTTTTCGTTTACCCCTCCCTTGACCCCCACTTTGCGGGGCGGTCCCCTTACCCTCGTACGCATGACCAGCGACGACACCAGCGGCGTACCCAGCGGCGACAGCGCCCGGCCCGGCCGGAACCGCTCCATCGAGACCTACTCCGTGCTGTCGCCGGAGCAGACCGAGGCCGTGCTCTCCCTGCTCGCCGACGCCGCCCGGGAGGACGGCCAGCAGGCGGTGTCCGAACAGGGGCGGCTGCAGCTGCGCCATCACATGGCGTCGCGAAGCGACTCGTTCGAGGGCGGTGGTGGGCGACGGGCGGGAGAGCGCGAAGGGGTGTCCCATCTGCTGCTCCGCGTCGAGGACGAACTCGTCGGCTACGCGCAGCTGGAGGACACCGACCCGGTCGAGGCACCGGCCGCCGAGCTGGTCGTCCACCCCGTGTACCGCGGGCACGGGCACGGGCGGGCGCTGGGCTCCGCGCTGCTCGCCGCCTCCGGCAAGCGGCTGCGGGTGTGGGCGCACGGCGGGCACTCGGCGGCGCGGCATCTCGCGCAGGTCCTGGGGCTCACGCTCTTTCGCGAACTGCGCCAGATGCGGCGGTCGTTGACGGACCTTAACCTGCCCGAGCCGGTTCTCCCGGCCGGCGTCGCGGTCCGTACGTTCGTCCCCGGCGCCGACGACGCCGCCTGGCTCGCCGTGAACGCCGCCGCCTTCGCCCACCATCCCGAGCAGGGCTCCCTCACCCAGCGCGACCTCGACGACCGCAAGGGTGAACCCTGGTTCGACCCGGCCGGGTTCTTCCTCGCCTTCCGCGGGGACGAACTCGTCGGCTTCCACTGGACGAAGGTGCATGCGGCCGAGCAACTGGGTGAGGTGTACGTCCTCGGGGTGCGGCCGGGTGTGCAGGGTGGGGGGCTGGGCAAGGCGCTGACCACGATCGGGCTGCGGCATTTGGAGGGGCAGGGGTTGCCTGCGGTGATGCTGTATGTCGATGCCGACAACAAGGCGGCGGTTGCTGTGTACGAGCGGCTGGGGTTCGTGACGTACGAGACGGACCTTATGTACCGCACGGAGACGTGAGCGTTCGGCGGTTTTGCGGGTTGTCGTGCGGGTGGGTGGGGGTGCGCGTCCCTGGGGGCTGCGCCCCCAGACCCCCGTCGGCCTACGGCCTCGTCCTCAAACGCCGGACGGGCTGAATTGTGCTGGCCTCGTCCTCACACACCAGACCAGCTGGATTGTGCCGGCCTTCTCCTCACACACCAGACCGCCTGGATTGCGCCGACCCCGTCCCCACACACCAGACCAGCTGGATTGTGCAGGCCCCGTCCTCACACGCGTCCCCACACGCCAGACCAGCCGGATTATGTCGACCCCGTCCTCACACGCCAGACGGGCTGGATGATGCCGGCCCGCGTTGAAAAGGTCCGCGTCGGAGAGACAGGGCCCGTCGCCGTAGCGGCTCCGGTATGCACAGGGTCAGTGCCGCCGCTGTCCCCACCAGCAGCCATGCCCAGCGGATGTGCGCTGCGCCCCAGCGGTCGTCCTGTACGGACACGAACAGGGCCCACCGGTCGGGCAGCAGCAGGGGTGCCACCACGGCTGTGAACAGCACGGTCGCTGCCACCGAGGGGCCCGGCCGGGGCTCGTCCGTCAGGCGTGGTGCCAGCGCGCCGATGGCCAGCGCCAGTGCGCAGGCCGTGGCTGCCTCCAGGGTGATGTCGCCGACCGGGGGGCGTACCTCCGAGGGGACGAGGAGGAGCAGGGCCGTCCACCACAGTGCGGTGAGCGCGACGGCGTAGCCCAGGCGCAGGGCGGTGCGCACGGGGCGGCGGACCGGCACCGCGGCGGTGGTGTGCCGGGCCGGGTCGTCCAGCAGGAAGGCCAGCCCCAGCGCGTGCGCGAGGATCGCGGAGCGCAGCAGGACGAGGGCGGCCCACGCGTCGGGCTCACCGCCCGCGAACCGCTGCACCCCGGCGATCACCAGCCCGAGCCCGCCGCCCGCCGCCACCGCCCGCCACGGCAGGGTCCGCAGGACGGGGAACGCCAACTCCCTCGTCACCCGCACTTGTCCGCCTCCTTCGGTGCGGCCACGCCCAGCAGCTGGGCTGCCCGCGCGCTCGTCACCTTCGGCGTCGTCAGTTCCGTCCAGTGGGCCTTCACGCGGGCGGCCACGGTGTCGCGGGGCTTGCCCAGGAGCTCTCGTACGACGTCCGTCTGACCCGCCGTCATCTCCATGGGATTGGTCGGCGAGAGGACGATCGCCGAGCCCGTCACGCTGTCGTCGAGCCGGACGTCGCGCAGGGACTGCATCGGGTCGGGCAACCAGCTCAGGGCGAGCCACATGACGGTCACCGTCCGGCCGTCGCACATCCCCTCCGTCGCCTTCTCGTCGCCCGCGACCAGCACCGAGGAGACGGCCGCGGAGAACTCCGGGACGCGGGGGCCGCCCCAGCGGGTGCCGACGGTGACCTGGTGCGGGGTGGTGGACGGGCGGATCGCCGAGTCGCCGGTGAGGCCGTAGGTGGCGTCGATGCGCTGCCGTACGACAAGCGGCTGCCGGTGCGCGGTACCGCCGGCCAGGGACCGGACGTGGTCCACCACACCGGACCAGATGGCTGTCCGCGGCATCCACTCGGGGAAGGCGCAGTACGTCGACCCGTTCCGCCGCACGCAGGGCTGCACCTTCTCCGGGGTGTGGGTGGCCGTCTCCCGGGCCGCGATCGTGGCGGCCGGCAGGTCCGCGGTCTGGACCGCACCGGCCGTGACCGCCAGCGCCAGCGCCGCGGCGACGGCGCCCCCGAGGGCCCAGCTGCGGCTGCCGCCCGCCAGGACGGCCACGAGCGCCACCGTGAGGGCCAGGCCCAGCAGGTACAGCGCGTGCCAGACCGCGGGGCGGCCCATCAGGTCCGAGGGCAGCGCGAAGGAGCTGTTCTCGCCGATCACCGGAGCCAGCCAGCGCAGGCCGCGCTCGCCGTCCGCGGCGGGGAACGTTCCGGCCACGAACAGGAAGAAGAACAGCACGATCAGCAGTGGCGCCGCGAAGGCCGAGGTCACGAGACGGGCGAGCAGCACCCCGATCGCCCCGAAGAGCAGGACCGTCAGCGGGCCGACGAGGAGTTCGGCCGGTGAACCGCTGCCCACGGCGTCGGACTTGAACGCCGACCAGCCGAACTGGGCCAGCACGCCCGCCGCGACGAGCAGCGCGGGCGCCACGACGGAGAGCACATGAGCCGTCGTCCGCCGCCACGGCTCCAGCACCAGCACCGCGAAGTGGCGTTCCGTGTCGCGCCGCTTGGAACGCAGCACCGCCTGGTTGACGCACAGCAGCACCACGAGGGCGATGAGCAGCGGGCCGGTCTGGGTGGCCCGGTCGGCGTCCTGGAGTGCGGGGTGGCCGTTCTCCAGCTTCGGGGTGCGCCACACGATCCAGGCGACGTACAGCGCGAAGGCGAGCAGCATCGGGATCCGCAGCAGGAGCCTGCGCGCCTCGAAGAGGGCCAGGGCGACGACGGCCGGCCAGGATCTGCGGGGCCCCTCGGTCCGCATCGCGACGGGGGTTTCCTCCATCACCGTGGTCATGCCGCCCTACCTTCGTGAGTGTGTCCCGCACCCGTGCCCGCGTCGTCCAGGGTGAGCAAGTAGCCGTCCTCCAGGGTGGGTTCGAGCAGGTCGGCACCGTCGGGCGGGCTGCCGACATTGCGGAAGGAGCCCGTGCCCGTGCGCCAGCCGGCCTTCGCGCCGGGGTCGCGTTCCGTGCTGCTCCACACGTGTCCGGCCGCGCGTGCGGTCAGTTCGGCCGGGGTGCCGTCGAAGCGGATGCGGCCGCCCGCCATCACCAGGACGCGGTGGCAGAGCATCGCCACGTCCTCGGTCTGGTGGGTGGACAGGAGGACGGTGCGGCCCTCTCCCGCCTGGGCGATCAGCTCCCGGAACCGCATGCGCTGTTCGGGGTCGAGGCCGACGGTCGGCTCGTCGAGGACGAGGAAGCCCGGATCGCCGACCAGCGCGGCGGCCAGGGCGACCCGTTGCCGCATGCCGCCGGACAGCTTCTTGATGCGCTTGGCCCGTACGTCGGCCAGGTCGACCTGGTCCAGCACACGGCGCACCTCCCGGTGGCGGGCGGCGCGGTCCGTCAGCTCCTTGAGGATCGCCACGTAGTCGACGAACTCGAAGGCGGTGAAGTCCGGATGGAAGCCGGGCGCCTGCGGCAGATAGCCGAGCCGGCGCCGCACCTCCTGCCGGCCGGCCGCCGTCGCCGGGTCGTGCCCGAGCGCGGTGAAGGCGCCCCGGTCGGCGGGCACGGCGGTCGCCAGCACCCTCAACAGGGTGGTCTTTCCTGCCCCGTTGGGCCCGAGCAGCCCGGTGACGCCCTGTGTCAGCCGCAGCGACACGTCGTCGAGGGCGTGCGTCCCGCCGTAGCGGAGGCTGAGCCCGGAGGCGGAGACAGTGGGTGTCATACGGCACTTCCCTGGAAACGGTCGAAACGGTCACGTACGAGGAAGAGCAGCCCGCCGGCGAGCGCGGCCACCGCCGCCGCCACCCCCTGGCCGGCCGCGGTGAACGGCACGAGCGTGCCGGCGCCCTGGGCGCGGGCCGCCAGCAGCAGCGCGACCCAGGCCCCGCCGACCAGCGACGGCGCGAGCACCGGGCCCAGTCGGGCGGTGAGCGCCAGTCCGGTCGCGGTGAGGGCGAGCGCGGGCAGCAGCCAGGCCAGGGCACGCAGCCCGAAGCCGGGCAGGGCGAGGGTCGCCAGGCCGTTGAGGCCGAGCCCCGCGACGAGCACGGCGACGGTCCGGATCATCAGCAGTCTGAACCCGTGCACCGGTGCGACGACCGCCATCTCGTACGTCGGGTCCAGCGCGGGTCCGTACGACAGCGCGACCCCGGCGAGGGGCAGCAGCGGCGCGAGGGCGAGGAAGAGTGTGGGCGCGGCGGTCGCCTTGGTCGTGTGGGCCGCCGCGACGCTCATCACGAGCACGGCGGCGACCGCGCCCAGCCAGGAGCGGCGCAGCACGGGCGTGGCCGCGAGCAGCCGTGCGGTGTGGTCGGCGACGCCCAGCCGCAGCAGCAGCGACTCGAACAGCCGCGGCCGGGGCGCGTCGAGTTCCGCGTCCAGCCTCTCCCAGCCGACGTCGAGCCCGACCGGATCACCGACCTCGGCGAGGACGGCCCGGCACCGCGCACAGGCGACCAGGTGGGTGTCGGCGGACCAGAGCAACGGCGGCGCCAACTCGCCCTGGGCGTAAGCCCGTAGATCCTCTTCAGCAACATGCCAGGTCATACCGCCACCTCCCACTTCCAACGCCGCACAGCACCTTTCAGCCCGCCCGCACCATTCAGCCCGTCCGGCGTTTGAGGACGAGGCCGTTCAGGCCGACACGGGGGTCTGGGGGCAGAGCCCCCGGGAACACCGGCCACCGAACCCTCGACGCATACGTCCTGGCTCATGCCAGTGCCTCCCGCAGCTGCATACGGGCCCGCATCGCCCGCGTCTTGACCGTCCCCGGCGGAATGCCGAGCAGGACGGCCGCCTCACGGGTGGTCAACCCGTCGATGACCGTGGCCTGGAGCACCGCGCGGAGTTCGGGGGACAGGCGGACGAGGGCGCCCGCGAGGTCCCCGTGCTCCACTCCCGCGAGCACGCGCTCTTCGGCGGACGCCTCGTCCCGGTGCCGCAGCCGCGTCAGCGCCTGCCGCAGCCGGCCGCGCGCCCCGTCGCCCCGCAGCGCGTCGATGAGCCGCCGCGAGCCGATCCGCCACAGCCACCCCGCGACGTCCCCTTCCTCGCGGTAGTGGGCCTTGCCCCGCCAGATCGCGAGGAACGTCTCCTGTACGACGTCGTCGACGACCCCCGCGTCGGCGCAGCGGCCGCGCAGCCGGGCGGTCAGCCAGGGCGCGTACCGCCGGTACAGCTCCTCGAAGGCGCGCCGGTCCCCGTCCGCCGCGACGGCGCGCAGCAGATCCCCGTCGCTTCTCGTTTCGCTCACGTCACCTCATCGGACGGCCCCGGCGGATCGGTTCACACGATCGCACTTGACTTTGCCGGGCGACTTGCACCACCCTTTCACTACTCAATTAGTGAAAGGGTGGTTGTACGGGTGGTCGAGTACCGCATCGACCGGCGCTCCGGCGTCGCCACCTACGTCCAGATCGTCCAGCAGACCAAGCAGGCCCTCCGCCTCGGCCTGCTGGAGCCGGGAGACAAGCTGCCCACCGCGCGCGAGGTGGTCGAGGCCACCGCCATCAACCCCAACACGGTCCTGAAGGCCTACCGCGAGCTGGAACGCGAAGGCCTGGTCGAGGCCCGCCGGGGCCTGGGCACCTTCGTGCGCAGAACGCTCGGCGCGCAGCCGGCCGACTCACCGCTGCGGGCCGAACTCGACGCATGGGCGCAGCGCGCCAGGGCGGGCGGACTCGACCGCGAGGACGTCGACGCCCTGTTCTCATCCGTCCTCGACCAGCGCTTCCCGAAAACCGACGAGCTCTTCCACGAGCATGAGGGGGACCAGTGAGTTCCACGAGCACCATCCCGGCCGTCGCCCTGGAGGCGTCCGGGCTGGGCAAGCGGTACGGCAGGAGGGCCGCCGCGGCCCTCGACGACTGCTCCTTCCGCCTGCCCGCCGGCCGGATCAGCGCACTGGTCGGCCCGAACGGCGCCGGCAAGTCGACCCTGCTGGCCCTGGCCGCCGGGCTGCTGCGGCCCACCGCCGGCACCCTCACCGTGTTCGGCCGAGCGCCCGGCGAGTTCCGTGACCGCGTGGCCTTCCTCGCCCAGAACAAGCCGCTGTACCCGCAGCTGACCATCGCCGACACCCTGCGCATGGGCGCCGAGCTCAACCCGTCCCGCTGGGACGCGGCGTACGCGTCCCGCATCGTCGAGGAGGGGTCGCTCGGCCCCGCGCAGAAGATCCGCGGCCTCTCCGGCGGCCAGCGCACCCGCGTCGCACTCGCCCTCGCGCTCGGCAAGCGACCCGACCTGATGCTGCTCGACGAGCCGATGGCCGACCTCGACCCGCTCGCCCGGCACGAACTCATGGGCACGCTGATGGCGGACGCCGCCGAACGCGGCACCACCGTCCTGATGTCCTCGCACATCGTCAGCGAACTCGCCGACGCCTGCGACCACCTGCTGCTCCTGGGCGGCGGCCGGATACGGCTCGGCGGCGGCATCGACGACCTGCTCAACGCGCACACCCTGGTGACCGGCCGCGGTACACCCGCCGACCTCGCCCCGCACACGGTCGTGGAGTCCCGGGCCGCCGGCCGCGGCCTGACCGCGCTGATCCGACGCGACGGCCCGGTCGACGGCACCTGGGAGACCGAGGAACCGTCCCTGGAGGAACTCCTGCTCGCCCATCTCCGCTCCCCCGACGCCCCGGCCCTGCTCACCCCGGGCACCACCGCGGCCCCCGTGGAGGTGCGGGCATGACCACGACCACCGCCCCCGCCCCCGCCCCCGTCTCCGCCGCACCCCGCCGCGGCGCCCTGCGCCCGCGCGGCCTGGTCTGGACGGTCCTGCGGCTGCACCGCACGGCGATGTTCGTCTGGCTCGGCTTCGTCGCCTTCACCGCCGGTTTCCTGCTCTGGCTGCAGGGGCCCGGCGCGAACGCCACCCAGGCCAAGCTCGACGCCTTCGGCTACGGCGGAGTGCTCGACGCCGCCTACGACCAGGGCATGCTGCTCGGCTTCACCGCGGGCGCCTACAACAACCTGTTCTACGACCCGGGCACCCTGATCAGCCTCGCCTCCTTCGGCGTCGCACTGTTCGCGGCGGGCCCGCTGACCGCCCGCGAGCTGGAGTTCGGCACCGCACAGCTCGTCTGGGGGCAGTCCCCCTCCCCCGCCCGCTGGCTCGCCACCAAGCTCGCCATGCCCGCGCTCGCGGTCACCGCCGGCATGAGCCTGCTGGTCGTGCTCTACCGCCTGCTGTGGAACGCGCACGGCAATCTCCTGATCGCTGGCATCGGCCCGCGCGCCTTCTACTTCTCCATCGGCCCGGCCACCGTCGCCGCGCCGCTCCTGGGGCTCGCCCTCGGCGCACTCGTCGGCCTGGCCGTGCGCCGTACGCTGCCCGCCCTCGCCGTGGCCGGCGTCGGGTACTTCCTGGTCAACTCCTTTCGCGGCAACTCCTGGCCCTTCCAGGGCCGCTACCAGCAGCCGGAGATCCACTCCCGCAGCTGGGCCGTGAACTCCAAGGGCGCCGTGATCCCGGACCCGGACTGCTACGACAACACACGCTGCCTGGCCCAGCACGGCGTGGTGCGCTTCGGCCGCGAGTACCTGCCGTCGTCCGACTACTGGCCCCGCCAGCTCCTGGAGACCGGTGTCCTGCTGGGCCTGACCGCGCTCGCACTCGCCGCCGCCTTCCTCCTCCTGCGCAAGAGGAGCAACCTCGTATGACCGCCCTCGCGTCCGCCGGTACGGGCTCCCCGGGCACCAGGGGCCTGTCCCGCACCGTGCTGCGCGTGCACCGCACGGCCCTGACCGTGTGGACCGTCTTCATCCTGGCCGCGGTCGGCCACCTGGTGTGGCTGACCGAGGTCACGGCGGACTCCGTACACGCACGCATCGCCGCCTGCAGTCCCATGCAGGACTCGTGCACCTTCTCCTCCGCACTCGGGGAGTACACCGGCCCCCTGGGCATGACCAGCACCTTCGCGTACTACAGCTTCTGGGCCGTCGCCGCCTGGGCGGGCGGCGCACTGATCGGCCGTGAGCTGGAGTCCGGCACCGCCCACCTCGCCTGGACCCAGGGCGTGAGCCCCGCCCGCTGGCTCGCCACCAAGCTCGCCGTGCCCGCGCTGGCACTCGTCCTCGGCGACACGCTGTTCGTCGTCGTGTTCCGCTGGGCCTGGGCCGCGCACCGGGACCTGATGGGCGACGACTGGACCTTCGCGGACGTCTTCGCGGCCCGCGGCCCGACCCTGGTCGCGTACAGCCTGTGCGCCCTGGCGGTCGGCGCGCTCACCGCCCTGCTGCTGCGGCGCGCGCTCGCCGCACTGGCGATCTCGGTCGCCGTGATGATCGTGCTGAACCAGTACCTGGAGATCCAGCGCGAGGACCGCTGGACCCGGCCCCGCTTCTGGCCCATGACCCTCATGGAGAGCGGCATCCTCCTCACCCTCGCCGCCCTCGCGACCACCGCCGCCTTCGTCGTGCTGCGCCGCCGCACCGTGTGACACAACAGATCCGCGTACGTCCTTCCACGAGCGGGAAGGGCGTACGTATCCTCCGGATGGTCCCCGGACGCGCCTTCCAGCCGGGTCCTATGTCCGCCCGGCCCACGTGGACGCCCGGGAGCCGCCCCCCGATATCCCGCACGCCATGTCGCCGTAACCAACGGTTCAGACGGGCTTGCGAGGCTCGGCCAATGACGCCCTCCGTGCCGAAGCCTTCGCCACTCCCCGAGGGGCCCGCGGGCAATGGGGACGCTCTCCGCTCCGTGCAAGCGCTCCCACCCGCGCTTTCCGACGCGCCCGTATCGCTCGGAACGCGGAAGAATGGGTTCATGAGTCAGCCAGAAACCGCCCAGGCACAGGTCCAGCACGCGCAGCCCTCCGTGGGCTCCATAGCCGCGCACCGCCCGCACACTGTGTCGGCCGCGGTATCCGACCTGGAACCCGACATCGATGCGGACCTCGACGCCTACGAGGAAGCACCGTACGACGGGCCGCAACTGCCGCAGGGACGGTTCCTCGACCGGGAACGCAGCTGGCTCGCGTTCAACGAACGGGTCCTCGAACTCGCCGAGGACCCGAACACCCCGCTGCTCGAACGGGCCAACTTCCTCGCGATCTTCGCCAGCAACCTGGACGAGTTCTTCATGGTCCGCGTGGCCGGACTGAAGCGCCGTATCGCCACCGGCGTGGCCACCCGTTCCGCCTCCGGCCTCCAGCCCCGCGAGGTCCTGGAGATGATCTGGGCCCGCTCGCGCGAACTCATGGCCCGGCACGCCGCCTGCTACCACGAGGACGTCGCCCCCGCGCTCGCGGAGGAGGGCATCCACCTGGTCCGCTGGGCCGAGCTGACGGAGAAGGAGCAGGCGCGCCTCTTCACCCTCTTCCGGCACCAGATCTTCCCGGTCCTGACCCCCCTCGCCGTCGACCCCGCGCACCCCTTCCCGTACATCTCGGGTCTCTCGCTGAACCTCGCGGTCGTCGTACGCAACCCCGTCACCGGCCACAAGCACTTCGCCCGGGTCAAGGTCCCGCCGCTGCTGTCCCGCTTCCTGGAGAGCTCCCCCGGCCGATACGTCCCCATCGAGGACGTCATCGCCGCCCATCTGGAGGAGCTGTTCCCGGGCATGGAGGTCCTGGAGCACCACGCCTTCCGCCTCACCCGCAACGAGGACCTGGAGGTCGAGGAGGACGACGCCGAGAACCTCCTCCAGGCCCTGGAGCGGGAGCTCATGCGGCGCCGTTTCGGGCCGCCGGTGCGCCTGGAGGTCGAGGAGTCCATCGACCGCGAGGTCCTCGACCTGCTGGTGCGCGAGCTGAAGATCAGCGAGGCCGAGGTCTACCCGCTGCCGGGTCCGCTGGACCTCACGGGCCTGTTCCGCATCGCCTCCCTGGACCGGCCCGAGCTCAAGTACAAGAAGTTCATCGCCGGCGTCCACCGTGACCTGGCCGAGGTCGAGTCGGCGTCCTCGCCCGACATCTTCGCGGCCCTGCGCACCCGGGACGTGCTGCTGCACCACCCGTACGACTCCTTCTCGACGTCGGTGCAGGCCTTCCTGCAGCAGGCGGCCGAGGACGACGACGTACTGGCCATCAAGCAGACCCTGTACCGGACCTCCGGCGACTCCCCGATAGTCGACGCGCTCATCGACGCCGCCGAGGCCGGCAAGCAGGTCCTCGTCCTGGTCGAGATCAAGGCCCGCTTCGACGAGCACGCCAACATCAAGTGGGCGCGCAAGCTGGAGGAGGCCGGCTGCCACGTCGTCTACGGCCTGGTCGGCCTCAAGACGCACTGCAAGCTGTCCCTGGTGGTCCGTCAGGAGGGCGACACGCTACGGCGTTACAGCCACGTCGGCACCGGCAACTACCACCCCAAGACGGCCCGCCTCTACGAGGACCTGGGTCTGCTGACGGCCGACCCGCAGGTGGGCGCCGACCTCTCGGACCTCTTCAACCGCCTGTCCGGCTACTCCCGCCGGGAGACCTACCGCCGTCTCCTGGTCGCCCCCAAGTCCCTTCGCGACGGCCTGATCTCGCGGATCAACAAAGAGGCCCAGCACCACCGTGCGGGGCGTCCGGCCTTCATCCGCATCAAGGTCAACTCGATGGTCGACGAGGCGCTCATCGACGCGCTCTACCGTGCGTCCCAGGCCGGCGTGCCGGTCGACGTCTGGGTGCGCGGCATCTGCGCGATCCGACCGGGCGTCACGGGCCTATCGGAGAACATCCGGGTCCGCTCGATCCTCGGCCGCTTCCTCGAACACTCCCGTGTCTTCGCCTTCGGCAACGGCGGCGAACCCGAGGTGTGGATCGGCAGCGCCGACATGATGCACCGCAACCTCGACCGCCGTATCGAGGCCCTGGTCAGGGTTACCGACCCGGCCCACCGCGCAGCCCTGAACCGGCTGTTGGAGACCGGCATGTCCGACACCACTTCCTCCTGGCATCTCGGCCCGGACGGCGAGTGGATCCGGCACGCCACCGACGCGGACGGCCAACCCCTGCGCAACGTCCAGGAGATGCTCATAGACGCCCGGAGGCGCCGGCGTGGCACAGCAACACCTTGACCCGACGGACCCCACGGCCGGGCCCGCCCCCGCTCTCGGCTCCGCCCGAGTGGGAGGTCCCCCCACAGGCGAAGCCCTCGCGGGCTACCTGCGGGCCCAGGCCACGGAGTTCCTCCGCGCCCTGCGGCTGCACCGGGAGACCGGCCCCGCGGCAGGCAACGGCACGGAGAATCCCGTCGACGCGGCACGCGCCCTGCGCCGCTCGGTCCGCCGCATCAGCGGCAGCCTGCACACCTTCCGCCCTCTGCTGGAGACCGACTGGTCCGAGGGACTGCGACCCGAACTGGCCTGGCTGTCAGGGACGTTGTCGATGGAACACGCGTACGCGGCCCGGCTGGAACGGCTGCTGCTGGCGCTGCACAGGCTGTCGGGGGCAGCGGTGTTCCCTGCCCAGTCGGCGGCCACAGCACCTGCTTCGCCCACCGGCGGACCCGCCACGACCGCGGCCACCACCGACCGGGGCAACCTGACCGTCGGCGCGGCCAAAGCCGGAGCCCTGCTCGAACGCCAGCTCACCCTCGCCCGGACCCGAGCCCACAGCACCGCCCTCCAGGCGTTGGGTTCGAGCCGCTTCCACGCCGTCGCGGACAAGGTCGCCGTCCTGGCCAGCGAGGTCCCCCTCACGCCCGGCGCCGCCACCACCGACCTGTGCGTCCTGGCCGCCGCGGCCGAGGACCGCCTGACCGACGCCGTGACCGCGCTCCCCCTCGTCACCGCGGGCAGCCCCTACAACGCGGAGGCCCTGATCCACGGCTTGTCCCCGGATCCGGACCCGCACCCCCAGGACGCCCCCTGGCACCAGGTCCGCCTGCTCCTGCGCCTGCACCGCTACGCCCGCGAGACCCTCCACGGCACGGACGGCCCGATCGACGTCCGCCTGCTGACCGCGGGCCAGGCCCTCGACCGGCACCGCGACGCCTCGGAGGCGGCGGCCGCCGCGGCCTCGGCGGCCCGCACCCCGCGGATCGCCCCGGCGACGGCGTACTCGCTCGGGGTACTCCACGCAGATCAGCGGCACGAGGTGGAGGCGGCCCGCTTCGCCTTCCAGCAGTGCTGGCAGAAGCAGGCGGTGAGCACGCCCTGAGCCGGCGACCCCGGCGCCCGCAACCCCTGTCGAGTACTAAGGGCTGTCCCGTAAATGATCTGCAGGCTGGTGAGGGTACGGTTGGCCGACGCTCCAACCGCTTGTCTATCCGGCGATGTTGAGGTTGTGCAGGCGCGCGATGCCGGACATTGCGTGGTGCACGCCGTCGCCGCGCAGGCGGCAGTCGCGCAGGATCTTCCAGGTCTTCATGCGGGCGAAGGTGTGCTCGACGCGGGCGCGGACTTGCTTGTGACTCTTGTTGTGGGCCTGTTTCCAGTCCGGGAGTTCCTCGTCCTTGGTTCGGCGGTGCGGGATGACCAGCCCGGTGCCGCGGTAGCCGCCGTCCGCGATGGTTGTGGTGGTGCCGACGGCGGCCTTGGCGCCGGACTCGGCCCAGGCCCGGCAGTCGTTACGGTTTCCCGGCAGTGGCCGACCGACCACGACTACGAGGCGGGTGTCGGCGTCGATGACGACCTGATGGTTGGTGGAGTACCGGTAGTTCTTCGACTGCTCGGCGACCTTGTGGTCGCGCGTGGGTACCAGGGGTCCCGTCGACGATCAGAACGGCGTCCTTCGCGAACCGCTGCCGCGGTTGGATGGCCAGCTTCGGTCCGAGGTGGTCGATCACGCGGTCGGCGGCGGACTTCGACACCCCGAACAGGGGGGCGAGTTGCCGCATCGTGAGGTTGGTCCGCCAGCACGCGGCGACCAGCAGCACCCGGTCTTCCAGGGGGAGCTTCCAGGGCCGACCGCGGGCCAGTGTGTCGGGGCCCTCGCGACGAAGCGCGGTCACCAACTTACTGAAGGCACGCGGGTTCAGCCCGGTGAACGGGGCTATCCAGGACGGCTCCGACGCCGTGATCACACCAGCATCCCATCCAGTTACCGGCGCCCGCTGTTCTCAGGCAGGAGCGCGGGCTGGCCACGCGCCTTACAACATCCAAATGCTCAGTGAACGCAGAACTCGTTGTCCTCTGGGTCGTGCATCACGGCGAAGAAAGAACCTGAGCCTTCCGAGTCCTCCATGCGCAATCGGGATGCGCCCACGGTCTCCAGCCGCGCCACCTCGGCGAGCACTCGCTCCTTGCGATCGGCGAACGGAACGCTACGCCCTCCGCCCACACCCAGATCAAGGTGGAGCCGGTTCTTGACGACCTTCCCCTCGGGTACCTGCTGGAACCAGATCCGCGGACCGACGCCGTCTGGGTCGATGACGGAGTCACTGCAGTCCCCTTCGCCCAGCTCCTCCTCTGCCAGGCCTTGGCCCAGCCAGTACGCGCGCCAGGTAGCGAACGGTGCAGGCGGCGGCTCGACTTTATAACCCAGCGCAGTGGCCCAGAACCTCGCGAGCCGCTCCGGATCAGCACAGTCGATGGTCAGCTGAAGTTTAGGACTAGTGGTCACCGGCCAACTGTACTAACCGTGCGAGCACTGACTCTGCGTCTTGGACCCAGGCGTCGGCGGATGCCGCAGCGGGCCAGCATCGTGCTCTCACCCGAACCATGGAAACATCACCCCGCACATCAGGCCGGTGGTACCAGGGGCGCTATAGCGCACCCCTGGACCCCGCCCAGCGAGGCATCCTCACGCGCGAATGCGAGTTTCGTCGTGGTCCAGATCCGTGCGCGCGTGAGGTCACCACTCACGTTGGCCAGCCACTTTCCGCCGTCGAGGGGAACTGAGCCGACTTCTCGCCGTGTGCCGGCACCCGCCCGTCCCAGCCGCCGTTTCCGCTAGTTCCGGCACCTTCGAGCGTGCTCCTGGGCGGCGAACTGCGCAGGACCCGCACCCGTGATCAGGATCGGCCGTCGACAGCCCTGGCACCGGATGAACTCTCCGCGCCGGTCCGCCTCGCGGGTTCGAGGGTTTCGGCGAGCCAGGTTTCGGCGTCGGTGAGGCCGGTTCCGGCGTAGACCCAGTCGAGAAGCCCCGCCCCTCCTTGCAGGGCGGCAGGGCTTCGCTGTCGGGGGGAGATCCACCGGCACTCTGGCGACCACCGCCTCTGACCTGCGTCATACCGCCGTCATACACGATTCCTTCACCCTGTAGGACACCCGCAAGTCCGGAATGACACCGAGTTCTTCGTGGCCGTTCCTCCACGCCAGTTCGAGGATGTTGGCCGCGACGGTCAGAGCCCACTTGGTTGCATCACTGTCCGACATGCCCGCCTGCCCGATAACACTGAGTGCTCGCCTCAGCTTGTCGTCCCGGCGGACAGACAGCACCTTGGAAGTCTTCTCACTCATACTGCCGCCTCCCCCGGAGCCGCAGCGTTGAACAGAGCAGTCAGCACCCCGCGCTGATCCTCACCAGGCTCAGGCGCCCTCTCCAACTGTGTCGCCACCCACTCAGCAACGCTGAGAGTCGACGGCCCGTCCCAGCGCCGTTCCTGTTGCTCCCCCATCACAGCTCCCTGATGTCTTCGTCCGTGACGATGACGATCAGCGCAGCTGAGATGAGATCGCGGTCCCTGTCGTGTGTGACTCGATCACGGGCTTCGTCCGGCCGAAGCCACACAAGATCGCTCACTTCGTCGTTGGATTCGAACGTTCCGCCCGTCGCTTCAGCTGCCCAGTAGCGGACTTCCTTGCGTCGGTTCTGATGATCGATGTACCGAGCTGTGGGGAGAGCCGCTCCCAGACGGCACGTGTGGCCGGTCTCTTCCAGCACCTCCCGGCGGGCCGCCTCTTCGTGCGTCTCCCCCCGCTTCAGCTTTCCCTTGGGCCAGGACCAGTCAGCCCACCTAGGCCTGTAGACCAACGCCAGTTCCAGCTGATGAGCGGACGAACGGCGCCACAGCACGCAGCCCGCCGCCTGGACCACGGATGCACGTTCCATGGTCTCTATGTTGCCGTGGTGCTCTCGAATACGCCCTGACCTGCGACGCTGTTGACCGTGGTTGAAGTTCATACGACGACTGGTCCCATCCCAAGGGCAAGCTCAAGCGCGGCGAGGACCACCTGAGCGGCGCGCTGCGCGAGGTGGCCGAGGAGTCGGGCTACACCGCGGACCCGGGCGCCGAGCTGTCCACGCTGCGCTACGTCGCGAACGGCCGCCCCAAACAGGTCCGTTACTGGGCGGCCGAGGCGGTCTCGGGAAGCTTCGCTCCCAACACGGAGGTGGACCGCATCCTGTGGCTCTCCCCCGCCGCGGCCCGCAGCCGTCTGACCCAGTACCGGGACCGCACCCTCGTGGACGAACTGCTGACCGTCCTGCGTCACACCGGACCGGACAGAACCCGCTGATCAGTAAGCGGCCAGATGGCCCTCGGCGTCGGCCCGGGCCAGGCTGCGGGCTCTGCGAGCCGGGCCACGCCACCCGCAGCTGCACCGTGCCATACAGAACCGGCCCTGTTCGACCGTCGTCGTGCGATGTTCTTGCTGCGCCACTCCGACAACGTTACCCACCCCCTCCATGGCGCATCCCTCACCTCCAGCCATCACCTGCCTCCGGCAGCGGGCTCCCTCTACGCGTGACGGCCCCCTCCGGCCGTCGTTAAGCGGAACGACAGGGGGCCCGTGACGGACGTACCGGCTGGGGGTAGCAGGCGATGGCGGAGCGGCAGCACAGAGGCACGGTCGTCGCGGCAGGACTCATGGTCTGTGTCTGCGTGGGGACCGGCGGATGCTCCGGCACCCGCTCCGCCGCGGCGGACTCCCGCGCCTCGGACCCCGTCGAGATCCTGCACCGCGCCGCGAACACCCTGGTGGAATCGGGCACGTCGAAGGCCACCACGTCGATGGAGATGGCCACCGGCGGCACCCGCGTCACCATCCGCGGCGAGGGCGACTACGACTACCGCCGCCGGCTCGGCCGGCTGAAGGTGCAGCTCCCGCAGACCCCGGCCGGCGCCGCCGAGCACCGGCCGATCACCGAACTCCTCGCGCCCGGCGCCCTGTTCATGAAGAACCGGGGCGCGGGCGTGCCCGCCGACAAGTGGGTACGGGTCGACACGACCGACCTCTCCGACGGCAACCTGGTGACCGGCGGCGTCACCGACCCGTACACCGCGGCCGAGTTGCTGCTCGGCACGCGCACGGCGACGTACGTCGGCCGGACCGAACTCGCCGGGGTCGCGGTGCGGCACTACCGCGGCACCGCCGACCTCGCGAGCGCGGCGAAGGGCGCCTCGGAAGGCGTCCGGGAGTCCCTGGCCACGGCGGCGAAAGGGTTCGCCACGGCCGAGGTCCCGTTCGACGTCTACCTCGACGACCAGGGCCGCATCCGCAAGATCCGGCACCGCTTCAGCTTCGTCAACGGCCACCGCAAGGACACCGTCGCGGTCGCCTCGACGACGCTGCTGTACGACTTCGGGGTCCGCGTCGACGTACGGTTGCCGGCGTCGAAGGACATCTACGCAGGGAAGATCGCCGAGCAGTAGGGCCGCGTGGTGGGTGACGCCGGGGGCGTCAAGAACTAGCCCGTCCGTGCCATGCGCGGTGTGTAGGCCGCTCCCTACTCTAGGAAGTCGGTAACGGCAGAGAAGAGGTGATGCACGTGGCTCCGGTCGGCGGTACGGCAGTCCAGGACCACGTGGCCCTCGCCGAGATCGAGCTGTGCGGCGAGCTGATCATCGCGGCCTCGGCCGCCGAGGACCGGCTCAGCCTGGAGAGCATCGACGAGGTGCTGAAAGTGGCCGAAGAGCGTGACTCCTCCGGCGACTAGCCGGAGGCCCCCTTCGCCCGGCCATCGACCGGCGGACGTCAGGTGCGCAGCAGCCGCCCGATCGCCTTCGTCGCCTCCTCGACCTTCGCCTCGACCTCGTCGCCGCCCTTGACCGCGGCATCGGCGACGCAGTGGCGCAGGTGTTCCTCCAGGAGCTGCAGTGCGAAGGACTGCAGGGCCTTGGTGGAGGCGGACACCTGGGTGAGTATGTCGATGCAGTAGACGTCCTCGTCGACCATCCGCTGCAGACCGCGGATCTGCCCCTCGATGCGGCGCAGGCGCTTGAGATGCTCGTCCTTCTGCTTGTGATACCCGTGCGTCGTGGTGTTCGTGCCGGTCGTGCTCTGCGTGCCGTTGCCGGAGGGCGCCGTCGCGCCGGCCTCGGTGGTCGTCATCGCGTCCTCCCGCAAGACGTGCGGACATATACCCCAGGTGGGTATATGGTATCGAACTTTGCTGGGTATAGGGCCCTTGGCCAACGCCTGATCCGGACCCCCGTACAGCCCCCGTGCCGACCACTCTGCACGATGGGCGACACTGGAGGACGGCCCATTAGCCGTGGCCGGATGATGCGCCTAGCATCAGCCTGACCGAAACCGATGCATCCCGAGGACCCCACGTGCGCTTTCGTCTGACCCCCAGGGAGACGAGCTTCTATGACATGTTCGCCGCGTCCGCGGACAACATCGTCACGGGCTCGAAGCTCCTGATGGAACTGCTCGGGGCGGACACCGCCGGCCGGGCCGAGATCGCAGAGCGTATGCGGGCAGCGGAACACGCGGGTGACGACGCCACGCACGCGATCTTCCACCAGCTGAACTCCTCGTTCATCACGCCCTTCGACCGCGAGGACATCTACAACCTCGCGTCGTCCCTCGACGACATCATGGACTTCATGGAGGAGGCCGTCGACCTGGTCGTCCTCTACAACGTCGAGGAACTCCCCAAGGGCGTCGAGCAGCAGATCGAGGTGCTCTCGCGGGCGGCCGAGCTGACCGCCGAGGCCATGCCGAACCTGCGCACCATGGACAACCTGACCGAGTACTGGATCGAGGTCAACCGCCTGGAGAACCAGGCCGACCAGATCCACCGCAAGCTCCTCGCGCATCTCTTCAGCGGCAAGTACGAAGCCATCGAGGTGCTCAAGCTCAAGCAGATCGTGGACGTGCTGGAAGAGGCCGCCGACGCATTCGAGCACGTGGCGAACACGGTGGAGACCATCGCCGTCAAGGAGTCCTGACTCCTTCATGGACACCTTCGCTCTGGTCGTGACCATCGCGGTCGCGCTCTTCTTCACGTATACCAACGGCTTCCACGACTCGGCGAACGCCATCGCCACGTCCGTCTCCACCCGGGCGCTCACGCCCCGGGCCGCGCTGGCGATGGCGGCTGTGATGAACCTCGCCGGAGCCTTCCTCGGCTCCGGGGTCGCCAAGACCGTCAGCGAGGGCCTGATCGAGACGCCCGCGGGCTCGAAGGGGATGGGCATCCTCTTCGCCGCGCTGGTCGGTGCCATCGTCTGGAACCTGGTCACCTGGTACTTCGGCCTTCCCTCTTCCTCCTCCCACGCGCTGTTCGGCGGCATGGTGGGCGCCGCGCTGGCCAGCGGCACCGGGGTGATCTGGAGCGGCGTCCTCGACAAGGTCGTCATCCCGATGTTCGTCTCCCCGGTCGTCGGCCTGCTCGTCGGCTATCTGGTGATGGCGGCCATCATGTGGATCTTCCGGCGGGCCAACCCGCACAAGGCCAAGCGCGGCTTCCGGATAGCGCAGACGGTGTCCGCGGCCGGCATGGCACTGGGCCATGGCCTCCAGGACGCCCAGAAGACCATGGGTGTCGTAGTGATGGCCCTGGTGATTTCCGGCCACGGGACCTACAACGACCCGATTCCGGTCTGGGTGAAGATCGTCTGCGCCGTGATGCTGTCGCTGGGCACGTACGCGGGCGGCTGGCGCATCATGCGCACGCTGGGCCGGAAGATCATCGAACTCGACCCGCCACAGGGCTTCGCCGCGGAGACCACCGGCGCGGCGATCATGTTCAGCACCGCCTACCTCTTCAAGGCCCCGGTCTCGACGACCCACGTCATCACCTCGGCGATCATGGGCGTCGGCGCCACGAAGCGCGTGAACGCCGTCCGCTGGGGCGTCGCCAAGAACATCGTCATGGGCTGGTTCATCACGATGCCGGCTGCGGCGCTGGTAGCAGGGGGAGCATTCGGCGTCGTGAACCTCGCGTTCCTGTAGGACATTGCCGACCGCGCGGGCTTCCGCTGCCGCGCAGGGTTCCGCTCCCTGGCGGGCTTCCGCTGCCGCGGGGGTTTCTGCTCCCCGGCGGGCTTGCGCGCTCCCGCGGGCTTGCCTCCCTCGTGGGCGTCCTGGGCTCAGGCTTCCGTTCCCTCGCGGGCGCCCGTGCCCTCGCAGGCTTCCCTCCCCCCGCAGGGAAGCCTGCGAGGGCAGGGATTTTCCTGATCCCGCCGGAACTTCTTCGACGCCGGTCGGCACATCTCAGCCCGTCCGGCGTTTGAGGACGAGGCCGAAGGCCGATTGGGGGTCTGGGGGCGAAGCCCCCAGGGACGCGCACCCCACACACCCGCACAGACAAACCCCACGCACCCCCACACAACGACGACGGGCCCGCCCCCAAATAGGGGCGGGCCCTTCACCGTCCCCACGGTGGCACCGCCATGCAGCACCGCGGGGGGTCCAATCACGGCCTAACCGAAGCGGCCGGAAATGTAGTCCTCGGTCGCCTGAACCGACGGGTTGGAGAAGATCCGCTCCGTGTCGTCGATCTCGATCAGCTTGCCGGGCTGACCGACCGCCGCGAGGTTGAAGAAGGCCGTACGGTCCGAGACACGCGCCGCCTGCTGCATGTTGTGCGTCACGATGACGATCGTGAAGCGCTCCTTCAGCTCACCGATCAGGTCCTCGATGGCAAGGGTGGAGATCGGGTCAAGCGCGGAGCAGGGCTCGTCCATCAACAGCACCTTCGGCTCCACCGCGATCGCCCGCGCGATGCACAGACGCTGCTGCTGACCACCGGACAGACCCGAGCCGGGCTTGTTCAGACGGTCCTTGACCTCGTTCCAGAGGTTCGCGCCCTTGAGGGACTTCTCCACTACGTCGCTGAGCTCGCTCTTCTTGTACGAGCCGTTGAGGCGCAGACCGGCCGCCACGTTGTCGAAGACGGACATCGTGGGGAACGGGTTGGGACGCTGGAAGACCATGCCGACCTCACGCCGCACGGCCACCGGGTCGACCCCGGCGCCGTACAGGTTCTCGTCGTCGAGCATGACCTTGCCCTCGACCCGGCCGCCCGACGTCACCTCGTGCATCCGGTTGAGGGTGCGCAGGAAGGTGGACTTGCCGCAGCCGGACGGGCCGATGAAGGCCGTGACGGTGCGGGGCTCGACGGTCATCGAGATGTCCTCGATGGCCCGGAAGGAGCCGTAGTAGGCGCTGAGGCCGCTGACGTCAATTCGCTTGGCCATGGAAATCACTGCTTCTTTCGAGGGGGAATCTGGTCGCTGTATGGCCGCGTCAGCGACCGGACTTCGGGGCCTTCCAGCGGGCGATGCCGCGGGCCGCGAGGTTGAGGATCATCACGAAGGCGATCAGCGTGAGCGACGCCGCCCAGGCTCGGTCGTACGCCGCGTTCGCGCCTGCGCTCTGCGAGTACTGCTGATAGATGTACAGCGGCAGCGACTGCTGCGCACCCTCGAAGGGGTTGTTGTTGATGAACCGGTTGCCGAACACCAGCAGCAGCACCGGCGCGGTCTCACCGGCGATACGGGCGATGGCCAGCATGATGCCGGTCGTGATGCCGCCGATGGAGGTCGGCAGGACCACCTTCAGGATGGTGCGCCACTTCGGGACGCCGAGCGCGAGGGACGCCTCACGCAGCTCGTTCGGGACGAGCTTGAGCATCTCCTCCGTGGAGCGCACGACCACCGGCATCATCAGGATGGCCAGGGCCAGCGAACCGGCGAAGCCGAAGGGCTCCATGTTGAAGATCAGCATCAGCGACAGGATGAACAGGCCCGCGACGATGGACGGGACGCCGGTCATGACGTCGACGAAGAAGGTGATGGCCCGGGAGAGACCACCGCGGCCGTACTCCACGAGGTAGACCGCGGTGAGCACACCGATCGGCGCGGCGATCACCGTGGCGAGGCCGACCTGCTCCAGGCTGCCGATGATGGCGTGGTAGATGCCACCGCCCGGCTGGGAGTCGGCGACCACACCCATCGAGTGGGTCAGGAAGTAGATGTCGAGGACCTTCACACCGCGCGAGACGGTCGTCCACACCAGGGAGACGAGCGGCACGACGGCGAGCAGGAAGGCGACCCAGACCAGAGCGGTCGCGATGCGGTCCTTGGCCTGGCGGCGGCCCTCGACGCCCGCGGCGATGCCGTACGTGGCGACGAGGAAGAGGAGGCCGGCGATCAGGCCCCACTGGACCTTGCTGTCGAGCCCGGCGCCGAGGCCGATGCCGACGGACACGGCCAGGGAGCCGGCGGCGATCGCCCACGGCGACCACTTCGGCAGCGAGGCACCGCGCAGGCTGCTGGGGCGCTTTTCGGTGATGGCGGCGTTGCTCATGCGTTGGCCCCCGAGTACTCCTTGCGGCGGGCGATGATCATGCGAGCCGCGCCGTTGACCAGCAGGGTGATGACGAACAGGACCAGACCGGAGGCGATCAGCGCGTCACGGCCGAACTCGTCCGCCTCGCCGAACTTGCTGGCGATGTTCTGGGCGAAGGTGCCGCCGCCCGGGTTGAGCAGGCTGGCGTGGATCAGGAAGTCGGGGGAGAGCACGGTGGCCACGGCCATCGTCTCGCCGAGCGCGCGCCCCAGGCCCAGCATCGAGGCGGAGATCACGCCCGAGCGACCGAAGGGGATGACGGCCATGCGGATGACCTCCCAGCGCGTGGCGCCGAGGGCCAGGGCCGCCTCCTCGTGCATCTGCGGGACCTGGCGGAAGACCTCGCGGCTCACGTTGGTGATGATCGGCAGGATCATGATCGCGAGCAGGATGCCGACGGTGAGCATCGAGCGCGGGGCGCCCTCTTCCCACGAGAAGATGCCGGTCCAGCCGAAGTAGCTGTTGAGCCAGCCGAAGAGGCCGTTCATGTGCGGTACGAGGATCAGCGCGCCCCACAGGCCGTACACGATGGACGGCACGGCGGCGAGCAGGTCGATCACGTACGCGATGGGACCGCGCAGCCTGCGCGGGGCGTAGTGCGTGAGGAACAGCGCGATGGCCACGGCGATCGGGACCGCGATGACCATGGCGATGATCGAGGAGATCACCGTGCCGTAGGCCAGGACGGCGATGCCGAAGCTCGGCGGGTTGACGCTGGTGTTCCACTCGAAGGTGGTGAGGAAGTTGCCGTGGTCCTTGCTGATGGCGAGGGAGGCACGGTAGGTGAGGAAGACCGCGATCGCGGCCATGACCACCAACAGGAAGATGCCCGACCCACGGGAGAGACCGAGGAAGATCCGGTCACCGGGTCGGGTGGCGCCGCGGGCCGCACGTTTTTCTTCGGCGGAGGGCTGCGGGCTGGGGGGAGGAGCGTCGGTTATCTGTGTGGAAGTGTCCATCGGGTTCTCCGGTCTGCGGAACCGCACATGGGGTGCGGCTCTGCGAAGCCGTACGCGACATACGGCTCATGGCGGCGGTGCACCGGACGGTGTGGTCCGGTCCCGGGGCAGGCCCGGGACCGGACCACACGCTCAGATCAGCTAAGGCCCTCGATGGTGGTACGGACCTTGGAGATGATGTCGGCGGGGATGGGGGCGTACTTCAGGTTGGTCAGGAGACCCTGGCCGTCCTCGGAGGCGATGTAGCGCAGGAACGCCTTGGTCGCCGGGAGGGTGTCGGCCTTGTTGCCCTTGTCACACGCGATCTCGTACGTGACCAGGGTGATCGGGTACGCGCCGTCGGCCTTGGTCGCGTAGTTCAGCTGGAGCGACAGGTCCTTGCCCGTGCCCACGACCTTCGCGTCGGCGATGGCCTTGGAGGCGGCGTCGCTGCTGGGGGCGACCGGCGCGCTGGCACCCGTGTTGATGCTGACGGCCTTCACGCCGTCGGCGACGTAGGAGAGCTCGAAGTAACCGATGGCGCCGTTGGTCTGCTTGACCTGGGCGGCCACACCGGAGGACTGCGCGGCGGACTGGCCGCCCTTGGCCTGCCAGGCCTTACCGCCCGAGTAGGTCCAGTCGCTCGCGGAGGCGGCCTTCAGGTACTTGGTGAAGTTGTCCGTGGTGCCGGACTCGTCCGAGCGGTGGAACGCCTGGATCTTGAGGTCGGGCAGCTTGGCGGACGGGTTCAGCTTCTTGATCGCCGGGTCGTTCCACTTGGTGATCTTGCTGTCGAAGATCTTCGCAAGGGTCGGAGCGTCCAGGACCAGGTTGTCCACGCCGGAGAGGTTGTAACCGACCGCGATCGGGCCGCCGACCATCGGAAGGTCGATGCCCTGGCCGCCGGAGCAGACCTTCTTGGAGGCGGTGACCTCTTCGGGCTTCAGCGCCGAGTCGGAACCGGCGAAGGCGAGCTGGCCCTGGGTGAAGGAGGTGACACCCGCGCCGGAGCCGCCGGCCTTGTAGTTGATCTGCACACCGCAGGCCTTGGAGAACTGCGCCACCCAGGCGTCGATCGCGTTCTTCTGCGCCGACGAACCGTCCGAGAGCAGCTGACCCTTGGCGTTGTCGCACTTGATCGAGCTGGCGGCGCCGGTGGCGGGCGCGCTGCTGCCGCCGTCGCTGCCGCTGGTGTCGTCCGAGCCGCACGCCGTGAGGACCAGGGCGCTCGAGGCGGCGATGGCACCGAGGGCGATGGCCCGCCGATTCATGCGCTGAAGCTTCACTTGAAAGAGTTCCTTCCAGGAGCCGCCGTCCTGAATACGGCGGCGTGCGGAGTAGAAGTCCGGATTGACGGGGGTCACGCCCGCAGAGGTGCGACCCACATCAGGTAAGGCCGAAATTAGGCAGAACAGGTGAAGGCACCTATGGCCGTAAATGAACGAGAGGTGAACCCCTGCAGTCGGTGTGGTTAGGTCACGGAATGCTCACGGGGAGAGCACATGAAGGTTCCGGCCTCACGGTGACACAGGGGTGACAATTCCCTCGGAACCCGAGGGGTCGGTGAGCCGTCTCGTTCCCCGAGAGCCATCGGGAGGCGCAACATGGAACGTCGTACGTTCATAGGGGGCGGCGCGGCCGCGATCGCCGCGGTCGCCACGACCGCGTGCAAGGGCGGATCCGCCGACGCGGGCGCCAGTGCGTCCTCATCTTCCTCCAGCACATCTCTCCGGGCCACCGCAGCAGCGGCCGCCCCGGCGAACTGGACGGCGCTCTCCCACGACCTCGACGGCACCCTGGTCCGGCCGGGCGACGCGAAGTGGGCCACCGCCCACCAGCTGTACAACACCCGCTTCGACGGGCTGAAACCCGCGGCGGTGGCCTACGTCGCCCACGCCGACGACATCCGGACGACCCTGGCGTACGCCCGCGCCCACCGCATCCAGGTCGCGATCCGCAACGGCGGCCACTCCTACGCGGGTTGGTCCTCGGGCAACGGCAAGCTGATCGTCGACGTCTCGAAGTTGAAGCAGATCCGGGTGGGCGGCGGTCAGGCGGTCGTCGGCGCCGGCTCCAAGCTGATCGACGTCTACCGCGGGCTGACCGCGAAGGGCGTGACGATCCCCGCGGGCTCCTGCCCCTCGGTCGGCGTCTCCGGCCTGGTCCTGGGCGGCGGCCACGGCGTGGTCTCCCGGGCCTACGGCCTCACCTGCGACAGCCTCACCCAGGCCACGCTGATCACGGCCGACGGCAAGGAGCTGACCGCCAACGCGAGCGAGAACAAGGACCTGTTCTGGGCCCTGCGCGGTGCGGGCAACGGCAACTTCGGCGTCGTGACCGAGCTGCAGTTCAAGACGCACCCGGCGCCGCAGGCGGTGTCCGCGTACGTGACGTGGCCCTTCTCGAAGGCCGCCGCCGTGGTGAAGGCGTGGCAGGAGTGGGGTCCCGACCAGCCCGACGAGATCTGGTCCTCCTGCCACCTGGAGAACGGCGGTTCGCCCACCGTCTCGGTGGCGGCGTTCTCGATCGGCACGTACGGGGAGCTGCAGAACGCGATCGACTTCCTGGTCTCGAAGGTCGGCTCACCGGCCCGCAGCGCCACCCTGAAGCGGCACACGTACGAGGGCGCGATGGAGGCGTACGCGGGCTGCGGGTCCTTCGCCACCGAGCCCCAGTGCCACCTGCCCGGCACCACCCCGAACCGCAACCCGCAGGGCGCCCTGGGCCGGGAGACCTACGCGGCCCGCTCGGACTTCTTCGACCGCTCGATCTCCGCGGCCGGCATCCAGACCCTGCTCACCCGCATCAGTTCGGTCCCGGGCGGCTCGGGCAGCATCGCCCTGACGGCCCTCGGTGGCGCGGTCAACCGCGTCTCCCCCACGGCGACGGCCTTCGTCCACCGCCGCTCCCGCATGCTGGCCCAGTACATAGCGTCCTGGGGCTCCGGCAACACGGGCACGTCCGCCCAGTCCTGGCTGACGTCGACCCACAACGCGATGCAGCCGTACGCCTCCGGCGCCGCGTACCAGAACTACACGGACCCGACGCTGACGAACTGGCGCAAGGCCTACTTCGGTGAGGCGGCCACACGCCTGACAGCCGTGAAGAAGCAGTACGACCCCAACCACTTCTTCACATACCCCCAGTCCCTGTAGCCCCACCCAAACCAAGCCGGCCACAAGGGGCGCGAGGAACCGCGCACCTCCAAGGAGCACGGTGAACCGCCCGTCTCCAGGGGCGCGAGGAACCACCCGTCTTCAGGGGGCGCGAGGAACCGCGCACCTTCAGGGACACGGGGTACTACCGGTCTCCAGGGGCCCGGGGAACCGCGCATCTTCAGGGGGCGCGGGGAACCGGCATCTTTAGGGGCGCGGGGAACTGCGCATCTTTAGGGGCGCGGGGAACTGCGCGACCAGCCACGACGAACCCGCAGCCAACCCACCACCCCACCACCCCTGCCTCCGCCGGCAGAACCCGGCGAACCGCTCAGGCGGCGAGATCCCGCTCCTCCGACCCCGCCGCCTCGGACCTCGCCCCCGGGATCACCGCACCCCGCCCCACCGCCGAGCGCGAGCGGGACCGCACCAGCCATCCACCCCACGACGACCGCTCGACGGCGCTCAGCACGGGCGTCAACAGGGCCATGGCGACGGGCGACAGCAGCAGCGCGACCGCCGTACCGAGTGCGAAGCCGCCGACCACGTCCGTCGGATAGTGCACGCCCATGTAGACCCGGCAGAACCCTTCGAGCAGGGCCAGCCCGATGCCGACGAGCCCGAACTTCCGGTTGGCGACGAACAGCCCGACCGCCACGGCCATGGTGATCGTCGCGTGGTCACTCACGAACGAGTAGTCGGTCTTCCCGGAGACCAGGACATCGAGCCCCTGGTGGGTGCGGAAGGGCCGGGGCCGCTCCACGAAGCCTCGTATCGGCACGTTCACCAGCACCGCGAGCGCGGCGGCCAGCGGCGCCCACACCAGCGCGGCCACGGACGACGCGGCGTCCTCGGCACCCCGCCGCCGCACGGACCACCAGCACCACACCACGAGCAGCACCATGGCCAGCAGCAGCCCGTACTCCCCGACGAACTCCATGGCCCGGTCGAACCAGTGCGGCGCGTCCTTGGCCAGGCCATTGATGTCGTAGAGCAGGTCGACGTCGGGGTTCGACCCGGATTCGGCGAGTCCAGCCATGGTCCTGCGGCCCCTTCGTCGTCTGCTGCCGGGCGCACTCGCGCACGCCCGCTTACCACCCCCGTGGCTGTGGATCACGTTGTAGACAGCTGCACTGATGACTACGAGAACAGGAACGCACGGTCCCGGTTAATACGTTCCACACTCCACCGAATGATCACGCAGACGTTATCGAAGAGAGACTCATTACTGCAGCTCAGGGGGTGGGTTCACGCTCGGTTCACACCGTCGTGGGGAGCGCTTTCGCGCCATCTTCGGTGACCCTCGTGGCACCGAAGTAGTCCACGCCGTCGATCGGGTCGAACCGGATCACGGCACCCGTCCTCGGGGCGTCGATCATGTATCCGCCACCCACGTAGATGCCCACGTGGTGAATGGCCCGGGAGTTGGTCGGGTCCTTCGAGAAGAACACGAGGTCTCCGGGCAGGAGCTCCTCCCGCCTCGGGTGCGGCCCCGCGTTGTACTGGTCGTTGGCGACCCGCGGCAGCGTGATCCCGACACTCTCGTACGCGGCCTTGGTCAGCCCCGAGCAGTCAAAACGCCCGTTGTCGGCGCTGGTCCCGTCCCCGCCCCACAGATAGGGCGTGCCGAGCTTCTTCTGCGCGTAGTAGATGGCGCCGGCGGCCTGCTTGGACGGATCGACCCGGGTGACGGGCGCCGCGAAGCTCTCCTCCAGCGTCGTGATCGTCTTGACGTAGTTCCGGGTCTCCTTGTACGGCGGCACGCCCCCGTACTTGATCACCGCGTAGGACCCCGCGTTGTACGAAGCCAGCATGTTTTCAGTCAGATTCCCGGGTACGTCCTTCACGTACGAGGCGAGCTGACAGTCGTAGGACGCGGCGGACGGAATCGCGTCCTCCGGATTCCAGACGTCCCGCTTGCCGTCGCCGTTGCCGTCGACGCCGTGCGTGGCCCAGGTTCCCGGGATGAACTGCGCTATCCCCTCGGCGGCCGCCGCGCTCCGCGCGTTCGGGTTGAACCCGCTCTCCTGGTAGAGCTGGGCGGCGAGCAGCGCGGGATTGATGGCGAGGCAGAGGTTGCCCCACCGCTGCACGATGGCCGAGTACGCGGCGGGCACGGCCCCCTTGGCGAGCGCCTTCGTACCCCCGCCCACGCCGCCCATGATGTTCCCGGCGACGATGTACACGCCCACGACGAGCAGCATCACGAAGGCCATGGCCGAGCCGACACCCACGGTCGCTACGATCCATGCCTTACGCACCGTCAACCGCCCCTCGCCGCCCGGGAGTCCGTTCGCCCACGTCAGTGTAGGGGCGCGTCCCGCGTTCCGGGGTGAGCACACAGAAGGAGAACCCGCACGTGGCGACGCCTTACCCGCCGCAGAACCCGACCCCGGGCAACCCCTACGCCCCGCAAGACGGTTACGCGCCAAATGGGACCCCGTCCGCGCCGTACGGCGCCCCGAACGCGGCGTACGGCCGGCAGCAGGGCCACGCGCAGGGGCCGTACGGACAACAGGCCCACCCGCAGCAACAGGCGTACCCGCAGCAGGCTTACGGACAGCAGCCGTACGCACCGCAGCCTCACGGACACCAGCCGGGTGCCGGCCAGGCCGCCGCCCAGGGATACGCCCCCGCCCCGCAGGGCCACACCCCGGGATACGCCCCGGCGTCCGGCCCCGTCTGCCGTATCTGCGGCGCGGGCCCGGCCAAGAACATCACCGTCCGCCAGCACACGGGCATGGTCCTCGCGATGCGCTTCTCCAAGATGGAGGGCCCGCTGTGCCGCTCCTGCGGGGTCGCGATCCACCGGGACATGACCACCAAGACGCTCGCCGGCGGCTGGTGGAGCCCGGTCTCCCTGGTCTTCTTCGGCTGGGCGACCCTGCTGTGGAACCTGGTGGTCCACTTCCGTCTCGCGCGGCTGCCGCAGCCGACGCCGTCCCCCACGGGCGTCGTCATGGACCAGGGCAAGCCGATCCACCAACGCCCGCTCGCCTACGTACCGATCCTGCTGGTGGTCTCCTGGATCGCCCTGTTCATCGTCAACGCGTCGAGTTAGCGTCCGGCCGGATCAGGGATCGGCGGCGGCGTCCCGGTACAGCTCGGCGGCCTCCGCGCCGAGCACGACGCTGTACGAGATGTCGGGCGTGAGCCCGCCCTGCTCGTGCCCGCCGAGGATCCCGACGACCTGCTGGTCCCCGTTGACCCAGGGACTGCCGCTGGTGCCTCCCGTGAGGCCGGGGCACTCGATCCGCTGTTGCATACGGCTGTGCTTGGTCGGTTTGTTGGTGCAGCTGACGGGGACCTCGCCGGAGCTGGGATACCCGGTGATGGTGACGGCGGTGGCCCCGGTCGCCACACCGGCCACGAACCGGTTCCCGCCGACGACGTCCTCGACGCCCTTGCCGTCCTTGTCACCGAGGACGGCGAAGGCGACGTCACTGTCCTCGTGCTGCCCCTTGGCCCATCCGTCGGGCAGGAAGGCCCGGCGGACCGTCCACACCCCGTGCGGCGCCTTTCCGTCGCGGTACCCGGGCACGAACACGACGTCCCCGTCCCCGATGTCGTCCAGGCAGTGGGCCGCGGTGACCACGAGATTGCGGTTCGGGCTGTGCACGACGGAGGCGGTGCAGAAGTGTCCGCCCGGGAGGGAGGATCTCCGCTCGGCGCCGAAGAGCGCCCCGACTCTCGCGCTCTGCTCGCTCACCGTCGCGACAGCGGTCACTCCGAACGGCCCGGGACCGTCGTCGGCCGACGCCAGGGAGGCGGAGGTGAGGGCAGGCACGAGCAGCACGATGGCGGCGTATACCGGCGTCGCTGTGCGGCGGCTGATGCGTGAGGTGCGCTTCATCGGGGACCACTGTGGCCGATGAAGGTGAGAAAACGGTCTGCCGTTCACTGAGATCTCTCCGTGAATGGCCCCTTCTGCCGTTGGGGGTCACGAGGAGAGACGCCGTACACCGGAAAGTCGTCCGTGACGATCTCCATGGCCAACGGCCCGGGCAGCCGCACGGACTCCCCGAACTTCCCCGGCAGTACGTCCTGGTAGGCCCCGTTGTCCGGACGGGTGTGCAGGGCCCAGGTGCCCTTGCGTGGGTCGACGACGAGGAGGACCGGAACCCGCGCGACGGCATACCAGTCCGCCTTGTCGCGGATCTCGCGGGATTTCTCGGACTGGGAGATGACCTCGACGGCGAGCGCCGTGTCCTGCGGGTCGGCCAGCCAGTCGTCGTCCTCCTCCCACTCGGTGGGCAGGACGATCAGATCCGGCGTGACGTAGTCATCGGGATCATCCGGCAGCGCGATCGAGGACACCTCGTACATGTCCAGCCCTTCGGGCAGGACGGCGCTCTCAAGCTGTCGCCGCAGCCGCTTCACCACACCCGCGTGCTTGCCACGCGGAGGCGGGGACATCACGAGCTTTCCTCCCATGATCTGCACCCGCAGACCCGTCGCAGCCTCGATCGTCTCGGCGATCTCGCGCAGATTCCCGGGACGGGGACGCAGTTCGGGCAGGCCACCCGGTGACACGGACATGGCTCGCCGCCTCCGTCCCTCGGCCTCATCGGCTGCGTGAGCGGGGGCGTTGGGAGATCCGACATCCCGCTCGACGTCGAATCCACCGTACTGTGCGGTCGCCTCACCCGCCTCCGCGTCGCGCCCCTCGCAGGCGCGTACGACCCTCCTGACCTGCTGTTCCGCCTTCGCCACAACACCCCTCCGTCACACTCTGATCACACACCGTCACCGTAGACCATCCCACTGACACTCGGCCCACAGCAGCTTCCCGCCCTTCGAGGCGCCCAGCTCCCGCAGCACGGATGCCCCGACCGCGTCCGCGCACTCCCGCACGAGATGCAGCCCGCGACCACCCTCGGCGTCCTGCGGCGGCAGGGCGGGCGGTGGACCGCCGTCCGCGAACCCGGACGGGACCCTCGGGTCGGTGTCCCATACGGCCACCCGGAGCCGGCCGGTTTCCATCGGCAGGACACGGAGGGCGTAGGGCCCACGGGTGTGCCGCTGGGCGTTGGCGAGGAGTTCGGCGGCCAACAGCTCGGCAGTGGGCGCGAGTTCGGCGAGTCCGTGGGCGGCGAGGACGGTACGGAGGGTGGCACGGGCGATGCCGGGGGCGCGTGGATCGTGCGGGAGTTGGAGGGTGTAGGCCCAGGACGGGGATACGGTGGCCATCGGAAGTCTCCGATCACTGTGGGGAGTTGGGTTGTGACCCAGTGACGGTGCCGCCCCGTCGGGCGGTGTTCTTCTGGGCCCAGTTGTAAGGTAGCGGCACACAGTGAAGGTATTAACTGAAATCCAGGAATCTCCTTCACTATCATCCGTGTGAGTGACAACAAGGAGGCGGCAAGCCCGTGAGGAACCCAACGGGTCGCCAACTGCGTTTCGGTGCGGAGCTGCGGAAACTGCGCGAGCGTGCAGGCCTGAGTTCCACCGAGGCCGGTCAACTCCTGGGCATCAAGCAGGCACAGGTCAGCAACATGGAGGCCGGTCGCGTCGGCGTGAGCCCCGAGCGGGTACGCACCATCGCCTGCCACTACGACTGCTCCGACAAGGCCCTCATCGAAGCGCTCAGCGAGATGACTTCCGAGCGCACGCGCGGCTGGTGGGAGCAGTACCGGGAACTCCTGCCCGACGCACTCCCCGACCTAGCCGAACTGGAGCATCACGCGCAGTCGTTGCGGGACGCCACCACCGCCCGTATCCCCGGCCTCCTCCAGACGCGCGAGTACGCGCTTGAGATCTTCCGCCAGGCAGTCACCGAACTCTCCCCGCCGGACATCGAGCACCGCCTCTCGTTCCGCATCAAGCGACAGGCAGTCCTTTTCCGCGAGGAAGACCCGACCCCGTACGAGGCGATCGTCCACGAGGCCGCCCTGCGCATGAAGGTCGGCGGGCCCACGGCCGCCCGGCAGCAGCTGAAGCATCTGCTCGACATGAGCGAGCGGGACCACATCACCCTGCGCGCCATCACCTTCGAGGCCGGCGCCTACCCGGGATCGGGGCAATCGATCCACTATGCGCACGGCCCGGTACCCCAACTGGACACCGTCTACCTCGACCAGGCCCATGGCCTCGCCTTCCTCGACGCCGAGGCACAGTTGCACAAGTACCGCACGCTGTTCGACCGGATCGACGCCGTGTCACTGAGCCCGGAAGAGACCCGATCCCTCATCGGCAACCTGATGCGAGAGTTGTGAGGCACCCCGAATGAACTGGCAGAAGTCGTCGTACTGCTCCGAAGGCGCGTCCTGCGTGCACGTCGCCACCGCCCCCGAAACCATCCACATAACCGAATCCAGCGACCCGACCGGCGCGATACTCACGGCCACCCCCGCCGCCTTCGGCACCCTCCTCGCCGCACTCAAGAACGAACCGCGCGGCCCCCACGCCCCGATCCAGGTCACCTTCGGCAGCGAGGACGAGGACACCGTCCGCATCCACAGCACCGCCGCCCCGCACACCGCAGTGACCACCGACCGCGCCAAGTGGAACGCCTTCGTACTCGGCGTACGGGCGGGCGAGTTCGACCACTTCGCACAGGCCGGCTGAAGCCCGTCAACAGTCAGCAGTCGAACACCGACCAGCAGATGTCGTTGCGCAGCCGCTGGTCATCAAGCACGAGTTCGCGGATCGCCTCCGGGAGCCGCTCGCGCTGCCACTGGCACTCCAGTCGCCCCGCGGCCTCGCTCCCGCCTTCCGGTGCCGCCGCACGTGCGGCCTTGATCGCGTAGGCGGCCGCGCCGAGTTCGTGAGCGGCGACGTGGGCGACGGCCCCGGCCTGGCCGGCGGCGTACGCGGCATGGCGTGCCGCCCCACGCAGATCTCTGGCCGCCCCCATCGCATGGCCGCCCGCCGCGCGAGCCTGCATCATCGGGACCTCGCCCCGCACCCAGGCCCGCGCGTGCTCGATCGCCTGGCGTGGCCGCGGATCCCCGGGCCGGGCCGACTCGAAGAGACCGAGGACGTGTTCGGCACACGAGGCGGCCCACAGAGCGAGGAGACGGTGATCCGCGTCGGTGAGAGTCCCACCACGGCGGATCGTCACGAAGCGAGGGTCCCGGACCTTCGGAAGGATCACGACGCCCAGGGTGCTCGCCAGGCACCCCTACGGCAAGCACGGCAGAGCACGGCAGAGCGCCAACAGGCGAGCGAGTGACGCGCGTAACCCTGTCGACTTTCTGCCCACTCCCTGTCCATTTCCTGTCCTCTGCCTGTGGGCGAAGTCAAGCCACTCCCATCCCCCCTCCATCGCCCCGCCATTGATCAGTAAGCCCCAACCCCCTTCAGTAATGCGGAAGTCAGGATTCCGAAACGGTCTTGTTTGTCGCGTACTCAACAAGCGATGGTCTACGCGGGTCGCCGCCCCTGCCGGACACCTCCGGCAGTCCCCCCATCGCAGGCCTCTGCCCACCACGCCCAGGAGGCTGTACCTTGCGTACGACCACCCCCAACTCCCCCCACATATCCGGCAGATGGCGCCGCGTCGGCTCGGCAGTCGCCGCCACCGCGGCCCTCGCCCTCGCCGGACTCGGCACCGCCGTTCACGCGAACGCCGCCACCACCGACGCGATCCCCGCCACCCACAAGGTGAGCACCAAGGCGATCGCCGCCCAGGTCGCCAAGGCCCACGTGCAGTACACGAAGGCATGCGCCGCGACCCCCAAGAAGGGCTACGCCGCCTGCAACGCGCTCCGCGTCACCGGCGGCACCACCGCCTTCATGGAGAAGCAGGCCGCACTCAAGGGCAGCACGCCCAAGACCGTCAAGCCGAACGCCGCCTCCGACGCCCCGACCGGCTACGGCCCCTCCGACATCCAGTCCGCCTACGGCCTGACGAACGCGGCCGCCTCCAACGGCTCCGGCAAGACGGTCGCCATCGTCGACGCCAACGACGACCCCAACGCCGAGGCGGACCTGGCCACTTACCGCGACCAGTACGGCCTCCCCGCCTGCACCACCGCCAACGGCTGCTTCAAGAAGGTCAGCCAGACCGGCTCGACGACCTCCCTCCCCTCCGCCGACAGCGGCTGGGCCGGCGAGATCTCCCTCGACCTCGACGTGGTCAGCGCGACCTGCCCGAACTGCAACATCCTCCTCGTCGAGGCGACGTCGGCGAGCGACGCCAACCTGGGCACGGCGGTCAACGAGGCCGTCAAGCTGGGCGCCAAGTTCGTCTCCAACAGCTACGGCGGCTCGGAGTCCTCCTCCGACACCACGTACGACTCCTCGTACTACAACCACCCGGGCGTCGCCATCACCGCCAGCGCCGGCGACAGCGGCTTCGGCGCCGAATACCCGGCCGCGTCCAAGTACGTGACCGCGGTCGGCGGCACCGCCCTCAAGACGTCCTCCAACAGCCGCGGCTGGACCGAGAGCGTCTGGAACACCAGCAGCACCGAGGGCACCGGCTCCGGCTGCTCCACCGTCGACGCCAAGCCGACCTGGCAGACCGACACCGGCTGCACCAAGCGCATGATCGCCGACGTCTCAGCGGTCGCCGACCCCGCCACCGGCGTCTCCGTCTACGACTCCTACGGCTCCGACGGCACCGGCTGGAACACCTACGGCGGCACCAGCGCCTCGTCCCCGCTCATCGCGTCGGTCTACGCCCTCGCGGGCACCCCGGGCAGCAGCGACTACCCGTCCCAGTACCCGTACAACGCGGCCGGCACCTCCGCCCTCAACGACGTGACCAGCGGCAGCAACGGCTCCTGCTCCACCAGCTACTTCTGCACCGCGAAGTCGGGCTACGACGGCCCGACCGGCTGGGGCACCCCCGAGGGCCTCGACGCCTTCACCGGCTGAGCACACGGCACCACACCGCACGACCGCCCCGTCGGGTCACGGGGAGCCGCCTGAAGTGAGGAGAACGTGGGGTCTCCTCGGCGGCACGGAAAGGGGAACGGGTCACGGCAGCCGGCCGCGGCCCGTTTTCCCACGCCTGGACGCCTCGTCCCCGGTCATCAGGGGCCGACCGACTGACCCTCCGTCACCGAACGGGCCCCGGCGGCCAGCTGCGCCCCGTTCACCGTGCCGGGATACCCTTCACCCGGAGAACATCGGCACGACCACTCCCCCGACCGGCCGTCAGAAACGGCCCAGGTCATGAATGGGGTCAACGACGGAACCCCACCAAGGGTTCCGCTCAGGCCTCATTGCCCGGCGTGACATGCCGTGATACACAGAGTGACCTAAGTGCTATTCGTACGAAACCCGCCAAGCAATGACGTCAAAGTCGACATACGACGGCAGCATTGTCGGCGAGAATGAGCCTGACCTCTGCACCCCCGCAGGGGGACTGCGGAACTACCCACCAGGGGCGGTGACTTACATGCTCTTTGCGGCCGACAAGGGAGACATCAACACCATCATCGGCGGGATCGCTCCGGACTGGGGCCCCTTCGGCAGCCTGGGCAACGAGGCGAAGGTGATGATCGAGGTCGTGATGGCGGTCGCCATCCTGCTCTGTCTCGGCCTCGCCGTCTGGGGTGCCGCGAAGCAGCGCATCGGCGCGACAGCGCTCCGCGACACCTTCAGCGCCGAACAGGGCAAGGGCCTGATCATCGCCGGCCTCACGGGAGTCTTCATCATCGGTTCCCTGGGCACGCTCTTCACCATCGTGTACGGCATGGCCGTCTAGCAGGCTGTTTACGGCAGGCGTCCTCCCGTCCGCCCCGGGCACGCCCGGCCCCCCTCCACCCACCCGCCCGTCGCGCCCACCGGCTGAGGTTGCGTTTCCCTGATGTCGAGTCACCACACCGCGCCCGCGCGGGAACCAGCACGGCTACCGTCGTATGTCTACGAGCTGGAGAGGGCGTACACGGCATGAGTCTCGGAGACGAGCACGAGGCCTCCGGCGGTTACGGCGGCACGGGCCAGACCCGGACACGACTGCCCGAGACGGGCGGCGACGTGTACGGGGGCGCACGGCGCGGCGGCCGCTCGTCGTCCCGGAGCCTGATCACGGTGGTCGGCGTGGTGGTCCTACTGATCGCAGCGATCGCCTTCGCGAACCGTGGAGGAGACGATTCCTCTTCGGCCGGCGGATCCGGAAACAAGCCGAAAGCATCGACAACGGCAGCCAGCGGCACGAAGCCGGTGCAGTCGGGGTTCGCGCATGACCAACAGGGGGCGCAGAGCGCTGCCGCGAACTATGCGGTGGCGCTGGGGTCGGCCGAGATGTTCAACGCCGTCAGTCGGCACGACATCGTCAACACCGTCTACGCCCCCGATGTCGCCACCGCTCGGCAGTCAGACCTGGACAGCGCATACTCCAGCGAGAAGTTCCTGAGCAACATCGGCCTCGACAAGGACGGCAGGGCGCCGAACGGCCAGACATTCGTCTCCCGTGTCGTTCCGGTGGGCACCAAGGCCACGTCCTTCAGCGAGAGCGCCGCCACCGTCGAGGTTTGGTACACATCGCTCTTCGGCCTCTCCGGTGAGACCTCGACCAATCCGGTGTCCGAGAGCTGGTACACCACGACGTACCAGCTGAAGTGGATCGACAACGACTGGAAGGTCACCGACTTCCAGCAGAAGGACGGACCCGTGCCGGTCGGGCGCGACCAGAAGGCTTCCACCGCCGACGACATGACGAAGGCTGTCGAGGAGTACGGAGGCTTCACCTATGCGCGCTAACCACCCCTTCCTCAAGGTCTCGGTCGCTGTCGCCACCGTCCAAGCCACCACCGTGCTGTTGGCCACGCGCGTCTTCGCCGCACCCACGCCCACCCCGACGACGAGCAACGACCCCTGCGACCTCATCCGCGGCCCCGCCAAGGACTACTGCGAACGCGGCAGCGGCGACAAAGGCAGCAGCAACGGTCCCTCCATCGACCCCACCGGCACCCTCGACCCCCTCTCCTCCCTCGCCAAGGGCTGCGCCGACGCCGCGTCCTGGACCATCGGCAAGCTCGGTGACGCCGTCAAAGAGACCGCGAACGTCGACTTCACCAACAGCAAGTTCCTGCAGCAGTACGCCGTCGTCTTCGCCGCCTCCACGATCCTGACCCTCCTGCTGTGGCTGCTCGCCGTGGCCAAGCGGGCCGTCCGAGGTGTCCCCCTCACGACGGCCATCTCGGAGGCGATCGGGTTCCTCTGGCTGACGGTCCTGGCGTCCGCGTTCACGCCCCTGATCCTCTACACCGTCGTATCGGCGACCGACGGCGTGACCGACGTCCTCGCGAAGACCACCGGCAACCAGACGGACACCTTCTTCGGCACGTTCTCCGGCGCCCTCGACAAGGGCGAGAACATCGGCGGCGGCCCCATCATGCTGATCGTCGTGTCCCTGGTCAGCATCCTCGCCGCGGGCGTCCTCTGGCTGGAGCTGGTCATCCGCGCCGCGCTCCTCTACGTCGGCGCCCTCCTCGGCACCGTCGTCTACGCCGGCCTGGTCGACAAGAACCTGTGGGGCCACGTCCGCCGCTGGGCGGGCATCATGATCGCCGTGATCCTGGTGAAGCCGGTCATCGTGATCGTGCTCGGCCTCGCGGGCGCGCTCTCCTCCGACAACGGCCCGAACTCCTTCTCCGCCGTCGTCTCCGGCCTGGCGATCATCCTGCTCGCCATCTTCGCCAGCGCGATGATCTACCGCTTCGTCCCCGGCTTCGGCGACGAGATCGCGAACGGCCGCAACAACCGCCTCATGCAGGGCGCCGAGAGCAAGGCCGCCGCGGTCATCAGCTCCCCGGCGACCATGGTCGCGCAGGGCATCAAGACCCACAGCGCCCGCGCCAACGACAACGGAGGCGGCGGCCAGTCGTCCTCCGGCGGCGGCGCCCGCCCGGCCAACCCGGCCAGCGGCGGCGTGGCCGCCCACAGCACCCGCCCCTCGAACGGCGGTTCCGGCGGATCCGTCCCCTCCGCCGCACCCGCACCCCGTTCGTCGAGCCCGGTCAACACCCCGCACGCCGGCAACAACCGCAACAGCAGCAGCAACCGCACGGGAGGTGAAGGGCGTTGACGACCGAGTCCCACCTGTCCCATCCGGTCACGCCCCGCCGTACATATCTCATCGGCCGCGCCCGGCCGAACGCGATCGTCGGCCGCAACCGCGAGTCCGGCGAGATCGCGCTCATCGTCGGCGGCGCGTTCCTCGGCATGATGTGCGGGCTCCTGGTCCCCGTCCTCTCCCTGCGCATCGTGCTGCTGATGGGCTTCCCGCTGCTCGCGCTGGCGGCCGTGTACGTGCCGTACAAGCACCGCACGTTCTACAAGTGGTTCGAGATCAACCGCAGTTACAAGCGCACCCTGAAGCAGGGCACGCTCTACCGCAGCAGCGTCATCGAGGCCGGCACCCACCTCGACGGGCGGGAGGTCGAGATCGGGCCGCCGCCGGGGATCGGCCGCATCACCTGGCTGGCCGCCCCCTTCGGGCCCGACGAGATCGCCGTCCTGCTGCACGCCGACCGGCGGACGGTGACGGCCGCGATCGAGATCGAGGGGCCGGGCGTCGGCCTGCGCGACTCCGAGGACCAGGAAGCCCTCGTCGACCGCTTCGGCACCCTCCTCAAGCACGTGGCCAACGGCGACGGCTTCGTCACCCGCCTGCAGATGCTCGCCCGCACCCTCCCCGCCGACCCGGACGCCCACGCCAAGGACGTCGCCGTACGCGGCGACGAGAAGTCACCGGGATGGCTGCAGGGCTCGTACGACCAACTGCAGTCGATGGTGTCGACGAGCAGCGAGCAGCACCGCGCCTACCTCGTCGCCTGTATGCACTTCACTCGCGAGCTGGCCGCCGAGGCGCACGCGATGGCACGGGCGGCCCGCCCCCAGAGCGGCCGCAAGGTGGACCGGGACGCGGGTCTCGCGGTCGTCATGGCCCGCGAGCTCACCGACATCTGCTCCCGCCTCCAGGAGGCGGACATCCGCGTACGGCAGCCCCTCGGCCAGGGCCGCCTCGCCTCCCTCATCCACTCCATGTACGACCCGGACCACCCGATCGACCACATCCAGGCGATGACCAAGCGCAACGCCTGGCCGGCCGAGCTGGACGCCATGCAGCCCACGTTCCTCCAGGCCAAGACCCGGGAATCCAGCACCCGCGCTCCCTGGTGCCACGCCACGGCCTGGGTGAAGGAATGGCCGATGACCCCGGTGGGCGTCAACTTCCTGGCCCCGCTCCTGGTCCACACCCCGGACGTCATCCGAACGGTCGCCGTGACGATGGATCTCGAACCCACCGAGGTAGCCATCGAACGCATGCTGACCGAGAAGACCAACGACGAGGCCGAGGCCTCCCGCGCCGCCAAGATGAACCGCACCGTGGACCCCCGTGACGTCGCCGCCCACAACCGCCTGGACCAGCGCGGTGAGGACCTCGCGAGCGGCGCCGCGGGCGTGAACCTCGTCGGCTACATCACCGTCTCCTCCCGCAACCCCGAAGCCCTGGCACGCGACAAGCGGACCATCCGGGCGTCGGCCGGAAAGTCGTACCTGAAGCTGGAGTGGTGCGACAGAGAGCACCATCGCGCCTTCGTGAACACGCTTCCGTTCGCCACCGGCATCCGAAGGTAGGGGCTGAGTTCTGATGCGGGATCCGATGTCCGTCCTCACCGACGCCTTCACGGGCTTCCTCTTCGGAAAGGTCGAGACGACCCGACTGCCGGTGCGCACGTCCACGGGCCAGGCCCAGGCGGTCTACCTCCCGACCGCCGCCCCCGGCCTCGGCGACTCGGGCGTCATCATCGGCCGCGAGGTCTACTCCGGCAAGGGCTACATCTACGACCCCTTCCAGCTCTACGGCCAGCAGCTGCCCGCCCCGCACTGGCTGGTCCTCGGCGAGTCCGGCAACGGCAAGTCGGCCCTGGAGAAGACGTACGTCCTACGCCAGCTGCGCTTCCGCGACCGCCAGGTCGTCGTCCTCGACGCCCAGGGCGAGGACGGCGCCGGCGAATGGAACCTGATCGCACAGGAGTTGGGGATCACCCCCATCCGTCTGGACCCGACGGCGGCCCTGGACCACGGGATCCGGTTGAACCCGCTGGATCCGGCAATCACGACCACCGGTCAGCTGGCCCTCCTGCGCACCATCATCGAGGTGGCGATGGGCCACGGCCTCGACGAGCGCTCGGGCTTCGCGCTGAAGGTCGCGCACGCCTACGTCAACGAGACGATCGTCGAACGCCAGCCGGTCCTCACCGACATCGTCGAGCAGCTACGGCACCCCGAACCGGAGTCGGCCGAGGCGATGAACGTCGCCATAGACGACGTACGGGCGTGGGGCCTGGACGTGGCACTGGTCCTGGACCGCCTGGTCGACGGTGACCTGCGCGGCATGTTCGACGGCCCGACCACGGTCGGCATCGACCTGGACGCATCCCTCACCGTGTTCGATTTGTCCCACATCGACCGCAACTCCATCGCCATGCCGATCCTGATGGCGATCGTCGGTGTATGGCTGGAACACACCTGGATCCGCCCCGACCGGAAGAAGCGCATCTTCCTCGTCGAGGAGGCCTGGCACATCATCAACAGCCCCTTCGTGGCACAGCTGTTCCAGCGACTGCTGAAGTTCGGCCGACGACTGGGCCTGTCCTTCGTCGCGGTCGTCCACCACCTGTCCGACGTGGTGGACGGTGCGGCGGCGAAGGAGGCGGCGGCGATCCTGAAGATGGCGTCGACGCGGACCATCTACGCCCAGAAGGCGGACGAGGCGAGGGCCACGGGACGCGTCCTGGGCCTGCCGCGCTGGGCCGTGGAGATCATCCCCACGCTCACCCCCGGCATCGCGGTGTGGGACGTCAACGGCAATGTCCAGGTCGTCAAACACCTCATCACCGAGACGGAACGCCCACTGGTCTTCACCGACCGCGCCATGACGGAGTCGTCCGCCGAGCGCGACCTGACCGTCGACGCCCTGCGCGCCGCCGAGTTGGAGGCGGAGGAGCGCGCGGCCGCCTTCGTGGAACAGCACCTGAGCGACTTCGAGGGACCGTCCGAGTCGACGGTGGCGTAGCGGGAGGCTGGACGTGGTGAGACCGGACGACCACAGGCGGGAAGGCAGGGAGGGCCGGGGCGGCATCCCGGACGGGCTCCTGATCGGCATACTCGCCTTCCTGCTCGGCATGACCCTGCTCGTGTGGTCGGCCACGGGTCTCGCCGGCTGGTTCGCCCGGGACGGCTGGCCGGACGGCGTCACCTTCACCCGCACACCCCTCGCCATGCGCCACCTCATCGGCGAACCGCACGACATCCCCGGCGCCTGGCCCGAGACACCCCGGGCCCAACTCTCCGGATACGGGCTGTTCTGGGGCCTGTTCATCGGCCAGCTGATGGTGCTGTTCGTCCTGACCGTGTTCTCGATGGGAACGTTCGTACGCTGGCGAGCCGTCCGGCAGAAGCGCCGAGCCGCACAGGCCGTCGCGTTCGAGGCGCCCAGGCCCGCGACGAGCCCGGCACCCGAGCCGATGCCGAGCCACCACGAGGTCCCGACCCCGAGAACAGCACCGCCGGCACCACTGGCACCAGAACCGGCCGGACTCCACCAGGAAGCGGCACTCACGCCCGAGCCCGCCACCTCGCCGTTCGCCGGCGAAACGGTCATGGTGGGGGGACAGGAAAAAATCCTCGTGGCCCCGCGCGAGAGCCGCCAGGCCACCGCGACCCAGGCCGTACGGGACGCAGAGGGCCCGGCCCTCGTCATCACCTCGAACCCGGCGGTCTGGACGGACACAAAGGACGCCCGATCAAAACTGGGCCCCGTCCTCCTCTACGACCCCGCCCACCTCTGCGACACCCCGGCCCGCCTCCACTGGTCCCCCACCGCCGGCTGCGAGGACAAGCAGACGGCAACAGCGAGAGCCGCCGCGCTCCTTGCCCCGGTCCGCCCGACGGCCAAGCTCGACCAGGCGCTGTCGGAGACAGCCGAAACGCTCCTGCGCAGCTATCTGCACGCCGCCGCGGTCGACGGCCGCACCACCCGCCACGTCCACCGCTGGTCCCAGGGCTCCCAGGTCCAGGACGCGGTCCGCATCCTCCGTACGAATCCCAAGGCGGCCCCGGGCTCCGCGGGCGAACTCGAGGCCGCGCTCACCGCGCATCCCGAACGCCGCGACATGGCACAGGAGTTGACCAGCCGAGCCCTCTCCGCCCTCTTCACCGTCAACATCCGCGAGGCCTGCACTCCCAACCGAACAGATGCCCTCGCCTTGGATTCCTTCGTCCACGAAGGGGGCACGCTTTATGTGGTGGGTGAATCCATCGAGGACCCCAGAACCAACCCAGGCGCGATGCCCCTTCTGACGGCACTCGTCTCAAGCGTGGTCGAGCGCGGCCGGCACATGGCCGAACGGTCATCCTCCGGTCGCCTCGACCCACCACTGACGCTCGTCCTCGACGACGTCGCAGCCGTGGCTCCACTTCCCCAGCTCCCGGAGCTACTGGCCACCGGAACGGAGCGGGGGCTGCCGACGCTGGCCCTGCTCCGCTCCCGGGAACAGGGCCGCGCCCGCTGGCCGCACGACGAACTGCCGGTGTAGCGCCTCAGCTTGCGTCGCGTTCGAGCACGAACTCCAGCTCCAGCTCACCGGCGCTCTTCGCCAGCGGCACGGTCCGCCCGCTGGGCAGGAACCCCGCCCTGCGGTAGAAGGCCTGAGCCCGCCCGTTCTCCTCGTGCACGATCAACCGCACCAGCTCGACTCCACGCGCCCACGCCCACTCAAGTCCGGCGTCGAAGAGCACCTCGGTCAGACCGATCCCCCGGAGCTCGGGCCGTATGAACACCCCGACGACATGCCCCTGACTCCGCTCGACAGGAAAGCCGGCCCAGTCCGTCGCCCCGGGCTCCTCGATCAGCACGGTCAGTGTCCCCACCCACTCACCGTCCGGCCCCTCGGCAATGAACTGCTGCGCACCCAAGGCACCCTCGGCACCGCCGGCCGTACGATCCCGCCAGAAGGAATCGGGGTGAGCCAGCGCCTCCTCGTAGGTCTCCAGGAAGGCGAGATGCGCGACCGGATCCTGCAACGCGACAAGCCGCAGTGCCTTCGCCTCAACCCACTCATCGGTACGTACGGGACGGATCTTGTAGTTCATGTCAGACACGGTAACCGAACGCAGAAAACCCCCGGACCGGTATCCCCGGCCGGGGGTTTTCTTAAAAATTGTTCGGCGGCGTCCTACTCTCCCACAGGGTCCCCCCTGCAGTACCATCGGCGCTGTAAGGCTTAGCTTCCGGGTTCGGAATGTAACCGGGCGTTTCCCTCACGCTATAACCACCGAAACACTATGAAACTGTTCAGCCGCACCGTTGTCGTGGCCCGACAACGGGGCTGTTCGTGGTTTCAGAACCAACACAGTGGACGCGAGCAACTGAGGACAAGCCCTCGGCCTATTAGTACCGGTCACCTCCACCCATTACTGGGCTTCCAGATCCGGCCTATCAACCCAGTCGTCTACTGGGAGCCTTACCCCATCAAGTGGGTGGGAATACTCATCTCGAAGCAGGCTTCCCGCTTAGATGCTTTCAGCGGTTATCCCTCCCGAACGTAGCCAACCAGCCATGCCCTTGGCAGAACAACTGGCACACCAGAGGTTCGTCCGTCCCGGTCCTCTCGTACTAGGGACAGCCCTTCTCAATATTCCTGCGCGCGCAGCGGATAGGGACCGAACTGTCTCACGACGTTCTAAACCCAGCTCGCGTACCGCTTTAATGGGCGAACAGCCCAACCCTTGGGACCGACTCCAGCCCCAGGATGCGACGAGCCGACATCGAGGTGCCAAACCATCCCGTCGATATGGACTCTTGGGGAAGATCAGCCTGTTATCCCCGGGGTACCTTTTATCCGTTGAGCGACGGCGCTTCCACAAGCCACCGCCGGATCACTAGTCCCGACTTTCGTCCCTGCTCGACCCGTCGGTCTCACAGTCAAGCTCCCTTGTGCACTTACACTCAACACCTGATTGCCAACCAGGCTGAGGGAACCTTTGGGCGCCTCCGTTACTCTTTAGGAGGCAACCGCCCCAGTTAAACTACCCATCAGACACTGTCCCTGATCCGGATCACGGACCCAGGTTAGACATCCAGCACGACCAGACTGGTATTTCAACGACGACTCCCCCTGAACTGGCGTCCAGAGTTCACAGTCTCCCAGCTATCCTACACAAGCCGAACCGAACACCAATATCAAACTGTAGTAAAGGTCCCGGGGTCTTTCCGTCCTGCTGCGCGAAACGAGCATCTTTACTCGTAGTGCAATTTCACCGGGCCTATGGTTGAGACAGTCGAGAAGTCGTTACGCCATTCGTGCAGGTCGGAACTTACCCGACAAGGAATTTCGCTACCTTAGGATGGTTATAGTTACCACCGCCGTTTACTGGCGCTTAAGTTCTCAGCTTCGCACGCCCGAAAGCGCACTAACCGGTCCCCTTAACGTTCCAGCACCGGGCAGGCGTCAGTCCGTATACATCGCCTTACGGCTTCGCACGGACCTGTGTTTTTAGTAAACAGTCGCTTCTCGCTGGTCTCTGCGGCCACCCCCAGCTCATGGAGAAAATCCAATCACCGGTGATGGCCCCCCTTCTCCCGAAGTTACGGGGGCATTTTGCCGAGTTCCTTAACCATAGTTCACCCGAACGCCTCGGTATTCTCTACCTGACCACCTGAGTCGGTTTAGGGTACGGGCCGCCATGAAACTCGCTAGAGGCTTTTCTCGACAGCATAGGATCATCCACTTCACCACAATCGGCTCGGCATCAGGTCTCACCCACATGCCATCCGGATTTACCTGGATGACGGGCTACACCCTTACCCCGGGACAACCACCGCCCGGGCTGGACTACCTTCCTGCGTCACCCCATCACTCACCTACTACAAGTCTGGTCCGTCGGCTCCACCACTTTCCATTCCCCGAAGGGTCCGGAACGGCTTCACGGACTTAGCATCGCCTGATTCAATGTTTGACGCTTCACAGCGGGTACCGGAATATCAACCGGTTATCCATCGACTACGCCTGTCGGCCTCGCCTTAGGTCCCGACTTACCCTGGGCAGATCAGCTTGACCCAGGAACCCTTAGTCAATCGGCGCACACGTTTCTCACGTGTGTATCGCTACTCATGCCTGCATTCTCACTCGTGAACCGTCCACCACTGCCTTCCGGCGCGGCTTCACCCGGCACACGACGCTCCCCTACCCATCCATGCGGGCGTTGGCCCTATAGCATGAATGACACGACTTCGGCGGTACGCTTGAGCCCCGCTACATTGTCGGCGCGGAATCACTAGACCAGTGAGCTATTACGCACTCTTTCAAGGGTGGCTGCTTCTAAGCCAACCTCCTGGTTGTCTGTGCGACTCCACATCCTTTCCCACTTAGCGTACGCTTAGGGGCCTTAGTCGATGCTCTGGGCTGTTTCCCTCTCGACCATGGAGCTTATCCCCCACAGTCTCACTGCCGCGCTCTCACTTACCGGCATTCGGAGTTTGGCTAAGGTCAGTAACCCGGTAGGGCCCATCGCCTATCCAGTGCTCTACCTCCGGCAAGAAACACACGACGCTGCACCTAAATGCATTTCGGGGAGAACCAGCTATCACGGAGTTTGATTGGCCTTTCACCCCTAACCACAGGTCATCCCCCAGGTTTTCAACCCTGGTGGGTTCGGTCCTCCACGAAGTCTTACCTCCGCTTCAACCTGCCCATGGCTAGATCACTCCGCTTCGGGTCTTGAGCGCGCTACTATACCGCCCTATTCGGACTCGCTTTCGCTACGGCTTCCCCACTCGGGTTAACCTCGCAACACACCGCAAACTCGCAGGCTCATTCTTCAAAAGGCACGCAGTCACGAGAATGTGCAAGCACATTCCGACGCTCCCACGGCTTGTAGGCACACGGTTTCAGGTACTATTTCACTCCGCTCCCGCGGTACTTTTCACCATTCCCTCACGGTACTATCCGCTATCGGTCACCAGGGAATATTTAGGCTTAGCGGGTGGTCCCGCCAGATTCACACGGGATTTCTCGGGCCCCGTGCTACTTGGGTGTCTCTCAAACGAGCCGCTGATGTTTCGACTACGGGGGTCTTACCCTCTACGCCGGACCTTTCGCATGTCCTTCGCCTACATCAACGGTTTCTGACTCGTCTCACGGCCGGCAGACCGTAAAAGAGAGATCCCACAACCCCGTATACGCAACCCCTGCCGGGTCTCACACGCATACGGTTTGGCCTCATCCGGTTTCGCTCGCCACTACTCCCGGAATCACGGTTGTTTTCTCTTCCTGCGGGTACTGAGATGTTTCACTTCCCCGCGTTCCCTCCACTTGCCCTATGTGTTCAGGCAAGGGTGACAGCCCATGACGACTGCCGGGTTTCCCCATTCGGACACCCCCGGATCAAAGCCTGGTTGACGACTCCCCGGGGCCTATCGTGGCCTCCCACGTCCTTCATCGGTTCCTGGTGCCAAGGCATCCACCGTGCGCCCTTAAAAACTTGGCCACAGATGCTCGCGTCCACTGTGCAGTTCTCAAACAACGACCAGCCACCCATCACCCCGAACCTAAGTCCGAGTGCACTGGGGCCGGCATCAGAAGAACGAGCAACGCTCGCACCCTCAGACACCCAACAGCGTGCCCGACACCCCCGCCACTCATGATCAGCTTTCCACGCCCCGAAGAGCAGTACTCACAGCCTGAGATGACCGAAGATGCCGAATAATCAACGTTCCACCCATGAGCAACCACCGTCGAACGTGTGCCGACGTAATGGCCCTGGACCACCAGGCACGCCTGGCGGTCTAGATGCTCCTTAGAAAGGAGGTGATCCAGCCGCACCTTCCGGTACGGCTACCTTGTTACGACTTCGTCCCAATCGCCAGTCCCACCTTCGACAGCTCCCTCCCACAAGGGGTTGGGCCACCGGCTTCGGGTGTTACCGACTTTCGTGACGTGACGGGCGGTGTGTACAAGGCCCGGGAACGTATTCACCGCAGCAATGCTGATCTGCGATTACTAGCAACTCCGACTTCATGGGGTCGAGTTGCAGACCCCAATCCGAACTGAGACCGGCTTTTTGAGATTCGCTCCACCTCACGGTATCGCAGCTCATTGTACCGGCCATTGTAGCACGTGTGCAGCCCAAGACATAAGGGGCATGATGACTTGACGTCGTCCCCACCTTCCTCCGAGTTGACCCCGGCGGTCTCCTGTGAGTCCCCATCACCCCGAAGGGCATGCTGGCAACACAGGACAAGGGTTGCGCTCGTTGCGGGACTTAACCCAACATCTCACGACACGAGCTGACGACAGCCATGCACCACCTGTACACCGACCACAAGGGGGGCACCATCTCTGATGCTTTCCGGCGTATGTCAAGCCTTGGTAAGGTTCTTCGCGTTGCGTCGAATTAAGCCACATGCTCCGCTGCTTGTGCGGGCCCCCGTCAATTCCTTTGAGTTTTAGCCTTGCGGCCGTACTCCCCAGGCGGGGAACTTAATGCGTTAGCTGCGGCACCGACGACGTGGAATGTCGCCAACACCTAGTTCCCACCGTTTACGGCGTGGACTACCAGGGTATCTAATCCTGTTCGCTCCCCACGCTTTCGCTCCTCAGCGTCAGTAATGGCCCAGAGATCCGCCTTCGCCACCGGTGTTCCTCCTGATATCTGCGCATTTCACCGCTACACCAGGAATTCCGATCTCCCCTACCACACTCTAGCTAGCCCGTATCGAATGCAGACCCGGGGTTAAGCCCCGGGCTTTCACACCCGACGTGACAAGCCGCCTACGAGCTCTTTACGCCCAATAATTCCGGACAACGCTTGCGCCCTACGTATTACCGCGGCTGCTGGCACGTAGTTAGCCGGCGCTTCTTCTGCAGGTACCGTCACTTTCGCTTCTTCCCTGCTGAAAGAGGTTTACAACCCGAAGGCCGTCATCCCTCACGCGGCGTCGCTGCATCAGGCTTGCGCCCATTGTGCAATATTCCCCACTGCTGCCTCCCGTAGGAGTCTGGGCCGTGTCTCAGTCCCAGTGTGGCCGGTCGCCCTCTCAGGCCGGCTACCCGTCGTCGCCTTGGTGAGCCATTACCTCACCAACAAGCTGATAGGCCGCGGGCTCATCCTTCACCGCCGGAGCTTTCAACCACCACCCATGCGAGTGGCAGTGATATCCGGTATTAGACCCCGTTTCCAGGGCTTGTCCCAGAGTGAAGGGCAGATTGCCCACGTGTTACTCACCCGTTCGCCACTAATCCACCCCGAAGGGCTTCATCGTTCGACTTGCATGTGTTAAGCACGCCGCCAGCGTTCGTCCTGAGCCAGGATCAAACTCTCCGTGAATGTTGTCCCGTAATCGGGATGACACCACGAGAGCGGAACAGCCGGGCGGAATAAGCCCAGCCGTTCACAGCGTCCTCGCTGTGTTTTACTTCAAAGGAACCTCGACCACCGGATGATTCCGGCAGACGGGGTATCAACATATCTGGCGTTGATTTTTGGCACGCTGTTGAGTTCTCAAGGAACGGACGCTTCCTTTGTACTCACCCTCTCGGGCTTTCCTCCGGGCGCTTCCCTTCGGTCTTGCGTTTCCGACTCTATCAGACCGTTTCCCGATCCGATTTCCTCGGTGCTTTCCAGGTTTCCGCTTTCGCGTTTCCCTTTCCGGCGGTTCCGACTCTATCAGATCCTTTCGGGCCTGACTCCCAGTCAGCGGGCTTGTCCTCGCGGCCGTTGGGCCGTTCCGACGTCTCAAACCTTAGCGGATTCCTTGGGCAGTTCCTAATCGGGCTGCCCGCCCCAAAGTGAATTGAATTTCGGCATGCCGAAATCAATCCCGTTGGGAGGTTGTGCTGATGGTTTGAGGTGCCGCTCGTGCGGCGGAGGTGCTGTCGCAGAACCGTTACGGCCCCGCGGCAACCCGGAGAACACTACGCATCCCCCAGGGGGCTGTCAACTGCCCCCTGTCAAGATCTTTTCTCTTCGCCTCAGTCCAGGTCGGTGAGGCGTCCGCCCGCGTCCGGCTGGGCGTGCTCCACCCTGCGCAGGAGGCGGGTGAGGACCTCGCCGAGGGCGGTGCGCTCCTCCAGGGACAGGTCCTGGAGGAGGTCCTCCTCGAAGACCGTGGCGAGGCGCATGGCCTCGAGCCACTTCTCGCGGCCCTCCGCGGTCAGCTCCACGATCACACGGACGCGATTGGACTCGTCGCGCTCCCGGGTCGCCAGGCCCTCGGCGACCATGCGGTCGATGCGGTGGGTCATCGCGGCCGGCGTCAGCCCGAGGCGCTTGGCGAGGTCGCTTGGGCCCAGGCGGTAGGGGGCGCCGGAGAGGACGAGGGCCTTGAGGACCTCCCACTCGGCGTTGCTGATGCCGAGGGCGGCGGTCTGGCGGCCGTAGGCGACGTTCATACGGCGGTTCAGCCGGGAGAGCGCCGAGACGATCTTCTCGACCTGGGGGTCGAGGTCCCGGAACTCGCGCTGGTACGCAGCGATCTGCTCTTCGAGGGTCGGCTCCGCGACGCCGGGGGTCTGGGCCATGTGCGCAGTATCGCACGGGGTTCGTTGGCATTGAAGTACTTCTGGATGTACTGTTTAGCTTCGAACTTTAGCTTTGAAGTCTTCGGTGCTAAGTACTGAGGTACTCCAACTATCTGAGAGAGGTGAACGTGACCAGGGCGATGGGCGCAGCGATGCGCCGGATCCACGTGGGTAACGCACTCAGCGCGTTCGGGCTCGGCTTCACGGTCCCGTACCTGTACGTCTATGTGGCGCAGGTGCGAGGGCTGGGGGCCATGACGGCGGGGCTCGTCCTCGCCGTCTTCGCCGTGGCCGCGTTGATCGTGCTGCCGTTCGCCGGGCGGGCCATCGTCCGGCGCGGTCCGCTGCCGGTCCTGCTCGCCGCCCTGGTCACCGCCGCGCTGGGAGCGCTGAGCCTGGGGCTGGCGAGCAGCGCGACGACCGTGCTGCTGTCGGCGGCGGCCCTCGGGGCCGGGCAGGCCGTGATGCAGCCGGCACTGGCGACGATGATCGTGGACTGCTCCACGGCCGACACGCGCTCGCGTGCCTTCGCCACGCAGTTCTTCCTGCAGAACCTCGGGCTGGGTGTCGGCGGGCTCATCGGTGGTCATCTGGTCGACACCTCGCGCGTCTCCTCCTTCACTCTGCTGTTCGCGATCGAGGCGGCGATGTTCCTACTGCTGGCGGTCGTGATGACGACGGTGCGCATGCCGCACTCCCCGCGGATCGAGGACGCACCTGCGGGCTCGGGACGGGGCAGCTGGAAGCAGCTGCTCGGCAATCGGGCCATGGTGCAGCTGTGTGTGCTGGGCTTCGTGCTGTTCTTCGCCTGCTACGGACAGTTCGAGTCGGGGCTGAGTGCGTACGGCGTCGAGGCCGCCGGGATCTCGACGTCCGCACTGGGCACGGCGCTGGCCGCCAACACCCTGATGATCGTCGTCGCGCAGTTCGCCGTGCTGAAGTTCGTCGAGCGGCGTCGGCGGTCTCGTGTGATCGCGGCCGTGGGGCTGATCTGGGCCGTCGCGTGGGTCGTGGCGGGATACGCCGGACTCGGGCACGGCAGCCAGGAGATGGCGACGGCTGCGTTCGTGTCGACGTACGCCCTGTTCGGGCTCGGTGAGGCGATGCTGTCGCCGACCGTCGCTCCGCTGGTCGCCGATCTCGCGCCGAGCGGGATGGCCGGGCAGTACAACTCCGCCTTCGCCCTGGTGAAGCAGCTCGCGCTGGCCGTCGGGCCGGCGGTCGGTGGGCCGATGGGGGCCTCGCTGCAGGCTCCGTACATCGTGACGTTCCTGCTGTTCTCGCTGGGAATCACCTACCTCGCCGTACGGCTGGGTCGGCAGCTCACCGCCGTACAGGATCGGCCGTGGCTGGGCAGGAGCCGGGTGGTTGCGCGGGGTGGGGCGTCTGCGGAGACGGTGGTCGCGGAGGCGTAGGGCCGGTCAGGTCTTCGGGAGGACGAACTCGCACCAGACCGCCTTTCCGCCGCCCGGTGTGCGGCGGGAGCCCCAGTTGGAGGCGATCGTCGCGACGATCGCGATGCCTCTGCCGGATTCGTCGGCGGGTTCCGCGCGGCGGCGGCGGGGGAGGTGGTCGTCGCCGTCGGTGACCTCGATGATCAGGCGGCGGTCGGTGCGGCGCAGGCGCAGGCGCATGGGCGGGGTGCCGTGCTGGAGGGAGTTGGCGACGAGTTCGCTGGCGGCGAGGACCCCGAGGTCGTGCAGGTCTGCCGGGAACCGCCAGCTCGTCAGGACGCCCGAGGCGAACGCACGCGCGCGGGGGGCCGCTTCGATGCCGCCGAGGAGTTCCAGGGCCGCGTTGCGGAACAGGTCGCTGTCCGGGCCGGTGCGGGCCGGGTGCTGGAGGACGAGGACGGCGACGTCGTCGTCGTGGTCCGCCGTGACGCCCGCCGAGCGGACCAGGCGGTCGCAGACGACCTGGGGCGTGCCGGTCGCGCCGGACAGGGCTCGGGCCAGGGACGCGATGCCCTCGTCCAGGTCCTCGTTCCTGCGTTCCACCAGGCCGTCCGTGTAGAGCACCGCCGTGGAGCCGGGGCTCAGGGGGATCGAGCCCGATGTGTGCATCCAGCCGCCGGTGCCGAGCGGCGGGCCGGTCGGTTCGTCCGCGCGCTGGACCGCTCCGCTCTCGTCCCGGACGAGGATCGGGAGGTGGCCGGCGGAGGCGTACACGAGGCGGCCCTCGTTCGGGTCGTGGATGGCGTACACGCACGTGGCGATCTGGTTGGCGTCGATCTCGATGGCCAGGCCGTCGAGGAGCTGGAGGACCTCGTGCGGGGGGAGGTCGAGGCGGGCGTAGGCGCGGACCGCCGTGCGGAGCTGGCCCATGACGGCGGCGGCCCGGACGCCCCTGCCCATGACGTCGCCGATGACCAGGGCCGTGCGGCCGCCGCCGAGGGTGATGACGTCGTACCAGTCGCCGCCGACCGCCGCTTCCGTGCCACCGGGCTGGTAGGTGGCGGCGATGCGCAGGTCGTCGGGTTCCTCCAGCTCCTGAGGGAGCAGCGAACGCTGGAGCGTGACCGCCGTTTCGCGCTGCTGGCGCTCGCTGGCGCGGAGGCGTTCGGCGGCTTCGGCGTGGTCGGTGACGTCCGTCGCGAAGACGAGCACGCCCGCGTGGTCGCCCTCGGTGACCGGGGTGCAGGTGAACGTGTAGGAGCGGCCGTCGGAGGCCTTGCGGGACTTGAGGGTGCGGGGCTTGCGGCTGCGCAGGACCTGGTCGAGGAGCGGGAGCAGGCCCAGTTCGTCGAGTTCCGGGAGGGCCTCGCGGGTGGGTTCGCCGAGCGGGCGCAGGCCGAAGGCGCTCACATAGGCGTCGTTGACGTAGGCGACGCGGTGGTCCGGGCCGTGGACCAGGGCCACGAGAGCCGGGACGCGGTCGAGGACCTCGCGGACGGGGAGTGCGTCGACGGCGGGTACGGGTGTGGGCTCGTCGGTGAGCTGTTCGGCGCGGGCCGCGGGGACGGAGCTCGCGGTCTCGGCCTGCCGGTCGGGGGCGGCCGTGTGATCGGTCCGCGCTGCGGCGCGGCGCTGCGTTCCGGGGAGCCGGGCGCTCCAGCGCGTGAAGTTCACGAATCCTTGCCTCGTGTCGTCGTCTTCGGCGTCTTCGGCCGACTCCGGCCCCGGCCGGAAGGCTGGGGCGTGATGCCCCCGGGATGCAGCACGGTGGGGAGAGCCTCTTGGGTTCGAGGAGCGAGCTTCTGCTCGCCCTGGGGGCGGGGATCAGTTAGGCAGTGTGGCCTACCGGGGCGACATCCGTCAGACGCCTACCCGGTCGGTGGAGTTCCTCGGTCCGGTCAGGACGACCCCTTCGGGTCGTTCATCGGGTCGGTAGGAGGCTTTCCACCGGCCGCGAGTTCGAACTCCGCCCGGGGATGTTCGAGCGAACCGAGTGAGACGATCTCCCGCTTGAAGAGGCCCGACAGCGTCCATTCGGCCAGGACACGGGCCTTGCGGTTGAAGGTGGGCACCCTGCTGAGGTGGTAGACGCGGTGCATGAACCAGGCAGGGTAGCCCTTCAACTTGCGCCCGTAGACGTGGGCGACGCCCTTGTGCAGGCCGAGGGAGGCGACCGAGCCGACGTATTTGTGGGAGTACGTCTCCAGGGGCTCGTCGAGCAGGGCGTGGGCGATGTTGTCGGCGAGGAGCTTGGCCTGACGGACGGCGTGCTGGGCGTTCGGGGCGGTCTCCGTGCCGGGTTCGTCGGCGGTGACGTCGGGGACGGCTGCCGCGTCTCCTGCCGCCCACGCGTGCGTGGCGCCGTCGATCGTCAGCTGGGGGGTGCACTTCAGCCGGCCTCGCCCGGTGAGCGGGAGGTCGGTGGCGGCGAGGAGCGGGCTGGGTTTCACGCCGGCCGTCCAGACGACCGTGCGGGTCGGGAAGCGAGCGCCGTCGCTGAGGACGGCGACCCGGTCCACGCAGGAGTCGAGGCGGGTGTGCAGGCGTACGTCGATGTTGCGGCGGCGCAGTTCGGTGACCGTGTAGCGGCCCATCTCCTCGCCGACCTCGGGCAGGACGCGGTCCGAGGCCTCCACGAGGATCCACTTCATGTCCTCGGGCCGGACGTTGTGGTAGTAGCGCGTGGCGTAGCGGGCCATGTCCTCGAGTTCACCGAGCGCCTCGACCCCGGCGAATCCGCCGCCGACGAAGACGAAGGTGAGCGCCGCGTCGCGGATCGCGGGGTCGCGGGTGGAGGAGGCGATGTCCATCTGCTCGATGACGTGGTTGCGCAGGCCGATGGCCTCCTCGACCGACTTGAAACCGATGCCGTGGTCGGCGAGACCGGGGATCGGGAGGGTGCGCGAGATCGAGCCGGGGGCCAGGACGAGTTCGTCGTACGTCAGCTGCTCCGGCCCCGCTCCCTCTTCCTCGGTGGCGAGGGTGGTGAGGACGGCGGTGCGCTTGGCGTGGTCGATCGACCGGACCTCGCCGATGACGACATGGCACTGATCGAGGACGCGGCGCAGCGGTACGACGACATGGCGGGGCGAAATGGCGCCGGCCGCCGCTTCGGGAAGGAATGGCTGATAGGTCATGTACGGGTCGGGAGTGACGACTGTGATCTCGACCTGGCCCCGTCTGAGTTCCTGTTTCAGCGTCCGCTGCAGGCGCAGGGCCGTGTACATCCCGACGTAGCCGCCGCCGACAACGAGAATGCGCGCACGTTCCTTCACCATCCCATGACGCACCCAGCGCTGGAGTTTGTCCACAGCCCCGACAATTTGTGTGACCGCGTGCCCAGGACGCCCAGGCTTGGCCGAATTGCCCGAGTGCTCGGAAGGATTGCAGGTCAGCGGGTGTGTGCCCGGTGACCTTGGGGGGTGCAATCGGGACGTAAGCGGCCCGTACTCCGATCGGGGGGCGCTCCGTGCGGAACCTGCCCCTTCTGAATTGACCCTCGCTCAACTATGTTCGTGTGTCGACGGGGTGTAGGGGGATGCGCTCATCGCTCACCGGGTCCGCGACAGGCGGGACGGTGAACCGAGCCCGTTCCCACGCCCTGGCAACCAATGAATGGCGGGGAGAGTCTCCGGGGGGAGACGTCATTACCGGGGGAACACTTATGCATGTTCAGGATTCTCATTGGTCGACCGCGTCAGCACTGGCATCGGGCGGCATCGTGAGCGCGGCGACGAGCAACGGACGCGGGGACGCCTCGCGTACGACTCCGCTGCGCGTGGACGCACAGCGCAATCTGGAGCACGTCCTGCGCGCGGCGCGGGAGGTCTTCGGCGAGCTGGGGTACGGCGCGCCGATGGAGGACGTGGCGCGACGGGCGCGGGTGGGTGTGGGCACCGTGTACCGGCGCTTCCCGAGCAAGGACGTCCTGGTGCGGCGAATAGCCGAGGAGGAGACCTCCCGGCTGACCGACCAGGCCAGGTCGGCGCTCGGCCAGGAGGACGAGCCGTGGTCGGCGCTCTCGCGCTTCCTGCGGACGTCGGTGGCCTCGGGCGCCGGGCGGTTGCTGCCGCCGCAGGTGCTGCGCGTGTCGGTCTCCGACGAGCAGGCCGACGGCACGGTGTTCGACGAGGCCCGGGTGCCGCAGCAGCGGACGCAGCCGGGTTCCGGGGAGCTGCGTCTGGTCGCCGACGGAGTCCCGAGGATCTCGGCGGACGACGACACGGGCGCGGCGGCGCTGCTGGAGGTCGTGGGCCAGCTCGTGGAGCGGGCGCGTGCGGCCGGTCAGCTGCGGCCCGACGTGTCGGTGTCGGACGTACTGCTCGTCATCGCGACGGCCGCACCCTCGCTTCCGGACGCGGCACAGCAGGCGGCGGCCTCGGCTCGGCTGCTGGACATCCTGCTGGAGGGGTTGCGCTCGCGGCCGGCCTGAGTGGTCCGTGCCTGCGGGCGGATCGATTCGGTGACTGTGGTGGGGCGTGGGCGGTGCGCGGCGTGAGCCGGGCAGCGCCGGGAATGCGCCGGACGCCGGATATGCGTCGGCCGCCGGGAATGTGCGGGGCATTTCCGGCATGCCGCCCAACTTCCGTGTGGTGAGCGGTAATTGAGCCTTCCCCGAATGGGTGATGGCTAGTACTACGGCACGACAAGTCCCCACGGACGAGTGGATGGTCCGCACTGCGGGGTCCTGAACAAAAGCCAATATGGCACTCTGACCCGGTGTTCGGGACTGGTTGGGCAGGCAGCGGGGGCTTTCCGCGATGAGCTTTGACGGGCGGGACGAGTCGCCGGGTGACGGCGACGCGGAGGCCGGCGGTCCGCCGCAGGTGCCGAGTCAGGGAGGACGGGCGGGCGTCCCGCGGAGCGGCGGCCGCGCGGAGACCGTCGTCCCGCAGCAGGGCGGCGAACCGGTCGAGCCCGTCGAGGGCACTGTCCCGGCCCAGCGCGATCGCCGGGAGGACGGAGTCCTGCCGCCGCCCCGGGATCTGCCGCCGTCCGACGCCGAGCTGATCGGGCGGATGCGCTCGGGCGACGACACCGCCTACGAGGAGCTGTACCGGCGCCACGCGGGCGCGGTGCGCCGGTACGCCCGCACCTGCTGCCGCGACGCCCACACCGCGGACGACCTCACGGCCGAGGTCTTCGCCCGCATGCTCCAGGCGGTGCGCGGCGGCCACGGCCCCGAGCAGTCCGTACGCGCCTATCTGCTCACCACCGTCCGGCGTGTGGCCGCGAGCTGGACGAAGTCCGCCAAGCGGGAGCAACTGGTCGACGACTTCGCGGTGTTCGCCGCGCAGGCCGCGCGATCCTCCGAGACGACCGACGACACCGCGTCCCTCGGCTCGTTCGGAGCGGGTCTGGACCTCGGGGCCGATGTGCGCGCGATGCACGAGGCCGAGCAGTCCATGGCCATGCAGGCCTTCCTGTCGCTGCCGGAGCGCTGGCAGGCCGTGCTGTGGCACACCGAGGTCGAGGACGAGTCGCCGAGCGAGGTCGCCACTCTCTTCGGGCTGGACGCCAACGGCACGCGGGTGCTGGCCAGTCGCGCCCGCGAGGGCCTCAAGCAGGCCTACCTCCAGGCCCACGTCAGCGCCACGCTCGCCCGCGACGAGGAGTGCGCGCGCTTCGCCGACCGGCTCGGCGCCTACGCCCGCGGCGGACTGCGCACACGTGCCGAGCGGGGACTGCGCAAGCACCTGGAGGAGTGCGCCAAGTGCCGGCTGGCCGCGGGCCAGATCAAGGAAGTCGCCAACGGCATCCCCGGCGTGGTGCCGGTCGCGGTCATCGGCTGGTTCGGTGCCGCCGGGTACGCCAAGGTGGCCGCTCTCATCGCCGGCGGCACCGGAGCCGGTGCCGCGGGCGCCGCGGGGGCGGCCGCGGCCGCGAGCGGCAGCTCGTCCGGCGGGGCGGGTGCCGGTGGTGCGGCGGTCTCCGAGGGGCTGGGGGCGCCCGCGAAGGCCGGTATCGCCGCCGGTGTCGTCGTCGCGGCGGGCGTGGCGGTGGCACTCGCGTTGTCGGGGAGCGACAGCCCGGCCGGGAAGCCGGACGCCAAGGCCCCCGCCTCGACACCGGCCGTCCGCCCGGAGTCACCGAAGCCGAAGCCGACGCCGACGCCTGCGAAGAAGCATCCCGAGCCGAAGCAGCCGGTGATCGTGCCCGTGGTGGCCGCCACGCCGAGGCCGGCCCCGACCCCCACACCCCGGCCGAAGCCCACACCGACTCCGACTCCCACCCCGACCCCCACACCGAAGCCGACCCCGAAGCCCACCCCCACACCGGCCCCACCCGCGCCGGTCGTCTACCAGTGGAGCGAGCTGGCCTACGACGTCACGGGCGACGGCACGCGGCCCGAGATGCGGCTCGGCGGGAGCAGCTGGGTGTGGCAGCGCTACGGCCTGTCGATCGCCGGCAAGTCCTACACCCACGGCGTGACCGTGCACGGCCGGTCCTCCGCGACCGTCGACCTCAACCGCACCTGCTCCGCCTACGACGCCATGGTCGGCATCGACGATCTGACCCTGGGACTGGGCAAGGTGTCCTTCTCGGTCTACGCCGACGGCGTGCGGCTGTGGAAGTCCGCGACCATCCAGGGCGGCGACCCGGCGGTGCCGGTCCATGTGAACCTCGCCGGGCGCAAGAGCGTACGGCTCGTCGTCGAACCGCGCACCGACTTCGACTCCGTGACGCTCGCGGACTGGGCCGAGTCGAGGTTGACCTGCTCGTAGCGGACCGCGGTCGGCCTACGGGAGGTGCTCGGCGGGGTGTGCGCGCAGGGCCTCGTCGAGTTCGGTGAGAAGGTCGTCGACGGTGAGGGGGGCGCCCCGGTCCTGTTCCTCCTCGTACGCCCCGGTGCTCAGCGTGGCGCGGGCCGCGTCATCGGCCCGGTCGGCCTCGGCGCGCTCCGGCATGGGGCGTGGTGCGCCACCGCGCAGTTGCTCCGCGGCGGTGAGCAGGCGGACCGCGCGCCGATGGTCCCCGAGATCGGAGAGCAGAACCGCCGCGCTGTCCACGAGGGTCGCCGTGACCACGTCGGCGCACCGCCGCTCCACCGCCTCGCGGAAGGTGTCGGCCAGCTTCGGCAGTCCGTGCGCAGGGCCCGACTCGGCGGCCGTCACCACGGCGTCGATGGCGTTCAGCATCACCATGAACTGGGGTGGTGGCGTGCCGCGTCCGGTCTCCTCCCGCGCCGCCCGGTGCAGAACACGCGCGCGTGCCGTGTCCTTCTCGTCCAGCGCCAGTAGGGCGCGCATCAGCAGGACGAACGCTCTGGAGTCCGGGACCCCGTAGCGATCGGCGGCAGCGGTCGCCTCGTCCAGCCCGCTCGACGCGGCCCGGCGGTCGCCCGCTCGGTAGGCGATCTCGGCGAGCCGGGCCAGCAGGAACGGCGACTCGGCGTGCGCCCCCACCTCGTAGGCGAGCCGCAGCGCCTCCTCGTACTCGCCCTTGGCCTCTTCCAGGCGGCTTCGGGCCATCGCCGCCTCGCCGGCCGCGCTGCACACCTGGGCCCGCATCCAGCGGTCGCCGACGCGTCGGCTCAACACCCTGAGCTGCGCGAGATCCTCGTCCACGCCCTTCATGCCGCCCGGTGAGTCGACGGCCATGTGCGTACGGAACATCAGGGCCACGCCGATCGCCCAGTCGTCGCCGTGGGCACGGCAGTTGACGACGGAGACGTCCATGTCCGCACGGACGTCCTGCGAGTCGTCCAGGACGAAGGTGGCGAACGGCCAGACGAGACCCGGTATACGGGCCGCGTCCGGACCGCCCCGCGCGAAGAAGTCCCGCACCCGGCCGACGTACGCACGCATCCGGTCGTCCAGCGGCCCGTCCATCGGTTCGAGGTCGGACCTGAGGAAGAGGTGGAGTATGCGGAGGTTCATACGGAGGGAGTGGTGGGGGTGGCGTGCCTCGGCGTGAGGGGCGGCCAGGAACGCGTCCACGGGGTCGGGGTGGACGGCGGGGGCGGGGTGGCCGGTGCGGGCCGAGCCAGGGGCGCCGTCGTGAGTGGGGGCGCCGTCGTGAGTGGGGGCTCCGTCCAGCCTCACGCCCAGGCGCAGGACCTGGTGCGTCCAGGACATGCCCTCGTGGCGGTAGTTGCGCAGCCACCAGAACCAGCTCGTGGACAGGACGAGAGCGGCGGCCTCCGTCTCGGCGCCCGAGGCGAGGGCGCGCCGGAGGGCCGCGCGGATGTTGTCCAGCTCGGTCTCCAGGCGGGATATCCAGGGGAGTTGGCCCGCGGACCGCAGCAACGGCTCCGCCTCCTCCACCAGCGCGCGCACCCACGCGCGATGCCGGTGCTCGGCCCCGGCGCGCCCCTCGGGGACCTCGGCGGCGCGCTCCGCGGCGTACTCGTGGATGGTCTCCAGCATGCGGTACCGCATGACGCCGAAGCCGGCCCCCTCGTACGGGGTGGCGACGATCAGGGACTTGTCGACGAGCGCCCCGACGATGTCGGCCGCCGGACCGGTGCACACGGCCTCCGCCGCCGCGAGGTCCCAGCCGCCGGCGAACACGGACGCCTCGCGCAACACCGTCCGCTCCCGCTCGTCGAGCAGCTCCCAGGACCAGTCGACGACCGCGCGCAGGGTCTGCTGGCGGGGCAGGACCGTACGGCTTCCGGAGGTGAGGAGGCGGAAGCGGTCGTCGAGACGGTCGGCGATCTGCCTCGGGGTGAGCAGCCGCAGCCGGGCCGCGGCCAGCTCGATGGCGAGCGGCAGTCCGTCCAGGCGGCGGCAGATCTCCTGCACCGCCTCGCGGTCGCGGAGCACGCTGTCCGCGTCGGGACGGACGGCGGACGCACGCTCCTCGAAGAGGCGGCGTGCCTGGTCGGGGACGAGGGGTTCGACCGGGCGCACCGACTCGCCGGGGACGCCCAGGGGTTCACGGCTGGTGGCGAGGATCGTGAGCCCGGGGCAGCGGGTGAGCAGTGTCTCGGCGAGGGCAGCCGCCGCTTCGATGACATGTTCGCAGTTGTCAAGGACCAGGAGTTGGCTGCGCGGGGCGCAGTACTCGACGAGCAGGGCGACGGGGTCGTCCTGCGGGGCGGTCAGCTCGGTGGTCATCAGCACGGTCTCGCGCAGACCGAGCGCGCTGACCACCGCGCCTGGCACCGCCTCCGGCCGGTCGAGCGGTGCTAGCTCGACCAGCCACGCCGGTGGGAACCCGGTGGCGGCTTCCTCGGCGAGGCGGGTCTTTCCGGAGCCGCCCGGTCCGGTGAGGGTGACGAGCCGTGCCCTGTGCAATTCGGAACGGATGGCGTCGAGTTCGGGTTCCCGGCCCACGAAAGAGGTAAGGCGGGGACGGATGTTGCCGCTGCGGATCGGGGGCTCGGCTGATGGGGAGGGGGCGAGGGGGTGGGGCTCCGAAGGGAGCGGACGGGTCGTCGAGGGGAGGGGATGTGCGGGGCGCGGCGGAGTGGGGTCGGCGCCGGGGGTGGGGGTGAGCAGTTCCTTGTGCAGGGCGCGTAGTGGGGGGCCCGGGTCGGTGCCCAGGCCGTCGGCGAGGGCGCGGCGGGCGGTCTCGTAGGCGGCGAGGGCGTCCGCTGTGCGGTCCGTGTCACGCAGGGCGCGGATGAGGAGGGCGTGCAGCGGCTCGTCGTACGGGTGCGCCGCGGTCAGTTCCTTCAGGTGCGGAACGGCCTCGTGGGCGTGGCCCAGGCGCATCGCCGCCTCGATACGGGCTCGGGTCGCCTCAAGGTGCAGCGTGTCCGGGCGGGCTGCGGCGGTGCGGTCGGGGAGGTCCGCGAGGGCGGGGCCGCGGTACAGGGCGAGGGCCTCGTCCAGGGTGTGGGCGGCGGTCTGCGGGTCGCCGTCGTCGAGGGCCGTCGTGCCCTGTCGTACCAGGCGCTCGAAGACGAACAGGTCGACGTCGTCCTCGGTCGCCGTCAGGCGGTAGCCGCCGGGGGCGAAGGTGATCGTGTCCTTGCCGAGGGCGCGGCGGAGGCGGCCGATCAGGGCCTGGAGGGCGGCGGGGGCGTCGTGCGGCGGGGTGTCCGACCAGACCTCGTCGATGAGGGTGTCGGGGGTGGTGACGCGGCCGGGGCGCAGGGCCAGGGCGGTGAGCAGGGTCCGGAGTCGGGGGCCGGGTATGGGTACGGCGGTGCCGTGGTCGTCGTCGGCCTGGGTGATGCCCAGGATTCTGTACCGCACCGGATCATTGTCGCTGGGGGGACGGGGGCGGCACTGTGTTTTGCGGGGGTGGCCGGGGGAGGGGCCCGTGCGGGTGGGGTGCCGGGGTGTTTTCGCCCCCGCCGCCCTTTCGCGTCCCGCCCCCAGGGGCTCCGCCCCTTCGACCCCGCCGGGGGCTTCGCCCCCTGGACCCCCCGATCGGTCTGAACGGCCTCGTCCTCAAACGCCGGACGGGCCGAGAGTCCTCACCCGCCGGACCGGCTGGGATGCGGCCTGAGATTCCTCACCCGCCCGAAGCCAACGCCCCCCTCTTGGGTGTGATGCCCCCCGGTACCGCCCTCTGGCGGGCCGGGGTGCCCGTCCAGCAGGTGCCTCGACGGGCCAGGAGGCGGCGTAGCCAGAGTTCCAGGGAGACGATGTCCGCCAGGCCGTCGAGGGGGAGGGGTTCGCCTTCGGCGGCGGCGCGCAGGGCCTTGCGGACGACGCGTGCCTCCACCAGGCCCGCCTCCGCCAGCAGTGGCGTCCCGAACAGGGACATCAGGGAGTCGGCGGCGACGCGGAGGCCGGTGCGGGCCGCCACCGCTGCCGAGGCGTGGGAGGGGGTGCCCCAGCCCGGTGGGAGGTCGCTCACGCCCGCGCCCTCCAGGACGGTGCGCAGGATGGCGGCACGCGCGCCCGGCTGGACGCGCAGGGCCTCGGGGAGGACTCGGCAGGCGCGTACGACCTGGTTGTCGAGGAAGGGGGCGTGCAGGCGCTGGGAGCGGATCTCGGCCGCCTGTTCCAGGATGCGGAGGTCCGCGGCATGACGGGCCAGGGCCGCACGCGCGCGGTAGTCGCCGGGACGCTGGCCCGGGCCCACGCCCGAGCGGCTCGTCGACGCCTGCAGGCGAACCGATACTTCAGCGAGGGCCTCACCGGTGAGCCAGCGTGCCGCAGGGCCGGGTCTGGCCCAGGTGAGGGCGGCCAGGGAGGCACCGACGGCGCCTCCGGGCTCGTCGAAACGGCGCTGCAGGAGGCGTTCGGCGAGCAGTTCGAGGCCCTCCCTGTACGGCGTCCGCGCCAGCTTCCTGGCCGCGCCGTACACGCGCGCGGGGACCATCACCGAACCGTCGGCCTTCGCGAGTGCCGCGACGGGGCGGACCAGGTGGCGGCGTTTGCGGTCCATGAGGAGGTCGGCCAGGCGGGCCGGATGGGCGTCCAGGACCTGGCGGGCTCCGTAGCCCGTGAAGTGGTCCGCGCTGCCCGAGGCGAGGCGGGCGCGGTGGCGGGCGGCGGTCACCAGGGACTGGCCCGGTTCGTCGGTCAGGGGGCCGTCCAGTTCGGCGTACGGGAGGGCCTCCTCGCCGCCGGTCACCACCACGTGGTGCAGGCGCGGGTTGGCGGCGAGCGATCCCGCCCGCTCCAGTTCGGCCTCCCGGCCGCCGACCGCCAGGTCGTTGAAGGTGACCGCCAGCAGGCGCTCGCCCGCGCCGGTGCCGTGGCCCAGGACCGTGCCCGGCATGCCGGGCAGCCCGGCGGCGAGCAGGGCGAGCGTGCCCGAGGCCGGCCCGCCGGAGAGGTCCGCGCCGATGCCCGCGACCGGCATCCCGCGCGCGGCGCGGCGCTCGGCCGGCCCCATACCGGGCACCGGGCCGGGGTCTATGTCGGTCCCCGGGACGTGCCTGGGCGCGGACAGGCGCGCGCGCACCGCCTCCACCAGTGCGTCGCGCACCGCGTCGACCGCACTGTCCGGGTCGGCCGAGGGCGCCGCCACCGCGAGGGAGGCGACGGGGTCGTAGCCGGCGATCTCGCGCGCTCCGGCGCGCAGGATCAGGGTGTGCCCAGGTGGGATGCGCCGTACGCCGTCGTAGGGCGTGGAGTCGTGCAGCGCGGCCGGTACGTCGGGGGCTGCGAGCAGCGCGGCGAGGTGGCCGAAGTCGAGATTGGCCTCGATGAGGTCGGCGAGGGGGAGGGCCGCCGTCGCGTAGGCCGTGCCGCCCGCCCAGGGGGTGTAGAAGACCGGGCGGGCGCCCGCGAGGTCGCCGCAGACGGTGACCCGGCGGCCGACCTTGACGACCGCGGTGTAGCTGCCCGGCCAGGCCGTGAGGTGGCGAAGTGCGCCTCCGCGCGCGGCGAACAGTCCGACCCGCAGCTCCTCGTCGGACGCCCCGCACGTGCCCAGGACCGCTATCCGGGTCTGCGCGTCGGCGTTCACCACCCGCACCTCGTCGGGGCGCCAGTCACCGACCGCCCAGAGCGGATCGGGGTCACCCCACAGGAGTTGGGAACCCACCGGGTGGACGGTCTCGCCGTCGCTTCCGGTGGCCCCCGCGGAACCCGTCCCGGGAGTCACCGCGGCGGTGCTGCTCCATCCCACCAACCACCGCATCGACGCCTCCACAGGCTGTGGACAACCAGTGCACGGTACGAACTGGTTCCCCATGCTGCCATGAAGGGCGCACGCTGGAGGGAGGGTGGAGCCGCTTACGACCCCTGGAACGCGCCGTGGCGCTCACCCGTCCGAGAGGGCGAACACCCGTACCCGGCAAGGCGTCTGCGACGCGAATGCGCCCCCGAAACGCTCCCCGAAAACGTCCTTCGCGCCCTCAAGTTCCATGGTGGGAGCGGTAATTGCCCGGCGGATCGAGGGGCGGTTTTCAGCCAAATCGGGGATGGCGGGACACGCGTGCACACGCTCCGTGCAGGCTCTGCGCGCCGCATCCCCCGCGCGCAGCCCGGGAGACGGAGTTCGCCCCCCGGGCCCCTCCGCCGCCCGCGGGGATGGAGGCGGCGGTGTCCCCCAGCCCACTGGATCCAGTACAGCGGGCCGACCCACGCAGCATCCATGGAAGCGCTCCCCCGATGGCCGGAGAAGAGCGCACGGACGGGCGCACGGCCACACAACGGGAGCACGGCGCAACTGCGCGTATCGGACCCGCACTTCAGTACGGACCACAATCCCGCCATCCGGAACTATGCCCCTTAACGCTTGGGATGCGGCGAACTACGCTGGGTTTACGAATGCCGCGTGGTTATGCCAGCGCGGCAGCCGTCTGTGTCGAGGGGTGGCGCATGTCCAGGGAGCAACGCGGGCCGAACGAAAAACTCGGCACCGTTCTCGCCCTCGCGGGAATCAGCAACGCAGGACTCGCGCGTCGCGTCAACGATCTTGGCGCCCAACGCGGGTTGACTCTTCGCTACGACAAGACGTCGGTGGCGCGCTGGGTGTCGAAGGGCATGGTGCCGCAGGGTGCCGCGCCACATCTCATCGCCGCCGCCATAGGCCAGAAACTCGGCCGTCCGGTGCCGCTCCACGAGATCGGCCTGGCGGACGCGGATCCCGCACCCGAAGTGGGCCTCGCCTTCCCCAGGGACGTCGGCCAGGCGGTGAAGTCGGCGACGGAGCTCTACCGTCTCGACCTCGCCGGGCGCCGGGCCGGCTCCGGTGGCATCTGGCAGTCGCTGGCCGGATCGTTCGCAGTAAGCGCATACGCAACGCCCGCCTCACGATGGCTGATAACACCGGCCGACAGTTCGGTGGCGCGCGAGGCGAACTCCGCCGAGGACTCGGGCGCACCGCTCAAAGTCGGCCACAGCGATGTGCAGAAGCTGCGGGAGGCCGCCGAGGACGCCAGGCGCTGGGACTCCAAGTACGGCGGCGGTGACTGGCGTTCGTCGATGGTTCCCGAGTGCTTACGGGTGGAGGCGGCACCGCTGCTGCTCGGCGCGTACTCGGACGAGGTCGGCCGCGCACTGTTCGGGGCCAGCGCCGAACTGACGCGCCTCGCAGGCTGGATGGCCTTCGACACGGGGCAGCAGGAGGCCGCGCAGCGCTACTACATCCAGGCGCTGCGACTCGCGCGGGCAGCCGCCGATGTGCCCCTGGGGGGCTATGTTCTGGCCTCCATGTCGCTGCAGGCGACCTACCGCGGCTTCGGCGACGAGGGCGTCGACCTCGCGCAGGCCGCACTGGAACGCAACCGGGGCCTGGCGACCGCACGCACGATGAGCTTCTTCCGGCTCGTCGAGGCACGAGCACACGCGCGTGCGAGTGACGCGCAGGCGGCCGGGGCTGCCCTCAAGGCCGCCGAGGGCTGGCTGGAGCGCTCCCGGGAGGGCGACAACGACCCGTCCTGGCTCGGCTTCTACTCCTACGACCGCTTCGCCGCGGACGCCGCGGAGTGCTACCGCGACCTGAAGGCACCGCGCCAGGTGCGCCGCTTCACGGAGCAGGCGCTGTCGAAACCGACGGAGGAGTTCGTACGGTCGCACGGGCTGCGGCTGGTGGTGTCGGCGGTCGCGGAGCTCGAGTCGGGCAATCTCGATGCCGCCTGCGAACAGGGCGTGCGGGCGGTGGAGGTCGCCGGGCGCATCTCGTCGGCGCGCACGACCGAGTACGTCAAGGATCTGCTCCACCGTCTGGAGCCGTACGGAGACGAGCCGCGCGTGGTGGAGCTGCGGGAGCGGGCACGCCCGCTGCTGATGGCCCCCGCCTGAGCCGGGACCGCTGACAGATACGGGCGACAGATACCGGTGACAGATACCGGGTACGGCTTGTACAGGCACCGGGTACCTGTACAAGCTGTACAAGTACAGGTGCAGGAAGACCCCACTCCTCCTGCGTTTGAAGCCGGTGTCAGTGGCGCAGTGCACTATCGGTAGTGGGAGGTGGTGCAGGTGCGGCCGGGGATCGCTTATGACTGCGATGTGCTCGTGATCGGTGGTGGGATCGTCGGGCTGTCCACCGCGTACGCGATCACGCGTGCCGCGCCCGGCACGCGCGTGACCGTGCTGGAGAAGGAACCGGGGCCGGCCCGGCACCAGACGGGGCGCAACAGCGGCGTCATCCACAGCGGGATCTACTACCGGCCCGGGTCCCTCAAGGCCCGGTACGCGGTGCGGGGCGCCGCCGAGATGGTCAAGTTCTGCGCCGAGTACGGCATCGCGCACGCCGTCACCGGCAAGCTGATCGTCGCGACGGAGCGACAGGAGCTGCCGCGCCTGCACGCCCTGGTGCAGCGCGGGCGGGAGAACGGGATTCCGGTGCGGGAGCTGGGCGCCGCCCAGATCGCGGAGTACGAGCCCGAGGTGTACGGGCTCGCGGCCATACACGTCGGGACGACCGGCGTGTGCGACTTCGTGGGGGTCGCCCGGCAGCTGGCGGAGGCGTCGGGGGCGGAGATCCGGTACGGGGCGCGGGTCGAGCAGGTCGACCGGCGCCCGGAGCTCGGGGTCGCCGTCCGGACGACGGCCGGCGACGTCGTACGCGCGCGTGTTCTGGTGAACTGTGCCGGGCTGTACTGCGACGAGGTGGCGCGGCTGACGGGCGACGACCCCGAGATGCGGATCGTGCCGTTCCGCGGGGAGTACTACTCGCTGGCGCGGCCCGAGCTGGTGCGGGGACTGGTGTATCCGGTGCCGGATCCGGCGTTCCCGTTCCTCGGCGTGCATCTCACGCGCGGGATCGACGAGGACGTGCACATTGGTCCCAACGCGGTGCCGGCGCTGGCCCGGGAGGGGTACGGATGGGATGTCGTACGGCCGCGGGAGGTCGCCGGGACGCTGGCCTGGCCCGGCGCCTGGCGCATGGCCCGGCGGCACTGGCGGTACGGGGCGGGCGAGCTGCGCCGGTCGGTGTCCAAGGGAGCGTTCACCACGGCGGTGCGAAGGCTGCTGCCGGCGGTGACGGAGGATGACCTGTTGCCGACGGCGGCGGGGGTCCGGGCGCAGGCGGTGCTGCGGGACGGGTCACTGGTGGACGACTTCCTGATCAAGGAGGGACCGCGGGCCGTCCATGTGCTGAACGCACCCTCACCTGCGGCGACGGCGTCGCTGCCGATCGGCCGGGAGGTGGCGAGAAGGGCGCTGGCCGTGCTCGGCCCGTCCTGACCGGCCCGCTCGGCGGCCACCGGACGGGTCGGCCGTCTCACCGTCCCCGTAAAATCGGTCGCACTGTGTCTGACTCCCTCCATACCCCCGAATCCCCACAGCCCGCCGCGGCCGCGCCGGCCTCTGCCTCCGTGCCCTCCCTCGCGCCCGCGCCCGGCGAGCACACGCCGCACACCCCCGGTGTCTCCCTCCGGCACACCCGGGCCAAGGGCGAGCCGCGGTTCCCCGACGGGCCGAAGGCCGATCCGGCCGGCTCGCACTTCGAGCGGCGGATCCGCAGCTTCCAGCCGCGCCGCAGCCGGGTGACCGCAGGACAGGCGGACGCGCTGCAGCGGCTGTGGCCCAAATGGGGGCTGGACATCGACGGCCAGCAGTCGCTCGATCTCGCCGAGCTGTTCGGGAACACCGACCGCGTCGTGCTCGAGATCGGGTTCGGGATGGGCGAGGCCACCGCGCAGATGGCCGCCGCGGATCCGGCCACGAACGTCCTCGCCGTGGACGTGCACACCCCCGGGCAGGGACATCTGCTCAACCTCGCCGACGAGCACGGGCTGTCCAACGTCCGCGTGGCCAACGGGGACGCGATCATCCTGCTGCGCGAGATGCTCACCCCGGACTCACTCGACGGGCTGCGCGTCTACTTCCCCGACCCCTGGCCCAAGAAGCGGCACCACAAGCGACGGCTCATCCAGCCCGAGTTCCTCGACCTCGCCGCGGCCCGGATCAGACCCGGTGGCATCGTGCACTGCGCGACCGACTGGGAGCCGTACGCCGAACAGATGCTCGACGTGCTGACCGCGCACCCGGGGTTCGAGAACACACGTCCCGACGGCGGTTTCGCGCCGCGTCCCGACTTCCGGCCGCTGACCCGTTTCGAGGGCCAGGGTCTGGAGAAGGGACATGTCGTGAACGACCTGCTCTTCCGTCGCGTACAGCATCACCACCAGCCCCCCACCGGCGCCTGAACCCCCCTCGGCCCCGCGGGCGATCCGACGTACCGTCGCGGGCGGCGCCCTCCCTCGTTAGGGTCAATGCCGTGGCCACCAGTCCCCCGTATCCGACGCATCCGCCGCACCCCGGTGGCCCCGCCGGCGGTGCGCTCAGGCATGCGCACTGGTGGCAGCGCGGATGGGTGCGGTACGGCGCCCTCAGCACCCTGCTCGCGCTCTCCGGGCTGGTCATCCTGGCCCTGGTGCGTGAACAGACCGGCACCGAAGGGTTCCTGGTGGGACTCGGGCTGGCCGTCCTGCCCGTCCCCCTCCTCATAGCCGCCTTCCGCTGGCTCGACCGCGTCGCCCCGGGCCCCTGGCGCAATCTGCTGTTCGCCTTCGCCTGGGGGGCCTGCGCCGCGGCGCTGATAGCGATCGTCGCCAACAGCTTCGCCACGAAGTGGATAGCGACCGCGACCGCCGATCCGTCCAGCGCGGACACCCTCGGCGCCACCGTCATAGCGCCCATCGTCGAGGAGTCCGCGAAGGCCGCCGCCGTCCTCCTGGTCTTCCTCTTCCGCAGACGGGACTTCACCGGGATCGTCGACGGCGTCGTCATAGCCGGCGTCACCGCCACCGGCTTCGCGTTCACCGAGAACATCCTCTACCTGGGCACCGCCTTCGGTACCGACCAGCTCACCGGCGACCGCGGCATCGCCTCCGTCACCGCGGCGACGTTCTTCGTGCGGATCGTCATGTCCCCGTTCGCGCACCCGCTCTTCACCGTCCTCACCGGCATCGGCTTCGGCATCGCCGCGCTCTCGGCGGAGCGCCAGCACCTGCGGCGCGTCCTCGTCCCGCTCTCCGGCCTGCTGCTCGCGATGAGCATGCACGCGATCTGGAACGGCTCGTCGACGTTCGGCGAGTACGGGTTCTTCGCCGTCTACGCCGCCTTCATGGTCCCCGCGTTCGGCCTGCTGACCTGGCTGGTCATCTGGACGCGCCAGCGCGAACTGCGCACTGTGCGCGAGGAACTGCCGGCCTACGCCGTCGCCGGCTGGCTCACCCCCGCCGAGCCGTACGCCCTCGGCTCGATGCGGGCGCGCCGGCTGGCCCGCGACTACGCCGCCCACCACCTCGGCAGGCCCGCGGCCCGCACGGTCGCGCAGTACGAGGCACACGCGACCTCCCTGGCGTTCCTGCGGCACCGGGGGCGCCGTGGCCGCGCGGGCGCCGACTTCGTCGTCAGGGAGCAGGAGTTGCTGCACCAGCTGTGGCTACGGCGTGAGGTGGCCCGCCCGGCCCTGGACTACGCGGCGCGGGTGACAGCGCCTCCGGTGCCGGTGGCGGCGGCGCCCTGGGCGATGTACGGGGTGTACGGGTACCCGGCGATGCCGAATTCCGCGTACAACCCGTACCAGACGTAGGGCGTACCGCTGGTGGGACCGGTACGCCCATGGCCCTCAGGGGATCAGGCCGACGCCTCGGTCAGACGCCCGATCTCGGCCTCGGTGAGCGTCAGCTCCCCCACCCCCAGCAGGGCCGGCAGCTGCTCCACCGTCCGCGCGGACGCGATCGGCGCGATGACCGTCGGCCGGGCCGCGAGCCAGGCCAGGGCGACCGTCGCCACCGGGGCCCCGTGAGCGTCGGCGATCTCGTCGAGGGCCGCCAGGACCCTGCGGCCGCGTTCCGTGTCCAGGTGCTTGCCGGCGCCCGCGCGGGCGCTCTCGACCGTCGTACCGGGCCGGTACTTGCCGGTGAGGAAGCCCGAGGCAAGGGCGAAGTACGGGACGGCGGCCAGGCCGTACCGCGCGGCGACGTCCTGGAGCTCGCCCTCGTACGTGTCGCGCGAGACCAGGTTGTAGTGGGGCTGGACGGCCACGTACTTGGCCAGGCCCTCGCGGTCGGAGAATTCCAGGGACGCACGGAGCCGCTCGGGAGTGATGTTGGACGCGGCGATGTGCCGCACCTTGCCCGCCTTCACCAGTTCGTCGAGCGCGCCGATGATCTCCTCGACCGGCACCTCCGGCTTGTCGAAGTGCGTGTAGTACAGATCGATGTGGTCGGTGCCGAGGCGGCTCAGGGAGGCGTCCGCGGCGGCCTTGATGTTGGCGGCCGTCAGGCCCGGGAACTCGGGGTGCTGGCTGACCTTGGTCGCGATGACGATGTCGTCGCGGTTACCGCGCGCCCTGACCCACTTGCCGATGATCGTCTCGGACTCGCCGCCCTTGTTGCCGTCGACCCACGCCGAATAGGAGTCGGCGGTGTCGACGAAGTTGCCGCCCGCGGCCGCGTAGGCGTCGAGCACGGCGAAGGACGTGGCCTCGTCGGCGGTCCAGCCGAAGACGTTGCCGCCGAGGGAGAGGGGAAAGACCTCCAGGCCGGAGGAGCCGAGCTTGCGAAGAGAAGTCATGTAGTACGTCAACACCGGCCTCGGAGGGCGATCTTCCGCTACGGCCGCAAAATCCCCGTAAACAAGCGGAGTCAGCGATTCCGACGGCTGGGCAGCGGAAACCGGCGGTCCTGACGTCGGGGGGATGCCGTCAGGACCGCCGGGATCAGAAACAACAGGAAGAACAAAGAGAACAGAGAGAACAGGAAGAACGGGGACAAGCAGAGGTCAGGGGTTGAGGCCCTTGCTGCGCAGCCACGTCATCGGGTCGATGCCGGTGGCCTGCCCGTCCGGGTGGACCTCAAGATGCAGGTGCGGACCGGTCACGTTGCCGGTGGCGCCGACACGCCCGATCACATCGCCCGTGCCGACCTTCTGGCCCACGCTCACGCTGATCGACGACTGGTGGCAGAACCAGAGTTCCGTACCGTCGTCGAGCGTGATGATCGTGCGGTAGCCGTACGATCCCGCCCAGCCGGCCTCCGTGACGGTGCCGCCGTGGACGGCCTTGATGAGCGTGCCCGTGGGGGCGGCGAAGTCGAGACCCGTGTGGTAGCCGGAGGACCACATGGAGCCGGCCTGTCCGAACGTGCCGGTGATCGTGTACGACACGACCGGCAGCTTGAACTGCTTGGCCAGTTCGGCGAGTCTGGCGGCCTCGGCCTTCTTCTTGGCCTCCGCCTCGGCCTTCTCCTTCGCGGCCTGCGCCTTGACCGCGGCCGCCTTCTCCGCCTGGGCGGCGGCGTCGTCGACCTGCTTGGCGAAGACGGCCTCGGTGGCCGACTGGGCCTTGCCTTCGACCTGGACCTGCTGGCTCTCGGCCTGGGCCATGATGCGGTTGCGCAGCGCCTCACCGGCGTCCGCGGCGCCCTGCGCGGTGTCGTCGGAGCTGACGCCGACGGTGCTGAGGGCGGTGGCGGAGCCCTTGGCAGCGTGCGAGGAGCCTCCGAACACGCCGCCCACGGAGGGCAGATCGGGCATGGAGATGGACACCGGGGGCTTGCCGGTGTTGGCGCTGGCCATGCCGCCCGCGCCTACGGCGGCTATGACACCGACGCCGAGAACCGTGGAGCTGCGGGCGAGTCCCCCGCCGCGCTGCTTGGAGACACGGTGCCGGCCGCGTATCGGGCGGAGGGAGTCCTCGGTGGGGTTCCACTCCTCCCACGGGCCCTCGTCGGTGCGGGGGCCGGCGAAGCCGAATGGCTCGGTGCTCGGCACGAACGGCGCTGCCGGGGCAGGCGGGTTGGACGCCACGTGGGCGCGCTCCTTCCTTCCTTCTCGCCTACCGGGTTAGCTGACGGGTTCGGAGCAGGAAGGTCTCCTACGCGCGTATACCTGCCGTAGGTTCACGGCGGCTTCAGCGCGATTCACCCCAGGGTGGTGGTTCCCCGGTTCCCTTGCGGGATTCGGCGCGTGCGCACGGAGCCGTCTCTTGTGACGGCTGGGACGACCGCGCTGCGTTATCGAACGTTAATAGACCCGGGGTGCCGTTTCCAAGCTGTTCGGCTTGATCATTAATGCTTCTTGCCCTGGACGTAGGGCCCATGAGTGGCCAAAAACGGGCGAGTTGACCAAGCCTCAGGATCCACACAGGTATTGACGGTATGTCAGTTGTTATGCGGAGGGCGGTCGCTCGATCACACCCGGTCACATCACGACAGCAGAGGCAGGAGAGACAAGGGGAGGCGCGGAGAGGTGCGGAGAGGTACAGGGAGGTACGGGGAGACAAAGGAAGCGGGAAAACACTCAGGGCCGGAATCCAGTACTGGATTCCGGCCCTGAGCCTTGAGTAGCGGGGACAGGATTTGAACCTGCGACCTCTGGGTTATGAGCCCAGCGAGCTACCGAGCTGCTCCACCCCGCGTCGTTGTGTAACCAGCATACGCCATCCGTGGGGTGCTCAGAACCAAGGTCACGACCGCCGGTCACGACCGCGGGGCACAACCCCGGGTCACGGCCCCGACAGATGCCTGTTCGGCGCCTTGGCCTGCTCCTCGTACTCCGGCAGTACGACGACCTCGACGCCCCGCGACGCCAGCAGCCCGCTCCCGTCCGCCTCCGTGACGAACGTGTCCGGCTCCCGCCACGCCGTGACCACCCGACGTACTCCCGCGTCGAGGATCAGTCGCGCGCACGGCCTGGGCCGGGAGGCGCGGTGGGCGCAGGGCTCCAGGCTGCTGTACACCGTCGCCGCCGCGAGTCTCGGATCGGCCGGGTCGAGCTTGGCCAGGGCCGCCTCCTCGGCGTGCACGACCGGGTCGCCGGCCTCGCGCGAGTGACCGCGGGCCAGCTCCGTGCCGTCGGCGGCGACGATCACCGCGCCCACGCTGAAGGCCGTGCGGGAGGGCGGGCACTGCGCCGCCAGCTCGCAGGCGAGGGCCAGCCAGTGGCGGTCGGCGGCGGCCGGGAGCGGGCCGGTGCCGGGGGCCGTGGGCTCGTAGCGCATGAGGACGACGTCCTCGATCCGCCGGGTCTCCGTCAGGCGCAGGCGGCCACCCTGGTAGGCGCCGGGGCCGAAGAGGCGGGGCGCGTCCGGGTCGCCCACGAAGAGGGGGGCGAGGACGAGCTGGAGTTCGTCGGCGAGGCCCTGCTGCAGGAGCTGGGTGTGGATCGTGCCGCCGCCCTCGACCATCAGGCGCCGTACGCCGCGCGCATCGTGCAGATGCTCCAGGAGCCGCCGCCAGTCGAGGTCGGGGCCGAGCGGGGCGACGTCGGCGGCGAGGCCGAGTGAGCGGGCCCGCCCGGCGCCCTTGTCGGTCGTGAAGACGAGCTTCTCGCCGCCCGTGTGCCAGAACTTGGCGTCCGGGTCCAGGTCGCCGGAACCGCTGACGGTGACCTTGAGGGGGTACTCCGGCTTCCCCGCCGCGACCCGGGCGGCCCGGCGCTCGGGCGAGTTGACCAGCAGCCGCGGGTTGTCGGCGCGGATCGTGCCGGCGCCGACGAGGATCGAGTCGACGGACGCCCGCACCTCGTCCACGCGGTCGAAGTCGGCCGGGGAGGAGAGCAGGAGGCGTTCGGGGCCGGTGTCGTCGAGGTAGCCGTCGAGGGAGACGGCGGCGGACAGCAGGACGTAGGGGTACGGCATCGGACGCGCTCACTCTCGGCGGCGGGCGGGGCGGGCTCGGACGGTCGGGGGCGGGCTCGGCCATGCGGACCGGGCTCGGACGGGCGGGGCTTGGTTCAAGTTTGAAACAAACCTACACTGGGGGCATGACGACTCGCTGGCTCACCTCCAAGGAGCAGCGCGCCTGGCGCGCGTACATCGCCGCTGCGCACCTCCTGGAGGACGCGATCGACCGGCAGCTCCAGCAGGACGCCGGCATGCCGCACCTGTACTACTCCATCCTGGCCAATCTCTCCGAGGTACCCGAGCGGCGGCTGCGGATGACCGATCTCGCCGAGCGGACGAAGATCACCCGAAGTCGGCTGACGTACGCCGTGTCCCGGCTGGAGAAGGACGGTCTGGTCCGGCGCGAGAACTGCAAGTGGGACAAGCGGGGGAGCATCGCCGCGCTCACCGACGAGGGCATGGCGGTACTGGAACGGACGGCGCCCGGCCACGTCGAGACCGTGCGCGCCTCGCTCTTCGAGCACCTCACCGAGGAGCAGGTGGAACAGGTGGAGGAGATCTTCTCGGGGATCGCGCGGGCTCTCGACGAGGGGGGCAGCCGGCCCACACCCGACGAGGTGCCGTGGCGGCGGCGGTCGTCGCCGCCCTGTTCGTGAGGCAGTCCCCGCAAACGGGTTGCTTCAAATTTAAATCATGGGGTAGTGTCCGGGACCGTAGAACTGCTTCAAATCTGAAGCAGGACTGCCGAAGCAGGACTGACAACGCAGGACTGACCAAGCAGGACTGCTCAGGCAGACGCCCACCGGACCCGGGAGAACCCGCATGCCCGACTTCCCCGCCGCCACCCCGCGCTCCCGCGTCCGGGTACCGCTGCACTTCCAGGACGGCTACAGCGTCGACGCCGAACTGGTCACCTTCCACGGCCTGACCGACGGACAGGAACACGTGGCCGTCGTCCTGGGCGACCCGGGCCCCGTCCCGCTGGTCCGGCTGCACTCCGAGTGCCTCACCGGCGACGTCTTCGGCTCGGCCCGCTGCGACTGCGGCCCGCAGCTGCGCGAGGCGGTCGAGCGGATCGCGGCCCGCGGCGGCGTGCTGCTCTACCTGCGCCAGGAGGGGCGCGGCATCGGCCTCTACAACAAGCTGGACGCGTACGCGCTGCAGGACCAGGGCCTGGACACGTACGAGGCGAACGCGGCCCTCGGCCTGCCCGAGGACGACCGCGACTACACGGCGGCCGCGCAGATGCTCCAAGCCCTCGGCATCGACACCCTCGACCTGCTGTCCAACAACCCCGACAAGGCCGGTCAGCTCCGCGACCTGGGCATCGACGTCCACGAGCGCGTCCCCACGGGCGTTTTCACCACCGCCCACAACGTCCGCTACCTGCGCGCGAAGGTCCTCCAGACCCAGCACACTCTGCCGCTGGGCGAACTGACGGAACTCAACGCCGGTTGACGGCGACGGCGACGGCGACGGCGACGGCTGACGATCTACGTTCGGGGCGGTGGCGTCGGATCGTCCCGTCTGTCCGTCTCGGGCGTCGTCACCACACGCACGGCAGCATCACGTCGATCACCGTCGGCCCGCCGGCGGGGCTGGACACCTCCATGGTCCCGTCCAGCGCGGCGACCCGCCGGCGCATGGACCAGTCGGCCTCCAGGTCCGCGAGCCGCACGATCAGCGGCAGGACGAGGGGCGTACGGCCCAGCGGCCCGCACCACACCCCGTCGACGACCAGGCCGAGGGGCCGCAGCGGCAGCGCGAGGGCGATCAGGGCGCCGTAGAAGTAGGAGGCGATCATCCAGCGCGGGTCGGTGAGTGTGCCGGGGTCGCGTACGGCGGTACGGATCCGCTCGCGGAGGGTTCCGGTGAGGGGCTGGTAGGCCTCAGGGATCCGCTGTTTCGTGCGGGCGGCGGTCATGCCCCGCTTGGCACCCGCGATCCGCCGGATGATCAGCACCGTCTCGGGCAGCATCCAGGCTCCGACCACCAACGTGGCGATGACCGTGATGATCAGCACCGTGACGAAAATCCACGGGCAGAACGTCATCGCCGCGGCCACCGTCTCGGTCTTCCATCACCTGCCGCTCGCCCTCGGTGTGGAAGTCCAGCGGGCCCTGGGCCTGCTGGTCTTCGACCGAACCGGTCGAAGACCGCCGGGCGCCTTGATTCGTCCGCCCGAGCGGCACCCGATCCGCAGGCCACGCACGCATCCGCTCGCGCATCGCTCAGGCAGTGGCTCGAAAACGAAGCAGCGCCTGACCCGACCGAAGCCGACTCAGGCGCTGCACAGCAGGTCAGAGGGGATGCCCCCGTCACCCGCACCGTAGGCCCTGTGGGACTCGAACCCACAACCAATGGATTAAAAGTCCACTGCTCTGCCAATTGAGCTAAGGGCCCTTGGCGATGTTGCTCCCCCGAGCATAGCGGGACACGGCCGCGTCTCCGATCGGGTATCGGGGACGCGGCCGCGCCGCGGGGGAAGATCCTGCCGGAGTGTCAGGAATCAGTCTTGTCGGGGGCGCCTGGGGAGGCCACCGCCGGGGACGCCCCGCGGGCCGGCGTGCGTCGGTGGTCCGGGTTGAGGAACCAGTGCCGGGCCGACGCCAGCCACCACACCGCCGCGAAGCCCAGCACGGCCAGGACGGCGACCGGGGCGTAGTTGAAGCTCTCCCAGGTGACCGGTGAGACCTGGGGCAGCATGAAGAGGACCGTGATGACGCCCACCCACATCACCGAGACGATGCCGATCGGGCGCGACCAACGGCCCAGGTGCCACGGCCCGCGCTCGAACGCCTCGCCCTTCACGAGCCGCAGCAGCGTCGGGATGACGTACGCGATGTAGAGGCCGATCACGGCGACGGACGTCACGGCCGCGTAGGCGGTGTAGTTGATCAGGTACGGCAGACCCAGCACCAGCGCCGCGGCCGCGGCCAGCCAGACCGCCGCCACCGGGGTGCGCGTACGTGGGCTGACGGTGTGCCACAGACGCGAGAAGGGGAGAGCTCCGTCGCGCGAAAAGGCGTAGATCATGCGGCTGTTGGCGGTCACCGACGCCATTCCGCAGAACAGCTGCGCCCCGATCACCACCAACAGCAGCAGCTTGCCCGCGGTCGCGCCGAGCGCGTCCAGCAGGATCTGCGCGGGCGGCGCGCCGGTCGGGGAGGCGAGCTCCTTGGCGTACGACTGGATGGCGAAGGTGAAGCCGAGCAGCAGCACGAAGCCGGCTATCCACGACGTCCAGATGGACCGGACGATGCCCTTCGGGCCGGCCGTCGACGCGTCGTGGGTCTCCTCCGTCATGTGCGCGGAGGCGTCGTAGCCGGTGAAGGTGTACTGCGCCATCAGCAGGCCCAGGAGCACGACGTACACCCCGCTGCCCCAGCCCGTGTTGTTCACGAACTTCGTGAACACGAAGGACGCCGACTGGTGGTGGTCCGGTACGAAGGCCAGCGCGCCGACGATCACCCCCACGCCCAGCACGTGCCACCACACGCTGACGCTGTTGAGCAGGGCGACGATCCGCACCCCGAACGTGTTCAGCAGGCCGTGCAGGAGAAGGATCGCCGCGAAGAGCAGGATCGTGCGGCCGGGAGTCACCTCGAAGTCGAACTGCAGGTTCAGGTACGCGCCCAGGAAGGACGCCGCCCCGAAGTCGATGCCCGCGGTCACGGCCACCTGGCCCAGCACGTTGAACCAGCCGGTGAACCATGCCCAGGCCGCGGCCGAACGCGAGGGCGCGAGCTGGTACGCCCAGAAGTACAGGCCCGCCGACGTCGGGTACGCCGAACAGATCTCGGCCATGGACAGGCCGACGAAGAGCGTCATCAGGCCCACGGCCACCCAGCCCCAGGTGATCACCGCCGGGCCGCCGGTGTTCATGCCGAACAGATACAGCGTCAGACATCCCGACAGGACCGAGATGATCGTGAAGGAGACCGCGTAGTTGGAGAACGCCGACATGCGGCGGGCCAGAACCTGCGTATAGCCGAGCTGGGCAAGCCGTTCTTCGTCGGATAGGCCCGACTGCCCACTTGCTATGGCGTCATCTGTCATGCCCCCAGCGATTCCCTCGGCAAGGGCGTGACATGCGCCACACGGTAGGTGCTTTGGCCAAAAGTTGTCGTCGCCACCGAACGGCGAAGGGCCCGTACGACCGAAGTCGTACGGGCCCTTGCTCACTTCACTAGGCGTCAGCCGTTGCGCTTCCAGCGCGGCTTGTCCTCGCGGCGGCCGAAGGAACCGGTGCCGGTACCCGTGCCGCGGTGGCTCGGACGGTCGTGGCCGCCGGCGCGGAAGCCGGGACGGTCGCCCTGGCGGTCACGGTTGAACGGACGGTCGCTGCCCCGGTGACCGGTCGCGGGACGGTCGTCACGGCGGAAGCCGCCACGGTCGTTGTCCCGGCGGTCGTTGTCCCGACGGAAGCCACCCGAGGGGCGGTCGTCACGGCGGTCGAAGGAACGGCCACCACGGTCGCCGTCACGGCGGTCGTTGTTGAAGCCGCCGGACGGACGGTCGTCACGACGGTCGAAGGAACGGCCACCACGGTCGCTGCCCCCACGGTCGTCGCGGCGGAAGCCGCCCGACGGACGGTCGTCACGACGGTCGAAGGAACGGCCACCACGGTCGCTGCCCCCACGGTCGTCGCGGCGGAAGCCACCGGACGGACGGTCGTCACGACGGTCGAAGGAACGGCCACCACGGTCGCTGCCCCCACGGTCGTCGCGGCGGAAGCCGCCCGACGGACGGTCGTCACGACGGTCACGGCGCTCGTAGTTGCCCCGCTCGTCACGCTGCTGACGCGGACGCTCGTAGGAGGAGGACACCTCACGCGCCGGCGCCTCGGCGGCGGCCTGCTCGGCCGCGGCCTCCACGACGGCAGCGGCCTCGGCGACCGCGGCCTCCGGGTCCTCGCCCCGCTCACGGGCGGCGCGGGCGACCAGGCGGTCGGCCTCCTCGCGCAGCTCGGTCGCGCGGCGCTGCGCCCGCTCCAGCTCCTTGGTGAGCTGGGAGACCTCACGCTCGGCCTGCTGCGCCGCGTTGGCCGCGGACTCGGACTGGACCTCGGTCATCGAACGGGCGCCGGTGATGTCGGCGACCTCGGGCTCGAAGGCCGTACCGGAGTTGATGATGTGACGCCCGGCGTCGACGCCCGCGTCCTCCATCAGGCGGAAGATCTGGCGGCGCTGATGCGGCAGGGAGAGGGAGACGACCGTTCCCGTACGACCGGCACGGGCCGTGCGGCCGGCGCGGTGCAGGTAGTCCTTGTGGTCGCCGGCCGGGTCCACGTTCAGGACCAGGTCGATGCCGTCGACGTGGATACCGCGGGCGGCGACGTCGGTCGCGACGAGCGCGTTGACGTAGCCGTCCTTGAAGTCGGCCAGCGTGCGGGTACGCGCGCCCTGGGTCATGCCGCCGTGCAGCGCGTCGGCCTTCACACCGGAGTCGCGCAGCTGCTCGGCGATACGGTCGGCGCCGAGCTGGGTGCGGACGAAGATGATGGTGCGGCCCTTGCGGGAGGCGATCGCGGCGGTGACCGGCGCCTTGTCCTTGGGCTTCACGATCAGGATGTGGTGCGACATGGTCGTGACGTTGCCCTGGGCGCTGTCGACCTCGTGCGTGACCGGGTTGCTCAGGTAGCGCTTGACCAGCGTGGAGATCTCGTTCTCCATCGTGGCCGAGAACAGCATCCGCTGGCCGCCGGCCGGGATCTGGTCGAGCAGCTCGGTGACCTCGGGCAGGAAGCCCAGGTCGGACATCTGGTCGGCCTCGTCGAGGACGGCGACCTCGACGTTCTCCAGGGAGCAGGCGCCGCGGTTGATGATGTCGCGCAGGCGGCCGGGCGTGGCGACGAGGATGTCGACACCGCGCTCCAGGGCGTAGATCTGGTTGCCCATCGACGTACCGCCGCAGACGACCTTCATCTTGAGGCCGAGGACGTCGCCGTAGGGCTGGAGGGCGTCCGCGACCTGCATCGCGAGCTCACGGGTCGGGGTGAGGATGACGGCGCGCGGCTTGTGCTTCTCGGTGCGGCCGCCGGCGAGGCGGGCCATCGTCGGCAGGCCGAAGGAGAGGGTCTTGCCGGAGCCGGTGCGGCCACGGCCGAGGATGTCCTTGCCGGCCAGGGCGTCCGGGATGGTCGCGGCCTGGATCGGGAAGGGGGTGGTCACGCCGTTCTGGGCGAGCTTGCGCACCACGCCCTCGGGGAGACCGAGGTCCGCGAAGGTGGCCTCGGGAGCTTCCGCCGCAACCTCAGTGCCCTCGTTCTCGGGCACGACGACGTGATCAGTACTGGAAATGGACATGCGTAAGCGAAACCTTCCGGAGTCTCGTCGGCACGCGCCCGTCAACTCCGTGTTTCGCAATACGACCGCCTCTATGCGGTCAGCCACGGCAAGGGAGAGAACGCGCCACACGGCGCGCTCTGCGTTGGCGCCGGGCAATGGGATCAAACGATCTACCACCATACGCACCCACCACCCCCCAAGGCAAACCGATCCTCATAGACGTACGTCACACCCGACGAGGCCCGGCCTCTCGCCGCCCCAACTCCCTTGCGCGCCCGAACTCTTCTACGCCGGCGACCCCGCGGTCGGCGCCGGCTCCCGCTCCGCCAGCTGCGGCGCCGTCTCCTCGTGCGCCGACGACGACGGCTCCGCGACCGTCGGCTCCGGCGAGGCGGACGTCGGCTGCTCGCTCGGCGTCGGCTGCGGCTCGGACGTACGCGTCGGGGTCGGCGACGCCTTGGGCGGCGCGGGAACCCCCGGCTTCGCCGGCTCGCCGGACGCCGGAGCGGACCGGGAGGCCCCCGCGGACGGCGAGGCCGAGGGCGACGCCGACTCCCCGCCCGCCTTCTTCTCCCGCCTGCCGTCCCCGTGCTTGCCGTCGGCGGCGACCCCGCCCCCACCGCCCCGCCCGGACACCGCCGATCCCCCGTCGGGCGCCTCACCACCCCGCTGCCCCGCGGAATGCGACGGCTTCACGCTCCCTCCCCCGCCGTCCTCGCCCACGCTCATGCAGCCGGCGGCAGCGGCGACGGCCATGACCGTGGCGGCCAGACGGACGGGTACGTACAAGGGGCGCACGGAAAGCCACCTCCGAGGCGGGGGAAGGAGTCAACATGCCCAACTCCCGCCGCCCGCAAGAGGACACGCGAGTGAGTGACGTCGCGAGCACGGGCCGGACGGCCCGGCTGCCGGCATTCGGCCGGCGCCCGCCCGTCTGCCGGCCGGTGAGCGGCTCCGCAGTGCCCGGCGGCAGACAGGGGCCGTCCGCGCCGCCGCCACAGACGCTTCGTCCCTGACAATGGCTGTGTGCTGGAGATGACACGCGAATCTTTCGAGGAACTCGTGAGCCAGGCGCTGGACAAGATCCCGCCGGAGCTCGCCAGGGTCATGGACAACGTCGCCGTGTTCGTCGAGGACGAGCCTCCAGCCGACGACCCCGAGCTGCTGGGCCTGTACGAGGGCACCCCGCTCACCGACCGCGGCGAGTGGTACGCGGGCGTGCTGCCCGACCGCATTTCGATCTACATGGGCCCCACGCTGCGCTACTGCGAGACGACCGAGGACGTGGTGCACGAGGTCGCCGTGACCGTGATCCACGAGATCGCCCATCACTTCGGCATCGACGACAAACGGCTCCACGAACTCGGCTGGGGCTGACCCCCTCACCCGCCCGGCCGAACTCCCGACAGGCACGGCACGTCCGTACGAGAGTCACGAGCCCGCCCGCATATCCACGCCCGCACTTGGGCATACGGGACCAATGGCCCGCGTCCCCGCCGTCGCCGTGACCGTCCTGAACCGGATACGAAGGGCTCCAGGCACCCTCGCCCGGCACTACCGCACCCGCCGCCCGCTCCCGGCGCTCGAACTGGTCCGCCAGCCCCACCCCTGGCCCCGCGCCCTGGGCCTGGCCGCCGTCGTCCTGCTCGGCGCCTGGCTGGGGCTGCTGGTCGTCGGCAACGTACGGGTCCCGGTCGGCCCCATGAACACGACGATGACCCTGCGCCCCTCCGTGACCGGCGGCACGAAGATCAACATCTCGCCGCTGGGCGCCCTGGAGCTGAACAGCCACCACGCACCGTTCCGCCTGGACGTCAACGTCGACCAACTGGACCCCGTCCGCGCCCAGGCCCTGGTCGACCACCCCGAACGCCTCTCGGGACTCCAGGACGAGGTCGCCCACGACGTCGAGCACGGCACCCTCGACCTGGCCCTGCGCTCCGGCGTCGCCGTCGTCTCCGGCGCGACGGCCCTCGGCCTCGCCGTCTACCGCCGCCCCCGCCGGGCCCTGGCTGCCGGCGGCACGGCCCTCGCCCTCCTCGCCGCCTCCGGGGCATCGGCGTACGCCACTTGGAACCCCGAGTCCGTCCTCGAACCGAAGTACTCGGGCCTGCTGTCCTCCGCACCCTCCGTGATCGGCAACGCACGCAACATCGTCACCGAGTTCGACGTCTACCAGAAGGAGTTGGCGCGCCTGGTGACCAACGTGACGAAGCTCTACGACGTCACGTCCACCCTCCCCGCCTACCAGCCGGACCCGTCCACGGTCCGCGTCCTGCACGTGTCGGACATCCACCTCAACCCCGCGAGCTGGAAGATCATCGCGTCGCTCGTGGACCAGTACAAGGTGAACGTGATCGTCGACACCGGCGACACGATGGACCACGGCACGACCGCGGAGAACGGCTTCCTCGACCCGGTCGCGGACCTGGGCGCGCCCTACGTCTGGGTGCGCGGCAACCACGACTCCGCGGCCACCCAGCGCTACCTCTCCCGCATGAAGAACGTGCACGTCCTGGACGACGGCCGGGCTGAGACCGTCGCGGGCCTGCGCTTCGCGGGCATCGGCGACCCGCAGTTCACCCCCGACCGCTCGAACGAACTGGGAGCGGACGCGTCGGAGGAGCTCGCGGGCGACCGCCTCGCCTCGGCCCTGCACGACCAGAAGACCGCCGGCACCCCGGTCGACGTGGCCATGGTCCACGAACCGTCGGCGGCCCGCGAGGTCGACGGCGAGGTACCCCTGGTCCTCTGCGGCCACCTGCACCACGAGGGCGACGAGATCCTGAAGAACGGCACCCGTCTGCGCATGGAGGGCTCGACCGGCGGCAGCGGCCTGCGCGCACTGGAGCACAGGTACCCGGCCCCGATCGAGGCCTCGATCCTCTACTTCGACCGCGACTCCCGCCGGCTCCAGGCCTGGGACGCGATCAAGCTGGGCGGCCTGGGCGAGACAACGGCGGAGGTCACCCGCCAGCTCCCGAAGGAGAACCAACCGGGAGCCACCCCGACCTCCCCCGCCCCGTCCACACCTTCCGCGTCCACACCCTCCACCTCAGCCCGGTAAACCGTTTTGGCGATACCTCCCGCCATCCCATATGCTTCTCACGTCCCCGACGCGCTGAGAAGCGCCCAGGCGGGCCGATAGCCCTCATCGTCTAGCGGCCTAGGACGCCGCCCTTTCAAGGCGGTAGCACGGGTTCGAATCCCGTTGGGGGCACGTAAGACCGTGTGCGACACTGTCGTACGCAACAGCTTGGTCCTGTGGAGCAGTTTGGAGTGCTCGCCACCCTGTCAAGGTGGAGGCCGCGGGTTCAAATCCCGTCAGGACCGCTGAGGTTTCCCCGGAAACCTCGTGGCTGGGTAGCTCAGTTGGTACGAGCGATCGCCTGAAAAGCGATAGGTCGCCGGTTCGACCCCGGCCCCAGCCACAACCGCCCTTACCAGGGCATACGCCCCCTCCGGGATCATCCGGAGGGGGCGTTCGCATGCCGCCCCCAGGCCCTGGGCAGAGTGCCGAAACCCCCTCCTGCATAATCCGGCAAGGGATTCTCATTCACGGGATCTCCATTGCTCGTACAGAGCCCGAGGGGGGTTCTTGAGACAGATCGCCAGAGGGCTGGTGACGGCCGGTGCCGTCCTGGTCGGCACACTCGCGATACCCGGTACGGCCCACGCCGCGGGGCCCACCGTCAAGGATGCGTACAGCGACGCGAGCGACTGGTCCGTGCTCGACGTACGCCTCAACTACAGCGGCGGGATCGACAAGATCACCGCCACGCTCCGCCCGGTCGGCAGCAGCGACACGGACGCGCCGGTGGCCACCGTCACCGACTTCACGAAGAAGTACGACATCTACTCGTGGGACGGCGTCTGGGCCTCCCAGCCCCTGCGGCTGGACGCCCTCGGCAAGTACACGGTCGACATCGAGGTCACGGACAGCTCCGGCGAGACCACCGTCCAGAAGGACGCGGGCACGCTGAACTACGCGAAGCAGCCCGTCTTCAGCGACTTCACCGTCACGCCCACCGAGCCGGACGTCGAGCACAGGACGGCCACCGCCACCGGCGACCTGGTCCTCCGCGACCCGCGCACCCACGAGACGGTGCCGCTGGCCGGCACCACCGTGGACGCCGAGTTCGACAACGGCGGCAAGGACGTGCCCACCGTCACCGACGACGCCGGCCATTTCTCCGCCTCGGCCGAGACAACGGGCGGCTGGGCCTCCGCCGAATACGCCGGCGACCTCGGCCATGTCAGCGCGGACGTCGTCCAGGTCTCGCCGCAGGCCGCGCCGACCCGGTTCGTCCTCGACCAGAGCGCCTTCCACGTCACCACCGGCGACAAGATCACTGTCGCCGGCACGCTCCAGTACCAGTACGACGGCGAGTGGAAGCCGCTGGCCGGCACCCCGGTGGAGATCGACTACAAGGACTGCAGCACCTGCAGCCCCGTCGACACGACGACCGACGCGAACGGCCGCTTCTCCTTCGACAAGACCCCGTACGGCGCCAGAACCGTCTACGAGATCTCCATCCCGACGCGACCGTTCAACCCCTACATCGTGCACACGGCCGCCGACGTCACCGCCGCGGTCACCGCGACGACGAAGTTCAGCTCGTTCACGGCGTCGCTGGACAAGGACGCCGAGGTGACGATCAACGGCACCCTCGACGTGACCGGCCGCGACGGCCGCGACTCGGCCAACGTCGCCATCCAGTACTCGGCCGACGGCAAGACGGGCTGGACCACCCAGAAGATCCTGAAGGTCGTCTTCGGTGATGACTTCTCGGATCGGCTGCCGGGCTACACCGACGGCTACTGGCGCCTGAGCTACGCCGGCTCCAGCACCGCGGACATCAAGGGCACCGTCAGCGACAGCCTGCGCCGCAACCGCGCCCTCACCCGGGTCAAGGACGCCAACGCGTCCCCCGAGCCCGTGTACAAGGGCAGGACGATCACCGTCAAGGGTGTACTCCAGGAGCACAAGGTCGGCGCCACCAGCTGGAACGCCTACGGCGGCAGGAAGGTGCAGATCCTCTTCCGGCCCAAGGGGAAGTCGACCTGGTACCTGATGGCCACGGTCACCACGAAGACGAACGGCTCCTTCAGCAAGGGCTTCACGGCCAAGCAGGACGGCACCTGGGTGCCCGTCTTCCTGTACCCCGACAGCAAGCATTTCGTGGGTGACGGCCGGGAGGACTACGTCGACGTGCGGTGACCGCCGTACAGGACACCCGTAGGGAGGGCCGGGGCAGGGGAACACGAAGTCACGGGCCCCGAAAGGCACCGGGCACAAATCGTTCGCCAGGGATTTCCCCGGGATGAGATCCTGGATCGCGTATGTCTACGCACCCTGCCCCCGCCACCCCGGCCCTCGGCGCCCTCGCCGCCCGCCTGACCGAGCTGTCCCTGCGCGACGCGCACCGGCTCGGGCGCAGGCTCGAAGGCGCGCGCAAGATCCGTAAGCCGCAGGCCCAGGCCGCCGTTCTCGCCGAGATCGAGGCGGAGGTCGCGAAGGCCGAGCAGCGGATGGGCGAGCGGCGCGGCCGGCTGCCCGCCGTCTCGTACCCCGAGCAGCTGCCCGTCAGCCAGAAGAAGAGCGAGATCGCCGACGCCATCCGCGATCACCAGGTCGTCATCGTCGCCGGTGAGACCGGCTCCGGCAAGACGACCCAGATCCCGAAGATCTGTCTCGAACTGGGGCGCGGGGTGAAGGGCATGATCGGGCACACCCAGCCCCGTCGTATCGCCGCCCGCACCGTCGCCGAGCGGATCGCCGAGGAACTGGACACGCCTCTGGGCGAGGCCGTCGGCTGGAAGGTGCGGTTCACCGACCAGGTGAACCCGGACGCCACCTTCGTCAAGCTGATGACGGACGGCATCCTGCTCGCCGAGATCCAGACCGACGGCGAGCTGCGCGCCTACGACACGATCATCATCGACGAGGCCCACGAGCGGTCCCTGAACATCGACTTCCTGCTCGGGTACCTCGCCCAGCTGCTGCCGAAGCGGCCCGATCTCAAGATCGTCATCACCTCCGCGACCATCGATCCGGAGCGGTTCTCCCGGCACTTCGGCGACGCGCCGATCGTCGAGGTCAGCGGGCGGACGTATCCGGTGGAGGTGCGCTACCGCCCGCTCCTCGAAGAGGACTCGGACGACTCCGACCGCGACCAGATCACCGCGATCTGCGACGCGGTGGAGGAGCTCCAGGGGGAGGGCAAGGGCGACATCCTCGTCTTCCTCTCGGGTGAGCGGGAGATCCGGGACACGGCGGACGCGCTGGTCAAGAAGAACTACCGGTTCACGGAGGTGCTGCCCCTGTACGCACGCCTCTCCCACGCCGAGCAGCACCGTGTCTTCCAGCAGCACACGGGGCGCAGGATCGTTCTGGCTACGAACGTCGCCGAGACGTCCCTGACCGTCCCGGGCATCAAGTACGTCATCGACCCGGGCTTCGCCCGTATCTCCCGCTACAGCCACCGTACGAAGGTCCAGCGGCTGCCGATCGAGCCGGTCTCGCAGGCCAGCGCCAACCAGCGCAAGGGCCGCTGCGGCCGTACGTCCGACGGCATCTGCATCCGCCTCTACTCCGAGGACGACTTCGTCGCCCGCCCGGAGTTCACCGACGCGGAGATCCTCCGTACGAACCTGGCCTCCGTCATCCTGCAGATGACCGCGGCCGGCCTCGGCGACATCGAGAAGTTCCCCTTCATCGACCCGCCGGACCACCGCAACATCCGCGACGGTGTGCAACTGCTCCAGGAGCTGGGCGCGTTGGACCCGGCGGAGAAGGACGTACGCAAGCGGCTCACGCAGAGCGGGCGCAAGCTCGCCCAGCTGCCGGTCGACCCCCGGCTGGCCCGGATGGTCCTGGAGGCCGACAAGAACGGCTGTGTGCGCGAGGTCATGGTGATAGCCGCCGCGCTCTCCATCCAGGACCCGCGCGAGCGCCCCGCCGACAAACAGGCGCAGGCGGACCAGCAGCACGCCCGCTTCAAGGACGAGACGAGCGACTTCCTCGCCTACCTGAACCTGTGGCGGTACGTCCGCGAGCAGCAGAAGGAGCGGGGTTCGTCGTCCTTCCGCCGCATGTGCAAGCAGGAGTACCTCAACTTCCTGCGCATCCGCGAATGGCAGGACATCTACACCCAACTCCGCACCGTCGCCAAGCAGATGGGCATCCACCTCAACGAGGACGATGCACCCGGCGACCGCATCCACGTCTCCCTCCTGGCCGGACTGCTCTCGCACATCGGCATGAAGGACGTGAAGGAGGGCGCGAAGAACGAGTACCTGGGCGCGCGGAACGCCAAGTTCGCGGTCTTCCCGGGCTCGGCGCTCTTCAAGAAGCCGCCGCGCTTCGTGATGTCGGCGGAGCTGGTGGAGACCTCCCGCCTCTGGGCGCGCGTCAACGCCAGGATCGAGCCCGAATGGGTCGAGCCGCTGGCCGAGCACCTCCTCAAGCGCACGTACAGCGAACCGCACTGGGAGAAGGACCAGGCGGCCGTGATGGCGTACGAGAAGGTCACGCTGTACGGCGTCCCGATCATCGCCCAGCGCAAGGTGAACTACGGCCGTATCGACCCGGAGACGTCCCGCGAGCTGTTCATCCGCAACGCGCTCGTCGAGGGCGACTGGCGCACGCACCACAAGTTCTTCGCCGACAACCGCAGACTCCTCAGCGAGGTCGAGGAGCTGGAGCATCGCGCCCGGCGCCGGGACATCGTCGTCGACGACGACACGCTCTTCGACTTCTACGAGGCCCGGGTGCCCGAACACGTGGTGTCCGGCGCCCACTTCGACTCCTGGTGGAAGCGGAAGCGGAACGAGCAGCCGGAGTTCCTGGACTTCGAGCGGGAGATGCTCATCCGGGAGTCGGCGGAGGCGGTCACGAAGGCCGACTATCCGGACTCGTGGCGGCAGGGGCCGCTGAAGTTCCGGGTGACGTACCAGTTCGAGCCGGGCGCGGACGCCGACGGCGTGACCGTGCACGTTCCGCTCCAGGTCCTCAACCAGGCCTCGGACGAGGGCTTCGACTGGCAGATCCCGGGCCTTCGGGAGGAGCTGGTCACCGAGCTGATCCGCTCCCTCCCCAAGCCGATCCGCCGCAACTACGTGCCGGCACCGAACTTCGCGAAGCGCTTCCTGGACACGGCAGTGCCTCTCCAGGAGCCGCTGACCACGACCATGGCACGCGAACTGAAGCGCATGGTCGGCGTGCCCTTCGAGGCGTCCGACTTCGACTGGTCGAAGGTCCCTGACCATCTGCGCATCACCTTCCGCATCGTCGACGAGCGGCGTCGCAATCTCGCCGAGGACAAGGACCTTGAGGCGCTGAAGCTCCGGCTGAGGCCGAAGGCGCGCCAGGCGCTGTCCCAGGCGGCGGCCGCCACGGCCGAGCGGCAGGGTGGGGAGGCCCTGGAGCGCAAGGGCCTCACCGACTGGACGATCGGCTCTCTCACCCGCGTCTTCGAGACGCGCCGCGCCGGCCAGCCGGTGAAGGCGTATCCGGCCCTGGTGGACGACGGTGACACGGTCTCTGTGCGCCTCTTCGACACGGAGGCGGAGCAGGCGGAGGCGATGTGGAAGGGCACGCGCAGGCTGATCCTGCGCAACATCCCCGTCAACCCGGCGAAGTTCGCGTCCGAGAAGCTGACGAACGCCCAGAAGCTCGCCCTGTCCGCGAATCCGCACGGCTCGATCCAGGCTCTGTTCGACGACTGCGCGATGGCGGCGGCGGACAAACTGATCGGGGACTTCGGCGGCCCGGCGTGGGACGAGGAGTCGTATCGGAAGCTGTTCGACAAGGTGCGCGCGGAGATCGTGGACACGACGATCCGCACGGTGGGCCAGGTGCAGCAGGTCCTGGCGGCCTGGCAGGCGTGTGAACGCCGCCTGAAGGCCGTACGGAGCCCTGCGCTGCTGCCGAACCTCGCGGACGTACGCAAGCAGCTGGACGCCCTTGTGAAGCCGGGTTTCGTGACGGAGGCGGGGCTGCGTCGCCTCGCCGACCTGATGCGCTATCTGGTGGCCGCGGATCGCCGGCTGCAGCAGATGCCGACGGGCGTGCAGCGGGACACGACGCGCATGGAGAAGGTCCACGAGATGCAGGACGAGTACGCGTGGCTGCTGGAGCAGATGCCCCAGGGCCGCCCCGTCCCGTCCTCGGTGCTGGACATCCGCTGGATGATCGAGGAGCTCCGGGTCAGCTATTTCGCCCACGCCCTCGGCACGGCCTACCCCGTCTCCGACAAGCGGATCGTGAAGGCGATCGACGCGGCCGCACCGTAACCACCCGCGCACACGGGGTGAGTTCGACCAGCGGGCTCACCCTCCTGTACAGTCTCTTCTCGCAGCGCAACGCAAGAATCGCACTGCGAAACCTGGTCCTGTGGAGCAGTTTGGAGTGCTCGCCACCCTGTCAAGGTGGAGGCCGCGGGTTCAAATCCCGTCAGGACCGCAGTAGAAGGACGAAGGCCCGCATCCCGCCAAGGGACCGCGGGCCTTTCACATGCCACCACCGCACCCCCCAGCCCCGTCCAGGCGGACGCCGCGCCCGCGGCGAAGCCGCAATCGGACACAGCAAATCCCGTCAGGACCGCAGTAGAAGGACGAAGGCCCGCATCCCGCCAAGGGACCGCGGGCCTTTCGCATGTCACGGGCCTTCCACAGCTGCCTTCACCGTTCGGCGCCGGTCCGCATCTCCCAGCCCGTCCGGCGTTTGAGGACGAGGCCGTTCAGGCCGACGCGGGGGCTGGGGGCGGCAGCCCCCAGGAGGCGGTCGGTTCAGCGCGCGGCGGTGAAAATGGGGCGGCGCGGCAGGCACACGCGTCCCGCGGGGCACCACGCCGTCTTGACGCCGTCACTTTCCGTCGGTACCCAGGAGGCAGGGCCCGTTCCCCGTGCGGCCCACGGAGGTGGCGTATGGCGGCATCGGTCAGGCACGAGACACGGGCCTTGCTCCGTGCGCACCTGTCGGCCGCTTCGTCGTACGGCCACCTGACCCGCCACTGCCCGATCTGCCACCACCTGCTGCGGCTGGCGATGGACTCACCGAGGGGCGCCGACGCACCGGACGACGTCGTGGAGGACGAAAGTCCCGCCGGCGTCTGACCCCGACGGCCCCCAACACCCGCCTCACCGTGGGAGCCTGGAGCACCTACCTCCATTAGCGCACGTGCACCAAGCGCAACAAGGACCCTGGCATGTGACGGGTGTCACCGCATGAGTTTCTGATACCGCGGTACTTACACCCCACCTACAACTGGTCAATTTTATATGTGCAATTGCACCCTCCACGGGGCTCCTCGCGGGGCGCCGCACAGAGGCCCCCCACAGGAGATCCGACAGCCCTCCCCAGACTCCGACAGGGCCACTCACAGGGCCGTCGGCCAGGCATGCCATGCACACAAAAAAGATCGCGCTGGACCCGGCGGAGTCCAGCGCGATCGACGACGCACCCTGTTACTTGCTTGAAAAGCTCTGAAGAGCGTGGGCGTGGAGCCTGTTGGGGCAGACCCCGCGTCGCTTGGAGCTAGGGTTCGGGCGCCACGGCACGTTGGGGGACCTGCCGATTTGCCCTGTTATGCAGTTGTTCAGGCCTCGCTGCGCTGCTGGGGGATGCCCGCGAGCAGAGCACGGACCTCCGCCTCGCGGTAGCGGCGATGCCCGCCGAGCGTACGGATCGAAGTAAGCTTGCCGGCCTTCGCCCACCGCGTGACCGTCTTGGGGTCGACGCGGAACATCGTGGCGACCTCAGCCGGGGTCAGCAGCGGCTCGGCATCAGGGGTGCGAGCGGTCATGAGCGGCCTCCTCGGGAGAACCGATCGTTCTCGGTTCTTTCCTCTAAATTCTGCACCTTGACCCGCGTTGCCCGAAATGGCGGACGCGAGTCGAGTCGGTTATAGGACGAACGGCTTGTCCTCGGCACTACAACTACACCATCTGTCCAGCCTCGTCGGCCAAACCGATGGAATTGCCCCTCCAGGTGTTCATCAGCCACGGAAGCCGATGGACCATGCCATAACGGACAGTCACGCCCCTGTGACGATCAGTCACAGGACACTCAGGAGCCACGAGACCCCCCAAAGCGTGCAATACGGACGGAGTCCCCCCCGGACTCCTTGTCCTATTTTGGCATGAGGAGGGGCAAGGGACGCAAGAGCCGCGTAAGTGCGGTCCATCACGCTTGGCCGGGGTTGAGGCTTACTTGAGGCGATCGCCCGGATCGTGACCTACGTCCCAAGTCGGGGAAACCTCAGTCACCTCAGGTACCTCGGTGCGAGGACAAAACCCCAAAACGGGCGTCACGTCAAACGTCAGTTCGCCGAGCGCCGGTCCCTGACCGACCGCCAGCGCTCCACGAGCCGCGCGTACGCGTCCCCCGCGGCCGCCCCGTCGCCGTGCCGCAGCGCCTCGATGCCCTCGGCCACGTCCGCCGCCGAGTGGTCGTCCTCCAGCTCGCCGGCCGGCAGGGTGTGCACCAGGCCGCCGTAGTCCAGCTCCACCAGCGAGCGCGGATGGAACTCCTCCAGCCAGCGCCCCACATCCACCAGACCGTCGATCAGCGGCCCCTCGTCGATGCCGTCCTTCAGCGCCCGCAGCGCCCGCGCCACGCGCCGCCGCGCCTGCACCATCGGCGTCTGGTAGCGCAGCATCGGGGGGATCTCGCCGGAGCCCTTGTCGAAGCGCCGCTCCTCGTCCGACACCAGCACGAACCAGTGCAGCGGCACCTGCCAGGTCGACATGCGGATCCAGGGGCGGGCGTCCGGGTTGCGCACCAGCCAGCGCTCGTAGTCCTGGGTCGCCTGACGTCGTACGACCTCCGGCAGTACGGCGTCCAGGACCGGCTTCGGCAGCTCCTCCGGCAGCTCCTGAAGGGCCTGCCACCCCCGCAGCCGGGTCCGCCAGGGACACACGCACACCACCCCGTCGACCTCCAGCACGAAGGCGTCGCTGCTCTCGTGCACCGGCACGGGGATCGGCGGGGTGGGCACCAAGTCGGCCAGGGAGCGGCGGAGTTCGTCCTGGTACGAGGGGCGGCCCGAGCGCCGGGCGTAACGCGCCCAGTGGCTGCGCTCCGGTTCGGGGAAGGCGGCCAGTGGTTCGTACACGCGCAGATACGTCGCGTACGGGACGATCACCGAGGACACCTTGGGCACGCCTGCTCCCTCCCCCGCCCACCACCGGGAAAACCTGCGGAACCCGCTCACAAACGGGCGGGAAATCTATGCAAATCGTCGCACGGACATCATCCCGTGGTAGGTGATCCTGAGCACTGCGCGGATGGCGGGGCTCCCAGGCTCTAATCTCGTCCTCACAGCCCCCGCCACCCACACGGGAGCTGGTCTCCAACCGCCGCTACTTACTTCAGGAGTCACCACCGTGACCGACGTAACCGGCGCACCTGCTGATGTACTGCACACCCTGTTCCACTCGGACCAGGGCGGACATGAGCAAGTCGTGCTCTGCCAGGACCGCGCCAGCGGCCTCAAGGCCGTGATCGCCCTTCACAACACCGCTCTGGGCCCCGCCCTCGGCGGTACGCGCTTCTACCCGTACGCGAGCGAGGCCGAGGCCGTCGCCGACGCGCTGAACCTCGCGCGCGGGATGTCGTACAAGAACGCCATGGCCGGTCTCGACCACGGCGGCGGCAAGGCCGTGATCATCGGCGACCCGGAGCGGGACAAGACCGAGGAGCTGCTGCTGGCCTACGGCCGGTTCGTGGCCTCCCTCGGCGGGCGGTACGTCACCGCGTGCGACGTCGGCACCTACGTCGCCGACATGGACGTCGTGGCCCGCGAGTGCCACTGGACCACGGGCCGCTCGCCCGAGAACGGCGGCGCGGGCGACTCCTCCGTCCTCACCGCCTTCGGCGTCTACCAGGGCATGCGGGCCAGCGCACAGCACCTGTGGGGCGACCCGTCGCTGCGCGGCCGCAAGGTCGGCATCGCAGGCGTCGGCAAGGTCGGTCACCACCTGGTCGGGCACCTCCGGGACGAGGGCGCCGAGGTCCTCATCACGGACGTGCGCGAGGAGGCCGTCGGGCGGATCCTCGCGGCACACCCGACGGGCGTGCGCGCGGTCGCCGACACCGCGACCCTGATCCGCGCCGAGGGCCTCGACATCTACGCCCCCTGCGCGCTCGGCGGGGCCCTGAACGACGACACCGTGCCCGCACTGACCGCGAGGATCGTCTGCGGGGCCGCCAACAACCAGCTCGCCCACCCGGGCGTCGAGAAGGACCTCGCCGACGGGGGGATCCTCTACGCGCCGGACTACGTGGTGAACGCCGGCGGTGTCATCCAGGTCGCCGACGAGCTGCACGGCTTCGACTTCGACCGGTGCAAGGCGAAGGCGGCGAAGATCTTCGACACCACGCTCGCCATATTCGCTCGTGCGAAGGCGGACGGGATTCCGCCGGCCGCGGCGGCCGACCGGATCGCGGAGCAGCGGATGCACGAGGCGGCCACGGGCCGCAGTCTCTGACCTTCAGGAGGTTTGGCCGGTACCCGTCGGCGCACACTTAGAGAGAACTCTCACGTTCGTCGGCGGGTCGCCTGCCGAGAAGTGGTTAAAATCGCGGTTGACCAGCGGGGACGGCGCGCCCCGAGGGTCCTGGACTCGGGCCCGTCCTGCGGGCGACGTACCGTATGGGCGCGGGCTCAGGTACCGTGGAAGCCCTACGGACCGGTCTCTCTGCGGAGGGCCCGTTCCAGATCATGAACGCGTGTCAAGACTCTGGGGCCGCCGGGCCCCGTATCCGAGGGGGTCGAGCCATGGGGCGCGGCCGGGCAAAGGCCAAGCAGACGAAGGTCGCCCGCCAGCTGAAGTACAGCAGCGGCGGGACTGACCTCTCGCGTCTGGCCAATGAGCTGGGCGCATCGACTTCGAGCCAGCCGCCGAATGGCGAGCCGTTCGAGGACGACGACGACGAGGAAGACGACCCGTACGCCCAGTACGCGGATCTCTATAACGACGACGATGAGGACGAGGACGACGAGTCCGGTCCCGCGTCGCAACATCGTCGCGGCGCTTGACGCATTAAGCAGTGCTTGACCCGGTCCGGGGTGGTCCACACCACCGGACCGGGTTTTGTGCTGCCGTCGCGTCCGCCGTCGGATCCGTGTCCGCCGTCGGATCCGTGTCCGTCGGCGGGTCCGTGTCCGTCGGCGGGTCCGTCAGGCGCTGTAGTCGCCGACGAGCGCCGCGCCCGTCTCGTGGTCGCCGCGGTCGGTGATCTCTCCGGCCACCCAGGCCTCGACCCCGCGGTCGGCCAGCGTCGCCAGGGCCACGTCAGCCGACTCCTCGGGGACGATGGCGATCATGCCGACGCCCATGTTGAGGGTCTTCTCCAGCTCCAGGCGCTCGACCGAGCCGGTCTTGCCGACGAGGTCGAACACGGGGCCCGGGGTCCAGGTGGAGCGGTCGACGATCGCGTGCAGGCCGTCGGGGATCACTCGCGCCAGGTTCGCGGCCAGGCCGCCACCCGTGATGTGCGAGAAGGCGTGCACGTCCGTGGTGCGGGTCAGGGCCAGGCAGTCCAGCGAGTAGATCTTCGTCGGCTCCAGCAGCTCCTCGCCGAGGGTGCGGCCGAACTCCTCGATCCGTGCGTCGAGCGACAGTCCCGCCTGGTTCAGCAGGACGTGCCGGACGAGTGAGTACCCGTTCGAGTGAAGACCGGAGGCCGCCATGGCGATCACCGCGTCACCCGTACGGATGCGATCCGGGCCCAGCAGCCGGTCGGCCTCCACGACGCCCGTACCGGCGCCGGCGACGTCGAAGTCGTCCGGGCCGAGCAGCCCGGGGTGTTCGGCCGTCTCGCCGCCCACGAGGGCGCAGCCGGCCAGCACACAGCCCTCCGCGATGCCCTTGACGATCGCGGCGACCCGCTCGGGGTGGACCTTGCCGACGCAGATGTAGTCGGTCATGAACAGCGGCTCGGCGCCGCACACCACGATGTCGTCCATGACCATGGCGACCAGGTCGTGGCCGATGGTGTCGTACACACCCAGCCGGCGCGCGATGTCGACCTTGGTGCCTACGCCGTCGGTGGCGGAGGCGAGGAGGGGACGCTCGTAGCGCTTGAGGGCGGAGGCGTCGAAGAGGCCGGCGAATCCGCCGAGGCCGCCGAGGACCTCGGGGCGCTGCGTCTTCTTCACCCACTCCTTCATCAGCTCTACGGCGCGGTCGCCCGCTTCGATGTCGACGCCCGCGGCTGCGTAGCTGGCACCAGTTGTCTCAGACATGACGGTGAGAACTTTCGTGTCGTACTGCAGGTATGACGGGCTTTACGGGCGACGGATCGCGTCGGCCGCCGCCGTGGCTGCCGGACCGGCGGCCAGCTCGGTCTCCAGAAGCTGCTTGCCGAGCAGCTCGGGGTCCGGGAGCTCCATCGGGTACTCGCCGTCGAAGCAGGCGCGGCACAGGTTCGGCTTGGCGATGGTGGTCGCCTCGATCATGCCGTCGATGGAGATGTACGCCAGGGAGTCGGCGCCGAGCGAGGTGCCGATCTCGTCGATCGTCATGCCGTTGGCGATGAGCTCGGCGCGGGTGGCGAAGTCGATGCCGAAGAAGCAGGGCCACTTCACGGGGGGCGAGGAGATCCGGATGTGGACCTCCGCCGCGCCCGCCTCGCGGAGCATGCGGACCAGGGCGCGCTGGGTGTTGCCGCGCACGATCGAGTCGTCGACGACGACCAGTCGCTTGCCCTTGATGACTTCCTTCAGCGGGTTCAGCTTCAGGCGGATGCCGAGCTGGCGAATGGTCTGCGAGGGCTGGATGAACGTACGGCCGACATAGGCGTTCTTGACCAGGCCCGCGCCGAAGGGGATGCCGGACGCCTCCGCGTAGCCGATCGCGGCCGGGGTGCCGGACTCCGGGGTCGCTATGACGAGGTCGGCGTCGACCGGGGCTTCCTTGGCGAGCTTGCGGCCCATCTCCACGCGGGAGAGGTAGACGTTCCGGCCGGCGATGTCGGTGTCGGGGCGGGCCAGGTACACGTACTCGAAGACACAGCCCTTGGGCTTCGCATCCGCGAATCGAGAGGTGCGCAGGCCGTTCTCGTCGATGGCCACGAACTCGCCCGGCTCGATCTCGCGGACGTAGCTGGCGCCGCAGATGTCGAGGGCGGCGGACTCGGAGGCGACGACCCAGCCGCGCTCCAGGCGGCCGAGGACCAGCGGGCGGACGCCCTGCGGGTCGCGGGCCGCGTACAGGGTGTGCTCGTCCATGAAGACGAGCGAGAAGGCGCCCCTGACCTGCGGAAGGACCGTGTGTGCGGCCTCCTCGATGGTCAGCGGCTTGCCGTCGGCGTCGACCTGGGCCGCGAGCAGCGCGGTGAGCAGGTCGGTGTCGTTGGTGGCCGCGACACGCGTGGTGCGGCCACCCTCCTGCTTGGGCAGGTCGGCGACCATCTCGGCGAGCTGCGCCGTGTTGACCAGGTTGCCGTTGTGGCCGAGCGCGATGGAGCCGTGCGCGGTGGCACGGAACGTCGGCTGGGCGTTCTCCCACACGGAGGCGCCGGTGGTCGAGTAGCGGGCGTGACCGACCGCGATGTGACCGGTGAGCGAACCGAGCGAGGTCTCGTCGAAGACCTGGGACACGAGGCCCATGTCCTTGAAGACGAGGATCTGGGAGCCGTTGCTGACCGCGATTCCCGCGGATTCCTGGCCCCGATGCTGGAGGGCGTAGAGCCCGAAGTAAGTGAGCTTGGCGACCTCTTCGCCCGGAGCCCAGACACCGAAGACGCCGCAAGCGTCCTGGGGGCCTTTCTCGTCGGGGAGCAGATCATGATTGAGTCGACCGTCACCACGTGGCACGGCACCGAGTGTAGGCGAGATCGACCACTGGTCCGAATTGGGGACAGCTGCCGCTCTTGGGTCACCGTCCGGCGACCGCTTCGGCGCTTTCTCCGTTTTCGCTGGTCAGCGTGAGGTTTCGATGATCCAACTCGTAGCTCACCGTGCGGTCGAAGAGGCGCAGGAGGCTCCTCTCCGTATGCATGAGTGAGGTGTCGCACATGATTCGGGTGGTGGACGGGGCGCCCAGGGTGATATGTCCGTTGCGCACCGTGGCTTTCGCGGTCACGTGATTGCAGCCCAGCTTGCCGGTGACCTTGCCGGACTTCTCCTCGAACGTGAGGTACGCGGACCCCTTCTGCTTCTGCGGCAGGCTCGTCGCCGAGCCGTCGGCACCCAGTGCCGTGATGGTCCACTTCGTCCCGAACAAAGGCGCGTCCTTCTCCTTGGTGAGGTGGATGCGGTCGCCGTCGTGAGTGGTGAGGGTCAGCGCGTCGCCCTTGGCCTCGACCGTGAGCGAGCGGTCGGTGAGGGTGCGGGCGAGGGCCCGCTCGAAGGTCATCCGCCGCGGATCGCAGGCCATCAGGGTCTGGCGGGCGTTGGTCAGCTCGACGCGGTGGTCCGTGAAGTCGGCCTTGGCACTGAAGTGGTTGCAGCCGTAGCTGCCCTCGGCTGTTCCGTCGTCGGTGATCCGGACGTCGGCGCCGGCGGGAGCGCGCCGGGTGGTGCCGTCCACGGTGACGCTGTCGACCTTCCAGTGGACGCCCGACATTCCGGACGCCACGGAGGCGCTGCGTGCCTCGGAGACACCCCCCGTTTCGCTTCCGCACGCCAAGCCGAGCGGGAGAACGGTCAGGACGGCGAGGGTGAGTCGCATGTTGTCCATGCCGATGGGACGGGAGGGACGCGGGGCCGGTTCCCCTCCGCGGGCACGGCTCACCCCATGAGCGGCAGCAGCCCGCCCAGGTCCGCCCGCTCGCCACTGGCGCTGACCTGGGCGTTCTCGACCGCCTCCGGCCAGGTCACCCGCCCGGTCGCGAGCCGGATCCAGGTCAGCGGGTCCGTCTCGACGACGTTCGGAGGGGTGCCGCGGGTGTGCCGGGGGCCCTCGACGCACTGCACCACGGCGTACGGCGGGATCCGCACCTCCGTCGAGCCGCCGGGGGCCTTCACGGCCAGCGCGTCGGCGAGGAGCCGGGTGCAGGCGGCGAGGGCCTGGCGGTCGTACGGCACGTCGAGACCCGGCACCGCGGCGTTCAGGTCGTCGGTGTGGACGACCAGTTCGACGGTGCGGGTGACCAGGTAGTCGGCGAGCGTCATGGCGCCGGTGCGGGCGGCCAGGAGGCGGGCCTCGGGGGCGGTGGCGAGGGAGGCGGTGAATCGCTCGCCGGTGCGGGCGTAGAGGGCGTCGAGGTCGGGGTTGGCCTCGGCGAAGTCCCGGGTGCGGTCGGCGATGGCGGCGGCGCGGGGGGCGGTGGCGAACGGCCACTCGGTGAGCGTGAGCTCCGGCTTGGACGGCTCCTCGCTCCCGAGGCCAAGGCTGACGGTCTCCAAGGCCATGGCCAGATGCGCGGCCAGGTCCCGGACCGTCCACGCGCCGAGCCGGGTGGGTCCGGCCAGCTGCTCGGGGCTCAGGGAGGCCACGGCCTCCCGTACGTGCGTGAACTGGGAGAGGATCGCTGCCCGGATCTTGGCCGGGTCGTAGGCACGGGCGCGCTTCTTGGCCGGAGACATGCGGCGAGCCTAGGGCCTGTCCGCGTCCCGCCGGTCATTCGGGAGCCGGCGAAGGAACCAGTGACCTCGGGAGGACGCAGCGAAGGCCCCGCCGGCTGTGAACCGGTGGGGCCTTCACCGTCGTAGGGCTGCTTGGCCGTCGGACTGCTTGGCCGTAGGACTGCCTACTTGAGCAGTGCCGGGATGGTCTCCTCGTGCGCCGTGCGCAGCTCCTCCAGGGACAGCTCGAACTCGCCCTGGAGCTCGACCGTCTCGCCGTCGACGACACCGATGCGGGTGACGGGCAGGCCCCGTGCACCGCACATGTCGTTGAAGCGGACCTCCTCGGAGCGCGGCACGGCGACGACCGCACGCCCCGCCGACTCGGAGAAGAGGAGGGTGAAGGCGTCGAGCCCGTCCGGTACGACCAGACGCGCGCCCTTGCCGCCGAGCAGCGCCGACTCCACGACCGCCTGGATCAGACCGCCGTCGGACAGGTCGTGCGCGGAGTCGATCATGCCGTCGCGGGAGGCGGAGATCAGGATCTCGGCGAGCAGGCGCTCGCGCTCCAGGTCGACCTTCGGCGGCAGACCGCCGAGGTGGTCGTGCACGACCTGCGACCAGGCCGAGCCGCCGAACTCCTCGCGGGTGTCGCCGAGGAGGTAGAGCAGCTGCCCCTCCTCCTGGAAGGCGACCGGCGTGCGGCGCGCGACGTCGTCGATGACGCCCAGGACCGCGACCACGGGGGTCGGGTGGATGGCGACCTCGCCCGTCTGGTTGTAGAGCGAGACGTTGCCGCCGGTCACCGGGGTGCCGAGCTGCTGGCAGGCGTCGGCGAGTCCACGGATGGCCTCCGCGAACTGCCACATCACGGCCGGGTCCTCGGGCGAACCGAAGTTCAGGCAGTCGGAGACGGCGAGGGGCTTGGCGCCGGTGGTGGCGACGTTGCGGTACGCCTCCGACAGCGCCAGCTGCGCGCCCGCGTACGGGTCCAGCTTCGCGTAACGGCCGTTGCCGTCGGTCGCGATGGCGACGCCGAGGCCGGTCTCCTCGTCGATGCGGATCATGCCGGAGTCCTCGGGCTGGGCGAGGACGGTGTTGCCCTGCACGAAGTGGTCGTACTGCGAGGTGATCCACTTCTTGGAGGCCTGGTTGGGAGAGGCCACCAGCTTCAGGACCTGGTCCTTCAGCTCCGCCGAACTCGCGGGCCGCGCGAGCTTGCCCGCGTCGTCGGCCTGGAGGGCGTCCTGCCAGGACGGGCGGGCGTACGGGCGCTCGTAGACCGGGCCGTCGTGCGCGACCGTGCGCGGGTCGACGTCGACGATCTTGCCGCCGTGCCAGTAGATCTCCAGGCGGTCGCCGTCCGTCACCTCACCGATGACGGTCGCGATGACGTCCCACTTGTCGCAGATCTCCAGGAACCGGTCGACCTTCTCCGGCTCGACGACCGCGCACATGCGTTCCTGCGACTCGCTCATGAGGATTTCCTCGGGCGAGAGGGTCGAGTCACGCAGGGGTACGTCGTCCAGCGTCACGCGCATGCCGCCGGAGCCGTTCGAGGCGAGCTCGGAGGTGGCGCAGGAGAGACCGGCCGCGCCGAGGTCCTGGATGCCGACGACCAGCTTCTCCTGGAATGCCTCCAGGGTGCACTCGATGAGCAGCTTCTCCTGGAAGGGGTCGCCGACCTGGACGGCGGGGCGCTTCGACGGCTTGGCGTCGTCGAAGGTCTCGGAAGCCAGGATGGACGCGCCACCGATGCCGTCACCGCCCGTACGAGCCCCGTACAGGATGACCTTGTTGCCCGCGCCGGACGCCTTCGCGAGGTGGATGTCCTCGTGCCGCATCACGCCGATCGCGCCCGCGTTGACCAGCGGGTTTCCCTGGTAGCAGGCGTCGAAGACGACCTCGCCGCCGATGTTCGGCAGGCCCAGGCAGTTGCCGTAGCCGCCGATGCCGGCGACGACACCGGGCAGGACGCGCTTGGTGTCGGGATGGTCGGCCGCACCGAACCGCAGCGGGTCCACGACCGCGACCGGGCGGGCGCCCATGGCGATGATGTCGCGGACGATGCCGCCGACACCGGTCGCCGCACCCTGGTAGGGCTCGACGTACGACGGGTGGTTGTGCGACTCGACCTTGAAGGTGACCGCGTAGCCCTGGCCGACGTCGACGACACCCGCGTTCTCGCCGATACCGACGAGGAGCGCGTCGCTCTGCGGGGCCTTCTCGCCGAACTGGCGCAGGTGCACCTTGGACGACTTGTAGCTGCAGTGCTCGGACCACATGACTGAGTACATGGCGAGCTCGGCACCGGTGGGCCGACGGCCGAGGATCTCCACGACCCGCTCGTACTCGTCCTTCTTCAGGCCGAGTTCGGCCCAGGGCAGCTCGACGTCGGGGGTCGCGGCCGCGTGCTCGACCGTGTCCAGAGGCGTCCGGCTCATGCGTTGACCAGCTTCTTGAGGATCGAGGTGAAGAAGGGGAGGCCGTCGGTGCGGCCCGACCCGATGAGCGGCTCGACGGCGTGCTCCGGGTGCGGCATGAGGCCTACGACGTTGCCGGCCTCGTTGGTGATGCCGGCGATGTCGTTGAGCGAGCCGTTCGGGTTGAAGTCGACGTACCGGAAGGCGACGCGGCCCTCCGCCTCCAGCTTGTCCAGCGTGTACCGGTCGGCGACGTACCGGCCGTCCATGTTCTTCAGCGGGATGAAGATCTCCTGGCCCTCGCTGTAGTCGCTGGTCCAGGACGTGGAGGCGTTCTCCACCCGCAGCTTCTGGTCGCGGCAGATGAAGTGGAGGTGGTCGTTGCCGAGCATCCCGCCGGGAAGCAGGTGGGCCTCGGTGAGGACCTGGAAGCCGTTGCAGATGCCGAGGACCGGAAGGCCGGCCTTCGCCTGCTCGATGACCGTCTCCATCACCGGCGAGAAGCGGGAGATGGCGCCGGCCCGCAGATAGTCGCCATAGGAGAAACCGCCGGGGAGGACGACCGCGTCGACCTGGTGGAGGTTCTTGTCCTTGTGCCAGAGGGCGACCGGCTCGGCGCCCGCGAGGCGGATCGCACGCTGCGTGTCCCGGTCGTCGAGACTTCCGGGGAAAGTGACGACGCCAATACGAGCGGTCACTTCGCGGCCTCCGCGACTTCCTCGACCTTGACGGTGAAGTCCTCGATCACGGTGTTGGCGAGGAAGGATTCCGCAAGATCGTGGATGCGGGCGAGAGCGGCCTCGTCGACCGGTCCGTCAACTTCCAGTTCGAAACGCTTTCCCTGACGTACGTCGGAGATGCCTTCGAAACCCAGACGCGGCAGTGCGCGCTGCACCGCCTGGCCCTGGGGGTCGAGGATCTCCGGCTTGAGCATGACGTCGACTACGACGCGTGCCACTGGCACTCCCGGTGGTGTGGTGCTGAGCAGGTTCCTGCGGGTGTCTCCAACAGGTGCCTTCAGACTACCCGTACAAAATTTCTACGCGGGTAGAGTTGTAGGAAAGTACGTGACGGCCGTCACGATCGTGTATCGGACGGGTGCCTTCACGAAAAGTTCAGGGAAAGATCCCGGATCGATGCCCTGGAGGTATTGCGCGTGAGACACGCGGGGAGATTTAGTCGGGCTTCACATTGCAATGCCGGGCACTGTACAAATGAATTGTCATTAGCCGATACTTTGCCCATTAACTGGCGGACAGTCGGCATCTCCGCGACGTCGTGGCACGTCATCCACGTCTTCGTCGATTGAGGTGTCGCACGAAGGGACCGATATTCGTGGCGCAGAAGGTCGTAGTCACTCTCTTTGACGACATCGACGGCTCGGAAGCGGCGGAAACGATCGCCTTCGGACTCGACGGCAAGTCGTACGAGATCGACCTGAACCAAGCCAATGCCAAGAAACTGCGTAAGGCGCTCGCGCCGTACGTGGAGGCCGGCCGCAAACGGTCGAAGTCCGGCAGGACCTACCGGCAGACGGAGGTCGCCCCCGACCCGGCGGCCGTTCGCGCCTGGGCCCAGGCCAACAAGATGGACGTCCCGGCCCGCGGCCGGATCCCGAAGAAGGTTTACGAGGCGTTCAGCGCGGCGCAGTAGCCGCCGGCCGACGACCGGTCACTCGCCCCTCGGAGGAACCGACTTGCGCTGCACCCCTCAGGGTCGGCTAGAGTCTGGAGCACGCCGCGGGGCGAGGCCGAAAGGCCCAGCTCACGGAGTACATGCGGGTGTAGTTCAGTAGTAGAACATCCCCCTTCCAGGGGGAAGGCGCAGTGTGCAATTCCTGTCACCCGCTCTGCACCGCCGGTCCGGACCACTGTGGTGGATCAGGTAGGCTGGTGCTCGCGCCGATCGGTGGGAGCCGGTCGGAGGCAATGCGGACGTAGCTCAGTTGGTAGAGCGCAACCTTGCCAAGGTTGAGGTCGCGAGTTCGAGCCTCGTCGTCCGCTCAGGAGTAAGACCCCGATCCTCTGGATCGGGGTCTTTTTCGTGTGCCGACTCCCTTCTGACATTTGTCATACGGAGAGATGACACCGCGCACTGCTGCCGGATCCCGGTCGACGGGACGCTGAAGTCATGGACACCAACGAACACGAACACGTGATTGAGGTCACTGACCTGCGACGTGTGTACGGGGGCGGGTTCGAGGCCGTACGCGGAATCACCTTTTCCGTGGCCCGCGGCGAGATCTTCGCGCTGCTCGGCACCAACGGCGCGGGCAAGACATCCACGGTCGAGTTGCTGGAGGGGCTCGCCCGGCCGGCCGGGGGGCGGGTGCGGGTGCTCGGGCACGATCCCTACGAGGAGCGGGGCGCCGTACGGCCTCGTACCGGGGTCATGCTGCAGGAGGGCGGGTTTCCGTCCGAGCTGACCGTCGCCGAGACCGCGCGGATGTGGGCCGGGTGTGTGAGCGGGGCGCGGCCCGAGGCCCAGGCGCTGGAGCTGGTCGGGCTCGGACGGCGGGCCGGGGTGCGGGTGAAGCAACTGTCCGGGGGTGAGCGGCGGCGCCTGGACCTGGCGCTCGCGCTGCTCGGCGAGCCCGAGGTGCTGTTCCTGGACGAGCCCACGACCGGGCTGGACGCCGAAGGGCGCCGGGACACCTGGGAGTTGGTGCGGGCGCTGCGCGACAAGGGGACGACCGTGCTGCTGACCACGCATTACCTGGAGGAGGCGGAGGCGCTCGCCGACCGGCTGGCGATCCTGCACGAGGGGCGCGTCGCGTCGACCGGGACACCGGGCGAGGTGACCGCCGCACAGCCCTCGCGGATCTCCTTCCGGCTGCCGGACGGCTACTTCCTCGGGGACCTGCCGCCGCTCGGTGAGCTGGGGGTGTGCGGGCACGAGGTGGACGGCGATCTCGTACGGCTGCGGACGCGGGAGTTGCAGCGGGCCGCCACCGGGTTGTTGGTGTGGGCCGAGCGGGCCCGGGTGGAGCTGCGGGCGCTCGATGTGCGGTCCGCGTCGCTGGAGGAGGCTTTCTTGGGGATCGCCCGGGAGCGGGAGGTGGCAGCGTGAGCGCCCTCGCCCATGCCCCCGCCGCGCGCCGGCTGCGCGCCCTCGCCCGGGCCGAGCTCACCCTGCTCGTCCGCAACCGGAGCGCGGTGGCCACGGCGCTGCTCGTGCCGCTCGCGGTGCCCTTCAGCGTGCGGCCCGCGGTCGACCAGATGGACCTCAAGAGCCAGGGGCTCAACATCGGCACGGTGATGCTGACCGCCGCGATCGGCTTCTCCTTCCTGTTCTCCGTGTACACGGCCCTGGTGAGCGCCTTCGTCGCCCGCCGCGAGGAACTCGTCCTGAAGCGGCTGCGGACCGGGGAACTCGGCGACCACGAGATCCTCTTCGGCACCGCGCTGCCCGCCGTCTGCGTCGGCCTCGCCCAGTCCCTTGTGCTGGCCGCTGGCTGCGTGCTGCTCATCGACGCCGGGGCGCCCCGGGCGCCGTATCTGACCGTGCTGGGCATCCTGTCGGGCCTGACGCTGTGCGCCGCGCTCGCCGCGCTCACCGCCACCTTCACCAGGACCGTGGAGAGCGCCCAGTTCACGGCGCTGCCGCTGGTGCTCGTGTCGATGATGGGCTCGGGCATCGCGATCCCCGCCGGGATCCTGCCGGATCGGCTCGCCTCCGTCTGCGAACTCCTTCCGCTCTCTCCCTCCGTACGGCTGGTCGGCGGCGGATGGACCGGGCGGCTGAGCGCGTACGAGGCACTGGGCGCCCTGGCGACCGCCCTGGCCTGGACAGTGCTCGCGGTGTTTGCTGTACGGCGGTGGTTCCGGTGGGAACCGCGGCGTTGACGGACGGAGGGCTCGGGGGGATGGGGCGGACACGCGGCTGGTGGCGGCGCAAGAGCACACCGGCGAAGGTCGAGACGTACACGCGGTGGTCGTTCCACTTCTTCGGCGTGACCGAGATCCTGGCGATCGGGCTGCCGGCCGTCGGCACGCTGGGGCCGAGGCTCGGTGGAGCGCTGCTGGGCCTGGTGGCGGTGCACGCCGTGGCGTGCATGGTGACGGTGTCCCGGGCACTGGACTGGACCCGCGGGCGCCGTCCACAGCCCGTGCGGCTGCTGTGGACGCTCGCCGTCGTGACCGCCGTGATCGCCGTCACGGCGGTGTGGATCGCGCAGCGCGGACCGAAGGGCGACGGCGTCGACGCCACGGCGGGCGGTGTGTTCGGGGTCGTTCTGGTCGTCGCGGCCGGGGTCATCTCGCTCGGCGTGCGTGACCGGCGGCGGGTGTGCGCGATCGTGTGCGGCTTCTCGATCGGCGCGGGAGCCGTCTCGTTCCCACTGGGCACCCCCGGTCCCGCCACCGTGCTCACCATGCTGGGCGTGTTCCTGGGCGCCGGGTTCCTGGCCTTCACCGCGATCTTCTCGGTCTGGCTGCTGAACGCCGTCTACGAACTCGACGAGGCCCGCGAGACCCGCGCCCGGCTCGCCGTCGCCGAGGAGCGGCTGCGGTTCGGGCGGGATCTGCACGACGTGATGGGGCGCAACCTCGCCGTCGTCGCGCTCAAGAGCGAGCTCGCCGTACAGCTGGCGCGCCGGGGGCGGCCCGAGGCCGTGGACCAGATGATCGAGGTGCAGCGGATCGCGCAGGAGTCGCAGCGGGAGGTACGGGATGTCGTACGGGGATATCGGGAGGCCGATCTCGGGGTCGAACTGGCCGGTGCGCAGGGCGTGTTGACCGCCGCCGGGATCGACTGCGAGGTGACGGGGGAGACGGCCGGGCTGCCCGCTGAGGTGCAGTCGGCGCTCGGCTGGGTGGTCCGCGAGGCGACGACGAACGTGCTGCGGCACGGGGACGCCGGACGGTGCGGGGTGGCTCTGCTGGTGACGGAGGAACGCGTGGTGCTGACGGTGGAGAACGACGGGGCCGGCCCGCCCACGACGAAGGGCGGTTCCGGACTGGCCGGGCTGCGGGAGCGGTTGTCGGCGGTGGGCGGCACGCTGGAGGCGGGGCCGGCCGGTGGGGACGTGTTCCGGGTCGTGGCCGAGGTGCCGCTGGCCGTGAGCGAGGTCCCCGCGTGACCGCTGCCGTACGACTGCTGCTCGCCGACGACGAGCACCTCATCCGGGGCGCGCTAGCCGCGCTGCTCGGGCTGGAGGACGACCTCGTGGTCGTGGCCGAGGCGGCGTCCGGAACCGAGGCGCTGGCGATGGCCCGGGCGCACGAACCGGATGTCGCCGTGCTCGATCTCCAGATGCCGGGCGCCGACGGTGTGAAGGTGGCCACATCCCTGCGTGCCGAACTGCCCGGCTGCCAGGTACTGATCGTCACCAGTCACGGACGGCCCGGGCATCTGAAGCGGGCGCTTGCGGCGGGTGTGCGGGGGTTCGTTCCGAAGACGGTGAGTGCCCAGCGGCTCGCGGAGATCATCCGGACCGTCCATGCCGGACAGCGGTATGTGGACCCGGAATTGGCCGCCGACGCGATCGCCTCCGGGGACTCCCCGCTGACCTTGCGGGAGGCCGAGGTGCTGGAACTCGCCGCCGACGGCGCGCCCGTGGCGGAGATCGCCGAACGGGCCGCGCTGTCGCAGGGGACCGTACGGAACTATCTGTCGTCGGCCGTCTCGAAGCTCGGTGCGGAGAACCGTCACGCGGCGGTGCGGCTCGCCCGCGAGCGAGGTTGGGTATAGTGGGCATCGCGCTTCGGCGCAGTGCGAACGTAGCTCAGTTGGTAGAGCGCAACCTTGCCAAGGTTGAGGTCGCGAGTTCGAACCTCGTCGTTCGCTCCGTATGAAAGCCCCCGGCTCCGGCCGGGGGCTTTCGCGTTGCCCCGGCCGGAGCCGGGGGCTCTCGGCTCAGGGCCTGTTGCGAAAGTGACGTCGACGCCCGAAGCGCGGCCGCGCGGCGAGAGTGCGTGCCGGGCGTCCTGCGGCTGGGGGCACCCCCTCTGGGGGAGCCACTTTCGCAACAGGCTCTACGCCCAGCTCATGCCCGTCAGCCGCTCGTACGCCTCGACGTACTTCGCGCGGGTCGCGTCCACGACCTCCTGCGGCAGCGGCGGCGGGGGCTGCTCGCTCTTCCTGTCCCAGCCGGAGGCAGGCGAGGTCAGCCAGTCGCGCACGAACTGCTTGTCGTACGACGGCTGCGCGTGCCCCGGCTCCCACTCGTCCGCCGGCCAGAAGCGGGAGGAGTCCGGGGTGAGCACCTCGTCCGCGATGACCAGCTTCTCCCCCTCGAAGCCGAACTCGAACTTCGTGTCCGCGAGGATGATCCCGCGGTCGCGGGCGATGTCGCGGGCGCGGGAGTACACGGCGAGGGTCGCCTGGCGCAGCTGGGCGGCGGTGTCGGCACCGACCTGGCGGGCGACCTCCTCGTAGGAGACGTTCTCGTCGTGCTCGCCGACCGCGGCCTTGGTGGCCGGGGTGAAGATCGGGGCCGGGAGTTCGCTGCCGTCGGTCAGGCCCTCGGGGAGGGCGAGGCCGCAGACGGTGCGGGATTCGTTGTACTCCAGCAGGCCGGAGCCGGTGAGGTAGCCGCGGGCCACGCACTCGACCGGGACCATCTGGAGCGACTTGCAGACCGTGGTGCGGCCCGCCCAGTCGGCGGGGGCGCCCGGGGGCAGCTCGGTGCTCAGGACGTGGTGCGGGACCAGGTCGGCGAGCTGGTCGAACCACCACAGGGACAGCTGCGTGAGGACCCGCCCCTTGTCGGGGATCTCGGTCGGCAGCACCCAGTCGTACGCGGACAGGCGGTCGCTGGCGACCATCACGAGGTCGCCGGCCTCGTTCTGGTACAGCTCGCGCACCTTGCCGGTGTGCAGGTGCACCAGGCCCGGAACCTGAATCGGCTCGGGCTTTTCTACGAATCCGGACACGGTTCCTCCCCGTGGTTGAACGAAAGGGGCGCGCGCCCGCAGGGCTCCAACAGGGTGGTGGTGCGTGACAGGCGGGCCACTGGCTCGATTCTCCCGTATGCCGGGGATCGCCCTAGGGGTGGGGTGGGCTCGTAAGGGGCGGTGACGCGGGCATACGTGAGTTCAGTCACGTTTACAGATGCGGTCCAGCAGGTTCGCCGTGGCGCGCTGGACGCGTGCGTCGACATGGCCCGGACGGTCCAGGGACGGGGTCCAGGCGAACGTCCCGGACGCGAAGACCAGGGCGCCGGAGGGGGCCCGGTACAGAGACGTCTCCTGATGGCGGAGGACGCCCTCGGAGTCGGTGTACGGGGAGTGGGCGAGCAGGATGCGGTCCTCGTGCTCGGGCAGCGGGGTGCGCGGGAAGTAGCGGTCGGCCTCGCCCGCGACCAGGCCCTCGACCTCGTCGCCGTCGTGCGCGCCGGTCGCCTCCCACAGCCAGTGATCGGCGTTACGGACGATCAGGGGGTGGGGTTCGGGGACCCGGCCCGCGTACTGGATGCCGACCAACTGCTGCTCGGGGCGGTCGACTTCGCGCCACAGCACCGGTTTGCCCGGTCCCCTGCGCTTGCGGCAGGTGAGGAGGCGGTCCGGGACGCCGGACGGGGACGGGCCCAACTCCACCTGCCAGTACATGGTGTTGGCGGAGAGGAAGACGAGGGACGTGCCGTGCTCGCGGGCGAGTTCGACGGTACGGCGCATGTTGGACGACCAGTACTCGTCGTGTCCCGGGAAGACCAGGCCGCGGTAGCGGGTGGGGTCTACACGGCCCGCGTGCAGGTCGCGGGCGTCGGCGTACGCGATGTCGTAGCCGTAGCGCTCGGCCCAGCGGATGAAGTCGTAGGCGTGACCGACGTGGAGAGGGAGGCCGGCGCCGGCGTACGGACGGTCGAAGGAGACCGTGGTCGCCGCGTCGGACTCGCCCAGCAGACGGCCCTGCTCGTCCCAGGCGTGGTAGAGGCTCGCGCCCGTGCGGCCATCCTCCGGGTAGAGGTTGTATGCCTGCCAGGTCACGTCCGGCAGGAGCAGGAGCAGGTCCGCCGGATGGTTGTCGCGGACCGTGAAGGGGATGTGGGAGCGGTAGCCGTCGGCCGTGGTGAGGACGGCGACATACGCTCCGATGCTCCAGTACGACGGGATCTGCAGCCGCCAGGACAGCCACCAGTGATGGCACGAGACCGCACGGTCGGCGGCGAGCGGCGGGGGCTGGACGATGCCGGAGAGACGGGGGCTGGTGGTGATCTTGGCCGCGCCGTCGCCGCCGTAGTGGCCGATGCGGTAGATGTCGACGCTGAATTCCTGGGGCGGGTCGACCGTGACGTGGAAGTCGACGGGCTCGCCGGGGGCGACCGCGCCGGTGGAGATGAAGCCCTTGATCTGACGGCGGACGTCGTCCGCGGAGCGGGGGCCTCCGGCGGATCGCGGGGCCGGGACGCGAGGGGTGTCCGTGAGGTCGCCCGCGGGCGACTGCTGGGGGGCGTCCACATACCAGGGGACGACCTGGCCGGTGTCGTCGAAGTAGGTCTCGCTGCCGCGGAGCCAGGGGACGGGGCCCTGGCCGAAGGGGTCGGTCACGGCGTGCGCCAGCGCTCCGGACTCCCAGCGGCGGATCTGCTCCGATCCCATGGTCGCTCCCCTCCCTCGATCCCCCGTGGTCGCGTGCTGCCTGCCTGCGCCGGCGCTCGGCGTGTGCCGCAAGCCCTTGCCATGTGCCCGATCGGTCCCAGCACATCACATTGCGCACCCATGTGGTCACTATTCGTTGCGAATTGGCCGAAAGTGGAATGCGAGGTTCCGCTCGCGTCAGACCAGCCGGACGGGCTTCTCGGGGCGTATGCCGGTTTCGAGCAGCCAGGTTCGGAGGGGGGCCGGGTCGCCGTCTTCCACGAGGCTGAGGACCCGGGGGGTCAGATCGGTGGCCCGTGCGCCGTTGATGAGGAGGGACGGGCCGTCGAGCCAGTCGAGGCCTGGGGTCGCGCCTGCGGTGTCCATGGCGGCGCAGCAGACCATCGCGGTGACGTGGTCGGTCAGCAACTCGCGGGCTGTGCGGGGAGGTTGGAGCGGGAAGAGGGGGAGCGTGCCGTCGTCCCAGAGCGGGGTGTCGGGGGTGGTCCCCTCAGCGGCGGCGGCCTTGGCCGTGGTGGTGGCTGTGGCTGTGGCGGCTGCTGTGGCTTCCTCGCGGGCCAGTTCGGCGGTGAGGCCCGCGGCGAGGCTGGCTGTACGTTCGTTCTCGGGCTCGGCGTCGAAATCGGGGTCGGGATCGACATCGGGGGCAGGGTCGCCGTCGGGGGCAGGGTCGCCGTCGGCGTCGGGATCGACATTGGGGGCACGGTCGCCGTCGGGAGCGGGGTCCGGACCGGGTTCTTCGTCGGGTGCGGGTGGTCCCTGTGGGAGGGACTCGGCGTCGACGGGTGCGGGAGCGGTCGAGGCAGCGGGGGCGGGGGCGGGGGCGGGGGCGGGCGTGGGCCGCTCAGGGGCTGCGAGCTCCGAGGTGGGCCAGGCCGGTAGTGGGTGTGGGGGAGTTGCGAGGTGGTCGAGGATTCGGGAGAGGGTCGGCCCCTCCGAGGTGGGGGTGGTGGGACCCGGGGTGCGGTGTACGCCCAGGGTGTCCAGGACCTTGTGGAGGCGGGCCGCGTCCGTGCGCCATTTGCGGTCCACCACCTCGTCCGGGTATTCCCCCCAGTGCACCGGGGACCAGTCGGGGCCGGGCTCCGCGGGGCCGCCGTGGAAGAGGCGGGCGGCGAGGAGCGAGACCGCCTCGTCCACCGTCCCGGGCTCTTCGAGCAGGTCGCAGGCGGGGCGCTCGCCCAGGCGGGAGGCGAAGCCCTCGGCCAGGCGGTCGCGTCGGGAGAGTTCGGTGAGCGCGGCCACGACGCCCGCGTCCAGCCGGGAGGGCCACCGGCCCATCCGCCAGGCGGGCAGTGCGACGCGGGTCAGGAGGCGGTCCCAGCCGGCGTATGCCAGGCCCACCTGTTCCTGGGCGACGATCCTGAGGCCGTAGTCCACAGCCTGTGCACGCTCGGAAGCCGCGGTCGCGACCCCTCGCTCCATCTGGGTCGCATGCTCCCGACAGCTGCGCAGCAGCAGCCGGGCCACCCAGCCGACGCCCGCGCACATCGAACGGGTCAGAGGGCAGCGGGCGGGCGTCGAGGCGACGGCCACCGCGGCGTCCAGGCCACGCACGAAGCGGCGGGCCGCGGCTATGTCCGGGTGCGCCGAGGGTCCCGTACCGGCGATGACCGGGGCGAGAACCGCACGCAGTTCGCCGACGCGCATCCACCACAGGAAGGGGGAGCCGATGACGAGGACCGGTGCCGCGGCGGTGCGCCGGTGGGCGCCTCGCACACCCGCTATCTCGTCCCGGTCGGGCGGCGGGGGCGGGCCGTGGACCGGGTGGGTGCGGTCCTCCAGCCAGCTGTCGCAGTCCGGGGTGAGCGCTATCGCGGAGGGGGCGGGGACGTCGAGGCGGTCGGCGAGGTCGCGCACCATTCGGTACAGGTCCGGGGCGGATTCCTCGGCGATCGGGACCGTCGGGCTCACGGCGGGGCGGGCTCGGGCGACGACCAGGGCGATGGCGCCCGCGGCGAGCAGGACGAGGACGGCGACCGGGGTCACGGCCCAGCGGGCCGCCTGCCAGAACGACCCCACGAGATGGCCCGTGGAACCGCCGGCCATCAACACCACTGCGACGGCAGCGGGGAGCAGAGCCACGGCCAACGCCCTGCTGCGGATGCGCAGCACGGCAAGGGCCCTCGAACGCGCTGCCTGCGCGCCCACTTCCACACCCATACCCGTACCGGTCACGACCGGACCTCACCCCCTCCCCAGCTGTCCTGACTGTCTGCCTGTCCTGGTGTTGCTCACTCCCCCACTGTGGCACCCGCCACTGACATCGCAATGCCGGTGGGCCAAGTGCCGGACCGCTTGCGCCGCACCCTAGTTGGGGCCTTCACCCCCGTCAGCCGGTTGGGGGAGCGGTCACTCGATGGAATGGCTTTGGTCAGAGGTGGATGACGGACAGCGAAGATCAGGCCCCGGTTTTTGACTTGGATTCCAAGAGGGGAGGTGGAGCCGGGAGGGAAGCTGGGACTGGTGGGAGATGGGACTGGGGGGAGATGGGGCCAGGAGGTCGGGTACGACAGCAGGTCCCGAATCCGAAGACGGATCCGGGACCTGTGCGATTCATCCGGGCGGGGCCGCGTCGGTGGTGGCGATGGTGACGGCGGCCGTGGCAGTGACGGTGGCGGTGGCGGTGGCGGTGGCGGTGGCGACCGTCAGGCGCCCGCCGCCTTCGCGGCGATGTCCGTGCGGTGCTGGGAGCCGTCGAGGTGGAGGCGGGCGACGGCCCTGTACGCGCGTTCGCGGGCCTTGGTGAGGTCCTTGCCGATCGCCGTGACGGACAGGACGCGGCCGCCCGCGCTGACGACCGAGTCGCCGTCGTGCTTGGTTCCGGCGTGCAGGACGTAGGCGTGCGGGGCGTCCTCTGCGGCCACCTCGTCGAGGCCGGTGATCGGGTCGCCGGTGCGGGGAGTGCCGGGGTAGTTGTGCGAGGCGACGACCACGGTGACCGCGGCGTCCTCGCTCCAGCGCAGGGGCTCCACGTCGGCCAGGGTGCCGTTCGCGGCGGCGAGCAGGACGCCGGCCAGCGGGGTCTTCAGGCGGGCCAGGACGACCTGGGTCTCGGGGTCGCCGAAACGGGCGTTGAACTCGATGACCCGCACACCGCGCGAAGTGATCGCGAGGCCGGCGTAGAGCAGGCCGGAGAAGGGGGTGTCGCGTCGGCGCATCTCGTCGACGGTCGGCTGGAGGACGGTCTCCAGGACCTCGTCGACCAGCTTCGGGTCAGCCCACGGCAGCGGCGAGTACGCGCCCATGCCACCGGTGTTCGGGCCCTCGTCGCCGTCGAGCGCGCGCTTGAAGTCCTGGGCCGGCTGGAGCGGTACGACGGTCTCGCCGTCCGTGATGGCGAAGAGCGAGACCTCGGGGCCGTCGAGGAACTCCTCGATGACGACGCGCTGGCAGGAGTTGGCGTGCGCCTTCGCAGCCTCGATGTCGCCGGTGACGACGACCCCCTTGCCCGCGGCGAGGCCGTCGTCCTTGACGACGTACGGAGCGCCGAAGGCGTCGAGCGCCTCGTCGACCTCGTCCGGGGTCGTGCAGACGTACGAGCGTGCGGTGGGAACCCCCGCGCCCGCCATGACGTCCTTCGCGAAGGCCTTGGAGCCCTCGATCTGCGCGGCCTCCTTGGCGGGGCCGAACACCGGGATGCCCGCCTCGCGCACGGCGTCGGCGACCCCGGCGACGAGGGGCGCCTCCGGGCCCACGACGACGAGATCGGCGCCGAGCTCCGTGGCCAGCGCGGACACGGCCTTGCCGTCCAGCGCGTCGACCTGGTGCAGCTCGGCGACCTCGGCGATGCCGGCGTTGCCGGGGGCGCAGTGCAGGGCGGTGACGCCGGGGTCGAGGGACAGGGAGCGGCACAGGGCATGTTCGCGGGCGCCGTTACCGATGACGAGGACCTTCACGGGGTCAGCCTAACCGGCGCGGGGCTTGGAGGTTTGTGCGGGTTGCCGAGGACGAGGAGGGCAGCACGCTGTACGTTCCTCCGAATCCGGCCCGGCTGAATCCGGTGCACCGCTGAATTCGGCGCGGCTGAAGCCAGCGTGACTGAAGCCAGTCCCGCGTCGATGTGGGCGTCCCCGGGGGCTGGGCTGCACCCCGCGATCCTCGCTTCGGCACTTGAGGGGCCTCGTCCTGAAAGGCTCCCCGGCTACTCGTTCGAGAACTCCTCCAACACCGTCGCGCCCAGTTCGCGCACGATCAGGTCGTGGCCGGAGAGGGCCGACTCGTTGAGGTCGGGGTCGTCGTCCTCGGGGATGTCGTCCTCGGGGGCGACCGGGGGTGGGGGTTCCGGGGCGGCCGGCTGGGGCCCGGGGGCGGCACTGGGTGCGGGGGTGACCGGTGCTGACGGGGTGGCGGGTGCGGAGGGGGCCGGTGGGGACGCGGGGCGCTGCGGTGCCGTGCCGGTGCCGTAGCCGCCTGGGGTGCCGTAGCCGCCCGGGGTACCGCCTCCGCCGGGGCCGCCGCCCGCGGGGGGCGGGGCGGAGCCGCCGGACGGGTCGACGATCGCCTCGATCTTCCACTGCACGCTGAACTGCTCGCTCAGCGCCTGCCGCAGTACGTCCTCGCTGCCGCTGCTCGCGAAGTTGTCGCGGGCTCCCGCGTTGACGAAGCCCAGCTGGAGGGTCGTTCCGTCGAAGCCGGCCACCTGGGCGTTCTGGCTGAGCAGGATCCAGGTGAAGCGGCGGCGGTTCTTGACCGCCTCCAGGATGTTCGGCCAGAGCATCCGGGGGTCCAGGCCACCACTGGGGGGCGCGTAGGACGCGGCTGCGGGGGCGGGCGCTGCCGGCTGGGAAGTGGGCGTGGGTGCCGGTGCCTGTGCGGGTGTCGGCGCGCTGGAGGCGGCGGGGGCGGCAGAGGGGCGGCCGGTGCCCGTGGGCGCCGCCGTGGGCCAGCCGCCGGGGCGTCGGCCGCCGCCGGCCGGAGCAGCGGTGGGCCAGGCGCCGGGGGCGGCAGCCGCCGTAGGCGGAGTGGGCTGGGACTGGGACTGGGGCTGGGGCTGGGGGGTCACCGGAGCGGCGGGCCCGGGGGGTGCCGGGGGTGCGGCTGCCTCGGGGGTCGGCGGGGTGGCGCCGATTCCGGCGGACGGCGCGCCCGATGTCCGTACCGCCGCTCGGGCTGCGGCGGGTCCGCCTCCCGGCGCGACCGGCACGACTGGCGCGACCGGCGCGGCCGGATCGGCGGCGGCCAAGCCGGGGCCGGGGGCCGCTCCGCTGTGTGCGTCGGGCCCGGGTACGTACCCCGTCGCGGGCATGGTGGCGCCCGCGGAGAAGTTCACGCCCCGCTCCAGGCGGTCGAGGCGGGCCATCACGGCGCGCTCGTCGCCGTAGGCCGCGGGCAGGAGTACGCGGGCGCAGATCAGCTCGAGCTGGAGACGGGGCGCGTGGGCGCCGCGCATCTCGGTCAGGCCCTCGTTGACGAGGTCGGCGGCGCGGCTGAGCTCGGCGGCGCCGAAGGTGCCCGCCTGAGCCTGCATGCGCTCCACGACGTCGGCCGGGGCGTCGATCAGACCCTTCTCCGCGGCATCCGGCACCGCGGCGAGGATGACGAGGTCGCGCAGCCGCTCCAGCAGGTCGGCGACGAAGCGGCGCGGGTCGTTGCCCCCTTCGATGACGCGGTCGACGACCTCGAAGGCGGCGGCGCCGTCGCCGGTGGCGAAGGCCTCGACGACGGAGTCCAGGAGCGAGCCGTCGGTGTAGCCGAGGAGGGAGGTGGCCATGGCATACGTCACACCCTCCTCCCGCGCTCCGGCGAGCAGCTGGTCCATGACGGACATGGAGTCACGCACGGAACCCGCGCCCGCCCGCACGACCAGCGGCAGCACGCCCTCCTCGACCGCCATGTCCTCGCGCCCGCACACCTCGGCGAGGTACTCGCGCAGCGTCCCCGGAGGCACGAGCCGGAACGGATAGTGGTGCGTACGCGACCGGATCGTCCCGATGACCTTCTCGGGCTCGGTGGTCGCGAAGATGAACTTGAGGTGCTCCGGCGGCTCCTCGACGACCTTCAGCAGCGCGTTGAAACCGGCCGACGTGACCATGTGGGCCTCGTCGATGATGTAGATCTTGTAGCGACTGGCGGCGGGTCCGAAGAAGGCCTTCTCGCGCAGCTCACGGGCGTCGTCCACACCACCGTGCGACGCGGCGTCGATCTCGATGACGTCGATGGATCCCGGGCCGTTGCGCGCCAGGTCCTGGCACGACTGGCACTCGCCGCACGGCGTCGGCGTGGGGCCCTGCTCGCAGTTCAGGCAACGGGCCAGGATGCGTGCGCTCGTCGTCTTCCCGCATCCGCGCGGGCCGCTGAACAGGTACGCGTGATTGACCCGGTTGTTGCGCAGCGCCTGCTGCAGCGGGTCGGTCACATGCTCCTGTCCGATGACCTCGGCGAACGACTCCGGGCGATAGCGGCGGTACAGCGCGAGAGACGACACGCATACGAGGTTATAGGCGCCCACTGACAACGCGGACCGCGCGGTTTCAACAGCCGTTATCGGCCGTCATCGGGCGGTGATCGGCCGTCTCTGGGTTTTTTACAGCCACTTCATGCAAACGGCCTGCCCCCCATGATGAAGTTGAAGAGTCAAGTAGAACACGTACAACTTCGGACCCAGAACAACTCTGTCTGCCGTCACACCCCTCACACCTCCCCGGCACCCCCACCCACTGCACCCACCCCACGCACCCCCAGGCACCCCCTCACCCCCCACACGAGGAGATCCATGCCTCTGTACTTCATCCGTCACGGAGAGTCCCAGGCCAACGAGCAGAACCGCTTCGCCGGACGGCTGGACGCCCCGCTCACCGCGCTCGGCCTGCGCCAGGCCGACCAGGCGGCGGACCGGGTCGCCGCCCTCGCCGCAGGGGGCGTACGGATCGACGAAGTGCACATGTCCACGCTGCGCCGCGCCCAGGAGACCGCCCGGACGATCATCGAGCGGCTGCCCGAGCCGCCGGACCGGGTGACGGTCGACGAGGCCCTCATAGAGCGCGACTTCGGGATCTACAGCGGTCGCAACAAGAGCCTGGTGAAGAAGGGCATCGGCTTCGCCGGGTACACGGAGGCGTTCCACTCCCCGACCGGCCGGCCACCCGGCGGCGAGACCTGGACGGAGATGCACGCGCGCGTGGCCGCGTACTACAACGACGTACTGCTGCCCGCCTCGCGCGCGGGCCGGACGGTCCTCGTCGTCGCCCACAAGTACATCGTGGAGATGTTCGCGCTGGTCGTCGCGGGCGCCGCCCCCGATGCGTACCGCGACTTCAAGATCCCCAACGCCCGTCCGCTCTCCGAGGACGATCTGCGCCGGGCGGTCGCGGCCCCCGCGGCGGCGGGACTGCTGAACGACCTCGGCGAGATCGTCGAGATCCGCCTCCCGCTGCTGGTCGCGGGCGCGGCCGCGGCGGGGGTGGCCGCGCAGCTCGCGCTGGGGATACGGGTCCCCGCCTGGGCCTTCACCACCGCCCTCACGGCGCTGCTGTCGGTCGGCTCGTTCTTCGCGATGCTGCGGGTCAATCCGCACACGCTCCGCCGCCCGATGGCCAGCCTCCACACGGCCTGGCCCCTGCTCCTCCCCCGCCTGGTGCTGGGCCTGGCCCTCCTCTGGACGGCCCGTTCGGTCCCCCTGGAGCTGGCCGGACTCTTCCTCCTGCTCCCACCCGCGCTGCTGGCCCCCACCCTCTCCCTCCTCTGGGGAGGCGACTACTTCTTCGCCGTACGCCACACGGTGGCCGCCTCACTGGCCCTGCCGGCAGTGCTGCTGACGGGCCTGGCGCTGCCGGTGATGCTGCCGGGCGGGGCGACTCAGGCACACACGCTCACCACCCTCGAACCGGCGCTGCTCACGTACGCGGCCGTCCTGCTCGCCGCCCTAGTCCTGCCCGGCGCGGGCGCCCAGGTCCTGCGCCGGCACGATCCGATCCGCGCGGGCGCCCTCAGCACGAACTGGAACTGGCTGGGCGGCCTGGCCCTGATCCCGCTCGCCGGCCTGGCCACGTTCGCGCTGACCCCGCCGACCGGGCTGACGGCATCACTGGCCGGTCACCTGCTGCTGGGAATGGTCATCACCGCGGCGGCCCTGACGATCCTGCGGGGACTGACGGCGCTGTTCCTCCACATGCGCCCCCACGGCACCGCTCTCGGCCGTGACATGTTCATCACCCAGAACACGCCCAACGTGTTCCTCTGGCTCGCCATGACCGCCATCCTGGCCCCGACCACCGGCCATCACCCGTCGGTCATCGGCCTCGGCGTCGCGCTGGTCTTCTTCATCGCGGTCTACATCGACGAGCGAGTCTTCCTGCGCGCGCACCGGCGGGATCTGTCACCGACGGGGGCGACGGCGGCAGCAGGGGCGTCCACGCAACAGAAGACCCCTCACGCACCCGCCAGAGCCGACCTACCCTTGCTGCCTTCCGGCCCTGGGGGAGTTCAGTCAGATAGCGCCGCGTGAGGGGCTGAACCCCAGCCTACCTGATCGCCGGGCGCCCGAACGAGTTCGCTAGCACCCTCCCACTTCATGTAATGTTCCCGGCGGAGGATTCGCCTAGAGGCCTAGGGCGCACGCTTGGAAAGCGTGTTGGGGGCAACCCCTCACGAGTTCGAATCTCGTATCCTCCGCCAGTGCCTCACCGGGCACGATGTCGAAGGGCCCCACCGTTCGCGGTGGGGCCCTTCGACGTTGTGCGTCTCTTCAATGGAGAGTTCGGAAAGCGCGCGTCATCGGCCCACGAGCGTGTGAGCCGACGGATGGAGCGCGGTCGGGGGCTGTGTGGTGGGCTGCAGGGCGACGGTGGAGCCGAGGGCTTCGCGTTGGCGGACGTGGTTGTGCTTGCGTTGTTCGGGGTCGATGCGGGAGTCGTAGTAACCGGAACCGAGGTCGTGGAACCGGGTGCCCGGGGGCGAGAGCAGGTGCCGGATCACGACCAGGAGCGAGCGGCCGACGGCGACCAGAGCCTTCTTCTTGCCTCGGCGACGGCCGATGCGCCGGTAGCGCTCGCCGAGGAAGGTGTCGGTCTTGCCGGCCGCGGTAGCGAGTCGCACGATCAGCGTGAGGAGGCGCTGGCAGCAGCGCTGGCCGCAGTCACCCCGGAACCCGCCCTGTCCATCGCGCCCCATGCCCCCGACCGCCGCCGCGGACCGCGTACTGTTCCGCCGCATCCAGGAACTCACCCTGGCCGGCCGCACCGACGACGAGATCGAGGCCGCTTTGCCCCCGGCGGCGGGCCATGTCTTCGTCCTCCTCGCCGCCGCCGTCGGCGACTACCCCACCACTGGGACCTCGTGACCTCGCCGCACGTCCGAGATCGCGCGACGGAGAACTCCCCGCCACTGGCCCGCTGTTCGACGGCCCCGGTGCATCACCACAGCCGGCGTGCGGGTCGTAACACGGCGGCCCTGGGGCCGGCGCCCAAGTTCTCGGTGATGATCTCGCTGGTGAATCGTGGTTGGCTCTGAACTGGTACTAATGGCGCCGACGGGGCGCGGCCGGACTCGACGGCGGGGGGCGGGCGTTGCTGGGACGAAGTGCGGAACAGCGGCGAATAGAGCGGATGCTCACCGATTGTCGGCAGGGAGCCAGCAGCAGCCTGCTGATTCACGGCGAGGCCGGGATCGGCAAGACCACGCTGCTCGACTATGCCGCCCAGCGGGCGGACGGCGTGCGGGTGCTGCGTGTCGAGGGCATCGAGTCCGAGATGGAGCTTGCCTTCAGTGGGCTGCACCAGCTGTTCCTGCCCGTCCTTGACGTAATCGACCGGCTGCCGACACCGCAGGCCGCAGCCATGCGAGCGATCTTCGGACTCACCGAGGACGCGGTGCATGATCGCTTCACCGTCGGTCTCGCTGTGCTGTCGATGCTGTCGGAGATCGGCGCCGATGCCCCGCTTCTCTGCCTGGTCGACGACGTGCAATGGCTCGACCGGCCATCCGCAGACGTACTCACCTTCGTCGCCCGCAGGCTGCGCGCCGAGGGCACCGTGATGCTCTTCGCCGCGCGCGACGGGGCCCATGGCAGCGTGGCGAAGGGCCTTCCCCTGCTCCACGTCGAAGGGATCGACCGGGAGGCGGCCGCGGCGCTGATCCCCGGCCTCCCGCCGCACGTCGCGGAATGGATCATCGACCAGGCGGATGGCAACCCGCTCGCCCTCATCGAGCTCCCGACCGCGCTCACCCCGGCCCAGCGGGCCGGGCAGTTGAGCCCGCTGGCGCTGCCCGAGGCGCCGTCCCCGCTGCGGGGCCCCTTGCAGGACGCCCTCGCGGGGCAGATCGGCCGGCTTCCCGAAGCCACCCAGACCATGCTCGTGGTGTCCGCAGCGGACGACACCGGGGATCTGCCCTTGGTGCTGAGCGCGGCCCGCCGGTGCGGCGCCGCGATCGAAGACCTGGAGCCCGCCGAACGCGCCGGGCTTGTCTCCCTGTCCGGGGAGGTGCTGCGCTTCAGGCACCCACTCGTCCGGTATGCGGCCTACCAAGGGTCCCCGCTCGCCCGGCGCATCGCCGCCCACGAAGCGCTGGCGGCGACGCTGGACACCGCCCGACACGCGCACCGGCGCGCCTGGCACCTGGCAGCCGCGGCGACGGGCCCGGACGAGCGGGTCGCCGACGAACTGGAGCACGTCGCCGAGTGGGCCGGCAGCCGCCAGGCGATGGCGTCCGCGTCCGCCGCCTACGAGCGGGCCGCCCAGCTCACCGAAGACCCGAAGCGGCGGGCGCGGCTCCTGATCAGCGCGGCCCAGAAGGCCGGCGAAGCCGGACAGGACGAGCGCTGCGGCGCCCTGGCCGACCAGGTGCCGCTTCCCGTGCAGGATCCCGGGATGGCGGCGGACTTCGCCCGCGTGCGAGCCGTCGTCGAGCTCGGCTGCGGCAGCCCGGCGGCCGCCGGTCGCATCCTGGGCGAATGCGCGGACCTCATCGCGCCCAGTCGCCCCGACAAGCTCGCCTCCCTCCTGACCGACGCGGTCCACGCGGCCTTCTCCTCGGGGAACGCCGCCCTGATAGGCGAGATCGCGGCCCGCGCTCCGGACCTGCCGGTGCTGGCCGTGCCCGCCCTCCTGCTCAACGGCGAGGTGCCCGGCGCCCTGAACTCCCTGCGCGAACTCGTACGGGCCTGCCGACTGCCCGGCAGTGGACTCATGGACCAGCTGATGACCGGGATCTACTGCCACTTGGTCGCCGGCCACGCGGAGGCGCACGAGATCGCCACCGCAGCGGTCGCCCTCTGCCGCGAGCAGGGCATCAGCGGGTGGCTGCCCACCACGCTGCACCTGCTCGCGGAAGCCGAACTGGCGCTCGGCCGGTTCGATCAGGCACACGCGCACGCCGCCGAGGGACTCCGGCTCGCCGACTACTACGCCCTCACCCACCGGGCCGCACATCTGCGCGCCGTACTGGCTACCCTCGCCGCCGTCCGGGGCCGCGAGGAAGAGACCCGCTCCCTGGCGGAGCAAGCCCTGGAATACACCCGCCCGCGCAGCGTCGGGCGGGGCACGGCGAATGCCTTGTGGGCGCTGGGGCTGCTCGAACTCGGCCTTGGGCGGGCGCAGACGGCGCTGGAGCATCTTGAGGCAGCGCGGCAGAAAGCGGGCCATCCACTGCTCGCCCGGTTCCTGCTGCCCGACCTCGCCGAAGCCGCGGTGCGCGCCGGCCATCCGGAGCGGGCGAAGGAGCCCGCGCGCCGACTCGCGGACTGGGCGGCTGCCGTAAGCCGGCCGCCCGTCGCCGCGATGGCCCACCGCTGTGCGGCCCTGACCGGCCCGGACAGCGAGGCCGAGGACCACTTCGCGGCGGCCGTACGTCTCCACGCGGACGGCGGCGACTTCGAACGGGCCCGCACCGAGCTCGTCTACGGGGAATGGCTGCGCCGACTGCGCCGCAACATCGATGCCCGCGACCACCTCCGCGAGGCGCTGGAGACCTTCGAGAAGCTGGACGCCAAGCCGTGGGCCCGCCGGGCTCGTGCGGAACTGCAGGCCGCGGGCGAGACCCATGACGCGGCCGGTCCCACGGACGGACGGATCAGCCGGTTGAGCCCGCAGGAGCGCGAGGTCGTACGGCTCGCCGCCACCGGGGCGACCAATCGGGAGATCGCCACGCAGCTCTTCCTGAGCCCCCGCACGGTCGGGCACCACCTCTACCGCGCCTTCCCCAAGCTCGGCATCAGTTCCCGCACCGAACTGGCCTCGCTCCTTGCCTCATGATGCGGGCGCCGAGTAGATCATCCGAATCTCGGCGGTCTGGTAGCCGGCCCGGGCCAAGGCCGCGGCCATCGGCGCATTGCCCGTATCCGTAGTGGCGGTAATCAGTTCGGCGCCCGCCTCCGCGTGCACCCGGGTGATCTCGGCAAGCAGGTCGTCGACGTAACCCCGGCCGCGGAACTCCGGGACGACCCCCAGGTAGCCGACGTTGCGGTTGTACGGCGTCGCCGACGGGATCGCAAGGCCCGCGACCTCTCCGCCGGCGGCGCGCGCAAGCCGCCACCACTCGCGCTTGCCGGGGCAGCCCAGGTAGAAGTCCATCTCGTCCCGGGCGGTGGCCGCCGCGCCCTTGGCCGCCAGGTTCCTGCGGGTCTCACCGTCCAGGCTGCCCTGGGCGATGCGCCGGAAGACCTCCAGGAACTCCTCGTCCGTGGCTTCGTCGAAGGTGAGCCGGCCGCTGGAGCGCGGCACCCCGGCGCCGGGACTCCACTCCAGGCGCAGCCGTTCCACCTCGTCCGTGAGACCGGCCGCCAGCGCCGCCCCGCGCCGCCAGGCCAGGGCGGCGGCGACGGCCGGGTCCTCGCGCCAGCCGTTCGGCAATGTCAGGTTGTACAAGGGCAGTTTGCGCGCGCCCTGCTCGGCGAACGCCCGCAGGCCGGCGGCGAGGAGTTCGGCCGCGACGGCCGTGCGGTCGACGACTGAGGCGTCGACGTACAGGCAGTCCAGGGCGACCGGGTGCTCACTGGACGACTGTCCCCACCACAGGGCCCGGGCCACCACCCGGTCGCCGTCCTCGGCGACCCAGGTCCACTCGGGCCGGTACATTCCCTGGCCGAGTTCATCGCGATAACGGTCGGCGTGGATCCAGCCGATGGGTTCGTCGACCGTCACGGCGACTATGCGATCGAGGTCAGCCTCGGTCGTGGGACGAATCAACATGTGCCCTCCCTTACTGCTTGACGTAGGTCGTGATCGACACGCCGGTGCTGGAGACCTGGGAGCCGGTGAGGGTGAACTCGGCCGATTCGAAGGGAGCGTGGAACAGCGGGTTGCCGGAGCGGTGGCGCCAAAGAGCCTGCCGCTTGGTGTCGGATCGGGTGACGTCATGAACGCTAGGCCGGTCACACCGGATCGGCATCAGGCGCCTCGACTTAACCTGACCGGTCACGGTCGGACGAGCATGGGAAGACGTGGGCACATCGAGGTCAGGGCCGGGCCGCACTGCGGCTTCACCAACGTACGGGCCAGACAGAACGCGCTATGACATGGCTGCAGTTTTGGTTGCATTCACCGGCGTACGGCACCGTTCAGAGGGACCATGCACCACAGCTCCACCGCTGGTCAGAACGTCCCATCACCCCCGGACGAAGACTTGGAAGGCGTGTTGGGGGCAACCCCTCACGAGTTCGAATCTCGCATCCTCCGCCAGCGCCTCACCGGCACTCCCACCGTCAATCCAGCATCTTGTATCACCAACTTGACACAAAATGCTGTGCCCGCCATCTTGTACTCGACATTTGATACAAGCGCCACGACGGGGGATCCCCATGCTCGACACCGCCCTGCCCGGCCCGCACCGACGCGCCCGCGCCGCTCTGTTCGCCCGGTGGGGCGGTCTCGCGCTCGGCGCCGCGCTGGCCTGGGGGACCGCCCAGAGCGACCGCCTGGGGCTCGGAATCCTCCACGCCATCCCGGTCTTCGGCATCTGCACCGTGGTGGGCATCCTGGCCGCAGACGCCCTGATCCCCAATCGGCAGGGGCCAGTACGCCAGGCGGGCCTCACTCCGCGCCGTATCCGCGACTTCCTCCCGGTCCGCTTCGCCACACTTCTGGCCACCCAGGCCGCTGCGCTCATCACCCTGCTCACGACCGCCGCGCTCACCGCGTCCGCGGACGACATCGGCCGGGCGAGCCGCTCACTCAGCGCGGCCTGCGGCGGACTGACCGAGTCACACGGTCCCTGGCCCGGCCTCTTCTACAGCGCCCCGATCCTTGGCGCCCTCGGGGTCGGCAGCGCCGCCTGCGGCTACGCCCTGTACCGCATCACGCGGCGACCAGCCCCCGACGGGGACTCGGCACTGCTCGCCGCCGACGAAGAACAGCGCCGAGACCGGGCGCTCGCGGTGACGGCCGCGTGGGGACTGTTGGTTTCCGCTCCGCTCGCCGGCGCAGCGTTCTTCGCATCAGGTGCACTGCGCTCGCTTTCCTGCCTCGGACCCGCGCCCCACGCCGTCGGCTGGATCCTGCTGCCGGTCGCGGCGACGGCCGGCTGCACGGCCGTGTGGTCCCTGCTCGTCGTTGCCGCCCCGCTCTCCGTCCCCCGGAGGCAGCCATGACCCGCCCGACCGTACGTGTGGACACGACCAGCCCGGTCCCTCCGTACGAGCAGATACGGACCCAACTTGCCGCGCTCATCGGCGGCGGCCATCTCCCGGAGGGCGAACGGCTCCCCACCGTCCGCCAGCTCGCCGCCGACCTCGGCCTGGCCACCGGTACCGTGGCCCGCGCCTACAAGGAGCTGGAGGCCGCGGCCCTCATCCGCACCAGACGTGGAGCAGGCACCCGGGTCGCTGCCGTACCCAGGGCCGCTCACCCCGACGCCGCTCGGCTCACCCGACTCGCTCACGGATACGTCGCCGCCGCCCGCGCGACCGGAGCCGACGAGACAGCCATCCTCGCCGCAGTACGAGCCGCACTTGGCTGAACCGACTCGCCCGAGAAGAACAGCCCGAAGACCGAGAAACCCCACTCCTCAGCGTCGCCGATGCTCAACCCAGTCATTCCGGACAGCCTCAGCCGGGCTTCACCATCCGCACTGCGTGGACGGTGCCGGGGCGTGCCCGCCCGAGGACTGCGGCGGCGGACCCGGCCACAGCGATCTCAAAGTGATCCTCGTTGACCCGGCGCATGAGGAATACCACGCCATGCTGGTGTGGCTCGGACTTCGGTCCGCCACAGAATTCGCCCCTGACCGTTTCGCGCCGGACGAGGCCAACGCGCGGCTGCTGCGCCTCACGGCACCATGGAAGACGAGCCGCCCGGCCACGCCACCGTTCGCGGCACGCACTGGTAACGGAGGCAGGGGCGGGCGGCGAACGGGTGGGCTCACCTGGGCGCGGAGTGCAGTTCGCGTACCAACTGCGGGGTGAGCAGCTCGCCGGCGCGGTCGGCGAGGACAGCCATTTCGTAGCCGACGAGGCCGACGTCGCACCCTTCGGCGGCGAGGACGCCGAGGCAGCTGCCGTCGCGGATACGACCGACCATGAGGAAGCCCCCAAGCATTTCGATCATGACGAGCTTCATGCCGTGGAAGCCGTGTGCCGTCGCCGCGTTCTGGGCGAGGCTGGTGATGCCGGAGACGACGGCGGCCAAGTGGTCGGCGCGATCTCGGCCGAGGCTGTCCGAGGCGGCCATGAGCAGGCCGTCAGAGGAAACGGCGACGGCATCGGTGACGCCGTCGGCGGTGCGCACGAACTCCGAGACGAGCCAGCCGAAACTCTGGACGGCGGTGGTCACGATGACGCTCCTTGGGGGTTTCTGGCTTCGGCGCGGGCGACACCCGCTCGGAAGCCGTTGAGCAGGGAGGAGACAGCGGGCCTGGCGGGTGCGGGTGGGGGTGGGGGTGGGGGTGGGGTGGAGGGGTCCTCCACGGGGGCGAGCAGGCGCCCGGGGAGGACAAGGAGGGCGGACAGGCCGCCGCCAGGAGTGTCGAAGAGGTGGACTTGAGCGCCTTCACCGAGGCGGTGGGCGAGTCGGCCGACGACGAGGTGGCCGAGGAACCGGGTGGGTGCGGCAACGAGGGCCTCCTCGCCGGAGTCGGAGAGGAGGGCGCCCGCACGTGCTTTGTCGGCTTCGGACATGCCGATGCCGTGGTCGACGACACCGAAGGAGTACGTGTCGTCCTCGTTGTCGTACCAGCCGTGCACCTCGACCGGTTCGGTCGGGGGCGAGAAATTCAGTCCGTTCTCGATGAGTTCGGCGAGGAGGTGGGCGACATCTGCGACGGCGTGCCCACGCACCCGCACCGGCTCCACGGTCGCGATCAGAACTCGACGGTACTGCTCCACCTCGGCTACTGCGGACTGGACGACCTCCAGACCGTCGGCGGGTGCTGCCGTGGGCCGCGGCGGATTCTGCCCGGCCAGGACCAGCAGGCTTTCGGCGTTGCGCCGCATACGGGTGGCGAGGTGGTCGAGCTCGAAGAGCTCGGCGAGGGCGTCCGGGTCGAGTTCCTGCCGTTCCAGGCGGGTGATGAGGCTGAGCTGGCGACGTAAGAGGCTCTGGTTCCGGCGGCCGAGATTGGCGAGCGATTCCGTGGTGTTGCGACGCAGGCCGGCCTGCTGGGCAGCCAGCTGGAGGGCCGTGTGTTCCACCTGCTGCAGGGACGCCGCGACCTCGGCGATCTCGGCCGCACCGCCCAGCAGCCGTGCATCGGGGGTGTCCTGCGCGTCCTCCGGCGTCGGGAGCTGAGCAGGGTCCTGCGGGGACTGCTGGATACGGGCGACGGCTGCGGGCAGTCGGCGGCGCGCCACGTCGTGAGCGCTCTCGGCGAGCCCACGGAGCGGGCGCGTGAGCGACCGGGAGGCGACAGCGGCGAGGCCCGCGACAAGGGCGGCGATGAGCGTGCCCGCGACGAGATAGGCGGCGAGGGCCAGCTCGGCGTCGTGGCTGAGCCGATCGGCCCGGTCCCGTACGCCGTCACCGACCGACCGCTGGACGGCGTACAGATCGTCGACGAGTACGGTCATCGCGTCCCACCAGGTGCCGGCGTCGGCGCGCAGCGGGGAGCCGTCGGCGGCGCCTTCCGCCTGTTTCTCGTAGGCGGTGGCGCGTTCGGCGTCCTCGGTTGCGAAGGCTTTCTCCAGTGCCGCGTGCTGAGGCGCGGTGGCGACCTGCCGGAAGCGGGCGAGGGCGGCGACGCGGGTGGCTCGCACCTCGGTGAAGTCGATGTAAGCACGGCCGTGGAAGGCGCCTTGGGCGAACACACCGTTGAGGAGCCCGCGTTCGAGGGCGACGGACTCCTTGGCGGCGGCCAGCTCGCGCAACGCGGCCAGCCCGTCGCGCAGTTGGCGGTCGGCGCCGGTCGCGGTCTCCGCCACCGGATCGACGGCGTTCAGGGCGTTGACGGCGCCGGTGTAGAAGGTGAGGGTCGCGGCCTGGCCGGCGGTGCCTCTGTCGGCGGCGGCTCGGATGCCGGCGAGACGCCGCAAGTGCCGCTGGACGACGTCCTCGACGGCGCTTTCGCTGCGCATTCCGCGCAGTGCCGTGTCAACGCGCTTGCGCGTGGCGGAAAGCGGTGGGCGGAACTCCGTCTCACCGCCCAACAGGCCGTTGGTCAGGCCGCGTTCGCGCTGCAGCTGGTGCACCAGAGCCTGGATGCGCAGGCTGAGGCCGACCTCGGCACGGGTCGTCCGGGCATCGCCGAGGGCCTCGGCGCGGCCGTTCACGGCGAGACCGGCCACCGCCAGCAGCAAGCAGATCGGAACCGTGATGACCACCGCCACCCGGCCCCTGATGCTGCGCCAGCCAGGCATCGGCCGTCGCCCGGGAGTCGTTCGGCCCCCGTGGCGGCGCGCTGAACCGCCCTTGCCGAATCTGCCCGTGCCGATCGCGGCAGGCCTGCCGCGCAGCGGCCGTACAGGCATCCACACCCTCATGTCACGAAGCTAGTCCGACCGCCGTGGCGGCCGGTTTCCTGCCTGTTAGACCGCGTGGGACATTCCGTTGCGCCGCTCTCACACCGCAGAGCAGGAGATTGTGACCGCGGAATGGTCAAAGCACGGGGGTGTGGTGTGGGCGGGAGCGTGACGAGCGTGGCTCCTGTAGAGGGCATCCCTGGCATGCGTGCGGCACTGGCCGGCCGACGATGTGTTGCCTGAACGAAGTGAGGTGTCCTCCCCGCGACCTGCCATAGCCCCCTGACCGCGCAGTTCGCGGCTAGCGGCCGTTGAGGACGTCACGGCAGACGCGGCAGTACATGGCCGCGTTCCGTCCGTACCTGTGCAGCAACTGGCCGCACCCCGCGTATGGCCCCGGTTCCAGGACAGGCATCCCAGCGCGGCGGACGCGGCGACCCGCTCGACGTGAGTGACCTGCATCGGGGCGCGGATCTCCCAGCCGGTCCTTATCCTGGGCCAGCTGCGCGTCAGCCATGCCGGGACCGGGACGGCGGGGCATGCGTACCGGCACCGCACTGGTCCAGAGCCCGACAACGGGAGCAACCAGCAGCAAAAGAGAGGAACCCCAACCGGCGCATGGCTGGGGTTCCTCAAGGCGGTGCGTATCGGTCAGCGGGTGGAATCGCCCACGCCGTAAACCGCTCGTCTACGCGTCGGCGGACCGCCCCACATCGCGATCACCGTGGATCAGGCGGGTCAGCGCTGCAGGGTGAGCAGACCCGGCCGGTACGGCAGTTTCAGGTAGTCGGTGTTCGCCGGTGTGTTGTTGGGGAGGCCCTGGTAGAGGAACTGCAGGTTGCAGGGATCGATGGTCATGGTCTGGTCGGGGTTGTTGCGGACCAGGTCACCGTGGCTGACACCCTTGGCCCAGGGGGAACCACTGTTGGCCTGGCCCGCGAAGGGGCTGCTCTCGCTGCCGGCCTGGACGGTCCACGGACCGTTCAGGCTGGAGGCGGTGAAGGAGCGGAAGTAGCGGTTCGCCCCCTGCGCCTCAACGATCATGAGGTACTGGTTCTGGCCCTGGACCTTGTAGACCTGCGGAGCCTCGAACAGAAGGTCCCGTGTGTCGCTCATGACCGTCGTGTACGAGGAGCCGAAGTTGCCCGGGAAGTTCCCGAGCGGCATGGTCGACTTGTAGATCTTGCCGTTGTCAGCGGCGAAGAACAGGTACATGTTCTGGTCGTCGGCGATCATGGTCGGGTCGATCGGGGCGTCCTTCTGGCCCCCGGGGCCCACGGGGAGGCTGCCGGTGAACAGCGGCTGCGCGGCGGACCAGCCGTTGGGGTTGGTGGGGTCGCTGGACGTGCGGTAGGAGAACGGCCACTGACCCCACTGGGTAACCAGCACCCAGACGTTCTTGGGCGCGAAGTAGAACACTTGGGGCGCCACCGCGGGCTCGTTCATCTTGGTCTGGCCGGCCGTCGCCATGTCCGACCAGTTCGTGAAGGGACTGAACCCCGTCGAGCCCCACGACGTTCCGTTGGAGGTGGTCCCGTAGACCAGGTGCTTGCCGTTGTACGTGGTGGTGGTGAAGTCCTTCAGCGCGACCTGCCCGTTCGCCGGCTCCGCCAGCGGACCCGTCGAGCTCCACCGGTAGGTCGACGGAAGAGCACACGTGGCACCCTTCGTCGCTGGCGACGACCTGAAGTTCCAGTGCTGGTTGGCGCCGCCGTTGGAGTCCCAGATCCGGACGGGAGTGCCGTTGGCGGTCCGACCGCCGGGGATCTCCAGCGCGCGGCCGCTGGCGACGTTGGTCAGCGTGTAGGAGCCGTCGCTGTTCCGGCCTGCCCGCCAGTGCTGATTGGCGCCGCCGTTGGAGTCACGGACCTGCGTCCTCGTCCCGTTGCCCGTCCGGCCGCCCGGCTCGGCCAGGACCCGGCCGCTGGCGACGTTGGTCAGCGTGTAGGAGCCGTCGCTGTTCCGGCCTGCCCGCCAACGCTGGTTGGCGGCACCGCCGGCGTCCCGCACCTGGAGCGGGGTGCCGTTGCCGTTCTTCCCGGCGGGCTGGTCGAGAACACGTCCGGCAGCCACGTCGGAGAGCGTGTAGACAGTGCCGGAGGTGATGCCCCCGCCCGGCGTGCCGGCGCTGCTGCTGCTGCCCAGAGCGTTGAGCACCGCGCTGTAGGCGGGCTTCTTGTTGCCGTTGTTGTCGAACAGCAGCGGGTTCTCACCGGTGCGCCACGAGTCGCTGTCGCGGATACCCCACACCGTGATGCCCTTGCAGCGCGCGACGTTCATGCACGCCCGGACCGTGTTCGCGTACGCCGTCGGCGACGCCTGGGCGATGTCGAGCTCGGTGATCTGAACGTCCACGCCGAGCGCGGCGAATTTGGACAGGGTGGTCTCGAAACTGGCCGGCGGGCCGCCGGCGCCGAAGTGGCTCTGGAAGCCGACGCAGTCGATGGGCACGCCGCGGGACTTGAAGTCCTTGACCATGCTGTAGACGCCCTGGGTCTTGGCGTCGGACCAGTTCTCGATGTTGTAGTCGTTGTAGCAGAGCTTGGCCGAGGGGTCGGCGCTCCGGGCGGTGCGGAAGGCCTCCTCGATGAAGCCGTTGCCCAGCACGTTCTGGAAGACCGAACTGCGGTGCCGGCCGCTGCCGCCGTCGGCGAAGGCTTCGTTGACCACGTCCCAGGCGTAGATCTTGCCCTTGTAGTGGTTCATCTCGGTGGTGATGTGGTTCTTCATCACACTGCGCAGGGTGTTGGCGTCGGTGATGGAGCTGACCCAGCTGGGCAGTTGGGAGTGCCAGACCAGTGTGTGGCCGCGCATCCGCTGTCCGTGCGCGGTGGCATGGTTGACGATCTGGTCGGCGGGCCCGAAGTGGAAGTTGCCGCGGGACGGTTCGGTAGCGTCCCACTTCATCTCGTTCTCCGGGGTGATCATGTTGAATTCCCGGTCGAGAATCGTGGAATACGTCGAGTCGCCGAGCTTCCCGGCGGCCACGGCCGTGCCGAAGTAGCGGCTGCTGCCGACCGCTGCATCGGCCACGGTCGGCGTGCCGGCCTTCGACGTGTGTGCGGCCTGCGCGACCAACGGTACGGCAGCACCCACTGCGGCGAGAACCACGGCGGCGGCGAGTACGCGGCGGGTTGCCGGACGGCGGCGATGAAAGCGGTTCTGATCTGGCAACGGCTTGTCCTTCTGGCTCAATGGGCCTTGGTCTCGGCCCCCGTTACCCGCAAGTCGACGCCACGCACCCAAAGGTTGCCGTGATCGGAAAGGTTTTGGTGCCACTCGCCGCCGGTCTCCGCCACCGCGCCCGGAACCTCAACCGCCCACTCGCCACGCTGGGCGTCACGTGATCAAACCGGACGGATCACCTGAACGACGCCGCCCTGGCACCAGGGCCAGGTCGCCCATGCCATCGACACCGGTGCGGCCATCACGGTCGAGCACGTCGCCACCTCGGGCAACCGGACCGTACGCACCCTCAGCGACCTGGAACTCGACCCGCCCTACCTCGACGCCTGGTGCCACCTGCGCGAAGCGGAACGCGTCTTCACGCTCTCCCGCATCCATGGCGTGATGCCCGCGTAGGACTCCATGCGGCACCGTTGCAGGGCCTCACCCCCCGCAAGCCGCCCGGATCTTGTAAAACGTGCTCAGGTATTTCGCGTGGTAGGACGCGCTGGTGATCCGTAGGACCACTTCGTCGGCTGAGCGTAGGGATGAGCCGGTCAGGTTGGCGCTGCCGGTGTAGACGCGCGGTGTGATGTCGCCGTCGTAGGCGCCGTCGATCAGGATTTCCTTGTTGTGCGGGCGGACGTCGATGCCGGGGCCGTTGGGGATCAGGCACTTGCGGTGCTGGATGCCGGCGGCGTTCAGGCGGGTGGTGATCGTGGAGTCGGTCTCGGCGTAGAGGATGTCGATCCAGCAGCCCTGGGCCTTCAGTTGGGCCAGTTTCTCGGCGACCTGGACGCGTGAGCCGAAGAAGCTGTGGACCACGATGCGGACGTCGGTCTGGTGCCGTTTGCCGTCCGCGCCAGTGTAGGCGCAGCTGAGCTGGTCCAGCGCGCCGACGACCGTGTCCGTGGCCGGGTTGTAGTACGACGCGTCACCGCGCGGGAAGAAGAAAGCACGGTAGGTCGAGCCGGTGGGTGTGGAGAAGTAGGCGTGGTTGTTGCCGCGGGCGAGCGAGCGTCCCTGGCGGAGCATCTCGTGGTACGTGACGTAGTTGTTGTACACCGTGCTGTCGGCGAAGGTGACGGAGTCGTTGAAGGACTCGACCTTGTACCAGTCGCCCAGGTTCGAGGAGGTCTGGAAGACGACCTTCGAGTAGCTGGTGCCGTCGTCGAAGGGGCCGATCTTCGAGAAGACGAAGAACTTGTTGTGGGCGTACGCCGGTCCGGGCGGGGCGACGGCCAGGCAGCCTCGGCTGACGTCGTCCACGCCGTCGGCGTCCTCGAACTTGTCGTCGCAGACGGCGATCCAGGAGCGGGCGGCGTCATTGGTGCCGAGCCCGCTCTTGAGGGACTGGAAGGACGGGTTGGTGTACTCGGCTCCGTTTCCCCCCACATAGCTCGAATCGTCGACGATGAGTTTGACGTCGACGCCGCGCGAGTTCGCTGCCAGCAGGGCGTTGGCCACCTCCTGGTCGTTGAACTCGTACATCGAGCCGCGGATCTGCGCCCCGGCGGGCGTGGCGTCGATCAGCTGGACGAGCTGGGTGAAGATCGCCTTCTGCTGCGCCGGGGTGCCCAGCGGGTCGTTGAACACGGGTCCGTTGATCACCGGCTTCACCGGTGCGGCGGCTGCCGGTGTCGCGCTGCCGAGGAGAAGCGCGGCCACCAGGGACAGGACGGCGGCAACGACGGACGGCAGGGTACGGAGACAACGGACCGCACGGGGGCCCATGGTCGAACTGGTCATCGTCAGCGCTTTCCTCGGTGCATGGAGCGAGCCTGCGGAGGCAGGTCGCGGAAGCGGCGAGGGTACTTTGCCCAGAGGAGGCGGAAAGTCACCTTTTGTTGCGCCTATCGGGTAATTCAATGCGCTTTATGGGTGATGGCGGGGGTGACCGCGTCCGTGGGTGCTGACGTGCGGAGTGGGTGCACAGTGGAGGTATGAGCGAAAGCGACAGCGGCATTCTGGCCCGGGGGCGGGTGGCGACCCGGCTTCCGGCGCAGGACCTGGAGCGGGCGCGGCGCTTCTACTCCGAGAAGCTGGGTCTGCAACCCGTGGACGAACGGCCCGGCGGGCTGCTGTACCGCTGCGGGGACACGGAGTTCGTCCTGTTCAAGTCGACGGGAGCCTCGTCCGGCGCCTTCACCCAGATGGCGTGGACGGTCGACGACCTGGAGACTCTGGTGGCGCAGCTGAAGGGGCGCGGCGTGGTGTTCGAGGACGTCGATGCGCCTGGGCTGCACACCCGGGACGGCATCGCCGAGGTCGAGGGGAACTACCCGAGCAAGGGCGCCCGCGGTGAGCGCGGGGCCTGGTTCAGGGACAGCGAGGGAAACCTGCTGGGCGTCGGCGAGCCGGTCTACTGACCGGCCCGACCGGCCCGACCGGCCGCACGCCCAGCAGGTCCTGCTTCACTTCCCGCGCGGCTCCCGTACGACCGCGACCTCGCCCGCCAGGACCTTCACCGATCCGGCGAGCGGCTTGCGGGTGAGAAGTTCGACCGCCTCCGGCGCCACGGAGACCTCGGCGTCCCGTCCGCCGTGGTTGATCAGGAAGAGGTAGTCGGCATCCGTGCCCCGCCGTACCGCGACCTCCACTCCCTCGGGAGCCGTGCGCGCGGCCGTGACTCCCGCCTCGCCGCGGATCCGGTCGAGGAGTCCGGCGAGGGTGTCCGGGTCCGGCTGCGTGGCGAGGTACCAAGTGGTGCCCGTGCCGTGCGAGTTGCGCGTCACTGCGGGCACACCGTCGAGCGGACCTTCCGCGTACGAGGTCACCGCCTCCGCGCCCTCCAGGCGCACCCGCTCCGACCACAGGACCGCCGTACCGCCCTCGCTCAGCCGCAGCGACTCCTCCGGCAGGAGCGGGAAGAGCTCGTCGGTCCGCACGCCCAGGGCCTCCCGGAAGGCACCCGGGTAACCGCCGAGCCGTACATGGCAGTTCGCGTCGACCATTCCGCTGTGGAAGCCGACCGCCAGGGTGCCACCGCGTTCGGCGAAGGCCGTGAGGTTGGCCGCGCCCTCGTCGTCGATCAGGTAGAGGGTGGGGGCCAGGACCAGGCGGTACGGCGACAGGTCCGCGTCCGGGCGTACGAAGTCCACCGCGACGCCGGCCCGCCACAGGGGCTCGTACCAGGCCCTGACCAGGTCCAGGTAGCGCAGCTCGCCGCTCGGCTGCGAGGGCAGCTCCAGGGCCCAGCGGGCGTCCCAGTCCCAGACCACCGCCACCTCGGCCGGTGTCGTACTGCCGCGCACCTCGGCCAACGCCCGCAGATCCGCGCCCAGTCGGACCACGTCACGCCAGATCTGGCTGTCGGTGCCGGCGTGCGGGAGCATCGACGAGTGCCACTGCTCGGCGCCCGCCTTCGCCGCCCGCCACTGGAAGTAGGCGATGCCGTCGGCGCCGCGCGCCACATGGCCGAGGGCGTTGCGGCGCAACTCCCCCGCCGTCTTGGCCCGGTTGACCGGCTGCCAGCTGACCGCGCCGGTGGAGTGCTCCATCAGCAGCCACGGGCCGCCCGCCAGGGAGCGCACCAGGTCGCCGCTGAGCGCGATGTCGATCTGCGACTCGGGGTCGGTGGACCGGAGGTAGTGGTCGTTGGAGACGATGTCCAGCTGCGGGGCCCAACGCCAGTAGTCGAGGGCGTCGAAGTTGTGCATCACCATGAAGTTGGTGGTGGCCGGGATGTCCTTGCCCGCCGGGTCCGCCTCGCGCAGGACGTCGCGCTCCGCCTCGTAGAGCGAGAGCAGTGCGTCGCTGCAGAAGCGGCGCCAGTCCAGCTGGTGGGTCGGGTTCGGGACCGCGCCCGACGCGCGCGGGGGCAGGATCTGGTCCCAGTCGTAGTACCACTGGCTCCAGAAGGCGGTGCCCCAGGCGTGGTTGAGGGCGTCCAGGCTCGTGTACCTGTCCTGGAGCCAGCCGCGGAAGGCCTGCGCGCTCGTGTCGCAGTAGCACTCCGCGTTGTGGCAGCCGTACTCGTTGTGGATGTGCCACATCACCACCGCGGGGTGGCCGGCGTAGCGCCTGGCCAGTTCGCCGGCGATCCGCAGCGCCGCCTCCCGGTAGGCCGGGCTGCTCGGGCAGAACGTCTGGCGGCTGCCGTACGACAGCCTGCGGCCGTCCTTGTCGACCGGCAGCGCCTCCGGGTGCTCGACGAAGAACCAGGCCGGCGGGGCCGCCGTCGGGGTCGCCAGGTCGGCGGCGATGCCGTGGGCGTGCAGCAGGTCGAGGATGCGGTCGAGGCGCGAGAAGTCGTACGTACCCTCGGAGGGTTCCAGCAGCGCCCAGGCGAAGATGTTGACGCTGACCATGGTGACGCCGGCCTCGCGCATCAGCCGCATGTCCTCGGCCCAGACCTCCTCGGGCCACTGCTCGGGGTTGTAGTCGCCTCCGTAGGCGATGCCCGGCACGTTCAGCGAGCGGGTCATCGGCCCGCTCCCGAGAGCAGGCGGCGGGTGGTGCGCACGCCCCACTCGTCCAGGGACAGCAGGCGGTCGCTGGACGCCGTCAGGCCGCCGGTCGCCTCGACGTGTGCCGCCCAGCGCTCGCGGGTCTCCACGGCCGGGCGGGCCATCAGGCAGTCGGGGTCGTTGACCCAGAGGCGGCCGTGCTGCCACTGGCGGCCGACGCCGGTGAACTCGGCCGGGTCCTGGCCGGGTTGGCTGTAGTCGTCGGCCTCGGGACGGCGGTGCGGGGCAGTGTCGGGGCTGACGCGCATCGCGTCGAAGAGGCCGGCGGACGCCAGCAGGGGCGCCCCGCAGCCCAGCAGGTAGGCGTCCGGGCCGATGGCCTCGCGGATCAGCGAGATGCCTTCGCGGTACGCCGTCAGCGTGTCGGCCGACGAGTGCCGTACGCCCTCCAGCGCCCCCGCGTAGAGGAAGTCGACCTTGAAGTAGTCGTAGCCCTCGGACCGGAAGGTGCGGAACACCTGCGTCAGGTAGGCCGCAGCCTCCGGATGTGTGGTGTCCAGGACGCGCAGGTCGTGGCCCCAGTTGCGGCCGGCGTGGGTGAAGCCGCCGTCGGTGTCGTGGACGAGCCAGTCGGGGTGTTCGGTGGCCAGGTCGCTCGCCGGGTCGACGAGGAAGGGGGCCGTCCAGATGCCGGCCCTGCGACCGCGGGCGCGGATGGCGTCCGCGATGCCCTCGCGGGAGCGGAAGCGGCCGGAGAGGGTGAGCCAGTCGCCGAGGGCCTTCTGGTAGCCGTCGTCGATCTGGACGACGTCGATGGGCAGGTCGAGGGTGTCCATCGCACGGAGGTTCTCGTGGATGTCGTCCTCGGTGACGGCCGTGAAGTACTCGTACCAGGAGCACCAGACGGTGGGTGCCGGGCGCGGGGGCGCCACGTCGAGGCTCTCGGCCCAACTCGCCAGCAGGGACTGGATGTCCGTGCCGGTCCACTCCTTCACCGAACCGTCGGCGCTGACCTCCGCCCGGCCTTCCTCGACGGTCAGCCGGACGGACGGGACCTCACTGGCGGGATCGACGGCGGCCCACAGACGGACCGGTGAGCCGTCGCCCGGGTCGAGCGCCAGCAGCCCCTCGCCCTGGAAGGCGCCCTCGGGCACGGTGACGCCCGGGCGGTAACAGACCGTCGCCCAGTTGTCGTTGGTCGGGCGGTACGGCTTGTCACCGAGGGCGTAGGCGCCGCTGGGGCTCCAGGACTGCCATCCCTCCTCGTGGACGCGGGCGGTGCGCACGTCCACGGGCACGGAGGCGACGGGCGTGAAGGGGTGGGGCACGGTCGTTCTCTTTCGGAGGAAGGGCCTCAGCCCTTGTTGGCGCCGAGGGTCAGGCCGCTGACGAACTGCCGTTGCAGCACGAAGTACACGATCAGCGTCGGGATCGCGGTGAGCAGGGCGCCGGCGGCGACCAGGTTGGGGTCGGTGAAGTACTGACCGGAGAGGTTGTTCAGGGCGGAGGTGATCGGCATGTTCTCGCCGGTGGAGATCAGCACGATGGCCCAGAAGAAGTCGTTGTAGATCCAGATGGACAGCAACGTCGCCAGGGCCGCCATCGCCGGCTTGCACAGCGGCAGCACGATCTGCCAGTACATCCGCCACACCGACGCGCCGTCGACCAGGGCGGCCTCGGTCAGCTCGTGCGGCAGCATCCGCATGTAGTTGCTCAGCACGAAGGCGCAGAAGCCGGACTGGAACGCCACGTGGATGAGGACCAGGCCGAGCGCGGAGTCGTACAGCTTGCCGCTCATCGTGACGCCGGGCAGGTCGATGAGCAGGTACATCCGGTACAGCGGCGTGATGATGACCTGCTGCGGCAGCAGGTTGCCGGCCGTGAAGACCAGCAGCAGGAAGATGTTGAGCCGGAAGTCGAAACGGCTCACGTAGAACGCGACCATCGACGACAGCAGCAGCGTGATCAGCACGGCCGGGACCGCGATGATCAGCGTGTTGCCGAAGTAGTGCATCATGTCCGACTGCTCGAACGCGTTCTTGAAGTTGTCGAAGTTCAGCTTGTCCGGCCAGGAGACATAACCCTTGGTGCTGGTCTCCGAGTACGGGCGCAGCGCCGCGAACACCGCCCACAGCAGCGGGGCGAGCCAGGCCAGCGAGGTGACGACGAGGAACACGTGCAGCAGGACGCGGGCCGGGCGGAGGGGGGTGCGCTGCTTGCCGAGCGCCGCGGCGTTGGTGCTCATGCGCGCCGCTCCTTCCGGAAGGTCGCGATCAGGTACGGGATGATGACCGCGAGGGAGATGACCAGCAGGACGACGGCGATCGCGGAGCCGTAACCGATGCGGCTGGACTCGCCGATGATGTTGTTGGTGATCAGGATCGACAGCAACTCGGTGCCCTGGGCGCCCTTGTTGAAGACGAAGACCAGGTCGAAGGCGCGCAGCGCCTCGATGATGGTGACGACCAGCACGACGGTGTTGGTGGGCCGCAGGGTGGGGAAGATGACGTTCTTGAACGTCTGCCACTCGTTGGCGCCGTCCAGCGAGGAGGCCTCGCGCAGGGACGGGTCGACGCCCTTGAGGCCGGCCAGGTAGAGGATCATCATGTAGCCGGCGTGCCGCCAGGACGCGGCGATCAGCACGGCCCACAGGTTGAGGTGCGGGTCGCCGATCCAGTCGATGTAGTGGCCCGGCTTGTTGGCCCCGATGAGGCTGTTGATCAGGCCCGTGTCCGGGTTGTAGACCAGCTGCCAGACGAAGCCGGTCACCGCAAGCGACACCACGACCGGCAGGAAGAACGCGGTCTGGTAGACGCGGCTGAAGCGGATCCGCTTGTCCAGCTGCACGGCCAGGAACAGGCCGAACGGCGTCGGGACCAGGATGAGCACGACGAACCAGATGATGTTGTGCTCGACGGCCGGCCAGAACTGCGGGTTGTCGGTGAACAGCTGACGGAAGTTGTCCAGCCCCACCCACTTGATCGAGCTGAAGCCGATGCCGTCCCAGGTGGTGAAGGCCAGCGCGATCGAGGCGATCGCGGTGAACCAGACGAGGGCGACGTGCAGGACCGTCGGCACGCCCGCCATGACGGCGAGCGTGATGCGGTCACGGCGGGTCAGCAGGCGCTTGTGGCCCCGCGGAACCCGCTTGACAGATGCGGGCCCCGGGGGCGGCTCGGCGGCCGCCTCCGGGGTCTTCGTTGTGGTCTCGGAGCTCATGAGGACGCGAAGATCGTCTTCTTCTGGCGCTCGATCGAGGACAGCAGGCTGTCGATGCCCTTGGGGTTCTGCAGGAACTTCTGCAGACCCGGCTGCATCACCGTCGAGGTGAAGTCCGGCCGCGAGTCACGGTCCATGAACTGCGTCAGCGACTTGGCCTCACTGATCATCGTGTACGCCTTCTTCTGCAGCGCGGTGTACGAGGAGGTGTCGGCCTTGCTGGAAGCGGCCACCACACTGGAGTCGGCCTTGAGGTAGATCTGCTCGGCCGCCGGAGTGCCCAGGTACTCCATCAGCTTGATGACACCGTCATGGTTCTTGGGCGCCTTGGACACCATGAAGCCGTCCGTGGGCGCCTCCACCGTGTCCTGCCCGTACGCCGAGTTGATCTCTGGGAAGGCGAAGAAGTCCAGGTCGTCGAGGTCGGCCTTGTTCGTGAACTGCTGCGCCACGAACGAACCGAGGACGTACATGCCCGCCTTCTTCGACACCAGCGTCTGCGCCGCGTCCTGCCAGGTACGGCCCATGAAACCGTCCTGGTGATACGGCAGCAGCTCGGCCCAGTGGTCGAAGACCGCCTTGACCTTCGGGTCCGTCCACGCCTCCTTGCCCGCCATCAGCGACTTGTGGAAGTCGTAGCCGTTGAGCCGGAAGTTGATCTGGTCGAAGGTGCCCATCGCCGGCCACGCGTCCTTGTCACCGAACGCGATCGGGACCAGGCCGTCCTTCTTCATCTGCTTGCACAGCGCCACCAGCTGGTCCCACGTGGTGGGCACGGAGTAACCGTGCTGCTTGAAGACGCTCTTGCGGTAGAAGAGCGCCCACGGGTACGTGTACAGCGGCACGAAGTAGTACTTGCCGTCCTCGCCCTTGGACAGCTGCTTCATCGCGTCGGGGAAGTTCCCCCCGATCTTCTCCCACACGTCGTCGATCGGGGTCGCGAGCTTCTTCGCCGCGAAGAACTGCATCCGGTAGCCCGCGAACCAGGTGAACACGTCGTCCGGCGTGGCCTGCAGATACGAGTTGATCTGCTCCTGGAAGGTGTTGTGGTCCTTCGTGTTCACGTCGACCTTGATGCCGGACTGCTTGGTGAACGCCGCGTAGATCTCGGCGAACGCCTTCTTCGGCACCGCGTCCGAGGAGTTGGAGCCCAGGCTGACAGTCTTCGGGTCCGCGGAGGACCCGCTGCCGCCACACGCGGACAGCAGGGGTATGCCCGCACCCGCGAGCAGGGCGGCACCCCCTACACCGCGCAGCAGACTACGACGGCTGGGGGCGGGCAGAGAGAGACCCGAGGATGAGACGTCCATGTACGGCTCCTGAGGGCAGGGTTCGGCCACAACTACGCCATGTCGAAAAAAAGTCGAAACCGACCAGAAATCAACTCGACCGAACATCGTGGCGCTTATATCAGCCGTTTGTCCGGTCATGCGTCAAGAGCCGTAAGGCACATTTGTGGAAACGTGACCGACACGTTTTGATCATCTTCGTCCGAGACGCCGAACAGGGCAGCCCTGAATTGGACAGGAATGTCGGTTCTGCTCCCGCGCTAGCCGATGATCCGGACCGGCTTCGACCCGCTGACCTGGTCAATCTCGGATGTCCGGACGGTTACTTTCATCACCCAGGTTCCCGCGATGGGGAGTGTGACCGAGTTCGTCCCCCAGTAGCCGCCCTGGTCGGTCAGCCTGGCGTCGAGCGGTCCGATCTTCTGGGCCGGGAGGGTGAAGGAGAGCCGCAGCTCGGGGACGGAGACGATGCCGCCGTCGGGACCGAAGACCACCGCCTGCACGGTGTTGTCGCCGACCCGGCCCGCGTCGAGCGTGATCTGCACCGTGCCGTGCGCACCCCGGGTGCCGATGTCGAAGGGGACCGTCGTGACCGACGCGGCGGGCAGCCCGCCGGCCGTCACGGACGCCGTCCCCGCCTCGGCCGCCGCGCGGCCCGGCAGCGTGCCGCCCAGGACCGTCGTGATCACCAGCACCACGACGCCGACGGCGACCTCGGCCAGGACGGAGCGGCGCAGGCCGCGGCGGCTCGGACCCCCGGCCGCGGGGAGGGCCGGTTCCTCCGGCGCGGCCGCCGGCGGCCCACCGACCCGTTCCGGCACCCGCTCGGGCACCCGTTCCCGTACGACCGTCTCCGCCTCGGATGCGACCAGCCGTGCCGTCCACCGCCGCGAGAGCCCGGCGGCCACCAGCAGCAGCACCACCGCGGCCAGCTTGGCGATCAGCAGCCGCCCGTACGTGGTCCCGGTGAGCGCGTCCCACGAACCCAGGCCCCGCCAGGACTGGTAGACGCCGGTGACGGCCAGGACGGCCACGGACGCGAAGGCGAGGCGGGAGAAGCGGGACACGGCGGCCGCGGGGACCTCGGAGCGGTGGAGCAGGATCAGCAGGGCCGTGAGACCGCCCAGCCAGAGAGCCATCGCCAGCAGGTGCAGCACCGTGGACGCCATCGCCACCGGCACCTGGATACCCGCGGAGGCGTGTTCGGCGGTGGCCCAGGTGAGGGCGAGAGCCACGGCGAAGACGGCACCGCCGGCCAGCAGCGGGCGCGGCCAGGCCTCGCGTTCGCGCAGTCGCGGGGCGAACACGGCGGCGATCAGCAGCAGGGCGATCCGGGCCAGCAGGGCGAGGCCCGGACGGCCCGACAGGGTGCGGGTGAACGCCGAGGCGTCGAAGGCGGTCGCCGGGCCCGTGCCGGTCTCGTACGGGGCGCGCAGCACCAGCAGCGCCAGGGTGGCCCCCAGCAGGGTCCACCAGCCCGCCACCAGGGGCCTGCGGAGCGGGCCGCGGTCCGTCGGGCGGCACAGGGCCACGAAGGCCGCCGTACCGACGACCAGAGCCACCGCCAGGTAGGCAAGGTAGCGGGCGATGTTGTACAGGCTGGCCGTCGCCGGGTTCTCGACCGGGCCGGTGTCGGCCGTGGCGACGGTCGCGGAGGCTTTGCCGACGGAGAAGGTGAACGCCCCGCCCACCGGGTGGCTGTCCGCCGACACCACCCGCCAGGCCACGACGTACGTGCCCTGGGCGAGCTTCCCCGGCAGGGTCACCCGCGCGGTGTCGGAGCTGCCCGGCGCGTGCTGCGCCTCGCCGGTGCGCACACGCTGGTTGTCGGGGTCCAGGACGCGGAAGGAGTCGTCGAGCAGGCCGACGGACTCGGTGAAGGTCAGGGTGATGTGGCGGGGGGCCGACTTGAGGACGGTGCCGTCCGTGGGGTCGGTGGACTTGAGGGCCGCGTGGGCCGACGCGGGGCCCGCGCCGCCGAGGACGAGCAGGACCAGCACGGCGCCCAGCAGCACCAACCCTTGAACTCCGCGGCGTCCGCGGACCCCGCGGAACTCGCCACGCGCTCGCCGTCCGCCGTGTGCACCCTCACACCCCACGCATGTCTCCGTCGTCCGACTCGCCACCTTCCGGATAGGTACGGACGCGAGCGGCCGTGTGCTCACCGCGCCGTCACCACGTCGGGCCGGCCAGGACGCCTCCGTCCACCACCAGGTCGTGTCCCGTCACCCAGGAAGCGAGCCGCGAGGCCAGGAACACGCACGCGTCCCCCACGTCCTCCGGCCGCCCGAGCCGCCCCAGGGGCGCCGCCCCCGCCACCGCCGCACCCCCTCCGGCCAGGCGCGACCCAGTTCCTCGATGCGTGCGGCCACTCCCCGCGCCGTCTCCACCGCCGTACGGCAGTGCAGGGCGACCGCCGCGCCCTCCTCGGCCAGCCGCAGCGCGATGCCCCGGCCGACGCCACCGCCCGCGCCCGTGACCAGCGCGACCTGTCCTTCGAGCAACCTCATGGACGGCACAGTCGCGCAATCCGGTCGGCCTCGGCCGGATACCGCGCCGTGAGGTGCTCCGCGTCCCCGTGCTCGTAGCCCTCGTAGGTGAACCCGGGCGCCATCGTGCAGCCGAAGAACGTCCACGCCCCGCCCTCGACGACCCGCCCGCCCATCCAGGTGCCGGCCGGCACGGTCGTCTGCGGCTGCTGGCCGCCCAGCACGTCGGGCCCGAGCACCACCGTCGTGGACGTGCCGTCCGGGGCGAGGAGCAGGAGTTCCAGCGGGTCGCCCAGGTAGAAGTGCCAGATCTCGTCGGTGGGCAGGCGGTGCAGGGCGGAGTGGTCCTCCACGGTCAGCAGGGCGACGATCGCGGAGCCCTCCGGCCGGCCGTCGGCCCGCTCGGGGCCCTCCCAGGTACGGCGGAACAGGCCGCCCTCGCGCGGGATCGGTTCCAGACCGTAGTGGGCGACGAGATCCTCAGGAGTCACCCGGGGAAGGCTACCTCCCGGCGCAGAAAGGCCAGTTGGGCCTTCTTCTCGGGCAGGTACACGTCCGGGACGTCGATCTCGGGGAGCACCGATCGCCCTCGCGTTGCGCACGTCGGGATCGACGACGATCCGGCGCCGATCCAGGCCAGGCCCCGCGGCACGTACGCGGTGATGACGCTGAGGAGGGGAGCCGACCAGCCCCTCCCCCGCGGGCGCGAGCAGCACATGGAGGCCGATGTCGCCGTCCCGCACCTCGTACGCGAGGGGCGCGGACGCCGACGCGCGGCGGCGGCCGGGAAGCGCGGCCCGCTCGTAACAGCGCTCGTACAACCTTTCGCACGCCTGGTGTGTCAGGTGGGGCATCCGTTGCAGCAGTTCAAGGAGTCCCGTTGCGCAGAGCAGTCATCGTGAGCGCCGTGCTCACCGCTGTCGCCGCCGTTCCGCTCACCCCGCTGACCTCCTCCGCCGCCGCCCCTTACACGGGCGCCAACACCGCGGCCGTCCAGGACGACTTCAACGGCGACGGATACCGGGACCTGGCGGTCGGCGCCCCTGAGGCGGCCAACGGGAGCGTGGAGGCGGCCGGTTCGGTCGTCGTGCTGTACGGGTCGAAGTCGTCGGTGAGCGCGACCCGGCGGACCGTCATCACCCAGGCGACGTCCGGGATTCCCGGCGACCCCGAGGACTACGACGGCTTCGGCACGACGGTCACCAGCGCCGACCTGGACCGGGACGGCTACGCGGACCTGATCGTCGGCGCGCCCGACGAGGGCGTCGGCAGCGCGGCCGGCCGGGGCTCCGTGACCGTGGTGTGGGGCGGCCCGAGCGGGCTGAAGGGCGGCACGAGCATCTCCCCGCCCGCCGGTTACGGCGACGGCAGGATCTCCTGCGGCTTCGGCCTGTCCCTGGCCACCGGAGACATGAACGGCGACGGAGCCCCCGAGCTGAGCGTCGGCTCCCGCTGCGACGGAGCCTCCTACACCGGCCCGTTCAAGCGCACCGGCCAGGCCGCCTCCGACTACCGGGAGTGGCGCCTGGGCGATGTCCGGGGCGTGGTGATGGGCGACGTGAACGGCGACGGCAGGGCGGAGCGGTTCTGGCTGGCCGGGCCGACGGACGGCGACCTCCGCGGACCCGTGGACCTCGACACCGGCCCGCCCCCCGCCGACGGCGGTATCGACAACCGGCCCACCGACCTGCCCTACGCCGACGGCCACACCGGCGTCATCGGCGACATCAACGGCGACGGCTACGGCGACCTCGTCACCGGGATCTCGACCGACGACTCCATGTCGGGCGGCCCGGCCGGCTGGGCCCACCGCGGCGGCGAGATCCAGGTCCTCTACGGCAGCGCACAGGGCATCACCGCGGCCCAGAAACCCAAGGTCTACCACCAGGACACGGCGGGCGTGCCCGGCACCGCGGAGAACGGCGACATGTTCGGCCAGTCCATCAGCGTCGGCGACGTGAACGCCGACGGGTACGCCGACGTCCTCGTCGGCTCCCCCGGCGAGGCGGTCGGCTCGCACAAGGCAGCCGGCACCGCCGTACTCCTGCGCGGCTCCGCCTCCGGTCTGACCACCGTCAAGGCCGCCGGATACACCCAGGACACGGCGGGCATCCCCGGGGCCGTCGAGACCGGCGACCAGTTCGGCGCCGCCGTCCACCTCGCCGACCTGAACAAGGACGGGAAGCCGGAGACGATCGTCGGCTCCCCCACCGAGAACAGCGACGGCTGCCTGTGGATCGCCCGCGGCTCCGCGTCCGGACCCGTCCTCAGCGGCTCGGTCAACGTGTGCGGCAAGGCCTCCGGCATCACCGTCCGCGGCGTCAAGGGCTACTTCGGCGCCGCCCTGCCCAGCGCTCACGTGGAGCTCTGAGCCCCACCGAGGCATGATCGGGGTCATGGACGTCACCCTTCACCTCGCCCAGGACCCCGAGGCCGACGGGCTCCTCGGGCGGTCCCCGCTCGCCGCGCTCGTCGGGATGCTGCTGGACCAGCAGGTCCCGATGGAGTGGGCGTTCAAGGGTCCGCGCACGATCGCGGACCGGCTCGGCGCCGACGACCTGGACGCGCACGAGATCGCCGTCATGGAGCCGGAGGCCTTCGCCGCACTGCTGTCCGGGAAGCCGGCCGTGCACCGCTACCCCGGCTCCATGGCCAAGCGCATCCAGCAGCTGTGCCAGTACCTCGTCGAGCACTACGACGGGAACGCCGAGCTGGTCTGGAAGGGCGTCGACGACGGCCGGGAGCTGCTGGGGCGGCTGCAGGCCCTGCCCGGATTCGGCAAGCAGAAGGCACAGATCTTCCTGGCGCTGCTCGGCAAGCAGCTGGGCGTGCGGCCCACGGGCTGGCGGGAGGCGGCGGGCCCGTACGGCGAGGCGAAGTCCTTCCGCTCCGTCGCCGACATCACCGGACCCGAGTCGCTGACCAAGGTCCGGGCGCACAAGCAGGAGATGAAGGCGGCAGCCAAGGCCGCGAAGACCGCGGGCTCCTAGGCGTCAGCCGACCGGCTCCCAGGGGTGGCGGAGCGTCCGCCGCCGGTCCGAGCACGGTCCGAGCATGGAGCATGACCGACCCACCGAACACCTGGGGTCCGGAGTACGACGACCGCGAGGTCCACACCGCCGGAACCGCCCCGGGCGTACACGCACCGGAACCGCCCTTCGAGGGCCCCCTGCACGCTCTGTCCCGCGCCGCCTGGCAGGTCGTCCTGCTCACCGGCGTGGCCTCGCTGATCCTCGGTGTCCTGGTTCTCGTCTGGCCGGGTGCCTCGCTGGCCGCGGCCGGCGTCCTGTTCGGCCTCTACCTCCTGGTCAGCGGCATCTTCCAGCTGGTCTCCGCGTTCGGCACGCACCGGACGACCTCGCTGCGCGTGCTGCCCTTCGTCAGCGGTGCCCTCTCGATCATGCTGGGCCTGTTCTGCTTCCGCGGCCCCATGCAGTCGATCCTGCTGCTCGCGCTGTGGATCGGCATCGGCTGGCTCATCCGCGGGATCACCCAGACCCTGGCCGGCGTGCACGACGCGGCCATGCCCGCCCGTGGCTGGCAGATCCTCCTCGGGGTCATCACGTTCATCGCCGGCATCGTCCTGATCGACTCCCCCTTCGAGTCGGTCGCCGTCCTCACCCTGGTCGGCGGCATCTGGCTGGTCGCGGTCGGCGTCGTGGAGATCGTCACGGCGATCCGCATCCGGGGCCGGGCCGAGCAGGTGCCGCGCACGGTGTAACCCGTACGGGCGGATCTCGGCTCCGACGTGCTGAACACCTGGTGTGTCGTGGGCAGAGGACCTCCCGTGAGCACCGCACGACACCTCCCCCGCGGCCGCGCCTGGCTGCGGACGCTCGTCCTGCTGCTCGCCCTGCTGGTGCCGGGCGCCCACGCCGAGGTGCACGCGACGCCGGTCGCGGCCGCGGAGACCGTCGGGTACGACGCCCTGGACGCGGCCCTGCGGCCGCCTGCCGAAGCGGTCCGCCGTACCGTCGCGGTCCTGCGCCCCGCACCTCGACCGATCCCGGCACCGGCACCGGCCACCCCGGCGGGCCGCCCCCGCCAGGCACCGCCCCGGCCGCCGCACGCCCTCCCGGCCCTGCGCACCGTGGTCCTGCGCTGCTGACAGACCCCGCTCCCCGGCAAGGTCACTCAGTACGACGCAAGGAACACAGCCATGCCCACCGACCCGTACGCGGTCCTGCGCGCCCTGCTGCGCGCCGAGGCCGCACGCAGCGCACCGAAACCGACGACGAAGAAGCCGGAGCCGAAGCAGACCCAGGAGGAACGGGGCCGCTGATTCCCCGGCGGGGGCGGGACTACCGCCTCCGCCGGGCCGTTCCGAGGAGCGAGCGGGTGATCTCACGCCCGATCTGCGTGCCCACGGAGCGGGCCGGCGACTTGAACATGCCGCTGCCGACGACCTGTTCGACGACGGACGGCTGCGGCCCGGGCTTCGGCGCCCTGGCCGCCTCCTTCATCTCGTCCGGCCCCTTGGCCCCGGCGGGCTTCGTGGCCATCAGCTTCTCGTACGCCGACTCCCTGTCCACAGCCTGTGTGTAACGCCCGTACAGCGGCGAGGCCGTCACCGCCCGGTCCAGGGCCGTCGCGTCGACGGGCCCCATCAGGGACTCGGGGGCGCGGATCTACGCGTCCGGCAGGCACTTTCCGTCCCGCAGCAGGGCGCCCAGGTCGGGCGCGGGGCCCCCGAAGGCGTACCCGGCGGCGATCTCCAGGGCCTCCCGGGGGAGGGCGGGAGCACTTCCGCGTACCTCACGAGCGGTGGCCGACGACACGGTCTCGCTGTCACTCATATCGGGCCTCTGTTCCCCTTTGCCCCGCTTCTTTCCACCTTTTCGAGCGTCGCACTCCGTCGCCATGGCTGCGCCCGGAAGGTCTTGACCGGTAGGCTTTCCGTGTGATCTTCAAGCGCATCGGAAACGGCCGGCCGTACCCCGACCACGGCCGGGAAAGCACCCGGCAGTGGGCGGACGTCGCGCCGCGCCCGGTCCGCCTCGATCAGCTCGTCACCACCAAGGGACAGCTCGACCTGGAGACCCTCCTGGCCGAGGACTCGACCTTCTACGGCGACCTGTTCGCACACGTCGTCAAATGGCAGGGCGATCTGTATCTCGAGGACGGCCTCCACCGCGCGGTGCGGGCGGCACTGCAGCAGCGTCAGGTCCTGCACGCGCGCGTGCTCGAACTGGACTGACGCACGCTTCCCACAGGCCTGTCGGTAAAGGCTTGGCCCTTTTGGGTTCACCTGTGCGGCGCCCGATGATCATCTAGTAGGCATTGCCGCTCAGGCGCACTACGCTGCGCTCATGAGCATGCTGACTCCCCCAGGCATGGGCGGGAAGTACCGGATCACGGGGGACAAACACCCCCGGATGCGCAGTCGCCGACGGCGCGGCAGGCTCGTGCTCGCCCTCGTGGCCTCGGTCGCCGCGCTCGGCCTGGTCGGCTGGGGCACTCTGCAGCTCATCGACGTCTTCACCGGCGGCGGCGAGAAGGCCTCGGCGGCGGGCCCCAAGGCGGACTGCGCGTCCAAGGCGAGCCCCTCGGCGAGCGTCAAGGGGGCCGCCCCCAAGCCGGGCGGGATCACGGTCAACGTCTACAACGCCACCACCCGCGGCGGTCTGGCCAAGAACACGGCGGACGAACTCAGGAAACGCGGCTTCAAGATCGGCGACGTGGGCAACGCGCCCAAGGAGTTCGACAAGAAGGTCAAGGGCACCGGGATACTGCTCGGCCCCTCGTCCTCCCTGAACAGCTCTCTGCCCGTGCTCGCCACCCAGCTCAGCACCGCCGAGCGCCGCACGGACGCGGCCCGCAAGGGCGCCGCCGTCGACCTGATCATCGGCGACGGCTTCAAAACCCTCACAGCCAAGCCGGACGCCGACAAGGCACTGGCAGCACTGACCAACCCGACGCCGACGTCGACTTCAAAGAAGGCCTGCTGAGCGACGCCCCTACAGGGGCGCGGGGCCGTGTCGACATGCGGCTCCGCCGCGTGGGCGCGATCAGCCACCGCGGACCGCCAGTCGCGACACGCCCGCACCCCTACGGCGAGAAGGCGCTAAAACGGGCCCCTACTCGGCTGCGCCGTAAAGCCGATCCCCCGCATCCCCCAGCCCCGGCACGATGTACCCGTGCTCATTGAGCCGCTCATCAACCGCGGCCGTCACCACCGTCACCGGCGTACCCGCCAGCTCGCGCTCCATCAGCTCGACGCCCTCCGGCGCGGCCAGCAGCACCACGGCGGTCACATCGTCCGCGCCGCGCTTGATCAGCTCCCGGATCGCCACGACCAGCGTGCCGCCGGTGGCCAGCATCGGGTCCAGGACGTACACCTGGCGCCCGGAGAGGTCCTCGGGCATGCGGGAGGCGTACGTGGACGCCTCCAGCGTCTCCTCGTTGCGGACCATGCCCAGGAAACCCACCTCGGCGGTCGGCAGCAGCCGGACCATGCCGTCCAGCATGCCGAGGCCGGCCCGCAGGATCGGCACCACCAAGGGGCGCGGGTAGGAGAGCTTGACGCCGGTGGTCGAGGCGACCGGCGTGTTGATGTCGACCTGTTCGGTGCGCACGTCGCGCGTGGCCTCATAGGCGAGCAGGGTGACCAGCTCGTCGGCGAGACGGCGGAAGGTCGCGGAGTCGGTGCGCTGGTCGCGCAGCGTGGTGAGCTTGTGAGCGACCAGGGGGTGGTCGACGACGTGGAGACGCATGGCCTAACAGTAACCGCGCCCGCGTAACCCCCGCGCTGGCATCAAACCGCCCATCGGAGGGAAAGTGGGAGGGACGGACCGGGGGTGGTGTGCCCATGCCTGACCTGCCAGAGCGCGACATCCGCGAGGACTCGCCGTCGAACGGGACCGACGCCGAGCGCCGGCGTCGCCGCGCCCAGTTCCTGCGTGACCTCGCCGAAGCACGCGAGCTGCGCGACCGTGTCCAGCCCCGCCGCGCCAAGACCGCCCGCCTGCGCCACGCCATGCGTATGCGCACGTTCCGCTGGTAACTCCGGGACCCGTTTGAGGGCCACCAGGTGCGTGTCCGCAAGGATCGCCGCGTACGATCCCGCTCGTGGCCGATCAAAACGGGCGGACACAGGGCGCCGAAGACGTCCCCTGAACGCCTTGTTTCTGCCACGATTCCGAGTGGGTGGGGCTCGGAGCACAGCTCTCCCCACCCAGAACCTCCGCCGGGGGGACCCCCAACCGGCACGCCTATGACCAGTGGGAGAGTCACGGTGTACTTCGCCGCACTGCTCGCGCGCACCGAAGACGGGTGGGAAGCGAGCGACACGGAGCTCGACGATGTGGAGACCCTGTCGGATCTGGCCGATCTCGCCCGGGAAGCCTCGACCGAGGACGACACGGTGCTCGTCCTGATCGAGCAGGAAGACGGGTGGTTCGGCGTCGTCCGCATCGACGGCGAGGAAGACCCTCGCATCTACGTCTCGGACGCCGCCGCCGCCGCCCGCAGCTCGTACGGAGAGATCCTGCTCACCGATGAACTGCTCGGAAGGGAGCCCGGCGACGACGATTCCGACCTGGACTCCCTCGACCTCGACGGCACGGAGGACGGTGAACCCGACGACAGAGCCGACGACGACGATGACGACGACGACGGAGACGGCGACACCTCCGCGGAGTCCGTGCCGCACAGCCCCGTCGGCGACCCCGCGATCCTCGACGACCTCGGTGTCAGCTCGAAGGAGCTGCGCTCGCTGGACGCGGACGCCTTGAACACGATCGCCGAGGCGCTGGGCGCCTCGGAGGTCCTGGAGACCGTCCGCTGACCGCTGCAGCGAGCGCGGGAGGCACCCCGGACCCGGTACGCGACCGCTGGCGGGCCGCGATGCGGCTCGCCCTGGGCGAGGCCGGGCGGGCCGGCGCGGACGTCCCCGTCGGTGCCGTGGTGCTGGCACCGGACGGGACGACCGTGCTCGCGGCCGGGCACAACGAACGCGAGGCAACCGGCGATCCGACGGCGCACGCCGAGGTCCTCGCGATCCGCCGGGCCGCCGCCGCGCTCGGGCAGTGGCGGCTGTCGGACTGCACGCTCGTCGTCACGCTCGAACCGTGCACGATGTGCGCGGGCGCGATCGTGCAGTCCCGCGTGGACCGCGTCGTCTACGGCGCCCGCGACGAGAAGGCCGGCGCGGCCGGCTCCCTCTGGGACGTCGTACGCGACCGGCGTCTCAACCATCGGCCCGAAGTCGTCGAGGGCGTACTCGCCGAGGAGTGCGCCCGTCTTCTGACCGACTTCTTCCGCTCCCGCTGACCCCTCGCTCCGCCGAATACCGATTTCAAACCACTGCCCGGCGTGCTGTAAGGTCTCCCTCGGTAGCGTGTCCGAGCGGCCGAAGGAGCTCGCCTCGAAAGCGAGTGTGGCGCAAGTCACCGAGGGTTCAAATCCCTCCGCTACCGCTTGAAAAGGGCCTCGTCGACAGACGGGGCCCTTTGTGCGTTCTGTGCGAATACCGTTCGTACAGCGGGCCGTTGATCCCAGAAAGAGCCGTGAAGGTTACACTCGCCGCCGTCAACAGGGGGCCCACGAGGCACAACAGTCCCAGGGGAGGCCGCCATGGCGGTGAATGCGAAGAAGATCGCCGTCTATGCGCTCGTGGTCTTCGCGCTGTACGTGATCATCACAGACCCGGCCAAGGCGGCCGATTACGTCCAGATAGGGTTCGAGGGCATTTCGGACGCCGCGAAGGCCATCGGCGACTTCTTCACCTGGCTCGCCGACGGGGCCCACTAGCTAGGAGCGCACCATGATCCGGCATCTCGTCCTCTTCAAGCTCGACAAGGACGTCGAGCGCGACGACCCGCGTGTCGTGGAGGGTGTCGAGGCCTTCCGGTCCCTGGAGGGGAAGATCGCCGAGATCCGCTTCTGGGAGCTCGGCTGGAACCTCAGCGACCGCCCCATCGCGTACGACTTCGCCATCAACTCCGGCTTCGACGACGCGGCCGCGCTGCGGCGCTACGTGGAGCACTCGGAGCACCAGGCGGGCGTCACGCTGTGGAAGGAGTTCTCCACCTGGGTGATCGCCGACTACGAGTACTGAGTCGGCCTTTACGAGTACTGGGTCGGCCTTTTGGGGCCCCGCGCCGGAGTGGCGTGGGGCTCTTTTGCGTCTTATGCCCCAACTTGCCATCAACACGGCGTTATGCGGTGCTTGCGCACAGTGCACATCTCTTGTGATGCTATGACCACTTTTGACGGATGAGTTGAGCGATTGCGAGGCGGAGTTGACCGTGCCGGCCAGTACTGCGCCTCAAGCACCGCCCCTGGAAACCGCTCCGGCCGCGCCGGAGACGCCTCCGGCCCGCAGCCGCGGCGCCGACACCCGGGCCCTCACCCAGGTGCTCTTCGGTGAGCTCAAGGAGCTCCTGCCGGGGACGCCGGAGCACATCCGGGTGCGTGGGGCGCTGATCGAGGCCAACCTCCCGCTCGTGCGCTACGCGGCAGCCCGCTTCCGCTCCCGCAACGAGCCGATGGAGGACGTGATCCAGGTCGGCACCATCGGCCTCATCAACGCGATCGACCGCTTCGACCCGGACCGGGGCGTGCAGTTCCCGACCTTCGCGATGCCGACCGTCGTGGGCGAGATCAAGCGGTACTTCCGCGACAACGTCCGCACGGTCCATGTCCCGCGCCGGCTGCACGAGCTGTGGGTGCAGGTCAACAGCGCGACCGAGGACCTGACGACCTCCTTCGGGCGCACCCCGACGACCCCGGAGATCGCCGAACGGCTGCGTATCACCGAGGAGGAGGTCCTCTCCTGCATCGAGGCCGGCCGCTCGTACCACGCGACCTCCCTGGAAGCCGCCCAGGAGGGCGACGGACTGCCCGGCCTCCTCGACCGGCTCGGTTACGAGGACCCGGCCCTGGACGGCGTCGAGCACCGGGACCTCGTCCGGCATCTCCTCGTCCAACTCCCCGAACGCGAACAGAGAATCCTTCTCCTGCGCTACTACAGCAACCTCACCCAGTCGCAAATCAGCGCGGAACTCGGCGTCTCCCAGATGCATGTCTCCCGGCTACTCGCGCGTAGCTTCCAGCGGCTGCGATCCGCCAATCGGATCGAGGCATAAGAGGCGCACGGGCGCACACTCCAGAACACCGCAGTTCGCAAACAGGATCGACGTGTAACCGGCACGAGCGAATCGCTCACCAGGGATGTTCCCGACAGTTCTGCGCTGAAAAAGCCTCAGACCCCCTCTTTCCAGGGCCTATTCACCCCCCGCATGTCGACATGTCACTACAGCGTGTTGCCGACATGTGACATTCTTCCGGCAGCGCGTTTGCCGTGGCTTCGGCTCCGGTATTCAGGTGAAGGCTGAACTCCTCACCAGGGGAGGCTCGGCCACGACCGTCCCGCGACCCAGAGGGGGTGGCATGTCCGCAGAACAGGGCAGCTCGAAGGTGCTCACGCTCACGAAGAGCGATTCAGCGCCCGCCGACGCCGTGCTTGACCAAGCTCCAGTGCTGGAGGCTCGCGAAGCCCCGGCCCTCCCGAGCACGGAAGGCATCGACACCCGCACCCTGTCCCGCTCCCTGTTCCTGCGGCTCGCCGCACTCGACGAGAACAGCCCCGAGCGCGCCTACGTCCGGGACACCCTCATCGAACTCAACCTCCCGCTCGTGCGGTACGCGGCAGCTCGCTTCCGCTCCCGCAACGAGCCGATGGAGGACATCGTCCAGGTCGGCACGATCGGCCTGATCAAGGCGATCGACCGCTTCGACTGCGAGCGGGGCGTGGAGTTCCCGACGTTCGCGATGCCGACGGTCGTCGGCGAGATCAAGCGTTTCTTCCGCGACACCTCGTGGTCGGTGCGCGTCCCGCGCCGGCTCCAGGAGCTGCGCCTGGCCCTCACCAAGGCCAGCGACGAGCTGTCGCAGAAGCTCGACCGTTCCCCGACCGTCCCCGAACTCGCCGCCGTTCTCGGCGTCTCCGAGGAGGACGTGGTCGACGGCCTCGCGGTCGGCAACGCGTACACGGCCTCCTCCCTCGACTCCCCGGCCCCCGAGGACGACGGCGGCGAGGGCTCCCTCGCGGACCGCCTCGGCTACGAGGACACCGCGCTGGAGGGCGTCGAGTACCGCGAGTCCCTCAAGCCCCTGCTGGCCAAACTCCCGCCCCGCGAGCGGCAGATCATCATGCTCCGCTTCTTCGCCAACATGACCCAGTCGCAGATCGGCGAGGAGGTCGGCATCTCGCAGATGCACGTCTCCCGCCTGCTGACCCGCACACTGGCGACGCTGCGCGAGGGACTCATCTCCGACTGAGCGAAGCTCCGCCCAGGGGTTCCTATTTGACGGAGCGTCAGCCACCATGGCGCGATGCTTCGTGGAACTCCTCGGCCGACATGGACACATGGCCGTCGAGGCGCCCTGATCGGCGCGTCGGCGGCCGTCGTCTGCCTGGGCACCGCGCTCGCCGCGTGCGGTGGCGGTGGCCCGGGCGGCGGATATGTGGCGGTGGGCGCGGCGGGCGGTACACCCCAGGCTTCCGGTACGGCGGTGAAGCCGACGGGGAGGGTGACGCTGGTGCCGCTCGACGGGGACCGGAAGGAGGGGAGCGGGGGCGCCGGCTCGGGCGACTCCACGGCGGGGAGCGGCGGTACGGGGAGCGGCGGTACGGGGAGCGGCGGTACGGAGAGCGGCGGTACGGAGAGCGGCCGGGAGGACCCGGCCGACGCGGGTGGCAGCCCGGGCACCTCGACCGCGGCCCCGGTCCCTACGGCCGACGACGCCACGTCCCGTCGTACGGCCTCGGGTTCACCGTCCGCGACCCCGGCACCGAGCCCGAGCCCTGCGGCCCCTGCCGGCCCCGCGGACCTGAGCTGGGGCGAACCGGTGCGCAAGGCCACGGACCAGCGGTGGTGCGAGGACGTGAGCCTCGCCTTCACCAACTCCGGGGGGACCGCGGTCCGTTCCGGCAGGGTGACCTTCGGGACGCACGTCATCGGCGCGCTCGGCATCGACTGGGCGACGGTCGAGTCGGCCGTGAAGCTTCCGGCGCCGATCGGTGCCGGGGCGCGGAAGAAGAAGACCTGGACGGTGTGCGTCGACGCGTGGCGCGTGCCGCTCGGCATGCGCATCGAGACGCGGGACGTCGCCGTCCAGTGGAAGTAGGGGTTCGCCGTTACATCAATGCGAGCCAGGCGACGGCCGCCACGACCGCGACGGCGACGGCGATGCCGACGATCAGGCCGATACGCGGGCCCGCCGGGGCGGGCGCCTGCTGCTGACGGCGACCCTGCGGGCCCTCGTCGACGAACGCACGGAACATCTGGGTGTTGCCTGCGGGGTCGTGGTTGCCCTCGGGGCCCTGGGGATTAGCCATAGCCCGAGACCCTAGCGAATCAGTGGTTGTGGCCCAAGTGGGGGGCAGCTCACGGTGGCAGGGCGGCAGCAGCGGCCCTCACCTGCGTATTTACGTTTGCAATACTTGCCTTTGCCAAGTTTTTATCCCGCATCCGACCCATTTTGTTTGCCTGCAGCAACCAACAACTTCTATGGTTGCCCCAAGCAACGAATGCGGGAGGTGTCATGGCCGAGCGGGCGCAGTACGAAGAGCTGGTACGTCAGTTCAGCGCCTTCGGTGCCGTGAAACGGGAGCTGGGACGGATCCTGCCGTCCGACTGCCCGAGCGGCAGCGCTGCCGTGCTGACGCTGCTGGGCCGCCACGGTGACATGCGCATGAGCAGGCTCGCGGAGCTGCTCGCGGTGGACATGTCGGTCACCAGCCGCCATGTCGCGCACCTCGCCGAGCGCGGCTGGATCGACCGCTCCCCCGACCCGGCGGACAAGCGGTCCCGGATCCTGCACCTCACACCCACGGGCCTGGCCCGCCTTGAGGCGCTGTCCGAGCGGACCACGCAGCTGCTCGCCGACCGGCTGAGCGACTGGAGCGACGACGAGGTCTCCCAGCTCACCCGGCTCATGGCCCGCCTGCGCGCCAGCTTCGACGACAGCCGCGCCCTGCCGCCCCGGCTCCCGCCGCCCGCACTCGAACTCGAACCGACCACCCGTACACCCGCAAGCACTTAAGAGAAGGAAGCCCATGGCAACGACCACACCAGCCGGTGTGCGGGCTCATGCCAAGCACGGGGGAGGCTCCGCCGAGTACGCCCCGATGACGCACCGGCAGATCATGGAGGCCATCTCCGGTCTGCTGCTCGGCATGTTCGTGGCGATCCTGTCCTCCACGATCGTCACCAACGCCCTGCCGCACATCATCAGCGACCTCGGCGGCGGCCAGTCCGCCTACACCTGGGTCGTCACCGCCTCTCTGCTGGCGATGACCGCGACGACCCCCCTGTGGGGCAAGCTCGCCGACCTGTACAGCAAGAAGGCGCTCGTCCAGATAGCCCTGGTCATCTACGTCCTGGGGTCCGCCGCCGCCGGTCTGTCGCAGAACTCCGGCATGCTGATCGCCTGCCGTGTCATCCAGGGTGTCGGCGTCGGCGGTCTGTCCGCCCTCGCCCAGATCGTCATGGCGGCGATGATCTCCCCGCGTGAGCGCGGCCGTTACTCCGGCTACCTCGGCGCGACCTTCGCCGTCGCCACCGTCGGCGGCCCGCTGCTCGGCGGTGTCATCACCGACACCTCGTGGCTCGGCTGGCGCTGGTGCTTCTACGTCGGCGTCCCCTTCGCCGTCCTCGCGCTGATCGTGCTGCAGAAGACCCTGCACCTGCCCGTCGTGAAGCGGGACGTGAAGGTCGACTGGGCAGGCGCGTTCTTCGTCGCCGCCGCCGTCTCGCTGCTGCTGGTCTGGGTCACCTTCGCCGGTGACAAGTACGACTGGGTGTCCTGGCAGACGTACGCCATGGTCGGCGGCTCGATCCTGCTCGGGCTGGTCTTCGTGCTCGTGGAGTCCAAGGCACGCGAGCCGATCATCCCGCTGCGGCTGTTCCGCAACCGCACCATCACGCTGGCCTCGCTGGCCTCGCTGTTCGTCGGTGTCGCGATGTTCACCGGCACGGTCTTCTTCAGCCAGTACTTCCAGCTGGCCCGCGACAACTCCCCGACGATGTCGGGTGTGATGACCATCCCGATGATCGGCGGACTGTTCGTCTCCTCCACCGTCTCCGGGCAGTTCATCACCCGCACCGGCCGCTGGAAGGCATGGCTGGTCGGTGGCGGCGTGCTGGTGACGGCCGGCCTGGGCCTGCTCGGCACCATCCGGTACGACACGGACTACTGGAAGATGGCCATCTTCATGGCCCTGCTGGGTCTCGGCATCGGCATGATGATGCAGAACCTGGTGCTGTGCACGCAGAACCAGGTCGACCCGAGCGACCTCGGCTCGGCCAGCTCCACGGTCACCTTCTTCCGCTCCCTCGGCGGTGCGGTCGGCGTCTCCGCGCTCGGCGCGGTGATGGCCCACCGGATCACGCACTACGTCACGGACGGCATCGCCGCCCTCGACCCCAAGTACCAGGCAGCGCTGGCCGGTTCCGGCTCCTCCACCGACAGCATCCCGGACCTGGGCAAGCTCCCGGCGCCGATCCGCACCCTCATGGAGAGCGCCTACGGTCACGGCATCGCCGACGTCTTCCTGATCGCCGGCTGCCTCGCGGCCGTCGCGTTGCTGGTCACCCTGTTCATCAAGGAGGTTCCGCTGAAGACGAAGGGCGCCCTGGCGCAGGCCGCTGCCGCGGACCAGCCGCAGACCGAGCCGCAGACCGCTTCGGCCACCGCCGGGACGCCGGCTCCGGCTGCCGCCGCCGAGCACGTCCCGAGCTGGGCGGTGTCCGACACCGAGACCGCCGCCGACGGCACCCAGCGGCTCGCCGCCGTGGCCACCATCGCCCGGCCCGAGGAGTCGGCCGGTGCCGGCGGTACCCCGGTGCGCGGCTTCGTGCGCGGCGCCGAGAGCGCGCCCGTGCCGCAGGCCGCCGTCACGCTGATCTCGTTGGCGGGACGGCAGTTGGGCCGGTCGGTCGCCCAGGCCGACGGCTCCTACGCCGTGGACGCGCCGGGCACGGGTTCGTACGTCCTGATCGCCTCCGCCGACGGGTTCCAGCCGCAGGCGTCCACGGTCGTGGTGAACGGTGAGCCGGTGTCGTACGACATCCTGCTCAGCGGCACCAGCGGGCTGAGCGGTGTGGTGCGGTCCGCCGAGACCACCCTGCCCGTCAAGGACGCGATGGTCGTCGTGACCGATGTGCGCGGGGACCTGCTGGCCACGGCCGTCACCGGTGAGCAGGGCGAGTTCTCCCTCGCCGAGCTGGTGCCGGGTGCCGTGACCGTCGCGGTGAACGCCGCCGGGTACCGGCCGCGGGCCCTGCCCGTCGAGGTGGGTGGCACCGGCGTCACCCGAGTCGAGGTCGACCTCGACTCGGGCGCCCAGCTCCAGGGCGTCGTACGCGCCCCGCACGGTCCCCTCGCGGACGCCCGCGTGACGCTGGTGGACGCGGCGGGCAACGTGGTCGGCACGGCCAGGACCGGCACGGACGGGGCGTACGCCTTCACCGACCTCAACGGCGGTGAGTACACGGTCATCGCGACGGGCTATCCGCCGGTCGCGACGGCACTGACGGTGAACGGCCGCGGAGTCGACGACCACGACATCGAACTCGCCCACCCCGGCGAGTAGTTCACACTCCGGCCCGTGGTGGTACGTGCGCTCTGAGCGGAGGCGCGCCCACCACGGGCCGGTTTCTTTGAGACCAGTTGCACTGCAGGGAGAAACGGGATGGGACTGACCGCGAGGATCCGCACCAGGGACGGATGGGCCGTGTCGCACGCGGTCGTCACGGTGACCGACATGACCGGCACGCAGGTGCTGCGCGCCGAGGCGGACGCCGAGGGTGCCGTCCGCGACGCCACCGAGCTGGCCCCGGGGCCGTACACCGTCATCGTCACGGCCGTCGGATACGCGCCCGTCGCCTCCACCGCGCTGGTCACCGCGAGCGGACGGGCCGAGGTCGGGGCGGTGACGCTGGCCCGGCAGGGCTGCGCCGAGCTGCCGCCGCCCGGGCCATGGACGATCGACCCCGCGCACTCCTCGGTGGGCGCGGTCGCCCAGCACCTGGGGATCTCCAGCGTGCACGGCCGGTTCACGGACTTCACCGGGCACATCGAGATCGCCCCGGACGAGGTGGAGAAGTCGCGGGTGGAGGCGGTGATCCGGGCGACGTCCATCGACACGGGCAACGGCATGCGCGACGGCCATCTGCGCTCGCCGGACTTCCTGGACGTCGAGAGGTACCCGGAGATCACCTACCGCTCGACCGGTCTCACCTCGGCGGGGACGGACCGCTGGACGGTGCACGGCGAACTGACCCTGCACGGCGTCGTACGGCCGGTGGACCTGGACCTGGCGTATCTGGGGACCGGCGCCGACCCCTGGGGCGGAACGCGGGCGGCTTTCCGCGCCACCACCGAACTGCGGCGCGAGGACTTCGCCATGAACTACAACCAGGTCGTGCAGGCCGGCATCGCCGCCATCGGTACGACGCTGAAGGTGGAACTGGACGTCCAGGCGGTGCAGGGCGAGTCACTGCCTCAGGCGTAGGCCCAGCAGGGTCACGTGCGCCGGGCAGCCCTGGCCCTAGGCTTGCGCCATGGCACCGAACATCGCGACCAACACCCGCGTCTCCCTCGACGAGCTGCTGGACTTCGTACGACCGCGGCACCGCGCGATCCTGCTGACGCGCAGGACCGACGGGAGCGCTCAGGCCTCGCCGCTGACCTGTGGGGTCGACGATGCGGGGCGGATCGTCGTCTCGACGTACCCCGAGCGCGCGAAGACGCGCAACGCCAAGCGGGACGAGCGGGTGAGCATCCTCGTGCTCAGCGACGACTGGAACGGGCCGTGGGTGCAGGTCGACGGGACCGCCGAGGTCATCGACTCGCCGGAGTCCGTCGAGCCGCTCGTGGAGTACTTCCGGAACATCTCCGGTGAACACCCGGACTGGGACGAGTACCGGGAGGCGATGGTCAAGCAGGGCAAGTCGATCATCCGGGTCACGCCGGAGAAGTGGGGCCCGGTGGCCACCGGCGGGTTCCCGGCACGGCTGGCCCCCCAGCAGTGATCAACTCCGGGCCACCATCGCCTCGATACCCGCCACCAGCAGGTCCAGGGCGAAGGTGAAGTCCCGCTCCCGCATCTCCTGCACCGTGTCGCCGCCGCGGGCCTCCATGACGTCGGCGGACGCGTGGATGACCGCGGCGGCCTCGGGTGCCCGGGTCACCGCGCTCATCGCGTGCTGGAAGTACTCGTCCTGGCTCATGCCCGCGGCCGCGCACCGGGCGATGAAGTGGCCCTCGATGGTGCCGTAGCCGTACACGAACTGGAAGACGGCCGAGAGGGCACCCGACAGACCGTGCACGGGCAGGCCCGTGTTGCGGACGACCCGCTGGACGACGAGGGAGAAGGCCAGCGAGTTCGGGCCGATGTTGAGGAAGGTGCCGGCCAGCGGCGACAGCCAGGGGTGGCGGACCAGGAGGGTGCGGTACTCGCGGGCCAGGGCGCGCAGTTGGTCCCGCCAGTCCTCGTCGCCATCCGGATCCGGCAGGGTCAGCTCGCCGAAGGCCGCGTCCAGGGCCAGCTCCAGGAGGTCGTCCTTGGTGTCGACGTACCAGTAGACGGACATCGCGGTGACGTTCAGCTCGGCGGCCAGCCGGCGCATGGAGAACTTGGCGAGCCCCTCCGCGTCCAGGAGGCGGACGGTCACCTCGGTGATCCGTTCGCGGTCGAGCCCCGACGGCTGTCCGCCGCGACCACCCCGGCGGACCTTGCCCTCCAGCCACACACTGGTCCGCGCCGCACGCTCGGCTGCCCTCACCATTGGCGCACCTTCCTCGACTTCGGTCACTGATCAAGATGCTAGGTGGCAGCTTCCCTGCCATCAGCTACCGGGCGACCGCCATCTCCGAGTCTGCCCGCTCGGCCCTGCGCAACAACGCGGCCGCCACCAACCCACCGAGCAGCACGGCCAGCGCCCCCACCAACAGGCTGGTCCCCAGCCCTGCGGAGAACGCGTCGCTGATACGTCCCTTTTCCCGCGCCGACCCCGCGGCCGCAAGGGCTGCGGGCAACGAGGACGCGGCGACGGAAATCCCCGCCGCGAACCGGGAGTTGAGCACCGCTCCGAGCACGGCCACCCCCAGACCGTTGCCGAACTCGGCCACCGTCCCGTTGACCCCGGCCCCGCTCCCCGCCTTCTCCACGGGAATCGCGCTCATGATCGCGTGCGCCATGGCGGGGCTCGCGACCGCGCCGCCGGCGCCGATGAGCAGCAGGCCGAGCAGGGTCCCCGGATAGCCCCGGTCGGCCAGCGTGGCGATGGCGACCAGGCCCGCCGACATCAGCACCATGCCCAGGCCGATCGCGACGGGCGTGCCGAGCTTCGCCGTCCACCTCGCCGACAGGCCGGTGAAGTTGAGGGCGACGATGGTGAGCGCGAGCGGCGCGGTGCGCAGGCCCGCCTCCAGAGGGCCGTATCCCAGGACGAACTGCAGGTGCTGGGTGAGCAGGAACAGCGAGCCGCCCATGCCGAAGGCGATGAGCACCGCGCCCGCGACGGCGCCCGTGAACCGCCGGTTGCTGAAGAAGTGCAGGTCGAGCATGGGGTACGGGATCCTGCTCTCCCAGTAGGCGAACAGGGAGAGCACGACCAGCGCCACCGCCGCGCTCGCCAGTACCCGTCCCGACGTCCAGCCGTGCGACGGGCCCGAGATGATCGCGAAGACCAGCGAGCTCATGCCGATCGTGGACAGCAGGGCGCCGAACAGGTCGGGGCGGTCGCCCCGGGGGTTCTTCGACTCGGGGACCAGCGCGGCGACCGCCACCAGGCCCAGCGCCGCCACCGGCAGGTTGATCAGGAAGATCGCGCCCCACCAGAAGTGGTTCAGCATGAAGCCGCCGAGCAGCGGGCCGACCGCGAAGCCGAGGGAGTTGACGGCGGCCCAGATGCCGATCGCCTTCGGCTGCTCCTCGGGCGTGAAGATCTGCATCGCCACCGCCAGCGTGGTCGTCATCAGCAGCGCGCCGCCGACGCCCATGCCGGCGCGTGCGGCGATCAGTTGGCCCGTGGATCCGGCCAGGCCCGCCACCAGGGAGCCGGTGCCGAACAGGGCCAGTCCCGCCACCAGCATCTTCTTACGGCCGTAACGGTCGGCCGCGCTGCCCGCGGTGAGCAGCAGGCCGGACTGGACGAGGGAGTAGGCGTTGATCATCCACTGAATGTCGGACGTGGCCGCGCCCAGCTCCCGGGTGAGGGAGGGGATCGCCACGTTCAGGACGGTGTTGTCGAGCAGCACGGTGAGCTGCGCCAGACAGATGACACCGAGGATCAGCCAGCGCTGGGGGTGGCCCTGGGGTCGGCCACCAGGTCGGCTTTGGGGGGACGTCGTCATGCCATACACCGTATGGCTGGGTGCTATACGGTGTACAACGATTTACTCGGTGCCCCTCTCCCTACGTCAGCTGCTCGCCTTCTGCGTCAGGTCGTAGAAGGTGGACGAACCCGCCGTCACCTTCTTGAAGTTCTTCTCGACCCATGAGGTGATCTGCGAGGAGGTGCCGTTGCTGCTGCCGTTGCCGCCCATGCCGCCTCCGGCGCCGGACGAGATGAAGTAGTGGATCCTGCCGTCCGCCACGTACTTCTTGAACTGGGCCAGGGTGGGGGACGGGTCGGTGCCGTTGAAGCCGCCGATGGCCATCACCGGGTCGCCGGTGGAGAGCTGGTAGCTCGCCGCGTTCTGCGCGCCGATGGCCGCCGCGACCCAGGTGTACTTGGACGAGTCCGTCTCCAGCAGCTTCTTGGCCTGGGAGGAGACGCTCGCGCCGTTCAGCAGACCGCCGACGCCAGCGCCGCCGCCCGTGCCGTTGCCCTTCTGCCGGCTCTGGCTGTTGCCGTTCCGGCCCGGCATACCGCCGCCGGGGAAGCCGTTGCCCTGCTGGTTCTGGCCCTGGTTCTGGCCCTGCTTCTGGCCCTGCTTCTGGCCCGGCATGCCGCCGTTGCCGCCACCGAAGCCGCCCCGGCCACCGCCACCGCCACCCGGCCCGCCGCCCATCATGCTCGCGCCCGCCGGACCGGCGGTCGGGATGGACCCGGTGTGCGCGGAGTCGACCGTGCTCAGCGTGTACGCCGTCGGACCGGCCAGCGCCGCCACGATGCTCAGGGCTGCCGCGCCGAGGGCCAGCCGCCGGGTGACACGGCCCGCGAAGATCAGGCCGAGCGCACCGGCCAGACCTCCGACCAGGACCAGCCACTTCAGCCAGGGCAGGTAGGAGGAGGTGCGGTTGAGCAGGACGTAACCCCAGGCGGAGGCCGCGACGACCGCGCCCGCGAGGGTGATCGACGCCCACGTCTCGCGCCGCTTCTCCCACAGGATGCCCGCGCCCATGCCGACCACGGCGGCGATGTAGGGGGCGAGAGCGACCGTGTAGTACTGGTGGAAGATGCCGGCCATGTAGCTGAAGACGATCGCGGTGATGAGCAGCGAGCCGCCCCAGACCAGGAACGAACCGCGGGTCACGGATGTCCGCCTGAGCTTGCGGGTGGCCACCAGGCCGCCGACGAGCAGGACCAGCGCGGCCGGCAGCAGCCACGAGATCTGGCCGCCGATCTCGGAGTCGAACATCCGGTTCCAGCCGGTCTCGCCCCACATGCCGGTACCCGTGCCACCGCCACCGCCCCCGACGCTGCCGGTCTCGTCACCGCTCAGGCGGCCGAGGCCGTTGTAGCCGAAGGTCAGCTCCAGGAAGGAGTTGTTCTGCGAGCCGCCGATGTACGGGCGGGAGGACGCGGGCCACAGCTCGACGATCGCGACCCACCAGCCGCCCGCGACGACCAGCGCGACCGTCGCCGCCGCCAGCTGCCCGAACCGCTTCTTCAGCGACACCGGGGCGCACACCGCGTACGCGACGGCCAGCGACGGGAGGATCAGAAAGGCCTGCAGGGTCTTGCCGAGGAAGGCGAAACCGATCGCCACACCGGCCCACACCAGCCACTTCGTACGACCGTCCTCGACGGCGCGGACCACGAGGTAGCAGGCCACCGACATGAGCAACGCCAGCATCGCGTCCGGGTTGTTGAACCGGAACATCAGCGCCGCGACCGGGGTGAGCGCGAGCACGGCGCCCGCGATCAGGCCGGCCGCGGGGCTGAACCGGCGTCGCACGGAGGCGTAGACGACCGCGACCGTGCCGACGCCCATGAGGACCTCGGGGGTGAGGATCGCCCACGAGTTCAGCCCGAAGACGCGGACCGAGATCTCCATCGGCCACAGGAAGGCCGAGGGCTTGTCGACGGTGATCGCGTTGGCCGCGTCCAGCGACCCGAAGAACATCGCCTTCCAGGACTTGCTGCCCGCCTGGACGGCCGCCGAGTAGAAGGAGTTGGAGTAGCCGGAGGCGCTCAGGTTGTAGAGGTAGAGCAGGGCGGTCGCCAGGAGCAGGCTCCAGAACGCGGGGCGCGCCCAGCGGGGGTCCTCGGGGCGCCCGCGCCACAGTCTGCGCACGAAGGGCTGCTGGGGCTCACCCGCCCGGGGAGCCGTGGGGGCCATCGGCTCCGGTACCGCCGTGGTCACGGGTGCCGGTCCCCAGGACGAGGGGCCCTGGTCCCCCTCCTGATGGGTCGACTGGTCGTAGTGGGTGGTCATCGGGAGTCCCTCGGATCGTTGTCGGTCGGGCGCACCGGCTGCAGATGCACGGTGGCGTCCTCCCAGCTGCGGTCCGCGACTTCGCCGGCGCGGAACGGGTTCGTCTGGTAGCCCTGCTGCCCGGTCGGCTGCGTGGCCGGGCGCTGCGGAAGCGGAGGCTGCGGAAGCGGAGGCTGCGGAAGCGGAGGCTGCAGAGGCAGGGGCTGCGACCCGTACGTCTGCTGCGGGAACTGCTGGTTCTGCGAGTACTGCTGGTGCTGCGGGTTCGCGGCCATGGCGTACGTCGGCGAGGACGGGTTGTGCGAGGCCACGACGGTGGACTGCCCGCCGTCGTTCCGGTCGGGGAAGACCCACGCGCGGAAGAGGAGGAAGCGCAGCACCGTCGCCGCGAGGTTGGCGGCGATGAGTACCGCCAGCTCGGTGGAGTGCCCGGGGTCGGACGTCGCCGCGTTCAGGGCGGCGAGCGAGCCGCTGGTCAGGGCGAGACCGATACCGAACACGACCAGGCCCTGCGCCTGGTGCCGGACGGCGCCGCCGCTGCCGCGTACCCCGAAGGTGAGCCGCCGGTTGGCCGCCGTGTTGGCCACGGCGGACACCAGCAGGGCGAGCGCGTTGGCGACCTGCGAGCCGCCGAACTGCCGGAAGAGGCTGTAGAGGACGAGATAGAACAGGGTCGACAGTCCGCCGACGACACAGAACCCGACGAGCTGGCGGGCCAGCCCCTTCGGTACGTCCTGGATCTCACGGTCGCGCGGGTCGTCCCCGAACGGCCGGGTGATCCGGTCCAGCGGCAGCGACCCGGTGGCCAGGGCCTTGCCCACGCGCCACACACCCTTGAGGTCCTCGGTCGCCGTCTTCACGATGTGGACGGTGGAGTCCGGGTCGTCGACCCAGTCGACAGGCACTTCGTGGATACGGAGCCCCGCGCGCTCGGCGATGACCAGCATCTCGGTGTCGAAGAACCAGCCGGTGTCCTCGACCATCGGCAGCAGCACCTGCGCGACGTCACGCCGTATCGCCTTGAAGCCGCACTGCGCGTCGGAGAAGCGGGCCTGCAGCGAGCCGCGCAGGATGAGGTTGTACGCCCGGCTGATGAACTCGCGCTTGGGACCGCGTACGACGCGGGAGGAGCGGGCCAGCCGGGAGCCGATCGCCAGGTCCGAGTGGCCCGAGATCAGCGGCGCCACCAGCGGCAGCAGCGCGTTGAGGTCGGTGGAGAGGTCCACGTCCATGTAGGCGAGGATCGGCGCCTCGGAAGCGGACCACACCGTCCGCAGGGCCCGACCCCGGCCCTTCTGCTCCAGTCGGAAGTGGGAGACCTCGGGGATCTCCTCCTCCAGCCGTGCCGCCACCAGCGGGGTGGTGTCGGTCGACGCGTTGTCCGCGATCGTGATGCGGAAGGCGTACGGGAACGTGCGCTTGAGGTGGTCATGCAGTCTCAGCACACACGGCTGGAGGTCCTTCTCCTCGTTGTAGACGGGGATCACTACGTCCAGGACAGGCGTACCGGCGTCGCCGGCCGGGAGGTGCTCCCGCGCCGGCAGAGTGCCGGGAGAAGAGTCGGTTCGCATGGCGCCGACTCTGGTCAAGTGCCCTGTTGCACCCATGTGTTGGCACTGTGGTCTGCCTGTGAGTGCGACTGCCAGTTCGTTTCGGGCGCCGGGCGGGGCAGGGCCGGGGCAAGCGCCGGCACATGCACGGTGAACACCGTGCGCCCCGGGACGCTGTCCACGGTCACGGCACCGCCGTGCGCCGTCGCGACGGCCTGCACGATCGCAAGCCCGAGGCCCGTCGAGCCGGAGGCACGGGAACGCGAGGAGTCTCCGCGCGCGAACCGCTCGAAGACGTGCGGGAGCAACTCCGCTGGAATTCCCTGCCCGTTGTCCTCGACGTCCACGCACATCCAGGGGCCGCGCCGCTGGATGCGTGCGGTGATGGTCGTGCCGGGGGCGGTGTGCTTGCGTGCGTTGCCCAGCAGATTGACCAGCACCTGCTGGATCCGGGCCGCGTCCGCGGACACGAGGGCCGGTTCGTCTGGCAGGTCGAGCCGCCAGTTGTGGTCCATGCCGGCCGCCCGGGAGTCGCTGATCGTGTCGACGACCAGCGGGATGAGGTCGGTCTGCTCGAACTGAAGCGGCCGTCCGGCGTCCAACCGGGCCAGGAGGAGGAGGTCTTCGACAAGCAACGTCATCCGGCCCGCCTCGGACTCGATACGGCCGAGGGCGTGCCGCGTGTCGGGGCCGACCTGCTCTCTGCCGCGTCTGGTCAGCTCGGCGTACCCGCGGATGGACGCCAGCGGTGTCCTCAGCTCATGACTGGCGTCGGCCACGAACTGCCGTACCCGCGTCTCGCTCTGCTGACGTGAGTGCAGCGCGGCGTGGACGTGGTCCAGCATCCGGTTGAGCGCGGCGCCGACCTGACCGACCTCGGTGTGCGGATCGGTCTCGGACTCGGGAACACGTTCGGAGAGGTTCACCTCGCCGGTGTGGAGGGGGAGTTCGGAGACACGGGTCGCGGTGGCGGCGACACGGCGGAGGGGGCGGGTGGCTACGCCTACGAGGACATAGCCGGCGATCACGGCTGCGCCCAGGCCGGCGGCGGTGACGCTTACCTCGACGAGGATGAGGGTGTCGATGGTGCTGTCGGGGACCTGGGTGGGGACGGCGACGTAGTAGCTGCCGTTCTCACTGGTGACGTACTTGGCGATGTACTTGCCCAGTCCGCTGATCTCCACGGTGTGGATCCTGCCGTCCTGGGGGACGGTGTTGAGCGAGGTGCGGGCCGCTTCGCCGAGGGAGTTGGGGATCATCCCGCTGAGGTCGGTGCTCTCGTCCGACCTCTCGCCGTACTTGGCGTCGGTGATGCGGCCTTTCTGGACCTTGGCTATGACGGTGCGCTCCGGCTGGGGGCCGTGCGTGACGAACTCCGTCAGGTTGAGGGTCTGCCCGTTGTCCTTCCCGGCCGAGTTCCTGCTGTCAGGGGCCGAGTACCTGCTGCCGAGAGCCGAACTCTTGCTGTCGGGGGCGCCGCCGAGCGGTCCGCCAAAACCTGCCGCACGCCCGGAGACCTGATTCAGCTGTTCGTTCAGCTGGCCGTACAGATGTGACCGCAACGCCAACGTCGTCACCGTCCCGATCACCGCACACACGGTGGCGATCAGCACCACGGAAGCGACGACGAGCCGCGCCCGCAGAGTGCGCGGCTGTCCTACTCGTCGCTTCTGCGTACGCGGGCGCCGCCGTCCGCTCATGACGCGGCAGGCTTGATCAGGTAACCGGCGCCGCGCCGGGTGTGGATCATCGGCTCACGGCCGGCGTCGATCTTCCGGCGCAGATAGGAGATGTAGAGCTCGACCACATTGGCCTGCCCACCGAAGTCGTACGACCACACACGGTCGAGGATCTGCGCCTTGCTGAGAACGCGCCGCGGGTTGCGCATCAGGAAGCGCAGCAGCTCGAACTCGGTGGCGGTGAGGTGGATGCCCTCGCCGGCCCGCGACACCTCGTGGCTGTCCTCGTCCAGCGTCAGGTCACCGACGACGAGCACGGAGTCGGAGCGCCGGTCGGCGGCACCGGACCGGCGGATCAGCCCGCGCAGCCGGGCGACGACCTCTTCGAGGCTGAACGGCTTGGTGACGTAGTCGTCGCCACCGGCGGTCAGGCCCGCGATCCGGTCCTCGACCGCGTCCTTGGCGGTGAGGAAGAGGACGGGGACGTCCGGAAGCTCGCGGCGCATCCGCCCCAGGACCGTGAGGCCGTCCATGTCGGGCAGCATCATGTCCAGGACGACGGCATCGGGCCGGAACTCGCGTGCGGTCTGGAGTGCACCCGTGCCATCCCCCGCGCTGCGGATCTGCCAGCCCTCGTAGCGAAGGGCCATGGACAGCAGCTCGGTGATCGACATCTCGTCGTCCACCACAAGCACTCGGACGGGGCTCCCGTCCGGCCTCAGCAGTTCGGTGCGCCCCTGGGGCGAGGTCGTGGTCATGTTGGAAACACTGTCGGGATCCTCTGAGAGCACGCTTTCCACAACCTGTGATTTCCCTGAGAAACGCACAGGAGCCTCTCAGGGAACCCCTGGGAAGCGCTCACCCGGGCGCATCCGCGCGGGTCGGGCCGTCATCGTGCACGGGTCGGGCCGTCATCGTGCGGGGCTGGGCGGGGTGCGGTGGAGTGCGGTGGAGTGCGGGGCGGGCGGGGCGGGCGGGGGTGATCAGGGCGTAAGCGCTGCCGGTGGGGAGCTTGGGGGTCCGGGTGGGGTGTCCCCCTGGTCTCACAGCCCGAACAGCCGCGCCCCGTTGTCATGGCAGACGGCCCGCAGCCACTCCTCCCCGAGGCCCAGCCGCTCCAGGGCGTGCAACTGATGGACGTACGGATACGGGATGTTGGGAAAGTCGCTGCCCAGCAGGATCCGGTCACCGAGGTCGGCCAGCCTGGGCAGCGCCCGCTGCGGGAACGGCGCGAACCGCTCGCTGAAGTCGGTGAACGCCATCGTCGTGTCCAGCCGCACCTCCCCGTACCGCTCGGCGAGGTCGAGGAAGTCCTCGTACTCGGGCATCCCCATGTGCGCGACGACCAGCCGGAGTTGCGGGTGCCGGGCCAGTACGCGCGCGATCGGCTCGGGCCCGGTGTGCTTGCCGGGCGCGGGCCCGGAACCGCAGTGGACGACGACCGGTGTCCCGGACTCCGCGAGCAGTCCCCATGCGGGATCGAGGAGTTCGCTCGCCGGGTCGTACGCCCCCACCTGCACATGCGCCTTGAACACCCGCGCGCCCGCCTCGATCGCCTCCCGGACGTAGGCGTCGACGCCCGGCTCCGGGAAGAGGGTCGAGGTGTGCAGACAGTCGGGTGTGCGACGGGCGAAGTCGACCGCCCAGCCGTTGAGCCACTGGGCCATGCCGGGCTTGTGCGGGTAGAGCATGGCGGTGAAGCGACGCACGCCGAACTCCCGGATCAGCGCGACCCGTTCGTCCTCCTCCTTGCGGTAGGTGATCGGCCATTCGACGCCGCCGGTCAGCGGGCCGAGCGAGTCGAAGTAGCCCCAGACCTTGCGCAGCACACGCTCCGGCATGAAGTGCGTGTGCACATCGACGAGCCCCGGCACCCCGAGCCGCTCCCAGAACTCCCGGACCTCCGCTGTCTCCGTCATGCGCCCTCTCGAACCGGGATCCAAGGAGGATCCACTCCCTCAGAACAGACCGTCCTGCACTCCTGCCGTCTGACCGAACTCCCGCACCGGAAGCGCCACTTTGTCGTCGCCCCCGGCCGGGACGATCTCCCACCCTGCCATCAGCCGGGTGTCCAGCACGACCACCCCGCGCCCCGTCGCAAGATGCAGGTCCGGGCCGGCGGCCGCCAGCAGCTCGCCCCCGACCGAGCCGCCCGCGACCAGCTCGCTCACCGCTCCGGCCGCACTCGGCAACCCTGCCAACCCGAATGCCCCGACATGGTCCACGACCTCGCATCTCTCCCGCGCCAGCGACTCCGGCCACTCGGCCAGCTCCACGGCCCGCGCATGCAGCGCCACGATCTCGGCCGCCCGCTCCGCGTCCGACGCCGGCAACCGGGACCGCACCGCCCGCTTCTCCGCGTACGGAATCCGGTCAGGCACCCGGAGCGCGGCGCGCAGCATCTCCTCGGTGCGTCGGGCCGCCATCAGCGGTCCCAGGCCCAACCAGCCGAAGCACACGGCGCCCTGCTCAAGCAGCCGCGCCGAGCCCCGCTCCTCAGCCGTGATCCCGACCTTGACCAGGCCGGGACCGAACCACGCCAGATATACGTGGTACGGCCGCGGGTCGTCCGCGATCGTGTCGGCGGCCACGGAGTGCGCCCGGTCCAGCCGCGCACACTCCTCGCACCGCGCCCCCGTGGTCCGCCCCGGCACGACCGCCCGGACCGGACACGCATGTCCCCGCGCTCCCACACATGTCCGCACACCCCCGTCCGCGACCCCGAAGGCCACGCGTTTCCCCCAGGTCAGCGCAGTGCGCCGCCCACCGTCCCACGCCAGCACGGGACCACCCGCCGCCCACCGCAGCCCCGTGCACTTCCATGCCTGTGCCATCGCTCCCGAGAGTAGAGGGCACCACTGACAACGGGGTATGGCCGGGCGGTTCACCGAGGCCAGCGACGTCAGCGCCGAGGACGTCAGCGACATCGGCGACGACAGCGACCGAATGCGCCGTCCGGACTCACCGGCCGGATTCACCGACCGGATTCACCGGCCGAGGCCGCGGCCGAGCGCACTGGCTGCGGACTGTCTGGAGGAGCACTGCAGGACGGAGTGACGTCCCCGGCGGTGTCGACTTCCTTTGGTAGAGCCAGCCCTACCCTGACTCGGTAGCACACCCCATCGTTCCGGCGAGCGGCTGACGGGATCGTTGACTCAAGTCCCGCTCCCCGGAAGGAATCCCGCGATGCAGCCGCAACTCTCCGCACAGGACGTACGGCACGCCTCGGCGGCTCCCGGCCCTTTCGGCTCCTTCGTACGGTTCGTGGTGTGCGGCGGCGGTGTCGGTGTGCTCTCCAGCGGCGCGGTCCCGCTGATGGCACTGCTGATGCCGTGGGCGGCGGCCAACGCGGTGATCACCGTCGCCTCCACCCTCCTGTGCACGGAGCTGCACGCCCGGTTCACCTTCGGCACGGGACGCCGGCCCGGCCGTCGCGAGCACTGGCAGTCGGCCGGATCCGCCGCGGCCGCCTACGTCGTGACCTGCGCCGCCGTGCTCCTCCTCCACGCGGTGCAGTCGTCCCCCTCGGTCCTGACCGCCCAACTCGTCTACCTCGGAGCGTCCGCCCTCGCCGGCACGGGCCGCTTCCTGGTCCTGCGCGTGTTCGTCTTCGCGACGGGCGGCCGGGGCCACGGGGCCGGTGCGATCACGAAGCGCCCGCGCACCAGCTGGTTCGCGTCGGCGGCCACGCCGTCCCACGCCCTGCCGCAGACGTCGTGACCCGGGGGACAGACGCCCTCCAGGGGTGCTACCCAAGAGGGTCCAGGGGGAGGACAGCCCCCTCCGGGTACAGCCAGGTGCACCCTCGTTCGGGTGGGTCGCTTCATGGCGGCGCCGAGGAGGCGGCGGCATCGTAGAACCCAACGGATCCCACACATTGAACCGCTCCCCGAAGGGAAACCGCATGAAGCCGCAGCGCCCCACCCAGCCGGGAACCAGCCCGAGCACCCGCACGAGCCCTCACGCCGGCACCCACGCCGGCACCCCTCCAACGGCCCCTCACGAGAGCGAACTCACCCCTCTCCTCACCGCCTGGGACCTGGCCCACCCGGGCCTTTCCGACCCCGAGTGGCGGCACGTCCTGGACGAGATCGCCCACCCTCGCACCACACGGGCGTTCCACCGCCTCGCCGAGGCGGCGGCTTGAGCCCGTACGCCCGGCCGGGCCCCGCCCCGGCCGACATGAACCACCGCTGCAGCCCAGACACAAGAGGCCCCGGGAAGATCCCCCGGGGCCTTTGACTGTCCGCACCCCGAAGATCTCCGCGTCTCGAAGCCCCCTGTGCCTCGAAGACGTCCACGCCTCGAAGTCACAGGATAATCACTTCTCTCACACAACCTCCACACATCACGCTCCCCACCCCTACGGTCATTTCACCTGAAACACCATGGGGGACGAGATGACCAACCCGTACACCGCGCCCATACCGCCGGCACCCCGCCCGCCCGACACCCGCCCCCTGCGCAAGCGCCCCCGCGTGTGGTTGGGCGGCGCAGGCCTCTTCGTCGCAGGCGCGATCATCGCGGCCGGCGGGAGCGGTGGGAACGGCGGACAGCAGTCCGTCGAAGCCAAGGTCAAGCCCGCGACGACCATCACCGCGACCGTGACGGCCACGCCCGAGCCCGGCCCGACCGTCACCGAGACCCTCAAGGCCAAGGCGAAGCCCCGCCCCACGATCACCGTCACCAGGACAGCCGCCGCGACCACCAGGACGGCCGGCAGCAGCAGCGGCAGCAGCAACCTGGACAGCACTGGTGCCGGCACAGGCACCGGTGCCGGCACCGGCACCGGCACTTGCTCGATCGTCTCCAACGCGGGCAACTGCTATACGGCGGGACAGTTCTGCCGGAACAGCGACCACGGCTCCGTCACGACCACCGCGAGCGGCTCGACGATCAGATGCGCGTACAGCTCGAACGCCTGGCGTTGGACGTACGCCTGACGGGACGTCGACGCCGGCCTCGGCGAGGACGAGGCCAACCGGTTGAGCCGGAGCCACGGATGGCAGACCCGGGAAGCGGTGCGGGAGATATCGGATTAGCCTCCGAAATGAGCGCAAAGTGGATCTTTCGTGCGCGCTCGACTCAACCAAGGAGGAGAAATGCGCAAGCTTCCCAAGGCTGCTGCGGCAGCCGCCATCCTCGGTATCTTCAGCCTCATAGGCACGGGCACCGCTTCGGCCCAGGGCATGGATGGCTCGCATGGCGGCGGGTGCAAGTCCCACGACATGAACATCGACATCCTCGGCCAGGTCGGTGTCCTCAACGGCCTGTTGGGCAACGCGCTCAACGGCGAAGGCAACCCGGGTGCGCAGGTGGCGCCAGTCGGTTCACACTGCGAAGGCGGTTGGTGAGCAGCAGGAATCGCATCACGTAGTCCATAAATGGGTCTCGGTGTCCGGGCAACCGGCCCGGCACCGTGCCCCGTCTTGACGCGTGGTCTTTCCGTCGCCGACCAATTCCTCGAAGTGGATGCGCAGTTAGCCGTCGGCGCCGCTCCTCCGCCCCACCCGCAGTACAAGAGGCCCCGGATCACTCCGGGGCCTCTTGTCGTGTGCGCTCCACCGGACTCGTTCCCGGAGACCTCACCGAGTCCCGCCTCGTCGGCTGCGGCGGACAGGACCCGTCGGCGGCGAGAATCGTTCGCGGGCCTTCACCCGGGTGGAACAGCGACGGCGGCGCTACGCTGCTGCGCCATGCAGGAGACGCGCCTCGACACCGCTCGGATCCGGGCGGCTCGCCGGGTGATCGACCCGATTTTTCTCGACACTCCGCTGTACCGCTGTGAGGCGCTGGAGCCAGGCCTCGGGTGCGCGGTCAGCATCAAGCTCGAAACGGCGAACCCGGTGCGCAGCTTCAAGGCCCGCGGCACGGAGCTGGTCGCGAGCCTGCTCGCCGAGAAGGGCTCGCGGGCGGCGGTGTGCGCCAGCGCGGGCAACCTCGGCCAAGCCCTCGCCTGGTCCGGTCGCGGCCGGGGACTCGACGTCACCGTCGTGGCCTCCCGCTTCGCGACCACGGCCAAGCTGGACCGCATCCGCGCACTGGGCGCTCGGCTGGAACTGGTCGACGGCGACCACGAGATGGCCCGCGACCGGGCGGCGGCCATCGCACGACACGACGGCATCCGGCTGGTCGAAGACAGCCTGGACATCGAGACCTGCGAGGGCGCGGCGACCATCGGCCTGGAACTGGTCGACACCAGGCCCACGTTCGACACCGTTCTGATCGCTCTCGGCGGCGGGGCGTTGGCCACCGGTGTGGGACATGTGGTGAAGGCCTGCGCGCCCCACGTCGAGGTGATCTGCGTCCAGCCGCTGGGCGCACCGGCCATGACGCACTCGTGGCGCCGACGGCACGTCGTCACCACCGACTCGACCGACACCATCGCTGACGGCGTCGCCGGGCGACGTCCCATCCCGGCCGTCCTGGACGACCTCCTCCTGGTCGCCGACGACGCCGTCCTGGTCCGGGAGGAGTCGATCATCGCGGGTATGCGGATGCTGTTCACCCACGCCGGCCTCGTCGTCGAACCGTCGGCCGCGCTCGGTATCGCGGCGATCCTCGAAGACCGTGACCGCTTCGCCGGCCGCCACGTGGCCACGATCGTGTGCGGCGGCAACGTCGACGTGGACGCCTACAGGCGCTGGGTCGGCCCCGAAGACGTTCGGTGACTTCGATGGCCTTCGACGACCTGCGACAACCTTCGACGACCCTCGACGACCCTCGATGGACGAATAAATCGAACACATGATTGAATCCGGCCATGCGACCGTTTCCCGCCGACCTCACCCGGGCGCAGCAGGAGTGGAGCGCCACCTACCGGCAGCTCGCCGAGCGGCCCGGCCGCACCGAGCTGCGCCGACGCCTGCACCAACTGTCGGCTCACCTGTACTTCCACCCCTACTGGCAGCAACGAAGGCCAAGCCCCGCAGCATGGTGGGAACTGCGTGACCTGGGACGCCCGAACCGGGACATGCCTTGAGCGGCCTCAACGCGCCGCGTTCCGCCACCCGGACGCCGAAGGCCCTCGGATGACGGGCCGGAATGCGGGACCGTACATCCCGGATGATCCTGAAGACATGTCCGGACCGATTCGCGTGATCGTCCATCCGCCGTCACCCACGGGCGGCCGACGCGTGCGCGTGGACGGCGAGATCCTCGGCCTGGCCCACAGCGTGGTCGACCTGGCGGAGTTCCTCCGCCGGGCCGGCCTGGAGATCGACCCTGCCGAGGTCGCGGACGCACAGTGGATCGACTGGCGCGGAGTGGGCCCTGACCACTGGGGCCCGGAAACCCCCAGCTGACGCCCCATCACCCGAGCGGTGTCAGTCCGCTGAAGTATCCTTCCCGCCACCGCACACCGACTGGGAGGATCAAGAGAATTGACGGGCCTGCCTGCTTTCCCGCTGCCGTTTCATGCTTCCCGTTCCATATCGTTCGCGACACCCCGAACGCTGAGGGAACTTCAGATGATGCAGTGCAGCGCCCATATTCGGGCGAAGCCGGGGTGGTTCGACAAGATGAACGATGCCGACATCGTCGCCAGATGGACGCAGGAAGCAGTCGCCCAGGGCCTCACCGAAGCGCAGGTTCGCTACGTGCTTGCCGAACTCCTGCATTACGCCGCGCTGCGGGACGAACGAACCGGCGTCGAGGTGTCGGCCGTCGACGGGGTGTGGCAGTCGGACACACTGGTCGACGACAAGCTCAGATCCCGGCTGCGCGAGGCGGTTCAGGTTCTCGAAGAGGTCCCCGAAGCAGAACGGGACTGGCATCCCGGATCCGACGGCCAGGTACTGGATCTCGTTCATCCCTCACTGTTCTGCCTGGTGAGAGAGGTGAGCGGTGCGCACGAGCGGGCTTGGCAGAACCCGACGGACCGTTACTCGAAGTACGAATTCTCCGAGAAATTCCAGTGGCTGCCCACGGACGTCGACATCAGTGACGACGGCGACGCCACCTTCCGTTCGTACGTCAACAACGTCCACCCCGAGACACATCGCGAACTGGCCTCCGTCCTGCCGGACTTGTTCGCGCGCCTGCGCCCGCTGCTGGAGAACGTACTCACCGATCTGCGCCACCCGCGGCCCCTGCGGATCAAGGTCGATCCTTTCGGGTGGTACGACTCGGAGCCGGAGTACCCGAACAAATCCTCCTACAGTGATCACGCGGCCTACACGGATGCCCTGAGCGCATGGGACGATGCTTACGAGAACTGGCGGGAAAACCGCCGCCCGGCCATCCCGGACGCCCCGGCCTTCACCCCGCCCGAGTTGCCCGATGAATCCGCCCGAGTCGACCTGCGCGGCCGCCGTCTCCAGGTCATCGTCAAGCTCGCCACCATTCATCTCACCCCGGACAAGCCCGAGTACTCCGGCGGTTCCTGGCATGTCGAGGGAATGATGAACGAGCGGATTGTCTCGACCGGCATTTACTACTGGGACAGCGAGAACATCACCGAAAGCCGGCTGAGTTTCCGGGCGGCACTCGACGACCCGCACTACGAACAGAACGACGACGACGGCCTGCGTGAGGTCTATGGCCTGGAGGACGAAGACGCCCTGAACCAGATGCTGGGATCGACCTCGACCCCAGCGGGCCGCTGCCTCGCATTCCCGAACATCCTGCAACACCGCGTCGACTCATTTCGCCTCACGGACCCCACCCGCCCGGGATATCGCAAAATTCTCGCGTTCTTCCTGGTCGACCCGTCAGAAAAGATCGTCTCCACATCCGACGTACCACCACAACAACCATGGTCCGACACCTCGACCATGACATTTGAACAGGCCAAGAACTACCGCGAACAACTCATGCAGGAACGCAAGTTCTTCGTCGACGAACACAACGAGCAACTATACGAGCGAGAATTCTCCCTCTGCGAACACTGACCCTCTCCCCTCCTGAACACGCGCAGGTCAGGAGGGCGAGAACGGCCTGGACGACGCCGCCGACGCGGCCGGTGGAACGTCTGGCCCGCCGGAGTCGCCAAGGCGAGCATTCATGGCGAATGTGCTGTACTCACGCTCCTCCCTGCTTGCGACGCCTGAGGCTCACGGTGAAGACACCTATTTCTCATGCGGCGGCTCGTCGCTGGACTTGGCCTGCAACAACGTGGCAAGTTCGCTCAGATCGTTCGCCACCATGACCTGTGCGAGACGCCCCGCGACGGCCACGACCTCGGGCCATGCGGATGCCTGCATGTACTCAGCGTCGGCGTCGTTCGGGGCCTCAGCCGCTGAGGCATTGAGCGCGACGCCCAGTTGCCGCATGAGAGAGACCTCTTCCTCGGTCCTCAAGCTGATGCCGAGGTAGTGCTCGGGATGGTCTGCATCGCAGAAGTCATCGAAGAGCGTGTGGAAAATGTGGTCCAGGTTCTCGAAAGATGACGGGTTGAGCCACACGTCCCGTTGCCACGGCGGATTCCCGAGAGCCAGGACCGCCGGCACAAGGTGGACTCGGAAGTCTGCTATGCGCTGACTGTCCTCGCTCACGGGCTTGAGGCTGGCGCTCCCGACCTCCAGGACCGTCGGCACTTTCCCCAGACCGGCTCAACGGCAGAGCTCCCACAGCTTCCGTCAGACGCTGAGCTTCGCAAGTTTGGGTGTTCTGGCGGGGGTTGCTGCGCTGACCCGTGAGGGAGCGGCACTCCAGCGCTGGGCGTGCCCGCGGCCAGTCCCCGCTGTTCCCGAGGTTCCCCGTACTTCCCCGCACGATCTCGGCGCGGGAGGACCCCCTGGTGCCGCCCGTACACGGCTTACTCTTGATCGCCATGTACTTTGTGTTGCAAAGTTGGGTCTCCGGCGAGCGACCGTCCGACGATCCGCTGACGAGCGCTGCCAGAGCTCCGACCGCAAGGGGGACAGATGGGAACATCCGCACAGAGCAGCGCGGAATCGGAACCGAGGGCGGCCGCGGCCGCCTTGTTGGCTGCGACCGAAGGCCTTCGAGTCAGAGCCCGCACGCAGACGAACGGCTCATGGACTCCTCTCCTTGGCTTCGGGCTCCTTTCACTGGCGGCTGCCCCGATCGCCCGGTACGCCTTCAACTTCGGAGCCCACGGGCGCGACATCGGGTCCTATCCAGCTTTCGCCTACGCCGAGCTGACCGGCCTGTGCGTCGTCCACGAACCAGGAACCCCTTGCCTGAAGGGCGACTTCGACGGCGCCGTACTGCGCTTCGCGGCCTGGGGCGTGTGGTTCGCGCTCCTCCCCCTCGCATGGTTCGCCTTCGCCCGCTGGTACCGCCTGCGTGGCGAGGCCCGGGGCATCGTCCCCCGACGCGGCATGTGGGTGCGCGTGACGGGCACAGCCGCGACATTGATCACGACAGCCCTGGTCGCGCTGCTCTTCGGCAGGGACCAGCCGTGGGAGGCCGTGCTGCTGGAGAACAGCTACGCCTCCCCGTGGTACCTGGTTGGCATCGGACTCCTCGCCCTCGGCGTGGTCGAACGCAGTTGGATCGCCGCATCGGCCGGCACCGCCCACGCCCTGCTGCTCACTGGGTACCTGGGAGCCTCCTGGGGCAGCGGATGGCTGCCGTGGCAGCACCCCGCCCACCCAGGCTGGGCCGACGGACCGCAGGCCAAGGCCCTTGTGCTCGCCGCCATCCTGCTCCTCGCCGGTCCGTGCGAGTGGGCGGTGGTCCGCCGCCGGGGCGAGCCCGGCTCCGCACGTGCGGGTACGGTCGTCTCATGAGCGCCGAACGCTCCACCGCTGCTCGGGACAACCAAGAGGGGCTGCATCCGACACAGGCGCTGGATGACACCGTCCATCAGCGTGTACGGCTCGGCGTCCTCACCGTTGCCCGCGAAGCCGACCGGGTCGAGTTCAGCTTCCTGAAAAAGCAACTGGCCGTCACCGACGGAAATCTCTCCCGGCACTTGAAGGTGCTGGAGGAGTCCGGAATGATCACCGTGGAGAAGGGCTACGCCGGTCGACGCCCCCGAACGTGGATCAGCCTCACCCGCGAAGGCGCACAGGCCCTGGACGCCGAACTCCGCGCCCTACGTGCACTCGTGCTACGCCTCGAAACTCCCCGTCCCGTGCCCGACGCCCCCGACAGGTGATCACCGCGTGCGCTGGTGTACGTCTCCGTCCGGCGCCGTTGATGTCAGCAGTGGATGTCAGCCATGGATGTCAGAAGCTTCTGATGATCCGTAGGATCGGGCAACCTCTCCTGCGTGGGCTCCGCCCTTCTTCGAGCTGATCGCTGGCACCCGCATGATCATGGAAGGCCTCGGCCGCAGCTCGATCCGCATGACCATGGACATCTACACGTGCGTGTGGCTCGACTCGCAGCGCACCGCCATCGATCGCGTCGGGGTTGCGCCGAGGGGTGACGACAATGGACCACACGACAACGGCGCGGCCGGTGCCCCCGTAAGCGTCTGATCCACCCCGAAAGGCGGTTGCCGTCAAACACCGCCGTCAAGGCAAAAGCCAGAGGCCCTGTGGATTGCTCCACAGGGCCTCTGGTCTGCTGTGCACTCGGCAGGATTCGAACCTGCAACCTTCTGATCCGTAGTCAGATGCTCTATCCGTTAAGCTACGAGTGCTTGTTTTGTTTTCTTGCCGATCCTGGTCCTTTCGGCCCGCTCGCGGCGACAGGAAGAACATTACATGACTGCCGCCGCCATGTGAAATCCGTTTGGTGCACCCCTTGTGAGCTGCGAAAACACCTTTGTGGGCGGTCTCGGGAACGACGAAGCCCCGGTCGGGTGGACCGGGGCTTCGGTGATCATGCGCGGAGGCGGAGGGATTTGAACCCTCGATGGGATTGAAGTCCCAAACCGCATTAGCAGTGCGGCGCCATAGACCGGACTAGGCGACGCCTCCCGCACAGCCGCCCGCGCGAGCGCGAGTGGTGCGTGCAGATGATGACACAGTCGAGCGTGCTGTCACCAATCGACTCCTACGGTACTAGGCAGGCGGGCCACAGGGCAAAGTCCTTCTCGGCCGCGCCGGGCCGCTGTCGCTGGTGGGGGTGCGCGCAACGTCCTGGCGGGTGATGCGTTAGGCAGCGCATGTTGCTCGCCCGGTTCCTGGTCGTCGCCGCCACCGCCGCCGCCTCCGTCGTGCCCGCCGCCGCCCACGCCGACGCCGGCCGCCTCACCCTCGCGCCGCCACCCGTACAGGACGAGGACCGGGGCGGCGACCGCCTCACCGTCACCGTCCAGCACGCGGGCGACGGTACGGACGGGACGTATGTGCTCTCCTGCCATCCCGGAGGCGGCACCCATCCCGACGTCAGCGCTGCGTGCGACGCCCTCGATCACCGCACCGTGTGGGGCAGGGACACCTTCGCGCCCGTGGCCGACGACAGCGTCTGCACCATGCAGTACGGCGGGCCCGCCACCGCGCATGTCACCGGGACCTGGGCCGGGCGGCCCGTCGACGCGTCGTACGACCGCAGCGACGGGTGTGAGATCGGCCGTTGGGACCGGCTCGTGCCGTTGCTGCCCGATCTGCGGCCGCAGGGGCTGGCGTAGAAACGGCCGGCGTTCGGGACGGTCGTAGGGCGGACTCCGTAAAAGTCCGGCGAAGGTCTCGCGCAGGCATGCGCAGGCCAGGGGATGCGGTCACATGTTCTACGTCACTTCGTCGTGCGACCTCCCTCTCATCCGGCGTCGCGAGCGGAACCACTGCGCTTAGACTCCCTCGCGTGACACGTCGCGGGCAGGTTGGCAAGATGGCCCGAGCGGTCGGCAAGGTGCGGTAACAGGGAGGAAGCGTCTCGTGAGCAGCAGGCCATCCCGAGGCGCTGCTCGCCTCGCAGCCATACTGGACGCGCTGCCCGATGCGTTGGTGCTGGTCAACGCCAATGGGACCGTCGTCAACGCGAACACCATCGCGCTCGAGGCCTTTGAAACGCCCGGGACCGCACTCGTCGGACGGGGGCTGCTCGACCTGCTGCCGCAGTTCGACTCCAAGCTCATCCCGGGGTCCATGCGGCGGCCCGATCACATGGACCCGGCCGGGCGGACCAAGCCGACGCGGATGATCGCGCGGCGGACCGACGGAGTCGAGTTCCCCGTCGAGGTCACCAGCGCCAATCTCGAGAACGGCCAGCAGGCCTACGACGGTTACGGCTACAGCGGCGACGAGCTGCTGATGCTCGTCGTACGGGACCTGACCGGGACCGTGGACACCGAGGCCGAGCTGGCGCGTTCGCAGCGGCAGACCGAGATGATCCTGCGGGCCGCGTCCGAGGGTGTGGTCGGGACCGATACGGATGGGCGGATCGTGCTCGTCAATCCGGCTGCCGCTCAGATACTGGGTTATCGGGCGAGTGATCTCGGTGGCAAGGAGCTGCACGACCTCGTGCTGCACTCGCGGCCCGACGGAACGCCGTTCCCGTACGCCGAGTCGCCGCTCGCCGACACCCTGCGCTCCGGGCGCAAGCACCGGGTGCGCGGGCAGGTGCTGTTCGCGAAGGGCGGGGACAAGGTCTCCGTCGACCTGACCACGGCGCCCGTGCGCGACGGCGACCAGCTCGTCGGTGCCGTGATGACCTTCGCCGACCGGCGGCCGTACGACACGCTCGCCGAGGAGAAGGCCGCTGACGACAAGCGGCACGCCGAGGAGCTGGAGCGGCTCGACGAGGAGCACGCCTCCGAGCTGACCGCCCTGCGCCAGAAGCACGTCGCCGAGCTCGAGGAGCTGCAGGAGCAGCACGAAGAGGAGCTGGCAGCCGGTGAGGACCGGTATGCCGCGCTCGGTGAGCGGGAGAAGGACCGTTACGAGGCGCTCGCCGGGCGGCACGAGCAGCTGCTCACGCTGCTGGGGCGGTCGTTGCGCGGGCCACTGGACGAGTTGCGGCGCGAGCTGGCCGCCCTCGCCTCCGACGACGCCGGGCAGCTGTGGCCCGAGGCCAATCAGGTGCTGCACCATCTGTCGGCCGGTTACTCCCGGATCACCACGCTCATCGACAACGTCCTCGGCTATCAGCTGCTGGACACCGGGAGCGAGCAGATCCACCGTACGAAGGTCATGCTCGACGCCGTCGTCGCCGCCGGTGTCGACGGGGCCGTCGAGCTGATCGGGCCCGGCCGGGTGCAGTTCGCCGTGCACGCGCCGCCCATCGAGGCCGAGGTCGATCCGCAGCGCCTCGCGAGTGCGCTCGCCCACCTGGTCGCGGACGTCGCCGGCGTCGACGCGACCGGCAACGCGCCCGTGTCGGCGGGCGGTTACATGGACAACACGGTCGTGGTCGCGGCGGCGCAGCGCGGTGAGGTCGTACGGATCGAGGTGCGCGGGCCGTACGCCGGGGGAGACCCGGTGCACGAGCCGATCGTGCGCGGGATCGTGCGCGCCCATGGTGGCGTGCTGCAGACGCATGACGTGCCCGGGATGAGCGGCAGCGCGTACGTGCTGGAGGTGCCCATCGGGGGCGGGGCCGGGGCCGTCGTGGCCGACGGCCCGGTCGAGGGTTCGGGTGCCGACGAGGACGCCCTGTCCGAGCAGGCCTCGGGTGGCGGGCGACGGCGCGCTCGGCGGTCGTCCGTCGACGCGTTCCTGGAGAGCGAGGCTCCGGGGGAGTCCGGTGACCCGGCCGACGCTGGTGACGGGGAGACCGGTGTGCCCACCGGACGGCGTCGCAGGCGCGCGGTCGAGGAGTCGGCGGCCGCCGCGGCCTCGGCCACCGGTGCCCTGGAGGTTTCCGGCGGTACGGGGCGGCGGCGTGGGCGGTCGGCCGAGGGTGCCGGTGGCGGTGCCGGTGACAGTGCTGCCGAGGGTGCCGTCGTCATGGCCGGCGAGCATGGCGCGGGGACCGCGGCCGTCGGTACGGGCCTGGGCGGGACCGTGCCCCCGCAGGGCGTGCCCGCGCCCGGCGGCCGACGTGCGCGACACGGCGGTGAACAGCACGCCCTGCCGGCGGCGCTGCCCGCGGCGGCAACCCCTACACCTGCCGACCGGTCCGCGCCCGGCGAGAACGCCGAACCGCCCGGGCGTCGCCGCCGCGCTCTGGCCGCCGCGAACGAGCGCGCCGCCGCGCAGGAGGCGGCCCCCCGCTCTGTGTTCGCCCTGCCGCCTGCGGAGGCGGACCGGGCGTCGGAGGGTACGCAGGGTACGGAGGCTACGCAGGGGACGGTGCCGTCGCCGGTGCCCGCTCCCGTACCGGTCCAGGCACAGGCACAGGCACAGGCACAGGCTGCCGGGTTGGTGCAGGCTCCCGTGCAGGCACAGATTCCGGGTCAGGCCCTGGTTCCGGGGCAGGTGCCGGCTCAGGGGCAGGTGCCGGTTCCCGTTCCCGTTGAATCGGCAGTGCCTGTTCAGTCACAGGTCCCGGGCCGGCCGCAGGTACCGGCGCGCCCGCAGCTTCCCGGCCAGGGTGTCCAGGAGGGGTCCGGTGACGTCCAAGCCGACGACGGACGCCACGACGCCGTGCCGCACGACCAGTCCGGCGACCACACCCCGCCCCAGCCCCACCCCACGAGCGCGCCGACGGGCCGCCGCCGTCGTGCCGTCGCACAGCCGGGTACGCCGGAGGCCGGTGGGCAGAGCGTCGGACAGGGGGCGCCGGTTCAGCAGGCCGCGCCCGTTCCCGCTCAGGTGACGCCCGGTCAGCCGGTGCCCGCGCAGGCCCCGCAGCCCGCTCCGGCCGCCTCCGGCGCCCCTCTCCCCCCGGAAGCCCCCGCTGCACGGACACCAGGGCAAGACCAGGGACAGGGACAGGGCCAGGGCCAGGGACAGGGACAGGGACAGGTACCCGGACAGGTACCGGCGCAGGCACGTCCCGCCCAGCCTCTCCCCGCCGAAGCAGGCGCAGCGGCCGCCGCACCGGTCGCTCCCGCCGCCCCCGTCGACCCGAACTCCACCCAGGGCCGGGCGATCAGTGTCCGGACCTTGGGGCAGGGCGTGCCGTTCACGCGGCAGGCAGCGCAGGTGCAGCAGCCGTCGGCCACACCCGCCCCGCACAACCCGAGCGGGTCCGGCCGGCGTCGCAAGCTCGGTACGCGGACCGATCCCGCCGCCGCGGCCCCGGAGCAGGCAGCCCGTCAGCATCCGTCGGCCGAACAGGCGCCCGCACAGCCCCAGCCGCAGCCGTCGTTGGCCGGGCAGTCCCGGCTCGCGCAGATGACGGAGGGCACCGGGCGGTCATACGCCATAGGTGCGCCGGACGAGAACGCCGCCGAGGGGCCCGAACCGCTGGACGGGCCGGGCGGGGCCGTCGAGGTGGCGGACCCGCCGCGGCCGCAGCCGATGGACGACGAACTGCCGCCGGAGCCGCTGGACAACCCGCGGCGGCTGCTGGTGTGGCCCGCGCCGGACGTGACGACCCAGCAGGCGCTGAGCGACCGTGGCTACCGGCCCGTGATCGTGCACTCGCGCGAGGAGGTCGACGCGCAGATCGCGGCGTTCCCGGCCGCGCTGTTCGTGGACCCGCTGACCGGGCCGATCACCCGTACCGCGCTGCAGTCCCTGCGGCAGGCCGCCGTCGCCGCCGAGGTGCCGGTGATGGTGACCGCGGGGCTCGGACAGGCGACGCGCGAGGCGGCGTACGGTGCCGATCCCGCCGTACTCCTGAAGGCTCTTGCGCCGCGGGACAGTGAGCAGCACCCGCCGCGGGTGCTGTTGATCGAGGAGCACGCGGAGATCGCGCTGGCGCTGACCGCGACGCTGGAGCGGCGCGGGATGCAGGTGGCGCGGGCCGCGAGTGATGCGGACGCGGTGACTCTGGCGGGGCAGTTCAGGCCGAACCTGGTCGTGATGGACCTGCTTCAGGTGCACCGGCGCCAGGCCGGGATCATCGACTGGCTGCGCGCGAACGGGCAGCTCAACCGCACCCCGCTCGTCGTCTACACCGCCGCCGTCGACCAGGCCGACCTGCCGCGGCTGGCCTCCGGCGAGACGGTGCTGTTCCTCGCGGAGCGTTCCACGAGCGGCGAGGTGCAGAGCCGGATCGTGGACCTGCTGTCGCGGATCGGGACCAACTGACCGACCGGCCGACCTATCGGCTGGCCGGCCGATAGAGCGAGTGACGGACCAACCAGGAGTCCGCGCGGTTCACTTCGCGACGAGCCTGCGTGCCGCCTCCTTGATCGAGGCGCGCAGGCGGTCCTGGTCGGTGTCGTCGGCGCCCACCAGGACGCGTCGCATCTGCGGGACGACGGTGGCCCAGTTGGCGATCGCGACCAGCAGGAACAACAGGTCCCGGGCGGGCATCACGTCGGTGATGACACCGCGGTCCTGACCGTCCTGGACGGCCGCGACCTTACGGGCGTAGTGCTCCTGGCGCTCGGCCTCGTCGGGGAGTTCGGTGGTGCCGTACTCCATGCCCTCCCAGAACAGCAGGCGCAGCAGTTCGGGGTGGGCGGCGTGGTAGTCCAGCAGGCGGTCGATCCAGCCCTCGATGTCGTCCGGGTCGACCGGGACCGAGACGGCGAGATCGACCATGCGGTTGCCCAGGACCTGCGTGAACAGCTCCGCCTTGTTGCCGAAGTAGGCATAGATCAACTGCTTGTTGGCCTTGGCCGCGGAGGCGATGCGGTCGATGCGGGCGCCCGCGATGCCGTGGCGGGCGAACTCGGCGACCGCCGCCTCGAAGATCCGGGCCTTGGTGGCCTCGGGGTCTCTGACTGCCATGGGGGCAGGGTACCTCTCCGGCTCCGGTAACCAACTATTTGGTTGACAGGGAATCCGCAGGCCGCGCAGACTGTTCCCCTTCCAACCAACCAGTTGGTTGTTGAAGTCGACTCGAAGGAGTCCGTGCGCTCATGCCGTCCGTCACCGCAGCCCGACCGGCCCTGGCCTCCGCCCAGGAGGCGGGAGGCGCGTCCCGCCTTCTCCTCCCGCTCATCGCCCTGTGCACGGCCGTCACCGCAGCCAACATCTACCTCGCGGCGCCGCTGCTCCCCCTTATTGCCCACGACTTCGGCTCGACCCCCTCGGCGGTCGCCTGGATCGCCTCGGTCGCCCAGTTCGGCTACGCGGCCGGCCTGCTCTTCTTCGCCCCGCTCGGCGACAGCGTGAACCGGCGCCGCCTGGTCGCCGTCCTGTCCCTGGTGACCGCCGCGGCCCTGGTCGTGGGCGCCACGGCCGCCGGGACCACCGCGCTCGCGGCCGCCGTCCTGGTCGCCTCGGCGGCGACCGTCGTTCCCCAGCTGCTCGTCCCGCTGGTCGCCGCCCGCGCTCCCGCCGACCGGCGCGCCCGCCATGTCGCCGCCGTCATCTCCGGCCTGTTCACCGGCATCGTGGCCGCCCGGGTGCTCGGCGGACTGGTCGGCCAGGCCTTCGGCTGGCGGGTGGTCTTCGTGGGCGCGGCCGTACTGACGGCCGTGCTGGGCCTCGCGACCGCGCGCGTTCTCCCCGTGGAGGCGCGTCGCCGCCAGGGCCCGCTCTTCTCCGGCCTCGCCGCCCTGCCGTCCGTCGTCCGCAACTCCCCCGACCTGTGGCGCGCCTGCGTGCGCCAAGCAGGGATGTACGGCGCCTGGAGCGCCCTGTGGACCTCACTCGCGCTGCTGCTGACCGGCGGATCCTACGGCCTGTCCACCGCTGCCGCCGGTCTGTTCGGCCTCTTCGGACTGGCGGCGAGCGCGGTGGCACCCCTGGCCGGGGGCCTGGTCGACCGCTTCGGCGCCGCCAAGGTCGTACGGTCCGCGTATCTGCTCGCCGGCGTGTCCGTGCCGCTGTTCTGGCTGGGCGGGCACGTCCTCGCGGCCCTGTTCGTCGCCGCGATCGCCATCCACGCGGCCCTCGTCGCCTCCCACGTCGCCAACCAGACCCTCGCCCTCACCACCACCTCGACCCCGGCCACCGCCAACAGCGCCTACGTCGTCGCGGGCTTCGCCGGCGGCGCCTCCGCCTCCGCCCTCGCGGGCCTCGGCTTCAGCCACTGGGGCTGGGGCGGAGTGTGCGCGGTGGCGGGGCTGTGGCTGGCTCTGGGGTGGGCGACGACTGTCGGACGGCGGTGAGGGTCGTTGGGAGGCGGCGAGGGTCGTCGCGCGTGGGTAAGTCGTCGTGCGGCGGCGAGGGGCGTAGTGCGTGGGTAAGTCGCCGTGCGGCGGCGAGGGGCATAGCGCGCCTGCGGTAAGTCGCTGTGCGGGCAGGGAGACGCGACGTGCGGCGCCAAGGGGCGTCGGACGACGGTGCCCGGGCGGCCGCCGCACCAGACGGTGCCCGGTCCGCCGTACGAGACGGCGCCGGACGGCCGTACGAGACGAGGCCCGGGCTTGTCGTGCGAAACGGTGCCCCGACTGCCGTACGAGGAGGCTCCCGGGCTGCCGTACGAAAGGTGCCCGGGCAGCCGTACGAAAGGTGCCCGGACAGCCGTACGACGGCCTCGCAACCGTGGGTCAGAGCTTGGTGACGTCCAGGTCTCCCTCGGCGTAACGCCTGCGCAGCACCTTCTTGTCGAACTTGCCAACGCTCGTCTTCGGCACCGCCTCGATGATCGTCCAGCGCTCGGGGAGCTGCCACCTGGCGATCTTGCAGACGTCGCTCGCGAGGAAGGCGCGCAGGGACTCGAAGTCGGCGGTGGAGCCCTCGGTCAACACGACCGTGGCGAGCGGGCGTTCGCCCCACTTCTCGTCCGGGACGGCGACGACGGCGGCCTCGGCGACCTCGGGGTGGGACATCAGGGCGTTCTCGAGGTCGACAGAGGAGATCCACTCGCCGCCGGACTTGATGACGTCCTTGGCGCGGTCGGTGAGGGTGAGGAAGCCCTCGTCGGAGATCGTGCCGACATCGCCCGTCTTCAGCCAGCCGTCCTCACTGAACTTGTCGGCCGGGCGCAGGGGTTCGGCGTCGGGGCCGTTGTAGTACGCGCCCGCGATCCAGTTGCCGCGGACCTCCAGCTCGCCGGCCGACTCGCCGTCCCAGGGGAGGCGCTCCCCTCCGGGGCCGGTGAGCCGGGCCTCGACACCGGCCGGGAAACGGCCCTGCGTCAGGCGGTACGCCAACTCCCCCTCGGTGCCGACCGCGTGGGCCGGCGGGCGGGCGATCGTGCCGAGCGGGGAGGTCTCCGTCATGCCCCAGGCGTGACAGACCCGCATACCCAGCTTGTCGAACGCCTCCATGAGGGAGGGCGGACAGGCCGAACCGCCGATGGTGACCTGGGTAAGGGAGGAGACGTCGCGCGGCTTGGCGGTCAGCTCGGCAAGCAGGCCCTGCCAGATGGTGGGGACGGCGGCCGCGTGGGTCGGGCGCTCGGACTCGATCATCTCGGCGAGCGGCGCCGGCTGCAGGAAGCGGTCCGGCATCAGCATGTTGACGCCGGTCATGAAGGTGGCGTGCGGCAGACCCCAGGCGTTGACATGGAACTGGGGGACCACGACCAGCGAGGTGTCCTGGTCGGTCAGGCCCATCGACTGGGCCATGTTGACCTGCATGGAGTGCAGGTAGATCGAACGGTGGCTGTAGACCACGCCCTTGGGGTCGCCCGTGGTGCCGGAGGTGTAGCACATGGCGGCGGCCTGGCGCTCGTCCAGCTCCGGCCAGTCGTACGTGGTCGGCCTGCCGGCGATCAGCTCCTCGTACTCGTGCACCTGCGGGCGGGCGCCGTCGAGGAGGGAGCGGTCGCCGGGGCCGGAGACGACAATGTGCTCGATCGTCGGCAGCTTCGGCAGCAACGCGGCGAGCAGCGGGAGCAGCGAGCCGTTGACGATGACGACCTTGTCGGCCGCGTGGTTGACGATCCACACCAGCTGCTCGGGAGGCAGCCGGAGGTTGAGCGTGTGCAGCACCGCGCCCATGGAGGGGATCGCGAAGTAGGCCTCGACATGCTCGGCGTTGTTCCACATCAGGGTCGCGACCCGGTCGTCGCCCCGGACGCCGAGCTCGTCGCGCAGGGCGCCTGCGAGCTGCACCGCACGCGTGCCCGCCTCCGCGAAACTGCGCCGCTGCGGCTCGTCCTCACCGGTCCAGGTGGTGATCTGGGACCGTCCGTGTACCAGCACCCCGTGGACGAGGATGCGGGTTACGGTCAGCGGTACGTCCTGCATCGTGCTCAGCACGGTGTCCTCCCGGGGCGACATTGCCTACGCGGCGGTGAGATCTGCGCTGATTCTGCGCACATACCGCGCGGTATGTCACTAGGTGCCGATGATCGATCGCATCACGTCGGCTCCCAATAGCCACCAGGTCGGCCCTCAACAGCCACCAGGTCGGCGCATTACCGCACAAGCCCCAGCTCAGAATCCTCGCGCAGCTTGCCGAGCGCACGCGAGACCGCCGACTTCACCGTCCCCACCGACACGCCGAGCACCTCGGCCGTCTGCACCTCGCTGAGGTCCTCGTAGTACCTGAGGACGACCATCGCCCGCTGCCGGGCGGGCAGTTTCATGATCGCCCGCCACATCGCGTCGCGCAGCGCCTGCTGCTCGGCCGGGTCGTCCGTGCCCCGCAGGGGCTCCGGCTCGGGCAGTTCCTCGCACACGAACTCGTCGACCCTGCGCTTGCGCCACTGCGACGTACGCGTGTTCAGCAGTGCCCGGCGCACATAGCCGTCGAGCGCGCGGTGGTCCTCGATGCGCTCCCAGGCGACATACGTCTTGGTGAGCGCGGTCTGCAGCAGGTCCTCCGCGTCGCTCGGGTTCGCGGTGAGCGACCGGGCGGTACGCAGCAGCACCGGCTGCCGGGCCCTCACGTACGACGCGAACGACGGGTACGGGAGAGTCTGCGTCGCCGGCGTGGCGGCGTTCGAAGCGCTGGTGCAGACGGGTGTGGTCATGGCTCCACGCTATGAGCGAGGGTGCCTCCGGCTCATCGGCCGCAGGTCCCGAAGCCGAGTCCGCCTCAGGTTGTAGGGGTGGAGGTGGCTGCACCTCCTGAAGGTGGACGAGCGGGTCGGGGGTACTGCGGGATGACCCCTGAGGGACACCCGGGTGTCTCAGCCGTCCGCGGTCAGGACCAGGCCCGATGTCGGCACCCCGGTCCCTGCCGTGACCAGCACCCGTCCCGCCCCCGGTATGAGGTTCACGGCCGAACCGCGCAGCTGCCGGACCCCCTCCGCCACCCCGTTCATCCCATGGAGGTACGCCTCCCCGAGCTGCCCTCCGTGTGTGTTGATCGGCAACGCCCCGCTCGCCACGAAGTCCGCCGCCTCCCCTTTCCCGCAGAACCCGAACTCCTCCAGCTGCATCAGCACGAACGGTGTGAAGTGGTCGTACAGGATCGCCACGTCCATGTCGGCCGGCGCCAGCCCGGAGGTGCGCCACAGCTGACGCGCGACCACACCCATCTCCGGCAGGCCGGCCAGGTCGTCCCGGTAGAAGCTGGTCATCTGCTCCTGCCCGCGACCCGCGCCCTGGGCGGCCGCCGCTATGACGGCGGGCGGGTGGGGCAGATCGCGGGCCCGCTCGACCGACGTGACGACGATCGCCTGGCCCCCGTCCGTCTCCTGGCAGCAGTCCAGGAGTCTGAGCGGTTCGACGATCCAGCGCGAGGCCGCGTGGTCGGCGAGGGTGATCGGGCGGCCGTGGAAGTACGCCGCCGGGTTCGTCGCCGCGTACGTCCGGTCGACCACCGCCACGTGCCCGAACGCCTCCGGGGTCAGCCCGTAGGTGTACAGATAGCGCTGGGCCGCCATCGCCACCCACGAGGCCGGGGTCAGCAGCCCGAACGGCAGGGACCAGCCGAGCGCCGCGCCCTCCGCCGACGGCTCCCGGTGCTGCACCCCTGAGCCGAAGCGGCGGCCCGATCTCTCGTTGAAGGCCCGGTAGCAGACCACCACCTCCGCCACGCCCGTCGCCACCGCGAGCGCCGCCTGCTGGACGGTCGCGCAGGCCGCGCCTCCGCCATAGTGGATCCGGGAGAAGAACGACAGCTCGCCCATCCCGCAGGCCTGGGCCACGGTGATCTCCGGGCTGGTGTCCATCGTGAACGTGACCATCCCGTCCACCTCGCCCGGCGTCAGACCCGCGTCGTCCAGCGCGGCCCGCACCGCCTCCGCGGCCAGCCGCAGCTCGCTGCGCCCCGAGTCCTTGGAGAACTCCGTGGCCCCGATGCCGACGATCGCGGCCCGCCCGCCGAGCTCGTCCCGGGTGCGGACACTCATCCGGCACCTCCTGACGGGACCTCTGACGGCACGGTGACCGTCACCGTGCCTGTGACATGGCTGCCGATGCCGTTCGCGCCGACCACCCGGACCGTCGCGGTGTCCCCCTCGGCCTCCTCGACGACTTTCTCGACCGTGCCCGTCAACACCATCGTGTCCCCGGGGTAGTTGGGCGCCCCCAGGCGTATGGCCACCTTGCGGAGGACCGCAGCCGGGCCGAAGTGGTCGGTGATGTAGCGGCCGACCAGGCCGTTCGTCGTCAGGATGTTCATGAAGATGTCCGGGGAGCCCTTCTGCCGGGCCAGCTCGGCGTCATGGTGCACGTCCTGGTAGTCGCGGGAGGCGATGGCGCCGGCGACGACCAGGGTGCGGGTGATCGGGATCTCCAGCGCGGGCAGCACCTCTCCGGGTCGCATGCCGTGGCTCATGCCGCGTCCTCCAGGGTGCGGAAGACGGGGAGCACCAACTCATCGTCGTACGACTGGAATTCGAGCCGCACCGGCATGCCGATGCGCACCTTGTCGCAGGGCACCCCCACCACGTTGCTGATCATCCGCACGCCTTCCGCCAGTTCGATCAGTGCGACCGCGTAGGGAGGGGAGAAGGCCGGGAAGGGTGGGTGGTGCATGACGACGTACGAGTACACCGTCCCCTCGCCGCTCGCCTCCACCGTGTCCCAGTCCGGGCCCCCGCAGCCGTTGCACCCCGGGAGCCAGGGGAAGCGGAGGGTCGTGCAGTCGGTGCAGCGCTGTATGAGCAGTCGGTGGTGCTGGACTCCTTCCCAGAAGCCGGCGTTGTCGCGGTTGACGACGGGGCGGGGGCGGGGCGGGGGCTTGTGGTCACGGCGGGCGGGGGCGTACTTGAGGATGCGGAAGCGGTGGGTGCCGACGAGGGGGCCGACGAAGGCAGGGGTGGTGGGGGTGGTGGGGGTGGTGGGGGCGTCCAGGGCGTGTTTCGCCCTGATGTCCGTGCGGGTGGTCACGAAGTAGCCCGTGCCCAGCTTCGTCGTCTTGCGCTGTGACACCGACTCGATCACCGTGTCGAAGGTGATCTCGTCACCGGGGCGCAGTGGTCGCACGTACTCCTGCTCGCAGTCGGTGGCGACGACCGAGGTGCAGCCCGCGTCGTCGAGCAGGCCGAGCAGTTCGTCGTAGTCCCCCGTGCGTCCCTCGTGGCCGGAGAGTCCGCCCATGGTCCAGGCCTGGAGCATGGTGGGCGGGGCCATGGCGTCGGGGCCGGCGTAGGCCGGATTGGTGTCTCCCATCGCCTCGCACCAGTGCCGGATCATCGGCATGTTGACGGGGTCCTTGCCCGTGCCGGCGACGGCGGCGGCCCGCCCCTCGTAGGCCTTCAGCCGCACCCCCAGCTCGTCCTCGCCCACCGCAGCCCTTTCACTCCCGCCCTCGCCCTCGCGCACCGTCGCCCCCTCGTCGTCTCCCGCATCCCACTGACACTTCTGGTACACCGCTGCCGCCGAGCGGGTTCCCACGATCTCCGTCGGATTTTCCTGACTGTCCGTCAGATACGGTGGACTGTCAAGGTCGGCCCGAACGCGAAAACGCCTGTGCGGCGGCACCGAAGTACCGCCGCACAGACGCCTTGCGCCCCTTGCACCCCTTGCACCCCCTGCGCCCCACAGAGCGCACCCGACTCCCCTTCGGTCAGGGGCGTCGGCTCACCACAGCTCGCTGAAGTTGATGGCGACGTTCTTGTTTCCCTGGTTGATGGCCGTGAACGCGGAGCCCTTCACCTGGGCGGTGTTGCTCTGGTTCGAGGCGCCGTTGCCGACCGCGTTCTGCTGTGTGGTGGACGAGTTGCCGTTGTTGTCGTGACCGACACCGCTGCCGACGACACTCGCGACACCCGCGTTCGATCCGTTGTCCGCGATGGCGCCGTTGTCCGCCGCCGCGACGCCGGTGAACAGAGCGGCTGCCAGCGGAAGGGCGGAGACGGCGGCGATGACGCGGGCAGTACGGATGCTTGCCATGTTGTTCCTCCAGAACACCAACGTGAACTACGGCTTGTTCCAAGGCAGTTGGCCGACCACCTCGGCGGTTGTGCTCGACGTCGCAAGACCAGAGTTGCCCACCGAATCCCCGGCGAACCACCCCGTAAGCCGCTATTCCTCCTCAAGTGCTACGACAAGTCGATAAACCCCTATCGCTACTTCCAAGCCCCGAGTCGGAACAGAAGGGACGTCTCTGCACCAAGCGCCGCAAGGGATGAAGCGTTCCGGCACAATTCCGGCCAACCTCTCCGGCCCGGCGCGTCGCACCCGATCCCCCTTCCCTTTTTCGAACGTACGTACGAACATAGAGGCATGGCCACCACCGACCGGCAGGCCACGACGCTGGCCCTCGCACACGCCCTGTCAGCCGCCGAGCGCGGACTGGCCGTCATCCCCTTGTCCCGGACGAAACTCCCGGCCCTGCGCTCCCCCCACCGCGACGATCCCGAACCCCAGTCCCAGCCCCAGTCCCAGCCCTGTCACGGCGAGTGCGGACGCCTCGGACACGGTGTGTACGACGCCTCGACCCATCCGGCGCGCATCCGCGAACAGTTCGCCGCGGCCCCCTGGGCCACCGGCTACGGCATCGCCTGCGGCCTGCCGCCCCACCACCTCATCGGCGTCGACCTCGACACGAAATCGGGCACGGACTCCTCGGCCGCCCTGCGCGAACTGGCCTTACGCCACCTGTTCACGATCCCCGACACGGTGGTCGTCGTCACCCCGAGCGGCGGCCGCCACCTCTGGCTGAGCGGCCCGCCGGACGTCGTCGTCCCCAACTCCGCCGGCCGCCTCGCCCCCGGCATCGACATCCGCGGCGCCGGCGGCTACCTCGTCGGCCCCGGCTCCCGCACCGACCACGGCGTCTACGGCACGGCTCCCGGCACCGCCCACCTCGCCCCCGCGGCCTGCCCGCCCGCTCTTCTGCGCCTGCTGCTCCCGCCGCCCCGTGCCCAGCACCCCACCCCGCCCTCGGCCGGCGACCACGGCCAGGGCCTCGTCCAGTTCGTCCTCGCCGCGCACGAGGGGCAGCGCAACACCCGCCTGTTCTGGGCGGCCTGCCGCGCCTACGAGGACGGCATCGGCCCGGCCCTCGTCGTTCCCCTGATCGAGGCGGCCCTCAACACCGGTCTGACCGAACGCGAGGCGCGGGCGACGATCGCCTCGGCGGCCCGGATGACGGGGCACCGGCCGTGAGACCCACGGGACGACCGTGGTGAGACCCACGGGACGACCGTGGCAGTACAAGAACCAAGAGGAGCCCCATGCACGACCGCCCGAGAGCGCGGACCATGTCGCTGACCCGCGTGGTCCTCGCCTCCGGCCGCCCCGTCGACCTCGCCGAGCTGCGGCTGTCGTCGACGTACGGAGGAATGCCCGCGGGCTATCCCTGCAAGCCGGTCAACGACATGGTGATCAAGAGCCTGCTGCACACCACCGAACACACCTTCCCCACCAGCCCCATCCACCTCGTCCCGCCCTCGCGCGAGTACCCGGACCAGTACGCGGGCGCCTTCGGCCCGGTCGAGATCCTGCCGCCCGTCGCCTGCGTGGGGTCGTTCCGCTCCAGGGCACTGGACCCGTCCCACGACCCGGTCGACTACTTCTCGGCGCTGACGGTCATCTGGTTCCAGCCGACGATGCGGGTACCGTCCGAGTGCGACGCGGCGGCCTCGCTGCGGGAGGTCGACTGGGAGGGGCTGGCGCGGGACCACGAGCTGTAACGCGGGACCACGAACTTCAGCGGGGCTGTCGGCTCACACCTTGTCGATCCGCCAGGCGACCATTCCCGTGGCCCCCGGACGACCGCTGACGTCGACGCGCAGCGACTTCTTGCCCGTGAAGCGGTCCCGGACCGGCGTCCCGTCGCAGGTGACCGGCTTCTTCGGGGTCCTGTGCCCCGGAGCCGTGGTCATCGACGTGAACTCGATGTCGGCGGCTCCGGTGCCGGCGCACACCACGCTCAACCGGTAGACGGTGCCCGAGGACAGGCCGGGGTCGGCGTGCACGCCGTCCCCCACACGCTCCACACCGGAGGCCACGAACGACGCGTCCGCGGCTGCCGGAGCGCCGAGCGCCGCCACGGCCTGCGCGGTCAGCTCCTTCTCCCGGTCCTTCGCGCGGTCCTTCTCCTGGTCCTTCTCGTGGTCCTTCTCCTGGTTTGTCTCCCCGTTCTTGTCCTGCTGCGCCGAGGGCGTGGGATCGGCCTGGGTTTCCTTCCCCGACGAACACGCGGCGAGAAGGAACACCGCCACCACGGCGCCGGCGAGCGCGCTCGTCCCAATGGTCCTGGTCAACGCCTGATCCTTTCGACAACCCGGTTGCCGACCTTCTCACGAGGCACCGCGCTGCTAGGGGCCCACTCCCAGGAAGTGCAGCACCGCCAGGACCCGCCGGTGGTCGGCGTCGGCCTTGGGCAGGTCGAGTTTGGCGAGGATGTTGTTGATGTGTTTGGCCACCGCGCTCTCGCTGACCACGAGTTGGGCGGCGATGCCCGCGTTGGAGCGGCCCTCGGCCATCAGGGCGAGCACCTCGCGCTCGCGGGCCGTCAGCCGGCCCAACGGGTCACTCTGCCGCCGTACCAGGAGCTGGGCGACGACCTGCGGGTCCAGCGCGGTACCGCCATCGGCCACCCGTCGCAGCGCCTCGATGAACTCCTCGACGTCCGCGACCCGTTGCTTGAGCAGATAGCCCACTCCGCTGGTGTTGGTGGCGAGCAGGTCGGCGGCGTAGCGCTCCTCGACGTACTGGGAGAGCAGCAGTACGGCGGTCGACGGCCGGGTCTGCCGGATCGACAGCGCGGCACGCACACCCTCGTCCGTGAAGGCGGGCGGCATCCGTACGTCCACCACCGCCAGTTCGGGGCGGTGCTCCTCGACCGCGGTCAGCAGCGCCTGTGCGTCGCCCACCTCGGCCGCCACCTCGAAGCCGGCCATCTCCACCACCTTGACCAGCCCGATCCGCAGCAGCACGGAGTCCTCGGCGATCACGGCACGTCTCATCGCGGGCACGGCAACTCCACGCTCATCACGGTCGGTCCCCCCACAGGGCTGCTCATCCGGAACGTGCCGTCCACCGACCGCACGCGCTGAACCAGCCCCGTGAGGCCACTTCCCTTGGCGGCGTCGGCCCCGCCCAGACCGTCGTCGGCGATCACGACCCGAAGTATCTCGCCCAGCAGAGCCACCGTCACATCCGCCCGGCTCGCCTCCTGTGCGTGCTTGGCGACATTCGTCAGCGCCTCGGAGACCACGAAGTACGCGACCGCCTCGACCGCCGGCGCCAGTCGTTGCGGCAGATCCACCCTCAGCCTCACGGGCAGCGGAGCACGAGCCGCGAGACCCGACAGCGCCGCGTCCAGCCCGAGTTCGTCCAGGACGGCCGGGTGCAGTCCGCGCACCAGACTGCTCAGCTCCTCGATCGCCTCCTTGGCCCCCCGGTGCGCCGCGTCGATCACCTGCCGCGCCTCGGGCGACAGATCCGTCAACGTCGCCTTGGCCAGACCCAGGTTCAGCGCCAGCGACACCAGCCGTTGCTGCGCACCGTCGTGCAGATCCCGTTCGATACGGCGCCGTTCCGCATCCGCGGCATGCACCGCGCCGGCCCGGCTCTCGGTGAGGTCCTCGACCCGCTGCGCCAGGTCCTCCTCCCTGCTGCGGCCGAGCAGGGAGGGCACCGTCTGACTCTCCAGGCGTACGACGGCGGCGGCCAGGCTCGGGACGACGGCCAGGACGATCAGCCCCGCGACGGAGAGATACGCCGTCTGCGTGGCGTAGCCGACGTGCTCGGTCCGCCAGTGCGCGGGCAGGGCGTAGATCCACACCGGGACAAGCGCCGCGCTCACTCCGGCCAGCAGCAGCCCCACGGTGAGGGCTTCGAGCGCCCCGAACAGCGTCCCGGCCAGGCAGTGGTAGCCGAACTGGCGCCACGGCCGCCGCCACCCCGGGCTGGCGATGTCGATCCCGAGCAGCCGCCGGAAACGCCGGCGCTGGGCCGCGGTGAGCGCCGGCGCCGAAATCCCCGTCAGCACCAGTGCGAACGCCAGGACCACCGGTGCGGTGCTGTCCCGCCCCGCGATGATCTCCCACACGAGACCGAACATCATGAACAGCGCGAAGCCCGTGAAGAGGTGCAGTGGCGCTCCCAGCGCGAGGAAGGACGTGTCGCGGTTCAGGCGGATGAGCGCCCGCCGCAGCCGGGGCGGGATTGTCATGTCCCAACCGTAGGTGCCGTACTCCGTGGCCCGACATGCCACTGCTTTCCGTATCGGGGGTGAAGCCAGTGCCACCCCAAGACGGAAAAGGGTGTTACTGACTCCGGCCGCCGCAGATCTGAGGGTGGATCACGAGCCCGAAGGCCGGGTTCGTGACACCGGAAGCGAGTTCCGTCGTGGCCCTCTTCGCCCTCAATTCACCTGTGCCAAACGGTAGTTACCTCACGACCGGGGCTGCCCTCGGTTCCGGACGGCTGAGCCGTGCCCGCCGACGGCACAGCCGCGTACTGATCGGCGCGGGCCTCGTCCTGCTGCCCTGGCTCGGCTATCTCGCCGGCACCTTGCCACCGGGCGAGGCCGCCGCCTGGGTCACGCTCGACGCGATGGAGGCCGTCGCGCTGCTCACCGCCGGCAGCCGCCTGGTACGCGTCGACGCCAGTCACCGCGCGCCCGCGGCCGCCGCGGCGGTGCTTCTCCTCGCCGACGCCTGCATCGACCTCGCCACCGCCGCTCCCGGCCCGGAACTGGCGACGGCGATCGCCATGGCCGCGGTCGCGGAACTCCCCCTCGCGGCCCTGTGCGCGGCCCTCGCCACCCGCACCGACCGACCACGGGACGGAGCACACCCGAGGTGAGACGCGCCAGCCCGTCCAGCCCGCAAAAGGGGCGCCCCGGAACCTGGGCTCTGGGGGAGCCGGCGGCAGGGATCGTTGTGGATGGACGAGGCAGTCACGTACGACATGGCCCACCGGCCGCTGCCCGTGTTGTGGGCGCCGTTGGGGCATGCCGACGCCGTTCACGGCTTGTACTACCTGCTGGAGGGCGGCCCGGATCGCGATGCTGACAGAGTCCGAGGCTGCCTCACCGCTGGCTGACGTGCCGTACTTCCTGCGCCACGCGGGCGTCTCGCTCTGGCTTGAGTCCGGCCTCTCCCCGGCTGAGGTCACGCGGCGGGCTGGCCACAGCATCGCTGTCCTCTTCCGCTTCTACGCGAAGGCGATTCACCGCAGCCGGCAGCGCGCAAACGAGCAGATCCAGCGTGCCCTTGAAGCTGCTGAGGAGCAGCAAGCCCACCTGGGGCTATCGAGACGTCACCCAGTTGCTCCGCCTCGGATGCCGCTCGAAACACGGCCAACTGGGAACCCACGCGTTCGCCCGTCCATCCTCCTAGTCACGAGTCCCGAAGCCGCACCTATCCGCGACCAGGCGGCCGGGACCCATCACAGGGGGAAGGAACCCGACTCTTGCGCAACAAGCTCGGCCGTACCATCACCGGCGCAGCGGTGCTCGCCCTCACCGCCACCGGCGTCATCACAGGAACGGCGAACGCCACCACAGACGTTCCCGACCCTTCGGGCGCCATCGCAGGAACAGCGAACGCCACCACAGACGCTGCCGACGATGCCTCCGCAGACGCTGCCAGCAGCCCCTCTATAGATCTTCCCGACAGCTTCTCCGCAGCCGTTCCCGACGCAGTGTGGACCGGGAGCGGTTGGCCTGCACCTTCAGCCGATCCGCACCTTCCTGACGCGAACGGCAACATCGCCGCCAACCAGGAGGAGGAGCCGCAGCCGCTCATTGACGAAGGCATCTACGGTCCTGACGCCAACCCGGCGTCCACGTCGGCAGATTCAGCAGATTCGGCAGCCGCAGCAGCAGCGATCGGCGGCAACGGAACGGCCAACTGGGCGTACAACAACCTGGACACCAGGTGGGAGTACAGAACCGACTGCGCGAACTTCGTCTCAAAGGCCCTGTACCACGGGGGCGGGATGCAGATGCGCCCCGGCGGCCGCAAGGCGGACAATGCATGGTGGCAGGGCAGGTACGGGTTCGGTAAGAGCTGGAGCTGGACGAGCGCGGACTACCTCCGACGGCACGTGACCAAGTGGCGGCACTCCGCGATGATTCCGCACGAGTACAACGCCAAGGTGGGGGATCTCGTCTTCTTCAAGTGGAAGAGGGAGAGGATCTACAACCACGTGGCGATCGTGAACTCCATGGTGCAAGGACACGCCGGCATCGTGCAGCACGGCCTGAAGAATGAGACCACCCTGCACGAGGTAATCCAGCGATACAGTCACACCTCGAACCCGATCGAGAAGGTCACGATCGTCAGGCCCAAGGACCGTAGGTAGCAAGGACATTGAGATGCCCAGGTTGAAGCGGAGTCATACAGCGGCCGGATGGCTGGCAGCAGCAATGTTGCTGACAGCTGGATGTGCTGTCCTGGACAGCAGCTCTGCTGATGCCAGAGGGCCGGGAGCGTCGTACGAGCAGGCGTACGCCGACCACGAGCCCTTGCACGTGGTCGGCTACCCCTCCACCGGCTCTCTGCTGGTGGTGCAAAAGCTCGTGTGGGACATCGCCGACGGCAAAACGGGTGAACTTCGCAAGCTGGCGACCAGCGACAGCAACGAGACGGACGCCCGGAAGACCGCCGAGAACTGGATCAAGGGCTTCGGTACCGGCGCCCGTCGCAATGTGACAGGCGATTTCTATGACGACGCCTCAGAGCGCCAAGTCGTGGTCCTGTACTTCCATGACACCCGCCAGGTCAAAGAGTTCACCGTTCGGCTCGATGGCGACGCGGGCAAGCAGGACTGGCGAGTTCTGATGAAGTCGGCCGATTTCAAGGACGCAACCCATACTCCCAAGTGGGCGCCGAAGGAGCCGGGAGGAACCGGCTCCAGAATGAAGAACAACGACAACTGATCGCATGAGCACCCCGGGCCCCCGCCCTCCGGAACAAGCCGGAGGGCGGGGGCTCGTCATCTGTTCGTCTCGCAATGGTGGTCCACGCCTGGTGCACACTCAGTGATCCACAACGAAACAGAGCAGGATCAAGGTGAGACAGGACCCACGCCGAAGGGGTGCCCCTAAGCACGAGGCACCCCTTCTGACCAGCACGTCTACGACCTGCGCGGAGGCGGTGGGATTTGAACCCACGGTGACATCGCTGCCACGACGGTTTTCAAGACCGATGGGCGATCGCGAGGTCTATGCCCTCTGACCTGCAGAGCAGGCCCCCGACGAACGCCCTACGACGCTTCTGGCCCACATATGGCCCATGAGCCCCCAGGAGCCACCCTTCGATCCGTGTTCAGCTGAGCTTGCGCTATCGAAGCTTGTGCCTCGGGCTGCAGTTGCTGCCCTGACTCACGGCCCAGTGGTTTTGGAACCCTGGCCGTCCCAGTCCCCAGTCCCCGCTGTTGCCCGTGGTTGCGCGGTTGCTGTCGCACAGTCCATCAGCAGGCCTCTGGTGCACGCGGCTCCGGAGGCCGCTTAGGTCCCTCAAGTTCTCGCAGGTCAACGGGTTGCAATCAGTTACCAGGGGCTAGCCCGTCCACGAATAGTCCGTGTGCCGCCTGGCCGGGGCTACCTGCTGCAGCGAGTGGAAATATTCCACTTGGCCATCGAAAATCCTATTTGCCCTTTGGGCATTCTGCTGCGGCTGTCAACTTTGTGATGGTTGCCACCGGTATCCGCGCCACCATGCCCTTCTCTCCCACGATGACCAGAACCCCTTTTGATTGTTTAGCGGAGAGGCCGCAATAGCTCCCTCCTGCGGCGTCCCGTACAAAAACCTTAGGAGGTGCGTCACTGTTCTGAGGTGCGTAAGCCATGATCCCAAGCGTCGCCATATAGAATGGAACGATTAGTAGGGCTAGCCGCCTGCTAATCTTGAGGCGACGATTAGCAATTTTTGTAGCTCTTGTCGTTTCTTCGGCATATCTAGGCCCGCTGACGACGATGTTCACCGGCTGTCCCTGTGCGGCCATCGCCGCCCAGACAACACTGGCAACAGCAATCAAGAGAGACGCGGCAGCGAGAATCCCGACCAGCAACTTATACGGAAAGAGATCTTGTAGCGCAGCTAGGTCTGAGGCGCCGCGAACTACCGTGAGGGTAGTTAGTAGCCCTGTGATAACGAGGATCGTGGCACCCCAGCGTTCGGCGGAACGCTGAATGTCGGGTAGCCCGTTGAAGCGGGCCTCATCGGCCATGCGAGCCCACCGAACATCCTCGGGCGTCGCTGGGTTAGGGGAGGGGATGAACTCCAGCTCGTCTGCTGGTACGTCGCCCAGATCGAGGTCGGAACCATTCTCACGTGCTGCACTCACGGTTGCCTCTTCCGGAGTAGGAGCCTCGCCATGGCGCCGCAACCAACCGAGCCTTCAGGCCGGCCGTCGTGTTCGTTAGTACATGAGCAGAAGATGGTGTGCTCCTGGTGAGGCGCCGTCAGGGAGCCACTTCCAGACTGCCCAGTTACGTAGGATCCAGGCGTGACAAGCATCGGCCTTACAGGAAAGCTGAACGAGAACTCGTGGCCGCAACGAGGGCAGGCGCCGATCACGGTGGCGATGCCGTTGGCCGAAGCCTTCTTAAATAGTCCATTCATGATGTCCGTCGACAATTCAGAACAATCTACTTGCGAGTAGCCAACAGAACTGTCTGCCATCTCGTTACCCCCCGGGCCGAGTCCATTTGTCCGGATGTCGGCCGGTTCAACTGTGTGACATCGGCCGAGTGTTGGGTATGGTAGCGCCGGGAAGATGTCTCCAGGGACATCATGCGGGAGGCCCTGAGAGGAACGACGTGGCTGCCAGCGACAAGGCTGAGACTCTGTGGATGGATGAAGAGAGCTCGTTGACGGACGCCGTCCACTCTGCCCTCCATGAGAACCGCCATCAGCCTGGAGGCCTCGCCGGCCGGCTTGAGCGAGCAGCTGCTACCCGTGGTCGACGTAGGCCACTGAACGTCAACAACATGACGCCGCTGCCACTGAGTGATGAGGACGTGCCACTCGTCACAGTGAGTGAACCCCAGGTCTCCATGGATGACCTGGTCCTGGGTGCGCAAACTGTCACTGCATTGAGGGAAGTCCTCAATGAACAGCGTAACGTCAGCCGCCTCGCCGCTTATGGGCTGCGCCCCAGGCGAAAACTGCTATTGGCGGGCCCTAGCGGAACTGGAAAGACTCGTACGGCCGAAGCTCTCGCTTACGCGCTCGGAATTCCGCTTGTAAGGGTTCGATTGTCTGCCGTGGTCTCTTCATACCTTGGACAGACGGCCCGTCACTTGGAGAGGATTCTCGAATTTTGTGAGAGTGGCCGATGGGTTGTAAGTTTCGATGAGATCGACATGTTTGCCGGTGAGCGTGAGGACTCCGATCACGGCGAGATGCGACGTGTCTCCACAGTCCTTCTTCAGCAGCTAGAAGAATACGCGGCCGATAATCTAGTTATCGCGACCACAAATCATGGCACTTCAATCGATACCGCCATGTGGAGACGATTCGATGAAGTGTTGGCTTATCGAAATCCAACCCAAGCGCAGATTTCTTCGCTCCTAGAGATGAAACTGCGCCGCTTTTCTTACAAGATAAACAGGGAACTGGTTTCGCGATCGCTCTCTGGGATGAGTCATGCCGAAGTTGAAGCAGTTTGCCTAGACGCCATGCGTAAGTCTGTATTGGCTGGCGCCAAAAGCATCTCCACGGATGACCTAGTGGAGAGCGCCGCTTCCCGGAAGAAAAGATACAAGGAGGCAGGGAAATCTCAGGGTTAATTCCGTTGCCGATCTTCGATTCTGCAGCTCTTCCGCATATTGAAATTGACCGAACCGCAGTCGAACGTGCCAGGCGAAAAGTCCCTGGACGTGGTGGCGGTCGGCAGTTCGCTAAGCATAAAGAGCATGGCGATGATATCCATGGTGATCTCGACTTCGTATTCCAAGAGCTGGGGCAACGCACGCCGGCCTTGGGTATCGATCCCCGCCTCATTCTCGTCGTCGAGATTGGTGCTGAGACTGTTGGTCCTTCTGACGAGGCCGACTGGGGACGCGCAGGGCTGCGCGTAGTTGAAGCTCGGGAAGCCAGTCGTGTGATCGCCTTCAGCGATGACCCTCAAATGACAGAGTTTGTGCGCCGTCTGGATGTCTATTCAAAGGGTCCGCAGGGCGACAATAAGACGGCAACCTACGAGACCTTCTTCGATAACATAGCAAGCGTACGGCCGTATGGCCGCATCGACCGAATGGGGGTTGCGCTAGATTCTCGCCTCGGGGAAATTGGCGACTCTAGCAGCGATCGAATTACGGTTGACGTTGAAGTTTGGCACCCGGGAGACCAAGAAAAGGCTGATGCGTGGCTTAGTGCCCTCGATGAAGCGCTCACTGGTTTCGGCGTAGAGATTCACGATTCCTTTTCGAGTCTCGCTGCAGGTGTATCCCTGATGAGAGTGACGGCGACGGCTAGGCTCGTATCACAGCTTTTGAATGTCGACCTCATCGCTAAGATCGAGTTGTTGCCAGTCGAGGGTTCTGACCACTTGCGCCCGAGCAACGTGGATGCAGCACAAGTCTCGGACCTGCCTGTTCCCGCGGGTGACGCTCCGGTAGTCGGACTCATTGATAGTGGTGTTCAAGCAGAGCACCCTCTTCTGCGTGGTTGCGTAGTGGATGCTACGGCTGTCGGAAGTGCATTTAACGATGGAATTGACAGGCATGGCCACGGCACAAGTGTCGCTAGTATCTTGATTCGCGGATCCATTGAAACCCAACTCGCTTCTGGTGAGTGGGAAACTCCGCCATGCCGGATTCTCTCAGTGCGTGTCCTGGACTCGGATAATCGGATTCCGCAAAGTAGGCTTCCCCAATCTGAGATCACGAACGCTGTTGCCTATCTGGCTGCGCAAGGCGTCAAAGTGATTAACGTGAGCCTCGGTGACGAAGATGGAGTGATGGTCGGCGATCGGGCGCCTACGCTGGCCGCCGTCCTGGATAGCCTCGCTCAGAAGTTTGGCGTAGTTTTCGTCGTGCCAACGGGAAACGTTGCTCCGGCGGATTACTCTGGACCGTTTGATGAGCAGCTGAGGAACGACTACCCGTTGCGCCTGCTCGGGGACTCTATAGGCGGCCTCATGGATCCAGCTCCCTCAGCCTTGTCACTTACCGTCGGGGGTACGGTGCCGGCTCTTCGGGCGCCGACCCTTGGACGAGTCCCTATGGGTAAACCAGGGTGGCCGTCTCCCTTTTCACGTGTCGGCCCGGGTATCAACGGGGCAATCAAGCCTGAGGTAAGTGCTCCTGCCGGCACCTTGGGCCAGGAACTTGATAGCTATAATCCGGACGACGACGAAGCTTTCATGGTTGCAGTCGCTGATGGGCGGCGCGATAGGTCGACGGTCGTTTCCTATAACCGCGGGACTAGCTTCGCGGCACCTCATGTCGCACGGGCGTGTGCCATGGTGCAGGATGCGTACCCCGACGCATCGGCTAACCTCATTCGGGCTTTGGTATTGCAATCAGTGACAAGCGGGGAATCGCCGTTGAGCGGGATTCCAGGCATCACTGACGCTGTGAGGGAAAGTGAAAATCTCCGACTGACTGGCTATGGCTCGGTCTCGGAGGAGCGCAGCGTCCTGAGTGGTGACAGGGATACCGTTCTCTTTGCTGAGGAGAAGATACCGCTCGACTCCGTACACCTCTACACCATCCCTGTCCCGGATTCATTCTTTGTTGCAGGGCGGGTCGATCGGGGTATCACTGTCTCTTTGTGCTATGACCCTCCGGTTCGGGCTAGGCGTATGGACTATATGGGATCCCGGATGCAGTTCGAATTGCTTCGTGGGGTCAGTCCAGAGGCGACAGTGGACTTGCTGCTTGCCGAGGAGAAGGAAGCGAGGAGGGCTCGAAAGGATTTGCAGCAGAGCCTGCCCACCTTGTCGTCGCTTTCGACCAGGCAGCGAATTCAGATGAAGCCCAGTCGGACAGCTAGATCTGCAGGCGCCAATCAGGTCGGCAGATTTGCCTGGAAGTCCGGCTTCACGCGGTTCAATGAAAACGCTTCAGAGTTCGTTTTGGCAATTCAAAACGTCAACCGATGGGATTCTCCTACGCGCAGGCAACCTTATGCTGTCGCTGTTCGGCTATGGGTCGGGGACAATCTCCCACCGGTCTATGCGGATCTCCGGACCAAGGTGCGAACCATGAAGGCTCAGGCTGCGGCGCGTGCGCAAGCGCGTGGTTGACGACCGACCTCGTCGTGTGCCGTTTGATGGGCCGGAGACAGCCCCGTCGGTTTGGGAAGACTAGTCGTCGAACGGCAGCAGCTCGTCAGGGTGGTCAGCAGCCGGATAGACGCCGCCGATGCACCCGTCCGTCAAAGCCTCGGGATGGCCTGGGTGCTTGGTCCACAACTCGTCGGGGAGATTGTCCCCGCACCATTTCTCGGCGGTGTCGCTGTTGGTGTCGTAGGTGTCAGTGGTGACACCTACGCTTGGATCAACAGCCAGGGATGGCAGGCCTTCGTCCCGGTGCTTGCTACCGAAACTTCTGCCATCGCGGTATGCCTCCCACGCAGGGCCTGAGTGTGTCCTGGGTGACGAGTCAGGCGTGCTGTCCGATGCAGTGCAGGCGGTGAGTGCAAGTGAGGCCAAGAGGGCCGCTGATAAGGCACGCAGGGCGGATGTCATGCGCAGAGCATAGATCTTGTGGGATTTAGAGAGAGGCCGGATTCCGAGGCGCGGATTGACGTGCGGTCGGTGGAGCGACTTTGGGCGGGAGCTGCCATGGGGCGAGTGATCATGGCCCCGTAAGCTCATCGCGAGTCGGGCAGTCTCCTGAGCTGCCCGGTAAAGCACGACGTTGGGGCCATGATCTTCGAGGCTCGCCCCATGGTGGCTGCCTAAAGTCGTGGAGCCGACCGCCCCGGCCACGACGTGTTCTGACCTCATGCCGCCGGCCAACCCTCTCCAGGGCGCGCGTCGGCGCAGCCCGCGCGGAGCGGGCCGAAGGCAGGAGCGTCGCGCGGAGCAGAGCCGGGAGCGCGCCCGGCGGAGCGAAGCGCAGCCGTGGCTTGAACCAGTGGAGAAGGTTGTAACTCAGCCGGTCTATTGGGGCGTGTCATGTCTCGGTTAGTTGGTCTGCGGCTTCACCTGATGCTTGGCACCGCTTGCCTCGGCTTCGCCTCGCCCGTTGTGAACCACACGGTTGTGCTGGACGCCGTTGGTGAGCCGGCGCCCGCTCCCTACAACGTCAGAACGGAGGGGCGCTAGTCCGCATGCGGGGCGCCCGTGCCGCTCGTAGGCTGATGTTGCTCGGGGTTCTTGCGGAGGTCTGCCATGCCCCGAACGATTTGGAGTGGTGCGATCAGCTTCGGTCTCGTGACCGTGCCGATCAACGTCCAGAGTGCCACCGAGGATCATTCGATCCGCTTCCACCAGTACCACCTGGAGGACATGGGCCGGGTGCGGGTGAAGAAGGTGTGTGAGCTGGAGGACCGTGAGGTCGCTCAGTCGGAGATCGGCAAGGGCTACGAGTACGCCAAGGACCAGGTTGTCGCCATCAGCGACGCCGATCTGCGGGATCTCCCGCTGCCAACCGCGAAGGCCATCGAAATCGAAGCGTTCGTGCCGCTCGACAGCATCGACCCGATCCGGATCGGCGAGGGGTACTACCTGGCGCCTGATGGGCAGGTCGCGGCGAAGCCGTACAAGCTGCTGGTGCAGGCGTTGGGACGGTCGTCGAAGGTAGCCGTGGCGAAGTATGCGTGGTCGGGGCGGGAGCGGCTGGGCCTGCTGCGGGTGCAGGGTGACGTGATCGTGCTGCATGCGATGCGCTGGCCGGACGAGATCCGCGACCCTGCCGAGCTACTGCCACCGCCAACTGAGGTGTCGGACGGGGAGATCGAGGGCGCGCTTGCACTGATGGAGTCGATGACCCGCGACGATCTGAAGGGGCCGGAGTTCGAAGACGCCTACACCGACGCCATGGCAAAGATCATTGAAGCGAAGCGGGAACACCGCGAGCTACCGGATGCCCCGGAACCTCAGGAGACGGGCAAGGTGCTCGACCTCATGGCGGCCCTCAACGAGTCCGTCCAGCAGGCCAAGGCTTCCCGCGGCGAGGACGCCGACGTGCACGAGCTGCCGAAGAAGAAGACCGCTGCCAAGAAGCAGCCGGCGAAGAAGGCAGCGACAAAGACCACGAAGAAGGCTGCCGCGAAGAAGACGGCACGGCGACCACGCAGTGCCTAATCCAACATCCCCAGGGCAGTGTCTGGCTGGCACTGCCGACAGGCCTTGACTCCGTCGGCGAGCGCCCCCCGCGCCTGGTCCCGGCTGATGGCCCGGCTGCGCTTGCCCGCCATCCAACAGTCCCCCACGTGTACGAACACAGGCGGAGCGTGCCGGTTGAGCCCCACTTCGAGCAGCCACTCCGGCGCCGGCGGGCGGGCTCGGACGCCGCGCTGTCGCTCGGCTTCGTGCCGCTCTTCGTCGGCGATCCACCGGCGGGTGCGGGCAAGGTCACGCTCCTGCACGCGCTCCAGGAAACGGAGCAGCGCGAGTCTCGACGGAGCCGGATCGTTCACATGTTCGATTCTAGGCGGTAGGCTTCCGCCTGCACATCGGGGGAGGCCACGTGCGAGACCGGATAGACCTGGGCGAGCTGCTGCGTCAGCAGCATGTCGACCTCTCCGCGCTGGAACCGGCGCCCGCCAAGCCGACCAGCAGTGAGAAGGTGCGCCGCATTCAGCGCATGCCGCCCTGGCCGTGTTCTGTGTGCGGCGAGATGAGCCCCACAGTTCGCGTGTACGACAGCCCCGAGCACGGGCCGCGCTGGGTGGACCTGTGCCGGGATCACGGCATTACCACAATGCCGCCCTGGCGCGGGCCGTCCACCGTGGAGGGGATCATCGCGGACCTGCGGGAGGTGGCCGACAAGCTGGGACTGACGCTACGGCTCGTCAGGCCCGAGAAGTTCGAAGAAAAAGGCCGCCGGGCGAGGAAACGTCGTGGACGATCCTGAACGCTTCCACCTCACCCTGACCGCCGTAGGGCGCCCCGTGGCGCACGGCTGGTGGTCGGACGAGACGATCGCGCGAGGAAGGTTCGTATCGTGGGTGGGCAAGTACGGCGCCATTCCCGGCTCGCGCCTCACGCTGGTCGACGAGGCCGAAGCTCGCACTCTGGCCGTCTGGCCGGACCAGGAGTAGCCCCCGTCAGCCCTCAGGCTCTGGGTGCCGTACGACCCGCTTCACCGCCTGCTCCACCTCGTGCCGCGAGATGGATACGTCGTCGCGTGCGGCGTACTCCGTCACCGCGGCCTGGAAGACGGCCGCTGCCTCACGCCATGCCTTCCACTGAGCGTCGTACACCTCGCCGTCGAGAGCGGTGAGCTTCTCGCGCTCCTCTTCGGCGGAACGTTCCAGCTTGATCAATTCGTCGGGGATGTCTGCCACGACCAGGAATCTTAAGGGGTCGTGACGGAGCCCCCGCCGACTCGGCAGGGGCTCGCTGTCCTGAGCGCATGCCTAACTCATTGCCGCTTGCGGGGCCCCATCTGCTCCGGCGTCGCCACGCAGCGGAACCCGGTGTCATCGTCGTGCATCGTGTCGTTGGCGTCGTTGGGGCTGGCCGGGACCCCTCGGAACAGAGGACTCGTGAAGGCGCTACCGCGGAGTTCATAGCGACCGGGCGTCGTCGAGGTCGCGAGCCATTCCCACACGTTGCCCACCATGTCGTAGACCCCGTAAGGCGAAACGCCGCTGTGGTAGCGAGAGACGGACGTCGTACGCTCCACGCCGGTCTCTCGGACGTTGCACTTCGCAGCAGTCTTCTGGTCCCCCCAAGGGAAGGTGCGGCCGGAGGTACCGCGCGCTGCCTTCTCCCACTGTTCGACTGACGGCAGCGACTTCCCTGCCCATGTCGCGTACGCGTTCGCGTCACGCCAAGTCACGTGCACAACGGGGTGGTCGTACAGCTCGCGCGGACAGCGGCCGTTCTCCCAGTGCTCAGGCGCGGGGTGCCGAGTCGCCGCACAGAACCGTGCATAGTCGGCGTTGGTCGTCGGGAACGTGTCTATGTGGAATTCGTCCACCCACACGGGGTCGTCGTCCTCGCCCGACAGGAAGATTCCTTCCGGGACGTGCGCCATGAGCTTTCCGTCGCCGGGGTACTTCACGTACTCGCCGCTGCTCGTCTGGTCGCCGTCGGGCTCGATGATTGCATGGACGGGGACGTCATCCACCGCCAAGATGCCGACGAAGCGGCCTTGAGCGTCTTTGTCAGCCTTGGCGAGCAACGTGTCCAAGGCGGCTTGGTTCACCATGCGGAGGGAAGCATCTTCACCGTCCGCCTCCCACCGGGAGACGATGCGATCGGATACCCCGAGCTTCTCGGCAAACTCCATAAGGCTCATGCGTACGGCTTCACGCAGCGCCTTGACTTCACGTCCGGTCCATTTCGTAACGAGTGGCATGGGCTACCTCTGTCGTGAGCCGCCGCCCTGGTGAGGGCGGCGGCACGCGTCTACAGCTGCTCGCCGGGGATATCGGCGTAGGCGTCACGCAGCGCTGCGAGCACGGGGTGGTCCTGCGGGAACTGCACATCATCGAGCGCGCTGACGGAGCGCACGCCGATCGTCGTGTTCGTCGCGAATGCGGCTGCCATGTTCGGGACGTCTGCCAGCCGCACTGGAGCGGTGATCTGCTTCGAGGCGTCGAGGCTCTGGAGCAACAGCATCGTCGTGCCAGGGAGTACGGGGGCGTCCGGCCAGATGACCGTGCCGTCCTTGTCGACGAAGCCAAGGTTCCAAGTGCCGCCCTCGGAAATTCGGCCGTCCGGCTCGATGAACACGGCATCGTCGAATCCAGCGAGTTGGGCATCACGACGAAGCCGGAGTTGCGGGTGAAGTCCGATGTGCTTCACCTTCGCATTGTCGCGAGTGAAGGTGAAGGTCTTGGCCGTGAGGGGTGGCGGCGACAGGGCGCCGGCGGGCCGCAGGTTCACCAGGATGTGGGGGTTTTTGGCGTCGCTGGGGCGCCCCATGTCGAGCGCGGGGTCGAACACGGTGACGCGGAGGCCTGCGATCCCTTTGACGCCGTCGGCAGCCTTGCGGATGTAGTTCAGCGTCCGCTCACGGTCCAGCTCGACGCCGAAAACGATGCGACAGTCCCGCACCAAGCGTTCCAGGTGGAGCGAGAGGCCCCGGATGGTGCCGTCCTCCATCCGCATGGACGTGAAGTGCCCGTAGTTCGTGAGAGCAAGGCTCTGGAGGTCTTCGAGGGTGGCGGGTTTCCCGTTGAGTTCGGCCATAGAGCCAGTCTTGCAGCCCCTCAAGGCCCGCCAACACCCTGGCAAACAGCCAAAGTTCGGATTAGTTCGGTGCTGGGGCGGCGGGAGTACGTACTCACGGCTCGCTCGCCGGGACACGCTAAGTACATGACGACGAGCACACCGCGGGAGACGCTAAGCGCCGGGCTCCCCCTCCACTGGGCCCACAGCCGCCTCAAGCTGCTTGACGCGTTCGACGAGGCCGGCCAGTTCGGTCGAGACGCGCGCAACCTCAGCTTGCAGGTCGGTCAGGCGTTGAGCCGCCTCGCGGGGACCCTGCTCGCCGGGGGCGGTGTCGCGCACGTAGGTACCGCTCCCCGAGACGCCTTCCACCAGCCCCTCATCGCGGAGCTGCGCGTAGGCGTTCTGCACGGTCATCAGCGATACGCCGAGCTTCTTGGCGTAGGCCCGACCACCGGGAAGCCGGTCCCCAGGGCCGAACGTCCCTGCGGCGATCTCGTCTCTGATCCTGGCGGCGATCTCGCGGGCGTTGGGCTTCCGCTTCGACTGTGAGTCCACCCCGAAAGCGTACTTGACCTAGGTCGCTCGAAATCAGGGCGCGTGAGCACTTGACGACCCGCAAGCGACCTAGGTAGCTTTCACATCAACGGCAAGCGACCTAGGTCGCTTCACTCTCTGGGCACCTGCCTGGGGAAACGCCCGGAGTACCCCGCCGGTCCCGCTTACACGCGGTCCGCGCGGCAGGGGAGACGTAGAAGTCCGTCGTCTTCACGGATTGATCGGTGTCATCGGCTAAGCCGTTGGTCTGACCCTCGGGCGTAGACCCAGGGAGTGGATCGGCGGGGATCCCGGTGGTTGGGCTGCACCCGGTCCATGACAGGTAGCCATTCCAGGGAGATCGACTCAGCGAGTGACGTCTGAGTGACGCGGTGACCGCGCGCCGTCCAAAGGAGGCGGAGCAAGGCGCATACGGGAGCCGCGAGACGACAGTGGCGGGCTTTCCCGTCACTCGTCATGCGGGCAGGACGCCAACATCACGTCGGCGCCCTGCCCGTTTGATGAGGAATCAGAGCGGTCCCCCGGGTGGCACCCCGAGGGGACCGCGTTCAGGCACCTGACGTGGAGGCACCTGTGATCACCAGTCTGACAGACCAGGAACGCGACGACCTGTCGCAGAAGAACGCTGAGACGAACAAGCGCAGCGAGGACAACGCCCGTGCCCGGGGCGGCCAGTGATGGTCGGCAGCGAACACGACAGGGCGGACGACAGCCCGGCGCCGGCCGCCGGGTTCATGGTCGTGGCGTATCAGCGCGCCGTTGCAGTGTGTGAGGTCGCCGGCGTAGGCGCCGGCCTCAACGGGACGGACGCCACCTACTTCGCTCACGAACTGCGCGAGGAGTTCCCGGGCGCGATCGTGGCGATCCTTCCCAAGAACTCGGCCTAGTTGCTCTGATCAGCCCCGATGGTCGCAGGCCGGGTTCGACTCCCGGCCGGGGCGCTCCGGCCCGCCGCTCCACGCGGCGGCGCCGCGCAACCCGGACCAGCCGCCGCCCTGTTGGCGCTCTCGCGGCCCCGGCTCTTCTCCTATCCCTTCGACATGGGAGCTCCCATGCTCAATTACGTCTGCGGCCACCGGGCCGACACCCCACAGGACTTCGCCGAACTCGCCCTCGGCACACCGATTGAGCTGTGGCTCGGGGTGGAGGGTGAGCCCAGCGAGGAATGCACGCCCTGCAAGAACCGTGACGAGGGCGACAGGCTGTGCACGGCCTGCGCAGAGCGTGCCGCCCGCATCGACGCGGCCCGTGACATCCTCGCCGACCCCGAGTACCGCACCCTTCCCGATGAACTGATCCGCTTGGCCGCGCGGGTAGTTGAGGACCACCCGGACCTGTTCAACGTGGTCCCGATGGTCCGCCCCGCCCGACGCCGTGCGGCAGGTCGGGGGGTGGCTGCATGAGTGCCGCCGGACAGGGGCTGACAGCCGCGCACGCCGAAGTAAAGGCGGAGATCGCGCGGACCGACACCAAGACGGGCCTACTACTGGCGTTCGTCGGGGCAGTGCTCGCCGGCGCCTGGACGGTCGCGCGTGACCTGCCGCTGAACCTCCCCGCGTATCTGGCGGGCGGGCTCGGTCTGGCACTGCTGGTCGCGGCGGCCGGTCTGCTGCTGCGGTCGGTGAGGCCGAACCTTCGCGGGCGGCACGGCTTCCCGCTGTGGGCCACGCTGACGCCGGAGGAGATTCCCGCTGCCGTCTCCGGCGATCTCGCCGCCGACGTCGCGGGGCTGTCCCGGCTGGCGGTGACCAAGTTCACCGGCCTGCGCCGCGCGATCGACCTGACCTTTGCGGGCGGCGTCCTGCTCATCCTGGCTGCCCTGCTCGCGCTGGGGGTTGCGGCATGAACGACGGCATGACGCTCGACGAACTGGCCGTGCCGCTGCGGGCGCTGCGCCTGCTGGCCACGGACTTCGGGCACCTCGCGGCCCCGACTGTGAGGGTGACCCCCATCTTTCCTGACCAACTGGAGCTGTCGTTCCACGGCGATCTGGCCGGCTTCGAGGCATGGCGGGAGGCGCTGGACATCGTCCCGGATGCCGTGCAGTACGACACGCAGGGCGAGAGTGGCCGTACGTGTGTCCTGCACGCGAGCACCAAATACGCGGGCGCTGAGCTGGAGTTGGTCGGCTACGGCGACGTCCCCGCCCTGGCAACGGTCGGGGCGGCCTGATGTCCGCGGCGTGGGGCAAGTGCTTCGACCCGAGCGGCGCCCGCTACGGGGTGCCCACCTACCCCTGGCGCCTGGCCCCGGACGGACTGGCCACCCGCCGTCAGCTCCGCACCCGCGGGTTACGGCCCGGCGGTCAGCCGATCGCCGCACAGGTCATGCGCGTGAACCGCCGAACCGGCACGGTCCGGGTCGCCTACTTCTACCGCCTCGACCTGGCCAAGCCGGTTAGGCCGATGACGTCGCGCAAGTGGGGAGCACTCGCGCTGGCGATGCTCGCCCGCCGCACCTGCCCCCGCTGCCTGCTGGATGTCGGCTATTGCATCCCACGCTCGCACGGCATCTGCGGTCTGTGCCTGGCCACCGAAGAACCTGAAAGGAAGTGATCACATGGACATGGAGTGGTGGAAGGAAGCCGCCCGCAGGGCGGTGCACTGGAGTCTGCCGGTCGGTCTGACCGGCCTGTCACTGGGCTGGACGGTCTACGCGGTGGGGGAGATCCTCGCCCACCAGGCCCCGGCGCCGCTGGCGTACACCGTGGCCGGTATCTACGACGCGGTGTGGCTGTACGCGCTGGCCATGGAGACCGCGCACCGCCGGCAGGGATCGTCCGGCAAACTGCCCGCCTCCCTCGGCTGGCTGTTCCTGGTCACCTCGGTCGGCGTGCTGGTCACCCACGGCCTGCTCTACGCCACGGCGGTCGTCGCCGTGATCGGCGCGGTGGTTCCGGCCGCCGCAAAGGCCACGCTGATCATGGCGGTGGAGCGGGACACCACCCGGATCTCCCCTGCGGCACAGCGGCAGATCGACGCCGTGCGCAGCGCGACGCGGGACCAGGTGGCGATCGGCCGCGCGGTCACCCGAGCCAAGGCCGACCGGCACAAGACAGCCGCCCACCTGGAGCGCGAGGAGCACACCGCCCGCGGCCAGGCGCACAAGGTGCGCCACCAGGCAGCCGAGAAGCTGACGAAGCTCACCTCCGAGCACCCGACCGCGGACGGCCCCGAGGCGGTTCCGGCGCTGTTCTCGGATGAGGACCTGACCCGGGTGCTGGGCACATGGACACAGGAGGGTGTGTCCCCGGCCGTGTCCCCTGTGTCCCCGCAGGTCAACCCCGTGTCCCCGATCGGGGAACTCCCCCCGCCGCAGGGCGAGGGACACACCCCGCTCGACTGGGCAGCCCTTGCCGCAGTGGCCGCCGTGGCCGGAGTCGATACACCCCAGCCCGGCGAGCCGCTGACTGAGGAACAGCTCACGGTCGCGCTGCGGTGGCTGCGCCACTCGGACAACCCCCCGCTGTCCTACCGCAAGGCCCTGGCCGCCTATCGCGGAGCGGGCTTCTCCGCGAAGGAAGAGCGGGTGCGCAAGGCGTACGCCGCCCTGATCGACGCGGAAGACGCGCAGCCGTAAACCGGCGTCCGGCACACACCAATGACGGCCAGCCCACGGGAATTGGGCTGGCCGTCGTTGCGACTGCCGGAAGCAGTCGAACCCAAGTGAAGCAGAACCGGTGAGCCCCGGCGAGCGGCACCTTCGCAGACCCGGCGCGCAGACCCGGCGAGCACCACAGAAACCAAATCCCATGAATCCGACTGGACGCGCGGGCCATGCCCGCATGCCCACGATCACCCAGAACGGAGAGGGTGTGGGAAGGACGAAACAGCAAGGCAAGGGCGAGGACACCTACGGACAGGCAGCCGGTGCCATCGGCGGTCTCGCCATCGCTTTCGGTTTCCTCGCCACCATCAAGGACAAATTGGGGCTGTCCTGGCCGGCCACGGTGCTGCTCACCGTCGGAGGACTGGTCGCACTCGGCTACCTGGCCTGGAGGATCCGTTGGGGCGTCCCGGCTCTGTGGGCGCGCAAACCGGCAACCTCCCCCGCGGCCCAACCGACGGCCCTGCAACAGGAATCCCCTGTCCAGGCCGTCAACGAGGCGCAGGCGCCCGGTGAGCCCGTCAGTGAAGCGCAGGTGGCTGTCGAGGCCGCTTCGGGCGGGGATGAGAGCCATCCGCAACTGACCATGGTGCTCAGCCGGGTTGGGGCCATCGGCAGGGGTGAACGCGTCCGGGCCGGTGACGTCGTGATCGAGACGCTGCCCGGTATCGGCACCGTCTACGACTTCCTGGTGCCGGAGGGCCGCACCCACGACGACGTGGCCAAGCGGCTCGGTCCCATCGCGTCGATGTTCGGCGTCACCCGCCTGCACCTGAAGCTGGAGACGAGCAGGAAGACCGAGCGCCGTGTGCGCCTTCTGGTGCTCAACGAGCCCCCGTTCAGCAGCCCGTTCCCGGCGCCGACCCGGCACGAGATCCAGACGTTCGCGGGGGTTCCCCTCGGACACGAGGTCACCGGCCGGCTCGCCGGGGTGCCCACCTTCGACAAGGCTTCCTTGTTGGTCGGTGGCATGACCCAGATGGGCAAGACGACGCTGGTCAACGGGCTCATCACATGCCTGCTGATCGCGTACGGCGACTTCGACCTGTACTTGCTCGACGGCAAGCTGTGCGGGCTGACCAGGTTCGAGAAACTCGCCGTGCGCTACGAGGCGTCCGACGATCCGGCCGTCCTGGAAAGCATGCTCAATGAGCTGCTCATCCGCGTGGACGACCGGTACACGCAGTTGCAGGACGCCATCCGCAACCGGCAGCCCGCACCGGTCTTCAAACCGGTGTTCTTCATCATCGACGAGGCCGCCGACTTCTACACCGACAACGGAACCAAGGAATCGAAGGAACAGGTTCGCCGGGTAGAGGACAAGTCGCGTTCCCTGGTGGCCAAATCCCTGGAATCGGGGATTGCCACGGTGATGCTGACGCAGCGCCCGGCACGGGATGCGATTCCAGTGAAGGTGCGGGATCAGTTCCTGTACCGGCTGTGCCTGTACGTGGCGTCGGAGGGAAGCGCGAAGGTCGCCCTCGGGGATTCGTATTTCGATACGGTCGCCCCCATTCACCCGGCGCTTCTCGATCCGGACGTCAAGGGGCAGGGCGTGCTCTTCGCTAACGGCACGTCAACTCTGCTCCGGGGCTTCAATTTCTCGGATGAGTTCATCTGGGGTGTGGTCGACGAAGTCCATGCCCGGCGCGAAGCGGCGATCCCGGATTCTCCGCTGAAGCAGGCGATCGGCCTACTGCGGGAGACCGGGGTGGATTTCATGTCCACCCCCGACCTGGCCCCGGCTCTCGGGATCACGGAAGACGATCCGGCAGAGCGCGGAAAGCAGCTGAACCGGCTGCTCGGTGTTCCCGCGGTCAAGACGGCACAGGGCCGGGGCTACCGGCTGGCCGATCTCACCGCAGCCGCTATGTCCGGTTCGTGACCGCCACCCCGCACCGCCACCACTACCGCCACGGCACCGCCATACCCGCTTGCCTCATGGCGGTGCCATGGCGGTTCCGAACCATCTCGTGGCGGTGCTCTGGCGGTCCGCCATGGCGGTGCTGACCAGCACAGACAATCAACAACCCCAGGAGAGAGGGAGGAGGCCCGTTGCGTGCCTCTACCGCCGTCACGGTCGGTGTGGGAGCGACCGCGGCAGTCCTTGTGGCCGCGCTCGTCCAGGGCGCCGGCGACGACCCCGTGTCCACGGCGCTCAGCCTGACCGTACCCAGCCAGTACAAATCCCTGATTGAGGACGCGGGACATACCTGTTCCGAGGTCACTCCGAATCTGCTCGCCGCGCTTTTGACGCAGGAATCCGGCTTCAATGCGAAAGCACAGTCCCAGGTTGGCGCGGAAGGCATCGCCCAGTTCATGCCGTCCACCTGGCAGGCCCACGGAATCGACGGAAACGGCGACGGCAAGCGCGATGCGTGGGATCCCGCCGACGCGATCCCCTCCGCAGCCGCATACCTGTGCGGCATAGCCAAGGACGTCAAGGGCGTTCCCGGAAACACGCAGAGCAACATGCTCGCTGCCTACAACGCCGGAAGCGGCGCCGTCCGTAAATACGGAGGCGTTCCCCCGTACAAGGAGACGCAGAACTACGTCAAATCCATTCAGGCACTCGCCCAGCAGCCGTCCGGCGGGAAAACTGCGACCACGACGCAGGCCGAAGCCGCGATCGGCGCGGCAAAGGAAATGATCGGCAAGCCGTATTCGTGGGGCGGCGGAAACGCCAACGGACCCAGCACGGGAACCTGCTGCTCACCCAAGGGACGTTCCGGTACAGAAATTTCCGGGTTCGACTGTTCCGGGCTCACGCTCTACGCCTACGCGAAGGCGGGTATTTCCCTGCCCCGCACAGCAGCCGAGCAGTACGCGGCATCGGAGCCCGTCAAGCCCGGCGATGTACGCCCCGGAGATCTCGTCTTCTACGGCTCCAGCCTCACAAGCATCCACCACGTCGGCCTCTACATCGGTGGCGGCTGGATTCTCGACGCCCCCCGCCCCGGCACCCAGGTCCGCTACGACCCCATGGACGTCATGACCGACCTGATCGCCGTCGCCCGTCCCACCTCCCACGGCAACAAGGAGATCTGATCCATGTCCAAGTTCACCGTCCTCGCCAAGCCCACCGACATGTCCGGCGGCTTCAAGGACTTCTTCGACACCATCGGCCTGACCGGCGGCGGCCTGGTCACCAAGGGCATCGCCGCCGTCATCGCGATCATCGCGCTGCGCATGCTGCTGCAACTGTCCAGCGACCCCAAGGGCGCCCTTCGCAAGGGCAGCATGGCGATCGGCACGCTGTTCGTCGCGGTGGTGCTCGCCCTGTACGGGGACACCCTGTTTTCCACCGTCACCCAGGCCAAGGGCTGATGCCGCATGGCAGACAAGGACCCGTGTGACGCACTGAAGGGCACTCCGGGCTACGACTACTGCACGAGGGGCCCGGACTCGGACGGCCCCCCGGCCACCGGCAGTGCCACCGGTGGCGCCTCCGACCACGTCCGCGCCCTTGCCGACAGCCTCATTGCGAAGATCAAGGGACTCATCGCGCCGGAGCACGCGTGGGCGCCGGCGAAGTCGGACAGCGGGCTGTACGAGCCGTTCCTGTGGCTCGGTCAGCATCTGGCGGTCGCGATCTTCGTCTGTGTCGTGGTCGTGTGCGCCCTGACCGCCTGGCAGGGCGCACCGCGCCTCAAGCAGATGGGTGCGTCGACTGGATGGACCCTGGTGGCCGTCGCCGGCATGGCGTCGGTCCCCGGGGCCGTCATGCTGCTGAACAAGGCCGTGAGCAGTGCGTTCACGGCCGCGTTCAGTAGCAACGAGTCGACGCTGTTCGGCGCGATCAGTGACGACATGCAGCACGGCGCGGACTCGGGAAACCCGCTCGCCATCCTGGTCATCTTCAGTGCTCTGGTCGTCGCTCTCGGCTTCGCCGTGTTGGTGTTCGTGACGCGGCAGCTCGGCATCCTGGCGTTCGTCGCCATGGCTCCCCTGGTGCTGGCATCGCTGGCGCGCGGGGGCGACATGAGTGCGGTCAAGGAGTGGGCGAAGCGGCTGCTGGGGTTGATGTTCGCCCCGTTCGCGCTGCTGCTCATCTCGCCGTTCGTGGAGATCACCAAGGGCTCGCTCCTTGTGGACTCCGTCCTGCTCATCTCCGCAGACGCCTTGATGCTGCGGATGATCTTCCACGGTGTGCCGTACTTCGGGCCCAAAGTGGCCCGTGCCGCCCGGTCCTGGGTGGAAGGCCGGACCCCCAGTCCGCTGGCGCATGCCGTGGTGCGGGCCGGTGTCCCCGACTTCTACGAGAGGGAGAACGCCCCGCGCGGCCTCCGCACCGTGGACACCCCGGGCCGTGCCATCTCCCAGGATCGCGGTGTCCTGTTCGCCGCTTACGGCCTCAACAAGCCGGAGCGGTCCGGGCGGTTGACCACCACGTCGGCCGTCGCGAAGGAGCGGCGGGACGCGAGCGAAAGCGCCACCCGTCGTCAGCAACTCCGGGAGGTACGCCAGCAGTACCGAACCACCCCGCCGCAGGCTGCGGCCCCCGCAGGCCAGCCGGCCAATCCCCCCACCCCGCCGCCGAGCCCCCGAGGCCCGGCGGCGACTCCACGGCCGGCCCCGGGCCAGCCGAACACCCCGTAAGAGCCGCCTCCTGGCCCCGGCGCCCGCTCCCTTCCCGGCCATCCGGCAGGAGGGAGCGGCGCCGGGGTCAGGCGCGCTCACCCAGACTTCAGGAGGTTGCTCCCGTGTACTCCCTGACCCCCGGCTACCGCATCCCCGCCCTGCAGCGCGGACTCAGCCGCGCCGAAACCCTGCTGACCAAGGCGAACGCCGGGCTCGGGAGCGCCGTACTCATGTCGGCGATGCTCACCCCGCCGCCCGTATGGACGTTCGGCGCCGTAGGCGCCACCGCGGCGGTGTTGAATCTCGCGCCGGGGCCGCGCTCGTTGGCCCGGTGGGCAACAGTCGGCTACCGGCACCTGCGCGAACGCGGCATGCCCGACAGCATCGCCGCACCCCCGGGCACGACCACGACATGGGCGCTGTACCCGGAGCACGGCACCATGCAAGACCCGCAGCGCCGGGCCGCGTTCCATGACGCGTTCGCCCGCGCGTTGGTATTTGCCGGCGGGCAGGCCCGCACCGCGGGCGTCCAGGTCCACGTCACCCACCACACCACCGCCCGCGACTACACCGACCACACCCAGACGATCACCGTCCACGTCCCCAAGGGACTGATCAGCCACCCTGCCCGGGTCCTCGACAGTCTGCACGGTGAGTTCGCCGCCCTCGGAGCTCTGGCCCCCGTCAACCCGGAGCCACTGCCCGCCGTGACCGAACGCGGCTCTGCCTGGGTGGGTTTGGACGACGGCCGTTACGCGGCGACCGCCCGGATCACCGCGTGGCCGGGGGAGACGGACGGCGACCTCATGCCCAAGCTCCTGCTAGGGCCTGGCACCGATCGGTCCCTTGCTGTTTTGTACCGGCCGCTGCCGGCGGGGCTGTCCCGCCGGTACGCGAAGTGGCAGAGCGCCGCGAGTGACGCCTTCACCGCCGACAAGGTCAAGCAGGACACGCACGACATGGCCAGCGGGACGACACACGGTGCGCTCGTCCAGGGCGCCACCCTTGTCGACCTGGACGCCTACCTGACGGTGTTTGACGACAGCCCGGAGAGCGTCACCGAGGCCCGCTGGCAGGCCTCCCTTGCAGCGGACCGGCACCGCATCCGGCTGGACTGGCTTGCCGGCCAGCAGCACCGCGCGCACGTGATGACCACCCCGCACGGAGCCTCCACCCGGAAAGGGGCGATCCTGTGATTCGACTGCCCACCACCCACGCCGCGATCACGGCGCCGCTGGTCGCCTCCAACACGGCCTTCCCCGGCATCGCGATCGGCCGCTCCCTGCTGGACGGACGGCCCTTCCACCTCTCGCCCGTCCAGACGTCGGCCGCGCTGCTGCCGTCGACCAACTCCCTTGCCCTGGGCGGGCTCGGCTCCGGCAAGAGCACCACCGCCAAGGCGCGGACCCGCCGCGAGATCCTCGATCACGGCCACCAGGCCGTCGTCATCGACAGCTTCGGCGAGGACAACAGCGGAGAGTGGGCACCGCTGGTGCGCTCCCTAGGCGGCCGGGTCATCGAGGCCGGCGCCTTCACTCTCAACCCGGTCAGCGAGCTGTTCCCGCCCGAGGTGCGGGAACAGCTGGTCCGGTCGCTGATCCTGGCGGTCGAGCCCGGCGCTCTCACCCACCAGGCCGCCCACGCCCTGCAGCACGCGCTGAACCACCCGAAGGCGACCTCGCTCAACGGCCTGGTGGACGCTCTAGTCAGCCCGGAAGACGGCCGCTGGCCGGCCGCCAAGCTGACCGAGTGGGGCGAGGGCGCCGCGATCGGCCTCTCCCGCTACACCGAAGGCTCCCTGCGGGGTCTGTTCGACGGCCAGGGTGCGAGCCTGCCGGAGACGGACTTGCCGATCATCTCCTTCGACTTCTCCCACCTGGACCGCAACTCCCCGGCGATCCCGTCGCTGATGGCCGCGGTCAGCTGCTGGGCAGAGCACGTGTGGCTGCGCCAGTCGAGCGCCGTGCACAAGCACCTGGTGCTGGAGGAGGCATGGCAGATCCTGCTCTCCCCGGCGACCAGCGAACTGATCCAGCGGCTGCTGAAGAACAGCCGGAAGGCCGGGCTGTCGCTGGACGTGCTCATGCACACCCTGTCCGACCTGGGTGAGGGCAAGGCCCGCGACCTGGCCCGGCTCTGCGAGATCGCCCACGTCGGACGCCTGAACCCGGAAGAGGCCGCCATCGTCGGCACCCTGCTCGGACTGCCCGCCTGGGCAGTCGACAGGATCCCCACACTCGATCCGGGACAGGCCGTCTGGAAGGTCGGACCCGACTACGTCGACATCGTCCAGACCGTCCTCAGTGACGAGGAAGCCGCGCTCACCGACACCTCGGCACGACGCCGCATCGCACAGCAGCCCCTGGCCGTCGAACAGGACACCACTGTCGCCTTGGCGGAGCCTGTCACAGACCCCAGCGAGGGGACCGGCGTCGACGTCGACCCGAGCGAGGACCTGTACGCGCCGTTCACGACAGCTGACGGCACCTGGGACTGGAAGACGCTCCCGCCGAACGTCATCGACGGCGTGGCCGGGCACTTCGACCTCGCCCGGCACGAGAGCGTCCTCCAAGCCGCGATGGAAGGCCGGTTCGGCGAAGCCGCTGAGCTGGCCGCCGTCTACGAGCGCGAGGACATCACTACCTACGGCCTCAACTCCCCCCAGGCTCTTGCCTGGTTGGAGACCCGAGCGCAGGTAGCGGATCTGCGCGGGGACCCCGGACAGGCGATGCAGCTGCGCGCTACCGTCGCCAGCATGGGCAACGACGACCGCGCATGGTTCGAGAAGAGCGACGACAGCACGTCTCCGGCATGGCACAGCGTGCCCCAACCGCCCGCCCTCGCACCGGCACTGGACAACGAACAACCCGAGCGGGCGCGCCGGCGCACCTGGCCCTACGTCGCCGCGGTCGCAGGACTGTCGATCGCTGCTGCTGGCGTGTGGACGAACGCCCAGAACGAACACCACACCCAGGAACGCCAGCAGAAAGCCGCCGCCTACAAGGGCCGCTCGGGCGCGGCACTCACCCTCGACGGCGTCAAAGCCGACGTCGTGGCGCAGTGGACCACGGACAGGGACAACGTCATCGTCGAACTGCGCTCGTACTTCGACAAGAACGCCAGGTACCTGCGGATCGACGGGGCCAGCAAGACCGCCAGCAGCATCCGGGAAAACGGCTGGTTCCCCAAGGACCCCGAGATCAAGCTCCCGGTGACCGACCCCCTCGCCGACGTGACGGTCCACGTCGCGGTCGGCGGACGCACCTGGAAGGGAGGCTCCCGAGCCACCTCCCGGACAGTCCGCCTGTCCCCGACCGGGATCGCCTACGACGCAGAGACCGGAGAAAAGCTCCCTTCCGATCTCTGACGCACGCTCCGCTGCTGCCGAGGGCCCGCACCCCCAGGGGTGCGGGCCCTCACACGTGCTCGCTTCCGGGCGCTCCGGCTAGTCCTCGACCACCCGCCCTGCGCGGTGGGCGAGGACGGGCCAGGCCGTCCGGCCTCACCCGCTACCCCACCCGCGAAGGAGACCCCGTTTTGGCGAAAGCCCCGACCGTCATAGGTGTGCTCACCGAGCCTCCGGCCCCCACCTGGTGGAAGGCCAACCGGCACAAAGTCCTCGCTATCGCCGGACTGCTCATCGGCTTGTACATCGGCACCCACCAGGACGGAACGCCCCAGCCGGAGACTCCGCGCCCGGGCCACAGCACACCCGCGCCAGCCGCACACACGCCTGGCCCGAGCAGCACGCATACGGCCCGCGGACGCGGTTCCGCCGGACCCTTCGGAGCCAACGGCATCACCCTCAAACTCGCCCACTCCAAGTGACCATGCCAGGAGGCTTCTTGCGTTTCTATCTGACCACCCACAAGCGGCACTGGCTGCGTCTCACCGATGTGCCGCTGTTCTTGAAGTCCGAGCACTGGGACCGTGCCATCAAGTGGGACGAAGCCCAGGGCCCCTACGCCGTTGACTCCGGCGGCTTCATGGATCTCAAGGACAACGGCACCTTCACCAGGCCGCCCCGCCAGTACGTGCAGGATCTGCGCCGCATCTGGGAACACGTCGGCACCTACGACTGGGCCGCACCGCAAGACTGGATGTGCGAGGACGCCATCATCAACGGCGGCTGGTTCGGCGGACAGTACTTCGTCGGCACCCACCTCAGCGTGGAAGAACACCAGCGCCGCACCGTTCAAAACTTCCTCGAACTACGCTCCCTCGCCCCCGACCTGCGCATCGCCCCCGTCATCCAAGGCGACAACGTGCCGGCCTACGAGCGGTGCGTGGAGCTGTACGAAAAGGCGGGCGTCGACCTGCGAGCCGAACCGGTCGTCGGGCTCGGCTCCGTGTGCCGCTTGCAGTCCACTCGACAGGGCGCCGCGATCGTCACCGCGATGGCCGCCCACGGCTTCAAGCTGCACGGCTTCGGCTTCAAAATCCTCGGCCTGGAACGCGTCGGCCACCTGCTCGCCTCCGCGGATTCCGCGGCCTGGAGCTCCCACGCCCGCTACCGCCCGGCACTGCCCGGCCACACGCACAAGAACTGCGCCAACTGCTTGGAGTACGCCCTCAACTGGCGCACTCGCGTCATCGCATCCATACCCGCCTGGCAACAACCCCTGCTCAACGCCGCCTGACCACCACCTAGGAGACAGCATGTCGTTCGGAGAGACCCCCGTGACCCTGGTCGGCAACCTGACCGACGAGCCGGAGTTGAAGTTCACCGAGGGCGGAGCGGCTCTGGCGAAGTTCACCATCGCCGTCACCCCGCGCAGCTTCGACCGCACCGCCAATCAGTGGAAGGACGGCACCACCGCCTTCTACCGGTGCGCCGCCTGGCGCACCCTCGCCGAGCACATCGCCGAGAGCTTGAAGAAGGGTTCCCGCGTAGTCGCGTCAGGTCGGATGCGGCAGCACGACTGGACGACCGACCAGGGCGAGAAGCGCTCCATGCTCGCCGTCGAAGTCGACGACATCGGCGCCTCCGTCCGCTTCACCACCGTGAGCATCAACGCCAAGCGCGCCACCCAGAACGGTCCGGCCGGCGACCCCTGGAACACCGCAGGCAACCCGGCGGAACCGGGCAACGAACCGCCGTTCTAGCTACGCCAAGGGCGGCCCCCGCGCATCTCGCCAAAGAACCCGGGGCCGCCCTTGTCCACCTGCCCACTACAGACCTGTGGAGGTCTCCAGCATGACCCAACCCACCGACATCCGGCGAGCCCCCGCCGCACCGCCCCCGACCGTGGCCCTGGAAACTCTGCACCTACTCGCCGCCGCCCTGCTGTCCGCTGAGCGCGCCTGGCCCGTCATCCCCCTGCACCCCAACGCCAAGCGCCCCGCCGGACACCCAGAACGGTCCTGCCCCGGCACCGGACGCTGCGCCCGGGGGCATCGCACGCCCGAGCAGCGCGCCACGACCGACCCCGACCTGATCCATGCGGCGTGGGCGAACCTCCCGTACAACGTCGGGATCGCGACTGGACCGGCTGGCCTGCTCGTGGTCGATCTGGACGTGCCGAAGGAGGAAGAGCCAGAAGGAGCGCCTGACGGCGCCACTTCGTTCAAGGCGCTCTGCGAGCGCGCCGACGAGCCCTATCCGTACACGTACCAGGTGCGGACCCCCAGCGGGGGACGCCATCTGTACTTCACAGCCCCGCGCGGGATGACGTTGAAGTGCAGCGTGAAGCGGCTCGCCCCGCACATCGACACCCGTGCCTGGGGCGGCTACATCGTCGCCGCTGGCAGCACCACACCGCAGGGCGCCTATGCGGTGGCAGAAGCGGCCCCGGTCGCCCTGCTGCCCGCCTGGCTGGCTGCCCTTCTCACCGAACCGGCGAAATCGGCCGAACCGCCCGCGCTTGCGCCGGTTCGGGACGGCACCAAGGCCGCGCGCACCGCGTTGGAGCGGGAGTGCGCGGTCGTCCGGGCCGCATCGGAGGGTGGACCGAACGGGCGCAACGCCACGCTGCACAAGAGCGCGTGCAAGGTGGCCCGGTTCGTGGCCTGGGGCCACATCTCCCGGCACACGGTGGAAGAGGCAATCCAGGCGGCGGGGGAGTCGACGGGACTGTCGGCTGCCGAGTGCCGCACGACGATCCGCAGCGCCATGGAGTGGATCCTCGCCAACGCCACACCGCGGGAGGCCGCGTGACCACCACCCACTCCCCCCGCCTGGATTGCCCCATCCCCGCCCCGAACGGGCCGCAGGACGCCCCGCACGCCCGCATCACGGCGGGCGTAGGCGGCCGAAGGAAGGCCGCCCGAAGGGCGTCCATTCAGCCCTTCCCCCCGGCTCACCGCACCTCGCGCTCGACACGTAACTCCGAAGGGAGGAACGCCGCATGACCAGGTCCAACACCCCCATTGACGGAGCCGCGCTGCTCGACGAGGTGGAAGCCTTCCACCGCCGCTTCAACGTCTTCCCCACCGAACACGCCTACGTCGCCGTCGCCTTGTGGGACGCCCACGCCCACCTGATGGACGCGCTCGACGGCACCGCCCGCATCGCCTTCCTCAGCCCCGAACCCGGCTCCGGGAAGTCCCGCGCCCTGGAGATCATCGAAACCCTCACCCCGCGCGCTGCGACCACCGTCAACGCCTCCGCCAACGCCCTGTTCCGGCTCGTCTCCGCAGATGAGGGCACCCCCACGCTCCTCTTCGACGAGATCGACACCGTGTTCGGACCCAAAGCAGGGGGCAACGAGGAAGTCCGCGGGTTCCTCAACTCCGGCTACCGGCGCGGCGCCAAGTCCCTGCGCTGCATCGGTGAAGGCTCCGATCAGAAGGCAGCCTTCCTCCCGTCGTTCTGCGCGGTCGCCATGGCCGGCCTCGGCTCCCTCCCCGACACGATCCTGACCCGCTCGGTCATCGTCCGCATGCGCAAGAAGGCGCCCAACGAGAAGTGCGAGCCCTACCGGCGCCGCATCCACGAAAAGCAGGGCCACGTCCTGCGGGACCGGCTCGCGGACTGGACCGCCACCCTGCACGATCAGGTCGCCGAAGCGTGGCCGGAGATGCCCGAAGGGGTCTCCGACCGGCCGGCCGACGTGTGGGAGCCCCTCCTCGCGGTTGCCGACGCGGCCGGAGGGCACTGGCCCAAGCGCGCCCGCGAAGCATGCACGGCGCTCATCAAGGCCGCGTCCGCGGGCGACCAAGCCTCCCTCGGGGTTCGTCTGTTGACCGATCTGCGCGACAAGGTGTTCTGCGGAGTGGACCGGATGCCGACCGCGGCCATCCTCGAAGTCCTCCTCGGTTTGGATGACGCCCCCTGGTCCGACATGAGCGAGGACGGACAGAGCGCCAAGCCGCTCACCGCGCGCGGACTGTCCAAGCTCCTGAGCCAGTACGTGCGCCCCGACACCACCCCCATCAAGCCCCGAGGAATCCGGGTCGGGGCCACGACGCCGAAGGGCTACTACGCGGAAGACCTCGCCGACGCGTGGATGCGCTACTGCCCCCCGGACGCCCAGAAGTCCGCAACATCCGCAACGTCCGCAACATCGCAGGTCAACGAGGGTGAATCTGTGGCGGATACCCCTTCCGAGAGCCGCCACATGTCCGCGGAAACCGACACACGCCAACTCCGCATCGCCGGCTGACCAGTCGCAACCGAAGGTGCCGCTGCGCGTCCGCGTGGCGGCACCTATCCGCAACAGAAACGGCATCCGCCACAGATTCAAGCCGCTGACCAGCAATGTTGCGGCGTGGCGGATGTTGCGGATTCCCCAGAAGCCCCGAGACGAGGAGTCGCAACGATGGTCCGCCCGAAGATGCTCAAGCTCCCCGAAGTCCTGGAAGAGATCGACATGAGCCGCGCCGCCTTCTATCGCATGCGCGCCCGAGGTAAGGCCCCGAAGCTCATCAAGCTCCCCAACGGTCAGATTCGCTGCCGCCGTGCCGACCTCGACGCGTGGTGGTCGTCCATCGAAGACGCTGCCGCCTGACCACCTCCCGGCACAGCCGAGACACGAGGGGCCCGCGCTGAGCGCGGGCCCCTCCTCTTCCCTGGAGAGACATGCTCACGTACGACGTCGACATTTGGTCCATCCGCAAGCGGGCTGGCCGTCCGAAACCGTGGGAGCTTCGTTGGAGGGTCGGTGACCGCCCTCATTCCCGCAGCTTCAAGCTCAAGCCGCAGGCAGACGGACGGCGCGCAGAGTTGATGACGGCTCTCCGCGATCACCAGCAGTTCGACGAGGAAACAGGACTCCCCGCAGCCGAGTTGCTGGCGCGCACCTCGCCATCTTGGTACGAGCACGTCACTAACTACGTGCTGATGAAGTGGCCGCAAGCCGCCGCCAAGCACCGGGCGAGCATCGCGGAAGCGCTCGCTGTCGTGACTCCCATGCTCGTCACCAGCCGGCGCGGGGCGCCCAACGAGGTGGTGCTACGCGCCGCGCTGTATCAGTGGGCCTTCCGAGCAGTGCGCAATCCTGAGGCGGTCTGGATGCCGCGATACACCGTGGAAGAGCCACCACCCGAGATCAGCGCAGCACTGGAGTGGGTTGCAGCCCACTCAATCAAGGTCAAGGATTTGGAGGACCCAACCCTTCTACGCCCTGCCCTGGAAGCGCTCTCGCTCCGGATGGACGGAGCGCGAGCGGCAGAGAACACCGTTCGACGCAAGCGAATGGTGCTGAGCAACGTGCTGCGCTACACAGTCGAGGAGAAGGGGCTGCTCACCGCTAACCCTCTACCGCGCGTGGACTGGACGCCGCCCGAGAGCGAAGACGAGATCGACTTTCGGTACGTACCGGGCCCGGACGTGGCACGAGCCTTGCTAGGAGCGGTCCGTGATTCCGGGCCTCGCGGCAAACACCTGCACGCTTTCTTTGGGTGCCTCTACTACGCGGCCATGCGGCCTGGTGAGATCGTCGCCCTCAAAGAGTCAGATTGCACTTTGCCGCCAGCATCGCCTGAAGCCGTCAAAGACTGGGGCGAGCTGCTGCTTGGTGAGAGCCGACCAGAGGTCGGCGGCGGCTGGACGAACGATGGCGCGTCGTACGACACGCGTGGGCTCAAGCGCCGTAAGCGCGGCGCTACACGGGCTGTGCCCATCCCGCCCGTTTTGGTGCATCTACTCCGTGAGCACATTTCGCGCTTTGGCACTGCCGATGACGGCCGGTTGTTCCGGGCGGCACGAGGTGGACGAGTGGCGTCCACCGAGTACTGCGACATCTGGGAAGGTGCTCGGAAAGCCGTGCTCACCCGCCAGGAACTCAAGTCCGGGCTCGCGGCGGTGCCGTACTCCCTGCGGCATGCCGGAGTATCACTTTGGATCAAGTCAGGGGTGGACCCTGCAGAGGTCGCAGCGCGGGCCGGCCACAGCATCGCCGTGCTGTACCGCTTCTACGCGAAGATCCTTAAGGGTGGGCAGCAACACTCCAACAACCTGATCGCTCAGGCGCTGGACGAGGGAGAACAGCCCTGACTTTGGCCCACAGATGGCCCATACGCACTGGTCAGAGGTGGGATACGGGCGAGAATGAGTGAGACGGGGTGAACGTAAAAGGGGTGCCTCTTAGCGAGAGACACCCCTTCTGACCTGCTACGTCTACGACCTGCGCGGAGGCGGTGGGATTTGAACCCACGGTGACATCGCTGCCACGACGGTTTTCAAGACCGCCCGGTTTCTCGCGAGCGAATGGGCCGTGACCTGGGACTTCTGTGTTCGACGTTGCATCCTCTGGCTCATCCTGGCCAGAGGATGGCCGCAGAGATGGCGCGATGCGCGTCACGCGCCCGTGCTGGGAGCCCTGCCCACGGCCAGTAGATGCGAACTGGCAGCAAGCAATTCCGGGTACGGCTCTGCCATGCGCGCCGCCTCCATGGCGGAGGCAATCAGCTCGTCCGTGGGCCCCTCACCCGGCTGCTGCTCGGCTGCCTTTACGAGCGACCATGCGGGGCCTTCGATTCCGAAGACCTGTACGTCCGTCAGCCCGGCGGCCACCAACTCCGCCACCAGCTCCTCAGCCCGGTGGAAGTAGGACAGGGTGAACCCACGTACACCGTCATAGACGGCCGTCTCAAGAATCTGGGAGACGGAGTCACGAATCCGTTCGGTGTGCAGGTGGGCGTATGCGACGTGCTCAAAGAGCGACGCGTAACGGTTGATCGCCGCCGCCGCGACCAATCCGCCCGGCTTCACCACACGGTGGGCCTCTTCCAGCGCCTTACACCGATCATCGGGGTCAGGCAGGTGGTACAGCGGCCCAAGGAGCTGTACAACGTCGAAACTGTCGTCTGGCTCGCGCAGGTCACGGGCGTCTCCCACGATCGCCGAGCACACGTCCGCCGCACTCTCAACATGACGGGGGACGGGGTCTACCAGCGTCACTTCGTAGCCGTCCCTCACAAGCCATTCAGCGTGAATCCCGGTCCCTCCCCCCACGTCAAGCACACGCGCCGGTGTGGGGGGCAAGAAGCGTCGGAGAAGCTCTTGAGTCCTGACCAACTCCATACGTCCGTCTGCCGACCTACGCAGGCGGCTGTCCTCGTTCACTGTCTCGCCGTAGAACCGCATCACGGAGGGAGCCAATTCGAGATTCGACATGGTCGCAGTATCCTGTGTACCGGTGGACCAGTCCAGCGCGCGGAGTAGGGGAAGCCATGGCCATTCTGAAGTACGAAGAGATCGCCGAGTCTCTGCGCGCCCGCATCGCCGCTGGTGAGTTCGCCCCTGGCGACACCATCCCGTCCGGCCGCGACCTTGCCGAGCAGTGGGACGTGTCGCGAGCCACCGCCATCAAAGCTGTGGACGTGCTTCGCAACGATGGCGTGGTGGTGGCCAAGCAGGGCACCGGTTTCGTCGTCACTGAGACGCCAGTAGCGCGCCCTGCCGGCGCCCGCCGAGCCGGATCGGCGCGCATCTTGGGCGGAATGCCGTTCCTGCGCATCGGTACGCCCGACTGGGCAGAACCTCCCACACGCGTCGCCAATGCCCTTGGGATCTCCCCCGGAGTGCAGGCACTGCGACGCATTCGCGTCCTCCAGCTCCCCGACGGAACCCCGAATAGCGCCGTGGAGGCATGGTTCCCTCCAGAGATCGCAGAGGCAGCGCCTCGCCTCGCCGACAGTGCTCCCATCGCCGAGGGCACGACACGGTACGTCCGTCGGCAGACTGGTCGGTTCCCAGTCGAGGGAGTAGATATCACCACCGTGCGCCTCGCGACGGACACGGAGGCGGACCGCTTGCAGGTAGCGGCAAGCACTGCGGTAGCCGTGCTCCTCCACACGGCACACGACGAGGACGGCCGTCCGCTGGTCTGCGAGGAAGGCGTCACACCGTCCTCACTTTTCGAGCAGGTGGACACCTACGCCATGTAGAAGGCCTCAAATCGAGCTGGACCGGTCCTCCGGTCCAGCTTTTTTGATGGCTCGTCATGTGCTTTGACCTGCGAAAACTTTAGTCGGCTCCGGGCGCCTCACTTTTCAGGGCTTGACTGGACCGGTCCACCGGTCCAGTCTGTAAATGCAACGCCGTTCCTCCACTGCGTGGAGCGGTTCCGGATCGGGATGGCTCGCCACAACTAGGAGCCCCGCGCTGGTCGTTGCTTGAGAACTGCATAGGTGGGCCCCGCCTCCCCGAGTCGAAAAGGCGGACCGCACGGCTCTGCCGCGCATCAACCTCGCAGCTCAACGGCTGCGGCCGGTTGCCTCCGCTGCTCGTCTCGTACGAGCAGCGCTGAGGGGAGCCGGATTCCAACCACCGGACTTTCCGGCGTGGTGACCGCCCCTGTCGGGGTGCTCACCCGCTTCCGGGCTCCGTCCCGACTGCTGCCAAGGAGTGGAAGCGTGAATCAGAACGACCTGAACCACATCGGGCACCGCATCGCGCAGGCCGCCGCACAGTTCGCCCCCGGTCACCAGCCGACCGCCGCTCAGACGGCCGACGCCGCCGCGATCCTGCACGGCATGCTTCAGGCGGTAGAGACCTACGGCGTGACGTTCGCGCACTTCGAGATCGTCGCCGACTTCCCGCGCATGGCCATTCAGCTGGTCCAGGCCCGCGACGAGAGCCGGTGACCGCCGTGACCGCCGCCACCTTCGCCGCCGTGTTCGTCGCCCTGTACGTCGCCCACAGTGTGGGCGACCACTGGGTGCAGACCTCCCACCAGTCCGCGCACAAGGGCCGCCCCGGCTGGACCGGCCGTCTCGCCGACGCCCGGCACGTCGCCACCCTGACGCTCACCAAGCTCGCCGTCCTGCTGCCGGTCGTGTGGCTGCTGGACCTGCGCCTGTCCGTGCTCGGCATCCTCGCCGGTCTCGGCATCGACGCCCTCACGCACTGGTGGGCCGACCGTCGCAGCACGCTCGCATGGCTGGCCAAGGTGACCGGCAAGGGCGAGTTCTACCGGCTCGGCACCCCGCGCGCCGGCCACGACGACAACCCGCACATCGGCACCGGCGCCTACGCGCTTGACCAGTCCTTCCACCACCTGTGGCTGCTGGTCGCCGCCCTCCTCATCACAGCGGTCTGACCCCGCTCACCCACCGACTCACCAGCAAGCAGGAGGAACCCCATGGCGATTTTCAAGGGCGGCATCACCATCGGCGGCGGGACCGTCGGCGGGAAGAAGACCGAGGTATCCGGCAAGAAGATCACGGGCGGGATCACGATCGGCGGCCCGAGCAAGGGCAAGAGCACGGGCGGCAAGGAGAGCGGCAAGAAGTAGTGAGTTCCTAGCCCTCCGACTCTGACCGCACACCGCGCCCTGAGCGCGGCTTCCACCTTCAACGGCGCGCGCCCCCGGAGCTGTAACTCCGGGGGCGCTGTTCGGGCCGTTTCCACCTAGCAGGGAGACCACGACCCAATGAGCCACATCGTCACTGTTCAGGAAGCTGTTACCGCGTTCGCCGACTTCATGGAGCCGACGGATGCCGAGCTGGACGCGATCGAGCGGGAGATGCCGCTGATCCTGGCGGACGTCGACTTGCTCGACGCGCAGATCATCACCCTGGACCGCACCCCGAGCGAGCTGGACGCCCAGCGCATCCGCCGCGCACGGCGCCGCCTGCTCACCGCCCGCCGCACGCTCGCCAACCAGGACGCCACCGCCGCCGCCGGAGGCGCGGCATGAACCGCACCGAGCTGACGAAGGCTCAGAAGGGTGTGTTGACGGCCGCGTTCGTGCCGATGCTCGCCACGGGCGTGATCGGCGGTATCGGCACCTACAGCAACATCGGCCGCGCCTACGGCAAGGGCACCGCGCTCGGGGCGCTTGGTGCCGGTGAGGGCGCCACCGCCGTGCTCGCCCTGGTCCTGCTCGGGCTGACCATGCTGGGCCAGTCCTCCCCGCGCATCGTGCGCATGGGGCTGTGGGCACTGCCGGCCGCCGCGTCCGCCATGGGTGCGATGGCGGCGCCTGATCCGGGCCGGACCGTCATCTACGCCCTGACCCCGATGGGCATGTCCGTATCGGCGGAGGGCATGGCGTTCCTCGCCCGCCGGATCGTGGTGCACACCGACGGCCGCGATGCGGAGAACGAGCGACGCACCGCCGACATCGTGCAGGCCCTCGCCTACCACCGCGCCCGCGCCGCCCACCACCCCAGCGATCGGGTCAAGTGGTGGTCGGAGCGCAAGTCGTGGCGTCTGGCCCGCAAGGTCGGCGTCGGCGACGTGGCCCTCGGATCGAGGCTGCTGGACGTCCAGCGCGACCGCGTCACCGCCGGAGCCGATGCCGCACTCGGGTCGATGTTCGGCACGGAGAATCCCGCACCCGCCCCGATCGCAAATGCGGAGGAATCAACCGAGACCGCAAGGAAACGGTCTACGGCTGAGCTGGGGGAATCGACCCCGGCCCCGGCCGTGACGCTCACCCGGCTGGCCGTGCCGGATCCGGTCGCGGTCGATGCGGGTAAGCCGATTCTTCCGCTCAAGTCGATGCCCGCGATTCCGGGCCCGATCCCGGCACCGATCGCCGCACCGGTCCGGGGGAGCGTGGCGGCGGGATCGACTACGCCGCGTGGGGTGACCGGTCGGGTTCCCGAGGCGGCCCGATCGCCCCGGCCCAAGCGCACCCCGGAACAGCTGCTCGACGAGGCACGCAAGGCGACGGCCGGATGGCCGGACGCGAAGGTCACCGCCGAGGGCATCCGCCGCGCGATCCACACCTCACCCGCCAACGCCAGGATGTTGCGGGACACGCTGCTCGCCGAGCGCGCCGCTGCGGTCGGGACGCCGTGATGGGGGCGCTGCCGGTGTTCCGGTGGCGCCTGGCCCCGGACGGCTACGCCACCCGCCGACAACTTCGGGCGCGTGATCTGCGCCCCGGTGGTCAACAGGTGGCCGCGCAGCTCGAACGGCCCCGCCGGCACCGCCCGCCGCTGGTCGCTTACCTCTACCGCATCGACCAGGCCAAACCCATCCGCCCGATGACGCCGGCACGGTGGGCGGCTCTGGCCAAGGCCAACACCGCCCGCCGTACCTGCCCCGAGTGCCGCCGCGATGCCGGATACACCATCCCCACCTCGCTCGGCATGTGCGTGACCTGCGCCTTCCCCGACAACTCCGACGCCTTGAGGAGTGCGTGACCATGGGTAAGCCCAACACCCGCCGCCTGGACCACGAAATCCAGCTGACACAGCGCAAGTTGGCGGCGGTGCAGAACGAGGAGATGTGGCCGCTGAGCGGCGAGGAGCGGCGCAAGGTCGCCCGCGCCATGGTCGGCGGCTCCTACCGCGTAGCCCGCGGCAAGAGCACCGGCCGCGCCGAACGCGCCGCGGAAAGCGTCTGGAACAGCGTGCTGATCCGGCTGACCGCCGAACTGAGCGCCCTGCAGAGCGAGAGGCAGCACATCGTCAACGACGCCGCCAAGGACAAGGCCGCCAAGAAGTCCTCGGGGTGGTGGTGACCATGGCCAGCACGAACACGCCTGCCGGCCAGTGCCCGCAGTGCTGGCAGCACGCCCATGACCGCAGCATCCACCGGCGCCTTGGCCCGCGTGAGGACTGCCCGCAGTGCGTGGACCACATGAACAACGGCCACCCCTACCTCGTGCCCAAGAAGGAATCCCGCTGGTGGTGACAACCACCCCCACCGCGCCCTAAGCACACCCCTGCCCTTCTCAACTCCCGCCCTGATCAGGGCAGTCAGGAGCACCTCCAGCATGTCCGAGAACGTCGTTCACCTGCACAAGAACCCCGAACCGGCTGCCGAGGAGGCGGCCGTGACCACACTGACCGTGGTCCCCGACCCCGTGCCGGTGCCGATCGTGCCGCTGTGGGTGCGCTCCGGCCGCGCCATCAAGACGGCCGTCACCCACGAGCGCACCCGCACCACCGCCCGCGCGGTGGCCCGCCACGGCCTCTACACCGTCAACGGGGGCCGGATCGTGGCCCGCCGCACCTGGGATGGCAAGACCGGCGCCCGCTACGAACGCATGCTGCGCGCGGCTGAGGCTGCCGGGAACTACGAGGTCGCCGAGGAGTGGGAGGAGCGGTTGCAGCGCTTCCGCGAGGCCCGTCACCGCCGCCGTATGGACCTGCTCCACTCGCCCGTGGACGTGGCCAAGGGCGTCGGAGTCGGGGCCGGTATGAGCGTCGGTGTGCTGGTCGCGCTCGGGGTCGTGATGGCCATCAACAACCACGACATCACCGACGTCATCACCCCCCTTGCGGCCACGATCGAGTTCATCGGCCTGCTGATCCGGATCGTGCAGGTCGTGTGGGGTCCGGCCCTCACGATCGGCCCACTGTTGGCGCTGCTCGCGCTGTGGGCGGTGGGCAGCAAGCAGCAGGCCGCCCCCGCGTGGGTCATGCCGGCCAACGTCCGCAGCAGCGAGGGTGAGCCGATCACCCCGTCCATCGTCGTCAAGGCCCTGCGCGACCTGGGGGTGCCCGCGCTGCGCAACGCCATCAAGGAGATGGGCGACGCCGGCGCCTCCATGCTCGGACCGATCACGATCGCCGGATGCGGCGTCGAGGTCGACGTCACCCTCCCCTCCGGTGTCTCCACGAACGAGGTGCAGCAGCGCCGCCGCAAGCTGGCGGAGAACCTCACCCGGCACGAGCACGAGGTGTACATCACCATCCCGCAAGCGGCCCGCACCGTGCGGCTGTGGATCGCCGACTCCGGCGCGCTGGACGAGCCGATCGGGCCCTCCCCGCTGGTCACGGACGAGACCATGACCGCGAACTACAAGACCGGTAAGGCGCCGTGGGGTCGGGACCTGCGCGGCGACGGAGCCGAGCTGAGCGTGTATCAGCGTCACCTGCTCATCACCGGCCGCTCCAACCAGGGCAAGACCGCCGCCCTGCGCTCCCTCGTCCTGTGGCTCGCGCTGGACCGGTCGGTGCAGTTCTGGGTTGCCGACCTCAAGGGCGTGGGCGACTGGTCCATGCTCTACGGCATCGCGGACGTGCTGATCGAGGGTCCCTCCGATGACCACTGCATCCAGGCGACCGAGATGGTCGAGGACGCGGTGACAGAGATGAACCGCCGGATCGAGGTCCGCAAGAACGACCCCAGCGCGGTCTTCCCGCCGCTGATCGTGCTGGTGGACGAGGCGCAGAAGGCGTTCATGTGCCCGGCCGTCGACGACCAGAAGCGCCCCTACGGCGGCTCCAAGGCCACCTCGCGGTACTTCATGGCCGCCCGGACGATCCACAACCAGGGCCGTGCCGTCGACGTGCTGCTGTGGCAGGGCACCCAGGACCCCACCGACCAGAACCTGCCCAAGCTGGTCCGCGAGGGCGCCCACACCCGCGCCTCGCTCGTACTGGGCTCCGAGTCGCAAGCCAAGATGGCACTCGGCGACAAGGCAGTCGAGGACGGCGCCGCCCCGCACATGCTGCGCCAGGGCCTGGACAAGGGAACCCTGGTCGTCGCCTCGGACGGCATCGACATGCCCAAGGGCCAGTCGTCCATCACGGTGCGCACCCACTTCATCGACGACGACCCCGCCAAGGCCATCGCCGACCGGGCCAAGGCCCTGCGCAGCGGGGTGACCACCCTGCGCGTCATCGAGCGGGGCGAGCAGCGCGACCCGCTCGCCGACATCGCGAACCTGCTCGGAGACGCCAAGTGGCTGTTCACCCAGGACGTCCTCAAGCGGCTCGCCGCGCTGAACGAGGACGCCTACGGCTCCTGGTCGTTCCTCGACCTCAAGCGCGTCCTGGACGGCACCGGCGCCGAGCCCTACAAGTCCGACGGCCGCATGCGCGTCGGCCGCGAACGCGTCCTGCGCGCCCTCGCCGAACGCGACTCCGAGGGTTCCGCTTCCGCCTCCCAGTGACAGGGAGGCAACCCGCGTCGGGGCAGGGAGGCAGGGAGAACTCCCTGAACCCCTCCCTGCCCCGCCTCCCTGGCCCTGACCTGCACGAATGATCGTTCAGGGAGGCAGGGAGGCACCCCAGGTCAGACCCCCGAACCCCCCTCCACAACGCCCCCGACAGGGGGTGTCCCCGCCTCCCTGACCCACATTTCGAAGGGATTCCGCATGCACGCCGAGAACGCCCCCAGCACGGTCCGGCCGGACACCGCGATGACCGAGGACGAGGCGACCGCCGAGGCCCGCCGGATCATCGCCGACGCCTACCGGCCCGTGTCCGAGACGCCGACGGCCTACCGCGACGACACCCCGGTCCCCGCCCGTGGCAGTGCCCCGCCGGTTGCTCAGCCCGGACGGCCGCCGATGAGCCAGGGCGCCACCGACGCGAGCGTCCTCATGCTGACCGGCGGGGCAACCGTGTCCATGATCGGGCTCACGGCCGCCGTGCTCATGTACGTCTCGCAGTACGCCGACCCCGTGGTCTGCGGCCTCGTGTTCGGCGCCCCCACCACCTTCGTGCTCGCCCTCGCACGACTCGCCAAGCGAGCCAAGCCCGCCCCCGACGTCCACCACCACTACGAGGGTCCCGTCTACCAAGACCGGCGCAACGTCCACAGCCGGACCACCGGCGTGTGGGCCAAGACCAACAACCAGCAGTAGCCACGCCAAGGGCGGCCCCCGTACCTCGCCAAAGATCCGGGACCGCCCTTGCCAGCCAGAACCCGTCAAGGAACTGGAGACCTCCAGCATGACCCATGACGCCCGTTCCGCGCTGCTGCATTCAGCGCTCGACGCCGCTCAACGCGGCTGGCACGTCTTCCCTCTCCGGCCTGGCACCAAGCGGCCCGCCCTGCACGGCGAGCAGGCCTGCACCGGCACCGACGGATGCGCGAACGGCCACCTGAAGTGGGAACAGCGCGCCACCACGGATCCGGACCGCATCCAAGCAGCCTGGTCCCGGGCCCCGTTCAACGTCGGCATCGCCACCGGCCCCTCCGGGCTGGTCGTGGTCGACCTCGACATTCCCAAGGACAAGAGCAGTTCGGACGCGCCTAGCGGCGCGGCAACCTTCGGGGCGCTCTGCCAGCGCGCCGGAGACGCCGTCCCCGACACCTACCGGACGCGGACCGCGAGCGGCGGTGAGCACCTGTACTTCACCGCCCCGGACCGTGTCCGGCTCGCCAACACAGCAGGAACCATCGGCGAGTTGGTCGACACCCGCGCATGGGGCGGATACGTCGTCGCCGCCGGCAGCCTTACCCCCACCGGAGCCTACGAAGCGCTGAGCAGCCCTCTGGTGGCCCCTCTGCCCGCGTGGCTGCAAAGCATCCTCGAACCGGCCCCCAGGGCGCCTCAGGCGCCTCCAATGGCCTTAGCGGGTCAATCACGCCGATATGCGGATGTAGCACTCACCAGTGAGACGCGGAACATCGCATCGGCCCAACCCGGGGCGCGGGAAGCCGCGTTGTTCCGGGCAGCGCGCGCCCTCGGTCGCTTCGTCGCGTGGGGCGACCTCCCCAGGAGCGTGGTTGAGCAGGCTCTTCAGGAGGCAGGCGAGGCCGCTGGACTGTCCGCGTCCGAGTGCCGCTCCACCCTCCGCAGCGCCCTCAACTGGTCCATCGCCCACAACCAGAGCAGGCGGGATGCGGCATGAACACACCCTCCCGCCCCTCCCTGAAGAGCATCATCGGCACCCCGGCCGGCCCGCGCGCCGCCGAACCGGGCGCACCGCGTCCGGCCACGGGCGACCGAAAGGAGGTCGCCGAAGGCGTCCCCACTGCTGTTCGCCCTGAGCCGCGCCGTGGTGACGGCCGGTACCCCGTGGCGTGGTTGTCCATCTGCGCCCCGCGCGGCGCGACCCCGACGGCCACCTCGAAGTGCTTGTGCGGGTGGGATCGCAGCGCCGTTGGCCACAAGCGGGTGCTGGCCCTGATCGCAGCCCACACAGGTCACCGTGATGCCTGCCCGCTCCGCACTCCCCAGGAAGGGAGGGCCGCCGCATGACCGACACCATCGACGGGGCCGCGCTGCTCGACGAGGTGGAAGCCTTCCACCGCCGCTTCAACGTCTTCCCTCACGAAGCCGCCTACGTCGCCGTGACGTTGTGGGATGCGCACGCCCACTTGCTCGACTGCTTCGACTCCACACCTCGGTTGGCGTTCCTGTCGCCGGAGCCGGGGTCGGGGAAGTCGCGGGCGCTGGAGATCGTGGAAACCCTCGTCCCGGATCCGATGACGGCCGTCAACGCGTCCGCCGCCGCTCTGTTCCGGTCCGTGTCCAACCCGAACGGGCGGCCGACGATCCTGTTCGACGAGATTGACACGGTGTTCGGGCCGAAGGCGGGCGACAACGAGGAGCTGCGCGGGTTCCTCAACGCCGGTCACCGCCGTACCGGGGTCACCTACCGGTGCATCGGCGACGGCGGCAACCAAACCGTTCAGGCCTTCCCCTCGTACTGCGGCGTCGCGGTCGCCGGACTCGGCAACCTGCCCGACACGATCATGACCCGCTCCATCATCATCCGCATGCGCCGGCGGGCCCGAAACGAATCCATCGAATCCTTCCGGGCCCGCCTCCACGAGGCGGAGGGACACGCGCTGCGTGACCGGCTCGCCCAATGGGCCGAACACGCCCGGGGCTTCGTCATGGGGGCCTGGCCGGACATGCCCGACGGCGTCAGCGACCGCCCGGCCGACGTGTGGGAACCCCTGCTCGCCATCGCCGACGCCGCCGGCGGCGACTGGCCCGAGCGAGCACGCGAGGCCTGCGTCACCCTCGTGACCGCGTCCAAGGCCAACGACAAGGGCAGCCTCGGAGTTCGGCTGCTGACCGACCTGCGTGACCACGTCATGGTCGGCATCGACCGCCTGCCCACCGTCGCCATCCTCGACCGCCTCAACGCCCTCGACGACGCCCCCTGGGCCGACCTCCAGGGCAAACCGCTCGACAACCGGCGCCTGTCGAAAATGCTCGCCGAATACATGACGGCCGACAACGAACCCATCGCCTCCCGCAACATCAAGACCGCAGGAAGCGTCCTCAAGGGCTACTACGCCGCCGATCTCTGGGACGCGTGGGCCCGCTACTGCCCCCCACCCCCGGAAAGTCCGCTACCTCCGCTACCCGGCACGGAAAACGTGGCCTGACCAGCGGCAACGGGGTAGCGGGAACCGGCATCCGAACCCGCTACCCCACCGCTACCCATCCGCTACCGCTACCCCTTCCCGCTACCTCAAACAGGCCCCTGACCTGCGAGGTAGCGGCAGTAGCGGAAGTAGCGCCCCTCAGAGAGCACCGCGAGAAGGAGTCGCCGCCTTGGCCAGCACCGAGAAGCTGAAACTCCCCGACGTCCTCAAAGAGATCAAGATGAGCCGCGCCGCGTTCTACCGCATGCGCGCCCGTGGCGAGGCCCCGAAGCTCATCAAGTTGTCCAACGGGCAACTCCGTTGCCGACGAACCGACCTCGACGCCTGGTGGGAGCAGCACGAGATGAGCGCATGACCGTTGCCTGACCCGAGGGACCCCGCCGACCTGCGGGGTCCCTCTCCTATTAGGGAGATCAATGCACAGCTACGACGTGCGCATTTGGAGTGTCCGGAAGCGTCCGAGCAAAGCCGCTCCGTTCCAACTCCGCTGGCAGGTCGACAGAACGGAGCATCAGGAGAAGTTCACGACCAAGACGCTTGCTGACGCCCGCCGCGCGGAGCTGCTCACAGCGACCCGCAAGGGCGAGCCGTTCGACACTGAGACCGGACTGCCGGTGTCAGAGGTGCGGGAGCGGAACCGCACCAGTTGGTACGCCCACGCCCGCGCGCATGCCGCGCGGAAGTGGTCCGCTGCAGCGGCCAAGCACCGCGCGAGCATCGCCGAAAGTCTGACCATCGCCACAATGGCTCTCTGCCCGACAGGCAAGGGGCGCCCCTCAGATGACGTCTTGCGCCGCGCCCTTTATCAGTGGGCGTTCAACGCGGGGCGCCACGGCCAGGAGGTGCCCGAAACGGAAGCCAAAGCCCTGGCATGGGTGGAACGCAATGCGCCAGCCGTGGTCGACCTGGACAGCGCCATGCGCGTGCGGACGGTACTGGAGAACCTGGCCAAGCGGCAGGATGGGAAGTCTGCGGCTGCCAACACGTTCCGGCGCCGTCGCGCGGTACTGAGCAACTGCCTGCGCTTGGCCGTGGAGCACGAGTTGCTGCCCGGAAACCCCCTGCTCCGCGTGCACTGGGAGACACCCAAGGCAGTGGAGGAACTAGACGTGCGCAGCGTCGCCACGCCCACACAGGCACGGGCGCTGCTGGACGCCGTCCGCACTCAAGGGCCGCGGGGTGCTCGCCTGGTCGCGTTCTTCGCGTGCATCTACTACGCGGCGATGCGCCCGGAAGAGGTGTCCATGCTGAGCGCTGACCAGTGCGAACTCCCCACAGAAGGTTGGGGTCGACTCATGCTCGCTGGCGCCCGGCCGCAGGTGGGATCCGCCTGGACCGACGATGGCAAGCCCTACGAGGAAAGGCAACTGAAACACCGAGCCCTCCGCGCAGTCCGACCTGTACCGATCCCGCCGGTACTGGTCGCCATACTGCGCACCCACATCGACGCATTCGGGACCACGCCTGAGGGGCGACTCTTCAGTGCCGTACGCGGCGGACCGATCCGCTCACAGGAGTACGGCGCCGCATGGAAGGACGCCCGCCGCAAGGTACTCACGCCGGCCCAGGTCGCCTCTCCGCTGGCCGCGATCCCGTACGACCTGCGGCACGCATGCGTGTCGTTCTGGCTTCGCTCCGGGGTGAGCCTTGCCGAGACTGCCCGGCGCGCGGGGCAGAGCGTCGCCGTGCTTCAGCGGTACTACGCCAAAGTGCTGGACGGCGAGGAAGCGAAGATGAACACCCTGATCGAGCAGGGGTTGGCGGAGCACGAGAGCGAGGCCGAAGGGCCGTGAATCCTGGCCGCAGGTTGGCCGTACGCACTGGTCAACCCCGGGATACGGGTGAGCCAGGGTGAGACAAGGTGCGCGCAGAAGGGGTGCCCCTCACTGAGGGGCACCCCTTCTGACCTGCTACGTCCATGACCTGCGCGGAGGCGGTGGGATTTGAACCCACGGTGACATCGCTGCCACGACGGTTTTCAAGACCGTTCCCTTCGGCCGCTCGGGCACGCCTCCCCGCGCCGCCCTGTGGATCAGCGGCGCGGGGACAAGAGTAACGGGTTGGCACGCGCGCGCGTGGGTCAGATGGTGCTCGACCGGGGAGGTACGCGCGCGTGCGGCGGTGGGGTCAGCTGTCGCCCGTGCGGGAGCCCAGGGTGAGCGGGACCGTGTGGGTCTTGCCGTCTCGTTCGTAGGTGATCGTGACCTTGTCGCCGGGCTGGTGGGTCCAGATCTCGCCGATCAGGGTGGGACCGGAGTCGATCACATGGTCGTCGAGCTTGGTGATCACGTCGCCGGGCTTGAGGCCGGCCGTCTCGGCGGGGCCGCCGGACTCGACCGCGGCGGAGCCGCCGGAACCTTGGTCGGTGATCTTCGCGCCGCCCGAGGAGTCCTCCAGGGAGACGGAGGCGCCGATCTTCGCGTAGACCGGCTTGCCGGTCTTGATCAGCTGCTGGGCGACGTACTTGGCCTGGTTGATCGGGATGGCGAAGCCCAGGCCGATCGAGCCGGACTGGCTGGTGCCGCCGAGGCCGCCGTTGCTGCTGGACTGGATCGCGGAGTTGATGCCGATGACGTTGCCCGACGCGTCGAGCAGCGGGCCGCCGGAGTTGCCGGGGTTTATCGAGGCGTCCGTCTGCAGGGCGCTCATGTACGAGGCGTTGCTGCCGGTGCCGTCGCTGGAGGCCACCGGGCGGTTCTTCGCGCTGATGATGCCGGTGGTGACGGTGTTGGACAGGCCGAAGGGGGCGCCGATGGCGATCGTGGAGTCGCCCACGGCCACCTTGTCGGAGTCGCCCAGGGCCAGGGGCTTGAGGTTCGACGGGGCGTTCTTCAGCTTGATGACCGCCACGTCGTAGCCCTGCGCGTGGCCGACGACCTCGGCGTCGTACTTCTTCCCGCTCGGGAAGGTCGCCGTGAGCTTGCCGCCGTCGACCGCTTCCGCAACGACGTGGTTGTTGGTGACGATGTGGCCCTGCGTGTCGAAGACGAAGCCGGTGCCGGTGCCGCCCTCGCCGCTGTTGGACTCGGCCTCGATGGTGACCGTGCTGGGCACGGCCTTGGCGGCCACGCCCGCGACCGTGCCCGGGTCGCGCTTGACGGAGGTGCCGCTGTCGGAGGCGGCGACCGTCGTGGAGCCGGTGTTGTCGTCGTTGTTCTTCGCCAGCGTGTAGCCGAGGCCGCCGCCCAGGCCGCCGGCGACCAGGGCGGCCACCAGGATCGCGGCGACGAGGCCACCGCGGCCGGACTTCGGGGAGGGCTGCTGCTGGTACGAGGAGCCCCAGCCGGCGCCCGAGCCGCCGGAGCCCGCATCGGAGTAGGAGGGAACGGCGGGGGCCGGGGGCGGCCAGGAGGCGTCCGGGGCCGAGCCCTGGGTCCCTCCGGCTCCCTGGGGACCCTGCGCGCTCGTCGACGCGTACGCAGGGGCATGGCCGGCGTGCACCAGTTCCTGCTCCTGCGCGCCGGGGGCGCTCTGCGGCACCGGCGGGAGCGGGGCCGTCGGGGCGCTTCCCTCGGGGGCGTCGGGTGCCGAGGGAGTGGGAGCGTCCACCGGCACGGGAGGCGCGGACGGGGCCGGGGGTACCGCGGTGCCCTCGTTCTCGGTGCTCACAGCTTCTCTCCTCGATCCACGGCTGTTGTTCTCGGTCGCACTCGGTCACGCTCGTCACGTTGGTCGACGATCCGGCGCGATGCAGCTGTGCATGTTCTTTTGTATGCCGTCAGCTTTTCCCATGAGCCGTCAGGGCACCATAAGCCGTGCCTGTGCGTTCGGGGCCATTCCTTATATAGGTCATGACAGGCAAAAGGGGCGCAATCTATGCTCCCCCGATCGCACGACTACCCCGCTCCGGTGGCACCATGACGCGGTGACCCACGCACGGCAGCACCGGATTCAAGTCGTCGCCCACCGCGGAGCCTCCGAAGAGGCCCCCGAGCACACCCTGGCCGCGTACAAGAAGGCGATCGAGGACGGTGCTGACGCCCTCGAGTGCGATGTACGCCTGACGGCGGACGGTCATCTCGTCTGCGTCCACGACCGTCGCGTCAACCGTACGTCCAATGGCCGGGGCGCGGTCTCCGCGCTGGAGCTCGCCGACCTCGCCGCCCTGGACTTCGGCTCGCGCAAGACACGGGAGCTGTGGCGCACCCGCGACGAGGAGCCCGACTGGGAGTTCCTCCCCGAGGACCCCGAGGACACCTCCGTACTGACCCTGGAGCGGCTGCTGGAGCTGGTCGCGGACGCGGGGCGGCGGGTGGAGCTGGCGATCGAGACCAAGCACCCGACCCGGTGGGCGGGTCAGGTGGAGGAGCGGCTGCTGATGCTGCTGAAACGGTTCGGACTGGACGCCCCGGCCTCCGCCGCCGACTCCCCCGTACGCGTGATGAGCTTCTCGGCGCGGTCGCTGCATCGCGTGCGCGCCGCCTCGCCGACGCTGCCGACGGTCTATCTTCTGCAGTTCGTCTCGCCCCGGCTGCGCGACGGACGGCTGCCGGCGGGTGTCCGGATCGCGGGCCCCTCGATCCGGACCGTGCGCAATCACCCCGCGTATATCGAACGGCTGAAACGGGCCGGCCACCAGGTGCACGTGTGGACCGTGAACGAGCCCGAGGACGTGGATCTCTGCCTCGACCTGGGCATCGACGCCATCATCACCAACCGCCCACGCGCTGTCCTACGTCAGCTCGGCCGGTGACCGATGTTCTTCACTGGTAAAGACCTGTGAAGAACCCTTGACCCATGCACCCCTTCGGCACCATTCTCCAGACTCGTCCACAGTCGGAATCCAGCCACTCGGCTACAGGGAGTGCTCCGGCGCGTTCGCTCCGTGTTCGAACGTTTCGAATGCGTCACTGAACGTGGATTGGCCGGTTTCCGGTACAGGCCAATGGGGCATCCACTTCGTGGCGTGGGGCAAAGGAGGTCTCGGGGGTGGCGTTGGTGGTGGCACAGGAGGTGCCCGCGTCGTCGAGCATGGCCGTACCCCATGGCCCGGCGGGCGTGGGCAAGGCGAGACACCGGATGCGCGAGCAGTTGCGCACGGGCGGTCTGCCGGATGCGGTGATCGACGACGCCGTACTGATTCTTTCCGAACTCTTGAGCAACGCGTGCAAGCACGGCCGCCCGCTGGGAGACGCCCTCGCCGGGGACGGCGATGTCCGGGCGGCCTGGCGTGTGGACCTGGGCGGGCGACTCACGGTGGAGGTGACGGACGGCGGCGGACCCACCCGCCCGGCTCCGGCCACCCCCTCGGTCACCGCGCACGGCGGACGCGGCCTGAACATCATCACCGCACTCGCCGACGACTGGGGCGTACGGGACGACGCCCGCGGCGAGGTCACGGTGTGGGTCGTCGTCCACGACGTCATCCACGACCCGGACGCGGGGTTTCACCACGACCGCTTTCCTACGCGCGTCACCTCCCCGTCGGTGTCGAGGATTCCGCCGATGCCGGGCCGGGAGTTCGCGGACGCATTCGACGACCTCGACTGACTCGACTGAACGGTCCACAGGTTCCCCTGGGTCGTGGTGTGAACGGCTAGGCTCCCGCCGTACCAGACGAGCCGTACCCGGGAGACACCCACGATGGCCAAGAAGCGACCTCAGACGAAGGCCAAGCGCCCGCAGATCAGCGATGCAGAGATCCCGGTCGTCGGCGCACGCGAGCCCTGCCCGTGCGGCAGCGGCCGCCGCTACAAGGCCTGTCACGGACGGGCCGCCGCGCACGCCGTGACCGAGCTGGTGCACCGTCCCTTCGAGGGGCTCGCGGGCGAGTGCGACTGGGTGGCGCTGCGCGAACTGGTGCCGGCGGCCACGGTCGAACTGCCGCTGAAGGGCGGCCTGCCCGAGGGCGTCCCGTCGGTGACGCTGGCGACCGTTCTGCCCATGGCCTGGCCGGCCCTGCGCCGCGACGACGGCTCGGTGCTGCTGGGCCTGCAGAACGACACGGCGTCCGGTGACATCAGCCGCGACCTCGCCGACACCCTCCTGCGCGCGCTGGCCGCCGAGCCGGGCACGCCGGTCGAGGGCCGTCGCGCGCCGGCCGACGGTCCGCGGCTGCAGGATCTGCTCGATCCCGAAGGCGCGTTCGAGCCAGTTGTGCACAGCGGCTTCGAGTTCTGGGTTCCGGACTCGGAGAACGCCACGCCGGAGGTGGCCGCCTCCCTGGAGCGGGCCAACGCCGCGGCCATCCCGACCGAGAAGCTCACGGGTGTGGACGCCGCGTACTGGTGCGAGACGCCGGACAAGAACCACCTGCGCTGGGTCATGCCGCACCCGGAGGAGCAGCTTCTGGACGCCCTCGCGCGACTGCACGCGGCAGGCCGGTCGAACCTCGGTGAAGGCACTCGCCTCGTGGGTTCCTTCCGCGCTCACGGGCTCACCGTGCCGGTCTGGGACCTGCCGAGCGGGGTCACCGCGAGCGACATCGAGAAGCCTGCGGCCGAGTTCGCCGAGCGTTTCGCGAGCGCTCTCGCCTCGGACGCGCCGCTGACCGTCGACGAGCGTCGCGCGCGCGGCGGTCTCACCAACCGGCAGGTCACGCTCAGTTGAGGACCGTGACGTGATCGGGTTCGGCTGACCGGCCGGTCAGCCGAACCCGACCCATCGGAATCGGTGACGCCGCTCACAACTCCCGTTCGGCGCAGGCACATACGTGACTGGAAAGCCCGGATCGAATTTGCGAACCGCCGATCTCTTGTTACCGTTCCAGTAGCCCGGTTGCTGGTGCATCCCCCGTCGCCAGCAACCGGGCCTTTTCATGCCCGCGATCCCTTTACGGAATGCCGCCGTACGTCAACTGATCGCGGATGTCCCGGAGTTGTCTCCGGAGCCACTCTCGGAGGCGTTCTCGGAGCCGTTCTCCGAGTCGCTTCCGGCGCGCAGCAGCAGCGGCCCGCGCCCGGACTTCGCCGCGAACTCCGCGACCGCCGCGTAGGCGGTCGGCTCGCCCTCGGTGCGTTCCCGGGGTGTCTCGCACATCCCCGGCTCGTCCTCGGAGCCCACCGCGCAGTGCAGCTGCAGGGTGCGGCCGTCGGGCTTCATGAGACTCAGCGAGGAGTCCAGGATCTGCCCCGTCGCGTTGCGGTAGTAGCTGCGCGCCCAGGTGTCCTGGCCCTGTGTGAGCACACAGGTCTGCGCCTCGATGCCTTCGGGGGAGCTGAGCTCGGGGCCGCAGCGGACGGCGGTGGCCAGGCCCAGGCCGAGCAGCAGGGGAGATTCGGTGGGAGCGGGGGAGAGCGCCTTGGCGTCCTCTTGGCGCGGGGAGGGCCGTACGGATTCGCGCGCCGGGGCGCGTACGACGGTGCGGTCCTTGTCGCCCACCGGTCCCGCGGACGCCACGGCCAGCGGCAGCGCGACGGCGCACGCCACGACGCCCGCAAGGGCGAGCAGACGGAGGTTCATACTGCGGAAGATAACTACCGCTCAGGGGCCTGCCGTCCCGCGCGCGCCCGACACCCCTACAACTCGGGCGCGCTCACACCCGTACGAGTGAGGGCCTCGACCGCGGCGTCCACCACGGCCTCGACATCGGGGACCCAGGGGGAGGCGGAGCCGGGCAGTGGTGCGCGCTCCCAGCGGATCTCGCCCTCGCCGGTCTCGGACGGGGGCAGGGTGATGTACCCGCCCTCGCCGTGGAAACGCAGCGAACCGGGGACGAAGTCCTTGGCGAAGAGCAGTTCGCCCAACTGCTCCATGGTGTACGGCTTCACGAGGATCGACCAGCGGCTCGGCGAGGCGACGACCGGGCCCAGGCGCATGCCCATGCGGTCGAGCGCGGTGAGGGCGTGCGCGGCGGCCAGGGCCGGCAGGCTCACGGCACACGGAGCGTTGCCACCGGTGGCCAGGATGATCGGCGCGGTGGGCCGGTTGGTCCACCACCAGCGCACCATGCGGGCGTCGGCGGTGGCCGCGAGGAGGCCGGGGTCGAAGGGATGCGCACCGGGCACCGTGCAGTCCGCGTCGGGGCAGGCGCAGCGGGATCGTCCCTGCGGGTCCGCCGCCACACCCGGGAGTACGGGCCACTGCCATTCCGTCGCGAAGGTCAGGGCCGCGCTGATCAACTCAGGCCTTCCGTCGCTGCGCTGGGACAGGAGCCTGCGTCGCCTTCCGAGGATCTCGCGCATGAGCGCTCGTTCCTTTCCGTTGCACCGCTGGCAACACCGTGGGTCACATCACACCATGTGTCGATCACTTCACTGTGCGTACCTGTTGGCGCATCACACCCCTGCCTGAGGCAAGGGGAACCCCTATGGGCCGAACGTTGACTGCATCCGCGGCAGCCTCGTCCATGCTGCTTCCATCAAAAGCATGGGCGTGGCGTGGGGGTGGCGAAGTCTGGCGTTTTGCGGTCCCGCATTTTTCTCTTCGCCTCCGCCACGGGAGGATGGGGCTCGGTCGTCGGTGGCTAAGACGCCCGGGTCGGTCACCAGGTTCCGGGTGGCGGTCAACCACCCCTGGCCTTCTCCGAGTACGTACCCATCACGACCGGTGTGACGCTCTGTGGAGCAACGCCAGTCGACCGCAATACCCCGTTACCCGAGTCAGTTTTAAGCCAAATTTGCTTTTAGGCAAGGGAACCACTGCCTACCCGTGGACACCAGGAATCCCGGCAGGACAATGCTGGACATCCCCTCACGAGTGCGTGTACATGTGGAGACACTGCTAGCGGCGCAGAATGACATGGGGGTTTGCGATGCTTTTGAGCAAAACGCACCGGTCGGAAGGCCGGACGCCATGAACGCCCCTCACCCTTCGAAAGTGGCTGGAATCGATGCAACGGTTCCCTCGCCCGCACACACTGTCGCGCCCGCGCCCGCCGCCCCGGGTACCTCTCCGGTCTCCCCACCGCATGCACCAGGGGCGCTGCTCACCGACCGTCTCGCCGGCTGGGTCTCGGACCTCACGACCCTCCATGAACTCACCGAACGCCTGGCCCGCACCGACACACTCACGGACGCCCTGACGGAACTGCTGCGCGCCGGAGCCGCCCTCGTGGGCGCCCGCCGCGGCCTCCTCGTGCTGGAGCCGGGCGACGGGCTCGGACCGGACACGACCATCGGCCTCGGCCTCGCCCGCGCCGACCTCGGGCACATCGAGACCGTGCCGCGCAGTGCGATGTCGTACGGCCGCATCCTCGACGGACTGCCGGGCGGGGACGGTGAGATCGCCCAGCCGGATCTCTTCGCCGAGGACGGACTGGACCCGCGGCACCGCGAGGTGGCCGCCCGTCTCGGCTATGCCGCGTGTTACGCCCTTCCGCTGGTCGGCGAGCGTGCGGGCCGGGTCGGCGCCGCGGTGTGGCTGTACGACGAGCCCGCCGAGCCGGTCGAGCGCCAGCGCCACCTCGTGGGGCTCTACGCCCGTTACGCCGGCGAGCACCTGGCCCGGCTTGTGGAGGTCGAGCGCACGCGTGCGTGCATGAAGACGATGACCGAGGAGCTGCTGCCGTCCCGGCTCCCCCGCGTGGCCGGCGTCCAGCTCGCCGCCCGCCACCGCACCGGCCCGCGCGGCGGCGGCGACTGGTTCGACGCGCTGCCGCTGCCGGACGCCGCACTGGGGCTCGCGGTCGGCTCCGTGACCGGCTCCGGGCCGAGCGCGGTCGCCGCGATGGGACGGCTGCGGGCGTCCCTGCGCGCGTACGCCGTGATGGAGGGCGAGGACCCGGTCGCGGTCCTCTCCGACCTCGAACTGCTGCTGCGGCTGACCGAGCCCGCCCGCTCCGCCACCGCCCTGTTCGCCTACTGCGAACCCTCCCTGCGCAAGATCACGCTGGCCGGTGCCGGGCACTGCCCGCCGCTGCTGGTCGGCGAGCGGCGCACCGAGTTCGTGGAGACGTCCGTGTCCGCGCCGCTCGGCATGCTCGCCTGCTGGGAGGCGCCGAGCATGGAGTTTCAGGCGGAGGCCGGCGAGACGGTGCTGCTCTACACCGACGGGCTGCTGCACCGCACCGGCGACCCCACCGACCGCGCCTTCGCCCGGCTGCACGCGGCGGCGGCCGGTGTGCCCAGGGCGCTGCGGAACGACCCCGACGCGATCGTCGACCACGTGCTGCGGACGGTGCTGCCGGACGGGCTGGCCTCGGCGGACAGCGACGAGGACGTGGTGCTGCTGGCGGCTCGCTTCGAGTAGCCGCCGGTGACGTCCGTAACAGGTCTTCCGGCCCTGGGCCCCCTTCCGTACGACCGTACGATGGAGGGGGTCCAGTGCCGTATCAAGGAGGATGACCGTGGCGGACGAGCTCATTCCGGTGACCCCGGAGACTGAGACCGAGCCCGAAGAGCCGATCAAGCAGCGGAAGAACGGCCTGTACCCGGGCGTGTCCGACGAGCTGGCCGAGAGCATGAAGTCCGGCTGGGCCGACACGGAGCTGCGCGACCTGGAGCCGATCGCCCAGGTCGCCGAGACCGCCGCACGACGGTCGGCGCTGTCGGCGCGGTTCCCGGGCGAGCGTCTGGTGATCCCCGCGGGCAACCTCAAGACCCGCTCGAACGACACGGAGTACTCCTTCCGGGCGTCGGTGGAGTACGCGTACCTCAGCGGAAACCAGACCGAGGACGGCGTCCTCGTGCTGGAGCCCACGGCCGACGGCCACCGGGAGACGATCTACCTCCTGCCGCGCTCCGACCGGGACAACGGCGAGTTCTGGCTCTCCGGCCAGGGCGAGCTGTGGGTCGGGCGCCGGCACTCGCTCACCGAGGCGGAGAAGCTGTACGGCATCCCCGCCTCCGACGTGCGCGAGCTGGCGGACGCGCTGCGCGAGGCCACCGGCCCGGTGCGGGTCGTGCGCGGGTACGACGCCGAGATCGAGGCGGCCCTGACCGACAAGGTCACCGCCGAGCGGGACGAGGAGCTGCGGGTCTTCCTGTCCGAGGCGCGGCTGGTCAAGGACGAGTTCGAGGTCGGCGAGCTGCAGAAGGCGGTCGACTCGACCGTGCGCGGCTTCGAGGACGTCGTGAAGGTCCTCGACAAGGCGGAGGCGACCTCCGAGCGGTACATCGAGGGCACGTTCTTCCTCCGTGCGCGCGTGGAGGGCAACGACGTCGGCTACGGCACGATCGCCGCGGCCGGTCCGCACGCCTGCACGCTGCACTGGGTGCGCAACGACGGGCCGGTGCGCTCGGGCGACCTGCTGCTCCTGGACGCCGGTGTGGAGACGCACACGTACTACACCGCGGACGTCACCCGCACACTGCCGGTCAACGGACGCTTCTCCGAGATCCAGAAGCAGATCTACGACGCCGTGTACGACGCCCAGGAGGCCGGGATCGCGGCGGTGCGGCCGGGCGGCAAGTACCGGGACTTCCACGACGCCGCGCAACGTGTGCTCACCGAGCGGCTCGTCGAGTGGGGTCTGGTCGAGGGACCGGTGGAGCGGGTGCTGGAGCTCGGGCTGCAGCGGCGGTGGACGCTGCACGGGACCGGTCACATGCTCGGGATGGACGTGCACGACTGCGCCGCCGCGCGCGTGGAGTCGTACGTCGACGGGACGCTGGAGCCCGGGATGGTGCTGACGGTCGAGCCGGGGCTGTACTTCCAGGCCGATGACCTGACGGTGCCGGAGGACTACCGGGGTGTCGGGGTGCGGATCGAGGACGACATCCTCGTGACCCAGGACGGGAACCGGAATCTGTCGGCGGGGCTGCCCCGACGGTCCGACGAGGTCGAGGCCTGGATGGCTTCGCTCAAGGGCTGACGGTTGGTCGATGGCCGGGTACGAAGTGGGTGCCCGGCCATTTGTATGCGGTCCGCGGGTAGGTGGGGGCTCGTCGCGCCCGCGCGGCGCGGCCGCACATCGGTGCAGTCCCGCGCCCCTGAAAGGGGCGCTTCAGCTCAGCTCACGGGGGTTATACGTGAACGACTTCTGGTCCGGCGTCGGTGTCGATCTGCATCTGGAGCCCGACGCCGGTGACGGGCGGCGGGTCGGGCTCGAACGCGCCCTGAGAGACGCCGTGCGGGACGGGCGGCTGGCGCCCGGGAGCAGGTTGCCCGCCACCCGGCGGCTGGCGGCGGAGCTCGGAGTCTCCCGGGGGACCGCCAAGGCCGCCTACGACCAGCTGGTCGCCGAGGGGTACCTGACGGCCCGGCAGGGATCCGGTACGCAGGTCGCCTCGCTGCCCTCCCTGGACGCCGACGCGCCGGAGGCGGCCGCACGCGCGCGTACCCCGCGTTTCGATCTGCGGCCCGGGAGCCCGGACGTCGGGGCGTTTCCGGCGGCGGCCTGGTTGCGGGCGCTGCGGCGGGCCATCGCGACGGCGCCGTTGCTGGCGTACGACTACGGGGATCCGCGTGGCCGTATCGAGTTGCGGACGGCGTTGTCGGGGTATCTGGGGCGGGCCCGGGGTGTCATCGCGCCGCCCGAGCGGATCGTGATCACCTCCGGGTACGTGCAGGGGCTCGCGCTGCTCACGCGCGTGCTGGAGGGCGGCACGGTCGCCATGGAGGACCCCGGGCTGCCCTTCCACCGGGAGGTGGTGCGGCACAACGGGGGAATCGTGGCGCCGGTGCGGGTCGACGAGCGGGGGGTGTGCGCGCAGGAGCTGGGGGACGCCGGGGCCGTGGTCGTGACGCCGGCCCACCAGTACCCGACCGGTGTGACGCTGCGCCCCGAGCAGCGGCGGGCGCTCACGGACTGGGCACGCGCCCGTGGCGGGCTGATCGTCGAGGACGACTACGACGGGGAGTTCCGCTACGACCGGCAGCCGGTGGGCGCGTTGCAGGGGATGGCGCCCGGGCAGGTCGTCTACCTCGGTACGGCCTCCAAGACGCTCGGGCCCGCGCTGCGGCTGGGCTGGATGGTGCTGCCGCCGCACCTGGTCGACGCGGTCGCCGACGCCAAACTGCACAGCGACCACCACACCGAGTCGATCGGCCAGTTGGCGCTCGCGGAGCTCATCGACAGCCATGCCTACGACCGTCACGTGCGCGCGTGCCGGCTCAGATACCGCAGACGCAGGGACCAGCTCCTGGGCCGGCTCGGCGGGCGGCACGGCGTGCGCGGGATCGCGGCCGGGCTGCACGCGCTCGTGGAGGTCGACGACGAGGAGGACGTGCTGAAGCGGGCCGAGGCGGAGGGGCTCGCGCTGGGGCGGCTGGGCGATCACTGGCACACGCCGGGCCAGGGGCGGCCCCAGGGGCTGGTCGTGGGGTACGGGACACCTCGGGAGCGGGTGTATCCGGAGGCCTTGGAGGTACTGGGCCAGGTGCTGGACGGCCGCTGAATCGGGCAGGATTGGGCCAGTCATACGGGTGCTGATTGGGACTGTATAGCGGCCCATTGTGCTTCTAGTGTCCTGGGTATGACCTCTCGTCTCGTACCGCCCGCCGGTCCGCAGCGTCTGCTGGCGCTGGCCCAGTTGACCAACTCCATCGGTGACGGCGCCTACTACGTGACCTCGGCGCTCTACTTCACCCATGTCGTCGGCCTGGCGCCGGCGCGCGTGGGGCTCGGGCTGACCGTGGCCTGGGCGGTGGGCTCGCTGGCGGGGGTGCCGCTCGGGCGGGTCGCCGACCGGCGCGGGGCGCGCGGGACGGCCGTACTGCTGGCGCTGGGAACCGGGGCGGCGGTCGCCTCGTTCCTGGTGGTGCGGGGGTTCGTGCCGTTCGTCCTCGCCGCCTGTGCGTACGCGACGGCGCAGTCGGGTCTGGCGGCGGCCCGGCAGGCGCTGCTGGCGGGGCTGGTGGCGGTCGGGGAGCGGACGGGGCTGCTCGCGCATCTGCAGGCGACGCTCAACGCGGGGCTCGCGGTGGGGGCGGGGCTGGGCGGGCTGGCGTTGCAGGCGGGGACGCGGGCCGCGTATCTCGCGGTGTTCGCCCTGGACGCGGCGAGCTTCCTGGTGTGCGCCGCGATGTTGCTCCGGCTGCCGGCGGTGGCGCCCGTCGCCGTGCGCAAGCGGGACACGCTCGGTGTGCTGCGCGACCGGCCGTACGCCGTGATCACGCTTCTCAACACCGTTCTGCTGCTGCGGATGCCGCTGCTCAGCCTGGGGCTGCCGCTGTGGATCGCCGAGCGGACGACGGCGCCGACCTGGCTGGTGTCCGCGCTGTTCGTGCTCAACACCGGGGCGGTGATGCTGTTCCAGGTGCGGACGGCGCGGGGTGTCACCGGACTCGCGTCCGCCACGCGCGCGGTGCGGCGCTCCGGCTGGGTCATGCTCGGGGCGTGCGCGGTGTTCGCGCTGTCGGCGGGGGCCTCGCCATGGGTGGCCGCAGGGGCGCTGGTCGTGGGAGCCGTGCTCCAGGTGGTCGCCGAGATGGGGCAGTCCGCCGGTTCCTGGCAGCTGTCGTTCGATCTGGCACCGGCCGGCCGGGTGGGCGAGTACCAGGGCTTCTTCGGGACCGGCGTGACGGTCGCCCGGACACTCGGTCCACTCGTGCTGACCTCGCTCCTGGTGGGGTGGGGAACCCCGGGATGGCTGCTGCTCGGCGCGCTGACCGTGGTGGCGTCGTACGCGATGGGGCCGGCGACCCGCAGGGCCGCGGGGCGGGCGGCCGGGGGCGCGAGGCAGCCGGAGCTGGTCGGGTGTGTCCGGGGGTGAAGCGTGCGGGCCCTTCAGGGACGTCGGGCGCGGCCGACGCGGGGTGGGCGGCGAGGTGCCGCCCACCCCGTGCGCCGTCCCACCCCGTTCGCCGTCGGACCGGTCAGGCCTGTGCGGCGGCCGTGAGCCCGGTGAGCGCCTCACTCGGGCGCAACGCCGTCATCACACTGTCCACGGTGAGCACGGCGGAGCCGTCGACGGTCGTCGTGCCCTCGAAGATCCACGTCCCCTCCAGCGCACGGCTGATCCGCACCTCGTGACGCAGTACGTCGCCGGGCAGCACCTCGGCGCCGAGCCCGATGCCGGACATACCGCCGAACAGGGCGACCTGTCCGGCCAGTTCGTCCGGCGGGCGGTCCCAGGCGGCCAGCAGCGCCGCGCTCTGGCACCAGGACTCGATCAGCAGCGCGGTCGGGTATGCGTAGGCGGTGTCCCCGGCGCTGTCCGGCACGTCCTGGTACCAGGGTTCGTTGCAGGTCACCGCCTTGGTGGTGATGATGCGGCGTCCGGGGTCGACCGTGTGGACCCGGTCCACGAGCAGGGCCGGGTAGCGGTGCGGGATCAGCTTCTTGAGGGCGGCCGGGCCGTACCGCGCCTTCGGGAGGGGTGAGTTGTCCGACGGTGCGGCTGCCGTGGGCCGCCGCTGTCCCGGAGTCCCGTACCGCAGCCGCAGGGTCGCGGTCCTGCCCCGTTCGGTTCGGCAGGTCGCGCGCACGTCGCGGGTCCCGTCCACGTCCTTGACGGCGGCCTCGACCGTGAGGGTGTCGCCCGGGAGGACGGGGGACTGGAAGCGGACGGAGCGAATGTCCACCAGTTGAAGATCCGTCGGAAGGCCGGTCGGGAGGTCCGTCGGCCGGAGGTCGTCCTCCGCGTGCCGCAGCACCGCCTGGTGAACGGCGTCCAGGGTGAACACCCCCGGCAGGAGCGGGAAGTCGGGGTAGTGGCCGGTGAAGACGGGTGCCGTGGGGTCCACGGCGAAACTCATCTCGATGCCGGTGGCGTCCGTGCGCACCACGGAGGCGTCCGGCATCAGCGCGATCGAGCGCACTCGATTCCCTTCTGGGGCTGTTGACATGCCTACAGTTCGATGCGGCCGTGGACCACGACGCCTGCCGAGCCGAGCACCGCCTTGGCCGTGACCAGCCGGTCGGCGTCGGAGTAGCTCAGCCTGACCCCGAGCGCCTGGAACGCGGACGGCGTGAGAGCGCCGCCCATCTCCACGCCCCGGGCGCGCAGTTGGTGCCGGGCGGCCGCCGCGGTGGTGTGGCCGTGCGGGCCCGAGGTGGTGAGCCGGCGCAGGCCCTGCGGTACGAAGAGGCCGCGCACCCACGTGGTGAGGGGGCCCATGACGGACCGTTCGCGCAGATAGACGTTGCGCGGGTGGTCGTCCGGGTGGTCCTCGGCGGTCGTGGCGCGGCAGCGGTAGTAGGGCTCGCCGTTGTTCCAGGTGCCCTGCATCAGCCGGTTGCAGCGCGCACAGCGCAGCAGGCCGCGCAAGGCGTACGTCCGGGCCGCGCGGCCCTCGCACTCGCGGGGGCGCTTCCTGCGCCTGGCGAAGACCTCGTCCACCTGGTCGAAGACCTCGGGAGCCACGAGTTGCCACCCGCCGCCGGGGACGCGTGCGTCACCGGCGTAGCGCGAGTTGGTCAGGATGGCCCGCACCGTGCTCTTGGTCCAGGCGGAGGCGGGGCCCGGAATGCCGTCGGCGTTCAGGTCCTCGGCGATACTCTGCAGGCTGCCGCCCTTCAGGAACTCCTCGAAGATCCGCTGCACGACGGGCGCGGTGCGCTCGTCGGGGACGAGGCGGGGCTGCCGGCCGCCGGGGGCGGCGACGGCGTCGGGGCCGGTTCCGGGCTCGGTGACCGTCGTACGGAATCCGTACGGGGGCCGGCCGCGCCCGCGGGTGAGCGGGCGCGGCGGAGCGCCCGGGTCGGTGAGGTGGTCGAGTGGTCGGTCGGTGCAATCAAGATGCTGTTGTTTCATGACATATCCCCCGTTGGTCTGGCCACGTCGCCGTCCTCGGCAACGGTGCGGAGGCCGCGCGGCATGACCGTGAAAAGCGTGAGCGACCGCCCTGGACGAACCGGGCGGGACGACGGGCCGATGGCCGCAGTCCGACCAGGATCCCGGCCGCCCCGTCGCGGCCGAAAGTGATCGGTTACTGCTCCGTAGGTGAGCCCGTTTCCGGGACGCTCACGCCTGTTTCACGCTATGCGGGCGGCCGAAACAAGAGCAATGCCGTGGCCGCAAGATGACGTCCGCGCCCGGCCGGTTGCGGGCGGCGCCACGGAGTCCTGGCAGGTTGTTGTCGCCGAGGCAGCGGCTGTCAGGCAGGCGGGGCCAGGTCGCGTTCGGCGCCCAGGTCCCCTCTGAGAAGCCCCATCTCCGTGGCGTGGACGCCCGCCTGGAAACGCGAACTCGCGCCCAGGATCCGCATGATCCCGGCCACGTGCCGACGGTAGGTGCGCACGGACATGGACAGGGCCCGCGCCGCGGTGTCGTCGGTGTACCCCTTGCGCAGGCAGTCGAGGATCTCCTGCAGCACGCCGTCCAGGAGGTGCTCGTCGGACAGGGGCACGGCGCGGTTCCACACGTCGGCGAAGAGCGCGTTGAGTGCGTCGACGACGGCGGGCGCACGCATCAGCGCGGTGTGCCGGGGGCCGTTTCCGTGCGCTCCGTCGGACCTGGTCAGCACCGTCTCGCCGTCGACGACGATCGCGCCGCTCAGCGCGGCGTCAGTGAGCCGGATACCGATGCCCTTGCGGCGTTTCTGCAGTTCGGCGAGGCGGTAGCGGTCCGCCGTGGTCCAGCAGTCCAGCACCCGTACGGCGACGCCGTCGGGCACGTCACTGGCCAGCTTGGACAGCACATGGATACGCAGCCGGGCCGCCGACCGGTCCGACGGGACCAGCACGTCCACCCGCCGTCTGGCCTCGCTGAGTTGGCGTCGCAGGGCTTCGAGGGCCGCCCGGGCACTCTCCGCGGTGACCAGGAGCGACTTGCTGTCGGCGGCGGGCCATTCCCCGCGCGCCACTACCGTTTCAATGAGATCGCGTATTTCCAGGAGTGCCCGCTCGGCCCCGCCGGATATATGCGATCCCGATATTTCCGGGAATTCCAAGGAATGATCACTGGACACGCTTCCCCCGTTATCGTCCAGAATTTTCCGGAGGCAGCCTATCCAAGCGGCACCAGACCCGTCAACGCGTTACCGATGGGTGAAGTTTGAACGTTCGGCGCCCCTGCGGAGAATCCCCGAGATGATCGCGTAGTGAAAGGGTTCAATGGCACGGAAGTACCGGCGGCCGGCCACACGGTGAAAACGTACGACCGTGGTGCACACGGCCTCCGGCCCGTGCGGGCCCTGTCGCACGGCGAACGAGCAGCGGAAGCTCAGGTGCCTGTCGTCGTCCCCGGCCAGCACCTCGTCGTCCGCCACGCTCAGCAGCAGGAACGGCCCGATCCTGGCCCCCGGGACGATCTCCGTCCGGCCGCGCTTCTCCCGCTGCCTGAGCCCGAACGGCGCCACGGCCGCGTCCCGCACGGCGAGCAGGCCCGAAACCCAGCGCGGCGGTGCGCCCAGCATGCCGCGGGCGAAGTCGACGGCCGTGACGCCGGCGGGGACATCGACCGCGGACGCGTCGACGTGGTCCACCTTGCCGAGGCTCTCCCGCGCCGCGTTTGTGACCGGTTCCACGTTCTTGCGGACCACTATCCGAGTCATGTTCCTGCTCTCCGTCCTCACGGTCACCGAGGAATTCATCGCATCGACTCTCTCATAATTAATTCCCTGAGAGGATTCTTCGGCCGGATTCCGGTCCGTGCTGGTCCCCGGGTCCTGTTCCGGGTTGCTGTTCCGGGTTCGTGTCCGGGTTGCTGTTCCGGGTTCGTGTCCGGGTTGCTGTTCCGGGTTCGTGTCCGGGTTGTTTTCCCGGGCGGGTTCTGAAGCGGCCCGTGGTCAGTCCTGGTCGGTCATGGTCAGTCCTTGAATTCGACTTCGCCACGGTCGCCGATGGGCACCTCGCGGATCACGGGCAAGACCTCCAGGAGCCGGCCGGGAAGCGGGAGCCGACGGTGCCCCGGTCCCAACTCGCCCTGCGGACACGTACGTCCGAGGGTTCCGCGGCGCTGTGATGGGCAGCCAGCAGGACGCCGACGAGGGCCGCGAGGTCCTCGGGATCGGCACGGCCGCGCACGATCGTGAACGATGGCTGGTCGGACACGGGCGTAACGGACATGGCCATCACACCGGGGGGTTGCCGTGCTTGCGCGACGGCAGGTCGACGTGTTTGGTGCGCAGCATCTCCAGCGCACCGATGAGTGCCGAGCGGGTCTCGGCGGGGTCGATGACGTCGTCGACGAGGCCGCGCTCAGCGGCGTAGTAGGGGCTCATCAGCTCGGACCTGTACTCCTTGATCTTCTGTGCGCGGACCGTCTCGGGGTCGTCGGAGGCGGCGATCTCGCGCCGGAAGATGACGTTCGCCGCGCCCTCCGCGCCCATGACGGCGATCTCGTTGGACGGCCAGGCCAGCGACACGTCGGCGCCGATGGAGCGGGAGTCCATGACGATGTAGGCGCCGCCGTAGGCCTTGCGCAGGATCAGGGAGATGCGCGGGACGGTGGCGTTGCAGTAGGCGTAGAGGAGTTTGGCGCCCCGGCGGATGATGCCGTCGTGCTCCTGGCCCACGCCCGGCAGGAAGCCGGGCACGTCCACCAGGGTGACCAGCGGGATGTTGAACGCGTCGCAGAACTGCACGAAGCGGGCGGCCTTTTCGGACGCCTCGATGTCGAGGACCCCGGCGAGGCTGGCGGGCTGGTTGGCGACGATGCCGACGACGCGGCCGCCGAGCCGGGCAAGGACGCACAGGACGTTGGTCGCCCAGGCCTCGCTGACCTCGAAGTACTCGCCGTGGTCCACGACGTGCTCGATCACCGCGCGCATGTCGTACGCGCGGCCGGGGTCGAGCGGGACGAGGTCGACGAGGGACTCGGTGGAGCGGTCGGGCGGGTCGTCGCAGGGCAGTTCGGGGGAGAGTTCGCGGTTGTTGGAGGGGAGCAGGGAGAGGAGGTAGCGGACCTCCTCCAGGCAGTGCTCCTCGTCGTCGTGGACGAAGGCGGCGACGCCGGAGGTGGCCGCGTGGACGTCGGCGCCGCCCAGCCCGTTCTGGGTGATCTCCTCGCCGGTCACCGCCTTCACCACGTCCGGCCCGGTGATGAACATCTGCGAGGTCTCGCGGACCATGAACACGAAGTCCGTCAGCGCGGGGCTGTAGGCAGCGCCGCCCGCACACGGGCCGAGCATCACGCTGATCTGCGGAATCGCGCCGGAGCAGCGGGTGTTGCGGCGGAAGATGCCGCCGTAGCCGGCGAGTGCGGTGACGCCTTCCTGGATGCGGGCGCCCGCGCCGTCGTTGAGGGAGACCAGCGGAGCGCCCGTGCGCTCGGCCAGGTCCATGACCTTGTGGATCTTCTGGGCGTGGGCCTCGCCGAGCGCTCCGCCGAAGATGCGGAAGTCGTGGGCGTAGACGAAGACGGTACGTCCGTGCACCGTGCCCCAGCCGGTGATCACGCCGTCGGTGTGCGGGCGGCGCTGTTCCAGGCCGAAGCCGGTCGCGCGGTGCCGGCGCAGCGGCTCGATCTCGGTGAACGAGCCCTCGTCCAGGAGGAGTTCGATGCGTTCGTGGGCGGTGAGCTTGCCCTTGGCGTGCTGGCGTTCGGTCGCGGCGGGGTCGGGGCCGGCGCGCAGCGAGCCCTTCAACTCCCTTAGTTCCGCCAGGCGTTCGGTGAGGACGCCGGTCTCGGCCACGCTCATGCGACCGCCTCCGTCCGTGCGGTGCCGAAGCGTGCCAGCGTCCTCGCGTACGCGCGCTCGTCGTCGGTGCCGTACACCTCCGCCTCGCGTGCGATACGACGGCACAGTCCGCCCAGCACCCGACCGGGCCCCACCTCGACGAAGGCGGTGACGCCGCTGCGGGTGAGGGTGCGGACGGCCTCCGTCCAGCGGACCCGGCCGGCGAGCTGGCGGCGCAGACACGCGGCGACCTCGTCGGCGGTGGTGACGTGGTCGGCGGTGACGGTGGAGACCAGCGGGAGGCGCGGGGCGCGCAGGGTGACGCGGTCGAGCTCGGCCGCGAACTCCGCCTCGATGTCGCCCATCAGGCTGGAGTGGAAGGGCGCTCCCACGTCCAAGTTCATCGCGCGGACCGCGCCCGCCGCCTCGGCCTCGGCGCGCAGGCGTTCGACGGCGGTGCGCTGGCCGGAGACGACGACCTGGCGCGGCTCGTTGTCGTTGGCGACCTCGACCACCTCGCCGAGTTCCGTGGTGACCCGGGCGCACAGGGCCTCCACGACGGCCAGGTCCAGGCCGAGGACCGCGGCCATGCCGCCCGGGATGCGTTCGTTGACGGCGGCCATGAGGCGGCCCCGCTGCCGTACGAGGCGCAGTGCGTCGGGCCAGTCGAGGGCGCCCGCGGCGACCAGGGCGGTGTACTCGCCGAGGCTGTGCCCGGCGACGGCGTCCGGCTCCGGTCCCTCGGCGCGCAGCACGTCCAGGGTGACGAGGCTGGTCAGGAAGACGGCCGGCTGGGTGATCGCGGTGTCGCGCAGGGCGCTGACCGGTCCTTCCCAGCACAGCGTGGACAGGGGGATGCCGAGGATGTCGTCGGCCTCCCGGTAGTAGGTGCGCAGCAGGTCGGGCCGGTCGGTGAGCAGGTGGCGTCCCATGCCGACCCGCTGCGAGCCCTGACCCGGGAAGACGAACGCGGTCGTCGTGACCGTCATGGGTGCCCCGCCTTTCTCAATCGGTGGTGGTAGGTCGTGACCGGTGGCGATGGGTCGTGACCGGTGGCGATCGGTGGTGGTGGGTGTCAGGGCCGGCCGGCGTCGGCCACCGGGGTCGCGTCGAGCGGGGCGCCGACCGGGGCCGGCTTCGGCTCGGCGGTGTGCGGGAGGTTGCGGACGAAGAGCAGGACGACGGCGACGGCCGCGAGCGTGACGGCGGCGGCGAACCACGCGCCGTGCTGCAGGCCCTCGGTGACGGCACGCTGCTGAACGGCGGCGATCCGCTCGGGCGACAGGGCCCCGTCGGCGGCCTGCCGCTTGATCTCGTCGGCCGCGTCGTCCGCCTGCGTGCTCATCAGGACGCCCATGATCGCGACGCCGACGGAGTTGCCGACCTGGCGGAACATCGTGCCGGCGCTCGCGGCGACGCCGATCTGGTCCTGGGGGGCGGCGGCGACCGTCAGTTCCGAGGACAGCGGCATGAGGATGCCCAGGGTCAGGCCGGTGATCAGCAACCCGGGCAGCAGGCGCGTCCAGGAACCGGCGTCGCCCGCCGGGTCGACCAGTGCGAACAGGGCGATGCCCACCGCCATGAGGCCGAAGGCCACGGCCATCGCGGCCCGCACCCCCAGCTTCGCGGCGAGGCGTCCGCCCAGCGGGGCGCCGAGGATGAGCATCAGAGTCAGCGGCAGCAGCCGTACGCCGGTCTCCAGGGCGCTCATCCCGAGCCCGTTCTGGAGGTAGATGGAGAGGTAGAACATCACCGAGAACATCCCGGCGCCCAGCAGGAACCCGGCACAGACGCTGCCGCCGAAGGACGGGCGGCGGAACCAGGACAGGTTCATGATGGGCGCCGACGAGCGGGCCTCCACGGCGACGAAGAGCAGCAGCAGTGCGACCGCGCCCGTGAACAGGGCGGCCTCGCGGCCCGAGGTCCAGCCCCAGGAATGCCCGTTGATGAGCGCGAGGTTGAGGCAGAACAGGGCGCCGCTCACGGTCAGCAGACCGGCCACGTCCAGCGAGGCGCGTCCTGCCGCCGGGGTGCGGCCGGGCTCGCGGATGCCGGTGGCGGCGGCGATCACGACGGCACCGATGGGCAGGTTGACCAGGAAGATCCACTCCCAGCCGGCGTGGTCCACCAGGACGCCGCCGATCAGCGGGCCGAGGGCGGTGGCGAGACCGCCGACCGCGCCCCACAGCATGATGCCGAGCTTGCGCTGCCTGCCCTCGAACGACGAGTAGATGATGGCGAGCGTCAGCGGCATGATCACCGCTCCGCCGATGCCTTGCACCACCCGGCCGGCGTGCAGCGTGGTGATGTGGGAAAGGCCGAAGAAGGCGTACTTCCCGGCTCCGCCGCAGATCAGCGAGCCGGCCAGGAAGACCGTGACGCCGATGGTGTAGATCCGGCGCTGCCCGTAGAGGTCGCCGAGGCGGCCTGCGGTCACGATGAAGACCGCGAGGGCCAGCATGTAGGCGTTGGCCACCCACTCCAGGTCGGAGAAGGAGGCGTCCAGGTCGGTGCCCATGGTGGGCAGCGCGACGGTGACGACGGTGACGTCGAGCAGGGCGATGAACAGGCCGAGCAGGGCGGCCACCATCGTCAGGGCCGGTTTGCCCGGCCTCTGGGTGGTATGCGCCCTTTGTACGGCATGCGTAGGCACGACGGGTCAACTCCTTTGCAGCGGTTGCGTGGTGGGGGCGTGGCCGGGTGCGGTGGTCGCGGCACGGTCCAGGAACCCGAGGACCAGCCGGGCCACTTCGTCGGGCTGGTCGGCGTGGCTGAAGTGCGACAGCCGCGGATCCAGGTGCAGTTCGGCCACGGGCAGGTCGGCCTTGAGCGCCTCGGCCCGCTCACCGGCGAGTCCGAGGTCGTGGGGAGAGCCGATGATCAGGGTGGGGATGTGGATGTCCTGCAGGGCCAGCCCGGTGGCCGCGCTGTACTGGTCGAACAGGGCGATGAAGGCCTGCGGCCCCATCCCGTCGAGCATCTTGCGCGCCATGGCGGTGAAGACGTCGGGGTCCATGGTCTGCGCCCGCGCCCCGAGGCGGGTGCGCAGCCCCATCGTCATCACGGTGGCGAAGTCGTCGCGGAACGCGTCGAAGGTCTGCCAGTCGGGCCGCATCGACGGCGGCCAGTAGAACGGCGACAGCAGCACCAGCGCGTCCAGCTTCGGCCGGGCCCCCGCCGCGAGCCACTGCAGCACCGCGTTGGCACCCAGCGAATGCGCCACGACGACGGAGACCGGGTCGGGCACGAGGTCGAGGCCCGCCTCCACCCACTGCGCGGCGGCGCCCCGGCTGCGCCAGCGGTAGCTGCCGCCGGTCCGCCAGGGCAGATCGAGCGGGTAGCCCCTGAGCCGTCCGGCGAGGCGTGCGGCCAGCGGGGACCAGCAGTCCCAGGCGTCCTCCAGTCCGTGCACGAAGGCGGCGGCGGGCTGGGCGGCGAAGCGGTGGACGGCGACTTCCTCGCCGTAGAGGGTGGATTCGCTGACGGGTCCGCTCATGGCGTGCCCCCGTCCCGTGCGACGCGCAGGGCGACGAGGTGCCCCTGGGGCCCGAGGGCTACGAACGCGACATCGCCGCCGGCCGGTTGACCCGCCGGGCGGGCCAGGTGCTGGGCCAGGGCGAGGATGCCGGTGGCGCCGGTCTGCGCGCCGCCCCGGGTCAGCGCCACGCCGTCGGGGACCTGGCGCCGGGCGGCCCAGCGCGCGACGGTCTCGGCGGCGTGCGTGCCGTGGTCGCCGAGGGGGACGTGGAGTCGTACGGCTGTGGGGGGCGGGTCGCCGAGGCGGTCCAGGACGGATTCCAGGACGCGCGCGGCCACCGCGGGCTCGGGCGGCAGCATGCGGTGCGCGCCGCCGGTGAGGAACCCGTGGACGAGGGCGCCGCGGTCCAGGGCCGTCGCGGCAGGTTCCAGGTGCAGCAGACAGGCGCTGCCCTCGTCGGCCTCGGGACCGCACAACTCGCCCGCGCCGTCCGGCGGGAGCCCCTCGATCGCGCCGGTGAGGACCGCGTCGGCGCGGCCGGCGCGCAGGGCACGGGCGCCGAGCAGCACCGAGGCGTAGCCGGCGGTGAGGAGGTCGACGAGGGTGACGTTGAACGCCTTGAGGCCGTAGGTGAGGGAGACCTGGCTGACCGGGACGTTGACGGCGAAGTTGGGGCACTCGACCGGGCTGATGCCGGAGATGCCCTCGGCGAGGAGCGCGCGGTCGATGCGGTCCACGATCTCGTCCACCGCGAAGTTGGTGCCGACGACGACCCCGGTGCGCTCGGGGGCGGGCGCACCGAGGTCGTCCTGGCCCGGCAGGGCCAGCCGGGCGGCGGCGAGCGCCATCCGGGTCGCCCGCGGGAGCAGACGCCAGCCGCGGCGGCCGAGGAACTCCGCCGGATGGAAGTTGTCCAACTCCCGGATGCCGAGCGCCCCTTGGGCTTGGCCGGCCGCCCCCGTGACGGTCGGTGCCGCGGCCAGTTCCTTGGCCCCGATGCCCAGTCGGCTGACCGGGCCGATACCCGTGACCGCGACCTGTGCCGCGTGATCGGACCTCATACGCCCCCCTCCCCCCGAATGCCCGCCGCTCCCACCGCGACGGAGATGTTGTTGCCGCCGAAGGCATAGGCATTGACCAGGACCGTTTCCGCCGCCGACACCTCGGGCGCCCCGCGAACCACCCTCAGCGCGCACGCCGGGTCCAGGCGACGCAGGGTGCCCACGGGCGGCACGAGACCGTGCCGGACGACCAGGGCCGCGGTCAGGCAGGCGAAGGCACCGGCCGCTCCCCCGCTGTGTCCGAGGGACGCCTTGACGGCGGTCACCGGGACGTCGGGGGTGCGGTCGCCGAGCACCTGCGCGGTGACGCGGCTCTCCACGGCGTCGTTGGCGGGCGTGCCGGTGCCGTGGGCGAGGACGGCGCCGATGGAGTCGGGGGCGATACCGCCCCGGTCGAGCGCGTCGTGGACGGCCCGCAGGGACTGGGTGCCCTCCGGGTCCGGCGCGGTGACATGGAAGGCGTCGCAGCTCCAGCCCGAGCTGAGCACGCGCGCGTACGGCGCCCTTCCGCGCGCCGCCGCGTGCTCGGCGGACTCCAGGACCAGGAACGCGGCGCCCTCGCCGTAGACGGTGCCCGCACGGTCGGCGTCGAACGGACGGCAGTGCTCCGGGTCGCCCGCGCCCAGGCGCAGGAACGCCCCGACGGCCGGCCGTGAGACCGCCTCGGCGCCGCCGACCAGGACCACGTCCGTCTCGCCCGCGGCGATCGCCTCCGCGCCGACGGCCACCGCGTAGGCGCCGGCCGCGCAGGCCGTGGAGATCGTCAACCCGGGCCCGTACAGGCCGAGTCGATGCGACAGCAGGCCGAGGGTGTTGTACGGGTACCAGTCGAGCCCGGTCCCCTCCCGGCGCCCGTCCCGCCGGGCCTCCAGCAGATCGCTGTCCCCGTTGCCGGTGGCCACGCACAGCCCGACGTCCGCGAGTTCGCCGGGTCCGCGTGCGCCGAGTCCGGCGTCGGCGAGCGCGTCCCGGGCGGCGGCGAGGGCGAAGGTGCTTGCTCTGCCGAGTCGTTGGGAGGCGGGGGCGTGGGAGGGGGCCGCCGGCACCGGAGCGCATGCCGCCGGAGGCGCCCCGCCACCGCTCGCCGTGCCGGGGCCCGCCAGGTCGCCGGAGGCTCCGTCGACGGCATGCGCCGCGGACGGGGCCCGGCCCCCGAAGGGCGTGCCCCCGGCCGGACCGCCCAAGGCCCGGCCGCGAACAGGCGGCGCCGCGATCCCGTCCGTGTCGGGCACGTCCTCCACCAGGTACGCGACCGCTCCCGGCATCGCGGCCCCCGGGAAGGTGAGCGGGCGTGCCGGGACCTCGCCGCGGAGCAGCCCCGTCCAGAAGGACCCAAGGTCGTGCCCCAGCGGTGAGACCACCCCCAGGCCCGTGATGACCACGTCGGGCGGCGGCATCAGGCGGCGCCCCAGGTCAGTTCCTCGGACGGGCGCAGGACCGCGATGGCGTAGCCGATCTCGGCGACCTGGTCGTCGCCGACGTAGGACTCGCCGCTCATGATGACGCTGCTGCCGGAGTACTGGTCGATGCGGACGACGTGGCGCAGGGTGTCCCCAGGGAACACCTCGCGGTGGAAGCGCATGTTCCGGGCGGCGGCGAGGATCGGCGCCGCCCCGGTCCGCTCGCCCTCCTTGTCCCTGACCCGCCGCATCCAGAGGATCGCGGCGCCCTGGCCCCAGGACTCCATGAGGAGCGAGGGCGGATAGGCGAAGGCCCGGTGCGGGGCGCCCGGCGCCAGGCCCTTGTAGCAGGGCTCGCTGCCGGTCACGGACTTGACGGTGACGATGCGGTCGTACGGCTGCCACTCCACCACCCGGTCGACCAGGAGCATCGGGTGCGCGTGCGGGATCAGACCGCGGATGTCGGCGTACTCAAGCATGTGACCCGCCTTCGGAGGGCGTGACCTCGAAGGTCATCCGGACCTGTGCCGCCGTGTTTCCGGCGGTGGTGCAGCGGGCCGTCGCCGCGAGCCGGCCCGGCGCCGTCGGCTCACACGCGCAGTGCACGTCGAGCGTGTCGCCGGGCGCGAGGGCGCCGGTGAAGCGGACGGAGTCGATCGAGACGGGCCGCGCCCAGGCGTCCGCGCCCCGGGTCCGCCACAGCAGATGCAGCACCGCCTGGTAGACCGACTCGACGATGAACGCGCCCGGATAGACGGTGAACTCCGGGTAGTGGCCCTCCAGATAGGGGTCGTCGGCCGACACGAGCCGGCTCACGGACACCTCGGCCGGCGAGTGCACGGTCACCGTGTGGGCCGGGTCCACCGAGGTGGCCCGCGGGCGGGGCCCGGTCACCACGACCGGGCCCGCCGCGTTCACAGCGCGACTCCGCCGTCGATCTGGATGACCTCGCCGGTGATGTACGCGGCCCGGTCGGACACCAGGAAGGAGACCAGGTCGGCGACCTCGTCCGCGCCGCCGTACCGCTTCAGCGGGATCGACTTCAGGGCCTCGGCGCGGACCTTCTCAGGCAGCCGGTCGGTCATGTCGGTCTCGATGAAGCCGGGCGCGACGACGTTGACGCGGATGCCGTAGGACGCGACCTCCTTGGCGAGGGACGCGCTCATGCCCTGGATGCCGGCCTTGGAGGCGGCGTAGTTGCTCTGCGTGGCGTGGCCGTAGACACCGGCGATGGACGACATGTTGACGATGACGCCCTGCTTGCGCTTCATGAAGCCGAAGCCCACGGAGCGGCAGAAGTTGAAGGTGCCGGTGAGGTTCGTGTCGATGACGGTGTGCCAGTCCTCGACCGGCATCAACACCATCGGGTTGTCCCGGACGACGCCCGCGGAGTTGACGAGCGCGGCGACGGGTCCGAGCCGCCTGCCCGTCTCGCTCACGAACTCCTGCACGGCGTCGAAGTCGGCCACGTCGCACGGGGCGTGGTGGACCTGCGCCCCGGCCTCGCGCACCAGCTTCTCCGTCTGCGCGGCCGCGTCCGCTCCGCTGCGGTAGCAGAAGGCGATGTCGTAGCCGTCCGCCGCGAGACGTACGGCCACGGCACGTCCGATGCCGCGGGATCCGCCGGTGACGAGGGCCACCTGACGTTCGGTCATGTGCCTGCTCCTTAGTGGTCGTTGGCGGCGGTCAGCCGCAGCCGCCCGCGGTGTCGTGGTCCATCGAGCCGCGTCGCTCGCGCAGTTCGGCGGGGATGCCGGCCAGGGGATCGGCCGCAGCGGGAGCAGCCGTTCCCGCAGGAGCCAGCGCCTCTTCGAGGGCGGCCAGGAAGCCGTCGAGCCGGTCCAGGCCCCAGAAGCGGTGCCGGCCGAACTTGAAGTACGGGACGCCGAAGACGTCGTCCTCGTAGATCCGCATGAGAGCCTCGACGCCCTGTTCGCGGATGTGCTCCTCGTCCGGCGCGGCGACCAGGAGGGCCCCGTCGAGACCGGCCTCGTCGCAGACCCGGCGCAGGATCGCGGGGTCGCAGATGTTCTCGCCGCGCTCCCAGCGGGCCGCCATCACGGCGTCGTAGTAGGCGCGATGGACGCCGAGCTCCCGGGCCTTGAACCAGGCCAGGTGGGGCAGGTCCCACCACTCGTCGCCCTTGTCGATGGGCCACTTCATCGCGTAGCCGTACGTGGCGGCGAGCCGCTTGGTGTCGTTCAGGATGTACAGGTGCTTGGCCTTGCTCATGGCCACGTAGTGGAACTCCCCGCCCGCGGCCTGCAGCGCGGCGGCGCTCTTCGCGTCCGGCTCCGAGAAGGGGATGAACTCGGCGATCTCCTGCGCGTTCGGGAAGCGCTCCTCCAGGCGCCGCAGCGCCATCCAGCTGAAGGGGCTGCGCAGGGAGAAGTACACGCGGGGCGGCCTGCGCGGGCTCATGCGGCACCCCCGAGGAGGCCTCCGAGGAGGGCGGCCTGCGTCTGTTCGTCGAGGACGGCGACGGTGCCGGCCTGCTCGCCGCGGCTGATCGCGTAACCGTGCATGATCGTGGCGGTGGCGGCGCGCTCCAGGCGGTCCCCGCGGCGGACGTAGCAGTCCATCCGGGCCGTGTACATGGTGTCGCGGAGGATCTCGTCGACCCGGAAGACGGTGTGGACGGTCTCCTCCATGAAGATGTCGGACAGCACCTGCACCCGGGTCCGGGAGACCACCGGGATCCAGCCGCGCTCCTCCAGCAGCCGCCCGATCGCGAGCCCGCGGTCGTGCAGGAAGCGGTCGACGACCTCTTCGAGGGTGCGGATGTACGCGGAGTGCTGCAGCCGGTCGGAGAAGTGGCAGTAGAAGTAGGGGGCCCGCCAGTCCCACAGGTAGGCGCCGGAGCCCTCGGGCGCCAGGACGTCGGCGACCTCCTGGCCCTCGGCGATCGGCAGGCTGCCGGCGGCCGCGTTGTTCAGTGCGGCCACCTCGGGGACGACGTACGGCTCCAGGAAGCCGGGCACCGGTTCCGTGCCCGAGCCGTCCTTGACGGTGACGAGGGCCGCCCGCACCTTGCCCTTGAGCACGCTGACGGTCTGCCCCGCGCGCTCCACGGTCAGGGTCACCGTGAACGGCGCGCCCTGGCCGGGCTTCGCCTTGGCCGAGACGACGGTGGCGTACACCTGCTCGCCGACCTCCAGGGCCACCGGCAGCTGCACGGACGAGTCGACGATCTCCAGGCCGAGACCGTAGGTGTGGTACAGCGTCCTGGCGTCCACGCCGCGGTCGGCGAAGTACTGCAGGACCGACTCCTCCACGAGGTACATGAAGTGCTTGAAGCCGATCCAGGTACGGATGTTGGCGCCTTCGTAACGCGGCTGCCCCACATAACTGGTGGGCTCGCCGTCGAGCAGTTCGGGCATGGGCGGTTCTCCTTGAGGGGTGGTGGGGGCCAGGAACGCGGTGACGGCCCGGCTCGTCCGCTCGGCCTGCGCCACGTGGCAGAAGTGGCCGAGGGCCGGGAGCAGGCGCACCGTCGCGGCGGGCATGTCCCGGTCGAGGGCGGCGGCCCGCATCGGGGTCAGCGACTCGTCCCGGGTGCCGGCGACGACGAGGGTCGGCACGGTGATCCGGGTCAGGTCGAGCAGCCCGGAGCGCGCGAACTCCTCGTAGAACACCGGGAATCCGCCCGGCACGGCGCGGTCCAGGAGCTTGCGCACCATCCGGCGCCGTACGTCGGGGTCGAGCGTGTCGTGGCGGCGCCCCAGATTCAGCCGCAGCCCCTCGACGATCACCTTGCGCAGGGCGGCGAGGGAGCGGGTGCGCAGCTCGTCGGTGAGCGGGAAGTCGGCGGGCCGGTAGAAGGGGGCGGCCAGGACGACCGCCTCGATCCGCGGGTCCACCGGGCCGGTGGCCAGGTGTTCCAGGATGGCGTTGGCGCCGAAGGAGTGGCCGAGCAGGGCGACGGGCCGTTCGGGCACGAGGTCGAGCGCCCGGGCCAGCCACTCGCCCGGCGATGCCTTCGGCCGCCACTCGTACGAGTTCCCGCCGTGCCAGGGCAGTTGGAGCGCGTACGGGGTGTGGCCGGGCAGCCGCTCGGTGAGGGGCTGCCAGCAGCGCCAGGAGTCCTCGATGCCGTGCGCGGCGACCAGCGGCGGCCCGCTGCCGGGGCCGCGCCACACCTCCAGCCCGTCGTCGTCGGCGGCCACCTTGGTCCAGGTCATGCCGGGACCCCCGTCGGTTCTCCCACGACGGTCAGGTCCACGGCGGCCCAGCCGTCCTCGGCCCCGCCGCAGCCGATGGTGCGGGCCTCACCGCGGGCTGCGGCGACGGCGGTGCGGATGACGCCGGCGGCCCCGTAGAAGTCGCCGGGTTCCGGATGGGGTCGGTCCACCGGCCCAGTCGTGCGTCGTACGGCGCCGAGCCGCAAACCGGTGCTGTGAGGCCACGCGCCGGGCTCACCGACGAGCAGGCAGCCGGCCCCCGCGGCGAGCGGTGCGGGCGCGTCCGTGCGCAGGGCGGCCAGCCGGGCGGCGACCGGGTCGGCCGGTTCCACGCCGACGACGACCGCGCGCGGGGCTCGGCCCGCGAGGATCAGCCGCCTGGCCAACGACAGCGCGTCGAGGCCGGCCGTGGCGCCGCTGCACACCGCGAGGTTGGGTCCGGTGAAGCCGTAGCGGATGGCGAGGGTGCTGGCGATGACGTTGCTGGAGGCGTTGGGCGCGTCCAGCGGACTGACCACGGACCCGCCCCGCTCCCGCACGTCGGAGAGCACCGAGCAGACGGTCTCGACGTTGCCGAGATTCGAGGCGACGACCACGGCGGTCCCGGCGGCGTACGGCAGGGACTCCGCGAGCGGCCCCGGCGGCAGCCCGAGAGCACGGTGGACCGCACAGAGGGCAAGCCGCGTGGACGGCTCCTTACCGAGCAGCCCCTTGCGGCCGAGGACCTCCTTGGCGTCTTCGGGGAGACAGGCGGGGCTGTCGGGCGAACCGGGCAGATCCGCGGCGGACAGCCCCGGGACATGCACGGACCACCCGGCCACATCGAGCAGCCCTGACGAACCCCCCAAGGGGCGCGGGGAACTGCGCGACCGGCCACGACGAACCTGCGGACTCATGACGGCCCTCCCAGCGGAGCGCCAACGCACGCCTCCACGATCGTCACCGCATTGACCCCGCCGAACCCGAACGCGTTCACCTGCGCAAGCCGCGCACGGGTCGGCACCGCCTCCCCGTACACGAGGCCCAACTTCGCCGCCTCGGCGATCGGCATGCGCAACCCGACAACGGGCGGCACCAGGCCGGCATCCATGGCGGCCACCGCGATGAGCAGGCTCATCAGGGCCGCACCGCCGGAGGTGTGTCCGACGGCGCCCTTGATACCGGTGACCACAGGCCCGTCCGCACCGAAGGTCTCCAGCAGCGCGGCGGCTTCGGTCGGGTCGTTCAGGGCGGTGGACGTGCCGTGGGCGACGACGAGTCCGATCTCGTCCGGGGTGACTCCGGCACGGTCGTGCGCGTCCCGGATGGTCGCGACGATCCCGGTGGGGTCCGGCGCGGTCTCGTGGTGGGCGTCGCAGCCGACGCCGACACCGCGCAGGAGCGCCAACGGGCGCTGCCCGTCCCGGAGTTCATCCGCCCGTTCGAGTACGACGGCGACCGCGCCCTCACCGAGCAGCACACCGTCGCGGTCCGCGTCGAACGGGCGGACCATGTCGGCCGTGGCCGTGCCGACCCGGCCGATCATGGCGAGCATGCTCTCGGTCATGGTGTCGCAGCCGGCCGCCACGACGGCGTCGGCCTCCCCGAGTTCGAGCAGGTCGGCGGCGAGAGCGAGCGCGTAGCCGGAGGCGGCACAGGCATTGGCTAGGGTGTGCACCTCGGTGACCTCAGGGGCCACGGAGCGCACGGCCTCGGCGAAGTGCAGCTGGGCGAGGCGCAGTTCGGCCCCGTCGGCGTACCACTGCTCGACCGCGCGGAGTTCCCGCAGACCCGTGCCCACGACGACTGCGACACGGCGCCTCGCCGGATCGACACCGGCGTCGGCGAGCGCGTCGGCGACGGTGCGGGCGAGCCAACGGGCCGCCAGTCGGGGGGAGTCGGCGAGGTGCGGGGCGTCGGGCTCCGCGTCCGTGATCACGTACCCGTTCCGCACGTTCAGCTTCTCCGGGTCGCCGCAGCGCAGCGGACCCACGCCGCTGCGTCCTTCGAGCAGCGCCCGGAAGGTCGCGTCGAGGTCGCCCAGGCACGTGGTCATCGCGCTACCCGTGATCGCCATCGGCACGGCTCCACCCCCTGACCACGGCGGCACCGGCGGCGCCGTCCGCGCCCAGGGTGGTGATGACGGAGAGTTCGCCGTCGCGGGCGGGCTGTGTGCGGTGGCGGGCCAGCAGTGCGGCGAGCTGGAAGGCGCCGGACGCGCTGAACGCCTCGCCCGTCAGGTCCTTGACCCGCAGCCGTTCGGGGCCGGCCCCGAGGACGGCGGTGACTGCGGCCTCCTCCGCCTCGTCGAAGCGGGGCATCCCGTTCGCCGCGGTGGCCACGGCGGTCACCTCGTCGGGCCGTACGCCCGCCCGTTTCAGGGCGCGGGCCAGACAGGACGTCAGGCCCGCGACGAACGTTCCGTCAGCCCCGGGAGGGTCGTACACGCCCGTCTCCACCGCGAGGATCTCCGCGTCGGGGCGGCGTCCGGCCGCGCGTACGGCGGCCGCGCTCTCCACGACGAACACCGCCGCGCCCTCGCCGGGGGCGAGGCGTCCGCCGTCGGTGCGCTGGGCGTAGTGCACCGCCCAGGCCGACTGCGGGCTGAACTCCTCGACACAGCCCGCCAGCAGCGCGTCCGCGTAACCGCAGCCGATCAGATTGCGGCTGTAGCGCAGCACGTTGAGCATGGCCAGGTGCCCGCCCGCGATGGTCGCGTTCACGCCCTTGAGGCCGTAGCGGATCGCCGCCTGGCCGGCCGCGCAGTTCATCACCGCGTTCGGGAAGAGCAGCGGGTTGACCAGGTACGGGCGCTCCTGGACGAAGGTGTCGCGGCTGTAGTCGCTGGTGGACTTGGCGCTGCCGGCGGTGGTGCCGAGGGTGATGCCCATACGGTCCCTGCTCGCGTCGCCGACCTCCAGGTCCGTGTCGGCGAACGCCTCCTCGCAGGCGACCATGGCCAGCGAGGTGCTGCGGTCGAAGAAGGACGTGCCCTTGCGGCCGAGATGGTCGCGGACCCTGAAGTCGACCAGTGCGTGGGCGTCCCGGCGCGGCAGCGGGTCCTCGAACATCCCGGAGACGTCCGCCGTGGGCGAGTGCCCGGCGGCGAGCGCGCTCGCGAGCGCCTCGATGCCGATCCCGGCGCCGGAGAGCACTCCGAATCCGGTGATCGCGAGCGCGAGCGGGGTGGTGGACGAGGCGGGGGCGGACAGCTGTGCGGCTGTCGCCGTCATGAGTACCTCCCGAGCATGACGATGGCGTTGTTGCCGCCGAAGGCGAATCCGTTGACCTGGGCGATGCGCACGTCCGCGCGCCGCGCCTCGTTGGCGACGGGGTCGATCAGGGGCATCTCCGGGTCAGGAGTGCTGTAGTTGATCGTGGGCGGCAGGAACGATCCGGTGATGCCGAGCACCGACGCGATCGCGCCGAGCCCGCTCGCGGCGCCCATGGTGTGGCCGAGCATCGACTTGGTGGAGCTGATCGGCGGCGGCCGCTCACCGAAGACGTCGACCACCGCTCCGGCCTCCACCTGGTCGTTGGCCGGTGTGCCGGTGCCGTGGGCGCAGATGTAGTCCACGTCCGCCGCCTCGACGCCCGCGTTGCGGTGGGCGAGGCGCATACAGGCGGCGATGGACTCCCGCAGGGGCGCGACCATGTGGTTGGCGTCGCAGTTGACGCCGTAGCCGAGCACCTCGGCGTGGATGCGGGCGCCGCGGGCCAGCGCAGAGTCCAGGCTCTCCAGGAACAGCGCGGCACCGCCCTCGCCGGTGATGATCCCGGACCGGTTCTTGTCGAAGGGCGAGCAGGCCTTCTCGGTGAGGGCGCCCAGCCGGTAGAAACCGGCGTGCGACCAGCGGCCGACCGAGTCCGCGCCGCCGGCGATCATGTAGTCGGCCTCGCCGGTGCGGATCAGGTCGTAGGCGTAGCCGAGCGCGTAGTTGCTGGCCGAGCAGGCGGTGGAGAGCGTGACGGCGTCGCCGGTCAGGCGCAGCTCGCGGTTCACGGCCTGCGAGAGGCGGGCGCTGGAGACCTGGCGGACCAGGCCGGCGTCCAGCCGGTGGACGCCCCTCTCCAGCGCGTCGCCCGTCAGGCGCTCCAGCACCTGCGACTCGCCGCCGGTCGTACCCATGCTCGATCCGGCGCGGGAGGCGGCCAGTTCCTCCTCGTCGATCCCGGCGTCGGCCACCGCGAGCCGGGCCGCGGAGGCCGCGAAAAGACTGGTGCGGCCCCATTCGTCGACGGACAGCCGCCGCACCAATTCCGTCGGCTGGAATTCGTGCACTTCACCGGCCATGAAGTAGGGAAAGCCAGTCGAGTCGAAACAGGCGATCGGAGAAACTCCGTTCACTCCCGCCCGCAGCGCCTCGCCATAGGCGGGCGCGCCAATACCGATGCTCGACACGGGACCGAGCCCCGTGATGACTACCCGTCGCATACGGTCAGTCCTGCCAGCCGGCGTGCTGGCCGAGTATCCGGTGCACCTCGGTCAGGTTGACCATCTTGGGCAGCTCGGACTGCGGGATCTCGACCTTGTACTTCTTCTCCAGGCGGGCCAGGATCTCGATCGCCCGCAGCGAGTCCGCCTCGTGGTCCTCGACGAACAGGCTGGTCTCGCTGATCTCCTCCGGCTCCAGTTCGAGCACCTCGGCGACGATCTCGCGGATTTCGTCGAGCTGCTGCTGCTTGCTTTCGTCAGACATGTGAAGCCCTTCTCATGGATATTCGCCGTTCGATTCGGTGAGTCCGACGTTAGTCAGCGGTTCGACGGCGGAGCCAGGATCCATGGGCGTTCACAATTAAGGCGCCGGCGGAAAGGGAATTGCCATTAACTCGGGTGCGGGAAACAGGCAAGTTTCTCTGCAGGAAGCTGCCAGGGCGAGGGCCGGATGACCGGTTGCTGTCAGCACCGGCGGGGAGCAACCGGCCCGGCCCTACGGTCCGTTCACATGTCCTCGACATACCCGACGTACGCCCCGCATCCGGCGAGGGTCTGGTGGTGGCGCTTGCCGCTCACCTACACACCGACCGACCTCGCGCTGCTGAGCACGTCCGAGCGCGCCCGTGTCGACCGCGCCCGCAGTACGCGCGCGAAGGCGTCGATCGTCGTCACGCGCGCGCGTGCCCGTCGCGTCCTGGGCGAACTGCTGGACGTACCGCCCCGGCAGATCCGGCTGGGCCGCGCCGCCTGCCCCTGCTGCGGCACCCCGGAGCAGGGGCCGCCCGTCGTGCTGCACCCCGGGACACGGCTGCGGATCAGCCTGTCGCACACCACCGGCTGCGCGGCGCTCGCGGTGTGCGAGGGCCCGGTCGGAGTCGACGTCGAGGAGCGACGCCCTCTCCCGACGGACACCCTGGCCCCCTCGACACTCACGCCCGCCGAGGCGAAGCACCTGGCAGCCGCATCAGCCGGCCCCGAACGCGACGCCGCCTTCCTGCGCTGCTGGACCCGCAAGGAGGCCGTCCTCAAGGCCGTCGGCACGGGCATCACCTCGGACCTGACCGCCCTGGAATCCCACCCGGGCCTCCCCGGCCCCGTCCGCATGGAGGCCGGCGAACACCCGTGGTCGGTGACGGACCTTCCCCTCCCGCCCCCTTGGACGGCATCCCTGGCGACACCCCACGGCATCCCGTCCCCACCGGAGGTCACCTGCTACGGCAGCCCGACGCCCCTCACACCGCCACCAACGGTGCGTCCTCGCGCCACTTGAGGATCTTGTCGAAGCTCACGATCGTGCCCCCGCGCCCCGGCTTGTTGCCGATGTGGACGTGGTCGGCGAGTTCGCGGATCAGGTAGAGGCCACGGCCGTGTTCGGCGTCGGTGCGGGCGCGGCGGGGGGTCGGGGAGGTGGCGAAGCCGGGGCCGGAGTCGGCGACTTCGATACGGCACTTCTCACCGTCGAGGTAGGCCGTGACCCGGTACGCCTCGGAGGATCCGCCGTGCATGGTGTCCCCGCCGTGCTCGACGGCGTTCGCGCAGGCCTCGCTGAGGGCGACGGAGAGGTCGTAGGAGATGTCGGGGTCGACACCCGCCGTCTCCATCGTGCCGAGGAGCAGCCGCCGGGCGAGCGGAACGCTCGCAGCATCACGGCGCAAGTGGAGTGACCACCAGATGCTCATACTCCAGCCTCCAGGCCGCGACTCGACATACCGTTTCTTATTGCCGCCTGCACCCCGGTGTAAGCACGGAGTTGACGTGATGCCGCCCATATGGGCGATGCGTCCTCAACAGAATCGGTGTATGTGGGGGCGGGCCGTACCAGAGAGTGACCTTCCGGTTCGGAACCGAACCTTGCGGACCTGCCGTATGGCACCCATAAGGCCAGTGCGATGATGAGCCCGCCATGACTGCCCCCCACCAGCGCAGGGCGCGCTCCGGGAACGATCTCCGGATACTGCGGGCCGCGGTGTTCGCCGCGGTCTGCGTCGTGCTGGCCGCGGCCGGTCACACCCTCGCCTCCTGCGCCACGGTTCCGCTGTGGACGCTGGGCGCGGGTTTCCTGGGGGCTTTCCTGGTCGCGGCCCCCCTCACGGGACGCACCCGCTCTCTGCCCGGCACGGTAGCGCTGCTCGCGGTCGGACAGACCGTGCTGCACACGCTGTTCGGACTGGGGCAGCACACGACCGCGGCTCCGGGCGCAAGTTCGCCGATGTCACTGATGTCGCCGATGTCCTCAATGCGGTCGATGTCCTCGATGGCCGACGCCTCCCTCGTGGAGCGGGCGGCGCGGCTCGTGTGCGGGACCACGGCGGCGGCGATCAGCCCCGCCCAGGCCCGCAGGATCCTCGCCGACGCGCGGCTCTCGCCGGACACGGCCATGGACATGGGCTCCGTGCACCACCCGGCGGACGCCCTGTCCACCACCGGTTCCATGTCCTCGCTGCTGCCGTCCCTGCCGATGCTGCTCAGCCACGTCCTCGCGGCGATCGCCGCCGGCTGGCTGCTGCGCCGCGGCGACCTGGCCCTGCTGCGGCTCGCGGAACTGTCCACGCTGTCGGCGCAATCGGTCACCGACGGAGCGCTCGTACGATCCCTGCGCGCGGCGCTCGCGCTGGTGCGCGCCCTGCGGGCCGGCCTCCCGGCCGCGCCCGAAGAGGGCCCGCGCCCGCCGCGCACCGCACTTCTCGCGCCGCCGAAGCCCCGAACCACCGCGCTCCAGCACACGGTGATCAGACGCGGTCCGCCGGCCGCCGCGCCCGGCCTCGACCTCGCCGCCTGACGCGACGCGACCACCGCTCCGTATCCACTTCGGATCCACGGGAGAGGGCCGCCGTCGTGCGGCACACGCGCGTGCCCGTTGCGGGCCGACAGGTCACCGCCACGCACGCGTACCTCTCCCAGCACCAGGAACCTCACTCGAAGTGGAGTGCACCCGTTCATGAAGGCTTCCCGTCTCGCCGTCACCGGCGCCGTCGCCGCCTCTGCCGTCGTCGTCCTGTCCGCGCCCGCGTTCGCGCACGTCAGCGTGCAGCCCGAGGGCACCGCCGCCAAGGGCGGCTACGCGGTCATCGACTTCAAGGTCCCCAACGAGCGCGACGACGCCTCGACGACCAAGGTCGAGGTCAACTTCCCGACCGACCACCCGCTGGCCTCCGCGATGCCGCAGCCGATGGACGGCTGGAAGATCCAGGTCACCAAGTCCAAGCTGGCCAAGCCGATCGAGATGCACGGCAAGAAGATCAACGAGGCCGTCTCGAAGATCACCTGGACCGCGCAGGGCAAGGGCGTCGAGCCCGGCTACTTCCAGAAGTTCCCCATCTCCGTGGGCACGTTGCCGGAGGACGCCGACGAACTCGTCTTCAAGGCGCTGCAGACGTACTCCGACAACGAGGTCGTGCGCTGGATCGAGGTGCAGAAGGACGGCGCGGAGGAGCCCGAGAACCCGGCCCCCGTGCTCGCCCTGTCCGCCGCCTCCGAGGACGGGCACTCGCACGGTTCGTCGACCGCCGAGGACGCCTCCGCCGACGCCAAGGGCGCCGACTCCAAGGACGCCGAGAACACGGCCGCCGACACCTCCACCGCCGCCGACAGCAGTGACACCACCGCACGCGTGCTGGCCGTCGTGGGCATCGTCGTCGGCGCGCTGGGCGTGGCGTACGGCGTGCTCGCCGGCCGTCGGCGCAGCGACGCCTGAGGCCTGTTCGTCCGCGTGCTGCACCGGGGGCGCAAGCCTGTGCCCGCCCCCGGTGCACACCGGAGCTCTCACATCTGGGACATTTTTCTATGCGCAAGAAGACGTTCGCCACGGCCGCGCTGCTCGCCGCCGCCACTTTGACCCTCTCCGCATGCGGCAGCGGCGACGACAGCAAGTCACCTGTCGCCGTGGTCTCCGAGGACACCTCGCAGAAGGCCGCGACCATCCTCGACAAGCCCTTCGAGAAGCCCGACCTCGTCCTCACCGACACCAAGGGCGAGAAGTACGACTTCCGCAAGGAGACCGCGGGCCGGCCGACGCTGATCTACTTCGGCTACACCCACTGCCCCGACATCTGCCCGCTGACGATGAACAACCTCGCCGTCGCCAAGAAGCAGCTGCCCAAGGCCGAGCAGGACAAGCTGCGGGTCGTGTTCGTCACCACCGACCCCCAGCGGGACACCTCGTCCGAGCTCGGCAAGTGGCTCAAGGGCATCGACCCCCAGTTCGTCGGCCTGACCGGCGACTTCGCCACCATCCAGGCCGGCGCCCGTACCCTCGGCATCTCCATCGAGCCGACCCACAAGGACAAGAAGACCGGCAAGACGGTCTCGGTGCACGGCACCCAGGTCATCGCGTTCTCGCCGAAGACCAACGGCGGTTACGTGCTCTACGGCGAGGACGCCACCGTCGGCGACTACACCAAGGACCTCCCCAAGATCATCAAGGGAGCGAACCCGTGAGGCACCTGGCCGTGCCCGCCGCGGTCATGGTGGGCGCACTGGCTCTGACCCTGACGGGCTGCGGCGGCTCCGACGACGCGAAGGCCGAACTGTCCGTCAGCTCCTCCTACATGCCCCAGCCCGTCTCCGACATGGCCGCGGGCTTCCTCACCATCGCCAACAAGGGTGGCGCCGCGGACGACCTGACCTCCGTCACCAGCGACGCCGCGGGCAGTGTCACCATCCACCGGACGGTCGGGCAGTCCATGGAGGAGGTCAAGTCCCTGGATGTCCCCGCACACGGTCAACTCGTGTTCAAGAGCGGCGGCAACCATCTGATGTTCGAGAACCTGAAGTGGCAGCCGAAGCAGGGCCAGAAGGTGACCGTCGAACTCCACTTCGCCAAGGCCGGCCCGATCAAGGCTGAGATACCGGTGAAGTCCGCCACGTACAACCCCGCGACCGGACACTGAGGGAGGGACCACCATGACGCAGACCATCACCCCCCGCCGTATGCGGACCCTGGTGCTGCTGTTCCTGGCCGTCGTCGGCGTGCTCCTCGCCGGTGCCGGACCGGCTTCCGCGCACGCCGCGCTGACCGGCAGCGACCCCGCGCAGGGGGTGGTGGTCGACAAGGCACCCGACCAGGTCACGCTCACCTTCTCCGAGAAGGTCGCCACGTCCGACGAGTCGCTGCGCGTACTCGACCCCAAGGGCAAGCGCGTCGACTACGGCAAGCCGTCCAACGTGAGCGGCACCTCGTACGCCGTGCGGCTGCACAGCGGCCTGCCCGACGGCACCTACACGGTGGCCTGGCAGGTCGTCTCGGCGGACAGCCACCCCGTCGCCGGGGCCTTCACCTTCTCCATCGGCGCCCCCTCCCTGACCAGCGTCTCGGTCACCGACCAGACGGTGGGCGGCGGGGTCGTCGGCTGGCTGTACGGCTTCGGACGGTACGTGTCCTACGCCGGCTTCATCGTCATGGTCGGCGGCGCCGCCTTCGTCCTCGCCTGCTGGCAGCGCGGTTCCGGCGTACGGTCCCTGCAGCGGTTCGTGGTCTCCGGCTGGCTGGCGCTCACCTCGGCCACCCTCCTGCTGCTGCTTCTGCGCGGCTCCTACACCAGCTCCGGCAAGGTCGGCGACATCTTCGACCTGAGCCTGCTCGGGCAGGTGCTGCAGACCAAGTCGGGCGCGGCGCTGGTCTCGCGGCTGCTGCTGCTCGCCGCGGCGGCGCTGTTCATCGCCGTGCTCTTCGGCGCGTACGACAAGCGTGAGGACGAGGAGAAGCGGGATCTGACCTTCGGGCTCGCGATCGGCGGATTCGTCGTGTCCGCCGGTCTCGCGGCGAGCTGGGCGATGGCCGAGCACGCCTCGACCGGGCTCCAGCCCGGTATCGCGATGCCGGTCGACGTCGTCCACCTGCTGGCGGTCGCGGCCTGGCTGGGCGGCCTGAGCGCGCTCCTCGTGGCGCTGTACCGGTCGGACATCCCGGTCGACTCCTCGGCCGTACGCCGCTTCTCGCAGGTCGCCTTCTCCAGCGTCGTCGCCCTGGTCGCGACCGGCGTCTACCAGTCCTGGCGCCAGCTCGGCTCCTGGTCGGCCTTCACCGACACCACGTACGGACAGCTGCTCCTCGTCAAGATCGGTCTCGTGGTGCTGCTGGTGGGCATCGCGTCGATCTCCCGGCGTTGGACGGCACGGCTGGCGGACACGGCCGTACTGACGCCGCGCCGAGGGAAGGACTCGGGCGCGGAGGAGGCGGGCGCTGAGGAGGCGGGCGCTGAGGTTGCGGCCGAGGGCGACGCCCCGGGCGAGAAGGAGCCGGCGGCCGCCCGGGCGGGGGCCGGCTCGACGAAGACGGCGACGGCGGCGGCGTCCGGCGAGGCCCGGGGCTCTGGTGGCTCCGGTGATGCCGGTGATGCCGGTGGCTCCGGTGGCTCCGGTGGCTCCGGTGGCTCCGGTGGCTCCGGTGGCTCCGGTGGCTCCGGTGGCTCCGAAGACCCCGCCGACCGCGAGCGCGCCGTCCAACTCGCGCGCCAGCAGGCCGCCGTGGACACGGCTCGGCAGAAGCGGCAGCGTGACGCCGACCCCAGCCGCTTCGGGCTGCGGCGTTCCGTGCTCGCCGAGGCCGGTGTCGCCGTGGTCCTGCTCGCCGTCACCACCGTACTGACGCAGACCGAGCCCGGTCGCACCGAGCAGGAGGCCAAGGCGACCACGTCGTCGTCCTCGTCCTCGTCGTCCTCGTCCTCCTCCTCCACGTCCGACTCGTCGTCCGGCGCGCTGACGCTGACCATGCCCTTCAACACGGGTGGCACCGACGGCAAGGGCGTCGTGTCGGTCGACTTCGACCCCGCGCGCGTGGGCGGCAACGAGATGCACGTCTACGTCACCCGGCCCAACGGGCGGGCCTTCGACATCCCCGAGGTGAAGGTCGCCTTCACGCTTGAGGCGAAGAAGATCGGGCCACTGCCCGTCACCCCCGACCATGTCGCCACGGGACACTGGTCGGCGAGCGGAGTGCAGATCCCCATGGCCGGCGACTGGAAGATCGCCGTGACCGTGCGCACCTCCGACATCGACCAGGCGACCGTCTCCAAGAACGCGCAGATCGGCTGAACCGCACCATGGCTGAACAGTCCATTCCGGAGGCACGCACTCCCAAGGCACCGCCGGCCGAGGCCGCTGACGGGAACGCGTCCCCCGGAGACGGCATGTCTCGACGGAAACTGCTCGGCACCGCCGGCGCCACCGGGCTCGTGCTCGGCGCGGCCGGCGGCGCCGTGGGGTATGCCGCCGCTCCCTCCGGGGCCACCCCGCTCAGCTCACTCGGCTCCGACCGGGCGATGTTTCACGGGAAACATCAGCCCGGCATCACCGAAGGTCTCCAGGCCCGCGGCCATCTCGTCGCCTTCGACCTGGCGGCGGGCGCGGGCCGCAAGGAGGCGGCCGCACTGCTGCGCCGCTGGTCGGTGACGGCCGAGCGCCTGATGAGCGGCGAGGCGGCGGCGCACGACGACACTGACGTGGCCCGCGATGCCGGCCCGTCGTCGCTCACCCTCACCTTCGGCCTCGGCCACAGCTTCTTCTCCCGCACCGGTCTGGAGAAGCAGCGCCCGGTCTCCCTCGACCCGCTGCCCGACTTCTCCTCCGACCACCTCGACAAGGCCCGCAGCAACGGCGACCTGTGGGTGCAGATCGGCGCCGACGACGCCCTGGTGGCCTTCCACGCCCTGCGCGCGATCCAGAAGGACGCGGGCAGCGCGGCCCGCATCCGCTGGCAGATGAACGGCTTCAACCGCACCCCGGGCGCCACCGCGCACACCATGACGGCCCGCAACCTCATGGGCCAGCTGGACGGCACGCGCAACCCGAAGCCGGCCGAGTCCGACTTCGACAAGCGGATCTTCGTTCCGTCCTCGGGCGCGAACGCCCCGGCCTGGATGGCGAACGGCTCCTACGCCGTCGTCCGCCGCATCCGCATGCTCCTCGACGACTGGGAGAAGCTCTCGCTCACGACCCAGGAGAACGTCATCGGACGCCGGAAGGCCGATGGGGCGCCCCTGTCGGGCGGCACGGAGACGACCCCGATGGACCTCGACAAGGCCGACTCCAAGGGGGAGTACGTCGTCCCGGTGAACGCCCACGCCCGCATCACGCGCCCCGACCAGAACGGCGGGGCGGCCATCCTGCGGCGCCCGTTCTCGTACCACGACGGCTTCGACGCGGACGGGGTGCCAGACGCGGGCCTGCTCTTCGTCTGCTGGCAGGCCGACCCGCTGCAGGGCTTCGTCCCCCTCCAGCGCAAGCTCGACCGGGGCGACGCGCTGTCGAAGTACATCCGCCACGAGGCGAGCGGTCTGTTCGCCGTGCCGGGCGGGGCGGCGAAGGGCGAGTACGTGGGGCAGCGGCTGCTGGAGGGGTGAGGGCCGGGACGGGAGCCGGGCGGGAGCCCACGGGCGGGGCCCTGCTGAGACGGGTGAGCCGCGCTTTCGTAAGGCCCATTAGGGTGAGGTCATGCCAGCGAGCTACGCGTATCTCGGTCCCGAGGGCACCTTCACCGAAGCCGCCCTGCGCACCCTTCCCGAGACGGCCACCCGGGAACTGGTCCCGTACGTGTCCGTCCAGTCCGCGCTCGACGCGGTCCGCGCCGGTGAGGCCGAGGCCGCGTTCGTGCCGATCGAGAACTCCGTCGAGGGCGGCATCACCACCACCCTGGACGAGCTGGTCGCGGGCGCCCCGCTGATGATCTACCGCGAGGTGCTGCTGTCGATCACCTTCGCGCTGCTGGTCAGGCCGGGCACCAGGCTCTCCGACGTCAAGACGGTCTCCGCGCACCCGGCCGCCCAGCCGCAGGTGCGCAACTGGCTCAGGAACAACCTCCCGGACGCCCACTGGGAGTCGGCCGCCTCGAACGCGGACGCCGCCCGGCTGGTCCAGGAGGGCCAGTACGACGCGGCCTTCGCCGGCGAGTTCGCCGCCGCCCTGTACGGCCTGGAGGCGCTGGAGACCGGCATCCACGACGCCGAGAACGCTCAGACACGCTTCGTGCTGGTCGGCCGACCTGCCCGGCCCGCGGCGCCGACCGGCGCGGACAAGACATCCGTCGTGCTGTGGCAGCGCGACGACCACCCCGGCGGCCTGCGCGACCTGCTCGACGAGTTCGCCACCCGCGGCATCAACCTGATGCTGCTGCAGTCGCGGCCCACCGGCGCCGGCATCGGCAACTACTGCTTCTGCATCGACGCGGAGGGCCATATCTCCGACCGCCGGGTGGCCGAGACCCTGATGGGGCTCAAGCGGATCTGCCTGGAAGTGCGGTTCCTGGGTTCGTACCCGCGTGCGGACATCGGCGTCGAGGACGTACGCGCGCTGTGGCGGGGGACGTCCGACGAGGACTTCGTCGCGGCCTCGGACTGGGTGGCGCGCTGCCAGGACGGCCGTTTCTAGCCCAACCGTCCAGTCTGCCCAGGGGCACGACCGGCCAGTCCTACCTGCAGATTTTCGTTGTCCACAGGAGTTATCCACAGGCAGGCTTCTCGACCTGGGGACAAGTCGACACCCATGCGTCACTCGGTCGACAAATCGGCCTACAGGCCCCTCTCGCGTCCACCGGCCCCCATGTCACCGTTCGTCCACTCGTTTCCTTTAGGCAATCCTTTGGAGCGACCTGTTTCCACTCGAAAGTGGTGGTAAAGCAGGGTCTGCGCTGGGAATCCAGGGTGTGACGGAGCAGTTTCGGAGTGATCAATTCCGAAATCCACAGACCGTCCGCACACCCTGTGGATAACTCTTCGGGGGTTGTGGACCGCTGTGGACAACCGAGCGCCAAGTCCCTTTCCCCACAAGGGAATCGAGTCAACCAGACGCCGACGACCTGCCCCGTTCCAGGGAGTGAGACACCTTTTGTTGACACTGTGCGCAATTCGCACATAACGGAACGTAAGACACATTTGCCAACCGTTGGGAATAGTGAGTCGTGGGCCGTATGCCCGCACCGGTAGCCTTGACCGCGTGATTGACCTTCGCCTGCTCCGTGAGGACCCCGACCGTGTGCGCGCGTCCCAGCGTGCCCGTGGAGAGGACGTCGCGCTCGTCGACGCTCTCCTGTCTGCCGACGAGCGGCGCAGGTCGTCCGGCGTCCGCTTCGACGAGCTGCGTTCCGAGCAGAAGGCGCTCGGCAAGCTCATCCCCAAGGCCTCCGGCGACGAGAAGGCGGAGCTGCTGAAGCAGACGGGCCGGCTCGCCGCCGACGTCAAGGCGGCCGACGCCGAGCAGCACGAGGCGGACGAGGAGACCAAGCGGCTTCTGCTCCAGCTCGGCAACCTCATCCACCCGGACGTCCCGGTCGGCGGCGAGGAGGACTTCGTCGTCCTGGAGACGCACGGCACCATCCGCGACTTCGCCGCCGAGGGCTTCGAGCCCAAGGACCACCTGGAGCTCGGCGAGGCGCTGGGCGCCATCGACGTCGAGCGCGGCGCCAAGGTGTCGGGCTCCCGCTTCTACTACCTGACGGGCGTCGGCGCCCTCCTGGAACTGGCGCTGGTCAACGCCGCGATCGCGCAGGCCACCGAGGCGGGCTTCGTCCCGATGCTCACCCCCGCGCTGGTCCGCCCGCGCGCCATGGAGGGCACCGGCTTCCTCGGCCAGGCCGCGGAGAACGTCTACCACCTGGAGAAGGACGACTACTACCTGGTCGGCACCTCCGAGGTCCCGCTCGCCGCGTACCACATGGACGAGATCCTCGACGCGGACAAGCTGCCGCTGCGCTACGCCGGCTTCTCGCCGTGCTTCCGCCGCGAGGCCGGGACGTACGGCAAGGACACCCGGGGCATCTTCCGCGTGCACCAGTTCGACAAGGTCGAGATGTTCTCGTACGTCGCCCCCGAGGACGCGGAGAACGAGCACCGGCGGCTCCTGGAGTGGGAGAAGCAGTGGCTCACCGGCCTGGAACTGCCCTTCCAGGTCATCGACGTCGCCTCCGGCGACCTGGGCGCCTCGGCGTCCCGCAAGTACGACTGCGAGGCGTGGATCCCCACGCAGGGCAAGTACCGCGAGCTGACCTCGGCCTCCAACTGCGACGGCTTCCAGGCACGCCGGCTGTCCGTCCGCATGCGCGACGGCAAGAAGGTGCAGCCGCTGGCGACGCTCAACGGCACGCTGTGCGCCGTACCGCGCACGATCGTGGCGATCCTGGAGAACCACCAGCAGGCCGACGGCTCGGTGTACGTGCCGAAGGTGCTGCGCCCGTTCCTGGGCGGCCGGGAGGTCCTGGAGCCGATCGCCAGGTGAGCGACGCGTCTCCCGTCAAGGGCTTCCCGTACCGGCTGATCGCGACCGATCTCGACGGCACGCTCCTGCGCTCCGACGAGTCGGTCTCACAGCGCACCCGTGACACGCTCGCCGCGGCCACCGCGGCGGGCGCCGCGCACATCGTCGTCACCGGCCGCGCGGTCCCCTGGACCCGGCACATCCTCGACGACCTCGGCTACCAGGGCCTCGCGGTCTGCGGCCAGGGCGCCCAGGTGTACGACGCCGGCTCGCACCGCCTGCTGACGTCGGTCACCCTGGACCGGCAGCTGGCGGGCGTGGCCCTGGCCAAGATCGAGGCGGAGGTCGGCCCGCTGTACCTGGCGGCCAGCCGTGACGGTCTGGACGGCGATGTGCTGGTGGGGCCGGGCTACGCGGTCACCGGCAGCCTTCCGTCGACCCCGTTCACGAACGCGTCCGACCTGTGGACCGCCCCGCTGAACAAGATCTACATACAGCACCCTGAGCTGTCCGACGACGCCCTCGCCGAGGCGGCCCGCCGGGCGGCGGGCGGCTTCGTCACGGTGGCGATGGCGGGCGAGGGCATCGTCGAACTGCTGCCGCTGGGTCTGTCCAAGGCGACGGGCCTCTCGCTGGCCGCCCGCCGCCTGGGCGTCAAGGCGGCGGACACGATCGCCTTCGGCGACATGCCGAACGACATCCCGATGTTCGCCTGGGCAGCGCGGGGCGTGGCCATGGCCAACGCCCACGAGGAACTGAAGGCAGTGGCGGACGAGGTGACGTCGTCGAACGAGGAGGACGGCATCGCCGTCGTACTGGACCGCCTGCTCGCATAGGCGCGGACAGACATGCCGCTGGGGCGGTGCGGGTGGGCGCCGTGGCACCTGGTGATGCCGGACTGCGCAACCGACCCGTCCGCCCCAGCGGAGGATGCCCCCTGCGACGGGGGCGACGGGGAAGGCGGCCCACGCAAGCGCAGCGCGCGTCGCGTGCTCGAAGCGGCCGCCCCGGGCAACTCCCTGTGCGATACGGGGTCGACGGTGGGGTAACTACACCGGAACCCGCCGCGGGCTGCCCTGTCGGGAGCTGGACGAACTGTCGTGCATGGACACCGTCCCGCTCCTCTCCCTGAACGTGGCGCCGGATCGTCGTCCGGCGACGGGGACACAACCACTGTGCCGGTACGACGAGTTGGACGCCACCGAATTAGTGCGAGGTCAGCGGCGTCGCCACCGCCGGCGCCGCCCCTTGCTGAAGAACCACCCTGCGGGCGGCTCGTCCGAGCGCCAGGGCTGCGGCTCGGGCTTCTCCTCGCGCCAGCGCGCGGCCAGCATGCGGGCACGGGCGGACGGCTCGGACGTCTCGGCGCCCTGTACGAAGTCCTCGTCCAGCACCAGGTCGTCCCAGTCGTCCGCCATCTCCGTCCCTCCCGGCCGTATCCGCTTTCGCCCAGTGTGCCCGGACAGAGGTGAAACCTCCGTCAGGATCAGGACCTGTCACTCCTCCCCGGCGAGCGTCAGCGTCCGCAGCTTCTGCCCGGCGTACCAGGTGGCCAGGACGGTCACCGCGACCAGGAACACCGTCGCCGTCGTCAGTCCGACGTCGGAGGTGACCAGGTCCCCGCCGGCCACCTTGTGGGCGACGGCCAGCGACCACTGCTGGACGCTCAGCGTGCGCGCACCGGGCACCAGGGACCCGAACAGGGCCTCCCAGACCAGCGCGTAGACGAGCCCGAAGACAACCGCGTGCCGGGACACCGTGCCCAGCAGCAGGAACAGCGCCGCGTACGCGATGGAGGAGACCAGCGCGGCCACCGTGTAGGCGACGGCGATCTGCTGGCCGTTGCCGTTGAGGATGAAACCGGCGATGAGGGTCGGCAGCGCGGAGAACACCATGGTCACGGCGATCGCCACGATCAGCTTGGTGAAGATGATCGTCGGCCGCTTCAGCGGCTTGGACAGCAGGTACACCACCGAGCCGTCGTCGATCTCCGGACCGATCGCGCCGGTGCCGGCGATGACGCCGATGATCGGCACCATCGTGGCGAGCGCGAGCCCGCCCAGCAGGTCCGAGGCCGTCTGGTCGTCGGCGCCGGCGAGAGCCCGTACGACGACGGAGATCACGATCAGCAGCAGGGGCAGCGCGCCCAGGATGAGCGCCCGGCGACGGCCGAGCAGGGCCCGGTAGGTGAGTCGGGCGACTGTGGGGTCGTACATCTTCGGCCTCCTACGCCGCGACGAGATACGAGAAGACGGACTCGAGCGACTCGTCGGACGGCGAGACCGCGAGCAGCCGGATGCCGTGGTCGCGGGCGACCCTGGGCAACAGGGCCGTGAAGCGGCCGAAGTCGACGGCCTGGATGCGCAACGCGCCCTCCGCGAGGTCGACTTCGATGCCGGACGTCGACGGGTCCGCGATCAGCGCGGCCGCGAGCGCGCGGTCGTCGCTGGAGCGCACCAGGTAGCGGTGCGGGCGGTCGGTCATCAGACGGCGGATCTTGCGGAAGTCGCCGCTGGCCGCGTGCCGTCCGGCGACGACGACCTCGATGTGCCAGGCGAGTTGCTCGACCTCTTCGAGGATGTGGGACGAGAACAGCACCGTGCGGCCCTCGTCGCCCATGCGCCGCAGCAGGTCCATGAGCTGCATGCGCTGGCGCGGGTCCATGCCGTTGAAGGGTTCGTCGAGCAGGAGCAGCGAGGGGTCGTGGACGAGGGCCGACGCCATCTTCACGCGCTGACGCATGCCCTTGGAGTACGTGGAGATCTTCCGGTCCTGCGCGTACTCCATCTCGACCGTGGCGAGCGCCTTCTGCGCCGCCTTGGCGTTCAGACCGTGCAACTCGGCGTTGGCGACGACGAATTCGCGCCCGGTGAGGAAGTCGTACATCGCCTCGCGCTCGGGGACGATGCCGATGTGCTTGTAGACCGTCTCGTTGCGCCACACCTGCTGGCCGTCGAGGGTGACGGTGCCGGTGGAGGGCGCGAGGAAGCCGGCCATCATGTTGATGAGGGTGGACTTTCCGGCGCCGTTCGGACCGAGCAGGCCGGTGACGCCGGGGCCGATCGTCATGGTGACGTCGTTGACGGCGACCACGTTGCCGAACCAGCGGGAGACGTGGTCGATGTTGAGCGTGGTCACAGGCCCACCTTCCGGTAGCGGCGCATCAGGAGGCCGTAGCAGGCGGCGATGAGACCCAGGACGACCAGGACGTAGACGACGCCCTCGCCGTTCGTCGGGCCGATCTCGCCGGGGAACGCCGAGGCCGCGCCGAGGAAGGCGGTCTGGACACCGTCGACGAGGGTCACGGGAGAGAAGAGGCCGATCCAGGGAATGGCCCTCGTGCTGTTCTGCGCCTCGGCGATGGCCTGGAGCGTGGAGACGGCGCCGTAGGAGATGGTCATCACGGCGATCACGGCGGCGATGCCGAAGCCGCGCCTCGGGGTCACCGAGGCGATGACCAGGCCGATGCCGGCGAAGAGCAGCGAGAGCAGTGCCACGGAGACGAGTCCCTGAGCGAACCCCTTGGTCTGGTCGGCGAAGTCGAGCTTCGCCAGCAGCGCGCCGACATAGAGAACGAGCAGCGGCGCCGCGGTCAGGACGAACAACGCGGAGGCCAGCGCCGCGTACTTGGCGCGCACGTAGTCGGCGGTCTCGATCGGCCGCGAGAAGTACAGCGGCACGGTCTTGAAGCGCAGGTCGCGGGAGACGGACTGGGGTGCCTGCGAGGCGACGTACAGGCTGATGACGGCCTGCATGATGATCGCGTAGCGCGTGTAGTCGACGGGCAGGTCCTTGGCCTTCGTGGCGACCGCGACGGCGACCATGATGGCCGCGGGCACGCACATCACCACGAACAGCAGCATCGGCAGCACCTTGGACTTGACCGAGCGGCCGAGGCCGTAGGCGCCGCGCAGGGACTGCGAGTACAGCGAGCGGGTGGCGTAGGAACGGCCGAGGCGGGGGCCGTCGTAGTTGCGGTAGCCGATGTTGTGGATGCGGGTCTGGTCACCCGACGCCGCGGCCGGTGTCCGCATGGGCTGCTCAACTGCCATGGACGGCCGCCTCCTTCGTCACGTCCTGCTCCTCGGTGTCCGCGTGGAAGACCTCGGAGATGTGGTGCCTGCGCTGCTCCATGCGCACCAGGCCGAGGCCGAGGTCTGCGACGACGTCGCGCACGAGGTCGTACGTCTGCTCGCCCTGCGCGGTCAGCAGCAGGATGTGTCCGGCGCCCGGCAGGCCGTTGCTGCCGTCGAGGACCTCCACCCCGCGCGCCTGCAGCACCTCGCGCACCGCGCGCGTGCCGTCCGGGTGCTCGTCGGTGTCCGTGACCTCGATCGCCAGAGTGGTCGTGGTCTGTGTGAAGTCCGTGGTGGAGCTGGAGCGCAGGAGCTTGCCGCCGTCGATGACGACGACGTGGTCGCAGGTCCGCTCCAACTCGCCCAGCAGGTGCGAGGTGACCAGGACCGAGATGCCGAAGTCGGTGTGGATACGGCGGATCAGGCCGAGCATGTCGTCGCGGCCGACCGGGTCGAGGCCGTTGGTCGGCTCGTCCAGGAAGACCAGCTGCGGGTCGTGGACGAGGGCCTGCGCGAGCTTCACGCGCTGCTTCATACCGGTCGAGTAGCCGCCGATGGGGCGGTAGCGCTCCTCGTACAGACCGACATGGCGCAGCGTGTCCGCCGTGCGCTCACGCGCGGCCGTGGGCGGCAGGCCGGACATACGCGCCATATGGACGACGAACTCGGTCGCCGAGACGTCCGGCGGCAGACAGTCGTGCTCCGGCATGTAGCCGACCCGCTCACGGATGTCGGCGCCCTTGGTCGCGACGTCGAGCCCGAGCACTTCGGCGCGGCCCTCGGAGGCGGGGGTCAGACCCAGAAGGATCTTGATCAGAGTGGACTTGCCGGCTCCGTTCGCTCCGACGAGCCCGGTCACACCGGGCCCGACGTCGACGGAGAGCCGGTCAAGCGCGGTCACCCGGGGGAACCGCATGCTCAGGCTTTCGGTCGCGATCACAGTCACGGCTAAGACGATAGTGACGCGTACCACGCCGGTCGTCAGACCGCAGAGCTGTCTTGACGTCCGACTCCAGGCGTACGGGTCCGTAGGGGATTCCCCTACCTGAGAGCTACGCAGAGTTATCCACAGCCCTGACCCGGTCTATTGACGCAGCCTCTAACAACTGTCACATTCACCGGTGTCACGTTACGGGCACGTACCGCAGTCGGTGTGGACGAGGGTGGGGCGGTGGCATGACGACGGCAGTGGCAGACGAACTCTCCGTACGGCTACGGGGGTTCAGGCAGGTGCAGCGCCTCGCGTACGACTGCGCGGAGGCGGTCGCCGCACGCCTGCAGCCGGGCGTGACCGAGCGCGAGGCGGCCCGCATGCAGCGCGAGTGGCTGCGCGAGCGCGGCGTGCGGGACTGGTTCCACCTGCCCTTCGCCTGGTTCGGGGACCGCACGGCGTTCGCCGGCTTCCGCATACCGCTCCAGTTCTTCCCGACCGACCGCCGCCTGGAGCCGGGGATGCCGTTCATCCTCGACATGGCTCCCGTGTACGACGGATTCACCGCCGACATCGGCTACTCGGGCTCCCTCGGCATCAACCCCGTGCAGGACCGGCTCATGGCCGACCTGGAGGCCCACCGCGAGCTCATCCTGTGCGAGGTGCGCGAGCGGCGCCCGCTGCGCACGATCTACGAGGACGTGGACCGCCTCATGGTCCGCCAGGGCTACGCCAACCGGCACCGCGCCTACCCCTTCGGCGTGATCGCCCACAAGGTCGACCGCGTGCCACAGCGCCGCTGGTCACCGCACCTGTTCGGATTCGGCACCCAGTCCCTGAAGGGGCTCGCCTCCGACGCGCTGCGCGGCCACCGCGACGGCTGGTCCCCGCTCTGGTCGCCGTACCGCTTCTCCGACCACCCGCCGCAGCCGGGCCTGTGGGCGGTCGAACCCCATCTGGGCTTCCGGGGCACGGGCGCGAAGTTCGAGGAGATCCTGGTCGTCACCGACTCCGCGGATCCCGTCGAGAGCGCATTCTGGCTGGACGACGATCTGCCGCACGTGCGGCGCTGGGCGGAGGACAAGTGACGCTCTTTCCCGAGGCGATGCTGAAGGGCGCGCGCGAGCGCCGCGTGCCGACCGGCGGCGTCGAGCTGTGCGTGGCCGAGCTGGGGGACACCCATCAGCCCACGGTGGTCCTCGTGCACGGCTACCCGGACAGCAAGGAGGTCTGGTCGAAGGTGGCCGTCCGCCTGGCCGAGCGCTTCCACGTCGTGCTGTACGACGTGCGGGGCCACGGCCGGTCGACCGCGCCGCGGCCGCTGCGCGGCGGCTTCACCCTGGAGAAGCTGACGGACGACTTCCTGGCCGTGATCGACGCGGTCAGCCCGGGCCGGCCGGTGCACGTCGTGGGGCACGACTGGGGCTCGGTGCAGTCCTGGGAGTTCGTCACCGTCAAGCGCACCGAGGGGCGCATCGCCTCCTTCACCTCGATGTCCGGACCGTCCCTGGACCACTTCGGCCACTGGATCAACGGCCGCCTCAGGAGGCCCACCCCGCGCCGGATCGGCCAGCTCCTCGGCCAGGGCGCCAAGTCCTGGTACGTGTACCTGCTGCACACACCAGCGCTGCCCGAGCTGGCCTGGCGCGGCCCCCTCGGCAAGCGCTGGCCCGCGATCCTGGAGCGCTTCGAGAAGGTGCCCGGCGGCGGCTACCCGACCTCCTCCCTGCCCCAGGACGCGGCGCACGGCGCCTGGCTGTACCGCGACAACGTCCGGGCCAGGCTGCGCAGGCCCCGCACGGACGCGTACGCACACGCGCCCGTGCAGCTCATCACGCCCCTCGGGGACGCCTTCCTGTCGGAGAGGCTCTACGACGAACTGGAACAGTGGGTTCCGCAGTTGACCCGCCGCACCCTCCCGGCCAAGCACTGGGTACCGCGCACCCGACCCGACCAACTGGCCGCCTGGATCACCGAGTTCGTGACAACCATCGAGAGCGGAAAGAGCCAGGTGAAGGCGACCGGTAAGTACGCCGACCGGTTCGGCGGGCAGCTCGTCCTGGTCACCGGCGCCGGCAGCGGCATCGGCCGGGCCACGGCGTTCGCCTTCGCGGAGGCCGGCGCCCGCGTGGTGGCCGTCGACCGGGACGCCGAGGCCGCCGCCCGCACCGCCGAGCTGTCCCGCCTGCTCGGCGCCCCCAAGGCCTGGGCCGAGACGACCGACGTCTCCGACGAACAGGCCATGGAGAAACTCGCCGAGAAAGTCGCCGCCGAATACGGGGTGGTGGACGTCCTGGTGAACAACGCCGGGATCGGCCTGGGCGGCTCCTTCTTCGACACCACCCCCCAGGACTGGAAGAAGGTCCTCGACGTCAACCTGTGGGGCGTCATCCACGGCTGCCGGCTGTTCGGCAGGCAGATGGCCGAGCGCGGACAGGGCGGCCACATCGTCAACACCGCGTCCGCGGCGGCGTACCAGCCCTCCAGGGCACTGCCCGCCTACAGCACCTCCAAGGCGGCCGTGCTGATGCTCAGCGAGTGCCTGCGCGCGGAACTGGCGGGCCAGGGGATCGGCGTCAGCGCGATCTGCCCCGGCTTCGTCAACACCAACATCACCTCCACCGCGCGCTTCGCCGGCGTGGACGCCGCCGAGGAGAAGCGGCGGCAGAAGAGGTCGGCGCGTCTGTACGGCCTCAGGAACTACCCGCCGGAGAAGGTCGCCGACGCGATCCTGAAAGCGGTCGTCCGCAACGAGGCCGTCGTGCCGGTCACCCCGGAAGCCCGGGGTGCCCACCTGATGTCGCGGTTCGCCCCGCGCGCGTTGCGTGCGATCGCCCGTCTGGAACCACCACTGTGAGCGCACGGACCGCCCGGCACGCGCGCGTGCTCGACCACCGTGGGCAAGGGCCTGTTGCCCGCCGAGCCGGGCGGCGGAGTATGCGGAGTGCCTGGAGTATCTGGAGTATCTGGAGTATCTGGAGTATCTGGAGAGAGTGCCCGCGGCCGGGCGGCGATCGCCCGGCTGCACCGTGACAGTCACCTGAACCGGTCGTGGCCAGTCGTTTGGGCAGAGCCGAACGGGTGGGCACGGCCCGCGGCGCCGGGCGCGTCGCGCAGACGGCACGACGGCGGGCGGTCGGCACGACGGCGCACGGACAGCACGGCAGCACGACAGCGGACGGAGGCACGGAGCATGGAGACGACGTACCGGATCGAGGACCTGGCGCACGTCAGCGGCGCCACGGTCCGCACCATCCGCGCCTACCAGGACCGCGGCCTCCTCCCCCGCCCCGAGCGCCGCGGCCGCGCCAACCTCTACTCGGATGCGCATCTCGCCCGGCTGCGCCAGATCGCAGACCTCCTGGACCGCGGCTACACCCTGGCCTCCATCAAGGAGCTCCTGGAGGCCTGGGACGCCGGCCGCGGCCTGGGCGGGGTGCTCGGGCTGGTCGCCGAGGTCGACGGCCCGTGGACCGACGAGCAGGCGGTACGGGTCTCCCGCGCCGAGCTGGTCGAGCGGTTCGGCGGCTCCCCCGACGACGCGGCGGTCGCCGACGCCGTAGAGCTGGGCGTGCTCGAACCCGTCCCCGATGACGAGGACTCCTTCCTCGTGCCGAGCCCCCAAGAGCTGGCCGTGGCCGTCGAGTTGGCCGCGGCGGGCGTCCCCCTGTCCGCGGTCGCGGGCCATCTGCGGGAGTTGAGGGGACAGGTCGAGCACATCGCGGCCCGTTTCCTGGAGTTCACCACCGAGCACGTCTTCGCCCGGTACCTCGACGGCCCGCACCGCCCGACCGACGCGGACGCGGCCGAAGCGGCCTCACTGGTACGACGACTGCGGCCGCTCGCGCAGCAGACGGTGGACGCGGAACTCGCCCGCGCGATGCGGATGTTGGCGGTGCGGCAGCTGCGTCAGCGACTCGGCACGGGCGAGAGCGCACCGAGCGCTCCGATGTCACGCTCCGTGTCGTTGCCCGAGGAGACGATGCGGGCGGTGGAGAAGCTGGTTGGTCCGGAACGGGCGGCGGAGTTTGTGGGGCTGGCAGCTGAACGGGAGGTGCGAGCAAGGGCGTTGGACGCGCTCACGTCAAGGGGAGGGCCCCCAGTCGATCTTGACGAATGGGGCTGACATGTCGGGGAGTTGTCCACAGAACCGCCAATTAGCCTGTGGATAACTACAGTTGGTTGTGGACCAAACCTCCGCGTAAAAAAATCTGCGTGATCCACGTCTCTCCCGTCATGCTGAGCGGATGGACGAAAGACGCACCGTAAAAGTGTCGAAGTACCTCTCCAAGCATCTGCGTCACCAGCCCGAGCGGATCGGGCTCACACTCGACGAGGCCGGCTGGGTCGAGATCGACGTGCTGATCACCGCGGCCGCTGCCCACGGCTTCCGCTTCACCCGCGAAGAGCTGGACCACGTGGTCGCCGCGAACGACAAGAAGCGCTTCGCGATCGAGGGCACCCGGATCCGCGCCAGCCAGGGCCACAGCGTCGAGATCGACCTCGGACTGCTCCCGGCGACCCCTCCGCCGTACCTCTACCACGGCACCGTTGCCCGCACCCTGGACGCGATCCGCACCGAGGGGCTGCGCCCCATGAACCGGCACGACGTGCATCTCTCGCCCGACCGCGAGACGGCGACCCGCGTCGGCGCCCGCCGCGGCCGCCCCGTCGTGCTCTCGGTGGACGCGGCCGCCATGCACCGCGACGGACACGTCTTCCACGTCAGCGAGAACGGGGTGTGGCTCACCAAGGCCGTGCCGCCCCAGTACCTGCGCTTCCCGCGGCAGCACTGACACCCGGCCGCCTCGGAAGCGCTCATCTCCGGACGCCTCGGCAGCGCTCGCCACCCGGCCCGCACCAGCGCGTGACCGTGCGACCGCGTGACCGCGTGACCGCGCAAGGTGACCGTTTCGTCCGTAGTCGGTGGCGCGGCTTAGTCTCGGACACATGAGTCTGCGTCTGAGCACCGTGATCCTCCCGTACCGCCGCTGGCACGAGGGCGGCAGTTCGGCATGGCGGCGCGCGGAGCAGCTCGGCCTCCACACCGCGTACACCTACGACCACCTGTCCTGGCGCAGCTTCCGGGACGGCCCGTGGTTCGGCGCCGTACCGACCCTGACCGCGGCGGCGGCCGTCACCGAGCGGATCCGCCTGGGCACCCTGGTGACCTCGCCGAACTTCCGCCACCCGGTGCCCTACGCCAAGGAACTGATCTCCCTCGACGACCTCTCCGCGGGTCGCTTCACCCTCGGCGTCGGCGCGGGCGGCAACGGCTTCGACGCGACCGTGCTGGGACAGGAGCCCTGGACCCCGCGGGAGCGCGCCGACCGGTTCGCCGAGTTCGTCCAGCTCCTCGACCGGCTGCTGACCGACGACGGCAAGGAAGGCGTGTCCTACGAGGGCGACTTCTACTCGGCGCACGAGGCGCGCAACATCCCCGGCTGTGTGCAGCGCCCCCGACTGCCCTTCGCGGTGGCCGCGACGGGCCCGCGCGGCCTGCGTCTCGCGGCACGGCACGGACAGGCGTGGGTGACCACCGGCGACCCCAAGCTGTACGAGAACGGCACCCCTGAACAGTCGATTCAAGCCATTCGCGGCCAGGCCGAGAAGCTGGCCGACGCCTGCGCCGATATCGGCCGGGACGTATCCGAACTCGACAAGATCCTGCTCACCGGCTTCACCCCGGACCGCGCCCGGCCGCTGGAGTCGCTCGACGCCTTCGTGGACTTCGCGGGCCGGCACCGGGAACTGGGCTTCACCGAGATCGTGATCCACTGGCCCATCCCCGACTCCGACTTCGCCGCCGACGAGAAGGTCTTCGAGCAGATCGCCCTGGAGGCCCCGGCCCAGCTCGGCTGAGCGGACGGGGTGGGGCGGTGCCGACGAGGACGGCCCTGACGAGGACGGCAACTCCTCACCTGTGCGGACTCCCGCACGGGCGTGCAGGCATATGCGGGAGAATGAACGGGTGACCTCAGCGACTCGACAGCCCGAGACCCCGGCCGCCGCCGTTCCGCCACGGCTCATAGCCACCGATCTCGACGGCACCCTCCTGCGGGACGACCAGTCGGTCTCCCCGCGCACGGTCGCCGCCCTCGCCGCCGCCGAGGAGGCGGGCATCGAGGTCTTCTTCGTCACCGGCCGCCCCGCCCGCTGGATGGACGTCGTCAGCGATCACGTCCACGGCCACGGCCTGGCGATCTGCGGCAACGGCGCGGCCGTGGTCGACCTGCACGGCGGCCCCGGCGCCCACCGCTTCGTGAAGGTGCGCGAGCTCGCCCGGGACAACGCGCTGGACGCCGTACGGCTCCTGCGCGACGCGGCACCGGGCACGGTGTACGCGGTGGAGCAGACGTACGGCTTCCACCAGGAGCCGGACTACCCGAAGCTGCACATGGAGATCCCGGACAACCTCGCGCCGGCCGAGGACCTGCTGGCGCCGGACGGCCCCGGTGCCACGGAGCCGGTGCTCAAGATCCTCGCCTACCACCCGTCCCTCGATCCGGACGGTTTCCTCACCACGGCCCGTCTCGCCCTGGGTGAGCGTGTCAACGTCACCCGTTCCAGCCCCAGCGCCCTGCTGGAGATCAGCGGCCCCGGCGTCTCCAAGGCCAGCACGCTCGCCCTGTGCTGCGCCGAGCGCGGAATCTCGCACGAGGAGGTCGTCGCCTTCGGGGACATGCCGAACGACGTCGAGATGCTCACCTGGGCCGGCCAGTCGTACGCGATGGGCAACGCCCACCCGGACGTCATCGCCGCGGCCTCGGGCCGCACGGTCGCCAACAACGACGACGGTGTGGCGGTCGTGATCGAGCGGATGCTGGCCGCACGGCCGTAGGACTCGCTTCCGTCGGACTCGCTTCCGGTGGACTCGCTTCCGTAGGACCGGCCCGCGGGCGCGGCACCGGGCCGCCCGCCGGGCGTCGTCATCCGAGGGGGACGCCTCGCGCCGCCAGCCACGGCACCGGGTCCACCGCGGAGCCCATCTGAGGCGTGACCCGCACCTCGAAGTGCAGGTGCGGGCCGGTGGAGTTGCCGGTGGTGCCCGACTGGCCGATCCTCTGCCCGGTGTGCACCCGCTCGCCCTGGCCGACAGCGACGGCGGCGAGATGGGCGTACTGCGTGTAGTAGCCGCCCGCATGCCGGATCACGATCTCGATGCCGAAGGGACCCCCGCACGAGACGCTCACCACACGTCCGGCACCGGCCGCCCGCACCGGCGTCCCGATCGGCACCGCGAAGTCCTGCCCGGTGTGCCGGTTCACCCACCGGTCGCCGCCACTGCCGAAGCCCGCGGACAGTGTGTACGTCTCCACGGGTGCGACCCACGCCCGCGTGACGTCCGTCTCCGGCTGTTCGAGCCGCACCGGCCCGCGGCAACTGCCGGCCGCGGCCGAGGCGTCCGCCTGTCCCTGCAACTGCCCACGCGCTTCCTCGAGTTTCCGCTCGATGGTGTCTTTCACCGCGGCGAGTTCACTGTTCTGCTTCTCCAGCGCCCGCCACGCCACCGTGGCCTTCGCCTCGTCCGCGGTCAGCCGCGCCTCGGCCCGCCGACTCCTGCCGACCGAACCCGCGAGTGCCTCACCGGCCTGCGCCAGGACGTGCTGACCGCGCAGCAACTCGTCCGGGTCGTCCGCGAGGATCAGCCGCGCGGCCACCGGCAGACCGCCACCGGTGCGGTACTGGGCGCGTGCCATCCGGCCGAGGTCCTCGTGCAGGGCGGTGATCTCCCGCCGCTCACGGTCCAGCAGTGCCTCGGCCCGCTCGGCCCGCGCCCGCTCCACCTCGGCCTCGCGCCGTCCCGCCTCGTACCGCTGCGTCGCCAGCGCCGCGTCCTCGTAGAGCCGCGCGACCCCGGCGCCGACCCCGGAGTCGGAACCGCTGCCGATCCCGTCTCCGTCGTCCCAGCCCGCCGCCCCGGCGGGCCTGGCCCCCAGCACGACGAGCGCGCACAGCAACGCCGGAACGAGCAGCGGATGACAGCGGGATGAGCGCATGCCGGCGATCGTGGCCCGCTCCTTGGGTTCCGGTCATCTTCAACTCGTACGCCTGGGGGAAGCGGCGCCCCGTATGGCTCAGTACGGACGAGTCGGGTGGACAGTGCCTACGGAGTTCAGTACGGCGCCTGTCCCTCGCGCCGCCGACGACGCCCCAGAGAGTCGGCATCGGCGGAAGGCGCTGCGGCTATCCCGGGGGCCGTCCCGCCCCCACCAGCAGCTCCGCCTCCGCCTCCCGCTCCGCCATCCCCCTGAACGGCCCTGGTACGGCGGCCAGTTCGGCGTACGTCCCGCGCTGCACCACACGTCCCTCGTCCAGGACGACTACCTCGTCCACCGCTTCCAGGCCGGCCAGCCGGTGCGTGATGAGCAGCGTCGTCCGGCCCTCCGTGGCTGTCAGCAGGTCGGCGGTGAGCGCGTCGGCCGTCGGCAGGTCGAGGTGTTCGGCGGGCTCGTCGAGGACGAGGACGGGGAAGTCGGCGAGCAACGCGCGTGCCAGCGCGAGCCGCTGCCGCTGCCCGCCCGCCAGCCGGGCCCCGTGCTCGCCGACCAGCGTGTCGAGCCCATCGGGCAGACTGTCGGCCCAGTCCAGCAGCCGGGCTCGCTTCAGTGCGTCGCGCAGATCATCCTCGGTGGCGTCCTTCCTCGCGAGCAGCAGGTTCTCGCGCACCGAGCTGTCGAAGAGATGCGCGTCCTGGGCACACAGCCCGACGAGCCGTCGTACGTCGTCGCCGTCGAGCGCGTACGCGTCCACGCCCGCCAGCGTGTAGGAGCCGGCGTCCGCGTCCAGGAAGCGCAGGAGCACCTGCGCCAGCGTCGTCTTGCCGGAGCCCGACGGCCCGACCACGGCGATCCGGCGCCCCTGGTCGAGAGTCAGGTCGAGACCGTCGAGCGCCTCCCGCCGCTGGCCGGCATGCCGGGCGCTCAAGCCCCTGAGAGCCACCGGGAAGGGGGCGGCAGGCGCCTGTCGCGCCCGCTCCGGCTCCCGCACCGGCTCGGGCGCGTCGAGCACCTCGTACACGCGCTCCGCACTCCTGCGCACCCGTTGCCGGTGCTGCACGGCGAGCGGCAGCCCGAGGACCGCCTCGAAGGCGGCCAGCGGGGTGAGGGCGACGACGGCCATCGTCACGCCGTCCAGCCGCCCGTCGGCGACCGCCTGGGCGCCCACGAGGGCGGTGGCGGCGGCCGTCAGACCGGAGAGCAGAGCGGTGAGTCCGTCGCCGAGCGCGGTGGCCGTGGCGGCGCGCGAGGCGATCCGGGTGAGCGTGCCGTCGGCGCGCCGTGCCTCGGCGGTACGAGCGGGCAGAGCGCCGGCGACGGTCAACTCCGCGGTGCCGGTGAGCAGATCGGTCACGCGCGTCGCGAGCACCCCTCGTGCGGGGGCCAGCCTGCGTTCGGCGCGGCGGGCCACGGCGCCGGTGACCAGCGGGACGCCGACCCCGGCCGCCACCAGCCCGACGGCCAGCGCGAGACCGGCCTCGGGCAGCAGCCACGCCGTGAAGCCGACGGACGCGGCGGACACGATCACTGCGGAACCGGCGGGCAGCAACCAGCGCAGCCAGTAGTCCTGCAGGGCGTCCACGTCCACGACGAGCCGCGACAGCAGGTCGCCGCGGCGGGTGCGGCGCAGCCCGGCGGGCGCCAGCCGCTCCAGCCGCCGGTAGACGGCGACCCTGGTGTCCGCCAGCATCCGCAGCACCGCGTCGTGGGACACGAGCCGCTCGGCATACCGGAAGACCGCCCGCCCGATACCGAAGGCCCTCGTCGCCGTGACAGCCACCATCAGATACAGCACGGGCGGCTGCTGCGAGGCCCGCGAGATGAGCCACCCGGAGGTGGCCATGAGCCCGACGGCACTGCCGAGCGCGAGACTCCCGAGCAGCAGGGCGAGCGCGAGACGACCGCGCCGGGGGCCGGACATGGCCCGGACGCGGGCGAGCACGCCGCCTCGGCTGTCGGCAGATGCGGCGCTTGCGGGCTCGTGCGGCGTGGAGCTCTCGTACGTCTCCTGGGCCGCCGGGCGCCCCTCGGGCGTCCGGCGTTCCACGGAGGCAGGGACCGTCCGCCCCGCCAACCGCACCACGCGGTCCGCCACTGCGAGCAGCGCCGGCCGGTGCACCACCAGCAGTACCGTCCGCCCCACCGCCAGCCGCCGTACCGCCTCCACGACCTCGGCCTCGGTGGCCCCGTCCAGGGCGGCCGTCGGCTCGTCGAGCAACAGCACCGGACGGTCCGCGAGGAACGCCCGCGCCAGGGCGAGCCGTTGCCGCTGCCCGGCCGACAGCCCGGCACCGTCCTCGCCGAGCAGCGTGTCCACACCATCGGGCAGGGCGTCCACGAACTCCAGCGCTCCGGCCTCCCGCAACGCCCGCCGTACAGCGGCGTCATCGGCATCGGAACGCGCCAGCCGTACGTTCTCGGCGACGCTCCCGGCAAAGAGGTGCGGGCGCTGCGGCACCCAGGCGATCCGCGACCGCCACCGCTCCAGATCGACGTCACAGAGATCGACTCCGCCGACCCGTACCCGCCCCTCGGACGGCCTGACAAAGCCCAACAGCACGTTCAGCAGCGTGGACTTGCCGCTGCCGCTCGGCCCGACGAGCGCGACCGTCTCCCCGAGCTCGACGGCGAAGGAAACATCCGACACGGCGTCCTCGGATCGCCCGGGGTACCGAACCGTCACTCCCTCGAAGGCGATGCCACCCGTCGGAACGGTCCCCGTGCCCGACGCCGGCACGGGGGTCTCCAGGACGGCGAAGATCTCCTCGGCCGCCGCGAGCCCTTCCGCCGCCGCGTGATACTGCGCGCCGACCTGACGCAGGGGCAGGTAGGCCTCGGGCGCGAGGACGAGGATGACCAGGCCGATGTACAGATCCATCTCACCGTGCACGAGCCGCATGCCGATCGTCACGGCGACCAGTGCGACCGAGAGCGTGGACAGCAGCTCCAGCGCGAAGGACGAGATGAAGGCGACCCGCAGCGTCCGCATGGTCGCCTGCCGGTACTCACCGGTGATCCGCTTGATCGACTCAGCCTGCGCCTTGGCCCGCCCGAACACCTTCAGGGTCGGCAGCCCCGCGACGACGTCCAGGAAGTGGCCGGACAACTGGGACAGCAACCGCCACTGACGGTCCATCCGGGACTGCGTGGCCCAGCCGATCAGGACCATGAAGACCGGGATGAGTGGCAGGGTTCCCACGATGATCGCCGCCGAGACCCAGTCCTCGGTGACGATCCGGGCCAGCACCGCCACGGGCACGACCACCGCGAGCCCCAACTGCGGCAGATAGCGCGAGAAATAGTCGTCGAGGGCGTCGACACCCCGAGTGGCGAGCGCGACGAGCGAACCGGTCCGCTGCCCGCTCAGCCACCCGGGCCCCAGCGCACCGGCTCGTTCCAGCAACCGTCCCCGCAGCTCCGACTTCACCGCCGCGCTCGCCCGGTGCGCGGCGAGCTCCGTGAGCCAGGAGACCAGCGCACGGCCACAGGCGACAGCCACCAACAGCAGCAGGGGAGTGCCGAGTTCGGCGACCGACATCCCGTGCTGGAACGACCCCACCACCACCTCGGCGATGAGCATCGCCTGGGCGATGACCAGCCCCGCGCCAAGGACGCCCAGGCCGACGACCGACACCAGGAAGAGGCGGGTGGCACGGGCGTAGTGGAGCAGACGCGGGTCGATCGGTTTCACGTGAAACACACCCTCTTCTCAAGGGGCATGTTTCACGTGAAACATGCCCCAGATCGGACTCAGTGCACTGCGTCTGCGATGTGCTGCGTACCGATCCGCTTGCGGAACACCCAGTAGGTCCACCCTTGGTAGAGCATGACGATCGGCGCGGCGATCACCGCACACCAGGTCATGATCTTCAAGGTGTACGGGCTCGAGGAGGCGTTGGTGACCGTCAGGCTCCAGTCCTCATTGAGCGACGACGGCATGACGTTCGGGAAGAGTGACAGGAAGAGCATGGCCACAGCGGCCACGATCGTGATCCCGGACAGCGCGAACGACCAGCCCTCACGCCCGGCCTGATTCGCCACCAGTGCGGCGACCAGGGCGGCGACGGCCACGACGAGCGCGACCAGGCTCTTGCCGTCACCGCTGTCGACCTGCGTCCACACCAGGAAGATCAGCGCGACCACGGCCGCGGCCAGACCGACCGCCAGGGCGAGCTTCCGTGCCCGCTCCCTGATCTCCCCGACCGTCTTGAGCGCCGTGAACACCGCCCCGTGGAAGGTGAACAGCGTCAGCGTCACCAGGCCGCCGAGCAGCGCGTACGGATTGAGCAGATCCCAGAAGGTGCCGACGTACTCGAAGTTCCTGTCGATCTTCACGCCCCGCACGATGTTGCCGAAGGCCACGCCCCACAGGAAAGCCGGGATCAGGGAGGTCCAGAAGATCGCGGTCTCCCAGTTGCGCTGCCAGTTCTCCTCGGGCCGCTTCGCCCGGTACTCGAAGGCGACGCCCCGCACGATCAGGCAGACCAGGATGATCAGCAGAGCCAGATAGAAGCCGGAGAAGAGCGTGGCGTACCACTCGGGGAAGGCGGCGAAGGTCGCTCCGCCCGCCGAGAGCAGCCACACCTCGTTGCCGTCCCAGACGGGGCCGATGGTGTTGATCAGCACCCGCTTCTCGGGCCGGTTCCGGGCCAGCAGCTTGGTGAGGATGCCGACTCCGAAGTCGAAGCCCTCCAGGAAGAAGTAGCCGGTCCACAGGACGGCGATGAGCACGAACCAGACGTCGTGAAGTTCCATGACTCGCTCTCCCTCGGCCTAGTACGAGAAGGCCATCGGCTTGTCGGCGTCACGGGTGTCGCCGCCGATCTTCGTGGGCGGGTTGAGGTCGGCCTCAGTCAGCTCGGGCGGGCCGGCCTTCACGTACTTCACCAGCAGCTTGACCTCGACCACGGCGAGGATGGCGTACAGCGTGGTGAAGACGATCATCGAGGAGAGGACCTCGGCCTGGGAGACGCTGGGGGAGACCGCGTGGCGGGTCTGCAGGACGCCGTAGACGACCCACGGCTGCCGGCCCATCTCGGTGAAGATCCAGCCCCAGGAGTTGGCGATCAGCGGGAAGCCCAGCGTCCAGATCGCCACGAGCCAGTACAGCCTGCTGAGCTTGGGGCCCAGCGCCTTGTTCCTGAAGAGGACGAGATGCGGCACCTCGTCCTCGCCCACCCGCAGATGCTGCGGCAGCATGAACTTCTTGCGGGTCAGCCAGAGTCCGGCCAGGCCGATACCGAAGGACGCCATGCCGAACCCGATCATCCAGCGGAACGCCCAGAAGGTGACAGGGATGATGGGCCGGTAGTCACCGGGACCGTACTTCTCCTGCTCGGCCTTGTTGGTGTCGTTGATGCCCGGGACGTACGAGTTGAAGTTGTCGTCGGCGAGGAACGACAGTATTCCGGGGACGGACAGCTCGACCGAGTTGTGGCCCTTGCTCACGTCCCCGTACGCGAAGACCGAGAACGGCGCGGAGTGCTGGCCGTCCCACAGCGCCTCGGCGGCGGCCATCTTCATCGGCTGCTGCTTGAACATGACCTTGCCGAGCGTGTCGCCGCTGATCGCGGTGAGCAGGCCGGCGATGGCTACGGTGACCAGACCCAGTCGCAGCGAGGTCTTCATCACGTTGATGTGCTTCTTGCGGAACAGGTGGAAGGCGGCGATGCCGACCATGAACGCGCCACCCGTCAGGAAGGAGGCCGCGAGCGTGTGGAACGCCTGGGCAAGCGCGGTGTTCTGGGTCAGCACATGCCAGAAGTCAGTGAGTTCGGCACGCCCCTTGGCCTTGTTGATCCGGTAGCCGACGGGGTGCTGCATCCACGAGTTGGCGGCGAGGATGAAGTACGCCGACAGGATCGTGCCGATCGAGACCATCCAGATGCAGGCCAGGTGGATCCTCTTGGGCAGCTTGTCCCAGCCGAAGATCCACAGGCCGATGAAGGTCGACTCGAAGAAGAACGCGATCAGAGCCTCGAAGGCGAGCGGGGCACCGAAGACGTCGCCGACGAAGCGCGAGTAGTCGGACCAGTTCATGCCGAACTGGAACTCCTGCACGATGCCGGTGACCACACCCATCGCGATGTTGATCAGGAAGAGCTTGCCCCAGAACTTCGTCGCCCTGAGGTACTTCTCCTTCTCCGTGCGCACCCAGGCGGTCTGCAGGCCGGCCGTGAGGGCGGCGAGCGAGATCGTCAGGGGTACGAAGAGGAAGTGGTAGACGGTGGTGATGCCGAACTGCCAGCGCGCCAATGTCTCCGGCGCCAGAGCCAGGTTCACGTCGTCAGTCTCCTTAGGTCGCCACGATATAGCGGCAGTTTGCCCCCTTTGTCACACGCATCGCGGGAGCAACGGGACAGCTTGTGAACGCGTTCACATTCACAAGCAATTATGACGCACCTCTTTTCGACCTGCGCATGGGGGGTCCTGTCTGCTCCGTCACGTCAATCCCTTGGCGGCGACTTCAACATCTTGTTGAATTACCTGCCGTGCAGATACGGATCTCGTGGCCCGCCGGCCACCTCACAGCGACACTCGACGACACTCCGACCGCCCAGGCCCTGACCAAGGCACTGCCCCTCGCCTCCACCGCCCGCACCTGGGGCGAGGAGGTCTACTTCGACACGGGCGTCTCTGTTCCACGTGAAACAGGCGCCCAACAGGTCGTGGACCCGGGCACGGTCGCTTTCTGGACCGACGGGGACGCCCTCGCACTCCCCTACGGCCCGACACCGATCTCGCGAGGCGCCGAGTGCCGCCTCGCGAGCCCGTGCAACGTCCTGGGCCGCATCGACGGCGACCTCCGACTCCTCGCCACGGTCCGGGACGGCGACCCGGTACGGGTGGAACTCGTAGCCGAATAGCCCTGGTTCAGAGCTCCTTACGGAACCCTTCCGCCACCTTCAGGAAGATGTCGTTCGCCTCGGTCTCCCCGACCGTCACCCGGACACCCTCGCCCGGGAACGGCCGGACCACCACGCCGTGCTGCTCGCACGCCGCCGCGAACGCGACCGTGCTCTCCCCCAGCCGCAGCCACACGAAGTTGGCCTGGGTCTCGGGCACGGTCCAGCCCTGCGCGCGCAGCGTGTCGACCACGCGGTTGCGCTCGCAGACCAGCGAGCCGACCCGGCCGAGCAGTTCGTCCTCGGCCCGGAGCGAGGCGACGGCCGCCTCCTGCGCGAGCTGACTCACACCGAACGGCACCGCCGTCTTGCGCAGGGCCGCCGCCACCGGCTCATGGGCGATCGCGAAACCGACCCGCAGACCCGCGAGGCCGTACGCCTTGGAGAACGTGCGCAGCACGCACACGTTCGGCCGCTCGCGGTACAGCTCCACACCGTCCGGCACTTCGATGTCGCGGATGAACTCGCGGTACGCCTCGTCCAGCACCACGAGCACATCGCTCGGCACCCGGTCGAGGAACCGCTCCAGCTCCGCCCGCCGTACGACCGTGCCGGTCGGGTTGTTGGGGTTGCAGACGAAGACGAGACGGGTCCGGTCGGTGATCGCCTCCGCCATCGCGTCCAGGTCGTGCACATCGCCCGGCGTCAGCGGCACCTGCACCGAGGTCGCGCCGCTGACCTGCGTGATGATCGGGTAGGCCTCGAAGGACCGCCAGGCGTAGATGACCTCGTCACCCGGGCCGCTGGTGGCCTGGATCAACTGCTGCGCGACGCCGACCGAACCGGTGCCGGTGGCCAGGTGGGCGAGCGGGACGCCGAAGCGGTCCGACAACTCGTTCATCAGGCCCGTGCACGCCATGTCCGGGTAGCGGTTGAAGGACGAGGCCGCGGCCGTCACGGTCTCCATCACGCCGGGCAGCGGCGGATAGGGGTTCTCGTTGGAGGACAGCTTGTAGGCCACCGGACCGCCGGCCGCGGCGGGCTTTCCCGGCTTGTAGGTGGGGATACCCTCCAGCTCGGCGCGCAGCTTGGGGCTCGTCTCGCTCACCGCAGTCCTCCTCATGACCACCACCGGCTTCCAATACTGCTCACCTTATGAGGATTCGGCGCCGCTGCGTACAGCTGAGGACAGACCTCATCCGTCACGCCCGCATCAGGGGCATCACCGCCCGTAGGCAGACGAATCGAGGGGGGCGTGATCACATATATCTATGCGCCGGTGGCTCGCGCGGTGGCGCGCATCACCCGTGCAGGTGAGTTGAGACCTCTTCGAAACATCGGGGACTTGGCAGGCCCATGCGCGCCGACAAGTCACGTAGGTCCATTGGATCGTTCAACTGACATTGTTTCAAAGGTAGTTGACGGTATATGACCTTGCAGAAACGTGCCTGTCAACGCGTGCATATGCGTCCGCCCTACCCCACCGTATGAGCCCTACTATCGGCTCGCCATGACAGCAGCAGGGAAGCACCAGGTGAGCCGCGCGGAAACCTCACGCCGAGGCAGTCGGCCGGGCCGGGCGGGCATCAGAGACGTGGCCGCCGCCGCCGGAGTCTCCATCACGACCGTCTCCGACGCTCTCAACGGGAAGGGCCGGCTCCCGGACGCCACTCGACGCCATGTCCGCGAAGTCGCCGACCGACTGGGCTATCGCCCGTCCGCAGCGGCCCGAACGCTCCGTACCGGCAAGTCCGGCCTCATCGGCCTGACCGTGACGACGTACGGGGATGAACCTTTCACCTTCACCGAATTCGCGTACTTCGCCGAGATGGCGCGCGCCGCCACCTCGGCCGCGCTCGCCCGCGGCTACGCCCTGGTCATCCTGCCCGCGACCTCGCGCCACGACGTGTGGTCGAACGTCGCGCTCGACGGCACGGTCGTCATCGACCCCTCCGACCAGGACCCCGTCGTCAGCGAACTGGTCCGGCAGGGCCTGCCGGTCGTCTCCGACGGCCGCCCGGCCGGCTCGCTGCCGGTCACCGCGTGGGTCGACAACGACCACGAGGCCGCCGTGCTCGGCATCCTCGACCACCTGGCCGACGCCGGCGCCCGCCGTATCGGCCTGCTGACGGGCACGACGACCGACACCTACACCCATCTGTCGACCACGGCGTACCTGCGCTGGTGCGAGCGCGTCGGCCAGGACCCGGTGTACGAGGCCTACCCGGCGCACGACCCGTGCGCGGGCGCCGTCGCCGCCGACCGGCTGCTCGCCCGCCCCGACCGGCCCGACGCCGTCTACGGCCTGTTCGACCCGAACGGCACCGACCTGCTGGCCGCCGCCCGCCGCTACGGCCTGCGCGTACCGGACGACCTGCTTCTGGTCTGCTGCAGCGAATCCACCGTGTACGCCAGCACCGAGCCGCCGATCACCACGCTCTCGCTGAAGCCGCGCCGTATCGGCACGGCCGTGGTGCAACTCCTCATCGACGCGATCGAGGGGGTCGAATCGGACCAACCGGTCGAGCAGGTGATACCGACGGAGCTGATCGTGCGTACCTCGTCCCAGCGACGTCCGCCACGCACGACGGTCAGCGCGCCGCGGTCGCCTGAGGAAGAGTAGAACAGCGGCCGTCAGCATGCGGTCGAAGCCCTGCCCAATCGGGGCGAAAGCCGCGGTGAACTGGACTCTTACTCCGATTCACCACCCCTGGGTCATCACATGGCGCGATCGGCATTCCTATGATGGGCCCACGACACCGCGGGCCGCTGCGACCAGGCAGTCCGACGCGGTGCAGATGCGGCGCGATGGTGGAGGGGTCTGATGACTCAGGGGGCCGGTCAGGGACCCGAGGTGGAGCGAACGGCGACGTTGCGCGACTTCCGGGTACCGGCGTATGTCCACGAGACCGGTCCGTACGGCCACAGCACTCACCCCGGTGATGTCGCCGCGTCCCACGAGGAGACGTATCCGGAGGGGTACACGCCGACCGCGCGTGACCTGCCGGTCATCAACCGCGGTGACACGCTTCAGGTGAGCGTCGACCCCGCCTCCCTCGCGGACCCGGAGCAGACGGACGGCGCGGGTCCGCTGTACGTCGTCGGTGACGTGCACGGCTATGTCGACGAGTTGGTGGCCGCCCTCCAGGAACAGGGCCTCATCGACGCCGCGGCCAACTGGTGCGCGGGCACCTCCCGGCTGTGGTTCCTCGGCGACTTCACCGACCGCGGCCCGGACGGCATCGGCGTCATCGACCTCGTGATGCGCCTGTCCGCGGAGGCGGCCGCCGCCGGCGGCTACTGCAAGGCGCTCATGGGCAACCACGAACTGCTGCTGCTGGGCGCCAAGCGGTTCGGCGACACCCCCGTCAACTCCGGAGCGGGCACCGCCACCTTCCAGGCGGCCTGGCTGCTCAACGGCGGCCAGAAGACCGACATGGACCGCCTCCAGGACCACCACCTGCAGTGGATGGCGCGCCTCGACGCGGTCGAGGAGGAGGACGGCTATCTGCTCGTCCACTCCGACACCACCGCCTATCTCGACTACGGCGACTCCATCGAGGCGGTCAACGACACCGTCCGCGAAACGCTCACGCGCAACGACGCCGACGAGTGCTGGGACCTGTTCCGCAAGCTCACCAAGCGGTTCTCCTTCCGCGACGAGGGCGGTGCAGACGCCGTACGCTCCCTGCTGGATACGTACGGCGGCACGCGGATCGTTCACGGCCACAGCCCCATTCCCTACCTGCTGGGCGAGGTCGGCTCCGAGGACGGTGAGGACAGCGCGGGGCCCGTGGTCGAAGGGCCGCACGTCTACGCCGAGGGCCTGGCCATCGCGATGGACGGCGGAGTGACCATGGCCGGAAAGCTGTTGGTCCAGCAACTTCCCCTGGATATCTGAACGTTCACAGGGCAGGCGCCCGTGCATGGAGGAATCGCGATAAACAACGCAGGCCAGGGCCCAATTTCTGTAACCCCCTGTCACCGCGTGCCGTCGCCGCTCTACCATCGGCTTATCCGTAGCAGGCTCCCCTCCGTTTCTGCCCGACGGCTCGTTGGCATGCGAGCCCCAAGCCCTACGGAGCATCGGGGGATGCACATGAACAGCGTTCCGCAGCACCTGCTGAGCGAGGACCGCCAGGAGTACGAGCGGGTCCTCGACGAGGCGCTGCGCTCCGCCCCAAACCGCCCGGAACTGGCCGCTGTCGGACAGCGGCTCAACCCCGAACAGCTGCGCACCATGGCGCTCAACGCCACCGCGATCATCACGGTGGCAGCGGCGACCGAGTACCAGCACTACGTGAAGGTTCGCGAGGAACTGCGCCGTCCGGCGCCGTCAACCCCTTCGCCCACCCGCGAGTCCGGCTCCTCAGGAGAGTCGGGCATGGGCGGCGCGATGGGGCTCGCCACCACCCTCGGCGAGGCCGCCGAGCCGGCCGGCGCGGGCGCCGTCGCCGTCGCCGCCGTCCTCACCCCCGTCCTCGCCGGAACAGCCGCGGTGATCTTCCTGCTCGTCGGCTACATCATCAAATCGCTCGACTCCAAACAGGTGTTCGGCAAGACCATGATCACCGCGGGTTGGGTGTTCGGCGCCATGACCGCGGCCGCGATCCTGGTCGCCGCCGTCGGGCTGCTGCTCACCGCGCTGCGCAACCGGCCCTCGCTCGAGACCGGCCTGTACGGCGAAGTCAGCGAGGAAGTGGCCAGGGCCAGGGAAGCCTGGCACACGGCGCTCCTGGAGCGCGGCATCATGCCGTTCCTCCGGGAAGCCCTGGCCGACCCCGGCACGGCCGCGGTACTGCACACCACGACACCGTCGACGCCGACCAGTCGTATGCCGCATCTCGGCTACGGCCGCCCGGGCTTCAGCAGCCCGGACGACGGCTCGGACCCCGGCTCACGCCCGAGCTTCAGCAGCCCGGACTACTCCAGCCCGGACTTCGGAGGCCCGGAACACCAGCCGGAGTAACCGCCGGCTTGCGCCCTCCGCACCAAAGGGACCCGTCAGGATCCGCCGGGGGAGCGCAAGCCGAATGTTGATGCGTCTCGACGGCTCCGCCCCACGGCATCTCACGCCGCAGAGCGGGACCGTCTTCCACGTCGGCGGCGCGACCCGCTCCGGCGTGCGTCAATCCGCGATCGGCAGATACACCCTGTTGCCCGCGGCCGCGAATTCCTTCGACTTCTCGGCCATGCCCTGCTCGATCTCCGACCGACTTCCGCCGTGCTCACGGCGGATGTCCTGGGAGATCTTCATCGAGCAGAACTTCGGCCCGCACATCGAGCAGAAGTGGGCCGTCTTGGCCGGCTCCGCCGGGAGGGTCTCGTCGTGGAACTCCCGTGCTGTGTCCGGGTCCAGGGCGAGGTTGAACTGGTCCTCCCACCGGAACTCGAAGCGGGCGTCCGACAGCGCGTCGTCCCAGTCCTGCGCACCGGGGTGCCCCTTGGCGAGGTCGGCTGCGTGGGCGGCGATCTTGTAGGTGATGACGCCGGTCTTGACGTCGTCACGGTTGGGCAGTCCCAGGTGTTCCTTGGGCGTGACGTAGCAGAGCATGGCCGTGCCCCACCAGGCGATCATCGCGGCACCGATGCCGGACGTGATGTGGTCGTACGCAGGCGCGACGTCCGTCGTCAGCGGGCCGAGCGTATAGAACGGAGCTTCATCGCAGATCTCCTGCTGAAGGTCGATGTTCTCCTTGATCTTGTGCATCGGGACGTGTCCCGGGCCTTCGATCATGGTCTGTACGTTGAAACGCTTGGCGATCGTGTTGAGTTCCCCGAGCGTGCGCAACTCGGCGAACTGGGCCTCGTCGTTGGCGTCCGCGATCGAACCCGGCCGCAAGCCGTCGCCCAGCGAGTACGTGATGTCGTAGGCGGCGAGGATCTCGCAGAGTTCCTCGAAGTTCTCGTACAGGAACGACTCCTTGTGGTGCGCGAGGCACCACGCGGCCATGATCGAGCCGCCGCGCGAGACGATGCCGGTCTTGCGGTTCGCGGTGAGCGGGACGAACGGCAGGCGGACGCCCGCGTGGACCGTCATGTAGTCCACGCCCTGCTCGGCCTGCTCGACGACGGTGTCCTTGTAGATCTCCCAGGTGAGCTCCTCGGCTCGGCCGTCCACCTTCTCCAGGGCCTGATAGAGCGGCACCGTGCCGATGGGCACGGGGGAGTTGCGCAGTACCCATTCACGTGTGGTGTGGATGTTGCGACCGGTGGACAGGTCCATGACCGTGTCGGCGCCCCATCGGGTCGCCCAGGTCATCTTCTCGACCTCCTCCTCGATGGAGGAGGTCACCGCGGAGTTGCCGATGTTGGCGTTGACCTTCACCAGGAACCGCTTGCCGATGATCATCGGCTCGATCTCGGGGTGGTTGATGTTGGCCGGCAGGACGGCGCGGCCTGCCGCGATCTCCTCGCGAACCACCTCGGGGGCGACGTTCTCCCGGACGGCCACGAATTCCATCTCGGGCGTGATCTCACCCCGCCGCGCGTACGCGAGCTGGGTGACCGCCTTGCCGTCGCGGCTGCGGCGCGGCTGACGGGGCCGCCCGGGGAAGACCGCGTCGAGGTTGCGCAGACCGCCTCGGGGAGAGGTGTGCTTGATCCCATCGTCCTCGGGGCGGGCGGGACGGCCGGTGTATTCCTCGGTGTCGCCTCGGGCGATGATCCAGTTCTCGCGCAGCGGGGCGAGCCCCCTGCGGACATCGGTGTCGGTGAGCGGATCGGTGTACGGGCCCGAGGTGTCGTACAGCGTGACCGACTGCCCGTTGGTGAGATGCACCTGACGGACCGGCACCCGCAGATCCGGGCGGGAACCCTCGATGTACGCCTTGTGCCAGCCGATGGACTTCCCGACCTCCGGGGACGGTTCGCCCTGAATAGGCTGTTCGTCCTGGCTGGAGGCAGGCGTGCGTGCGTCCTTGTTGGTCATGAGACCTACTCCCTACGCCGGCATTACCCGGTAACAGGTTCGGCGGTCGACGCAGCGGCTTCCGTCTGTCGACGTTTCGTGGGGAACATCACTCGACTTCGGTGACGTTCCACGTGAAACATCGCTGGGACGGAGGTCAGCGCCCTCTCAGCCCGGTGCTCCGAGCTCCCGCGTGTGCAAAGGTGCCTCCACGCTAGCGTCAATTCGGGCGCGCTGAACAGAGGGCCCCTGTCGTTCTTGCGATGATCTGGCGGTGACCACGACGCATCGGCCCCCGTACCCGCCTCCGGAGCCGCCCCATGGGCCCGGCTCCGGAAACGGCCATGGCTCGGGTGCTGGGCACCACCACGCACCTCGACCCGACGAGGGGCACGACCACGGGCCAGACCACGGGCCCGCAACCGGTGCGGGGCACGAGCACGCCCCTGGTTCCGGTGGCGGGCACGGTCACTCGCACAGCCACGGTCCCGCGGCTCCCGTCTCCAAGCACCTGCGCAAGGTCATCGCGGCGATCCTCATCCCGTTCAGCGTGGCCGTGGTGGTCGGCCTGGTGGTGCTGTGGCCCGGCGGAGCCCCGCCGCATGCGCGCACCGGCGTGGGATTCGACCGGCAGACCCAGCAGGCGACGGTCACCAAGGTCTTGAGCGTGAGCTGCAAGTCGGTGAACGCCTCGGGTGAGAGCCCGACCGGCGACACCTCCACCGCCGAGGGTTCCTCCGCCCAGCAGGAGGCGAACGGCACCTGCAAGAAGGCGACGATCCGCGTCGACACCGGCAAGGACAAGGGCCGTGCGTTCACCGAGATCGTGCAGCCGGACCAGTCGCGGCAGCTGCACGAGGGCGAGAAGGTGGTCGCCGCCTACGAGCCCTCGGCACCCAAGGACCTGCAGTACTCGGTCGCTGACGTCAACCGCAGGTTCCCCATGGCGTTGCTCGCCGGTATTTTCGCGCTCGCCGTCGTGGTGGTGGGCCGGATGCGCGGCCTCATGGCACTGGTCGCGCTGGCCGTCAGCTTCATGGTGCTGACGTTCTTCATCCTGCCCGCGGTTCTGCAGGGCTCGAACCCACTGCTCGTGGCGGTGATCGGGTCGAGCGCCATCATGCTGATCGCCCTCTACATGTGCCACGGTCTGTCGGCCCGTACGTCCGTGGCGGTGCTGGGGACCCTACTGTCGCTCGTGCTGATCGGCCTGCTCGGCTCCGGGTTCATCGGCTGGGCCGCGCTGACCGGCAACACGGACGACAACACCGGTCTGATCCACGGCCTGTACCCCTCGATCGACATGAGCGGTCTACTGCTGGCGGGCGTCATCATCGGCTCGCTCGGCGTCCTCGACGACGTGACGGTCACCCAGACGTCGGCGGTGTGGGAGTTGCACGAGGCGAATCCGTCGATGGGCTGGCGGGGGCTGTACCGGGCGGGCATCCGCATCGGCCGAGACCACATCGCGTCCGTCGTCAACACCCTCGTCCTTGCCTACGCCGGCGCCGCGCTGCCGTTGCTGCTGCTCTTCTCCATCGCGCAGAGCAGCGTGGGGACGGTCGCCAACAGCGAGCTGGTGGCGGAGGAGATCGTGCGCACGCTGGTGGGCTCGATCGGCCTGGTCGCCTCGGTGCCGGTCACGACACTGCTCGCGGCTCTGGTGGTCGCGGCCGACCGTCCGGGTCCGGAGTCGGCGACTGCGACGGCCGGCGCAGGAGCACCTGCCCTGGCACGCACGGGGCGAGGCCGGCGCCGCAAGCACTGAGACGGGCGGAGGCCCGGCGGGCGTGCGTGCGTGCGTGCAACCAGCGGGAGGTCTGAGACCGTTGGGCCCGCCTGCCCGGAGAGAAGCGTTACTGCGCCCTCCACGTCCAACGCGGACGCTTTTCCGGCCAGCTCCGGCCAGTTCCGGCCGCGTCCCCCGTCTCCGCTTCAGCCCGCGCTCTGCTCTTCCGCCAGGATGCGGTCCAGCGCCTCGTCGAGGTGGGCGTCGAAGTCCTCAAGAGAACCCTCCTGGCCGAGGGGCACCAGCTTGTCGGTGCGGTCGAGGAAGGCGATGAGCGGTGCCGTGGACGAGCGGAACAGCGCCTGGTCGCCGCCGACCTGTAGGCGGATCAGGACCTCTGTCAGCGAGTCGGGTTCGACGGGCGAGACGCGCACGTCCCCCTCCCCGCTCGGGCGGTTCACCCCGTCGATGAGCAGCTCACGTCCGAACGCCCAGGTCACCGGCGCGTCCCCGGGCAGATGGAAGGTCAGCCGCACGGCATAGGGATCGCCTGTCTCGTAGCGCAGCTCCACCGGGATACGGAAGGAAAGCTCCTCGGACACGAGAAAGCTCATCATGACCTCTGCCTGTACGGACTCGCGCATCGCCTACCCCGTCGTGTGAAGCCGACCCGGCTGGGAAATGATCCCCTGACATTGGTGGCATCTTGCTGAACGTACACGGCAGATCACAAGGAGTGAGTTTTCAGATACTGATAGAGATCGCGAGTGACCCCAGCAGTCGGCCGATTTCGCACTGCAGTTGCTGGGCCGCGGACACCAACCGGTCGGCCTGATGAGAAGGCAGGGAGATGGCCAGCGTCGCCGCCGTCGTACCCACAGTGATCGGAATGGCCGCGCAGACCGTCCCCAGCGCGTACTCCTGCCGCTCCGTCACCGGTCCCATCCGCCGCGTTCGCTCGAGCCGCCGGAGCAGGGTGTGGCTGTCCCGCACCGTGTACGGGGTGAGGGACTGCACGGGGTAGCGGTCGAGGTGGTCACGGCGGGCGTCTTCGTCCAGCTGGGAGAGCAGACACTGACCGATCGCGTGCGCGTGCGCCGTCTCGCGGAAGTCGGCCCACTCCTCGGCCGCCGGATTGGCCGGGGTGTCGGAAACGCACCTGACCTCGATCTCGCCGTCCCGGTACACGGCGTAGTACACGGGCACACCGATCGCGTCCCGCCAGCCGGCCAGTGCGTCGACGATCGTGCTGCGACGTTTCTGCTGGGCTCCGCTGCCGCTCAGCCGCACAGCCGCCTCACCGAGGAAGAACAAGCCCTTGTCCCGGCTGAGATAGCCCTCGTGGACCAGGGTGCGCAGCAGGTGATACGCCGTCGGAAGCGCCAGACCCGTCTCGCGGGCCAGCTGTTTGGCGGGGGCTCCGTGCGCGTGCTCGGCGACGCATTCCAGCAGACGCATCGCGCGCTGGACGGATCCGATGAGTGTCGCGGACTGCGACGGCGCGGGAGGGTCCGCCGGGGGCGGCTGCGCCGGGGGTGCGGTCAGGCGCGACGGTGCGGGTGGTGCGGTCGCGCGCTCCTGCGTCGAGGGACCCGGCTGTTCGGGAGGCCTGATGCGGCGTCCCGGGGTCGGAGCGGGCACTGCGTGGGGGTCAGTGAGTGCGGTGTCTACCGTGGCCAAGGGTCACTCCCGAAGCGCGAGGGGGCAGCCCGTGCTGGGGAACACGGGTGGGGGTGTACGCCGCTCGCGGGGTCGTCCCCGCGTCGAATTCCGGACTCTATTCGCCCGCTGCCGCCTTGAGGCGGCCGGTCCGGAAAACTTCCCTCGCGCGAGGGAACCGGTGATTCCTGTTACCGATCACCGGTGTCCCAGGGCCCTCACCAGTCGCTACGTGAGGACGAGCTCGACGTGAACTTCCGTACGACGTAAATCAGTCCGCCGACCAGTGCGACGAAGACCAGAAGCTTGAACAGCAGCCCGATGAAGAAGCCGACGACTGTGGCTATCAGCCCGCCGAAGACGACCAGGGCGATGACCGGCACCGCGATCCACTTCACCCACCACGGCAGTCCGCCGAAGATCTCACCCATTGCCTCGTCCTTAACTCTCCGCCCGGCTGCTGTGCAGGGGCCCTTTGATGTCCTGCACTCGATGCTAGGGCCGGCGGGGGCCTCAGCGGGGGCCTCGCACCCCTTGTCCTCCCCTGACTGTTCCCCTAGGGAACCCCGAGAGGGCGGGTCAGCTTTCCGGCGGAGAGAACACCACGAGCACCCGCAGGTCCTCGCTGATGTGGTGGAACTTGTGGGCGACTCCGGCGGGCACGTACACCACACTGCCGCGCGCGACCTCGGTGGTCTCCAGACCGACGGTGATCGAGGCGCGGCCGCTCACAACGAAGTAGACCTCGTCCTGGTTGTGCGGCTTCTGTGGATCATGTTCTCCGGCGTTGAGCGCGTACAGGCCGACGGACATGTGCCGCTCTCGTAGAAACTGCAGGTAGGCGCCCTCGTTGGCGGCCCGTTCCGCCTCCAGTTCGTCCAGCCGGAATGCCTTCATCGCTATTGCCGTCCTCGTCCCACTGCTCGTGACCGATCTCGTCTGCCACGATCAGACACATGAAGAATTTCGTAGTCAAGACGATCGCCAACGCGGGTGCCCTGGCGGTCGCCGTATGGCTGCTCGACAAGATCACCCTGACCGGTGACAGCACGGGCAAGAAGGCCGGCACCCTGATCGTGGTAGCGCTGATCTTCGGCCTGGTGAACTTCCTGGTCAAGCCGCTCGTGAAGCTCCTGAGCCTTCCGCTGCTCATCCTGACCCTGGGGTTGTTCACCCTGGTCGTCAACGCGTTGATGCTGCTGCTCACCTCGTGGCTGGCCGACAAGTTCGACCTGAGCTTCCACGTCGAGGGCTTCTGGACCGCGATACTGGGCGGTCTGATCATCTCCATTGTGTCCTGGGCGCTGCACGTCGTCCTGCCCGACGAGGACTGAGCACGCGATGAGCTACCGCGTCTGCTTCGTCTGCACCGGCAACATCTGCCGCTCCCCGATGGCCGAGTCCGTCTTCCGCGCCCGCATCGCGGACGCCGGGCTCGGCGGCCTCGTCGAGGTCGACAGCGCCGGCACGGGCGGCTGGCACGAGGGCGACGGCGCCGACCCGCGCACCGTCGCCGTCCTGGAGGAGAGCGGCTACGACAGCGGTCACTCGGCGCGTCAGTTCAAGCCGTCCTGGTTCTCCCGCCTCGACCTCGTCATCGCCCTCGACTCCGGCCACCTCAGGGCCCTGCGCCATCTCGCGCCCACCCAGGAGGACGCGGCCAAGGTGCGGTTGCTTCGCTCCTACGACCCCGCGGCGGGCGACGACCTCGACGTACCGGACCCGTACTACGGGGGCCTGGACGGATTCGAGGAGTGCCTTGAGATGGTGGAGACGGCGAGCGAGGGCCTCCTCGCCGCGGTACGCGAGCAAGTGGAAGGACGGGCGGCATGAGTGATTCCGCTACGGACAGGCCGTCGGGCGACGGGGACGGCACACGCGCGGTACGGGCCGGCCTGCCCGAGGCGGTCAAGAACGAACCGACCCTGCCCGGACCGGTGTTCGCCGCCCATTTCCACCTGCCGGGCGACGTCGACGGCCCGTACACCTACGGTCGCGACGACAACCCCACTTGGACGCTGCTGGAGCGCGCCGTGGGCGAGCTGGAGGCGCCGGGGCGGGACGACGTGGAGACCCTCACGTTCGCCTCCGGCATGGCCGCCATCTCGTCCGTGCTGTTCTCCCAGCTCCGCGCCGGCGACACGGTCGTGCTGCCCGGCGACGGCTACCAGGTGCTGCCCCTGGTGCGTGCGCAGCTGGAGGCGTACGGCATAGAGGTGCGCACGGTGCCGACCGGCGGGGACGCCCAGCTCGAAGTCCTCGACGGCGCACGGCTGCTGTGGCTCGAGACGCCCTCGAACCCCGGTCTCGACGTGTGCGACGTGCGACGCCTCGCCGAGGCGGCACACGCGCGCGGTGCGCTCGTCGCCGTCGACAACACCCTTGCGACGCCCCTCGGGCAGCGTCCGCTGGAGCTCGGTGCCGACTTCTCCGTGGCCAGCGGCACCAAGCAGCTCACCGGGCACGGCGACGTGCTGCTCGGCTACGTGGTCGGCCGCGACGCCGAGGCCATGGCCGCCGTACGCCGCTGGCGCAAGATCGTCGGTGCGATCCCCGGGCCCATGGAGGCCTGGCTCGCGCACCGTTCGATCGCCACGCTCCAGCTGCGCGTCGACCGGCAGTGCGCGACGGCTCTCACCGTCGCCGAGGCGCTACGGGAGCGGCCCGAGGTGACCGGGCTGCGCTACCCGGGGCTGCCCGACGACCCCTCGCACAAGATCGCCTCGCAGCAGATGCGTCGCTACGGGTGCGTGGTCTCCTTCACGCTGCCCACGCGCACGCGTGCCGACCGTTTCCTCGATGCCCTGCGGCTCGTGGACGACGCGACGAGCTTCGGCGGTGTGCGGTCCACGGCCGAGCGGCGCGGGCGCTGGGGCGGGGACGCCGTGCCGGAGGGCTTCATTCGCTTCTCGGTCGGCGCCGAGGATCCCGAGGACCTGGTGGCGGATGTGCTCCGCGCGCTGGACGAGTCGGCTCAATGACCGTCGCGGGGCCTACTTCACGGACGCCCTGCCGGTGACCTGGTACGCCCAACGGACGGTCCGAGCCTCCCCCCTCGTGGCTCGGACCGTCCTCGGTTCCGCGCGCTAAGAACCGCGCGAACAAGGCTAGTTGACTCTGTGTCAGTGTCCAATCACAGTAGCGACAGCGACCTATCGACTTATTTATAGTTGGACCCTGCCCGGGGACCGGGAGAAGGGCAGCGAAGGGGTGGGCACGCCATGGATCTGGCCTTGCTGCGCACTTTTGTGACGGTGCACCGGGCCGGCTCCTTCACCCGCGCCGCCGCGCTGCTCGGCCTGTCTCAGCCGGCCGTGACCTCGCAGATCCGCACGCTGGAGCGACAGCTGGGCCGCCCCCTGTTCCTGCGACAGGCTCGCGGTGTGACCCCGACGACGATCGGGGACGAACTCGCGCACAAGGCCGCGCCGCATCTCGACGCCCTGGTGGAGATCGCCGAGACCGGCCTGGACGACGAGTCCTCCTTACGCACGCTGCATCTCGCCGGTCCCCCCGAGTTCACGGCTGAACGGGCGTTGCCGGCCCTCACCGAGCTGACCGGCGAGGACGGCCAGGGCTTCGCGCTGCGCGCCTCATTCGGGAATGCCGAGGAGGCTCTGGAGGGGCTGTCCGCCGGGCATCACGATCTGGCCATCAGTACGGCCCGTCCGCGCGGTGCTCTGCTGACGGCGACTCCGCTGTGCGACGAAGAGCACGTCCTCGTGGCCGCCCCTCACCGGGCCGAACAGATCGGCCATGGGAAGCCGCACCGCAAGGGAGCGCCGGCCCTGGAGGACGTGCCCGTGATCGAGGTGCACGAGTCCCTGCCCTTCGTCTCCCGCTACTGGGCCTCGGTCTTCGACTCCCGCCCGGCCGCCCCCGGCACGGTCATCGTTCCGGACCTGCGCGCGGTCCTCGCCTGTGCCGTCGCGGGCGCGGGGCTCGCGGTACTGCCCCGCTATCTGTGCGGGGAAGCGCTGGAACGCGGAGACGTCGTCGCCCTGCACAATCCCGCGGTGCCCCCTCTGCGGACGTACTTCCTCGTGGTGCGCACCGGCACCCTTGCGATGCCGCACATCGCACGGGCTCACGAATGGCTGCTGCGAGCGGCAACCGACTGGTGCTGACCAGGGCTTTTCCAGCAGTCACGGGGAGATGTCGGCCGGTGACGCCCCGCGATGTTTCACGTGGAACCAACCGGGCCACATTTCCCCCATGACGGTCCGACCCGTGGTCAAGCGCACCGCTCGTGCTGTTCTGCTCGAGGGCGACAACCTGATCCTGATCAAGCGCACCAAGCCAGGTGTCGATCCCTACTGGGTCACTCCCGGTGGCGGGGTCGAGCCCGCGGACACGACCGTCGTCGACGCCCTGCACCGCGAGGTGTACGAAGAGCTGGGCGCCAAGATCACCGATGTGGTGCCCTGCTTCGTGGACACCGTGGAGCACATCGGAGAGGACGGCGGCGCGACCGGCGTGAAGGTGCAGCACTTCTTCGTCTGCCGCCTGGAGTCCATGGACCCGTCCCTGCGACATGGCCCCGAGGTGGACGAGCCCGCCGGCGAGTACGAGATCGTACGAGTGCCGTTCACCCGCGTCGGGATCGCCTCGGTGCATCTCGTGCCACTGTCCTTGCGGCACTACTTGGACGGGAACATCGAGGGCGTGCGCGCCATGCACGCTCCTGACCTGGGGTGAGGGCCGCCGGGTCAGGGGCCGGCGACGGCGAGTTCCTCCACCGCGTCGTGCCGTATGCGTTCCGACGGGATGCCCACGTGTCTCAGGGCATCCACACCTCTGCGGATCATGCCGGGCGGGCCCGAGAGGTAGGCGTCGAACGCGTGCCACGGCCCGTACTCACGTATGGCATCCGGAAGGTGGAGGTGCGCCCGCTGGTCGATGACCGCGCGCACCGAGAGCCAGGGATGTGACTGCTGGAGTCTGAGCATCGTGTCGATCTCGTACAGGTCGTGGTCGGTACGGGCGCCGTAGAACACCTCGACCGGCCGCCACTCACCGTGCTCGGCCACGTCCTCGATCAGTGCCTTGATCGGCGCTATTCCGGTGCCGCCGCCCAGGCACAGCAGCCCGCTGTCGGTGGTGTGGTCGACGGTCATCGAACCATCCGGCGGACCCAGGCGGATGATGTCGCCTGGGCGAGCACGGTGCACCAGCGCGTTCGAGACCCAGCCCGCGGGGACGGCCTTCACATGGAACGTCAGCAGACCGTCGGACCGGGGCGCCGAGGCGAACGAGTAGTGCCGCCAGATCCGCGGCCACCACGGCGTCTCCAGGCTCGTGTACTGCCCCGCCAGGAAGGGATAGGGCTGATCGGGACGCACCGTGACGACCGCTACATCCGGGGTTCTGAGGTCGTGCGCGACGATCTCGGCGAACCACCAGGCAGGGGCGCGCAGTTCGTCAGCAGCCGCTGCGTCGATCATGATCTGCGAGATCGTCGTGTACGTCCGAACCCAGGCCGCCTCCATCTCCGCGTCCCAGATTCCGGCGGTGTACTTGCTCAAAGCGCCGATGAGGCATTCGCCGACGGCCGGATAGTGCTCGGCCCTGGTGCCGTACTTGCGGTGACCCCGTCCGAGGTTCTGCAGATAGGTGACGAGGGCCTCGCTGTTGTCGATGTGCTCGGCCGCCGTGAGCAGGGCTCTGAACAGTCGGTCCCTCTGGGTGTCCATCGCGGCGGGGAACAGTGACCGCAGGTCCGGGTGGCGGACAAAGAGCATCGCGTAGAAGTACGAGGTGACCTTGTCGGCGATCGGCGCCACCTCGGCCACGCTGCGACGGATGAGAAGGCCGTCCGGGGACACACACTCGACCCGGGCCCGGGCGTGCGGCCGCCGTGCCTGCGTTGCGGGCACGGTGGAGCGCTGGATGGGCACGCGCCGGTCGGCGGGGAAGTTCTCGACGGCGGCTGGCCCCACTGCTGGAGGCTGTGCGCCGAATTCGGCCCGTGGCGCTTCCTGTGTGCTGTTCCCCCCGTCGGGGTCCCTCGTGGTGCCGCTCTCGATCGCCTCACGCTCCTCTTCCAAGGGCGTCGCCGACTGCGTGTACGGCGTGAACCAGCCGTCGCCACCGCCGCCGGAAGTGCCGTTGTCGGCCGACGCGGTGGTCGGAGCGTCCATGGTGTGCCTCGCCTCGAACATCTTTCGGTCGGTCTGCGCACTTCCTCGGCCGGAAGTTGCCTTTCCCCCGCAGACGTCTTGCTTTCCCCGTTCCATGCCGCAGCCAATGCGGCCACATTCAACCTGGATTCACACGTGTACGGACAAGTAGGCGAGAATGTGACATTGGCCGCAGTGCTCTTCACTGCAGAATCCCATCGCGCATGGGCACCTCGGCCGTATAACCGCAAACGCGGGTCTTCGATCTCTCTGTCCCGTTACGCTGCATCGCCCAGCCCCGGTCCGCACGGGATGTCTACGCCTATTCACCTGACGTGGCGCACCAATTCATAGGCTTCCCACAGATCCCCGCCCAGGTACGAGTGGGTCGCGAGACCGGCGAGGTGGCGGTCCGCATTGACCGCGACGGAGACCGGAACCGCACCGAACAGATCTTTGTCCGACAGCGAGTCGCCATAGGCAATGCAGTCGGCCAGTTCGACACCGAAGTCCCTGCACAGCCGGCCGGCGATCTCGACCTTGGCCGCAGCGCTGAGAACTCCGGTCGGATCCACGGGCTCGGTGAACGGCACGGCGGGAAAACGGGACCCTAAAGCCGCATGCGCGCCCCAGCCGGTGAGCCGCTCCACGAAGAAAGAAGGCGAGAGCGAAACGGCGGCGCAGTAGTCGCCCACCTGCCGGATCTCCGCCCAGACCTCATGGATGCGCTCGAGCCAAGGGGCAGCTTCGAAGGCCGCCGACACATGCGCTTCGGTGAGTTCCGCCCAGAGCGCATAGACCTGCGCCGCGTACTCCGGCGGCCCTATGAGCCCCGCCGAAATCGCCTGATCGAGCGCCACCGTCTCGGCTTCCAGGCCCAGCTGCCGTGAGATCTCCACCGGCGCCGAAGTGCCCTGCAGCAGCGTGCCGTCCAGATCGAAGAGATGAAGTCTCGCCATGGGGCACGAGGCTAGTGCGGCGGCCGGCTAACTCCTCCCGCAAGACGACCGGATGCCCTGCGTTCGCCCGTGTTTCACGTGAAACACCCCACTGCTGTCCGCCCGCTGTGCACTTGCCCACGACATGGCCAAAAGCCCTTGTCTCTCACGAGAAAGAGGTGGACGGCGAGGGCACCTGTCGGACAGCCTGACCTGCGTGTCGACTCCTTCCCGTGCCCCTCTTCCCATCCGCCGTCTGACGCTTCGCGATCTCACCGCCTGCGCCGACTTGTCCGAGGACCGGGGGTGGCCACGCGAGGAGCACAAGTGGGGTTTCCTCCTCACGGCAGGGAAGGGATACGGGATCGACGACCCCGACGGCGGACTCGTGAGCGCCTGTGTCGTCACCGAGTTCGGGCCACATGGCCGGCCTGCTCTCGGAGCCATCGGGATGGTGCTGGTGGCCGAACGGCACGCCCGTCAGGGCATCGGCCGCCGGCTGATGCAACACGTCGTCTCGCTGATGGGCACCACCCCGCTGACGTTGCACGCCACCCCATACGGTCGCCCGCTCTACGAGGAACTCGGCTTCAAGGTCACCGGCCGGGCGGAGATGCTGCACGGGCACTTCACGCCCAGCGGCTCTGAGCCGGCGGTTGTCACACGCGCGGCCACCGCCGAGGACCTCACTTCGATCCTCCAGCTCGACGAAGAAGTGTTCGGTGCCGACCGCACGCCCATCATCACGCGGCTGCCCGCCTTCGCCGACCGACTGCACGTGGCCGAGGAGAACGGCCGGCTCATCGGCTACGCAGCCACCTGGCCCAACATGGAAACCCAGGTGGTGGGTCCTCTGATTGCCCGGGACACGGAGACGGCGAAGGCGCTCATCGTCTCGCTCGCCACGCACACCGACCGCCCCCTGCGCACCGACATCGACGTACGCCACGAAGAGTTGCTGGCATGGGCAAAGGAGCGGGGGCTGGCGTCCATCGCGTTCAACGCGGTCATGACGTACGGGATCCCGGAACTGCCCGGCGACTGGACCAGGCGATTCGCTCCGCTGACCGTGGCAGCGGGCTGAGCCCTGCCCCCTGAGAACGACCGTACGTAGAGTGCAGACATGGGAGATCTTGAAATAAGGGCCGCCACGGCGGACGACGTGGCCGCGATGGCCGCCCTGCTCGCCGACGACCCCTTGGGCGCCCAGCGCGAGTCACCGGACGATCTCACCCCGTACCTGTCCGCGTTGGAGCGCCTCACGTCCGACCCGAACCAGTATCTGGTCGTAGCGGTTCGGCAGGGACATGTCGTCGGGACGCTGCAGCTCACGATCATCCCCGGCCTATCGCGTCGCGGTGCCACCAGGTCGATCATCGAAGGTGTCCGGATCCACGCCGATGAACGAGGCGGCGGTCTGGGCACACGGCTCATCCAGTGGGCGGTCGACGAATCCCGGCGCCAGGGCTGCCAGTTGGCCCAGCTGACTTCCGACACCACGCGCACCGACGCCCACCGCTTCTACGAGCGGCTCGGCTTCACGGCCTCACACGTCGGGTTCAAGATCCAACTGTGAGGCCGCGAAGTGAAGCGTCATGTTTCACGTGAAACACGGCCCCGTGCGGGCAAGGGTGATCAGCCGATCCCCCGCCAGCCGTCCGGATCCACCCCACCCGGCACGGAGGCCTCCTCGTCGTACGGCTGACGCGCGAACACGAACGACCCGAGGTCCAGATGGCTCACCGTCCCGTCCGGGCGCCGTACCGCCTTCAGGGGCTCTCCGGCGTAGTAGCCCTCCAGTCCGGTCCAGGTCCCGTCACCGTTCGCCCTGAAGCGCGAGCGGCGGCCACTGCCGGACAGCGGCTCCATCGAGACACCTCCGTCGGCCGCGAGCCGCAGGGCGAACGCATGCGTTCCCCAATACCAGGGTCCGGTCAACTCCAGTACGCGCGGCGCGACTTGAGCCAGCGGCCGCCACGGATCGGGAATGCGCGGCTCGGCCTCGGCGACGATCCGTACGAGATCCGCTCCGACGGTGCCCAGCAGAGGACCGGAGGTGCAGTTGGCCAGCACCACTGCCGCGACGTCGTCCTCGACGCTGATGGTGAGGTTCGCCAGAAAGCCCGGCAGCGATCCGGAGTGCCCCACGAGCAGTCGGCCGGCCCGGTGCTGGATCTGCAGCCCCAGTCCGTACGTGGCTCCGTCCACGACGTCTGCGGCTTCGGCGGGCGCAGCGGGCGTGCGCATCTCTCTCACGGTCTCGGCACTCAGCACCCGGTCGTCGCCCTGTGCCAGGAAGACGGCAAAGCGCGCCAGGTCGGCTGCCGTGGACCAGAGCTGACCGGCAGGAGCCATCCGGCCGAGGTATTCGGCGGGTTCGGGCAGCAGGGCATCTGCCCAGGGATGCACGGCCCAGCCACCCGCATGGGGTGCCTGTGGGTGAGCGCTCGTACGGTCGAGGCCCAGAGGTTCGAGCACTTCACGCCGAAGTACTTCCTCCCACGGCGCTCCACGCAGCTTCTCAACGAGCGTGCCGAGCACGGTGTAGCCGGGGTTGGAGTAGTGGAATCGGCGGCCGACCGGATGGAGAAGAGGCTGTTCGCCCAGGACATCGGCGAGTTCGGGGCGCAGGGACCCCGGGGTGCGCTCCCACCACGGGGCGGGCGACTCCGCCGCCAATCCGCTCGTGTGGGCGAGGAGGTCGGCGATGGTCGCCTCCCCCGCGCCGGTTCCGGACACGTGCTTCTCCAACGGATCACCAAGGTCGAGTGCGCCCTCGTCGCGCAGCCGCAGCACCAGAACAGCGGTGAAGGTCTTGGTGATGGAGCCGATGCGGTACTGAACGTTCTCGTCCGGGCCATGCCCGTCCACCGAGGTCCGCGCACCGTGCCACACGGCCCGCCCACCTCTCACGACCGCCGCGACCACCGAAGGCGCACGCCCTTCGGACTGGGCCACAGCGATCCTGTGCAGCAGTGCCCGGCGCGTTCCGGGGAGCAGCTCTTCCTGAGGTGTCGTCATGGCCTCAGTCCATCCCGCAAGGCCCTCGACCGTCGAGTCAAATTCGGCGGGTCCCCGGCGGTCTGTCTTGATCGGAGCAGACCGCCGGGCTCGTGACCTGGGGCGCGGGCTGCCGGAGCGGAACTCGCGTGGACAAGCCTCCGGGTGTGTGACCCGCCCGATGCCTCCATGCGCCTTCCCGGCCGGGCGGACGGTCAGATCAGCGCAGGCCGGCGAAGAGATCGTTCTCGGGTAGGTCCGCGCCGGTGGCGTCCTGGACGCGTACGAAGGTCTCCATGCCCATCAACTCGCCGAACCTCTCCTTGCCCATCTTGAGGAAGAAGATGTTCTCGCCCTGGCTGGCGTGAGCGGCCAGCGCGTCGAACTTCTGACCGCTGAACGCGGTGGTGTCCACCCAGGTGGTGATTTCATCGTCGGGAAGGCCGATCTTGGCCATCGCGGCGGCCTCGGCGGGGTCCGGCTCCGGCATGTCCGGATGAAACTCGCGCATGATCTCACCGAACCGCTGCATGCTCGAGCGGGGCATCGTGGTCCAGTACACCTTCGGTTTCAGTGCGGTCATCTCCAGCGCCGCCATCGTGATGCGGTGGGCCTGGATGTGGTCGGGGTGGCCGTAGAAGCCGTTCTCGTCATAGGTGACGACCACATCAGGTCGGTAGTGCCGCATGAGTTCCGCGAGCTGGGCCGCGCCTTCCTGCACGGGGGTCTGCCAGAAGGATCCGGGGACGTCGTTGCTCGGCCAGCCCATCATCCCGGAGTCGGCATAGTCCAACATCTCCAGATCGCTGATCTTCAGGACGTCACAGCTCGCCTCAAGTTCTTGACGGCGCATCAGTGCGACCGCCGCCGGATCGTGGCCGGGATCGCCCGGCTTGACACCCCCCGGTCCGTCACCGCAACCGCCGTCGGTACACGTCACGAGAACCGTGCGGATGCCCTCCGCCGCGTACCTTGCGAGGACCCCTCCGGTTCCGGTGGCCTCGTCGTCGGGGTGGGCGTGTACTGCCATGAGCGTCAAGGGCCGGTCAGTCATGGAACAGTCCTCCTGCAGAAATACGTCTTGGTCCGAGTGCGCGGCGGGCGTACCGCGCTCCTGGGGCCCGGATCCTGGTGGGGCGGACGACCTTGTGGTCTCCGTGTTCCCCGCAGTGCGGCGCCGGTCCCCTCGGTCGATGCAACCGCGCCGACCGGACCGGCTGTTCCCGGCGGGGCCGCTCGGTCTTCCACGCCTCGGCGTTTCAACGCGAACGAGGTACAGGCGCGACCTGCATGTCTCAGTGCCACGTCGGATCCGACTTCCGTCCGGCGCCGACCGTGAGATTCCGACACGAAATTTCAGACCGCCCCCTGACGCAGGTCAGGTCTGCGCCATGTCCACGAAGCGCGAGTAGTGGCCCTGGAAGGCGACCGTGATCGTCGCGGTCGGGCCGTTACGGTGCTTGGCCACGATCAGGTCCGCCTCGCCCGCGCGCGGCGACTCCTTCTCGTAGGCGTCCTCACGGTGCAGCAGGATGACCATGTCGGCGTCCTGCTCGATGGAGCCGGACTCACGCAGGTCGGAGACCATCGGCTTCTTGTCGGTGCGCTGCTCGGGACCACGGTTCAGCTGGGACAGCGCGATGACCGGGAGCTCCAGCTCCTTGGCGAGGAGCTTGAGGTTACGGGACATGTCCGAGACCTCCTGCTGGCGGTTCTCGGCACGCTTGGAGCCGCCGGACTGCATCAGCTGGAGATAGTCGATGACGACCAGTCTGATGTCGTTGCGCTGCTTGAGACGCCGGCACTTGGCGCGGATCTCCATCATCGACAGGTTCGGGGAGTCGTCGATGAACAACGGTGCGGCCGACACATCCGGCATCCGGCGGGCCAGACGCGTCCAGTCCTCGTCGGTCATCGTGCCGGAACGCATGTGGTGCAGGGCGACTCGAGCCTCGGCGGACAACAGACGCATCGCGATCTCGTTGCGACCCATTTCGAGGGAGAAGATGACACTCGGCAGGTTGTGCTTGATCGATGCGGCGCGGGCGAAGTCGAGTGCGAGGGTGGACTTACCCATGGCGGGACGCGCGGCGATGACGATCATCTGACCCGGATGCAAGCCGTTGGTGAGCGAGTCGAAGTCGGTGAACCCCGTGGGCACACCGGTCATCTCCCCGGAACGGGAGCCGATCGCCTCGATCTCGTCGAGCGCACCCTCCATGATGTCGCCGAGCGGCAGGTAGTCCTCACTGGTGCGCTGCTCGGTGACCGCGTAGATCTCGGCCTGGGCGCGGTTGACGATCTCGTCGACGTCGTCGTCGGCCGCGTATCCCATCTGGGTGATACGGGTCCCGGCCTCGACCAGCCTGCGCAGGACCGCGCGCTCGTGCACGATCTCCGCGTAGTACTCGGCGTTGGCCGCCGTCGGCACGGTCTGGACGAGGGTGTGCAGATAGGACGCGCCGCCGACCTTGTTGATCTCTCCGCGTTTGGTGAGCTCGGCGGCGATCGTGATGGGGTCGGCCGGCTCGCCCTTGGCGTAGACGTCGAGGATCGCCTGGAAGATCGTCTCGTGTGCGGGTTTGTAGAAGTCGTGGCCCTTGAGGATCTCCACAACGTCGGCAATGGCGTCCTTGGACAGCAGCATGCCGCCGAGAACGGACTGCTCGGCATCCAGGTCCTGGGGCGGCACGCGCTCGAAGGATGTGCCTCCGCCGTCCCATTCGCCGCTGTCCCGGCCTCGGTCATGTTGTTCGTCTCGGCCCCGGCCCCCTTCGCCGCGGCGGCGGGAGGCAGGCAGACGATCACTTGGACCGCTGTCGGCCCAGGGGTCGTCCAAGGGCTCGGAAATGCTCACCGAGCCACCTCCTCCCGTCCGCCGACGAGCGGACCTAGCCGTGCTCTCTTTTCTACGGCACGGCACTGACAAATGAGAGGCCCAACTCCGGTTACTGCGCGTCTGTTTTGAGCTGGATTCCCTGCCGACGAACGGAGTGGGCGCCGGACCACGGTAGGCCTGCCGGCACCGTCAGCCAATCTGGTTATCCACAGGCCATGTGGACGACGGCCCGGATGCTGTGGAGAACTCCGCAAAACCTGTGCACGATGCGGTGGACAGCCCTGTGAACAAGCTCAAGCCTTTCTGACGCAACCTACTCTGACCTGCACTTTTCCCATCCACCGGCTGTGCAGAAGAAAAACTTTCCCAGTCGGACCAAGATCGCCTCGAACGACGCACGAACGAGCACACGGAGAGTCAGGAGGTAAGGGTCACAAAAGCTTTGCATCTCTTACCTGTGGACGATTAGATTGGTGCTCATGACACAGGCTCCCGTGACCTCCAGGGCCACCCGGCGGCAGCACGATCGAGAGATCGTCGCACTGGCTGTCCCGGCCTTCGGCGCACTCGTCGCCGAGCCCCTCTTTGTCATGGCCGACAGCGCAATCGTGGGGCACCTCGGCACGGCGCAACTCGCCGGACTCGGCGTCGCCTCGGCCCTCCTCATGACAGCAGTCAGCATCTTCGTCTTCCTCGCCTACGCCACTACGGCGGCCGTCGCCCGACGTGTCGGTGCGGGCGACCTCCAGGCCGCCATCCGCCAGGGAATGGATGGCATCTGGCTGGCACTCCTGCTCGGTGCTGCCGTCATCGCCGCCGTACTCCCCACGGCGCCGACCGTGGTGGAACTCTTCGGCGCCTCTGACACCGCGGCCCCCTACGCGACCGCATACCTGCGCATCTCGGCGCTCGGTATCCCGGCCATGCTCGTCGTGCTCGCCTCCACCGGTGTCCTGCGTGGCCTGCAGGACACAAAGACGCCCCTCTATGTCGCCGTCGCAGGCTTTGTCACCAACGCCGCCCTCAACGCCGGCCTCGTCTACGGCGCCGATCTCGGCATCGCCGGTTCCGCCTGGGGCACCGTCATCGCACAGTGCGGCATGGCAGCCGCCTATCTCATAGTGGTCGTCCGCGGAGCCCGCAGACACGGAGCCTCACTGCGTCCCGACGCGGCGGGGATACGGGCCTCGGCACAAGCCGGCGTCCCCCTGCTGGTCCGCACGCTCTCGCTCCGGGCGATCCTGATGATTGCCACGGCCGTCGCCGCCCGCCTCGGCGATGCCGATATCGCGGCACACCAGATCGTGCTGTCCCTGTGGAGTTTGCTTGCCTTCGCCCTTGATGCCATCGCCATCGCGGGTCAGGCCATCATCGGACGCTACCTAGGCGCAGACGACCCCGAGGGTGCCCGCCACGCCTGCCGCCGCATGGTCCAGTGGGGGATCGCGGTCGGCGGCGTACTCGGCGTACTGGTGATGATCGCCCGGCCGGTGTTCCTGCCCCTGTTCACCAACGACACCGTGGTGAAGGACGCCGCCCTGCCCGCTCTTCTCGTGGTCGCTCTCTCCCAGCCGATCTGCGGCATTGTCTTCGTCCTGGACGGGGTGCTGATGGGCGCGGGCGACGGCCCGTATCTGGCCTGGGCCATGGTGGCCACTCTGGCTGCCTTCGCCCCACTGGCGTTGCTCGTCCCGACGCTGGGTGGCGGCCTCACAGCGCTCTGGGGAGCGATGACGCTGATGATGGCGATGCGCATGCTGACCCTTTGGCTGCGGACCCGTTCGGGCCGCTGGATCGTCACAGGCGCCACCCGCTGACTGTTTCACGTGAAACCGGCGTTTCACGTGAAACATGCGCGGTGCCGTACTGAACCGGAACGCGAAGAAGGGGCGGCACCCGCGACGGGTGCCGCCCCTTCTCTCAGCAGTTCAGCCGAGCGCAGCGATCAGGCCGCGACGACCTCGATGTTGACCTTGGCGGCAACCTCGGGGTGCAGACGCACAGACGTCTCGTGGGCGCCCAGGGTCTTGATCGGCGCACCCAGCTCGATGCGGCGCTTGTCGACCTCGGGGCCACCGGAAGCCTTGATCGCCGAAGCGACGTCGGCCGGGGTGACGGAACCGAAGAGACGACCGGCGTCGCCGGAGCGGACAGCCAGACGGACCTTGACGCCCTCGAGCTGGGCCTTCACCTGGTTGGCCTGCTCGATGGTCTGGATCTCGTGAATCTTGCGAGCACGACGGATCTGCTCGACGTCCTTCTCGCCACCCTTGGTCCAGCGGATAGCGAACTTCCGCGGGATCAGGTAGTTGCGAGCGTAACCGTCCTTGACGTCGACGACGTCGCCCGCGGCACCGAGGCCGGAGACCTCGTGGGTGAGGATGATCTTCATGTTTCGGTCACCCTTCCCTTATCGCGCGGTAGACGTGTAGGGCAGCAGCGCCATCTCACGGCTGTTCTTGACGGCCGTGGCGACGTCACGCTGGTGCTGCGTGCAGTTGCCGGTCACGCGGCGGGCACGGATCTTGCCGCGGTCGGAAATGAACTTCCGCAGCATGTTCGTGTCCTTGTAGTCCACGTACGTGACCTTGTCCTTGCAGAAAGCGCAGACCTTCTTCTTAGGCTTGCGCACAGGCGGCTTCGCCATGGTGTTTCTCCTGTGTGATCAAGAAGTTTGGGTACGAACCCGCCCTAGAAGGGAGGCTCGTCCGAGTAGCCGCCGCCAGCGCTGCCGCCGGAGTTTCCACCCCAGCCGCCGCCACCGCCGCCGCCCTGGTTGCCACCGGCAGGAGTGCCGGTCGCCCACGGGTCGTCGGCGGGAGCGCCGCCGCCTTGCTGGCCGCCGCCGGAGCCACCGCCCCAGCCACCGCCACCCTGGCCGCCGCCACCGCCGCTGTAACCGCCCTGGCCCTGCTGCCCACCGCGGCCGGCGGTCTTGGTGACCTTGGCCGTGGCGTTGCGCAGGCTGGCGCCGACTTCCTCGACGTCCAGTTCGTAGACCGTGCGCTTGACGCCCTCACGGTCCTCGTAGGACCGCTGCTTCAGCCGGCCCTGCACGATGACGCGCATGCCTCGCTGGAGCGACTCCGCGACGTTCTCCGCCGCCTGACGCCAGACCGAGCAGGTCAGAAAGAGGCTTTCGCCGTCCTTCCACTCGTTCGTCTGGCGGTCGAAGGTGCGGGGAGTGGACGCGACACGGAACTTCGCGACCGCCGCACCGGAGGGGGTGAAGCGCAGCTCGGGGTCATCGACAAGATTGCCGACGACCGTGATGACGGTCTCGCCTGCCATGGGGGAACCTCTCGGCGGGTTTGCTGCTGGCTGCTTGTGCTGCTACTCGAAATCCCGAGATCAGCTGAGCTGGAGAGCTCAGTGGGTCTCGGGACGGAGGACCTTGGTCCGGAGGACCGACTCGTTCAGGTTCATCTGGCGGTCGAGCTCCTTGACGATCGCGGGCTCAGCCTGCAGATCGATGACCGAGTAGATGCCCTCGGGCTTCTTCTTGATCTCGTACGAGAGACGACGACGGCCCCAGGTGTCGACCTTCTCGACCTTGCCGTTGCCCTCACGGACGACGGAGAGGAAGTTCTCGATCAGGGGGGAGACAGCGCGCTCCTCCAGATCGGGGTCGAGGATGACCATCACCTCGTAGTGACGCATGTGGAACCCACCTCCTTTGGACTCAACGGCCACGGTCGTTCCGTGGCAGGAGGGTTGTGATGCGTACGCAACGGTATCGGCCGCCACTGACAATCGAGGGTCGGCGAGCGACATCCCTCGTCTGGCCTGGGCGGTTCCCTGGCACTGCCTGGGCAGACACCGGTGCAGAGGGTACAGAGTACCTGCACACGTGCTTCCGGTTGAAATCCGCCCGCGGTGACCGTCAGTCTGTACACATCGGGTGTGCATGGCGCTACGATGCGCCGTCTTCCGCAGGAGGTGCCCCATGGCACAGGCATTGCGACCCAACACCGCCGGAGGCCTTTTCGCCACGGACGGAAAACCCCACCCCCTCCAGGACACGCTGCTCGCGGTGACCCTGGTGCTCGGAGTGGTGGCGTTCGTGACGGGCTTCTTCCACAGCCTGCACCTGCTCAGCTCCTGGGCCGGTCTGGTAGGGATCCTCACCGGCGCGTACGGCCAGTGGATCTCGGAGACGACCCGCGAACGCTTCGGGCTCATCCTGGGCCTCGGCGCTTCTGCAGTCGGCTTCTTCCTCGGCATGGCGCATGGGGGTCTCTTCGGCGGGGTCATCAACTGACGCCAGGGACACTGTCCGCTTAACTGCACACAAAGCCCCGCGGAACGCCTTGGCGGGCCACAAGCCGGGGCGCAGGTTCCGTATGCCCAGTCGGGGCGCTCGCGAGGCGCAGTAGGCTTCGGCGCGAGAGCCGGAGCCCCTGTACCCATGGGGACACACCAGCCCGAGGAGCGCCCCGAATGAGCCTGACCCTGAGGACGATCAGCCGTGAGCAGCATCTGGCGTACATCCAGAGCCTGCCCTCGGCGAGCCACATGCAGGTTCCGGCCTGGGCCGACGTCAAGGCGGAGTGGCGCTCCGAGAGCCTCGGCTGGTTCGACGAGCGCACCGGCGAAATGGTCGGTGCGGGCCTCGTCCTCTACCGTCAGCTGCCCAAGATCAAGCGCTACCTGGCCTATCTGCCCGAGGGTCCGGTCATCAACTGGTTCGCGCCGAATCTGACCGAGTGGCTGGAACCGATGCTCGCCCACCTCAAGCAACAGGGCGCCTTCTCCGTGAAGATGGGCCCGCCGGTGATCATCCGGCGCTGGGAGGCCGGCTCCATCAAGCAGGGCATCCAGAACCCGGACGTGAAGCGGCTGCGCGACATCGAGGCCGACTTCATCGAGCCGCGCGCCTTCGAGGTCGCCGACAAGCTGCGCCGCATGGGCTGGCAGCAGGGCGAGGACGGCGGGGCCGGCTTCGGCGACGTGCAGCCCCGCTATGTCTTCCAGGTGCCGCTCGCCAATCGTTCCCTGGAAGAGGTCCACAAGAACTTCAACCAGCTGTGGCGACGCAACATCAAGAAGGCCGAGAAGGCAGGCGTCGAAGTCGTCCAGGGCGGCTATCAGGACCTCGACGAGTGGCAGCGGCTGTACGAGATCACCGCCGTGCGCGACCACTTCCGGCCTCGCCCGCTGTCGTACTTCCAACGCATGTGGACGGCCCTCAACACCGAGGACCCCAACCGGATGCGGCTGTACTTCGCACGGCACAACGGCGTGAACCTGTCGGCGGCGACCATGCTGATCGTCGGCGGTCACGTCTGGTACTCCTACGGCGCCTCCGACAACATCGGTCGTGAGGTCCGGCCCTCGAACGCGATGCAGTGGCGGATGCTGCGTGACGCCTACGCGCTCGGCGCGACCGCGTATGACCTGCGGGGCATCTCCGACTCGCTGGACGAGACGGACCACCTCTTCGGCCTGATCCAGTTCAAGGTGGGCACCGGCGGTCAGGCCGCCGAGTACCTCGGCGAGTGGGACTTCCCGTTGAACAAGCTGCTCCACAAGGCGCTCGACATCTACATGTCGCGCCGCTGAGCCCCATCGGCCCCGGCTGTTTGCTTCGATAAGTCCGACAGTTTCGTTCGCTTCCATACCTCTGATACACCGCAGCCACGAGAAAGGTTCCAGGTCCGGCCATGGCGCTCACGCTCTACGTCGACACCGCGCGCTGGCGGGCGCACCACAAGCACGTGCAGGAGCAGTTCCCGGGGCTCGTCCCGGTCTGCAAGGGCAACGGCTACGGCTTCGGACACGAGCGGCTGGCGGAGGAGGCCACCCGGATGGGTTCCGACATCCTCGCCGTCGGCACCACGTACGAGGCCGCGCGCATCAAGGACTACTTCGGCGGTGACCTGCTGGTGCTGACGCCGTACCGGCGCGGCGAGGAGCCCGTCCCGCTGCCCGACCGTGTCATCCGCTCGGTGTCCTCGGTGGACGGCGTGTACGGCCTGGTGGGCGCCCGTGTGGTTATCGAGGTGATGTCCTCGATGAAGCGGCACGGCATCAGCGCACAGGACCTGTCGCAGCTGCACTCCGCCATAGAGAACGTCCGCCTGGAGGGCTTCGCCATCCACCTGCCGCTGGACCGCACGGACGGCTCGGACGCCGTCGAAGAGGTCATCGGCTGGATGGACCACCTGCGCGCGGCTCGTCTGCCGCTGCACACGATGTTCGTCAGCCATCTCAAGGCCGATGAACTCCACCGGCTGCAGCAGCAGTTCCCGCAGACACGCTTCCGCGCCCGCATCGGCACCCGCCTGTGGCTGGGGGACCACGAGGCCACGGACTACCGCGGTGCGGTCCTGGATGTGACGCGTGTGGCCAAGGGGGACCGTTTCGGCTACCGCCAGCAGAAGGCGGCCTCCGACGGCTACCTGGTCGTCGTGGCGGGTGGTACGTCGCACGGGGTGGGCCTGGAGGCCCCGAAGGCGCTGCACGGCGTCATGCCGCGCGCCAAGGGCGTTGCCCGGGCCGGCCTCGCCACGGTGAACCGGAACCTTTCTCCGTTCGTCTGGGGCGGCAAGCAGCGCTGGTTTGCGGAACCGCCGCACATGCAGGTCTCCATCCTGTTCGTGCCGACGGACGCGCCCGAGCCGAAGGTCGGTGAGGAGTTGGTGGCTCATCTGCGGCACACCACCACGCAGTTCGACCGCATCGTCGACCGCTGAGCGACGCGACAGGCAACCGAAAAGGCCGTACACGGAATCTCTGTGTACGGCCTTTCGCACGGCATGAGTCGACGTGGAGTTCGTGGGTCGCCCACCGCCGCCTGCGCGCTGTTCGCTCAGAGCGAACTCTCTGTGGAGGAAGTCGTTCCATGACTGCCCCACTCCACCTGCGGTCCGTCGAAGTGGGCCGCGTGCCGCGGCGGATGGGCCGCCGCGCCAAGGGCGAACACGTCCTCCGCGCCGTCCAGCACACCCCCTGACGGGTCGTCGTCGCCGGCCCGCCGTACCGGGTCCCGCTCCGGCATGAGGATGTCGCGCACGACGATCACACACAGGTACAGCGTCCCCAGCAGATGTACGGCGATGGCCCAGTGGTAGCCGTCCTGCGGCAGACCCTTGTGAGCCTCTCCGCTGGTCGTGTACGCCAGGTACATCCAGATGCCCAGAAAGTACGCGATCTCGCACGCCTGCCAGATCAGGATGTCCCGCCACTTCGGCCTGGCCAGCACAGCGAGCGGCACCAGCCACAGGACGTACTGCGGCGAGTAGACCTTGTTGGTGAGGATGAACGCCGCGACGATCAGGAAGGCGAGCTGGGCGAAACGCGGTCGGCGCGGAGCGGTCATCGTGAGCACGGCAATGCCCACACAGCACAGCACCACCAGCGCCGTGGCCAGGTTGTTGACGGTGTCGGTGCTGAGCGGGTTGGTCGAGTTCTGGGCCATGATCAGCCAGAAGGACCCGAAGTCCACGCCCCGGTCGTGGCTGAACTTGTAGAACTGCGACCAGCCGTCCCAGGCGAAGAGCATCACCGGCAGGTTCACGGCGAGCCAGGCGACGACCGTGCCTCCCAGAGCCTTGCCGAAGTCCCGCCATTTGCCCGCACGCCAGCACAGCAGGAGCAGCGGGCCGAGCAAGAAGACGGGATAGAGCTTGGCGGCCGTAGCAAGCCCCAGGAGGACTCCGAAGGCGACGGAGCGCCCCCGGGACCACATCAGCATCGCCGCGGCCGTCAGAGCGACCGCCAGCAGGTCCCAGTTGATGGTCGCGGTCAGCGCGAAGGCGGGCGCCAGGGCGACCAGCAGTCCGTCCCACGGGCGCCGGGCGTGCGTGCGGGTCACGCAGACGGCGATGACGGCCGCGCACGCCATCAGCATCCCGGCGTTGACCATCCAGTACCACTGTTCCTGGTCCTGGATGCTGCCGCTGCCCGGCGTGAGCCAGGAGGCCACCTCCATGAACACACCGGTCAGGACCGGGTATTCGAGGTACGGCATGTCACCGGAGAGCTTGTCGAAGTACGGCACGAGACCGTCGGCGAAACCGCGCCCCTGATAGAGGTGCGGGATGTCCGAATAGCACGCCTTCGTGTACTGCGAGCTGGCGCCGAAGAACCAGGCGCCGTTGTAGCAGGGTGCCTTCTGGATCAGTCCGAGAGCGAACATGCCGATCGCCACGAGCACGATGACCCGGACGGGAGTCCACCAGGACGTCCCAAGCAGGGCCCGCCGCCCGAGGGGACCGCCGATCAGCTCACTGCCGGACGCGGCGACCTCATCCTCCTTGGTCGGCCGCACCGGGTCCGGCTCGTGCACGCTCGCTTGCGTCGATTCTGCGCTGGGCATGCCGCACATCCTGCCGTACGTGTCTAGGAATACGCCGGGGGCCGCCACAACCACTCAGGTGCGGCGGCCCCCGTTTCACGTGAAACATCGACATGTTTCACGTGAAACACCCTTCCCGGGCATTCTGGCAGCTAGCCGGTCGACCCTCCGAAGAGGCCACCGTTGCCGTTGCCATTGCCTCTGCTGTTACCGGTCCCTGACGTGTCCGTGGCCGTTGGCGTCGGCGTCACGCCCCCGTCGGTCCCGCCGGTGTCCGTGCCACCCGTGTCGCTGCACTGCCAGCTGAACCGGCAGGACTCACTCGACGACGGCGACGGACTCGTCAGCGTCTCACTGGGAGTGGGACTCGGGCTCGGGCTGGCTTCCTGGGTGTCACTGACGGTCGGAGTGGGAGTGGGACTCGGCACGTCGTTGACGATCTCACCGATGGGCTCTGGGGTCGGGAACGGCAGCGCCTTCTGGTCCTTCAACGCCTCTTCCATGTAGTCGTGCCAGATCTCGGACGGGAACGAAGCGCCATGGATCTTCTCCTGGCCACCGGTCCCGTACATCTCCAGGAAGGTGCGGTTCTTCTTGGTCTCGTCATCGTCGTACCGGAACATCGTGATCGACGTGGACAGCTGCGGGGTGTAGCCCACGAACCAGGCCGACTTGTTGCCGTCGGTGGTACCGGTCTTGCCGGCCACATCACGTCCGGGCAGTCGGGCGTTGGTGCCTGTGCCCTTCTCGACCACGGTCTTCAGCACGTCGGTGACGTTGTCGGCGACCTTGGGGGTGAAGGCTTCCTCGGGCTGGTCCTGGTGAGTGAAGACCGTGCCGTCCCTGCTCGTGACCCTTGAGACGGAGAAGGGGTCACGCCGTTCACCGCTGGCTGCGAAGGTTGCGTACGCACCCGCCATCCGGATCGCGCTCGGGTCGGAGATACCGATGGAGAAGGACGGGTAGTTGGTACCGGCCAGGCTGTCCTTCTTGAGACCGGCGTCCATGGCCGCTTCCTTCACCTTGTCCAGCCCGACATCCATGCCGAGTTGCACATAGGCGGAGTTCACCGACTCCCGCATCGCCTCACGCAGATCGATCTGGTACTTGGGCGGACTGCCGTACGACTCGTTGCCGTCGTTGGTCTGCAGCCACTCCTCGCCCTTCTCGTTCTTCCAGACCGTCTTGTCGTAATCCTCGATCTTGAGCTTGTTCTTGCCGCTGTACAGGCTCTTCGGCGACACCTGAGTCCGCTCGTCCTGCGCCTGCTCCGGGCCGAGGCTCCTGTCTCGCACGCCCCACTTCATCGCCGCCGCGAGGACGAACGGCTTGAACGTCGAACCGACCTGGGCGCCGGTCACGTCGGCGTTGTTCGTGAAGTGCTTGGTCGCATCCTCACCGCCGTAGATGGCCTTGATGGCGCCGGTTCTCGGGTCCACGGAGGCCCCGCCGAACTGGACGTGCGTGTCCGTCTTCGGACGTTGCTTGGGCTTGATGTTGGTCTTCTGGACGTTCTTGACGGAGGCCTCGAGCTCCTTGACCTTCTTCTTGTCGAAGGTCGTGTAGATCGAGTAGCCGCCCCGCTGCAAGTCGTTGGCGGAGATGTTCGTGTTGTTGACCAGGTACGCCTTGGCGAGGTCGACGAGGTAGCCGACCTGCCCGCTCAGCGCGTTGTTCGAGCGGGGGTTCTGCCATGCGGGAAGCGTGGTGAACTTCTTCCGATCTGCGCTGCTCAGTTTGCCGTATTCGACCATCTTGTCCAGCGTGTTCTGCATCTGCCTCAAGGCCCGCTTGCTGTTGGCCTCGGGAGTGGCCGAGCTGTCGAGCGAGGTCGCACCCGCCGGGTCGTAGTACGTGGCGCCCTTGAGCATCGCCGCCAGGAAGGCACACTGCCCCGCGTCCAGGTCGACGGCGTTCTGGTTGAAATACGCACGCGCGGCCGCCTGGATGCCGTAGGCGCCTCGTCCGTAGTAGGCCGAGTTCAGATAGCCGGCCATGATCTCGTCCTTCGATTTGGTGGCACCCACCTTGATCGAGACGAGGATCTCCTTGGCCTTCCGTGAGACGGTCTGCGACTGATCGTCCAGCATCGCGTTCTTCACGTACTGCTGGGTGATCGTCGATCCGCCCTGCGTATTGCCGCCCCTGGCCATGTTGAAGACGGCGCGGGCGATGCCCTTGGGGTCGATGCCGCTGTCGGTCTCGAAGGTCTTGTTCTCCTGCGAGATGACGGCGTACTGCATGTTCTTGGGGATCTGCGAGAGGTTGACGATCTGACGGTTCGTCTCGCCACCCGTGGCGACCATCTCGGTGTTGTCGGACCAGTAGAAGACGTTGTTCTGGGCCTTCGCCGTCTTCGCGAGGTTCGGAACACCGACCATCGCGTAGGCGATGCCCGCGACAGCCACCATGCTGCCGAAGAAGCCGATGAAGAGTCCCGTCACCAGTCTCCACGACGGCAGCCAGCGAGCGGCGCCGTACTTGCCCGCACGCGGATAGTCGATGAACCGCTTACTGGTGGGACCGGCTGCCCGTCCTCGCCCGGATGCCGGCGCGCCGCGGCGACCCCCGCGGCCGGGCTCGGTCGCTCTGCGGCGGCCGCCTCCACTTCTCTGTGCCGCGCGGCGGGCTTCGGCGCGGCCGCTGTGCGACCGCTCCTCGTCAATCGACCCCTGGCCCAGTCCGTAATCGGCTGGGGACCCGGTGGCGCCCCGCGGTGCCGCACGGCGGCCGGAGGACGAGCCGGACTGGCCGCGTCGGGCCGCGGCACGTCCGCCTCCCTGCGGCTGCGGCGGTTTGCGACGGTGCTCGCTCATCGAACGACTACTCCTCGGGCAGGCGCACCCTTGCGCGCCTGGAAACGGCGGCTGGTTTCCGGTCCCCCCGAAGTACGGATGTGGTCGATCCCTCATTCATCCGTACGGCACCCAGGACACCGACGCCCCCGTGCGTCACTCGGTTCCCGGTGGTGTGCATGGCGCACAGACTACGCACCGTCAAAACCCTCCGAGTCCCAAAGTTCACTCCAAATCGGGCAACTTGCCTCGGATGAATAAGTGATGTGATCCCGTTCACCGTCTCCCCACTTGTCCCGTCCGGAAGGCCGTTCTATCGTCGTGATGTATCGAGTCGATACATCGGAGCGAAATAAAGGCGAGGAGGCGAGCGGATGAGCCGGCGTTCCGGGATCCTTGAGTTCGCTGTACTCGGCCTGCTCCGCGAGTCCCCGATGCACGGCTACGAGCTGCGCAAGCGACTCAATACGTCACTGGGCGTGTTCCGCGCGTTCAGCTACGGGACGCTCTATCCCTGCCTCAAGACGCTGGTCGCCAACGGCTGGTTGATCGAGGAGTCGGCGCACCCACCCGAGGATGCGCTCGCCGCACCACTCACAGGGCGTCGCGCCAAGATCGTCTACCGGTTGACGGCGGACGGTAAGGAGCACTTCGAGGAACTGCTCTCGCAGACGGGCCCCGACGCGTACGAGGACGAGCACTTCGCGGCCCGGTTCGCCTTCTTCGGGCAGACGTCGCGCGACGTACGCATGCGCGTGCTCGAGGGTCGCCGCAGCCGGCTGGAGGAGCGTCTGGAGAAGATGAGCGCCTCCCTGGCGCGCACCCGGGAGCGCCTCGACGACTACACGCTTGAGCTCCAGCGCCACGGAATGGAGTCCGTGGAGCGCGAAGTGCGCTGGTTGAACGAGCTCATCGAAAGCGAGCGGGCCGGACGGGACCTGAAGGGTCCCGCCTCCGGGGGGACCGCTCAGCAGAACAACACATCTGGAGCGACGGGCGGCCTGCCCCGTCCCGGGGACACCCCTGGGACGGATACGCCCGACGACACCGCCACGTGAGAGCCCAGTCAGGGCCTCACTCGTACACACAGGGAGCAACCGGAATGGGTTCGGTTCGCGTAGCCATCGTCGGCGTGGGCAACTGCGCGGCGTCGCTGGTGCAGGGCGTCGAGTACTACAAGGACGCCGACCCGGCGTCGAAGGTCCCCGGCCTGATGCACGTGCAGTTCGGTGACTACCACGTCGGCGACGTCGAGTTCGTCGCGGCGTTCGACGTCGACGCCAAGAAGGTCGGCCTCGACCTCGCGGACGCGATCGGCGCCTCCGAGAACAACACCATCAAGATCTGCGACGTCCCGAACAAGGGCGTCCAGGTCCAGCGTGGCCACACGCTGGACGGTCTGGGCAAGTACTACCGCGAGACGATCGAGGAGTCCGCCGAGGCCCCGGTCGACGTCGTCCAGATCCTCAAGGACAAGCAGGTCGACGTCCTCGTCTGCTACCTGCCCGTCGGCTCCGAGGACGCGGCGAAGTTCTACGCCCAGTGCGCCATCGACGCCAAGGTCGCGTTCGTCAACGCTCTTCCGGTCTTCATCGCCGGCACCAAGGAGTGGGCGGACAAGTTCACCGAGGCGGGCGTCCCGATCGTCGGCGACGACATCAAGTCGCAGGTCGGCGCGACCATCACGCACCGTGTGATGGCAAAGCTGTTCGAAGACCGCGGTGTCCGTCTTGAGCGCACCATGCAGCTCAACGTCGGCGGCAACATGGACTTCAAGAACATGCTCGAGCGTGACCGCCTGGAGTCGAAGAAGATCTCGAAGACGCAGGCCGTCACCTCGCAGATCCGCGACCGTGAGCTGGGCGAGAAGAACGTCCACATCGGCCCGTCCGACTACGTCGCCTGGCTCGACGACCGCAAGTGGGCCTACGTCCGCCTCGAGGGCCGTGCCTTCGGTGACGTCCCGCTGAACCTCGAGTACAAGCTTGAGGTCTGGGACTCCCCGAACTCCGCGGGTGTCATCATCGACGCCCTGCGCGCCGCGAAGATCGCCAAGGACCGCGGCATCGGCGGCCCGATCCTCTCCGCCTCCTCGTACTTCATGAAGTCCCCGCCGGTGCAGTACTTCGACGACGAGGCCTTCGAGAACGTCGAGAAGTTCATCAAGGGTGAGGTCGAGCGCTAAGCGCTGACACAACTGCTCCTGCCAGGGCGTCGAGGGTCCCCGGGTCGCATGACCTGGGGACCCTCCCCGTATGTGAGGCTGTGCCCCATGGCCGTCGTCCGTGACCTGCGCACCCTTCTGCGCTTCGCGAACTTCCGGCGCCTGCTCGCCGTACGCCTGCTCTCCCAGGGCGCCGACGGCGTCTACCAGGTCGCGCTCGCCGCCTACGTCGTCTTCTCGCCGGAGAAACAGACCTCGCCCGCCGCGATCGCCTCCGCGATGGCGGTCCTGCTGCTCCCGTACTCGCTGGTGGGCCCCTTCGCCGGTGTCCTCCTGGACCGCTGGCGCCGACGCCAGGTCTTCCTCTACGGCAACCTGCTGCGGGCCGTGATGGCCTCGACGACGGCCGTCCTGATCCTCGGCCACGTCCCGGACTGGCTCTTCTACGCCTCCGCGTTGTCCGTCACTGCGGTCAACCGCTTCGTTCTCGCGGGGCTGTCCGCAGCGCTTCCGCGCGTGGTCGACGCCGAGCGCCTCGTGATGGCCAACTCCCTCTCCCCGACCGCCGGCACGCTCGCCGCGACCGCCGGCGGCGGCCTCGCCTTCGTCGTACGGCTGGTCGTGTCCGACTCCGACGCCGCCGTGGTGCTGCTCGGCGCCGTCCTGTACCTGTGCGCGGGACTCGCGTCGCTCAGCCTCGCGCCCGAACAACTGGGGCCGGACCCCGAGTTGGTGCGCCCCAAGCTGGCAGCGACGCTCTCCGGCACCGCCCGCGACCTCACGGCAGCCCTTCGCCACCTCGCCGCACCCCCACGCCGAGAGGCCGCCTGGGCGCTCCTCACGATGACCCTGATGCGGTTCTGCTACGGCGCCCTGCTCGTCATGCTGCTGATGCTGTGCCGGTACGCCTTCTCCTCGAACGCGGACGACGGACTGCGCCTGCTGGGGCTGGCATTGGGGACGTCGGCCGCAGGCTTCTTCGCCGCGGCCGTGATGACGCCCTGGGCCGCGGGCCGGCTGGGGCCAGGCCGCTGGATAGTCGTCTGCGCCGCGGCGGCCGCCGTCCTGGAGCCCGCCCTCGGTCTCCCGTTCGCCCCCGCCCCGATGCTGGCCGCCACCTTCGTCCTAGGTCTGACCACCCAGGGCGCGAAGATCGCGACGGACACGGTCGTGCAGTCCTCGGTGGACGACGGCTTCCGAGGCCGGATCTTCTCCATCTACGACGTCCTCTTCAACATCGCCTTCGTCGGCGCCGCCGCGGTGGCCGCGTTGATGCTGCCGCCGGATGGCCGTTCCGTGCCGCTGGTGGTCACAGTCGCCGTTATCTACGGGGCAGTTGCTGCAGCTATGGCCCGCTTTGAACGCCAGTAAGTGTCACATCAACGGCACAGAGTCCCCCGGGGCTACAGAGATGTCAGTGGCGCCCGGTAACTTACGTGCGTCTTACTCGCCTCTTATGTGCGCCATATCGCCATGCCTGCTTCTAGGGGGATCCCCAAGTGACTACTCCGCCGCCCCAGGGCCAGAATCCGTTCGCGCAGGGCCAGCAGCCCTACGGCCAGCCCCAGGGCCAGGCACCGTACCCGCCCCAGGGCGCCTACCCGCAGCAGCCGGGTCAGCCCGGGTTCCCCCCGCAGGGTGCGGCGCCGTACGCCCCGGTTCCGCCGCAGCCCAGCCGTAAGCCGAGCTTCAAGACGATCAAGAACATCGTCATCGTCGCTGTGGTGGCCTGTGTTGCCATCGGCGGTTACATAGCCAGCCGCGATGACGCCAACACCGCGAAGGTCGGCGACTGCATGCACCGCGGTAACACCAGTGACAGCGACCCGGACCTCGAGGTCGTCGACTGCAGCTCTGCGAAGGCGCAGTTTGTGGTGCTGGCCAAGATCAAGGGCTCGTACACCACCGAGATCGAGACCTCGACCAAGTGCGAGGCCGCGGCCAAGGACTTCAAGTACACCTACACGGAGAGCGGCGACAGCAGCGACTTCCTGCTCTGCCTGAAGGACTACACCAAGTAGGACCGATGAACTGAGGGGCGGTGTTTCACGTGAAACACCGCCCCTCACCGCGCCCGAGGTCATGTTTCACGTGAAACATGACCTTGTTTCACACCCTCAGCCCTGCTCGGCCCACCACTCCTTGAGAGCGGCCACCGCGGCCTCATGCTCCATCGGGCCGTTCTCCAGCCGCAGTTCCAGCATCTGCTTGTACGCGTTGCCGATGACCGGGCCGGGACCGATGCCCAGGATCTCCATGATCTGGTTGCCGTCCAGATCCGGGCGGATCGCGTCCAGCTCCTCCTGCTCCTGGAGTTGAGCAATGCGCTCCTCCAGACCGTCGTACGCACGCGACAGAGCCGCCGCCTTGCGCTTGTTCCGCGTCGTGCAGTCCGAGCGGGTCAGCTTGTGCAGGCGGTCGAGGAGCGGGCCGGCGTCACGGACGTAGCGGCGGACCGCCGAGTCCGTCCACTCCCCGGTGCCGTAGCCGTGGAAACGCAGGTGGAGTTCGACCAGACGTGAGACGTCCTTCACCAGTTCGTTGGAGTACTTGAGCGCCGTCATGCGCTTCTTGGTCATCTTCGCGCCGACCACCTCGTGGTGGTGGAACGAGACCCGGCCGTCCTGCTCGAAACGGCGCGTGCGCGGCTTGCCGATGTCGTGCAGCAGCGCGGCCAGTCGGAGGGTCAGGTCGGCGCCGTCCTTCTCCAGCTCGATCGCCTGCTCCAGAACGATCAGTGAGTGTTCGTAGACGTCCTTGTGCCGGTGGTGCTCGTCGCGCTCCAACCGCAGGGCCGGCAGTTCGGGCAGCACATGCTCGGCAAGCCCACTGTCGACGAGCAGCGTCAGACCCTTGCGTGGGTTCCCGGAGAGAACGAGCTTGTTGAGTTCGTCCCGTACCCGCTCGGCCGAGACGATCTCGATGCGTTCCGCCATCTCCGTCATGGCCGTCACGACCTCGGGAGCCACCTCGAAATCGAGCTGTGCGGCGAAGCGTGCGGCCCTCATCATCCGCAGTGGGTCGTCGGAGAAGGACGCTTCAGGAGTGCCCGGGGTACGCAGCACCCGCGCAACGAGGTCGTCCCGTCCGCCGTGCGGATCGATGAACTTCTTCTCCGGAAGCGCCACGGCCATCGCGTTGACGGTGAAGTCACGCCGGACGAGGTCCTCCTCGATGGAGTCGCCGTACGACACCTCGGGCTTGCGCGAGGTCCGGTCGTAGGCCTCCGACCGGTAGGTCGTGACCTCGATCTGGTAGCCGTCCTTCTGGGCGCCCACGGTGCCGAAGGCGATGCCGACCTCCCACAAGGCGTCCGCCCAGGGCCGGACGATCTTGAGGACGTCCTCGGGGCGTGCGTCGGTCGTGAAGTCGAGGTCGTTGCCGAGCCGGCCAAGCAGCGCATCCCGGACCGAGCCGCCGACGAGGGCGAGCGAGAATCCCGCCTCCTGGAAACGGCGGGCGAGGTCGTCGGCGACAGGGGCGACCCGCAGCGGTTCGCTCGGCACGCGGTGCGGCTCCTGACTCAGGGCGCTGAGGTTGGCTTCGTTGACGTTCGGCACAACAGAAGAGGGTACGTGGCCCGGACGACCGAGAGCGCCTCCATTAAACGTGCACGGACACCTCCCTCGATACAGGCACAAGGCCTGCTCTTGAGGCGTACGGTGGCGCTCCTCTTTATTCACACACATACAGGACACCTCGACCCTGTCTCCCGATCTTGTGGAGCGGTCCGCGGCACTTCCCTTCAGCGCGCATCGTTACCATGCGTGGACGCACATTCCGACGACCACTGACGACGACGAGGGACGGGCGAGCGCGTGGCCGAGGCGGCAGACTTCCAGGGGACGCATCCCTCACCTGCCCGCCGCTGGTTGCGGCGCACGGGAGCACTGCTCGCGGGGGCGCCTCTGCTGGCCGGCCTCCTCCAGTTGCCCTCCGCCGCTTCCGCGGATGCGGCCGGACAGTTCCCGTCGCAGGACGCTTCCGACACGGGCTCGGTATCCGTCGCCCTCGACTCGCTCAGCCCCGACGTCCTCACGGACGGGGACGCGCTGACCGTGTCGGGCACGGTGACCAACAACGGCAAGCAGACGGTCACCGGTGCCCACGTGGGACTGAGCGTGGGTCCCAAGCTGAACACGCGCTCTGACGTCCAGGACACCGCACAGCGCAGTGACAGCGTCCAGGGCTCGACAGGCCCGGAGGTCGGCGGCAAGTACGTCGAGAAGTTCTCCAAGCTCACCCCTGGGGTCGCCGAGCCCTTCAGCATCACGGTGCCGGTCGACAAGCTGGACCTCGGCGGCGACGGGGTCTACCAGCTCGCCGTCTCGCTGTCCGGCCAGACGTCCGCACAGCCGTGGGACAAGCTCCTGGGCATCGAGCGGACCTTCCTGCCGTGGCAGCCCGACGAGGCCGACACGAAGACGAAGACGACGTTCCTGTGGCCGCTGGTCTCCACCGTCCACATGACGGCGGAGACGGGATCGAACGAACAGCAGACGCCGGTCTTCCTCAACGACGACCTCGCCAAGGAGATCGCCCCGGGCGGCCGCCTCGACGAGATGCTGTCCCTGGGCAAGGACCTCGACGTCACCTGGGTGATCGACCCGGACCTGCTGGCCTCCGTTGACGCGATGACCCGCAGCTATCGTGTCCGGACCGACAACGGCAGCACCACGGCGGGCACCCACCAGGCTGTCGCCAAGCAGTGGCTCGGCGAGCTGCAGCAGGCTGTGGCCGACAAGGAGGTCGTGGCCCTGCCCTTCGCCGACCCGGACCTTGCCTCCCTCGCCCACAACGGCACGAGCGTCAGCGGCTCGCTGAGCCACCTCAAAGAGGCCACCGACGTCGTCGCCAACACCGTGGAGCCGATCCTTCACGTGAAGGCGAACACCGACTTCGCCTGGCCCGTGGAAGGCGCCGTCGACCCGTCCATCATCAAGGTCGCCACCTCCGCCGGCGCCGACAAGGTGATCGCGCGCAGCGACAGCCTCCAGGAGACCGCGGGCCTGCCCTACACCCCCTCCGCGGCCCGCCCGATCGGCGGCGGCACCACCGCGGTCGTCGCGGACTCCCGCCTGTCGACGGTCTTCCAGGGGGATCTGACGAAGGCCTCCGCCAGCACGCTGGCCGTTCAGCAGTTCCTCGCCCAGAGCCTGACGCTCGACAAGCAGACGAACAAACAGCGCAGCATTGTCGTCGCCCCGCAGCGGATGCCCACGACGCGCCAGGCCCAGGCGATGGCCGCGGCGCTCACGGCCCTCCAGGGCAGCAACTGGTCGGAGAGCCAGGACCTCGCCTCGACCGCCAAGGCCAAGCCCGACCCCGGTGCCACCACGGCGGTGCCGTCGACGTCCGCGTACCCCCCCTCGCTGCGCAAGCAGGAGCTGCCGCGCTCGGCCTTCGATGCGATCGCGACCACCCAGGACAAGCTCGACAACTTCCAGGTGATCCTCTCTGACGAGTCCCGGGTGGTGACCCCCTTCGGACGGGCCATCAACCGCGGGATGTCCACGTCGTGGCGGGGCCGCCCGGCCGGTGCGGAGAGCTTCCGCATCAACGTGGAGAACCACCTCACCGAGCTGACCAGCCAGGTCAAGCTGATCGACAAGTCCGACACGAAGCTCTCCGGACGTAGCGCCACGATCCCTGTGACGGTGCAGAACAACCTGGTGCAGGGCGTCGAGCACCTGACGCTGCGTCTCACCTCGACGAGCCCCACCCGGCTCCAGATCGGCGGCGACGCCTACCAGGAGCAGCCCGTCACGGTCTCCGGCGGGCACAGTCAGACGGTGAAGTTCACCACGTCGGCCAAGGCCAACGGCCAGGCCACGGTGGTCGCCCAGCTGTACACGCAGGACGGCCAGGAGTACGGCGATGCCGTCACCTTCGACGTCAAGGTCACCGAGTTCACGGCCACCGTGATGCTGGTCATCGGCGGCGGCTTCCTCCTGCTCGTGCTTGCCGGCTTCCGGATGTACACACAGCGCAAGCGGGCGGCACGTGAAGCCGAGGAGGACGGTCCCGGCGAGGCGGGTGGCGAGCCCGAAGACGGGCCCAAGAACCCCGAGGGCCCTGCAGACCATCTCAAGGAGGAGTCCGGCACTGACGCCCGGGCAGACGACCCTGAGCAGCCGAGTGACCCGACACCGGACACCGCACCGGAAAGCGCCGACCCGTCCGGCACGGGTGAGAGAGTGGACCGTTGAGGATGTCGTGGCCGGTGGGCCCGGGACGATGAGGTGGGGTAAACCATGAACGCGCCGTACGACGGTGACCGCGGCCAGGCCGCGGGCAGCTCGGGCCCCCCCGAGGGCCCGCCGCCCGAGCACGGCCAGGTGCAGCCGCAGGCCCCCGCCGACATGTACCTCCAGGACGCCTACGACCAGGACCCCTACCGGGCGCAGGACCTCTCCGCCCAGGATCCGGTCGCGGAGGCCCTCTACGACCGCGCGGCGCACCCCCCACCGCCCCCGGGCACCTACCAGCCGCAGCAGCCGCTGTACGGCCGGCCGCCCCAGTCTCCGTACGCCCCAGACCCGCGTGTGTGGGCCCAGACCCCGGCGCCGGAGCCGGGTGGCCCGAACCAGTACCTGCCGTACGGTGACGACCCCCGTACGACCCAGTACGTGGGCGTCGACGACCTGGTCACCCAGGCCGGCGAGGAGCGCCACGAGCCGGACGCCTTCGCGCACCTCTTCCGGGACCAGCAGCAGGGCGGACACCTGGCGTCCGATCCCCCGTCGGTGCCCGGCCCGGCAGCCGCCCCGGGCGGGCCGTCACCGGCGCCGCAGTACCAGGCTCCGTCGGCTCCCGCGCCCACGGCGGACGAGACCCTCAACCTCGGCGCCATGCCCGCCGCTGCCCCGGCGTCCTCCCAGGCCACGGCGAAGAAGGGCGGGCGAGCCACGGGCCTGCTCAAGTCCAGTGCTGTCATGGCCGCGGGCACGATGGTCTCCCGCCTCACGGGTTTCATCCGCTCCGCACTGATCGTCTCGGCACTGGGCGTCGGCCTGCTCGGTGACACCTTCCAGGTCGCCTACCAGCTGCCGACGATGATCTACATCCTCACCGTCGGCGGCGGTCTCAACTCCGTCTTCGTACCCCAGCTGGTGCGCGCGATGAAGGAGGACGAGGACGGCGGCGAGGCCTTCGCCAACCGGCTGCTGACCCTGGTCATGGTGGCGCTGGGCGGCCTCACGGTGCTCGCGGTCCTCGGCGCCCCGCTCCTGATCCGTCTGCTGTCCGACTCGGTCGCCCGCGACCCGGCGGCCAACGAAGTCGGCGTCACCTTCGTCCGCTACTTCCTGCCCTCGATCTTCTTCATGGGCGTCCACGTGGTGATGGGACAGATCCTCAATGCCCGCGGCAAGTTCGGCGCGATGATGTGGACCCCGGTCCTGAACAACATCGTCATCATCGTGACGCTGGGCATGTTCATCTGGGTGTACGGCACCGCAGCGGACTCCGGCATGAAGGTCACGAACATTCCGCCGGAGGGCCAGCGGCTCCTCGGCATCGGCGTCCTGCTCGGCCTTGTCGTCCAGGCCCTGGCGATGATCCCGTACCTGCGCGAGACCGGGTTCCGGCTGCGACTGCGCTTCGACTGGCGGGGCCACGGCCTCGGCAAGGCCGTGACGCTCGCCAAGTGGACCGTCCTGTTCGTGCTCGCCAACCAGGCCGGCGCGATCGTCGTCTCGCAGCTGTCCACGTCGGCCGGCAAGGCGTCGCCCGTCGACGGCACCGGCTTCGCCGCCTACGCCAATGCCCAGCTGATCTGGGGCCTTCCGCAGGCCATCATCACCGTCTCTCTGATGGCCGCCCTGCTGCCGCGCATCTCGCGCTCGGCGGCGGAGGGCGACGGCGGCGCCGTCCGCGACGACATCTCCCAGGGCCTGCGCACCACGGCCGTCGCCATCGTGCCGATCGCCTTCGGCTTCCTGGCTCTCGGCATCCCGATGTGCACGCTGATCTTCGGCTCCTCGGGCATCAGTGAGGCCACGAACATGGGCTTCATGCTGATGGCCTTCGCCCTCGGCCTGATCCCGTACTCCGTGCAGTACGTGGTCCTGCGCGCGTTCTACGCCTACGAGGACACCCGCACGCCCTTCTACAACACGGTCATCGTGGCCGCCGTCAACGCAGGCGCCTCGGTGCTGTGTTACTTCGTGCTGCCGCCCCGCTGGGCCGTGGCAGGCATGGCCGCCTCGTACGGTCTCGCCTACGCGATCGGCGTCGGAGTCGCCTGGAACCGGCTGCGCAAGCGGCTGGGCGGCGACCTGGACGGCGCCCGCGTCCTGCGCACTTACGCACGGCTCGGCATCGCCTCGGTGCCGGCGGCGCTGCTCAGCGGCGCGGCCTGCTACGAGATCGGCCACACGCTCGGCCAGGGCGTTGTCGGATCCCTCGCGGCCCTCCTGGCCGGCGGAGTCGTTCTGCTCGGGATCTTCTTCGTAGCCGCCCGCAAGATGCGCATCGAGGAGCTGAACTCACTGGTCGGCATGGTCCGCGGACGTCTGGGGCGCTGACGCGGGGGTACGCGCACAACCATCGTCCGCCGCCGTGTGTCGTGCATAGCGGCGGACTGTGGGCACAATTGGTTTGGCGTCGGACGGCGCGCACGGATGTCGGTCGGCGCGCATTGAATGGGGAGGCAGGAACGACGGTGGCGGAACGGAGCACGGCTGCCGTCGACGTGGCAGACAACAGCGGCGACAAGCCGCTGACCGCGGAGGCGGACCAGTCCACGGCCGACGGGGTGGCCCAGAACCGGGAGCGGGACACGGAGATCGACGAGGCACAGGGGAGTGGCGGGACCGAGGGTCCCGAGAAGGCCTCAGCACCCGAGCTGCACAGCGGCCACAAACTGGCCAGACGGTACCGGCTCGAAGAATGCGTCACCCGTCTGGACGGATTCAGCAGCTGGCGCGCCGTGGACGAGAAGCTTCGCCGCGCCGTCGGCGTTCACCTCCTGCCCGCGGACCATTCGCGGGCACGTTCGGTGCTGGCCGCGGCACGTTCGTCGGCGCTCCTCGGTGATCCCCGATTCGTCCAGGTACTCGACGCCGTCGAGGAGAACGACCTGGTCTACGTCGTGCACGAGTGGCTGCCCGACGCCGTCGAGCTGACCACTCTGCTCGCCTCCGGTCCGCTGGAGCCGCACGACGCCTACCAGATGGTCAGTCAGATCGCCTCCGCGATGGCTGCCGCGCACCGCGAGGGTCTGGCCCACCTGCGCCTGAACCCCAACGCCGTGCTGCGCTCCTCCAGCGGCCAGTGGCGTATCCGCGGCCTCGCCGTCAACGCCGCGCTGCGCGGCATCAGTTCGGACACCCCGCAGCGCACCGACACGGAGTCCGTCGGCGCGCTCCTGTACGCCGGGCTCACTCAGCGCTGGCCGTACGAGAACGACGCGTACGGCCTGTCGGGGCTGCCCAAGGACGTCGGCCTGATCGCGCCCGACCAGGTGCGGGCGGGCGTCCACCGCGGTCTGTCCGAGCTCTCCATGCGCGCACTCGCCAACGACGGGGCGACTGCCTCCCGTCACGAGTCGCCGTGCACGACGCCCGAGGAACTGGTGAAGGCCGTCGGCGAGATGCCCCGTATCCGCCCGCCGGAGCCCTCGTTCACCGCGCCCCCGGAGTACCAGCGCACCACGTACCAACAGGGCACGTACGGCCGCCCGGCACCCCACCGCGGCGCCACCCAGCCGGTCCCGACTCCTCCGGCACCACTGCAGAGCCGCACAGGCAAGGCCCTGAAGTGGGCCGTCTCGGCCCTCCTCATCGCCGCCCTGGGCCTGGGCAGCTGGCAGCTCGCGGACGCCCTCATGGACAGCAGCAACAAGTCGGACGACACGAACAAGACGCAGACGACGGATGGGGGAGACAAGGGCGGCACGAACCAGCCGCCCGGCGGCAAGCCCATCACCGTCAAGCGGGCCTTTGACTTCGACCCGTTCGGCGACCAGTCCGAGAAGCCCTCGGACATAGGGAAGGCTTACGACAACACCACGGCCACGTACTGGCAGACGGACTACTACCTGAGCGCGAACTTCGGCAACCTTAAGTCGGGCGTCGGTATCATCCTCGACCTCGGCAAGGTCCAGCAGGTCGGGAAGGTGACTGTCTCTTTCGTGGGAGACACTTCGGTCGAACTCCGCAGCGCGAGCGCCGACGCGGGCGCTAAGCCGGTGACCTTCTCCTCCTACACCAAGGTCGCCTCGGGCTCAGGGACCACTGTGGAACTCAAGCCCGGCAAGTCCGTCAAGTCTCGATACCTCTTGGTGTGGCTGACCAAGCTGCCTCTGCAAGTCGACGATGGGCAATGGCGCGCCAGAGTGGCCGACATCAAGGTGACCAGCTGAGGGAAGGGGCCACGAGGTCGTTTCTGCGAGTCCCGTCCTGCCACATCTACAACGAATCGGGCAGCGCCCTCGATGTGCGCAGCGGGACGACGAAGCCCTTCTCACCTGCCTGGGACGATCCGCCTGACGATCAGAGAACGGTGATCTGTGCCAGGCACTACCCTCGGATAGCAACGGCGGGAGGGAGGGCAACAGTTGGACGAGACCGCGAGCGATTCCGTCAGCGACCATGATCTCCTCACCCGTCATGTCGCCGGCGACCCGGACGCCTTCGGTGAGCTTGTGCGGCGTCATCGTGATCGCCTGTGGGCGGTGGCCCTGCGGACGCTGGGAGACCGCGAGGAGGCCGCTGACGCCGTTCAGGACGCCCTTGTGTCGGCCTATCGGGCCGCCCACACCTTCCGGGGACAGTCGGCCGTCACGACGTGGCTGCACCGGATCACGGTGAACGCCTGCCTGGACCGCGCACGCAAGGCCGCCTCACGCAAGACCTCGCCGGTCGACGACACCGAGCGGCTGGAGCAGCTGCTGGAGCCGCACGAGGAGGCATCGGCTCCCGCGGAGCGCAACGACCTGCACCGTCAGCTGCTGGAAGCCCTCGGCACCCTCCCGCCCGACCAGCGCGCCGCCCTCGTCCTCGTCGACATGCAGGGGTACCCGGTCGCCGAAGCCGCGCACCTCCTCGACGTCCCGACCGGCACGGTGAAGAGCCGCTGCGCCCGTGGCAGAGCCAGACTCCTACCGCTCCTCACTCATCTGCGGCCGGAAAACTCCGGTGGCGCAAAGGAACGGAGTGAGAGGCGGAACCGGACGCAGGGGACATCCGTCCCACCGGCAGCGGGACCGCCGACCGACGGTTCACGCGATACCGGGCCGAGTGATTCAGCTGCAGTGAAGGGCGGAGGTGGGCGAGCGTGACATCCACGACGGACATGGCCGGACACCCGGACGTCGCCGAAATCTCCGACCTCACCGAGGGGCTGCTTCCAGCGTCCCGGACCGCCGACATACGACGGCACCTGGACGAGTGCGAACTCTGCGCGGACGTCCACATGTCCCTGGAGGAGATCCGAGGGCTGCTGGGCTCGATGCCGGGCCCGACACGCATGCCCGCCGATGTCGCCGGCCGGATCGACGCCGCGCTCGCTGCTGAGGCACTGCTGAACGCGACCTCACCCGCTGCCACTGACACCCCGACACTCGTCAGCTCTTCCCGTTCCATGAACGACACCGGCGACGGCCACGACAGCCCGGATGTTTCACGTGAAACATCGGCAACGGCGAACCGGCCCGCAGGACACGCCCGGGCCTCCACCACCGGACCGGGCCGCAAGGAACGCAAGCGGGGCGGACGCCGCAGGGTCGCCATCCTGGGCACCGTCTTCACGGTCGCCGCACTGGGCTTGGGTTCCGTCCTCCTGGCATCGCTGAACGATGGAAAGTCGCCCACTTCTCAGGCCCAGGGCCGGGAGTCCACCGGCGCGGACACCTTCTCAGAGGCCAAGCTGGGGAATCAGGTCGCCGGTCTCCTCAAGAGCAAGGACTCAGACAGCCGCTCCCATGCTCCCCACAGCCTCGGCGTGGAGGGCGGTTCCAACCAGCCCAAGATCTTCAAAGAGCCCACGGTCCCGGACTGTGTTCGTAAGGGCATCGGACGCACCGACCCGGCGCTCGCCATGAAGCAAGGGACCTACGAGGGGACGGACGTGCTGCTCGTGGTCATGTCCGACGCTTCCGCGAGTTCCAGGGTGACCGCGTACATCGTGGATTCGACCTGTGTGAGTCATCCGTCGTCCGCCAAGGCGAAGGTTCTCCTGAAGCACTCCTACAACCGTCCCTGAGCGCACACGCTTCGCCTCCGCTCTGCGTGGTATCCCGTACGGTGTCGCGTCTCCGTGTGCCCGGACACAGCGGGAATGCGCGCCCCTTAGGATCCGTTGGGTGGGGTGAGAGTTCTCAGAGGGCTCCCACCGGACCTACGACGCAGTCCAGAGACGAGGAACCAAGCCGTGAGCGACGTCCGTAACGTGATCATCATCGGCTCCGGGCCCGCCGGCTACACGGCGGCGCTCTACACCGCGCGCGCGTCGCTGAAGCCGCTGGTCTTCGAGGGCGCCGTCACCGCCGGTGGCGCGCTCATGAACACCACCGACGTGGAGAACTTCCCGGGCTTCCAGGACGGCATCATGGGCCCCGAGCTCATGGACAACATGCGTGCCCAGGCCGAGCGCTTCGGCGCCGAACTCGTCCCGGACGATGTCGTCTCCGTCGACCTTACCGGTGAGATCAAGACCGTCACCGACACCGCCGGCACCGTACACAAGGCGAAGGCCGTCATCGTCACCACCGGCTCCCAGCACCGCAAGCTCGGTCTGCCGAACGAGGACGCGCTCTCCGGGCGCGGAGTCTCCTGGTGCGCCACGTGTGACGGCTTCTTCTTCAAGGGCCAGGACATCGCCGTGATCGGCGGCGGCGACACCGCGATGGAGGAGGCCACCTTCCTCTCCCGCTTCGCCAAGTCCGTGACGATCGTCCACCGCCGGGACACGCTGCGCGCCTCCAAGGCGATGCAGGAGCGTGCCTTTGCCGACCCGAAGATCAAGTTCGTATGGGACAGCGAGGTCGCCGAGATCCAGGGCGACCCCAAGCTCTCAGGTCTGAAGCTGCGCAACCTCAAGACCGGCGAGCTCTCGGACCTGGCGGTCACCGGGCTGTTCATCGCGATCGGCCACGACCCGCGCACCGAACTCTTCAAGGGCCAGCTCGACCTGGACGAGGAGGGCTACCTCAAGGTCGCCTCCCCCTCGACCCACACCAACCTGACGGGTGTGTTCGCCGCCGGCGACGTCGTCGACCACACCTACCGCCAGGCGATCACCGCGGCCGGCACCGGCTGCTCCTCCGCTCTCGACGCCGAGCGCTACCTCGCCGCCCTCGCGGACGAGGAGCAGGCGGAGCCCGAGAAGACCTCTGTCTGACCCCCATCCGCCCCACGCACCAACCAGTTAAGGAGCCCGCCGTGGCCGGCACCCTGAAGAACGTGACCGACGACTCCTTCGAGCAGGACGTCCTCAAGAGCGACAAGCCCGTCCTGGTGGACTTCTGGGCCGCCTGGTGCGGTCCGTGCCGCCAGATCGCTCCGTCCCTCGAAGCAATCGCCTCTGAGTACGGCGACAAGATCGAGGTCGTCAAGCTCAACATCGACGAAAACCCGGGTACGGCCGCAAAGTACGGCGTCATGTCCATCCCGACGCTGAACGTCTACCAGGGCGGCGAGGTCGCCAAGACCATCGTCGGTGCGAAGCCGAAGGCCGCGATCGTCCGCGATCTCGAGGACTTCATCGCCGAGTAGTCGGCGAAGCCGCCGAGCCGACGGCACATGTTTCACGTGAAACACGGATGGGCCAACCCTGAAGGGTTGGCCCATCCGCTTGTCCGGACGTCCGTCACAGCGGCCGCAACACCGGCTCCTTCTGCACAGCCCCCAGCAGCCGGTCGAGCGCCATCTCCACGTCTTCCTTCCAGGAGAGCGTCGTCCGCAGCTCCAGCCTCAGGCGTGGGTAAGTCGGGTGCGGGCGGACCGTCTTGAATCCCACGGCCAGGAGATGATCGGCCGGCAGGACACACGCGGGTTCTTTCCACCGCGCGTCCCCAAAGGCCTCGATCGCCTTGAAGCCCCGTCGCAGCAGATCCTTGGCGACCGTCTGGACCATGACGCGCCCGAGTCCCTGCCCCTGGTAGCCGGGCATCATGAACGCAGTGATCAGCTGGACCGCGTCCGGCGAGATCGGACTCGTGGGGAACGCCGTCGACCGGGGAACGTAGGCCGGAGGGGCGTAGAGCACGAAGCCCACCGGCACGTCGTCGACGTAGACAACCCGGCCGCAGGATCCCCAGTCCAGCAGGACCGCCGAGATCCACGCTTCCTTCTCCAGCGCGGGCGTGCCCGCCCTTACCGCGGCTTCGCCGCTGACGGGGTCCAACTCCCAGAAGACACACGCGCGACAGCGCTTGGGAAGGTCCTGAAGGTTGTCCAGCGTGAGCGGTACGAGCCGACGCCCCATGAAGGCTGTTCCTCGCTTCCTTCGCCCGCTGCGTCACGGGCGGCTGTCAGAGCACTCCGCTCTCTGAGGAGGCTGCCGACGAAGCCGCCGACCGCGCCCAGACCCAGGCCTGCCCTCACCAGTCCGGTGCGGCTCATCGTTCGCATGGCCGCTGCCTCCCTCTCAGAGGTACTGCCAGGTGGATGCGCCATACCCGAACGCATCGTATCCACGAAGCGATTGCATCGATACTGCCTGAAAGCAAAGAGCAGGCCGTGTTCCGGTACACACCGGACACGGCCCGCTCTGTCGGCCCACCGGGCGAAACCGCCCTGTCGGCCATCAACTCTCTAGGCCTCGTCGTCCTCGGAGTCATCGTCCAGAAGGCTCTTCTGCAGGACCGGGCCCTCGCCGGGAGCCAGGCTGCTGAGGATCCGCTCAAGGTCCTCCATGGAGGCGAACTCGACGGTGATCTTGCCCTTCTTCTGCCCCAGATCGACCTTCACCCGCGTCTCGAACCGGTCCGAGAGACGGCCCGCGAGGTCGCTCAGCGCCGGGGAGACGAGGGCGCCTGCCCGTGGACCCTTTGAGCGCTGGGTCGTCTGCGGACGCGAGCCCATGAGGGTCACGATCTCCTCGACGGCCCGCACGGACAGCCCCTCGGCCACGATCCGGTGGGCCAGCCTGTCCTGCTCCTCCGAGTCCTCGACGGAGAGCAGTGCCCTCGCATGACCGGCGGAGAGGACCCCCGCGGCCACCCGACGCTGAACCGCTGGCGACAGCTTCAGCAGACGCAGGGTGTTGGAAACCTGCGGGCGGGAGCGTCCGATGCGGTCGGCCAGCTGGTCGTGCGTGCAGTTGAAGTCCTTGAGGAGCTGGTCGTACGCGGCAGCCTCTTCCAGAGGGTTCAGCTGCGCCCGGTGCAGGTTCTCCAGGAGCGCGTCCAGGAGGAGCTTCTCGTCCTCCGTGGCCCGCACGATCGCCGGGATCGCCTCAAGGCCAGCTTCACGGCAGGCCCGCCAGCGACGCTCACCCATGATGAGCTCATACCGGGCCGGGCCCGACTGCCGTACGACGACCGGTTGGAGGAGACCGACCTCCTTGATGGAGGTGACGAGTTCCTGCAGCGCGTCCTCGTCGAACACCTCACGCGGCTGGCGGGAGTTCGGCGTGATGGAGTCGAGGGGGAGCTCCGCGAAGTAGGCGCCCACGGGAGGCGCAGGCACCTCCAGGGAGCCGTTCAGCGTCGGCTCGTCCGTTTCATGTGAAACAGGCGGCAGCGTGGCCACCTTCGCCGCGGCAATCCCGCGGTCGGTCGTCAGCACCGGGACCGCCGACGGCGACGCAGAACTCGCGCCCCCCATCGCGGCCGGGGCCGGCGTCTTCTCCGTGGGTGCAGCCGGGATCAGTGCGCCGAGACCACGGCCCAAACCCCTCCGTCGCTCGCTCACTGAAGCCCCTCCACCATGCTCGGGTCGCTCTGGGCACCGATGTGGGCATGCGGCGCTTCGTATGTCACGCCGACACCCTTCAGTGCGATTTCTCGTGCCGCCTCAAGATAGGACAGCGCACCGCTCGAACCCGGATCGTAGGTCAGCACCGTCTGCCCATAACTCGGCGCCTCGGAGATTCGGACCGACCGGGGAATGCTCGTTCGCAGCACCTCGTCGCCGAAGTGGCTGCGTACCTCGTCCGCGACCTGGGACGCGAGACGTGTCCGGCCGTCGTACATGGTGAGGAGGATCGTCGAAACGTGCAGCGTGGGGTTGAGGTGGCCCCGCACCAAGTCGACGTTCCGCAGCAGCTGTCCCAGTCCTTCCAGCGCGTAGTACTCGCACTGGATCGGGATGAGGACCTCCGCGCCGGCCACCAACGCGTTGACCGTCAGCAGGCCGAGCGAAGGAGGGCAGTCGATCAGAATGTAATCCAGCGGCTGCTCATAGGCCTGAATGGCTCGCTCCAGCCGGCTCTCCCGCGCCACTAGGGACACCAGCTCGATCTCCGCACCGGCGAGATCGATCGTGGCGGGGGCGCAGAAGAGGCCCTCGACATCGAGGACTGGCTGGACGACCTCCGCGAGAGGCCTGCTCTCGACCAGAACGTCGTAGATGGACGGGACTTCGGCGTGATGGTCGATTCCCAGAGCGGTGGATGCGTTGCCCTGTGGGTCGAGGTCGATCACCAGGACGCGGGCGCCGTGCAGGGCCAGGGAGGCGGCAAGGTTGACGGTCGTCGTCGTCTTGCCGACACCGCCCTTCTGGTTGGCAACGACCATGACGCGCGTCTGCTCAGGCCGTGGCAGGCCCTCGCCGGCGCGGCCCAGAGCTTCCACGGCCAGTTGGGCAGCACGACCGATCGGAGTGTCGTCCATCGGAGGCGGTGTTTCACGTGAAACATCCGCCCCCATCGACTCGGTACGGGGACCGGGGACCGGATCGGTCATCGGTCCCGCGATGTTGGCGTCGGACCGCAACGATTCACTCTCCTCGACTTCAGGCTCGCAATGAACAGAGCCTCCCATGCCTTCGGGGTCGTGAACCAGTGAGGCCTGTTCTTCTGTGGAGAAATCCACCTCTGTGGACAACTCCGTGCCCCCCACGGGGGACCGAGCACTGTTGGGTACGGGTGCCTCTCCGAGCGAGCCGAGAGGCTTACGGTCGCGGGGTTCGGCCGCGGCCCGGCCGCGGCTGATGATGCCGTGCAGCAGTGAGCGACGTTTCACGTGAAACACGATGCACAGCAGCAGTGGCCGAACTGCCGCGACACTCCGGCGTGCGTAGGTTTGGCAGCTTGTGTGGAGTACGTCTCGTCGTCAGGGTGGATCAGCGACGACGCCGTACTCGCTCTGTGCGAGCGGCTTTGGCCTTCTTCGCCGCGAAGCGCACACCCCCGGGGCTCTCGCCGACCTCGACCCGCACAACAGTGGACAGGGGATCCACCACGCCCTCACCCACATGCAGGATCGAGGTCTCCACGGCGCCGAGCTTGCTCAGCGCCGTGGACGCGCTCTTGAGCTCCTCCTCAGCGGTGTCCCCCTTGAGCGCGAGCATCTCGCCGTACGGCCTCAGCAGTGGGATGCCCCACGTGGCCAGTCGGTCCAGCGGGGCCACGGCCCGTGCCGTCACGACATGGACCGGCGGTACCTTGCCCATGACCTCCTCGGCACGACCCCGGACCACGGTCACATGGTCCAGGCCCAGCAGCTCGACGACCTCGGTGAGGAAGTTCGTACGCCGCAGCAGAGGCTCCAGGAGCGTGATCTTGAGGTCCTCACGGACCAGCGCCAGAGGGATGCCCGGCAGGCCGGCACCCGAGCCGACGTCGCACACCGTCACCCCCTCGGGCACGACCTCGGAGAGCACCGCGCAATTGAGCAGGTGCCGCTCCCAGAGGCGAGGCACTTCGCGTGGGCCGATGAGACCGCGCTGCACACCCGCCTCAGCGAGCAGCTCCGCATAGCGGACCGCGTCCGCGAAGCGATCGCCGAACACCTCACGCGCCTGCTCGGGCGCAGGGGGAAGCTCCGCTGCCTCCGTCACGGGGACCGTCCTTCCGTACCGCTTCAGCGCACCGGGCGCCGACCAACAGAACTATCAGGCTGACAAAGTCCGGCCCCGCCTGCGCTACAGACGGGGCCGGAGGAACGTAACGGACCGATCAGGCCGGGAGCACGACGACGAAGCGCTGCGGCTCCTCGCCCTCCGACTCGCTGCGCAGGCCCGCGGCCTTGACCGCGTCGTGCACGACCTTGCGCTCGAACGGGGTCATCGGCTTCATCTTCACCGGCTCGCCGGTGTTCCTGACTTCGGCGGCCGCCTTCGCACCAAGCTCGGAGAGTTCGGCGCGCTTCTTGGCGCGGTAGCCGCCGATGTCCAGCATCAGCCGGCTGCGGTCCCCGGTCTCCCGGTGCACGGCGAGGCGCGTGAGTTCCTGGAGCGCCTCAAGCACCTCACCGTCACGGCCGACCAGCTTCTGCAGGTCTCGGCCGCCCGCGTCGCTGATGATCGAGACAGCGGCGCGGTCGGCCTCGACGTCCATGTCGATGTCGCCGTCGAGATCGGCGATGTCCAGCAGACCCTCAAGGTAGTCCGCTGCGATCTCGCCCTCCTGCTCCAGGCGGGTCAGGGTGTCTGCACCCTCGACAGCGGCGGAGGTGGTGCCTTCCGTCACGGGATGGGCTCCTTCTTACTTCTTGGACGGGGACTTGGGGCGCTGCGGGCCCTTGCGCTGCCCGGACTGAGCCTTGCTGCGGGTGCCGCTGCCGGTCCTCGGCTCGGGCTTCTTGGCAGCGGCGGGGGGCTGGGCGTCCTCCGGCTCGTCGGACTTGCTCAACGACGTCTTCGGCTCGGCTTCGCCGGCCGCCTTGGGGCCGGACTGCCGCTGGGCCTTGGTCTGCCGCTTGGGCTGCTGGCGCTTGGGAGCGGCGGCGGTGCCGGTCGTCGGCACACCGTCCTCGGTCTGGGCGGCGGCAGCGCTGTCGCTCTGCATCACTGTGCCGTCGGTCTGGGCGGCGAGACCGGCCTTGTTCAGCGAGTTGATGAACTTGCGCTCGAACTCGTTGCGGTCACGGCCCTTGGTGACGATCGCCTTGATGATGGTGCGCTCACTGCGCTTGCGGGCCTTGCCGTGCTGCGTGACGTGCTTGGTCAGACGCTCCAGATAGGCGGCCTGCGCCTTGGAACCCGGGGTCGGGTTGTTGTGGATCACATACATCTGCTGGCCCATGGTCCACACGTTGGTGGTCAGCCAGTAGACGAGGACACCGACCGGGAAGTTGATGCCGAAGACGGCGAACATGACCGGGAAGACGTACATCAGCATCTTCTGCTGCTGCATGAACGGCGTCTTCACCGTCGTGTCGACGTTCTTCGTCATCAGCTGGCGCTGCGTGTAGAACTGCGACGCCGACATCAGGACGATCATGATCGCGGTGACGACACGGACGTCAGTCAGCGTGGCACCGAGCTGGGCGACCTTGTCGGCGCTGTCCGTGAACTTCGCGGCCAGGGGGGCACCGAAGATGTGTGCCTTACGAGCGCTGGCGAGCAGCGAATCGTCGATGACGCCGATCGTCTTGCCCGTCGCGATGCCGTTGAGCACGTGATAGAGGGCGAAGAAGAACGGCGACTGCGCCAGGATGGGAAGGCACGAGGAGAGCGGGTTGGTGCCCGTCTCCTTGTACAGCTTCATCATCTCTTCGGACTGGCGCTGCTTGTCGTTCTTGTAGCGCTCCTGGATCTTCTTCATCTCGGGCTGCAGCGTCTGCATCGCCCGGGTCGACTTGATCTGCTTCACGAAGAGCGGGATCAGGCAGATACGGATGAGGATCACCAGGGACACGATGGACAGGCCCCAGGCCCAGCCCGTGTCGGGACCGAAGATCTTCCCGTACATCGAGTGGAACTGGACGATGACCCATGAAACGGGTGTCGTGATGAAGCTGAAGAGGCTGGCAATCGTGTCCACTAATCATGCTCCTTGGGCATGGGACGGAGTCTCTGCGGCCGGGCTCGAAGGAAGGTTCTCCTCGGTGGCCGTTTCGGCGGCGGAGGGCCCGCCCCTGCGTGCGCGCCACGCATCGCGCAGCATTTCGTGCCACCGCGGGCGCTTGCGCGGTGGGACATGGTCCACACCGCCGAGCGACCACGGATTGCACCGCAGGATGCGCCAGGCGGTGAGCGCCGTGCCTTTGATCGCACCGTGCCGGTCGATGGCCGTGTACCCATAGTGGGAGCACGACGGGTAGTACTTGCACACCGGCCCGAGCAGCGGACTGATGGTCCACTGGTACAGCTTGATCAGAGCCAGCAGCGGGTACTTCATCGTGCGCCCCCTCCCAGCAACCGCTCAATGGCGGCATCCAGGTCTTGGGCCAGTTGTGCATGGTCGGCGTCACCCGCACCGGGTAGCGCTCGTACGACTACCAGGCTACCGGGGGGCAACAGGGCGACTCGGTCCCGCATCAGGTGGCGCAGTCTGCGCTTGACCTTGTTGCGTATCACCGCACCGCCCACTGCTTTGCTCACGACGAAACCCGCACGCGTCGGGGGAGCGCTCTCCCCAGGCGCGTGCGGGTCCGTGGCACCGCTACGAAGATGGACGACGAGGGACGGGCGTCCGGCCCGGCGCCCTCGTCGTACTGCGGTCGCGAAGTCCTCGCGCCGCCTCAGCCGGTTCTCGGTGGGCAGCACGACGGCATGACCTGACCGGGATCAGGCGGACAGGCTCGCGCGACCCTTGCTGCGGCGGTTCGCCAAAATCGCGCGACCGGCACGGGTACGCATCCGCAGGCGGAAGCCGTGGGTCTTGGCGCGACGACGGTTGTTCGGCTGGAAGGTGCGCTTGCTCACTCGGGGGCTCCAGAAATCAATCGGTAGTGGCGGGGTGCCGTCTTAGCTGTCACCGTGCGCCCACGAGTAGCTCGCGTTAACGCCCGAGTGCACCGCTTCCCGATCACCTGACGCGATCTGTGCCCATCGGAGGCAGGCGGCAGCAGCCATCGACAACTCGACCTGGTTACGGTACGCGGGGCTACGCCATCCGGTCAAACCAGCGGTCACTGAGAGACACTATCCACAGCCTGGGGACAACAACTTGAACCGCACCCGTCGCCCTGACTACCGTGGCTGAACCCCGGTTCGTTCCCTTGACCCCTTGTTTTGGCTCGACCCCCTTTGAATCCCGACCCGTCCCACAACCACACGTTCGTGGGACCCCGTGAGAGAGCGTGCCCTGTGGCTGACGTGCCTGCCGATCTTGCCGCAGTGTGGCCACGAGTACTGGAGCAACTTCTCGGCGAGGGCCGGGGGCAGGGTGTGGAGACCAAGGACGAGCACTGGATCCGGCGATGCCAGCCGCTCGCGCTGGTCGCCGACACCGCCCTGCTCGCCGTACCGAACGAATTCGCGAAGGGCGTGCTCGAGGGCCGCCTCGCTCCGATCGTCAGCGAGACGCTGAGCCGCGAGTGCGGCCGCCCGATCCGTATCGCGATCACCGTCGACGACTCCGCTGGCGAGCCCCCCGCCCCGCCGGCGCCGCCGATCCGCCCCCAGTCCCGCTACGAGGAGCCCGAGCTCCCCTCCGGGCAGTACGACGGCTACGGCCGCCACCGCGCGGACGACCGCCGCACGGGCCGCGGCGAGCAGCTTCCCGGTGCACCCGGCGACCAGCTCCCCACTCCCCGCCCGGCCTACCCCTCGGAGTACCAGCGCCCCGAGCCCGGCGCCTGGCCGCGCCCGCCGCAGGACGAGTACCGGTCGCAGGACGAGTACAGCTGGCAGCAGCAGCGCCTCGGCTTCCCCGAACGGGACCCCTACGCGTCGCCGCAGCAAGACTCGTACGGATCCTCGGCACAGGACTCGTACGCCCCGCCCTCCCAGGACTACCGTCCGCAGTCGATGGAGCGCCCGTCGTACGAGGCACAGCGACCCGATTACGACCAGCAGCGCCCCGACTACGATCAGCCGCGTCCGGACTACGACCAGCCCCGCCCCGATTACGACCAGCGCGACGCCCGCCGGGAGCTGCCCAAGCAGTCGTCCGGTTCCGGGCACGTCCACCGCGGCGGTCCGGTCGGCTCCGCGCTGCCTGCCTCCAGCGGTGCCCCCGGCCCGCTGGCCGCGAAGCCCGCGCCGGCGACCGGGCCCGGTGAACCAACGGCACGCCTGAACCCGAAGTACCTCTTCGACACGTTCGTCATCGGCGCCTCCAACCGCTTCGCGCACGCCGCCGCAGTCGCCGTCGCGGAGGCACCGGCGAAGGCGTACAACCCCCTGTTCATCTATGGGGAGTCGGGGCTCGGCAAGACGCACCTGCTGCACGCGATCGGGCACTACGCGCGCAGTCTCTACCCCGGCACGCGCGTGCGGTATGTGAGCTCGGAGGAGTTCACCAACGAGTTCATCAACTCGATCCGCGACGGCAAGGGCGACAGCTTCCGCAAGCGCTACCGCGAGATGGACATCCTGCTCGTCGACGACATCCAGTTCCTCGCGGACAAGGAGTCGACGCAGGAGGAGTTCTTCCACACCTTCAACACGCTCCACAACGCGAACAAGCAGATCGTGCTCTCCAGCGACCGGCCGCCGAAGCAGCTGGTCACGCTGGAGGACCGGCTGCGGAACCGTTTCGAGTGGGGTCTGATCACCGACGTCCAGCCGCCCGAGCTGGAGACACGTATCGCCATCCTCCGTAAGAAGGCGGTGCAGGAACAGCTCAACGCCCCGCCGGAGGTCCTGGAGTTCATCGCCTCCCGTATCTCGCGCAACATCCGCGAGCTGGAGGGGGCGCTGATCCGGGTGACGGCGTTCGCGTCGCTCAACCGGCAGCCGGTGGACCTGGGCCTCACGGAGATCGTCCTCAAGGACCTGATCCCCGGCGGCGAGGACTCGGCCCCCGAGATCACCTCGACCGCCATCATGAGCGCGACCGCCGACTACTTCGGCCTCACCGTCGAGGACCTGTGCGGCACCTCGCGCGGCCGCGCGCTCGTCACGGCCCGCCAGATCGCCATGTACCTGTGCCGCGAGCTCACGGACCTCTCGCTGCCGAAGATCGGCGCGCTGTTCGGCGGTCGCGACCACACGACGGTGATGCACGCGGACCGCAAGATCCGCAATCTGATGGCGGAGCGGCGCTCCATCTACAACCAGGTGACCGAGCTGACGAACCGCATCAAGAACGGCTGACAGCCGCCGACATACGCCGCCGAGGGCGCCCCGGGACGACTCCCGAGGGCGCCCTCCGCCGTTTCACGGGCACATCGCGGCCGGCCGCTGCCGTGCGTCCGGACGCCTGCTGTTCGATTAGCGGCCGGGTTACGGCCACTCTCCACAGATTGGGAGACTTTCTTCCGTCCACATGCTGGGGACCGCGGAGTTGTCCAGATCGCGATCCACAGGAGAACTGCTGAAGAACCATCAAGGCAGGTCAAGTGGCTGTGGATTGGTGGACGAAGGATCTCCACAGACTGTGGACAGACGAATGATCCACAAGCTGTGCACGAAGTTGTCCACCGACAACCCACAGGCAGGGCCCGGTTGTCCCCAGCGATCACGGGTTTCTCCACATCACTGTCCACTGTTCGGCAACGTGACGCGCCTGATCACCGTGTCGAGTGAAAGCCGTCACACGAAGGTGCCGGGTTGCCCTGTGGGAAACGTGGGTAAAGCTGGGGACGGCCCTGGGGAGAACTCGCCCCAGGCTGTGCACGGGGTGTGCAGAACTTTCCGTTCTCCACAGAACCCCGGAGTTGTCCACCGCCTCCGCCCACAGGGCCAGTGGACAAAATCTCGCCTCTGAGCTGGGAAAACAGGGTTATCCACGGTTTCCACAGCCCCTACTACTACTCCCAACTAGAAAGAGCGAGAAGTTCGTTTCGAAGGGGGTCCTGTGCACAACTCGCTGTCCGGCTCCCGACTGCCCCTCGTCACGACTTGACCCCGAGAGGCACCTACTGTCAGTGCCGTGCGTCAGACTGGTCCCCGGTGGTCCTTCCCTCCCCAGGGACCGACGACACCGAGACAGACGACGAAGCCAGGCAGGCCGAGAAGCGCCGGCAACAGCAGGAGGCGGCAACAGTGAAGATCCGGGTGGAACGCGACGTACTCGCGGAGGCAGTGGCCTGGGCGGCACGCAGCCTCCCGGCCCGTCCGCCGGCGCCTGTCCTCGCCGGCCTCCTGCTGAAGGCCGAGGACGGCGCGCTGAGCCTCTCCAGCTTCGACTACGAGGTCTCCGCACGCGTGTCGGTGGAGGCTGAGGTCGAGGAGGAGGGCACGGTCCTCGTCTCCGGCCGCCTGCTCGCCGACATCTGCCGCGCTCTTCCCAACCGGCCGGTGGAGATTTCCACAGACGGTGTACGAGCGACCGTGGTCTGCGGCTCCTCGCGGTTCACACTCCACACGCTGCCTGTGGAGGAGTACCCGGCGCTGCCGCAGATGCCGAGTGCGACGGGCACCGTCCCCGGTGAGGTCTTCGCCTCCGCCGCCGCCCAGGTGGCCATCGCCGCGGGCCGCGACGACACGCTGCCGGTGCTGACCGGTGTGCGCATCGAGATCGAGGGCGACACCGTCACCCTGGCATCCACCGACCGCTACCGCTTCGCGGTCCGTGAGTTCCTGTGGAAGCCGGAGAACCCCGAGGCGTCCGCGGTCGCCCTGGTGCCCGCCAAGACGCTCCTGGACACCGCCAAGGCCCTCACGAGCGGCGACAGCGTCATCCTGGCGCTGTCCGGCTCGGGCGCGGGCGAGGGTCTGATCGGTTTCGAGGGCGCGGGCCGCCGTACGACCACGCGTCTGCTCGAAGGCGACCTGCCGAAGTACCGCTCGCTGTTCCCGACGGAGTTCAACTCCGTCGCCGTGATCGAGACCGCCCCCTTCGTGGAGGCCGTCAAGCGCGTGGCCCTGGTCGCCGAGCGCAACACCCCGGTGCGACTCAGCTTCGAGCAGGGCGTGCTGATCCTGGAGGCCGGTTCCAGCGACGACGCACAGGCTGTGGAAAGGGTCGACGCCCAGCTGGAGGGCGACGACGTCTCGATCGCCTTCAACCCGACCTTCCTGCTGGACGGCCTGAGCGCCATCGACTCCCCGGTGGCCCAGCTCTCCTTCACGACGTCCACCAAGCCCGCGCTGCTGAGCGGCAAGCCGGCGCTGGACGCGGAGGCGGACGAGGCCTACAAGTACCTGATCATGCCGGTGCGGCTGAGCGGCTGAGGCGCGGGGAGCTGTCCCCAGGCCGTGGAGAGGACTTCCATGCCTGGGGAAAACCCGCAGGTGGGGCCGTACGTTTGAGCGCGTATGCCCACAGGTGTGCGTGAGCGCCCGGGTCTAGGCTCGGACGTGGGTACGAACGTGCCTCACACGCCACACAGCAACCTAAGGAACAACTGATGGAGCTCGGTCTCGTCGGCCTCGGCAAGATGGGCGGCAACATGCGCGAGCGGATCCGCCGCGCCGGCCACACCGTCGTCGGATACGACCGCAACCCGGACCTTGCCGATGTCCACAGCCTGTCTGAGCTTGTGGGCAAGCTCAGCGGCCCGCGCGTGGTCTGGGTGATGGTCCCGGCCGGTGCCCCCACCCAGTCGACCGTCGACGAACTGGCCGAGCTGCTGGAGCCGGGCGACGTCGTCGTGGACGGCGGCAACTCCCGCTGGACGGACGACGAGAGGCACGCCGAGGAGCTGGCGGCCAAGGGCATCGGCTTCGTCGACTGCGGCGTCTCCGGCGGCGTCTGGGGCCTGGAGAACGGCTACGCGCTGATGTACGGCGGCGACGCGGAGAACGTCGCCAAGGTGCAGCCGGTCTTCGACGCCCTCAAGCCCGAGGGGAAGTTCGGTGCCGTGCACGCCGGCAAGGTCGGCGCGGGCCACTTCGCGAAGATGGTCCACAACGGCATCGAGTACGCGATGATGCAGGCCTACGCCGAGGGCTGGGAACTGCTGGAGAAGGTCGACTCGGTCACGGATGTGCGCGAGGTCTTCCGGTCCTGGCAGGAGGGCACCGTCATCCGCTCCTGGCTGCTGGACCTCGCGGTGAACGCCCTCGACGAGGACGAGCACCTCGACAAGCTGAAGGGTTTTGCACAGGACTCCGGCGAGGGACGCTGGACTGTGGAAGCCGCCATAGACAACGCCGTACCGCTGCCCGCGATCACGGCCTCGCTCTTCGCGCGGTTCGCGTCGCGCCAGGACGACTCGCCGCAGATGAAGATGATCGCGGCACTGCGCAACCAGTTCGGCGGCCACGCCGTAGAGACGAAGTAGTCCACAGGACGAGAAGAAATCCACAGATCCACAGGCCGTTCGGCCACGGATCCACAACGCTGGGGGAGGTCGGCGAACGACCATGCACGTCACGCATCTGTCGCTGGCCGACTTCCGCTCGTACGCCCGGGTCGAGGTTCCACTCGACCCGGGCGTCACCGCCTTCGTCGGGCCCAACGGGCAGGGCAAGACCAACCTGGTCGAGGCCGTCGGCTATCTCGCCACCCTCGGCAGCCACCGCGTCGCCTCCGACGCCCCGCTGGTCCGCATGGGCGCCGACCGCGCGGTCATCCGGGCGCAGGTCAAGCAGGGCGAGAGGCAGCAGCTGGTCGAGCTGGAGCTGAACCCCGGCAAGTCCAACCGGGCCCGCATCAACAGGTCCTCGCAGGTCAGACCACGTGACGTGCTGGGCATCGTACGGACTGTCCTGTTCGCGCCCGAGGATCTCTCCCTGGTCAAGGGCGACCCGGGCGAGCGGCGTCGCTTTCTCGACGAGCTGATCACCGCGCGCTCCCCGCGCATGGCCGGGGTGCGCTCCGACTACGAGCGGGTCCTGAAGCAGCGCAACACGCTCCTCAAGTCGGCCGCGCTGGCCCGCCGCCACGGCGGCCGGTCCATGGACCTGTCCACGCTCGACGTCTGGGACCAGCATCTCGCGCGCGTGGGTGCCGAGTTGCTGGCTCAGCGGCTCGACCTGATTGCCACGATCCAGCCGCTGGCCGACAAGGCGTACGAGCAGCTGGCGCCGGGCGGCGGGCCGATCGCCCTCGACTACAAGCCGTCCGCCCCCGGCGAGGCCCACACCCGCGAGGACCTCTACGCGCAGCTGATGGCGGCCCTCGCCGAAGCACGCAAGCAGGAGATCGAGCGGGGCGTCACCCTCGTAGGGCCCCATCGGGACGATCTGCTTCTCAAACTCGGTCAGTTGCCCGCCAAGGGGTACGCGTCCCACGGTGAATCCTGGTCGTATGCGCTGGCGCTGCGCCTCGCCTCCTACGACCTGCTGCGGGCCGAGGGCAACGAGCCTGTGCTCGTCCTCGACGACGTCTTCGCCGAGCTCGACACCCGCCGCCGCGAGCGGCTCGCTGAACTGGTCGCGCCCGGTGAGCAGGTGCTGGTGACCGCCGCCGTCGACGACGACGTGCCGCACGTGCTGACCGGGACGCGGTACTCCGTGTCGGACGGGACGGTGGAGCGCGCATGACGAACCAGGAGCCCGCCTCCGGGAAGAACGAGAAGACCCCCGAGCCGTCCGGTGTCGACCTCGCGCGCGTGGCGCTCAGGGCGGCGAAGGAACAGGCACGCGCGCGTGGGGACGCGGCGCAGCAGAAGAAGCAGGCGCGGCGCGGCGGCCTGCGCTCCGGCGCGCGCGCCGACGGGCGCGACCCGATGGCGCTCGGTGCTGCGATCAACCGGCTCATCACCGAGCGCGGTTGGGAGACCCCGGCGGCGGTGGGCGGGGTGATGGGCCGCTGGCCGCAGATGGTGGGCGAGGACGTGGCCAAGCACTGTGTGCCGGACACGTACGACGAGGACGAGCGGGTGCTCGTCGTGCGCTGTGACTCCACGGCCTGGGCGACGAATCTGCGCCTGCTCGCCCCGACGCTCGTCGCCCGGCTCAACGAGGATCTCGGGCACGGCGCAGTGAAGATGATCAAGGTGAACGGCCCCAGCGGCCCCGCTCGCCGCTACGGTCCCCTGCGCGCCCCCGGAAGCACGGGCCCCGGCGACACATACGGGTGACAGACCTCACATCCGCAGGCCGTCGGCGGTCTCGTCGCAGCGCCGGCGGCCGCTTTGTCGTACCACCGTACGCGGTGGCGAATCGCTACCTGACTCCCAAGTAGCCATGGGTTGACAGCTGGAAGCGCTGAGTGCCGCTGTGAGCCTCTTGGAGCCCCGTTCCGTATATGGGGACCCGGCAGATGCCGGTTGAGGGCGCCACATGCGGACTCAGGTACCGGCAAACCCCCATCACTGTCGGCGCTACCGGTAGACTGGAAGCTAATCCCGCCCCACTTGTGGGGACCGTCCGGGAAAAGCTGAGCAACGCTGAACAAGGCTTACCAACGCAACATGCCGCAGCCGCTCCGGCAACCCTCCCCCGGAGGGGGGACCCCCAGAGCCTGGCTCGTGCTGTGCCAGAAAGGGCGCTTCGTGGCCGATTCCGGCAACCCCAACGAGAACATCCCGTCCACCGACGCCGGCGAGAACAGCGTGGTGACCTCGTCGAACGGCGAGGTCACCGCCTCGTACGACGCCAGCGCCATCACCGTCCTCGAGGGCCTGGACGCGGTCCGCAAGCGACCCGGTATGTACATCGGCTCGACCGGCGAGCGCGGACTGCACCACCTTGTGTACGAGGTCGTCGACAACTCGGTCGACGAGGCGCTGGCCGGTCACGCGGACACCATCGACGTCACGATCCTCGCCGACGGCGGCGTACGCGTCGTCGACAACGGCCGTGGCATCCCGGTCGGCATCGTCGCCTCCGAGGGCAAGCCGGCACTCGAGGTCGTGCTGACCGTGCTGCACGCGGGCGGCAAGTTCGGCGGCGGCGGCTACGCGGTCTCCGGTGGTCTGCACGGCGTGGGCGTCTCGGTCGTGAACGCGCTGTCCGCGAAGGTCGCCGTCGAGGTCAGGACCGACGGTCACCGCTGGACGCAGGACTACAAGATGGGCGTCCCCACAGCGCCGCTCGTCAAGCACGAGGCCACCGAGGAGACCGGCACGTCGGTCACCTTCTGGGCCGACCCCGACATCTTCGAGACCACCGAGTACTCCTTCGAGACGCTCTCGCGGCGCTTCCAGGAGATGGCGTTCCTCAACAAGGGTTTGACGATCAAACTCACTGACGAGCGCGAGTCCGCGAAGGCCACCGCCGGTGCGGACGAGGCGGGTGCGGACGAGAAGGACGAGGTCAAGACCGTCACGTACCACTACGAGGGCGGCATCGTCGACTTCGTGAAGTACCTCAACTCCCGCAAGGGAGAGGCGGTGCACCCGACGGTGATCGACCTTGAGGCGGAGGACAAGGAGAAGAGCCTCTCCCTCGAAGTCGCCATGCAGTGGAACAGCGGGTACAGCGAGGGCGTGTACTCCTTCGCCAACATCATCCACACGCACGAGGGCGGCACGCACGAAGAGGGCTTCCGCGCGGCGCTCACGAACCTCATCAACAAGTACGCGCGCGACAAGAAGCTGCTGCGTGAGAAGGACGACAACCTCACGGGCGACGACATCCGCGAGGGTCTGACCGCGATCATCTCGGTGAAGCTGAGCGAGCCGCAGTTCGAGGGCCAGACGAAGACCAAGCTGGGCAACACGGAGGCGAAGACCTTCGTCCAGAAGGCGGTCTACGAGCACCTCAACGACTGGTTGGACCGCAACCCGAACGAGGCCGCGGACATCATCCGCAAGGGCATCCAGGCGGCCACCGCGCGCGTGGCGGCCCGCAAGGCCCGCGACCTGACGCGTCGTAAGGGCCTGCTGGAGTCGGCTTCCCTGCCGGGCAAGCTCTCCGACTGCCAGTCGAACGACCCCACCAAGTGCGAGATCTTCATCGTCGAGGGTGACTCCGCCGGCGGTTCGGCCAAGTCCGGCCGCAACCCGCAGTACCAGGCGATCCTCCCGATCCGAGGAAAGATCCTCAACGTCGAGAAGGCGCGGATCGACAAGATCCTGCAGAACCAGGAGATCCAGGCGCTGATCTCGGCCTTCGGCACCGGAGTCCACGAGGACTTCGGCATCGAGAAGCTGCGCTATCACAAGATCATCCTGATGGCGGACGCCGACGTCGACGGCCAGCACATCAACACCCTGCTGCTGACCTTCCTGTTCCGCTTCATGCGGCCGCTGGTCGAGGCCGGCCACGTGTTCCTGTCGCGTCCCCCGCTGTACAAGATCAAGTGGGGCCGGGACGAGGTCGAGTACGCGTACTCCGACCGCGAGCGCGACGCACTGGTCGAGATGGGCCGCCAGCGCGGCAAGCGCATCAAGGAGGACTCGATCCAGCGCTTCAAGGGTCTCGGCGAGATGAACGCCGAGGAGCTGCGCATCACGACCATGGACCAGGAGCACCGCGTCCTCGGCCAGGTCACCCTCGACGACGCCGCCCAGGCCGACGACCTGTTCTCGGTCCTGATGGGCGAGGACGTCGAGGCCCGCCGCCAGTTCATCCAGCGCAACGCCAAGGACGTCCGGTTCCTCGACATCTGAGTCGGTCTCAGCTGACCGCACCAGAAAGGATCTTCACCAGCAATGGCCGACGAGAACACTCCCGTCACCCCTGAAGAGGGCGGCGACGTCGTGATGCGCATCGAGCCCGTCGGGCTCGAGACGGAGATGCAGCGCTCGTACCTGGACTACGCGATGTCCGTCATCGTGTCCCGTGCGCTGCCCGACGTCCGCGACGGCCTCAAGCCCGTCCACCGCCGCGTCCTGTACGCCATGTACGACGGCGGCTACCGCCCCGAGCGCGGTTTCTACAAGTGCGCCCGTGTCGTCGGCGACGTCATGGGCAGCTACCACCCGCACGGCGACTCCTCGATCTACGACGCGCTGGTCCGCCTCGCGCAGCCGTGGTCGATGCGGATGCCGCTGGTGGACTCCAACGGCAACTTCGGCTCCCCGGGCAACGACCCGGCCGCCGCCATGCGCTACACCGAGTGCAAGATGGCGCCGCTGTCGATGGAGATGGTCCGTGACATCGACGAGGAAACCGTCGACTTCATGGACAACTACGACGGCCGCTCCCAGGAGCCGACCGTCCTGCCCGCGCGCTTCCCGAACCTGCTGATCAACGGCTCGGCCGGTATCGCGGTCGGCATGGCCACCAACATCCCGTCGCACAACCTGCGCGAGGTCGCGGCCGGCGCCCAGTGGTGCCTGGAGAACCCCGAGGCCTCGCACGAGGAGCTCCTGGACGCGCTGATCGAGCGCATCAAGGGCCCCGACTTCCCGACCGGCGCGCTGGTGGTGGGCCGCAAGGGCATCGAGGAGGCGTACCGCACGGGCCGCGGCTCGATCACCATGCGGGCGGTCGTCGAGGTCGAGGAGATCCAGAACCGCCAGTGCCTGGTGGTCACGGAGCTGCCCTACCAGGTCAACCCCGACAACCTCGCGCAGAAGATCGCCGACCTGGTGAAGGACGGCAAGGTCGGCGGCATCGCGGACGTCCGCGACGAGACGTCCTCGCGCACCGGCCAGCGACTCGTGATCGTGCTCAAGCGTGACGCGGTCGCCAAGGTCGTACTGAACAACCTCTACAAGCACACGGACCTGCAGACGAACTTCGGCGCCAACATGCTGGCGCTCGTCGACGGTGTCCCGCGCACGCTCTCCCTGGACGCGTTCATCCGCCACTGGGTGACGCACCAGATCGAGGTCATCGTCCGCCGGACGAAGTTCCGGCTGCGCAAGGCCGAGGAGCGGGCGCACATCCTGCGCGGTCTGCTGAAGGCCCTGGACGCCATCGACGAGGTCATCGCGCTGATCCGGCGCAGCGACACCGTCGAGATCGCGCGCGGCGGCCTGATGGACCTCCTGGAGATCGACGAGATCCAGGCGAACGCCATCCTCGAGATGCAGCTGCGCCGCCTGGCCGCCCTGGAGCGCCAGAAGATCGTCCAGGAGCACGACGAACTCCAGGCGAAGATCAACGAGTACAACGAGATCCTCGCCTCCCCGGTCCGCCAGCGCGGCATCGTGAGCGAGGAACTCGCCGCGATCGTCGAGAAGTACGGCGACGACCGCAAGACGATGCTGGTGCCCTTCGACGGCGACATGTCCATGGAGGACCTGATCGCCGAAGAGGACATCGTCGTCACCATCACGCGCGGCGGCTACATCAAGCGCACCAAGACGGAGGACTACCGCTCGCAGAAGCGGGGCGGCAAGGGCGTACGCGGCACGAAGCTGAAGCAGGACGACATCGTCGATCACTTCTTCGTGTCGACCACGCACCACTGGCTGCTGTTCTTCACCAACAAGGGCCGCGTCTACCGCGCGAAGGCGTACGAGCTTCCGGATGCCGGCCGTGACGCGCGCGGTCAGCACGTCGCGAACCTCCTCGCCTTCCAGCCGGACGAGGCGATCGCCGAGATCCTCGCGATCCGCGACTACGAGGCGACGCCGTACCTGGTCCTCGCCACCAAGGGCGGCCTGGTCAAGAAGACGCCTCTGAAGGATTACGATTCGCCGCGCGCCGGTGGCGTCATCGCGATCAACCTGCGGGAGACGGACGACGGTTCCGACGACGAACTGATCGGAGCCGAGCTCGTTTCGGCCGATGACGATCTGCTTCTGATCAGCAAGAAGGCACAGTCGATCAGGTTCACCGCCACGGACGAGAGCCTGCGGCCCATGGGCCGGGCCACCTCGGGTGTCAAGGGCATGAGTTTCCGCGAGGGCGATGAACTTCTGTCGATGAATGTTGTTCGACCCGGTACGTTCGTGTTCACTGCCACAGACGGCGGGTACGCGAAGCGGACCGCCGTCGACGAGTACCGCGTCCAGGGTCGCGGCGGCCTCGGTATCAAGGCCGCCAAGATCGTGGAGGACCGCGGTTCGCTGGTCGGCGCGCTGGTGGTCGAGGAGACCGACGAAATCCTCGCCATCTCGCTGTCGGGCGGTGTGATTCGTACGCGAGTCAACGAGGTCAGGGAGACGGGCCGTGACACCATGGGCGTCCAACTGATCAACCTGGGCAAGCGCGATGCCGTCGTCGGTATCGCTCGTAACGCCGAGGCGGGGCGTGAGGCGGAGGAAGTCGACGGCGACGTGGCCGTGGACGAGACCGCCGAGGCTGCCGCGACCACCGGCACGGACGAGGGTGAGGCGCCCTCGGCCGAGTAGCACGAGGAGAGAGTCATCGTGAGCGGAGCCACGGGCGCCGGATCGGCCGGGACCCCCACGGGTACGGAATCGGACGGCGGCGGCCGTGGCTCCGCCGCGCATGCGACAGATCCGCACACGACCCAGCTGCGAGCGATCGACGCAGGTGCGGCCGACTCACCCTCGCCCGACACGCATGGATCCCAGGGGGGAACTGTGACGGACACCCGAGGCCCGCAGACCCAGCAGTCCCAGGCTGGAACAGGCCCGGCCGCTCAGGGCGCCAGGCCGCAGCAGGCTCCGGCCGCCCAGCCGGCACCTCCGCAGTCGGCCTCCCCGCTTCCGGGAGAACGGCAGCCGCAGCAGCCCGCCGGGCCGTACCACCCGCCGCAGGCCTACCAGAACCAGGCGGCCGCCCAGGGCGCCCCGGCTCCCACCGGTGCGGTCCGCAGGCCGCGCACCGGCGCGCGTACCACGCCCCGCATCCGCAAGGCACGCCTGCGCGTGGCGAAGGCCGATCCGTGGTCGGTGATGAAGGTGAGCTTCCTGCTCTCCATCGCGCTGGGCATCTGCACGATCGTCGCGTCCGCCGTGCTGTGGATGGTGATGGACGCGATGGGCGTCTTCTCGACGGTCGGCGGCACGATCTCCGAGGCAACCGGCTCAAACGAGTCGAACGGCTTCGACCTGCAGTCCTTCCTGTCGCTCCCGCACGTCCTGATGTTCGCGTCGATCATCGCGGTCATCGACGTGGTCCTCGCGACGGCACTCGCGACCCTCGGCGCCTTCATCTACAACCTCTCCGCGGGCTTCGTCGGCGGCATCGAGCTGACGCTCGCCGAGGACGAGTGACTTCTCCGCGACCGCCGGTTCAAACCTCTGTGGAGGGTCCCGCGAGAACCGATTTTGGGACTGCCCACGTCGTGCGCTAATCTTCAGGAGTCAGCGCGCGGGACACATCCCGCAGAGCGCGGCGGGGCTATAGCTCAGTTGGTTAGAGCGCATCCCTGATAAGGATGAGGCCACAGGTTCAAATCCTGTTAGCCCCACCAGCATGAAGACCCCCAACCAGTCGAGGTTGGGGGTCTTTGACGTTCACGGTCGGCATCCGTGGCCGGCATTCACGGTCGGCATCGGCTGCGACCACCGTCATCAGCAGCCGCCACCGCCGTCACCAGCAGCGGACACCACAGGCTCCTCCCAAGGGAGTGACTCCAGGGACGGACTCCGGGGACGGACTCCGGGGACGGACTCCGGGGACGGACTCCGGGGACGGACTCCGGGGACGGACTCCGGGGACGGACTCCGGGGACGGACTCCGGGGACGGACTCCCGGGACGGACTCCCGGGACGGACTCCGGGGACTGACTCAAACAAACGAAGACCCCCAACCAGTTGCGGTTGGGGGTCTTCCGCGTGGGCGGATTGTGTACGCAAGTTCGCCGTTACGTCTGGGATGTGGGGCGGTGCCTCAGCGCTGGAGGGGGATGGCCGGTTCGGCGGCCGAGAGGTACGTGTCCGTGTCCAGGTCCGTGTCCGCGCAGTCGTCGGCGTCCGCGAGCGGACGGTGGCGGCAGCTGGGGGACTTTCCGTGGGCCTCGGCACGGATGCGCTGCTTCATCGTGGGGGGCAGGGCTCTGGCGTAGGACCAGGACCAGCGGGACACCGTCGGCGTTGTCACGTGTGTGGTGCTGTTGCCGTTCGCCTCGGTCTGCGGTACGGCCGCGGCGGCGGTCGTCGTGATGAGTCCGAGCGTCGTGCACAGCGCGAGGAATGCGGTGACGATGGCGGTCCACAGCTTCATGACCTGGTTCTGGGCCATGGCCCCTCACTTTCGGGTCGGGCGATTTGCGTACTTTCCTCATGATGTGTATGGCGGCCGCGAAGTGGTGGACCTGAGCCCGTGGCGCGTCGAAGTTCGGATGAACACCACTCCATGAGCCCAAAGGGCAGGAAATAATAAGAATCAGGGTCAAAATAACCCTCAGTGAGGGTGTGATCACCGTCAGATCGGAGCGGTGAGCTCCGGTTCTACTGCGGTCCAGCGGACGGGAGTTGGGGGGCCCAGGTAGGTCACCGATCGGTATCGGTCGGTGTGTATAGTCGGGCGCCAGAGGTCCCATACGTCAAGGAAAGACGAGGTCGCGCGGTGAAGAAGCTTCTCCTGGTCGCACTGGCCGCCATCGGCGGGCTCCTCGTGTACCGCCAGATCCAGGCGGATCGCGCCGAGCAGGATCTGTGGACGGAGGCGACTGACTCCGTGCCCACGGGTTCGTGAGTATCGACAGCGGAATCTGAACAGACCCCGGCCGTCTTTGCGGTCGGGGTTTTGTGTTGCGCGGATGAGGCGCGACGTCGCGGGGCAGGATGGGCCACGTCCAGCGGTCCGGGCGACGACGAGGGGTGGCGCGTGATGGGGCGGCGTACGGCGTGGTGGCGTGCGAGGGCATGGCGCGGTCGTCCGTCTGCACGCCTGCGCGTGGCGGCCGTGGCAGCGGTGCTGTGCACGGCGGCGGTGCCCGCGTCGTGGCCGGTCGACGCCGCCGCGGCAGCCGCGAGCCCGAGCTCCGACGGCCCCTCCGCTGCCTCCACCTATGCCTTCGCGGAGGGCGCCCGGTCCGTCGTCGGGGCGGCCGGTACCGCGGACGCCCAGCGCATCGAGGCCGGCACGACGTACCGGAGCTCCCTCTCCAAGGGTGCGAAGGTCTACTACAGCCTTGAACTCGATGCCGCATCGAACACGTACGTCTCCGCCACCGCCGTGCCGCGCCCGGGTGCCAAACTCTCCGTCACCGACGGCATCAGGGTGTCCGTCGAGGACACCGACAGCCACTCGTGCTCCTACGAGAGCGCGACGTTCGGCGCCGCCATGAGCCCGCACCCCATCACGGCGTGGGGCGCCCGCACGACCTCTCCGGCCAGTCCCGTCTGCCAGGGCGCAGGCACGTACTACGTCGTCGTCGAGCGCGTCGGTACGGTCGGCTCCTCGTCCGGCGCCTGGGACCTGGAGCTCACGACCGCCACCGAACCGGCACTGAAGAAGGCCGGGTCGACCAGCTCGCCCGAGGTGTGGGACTCCGCCTCGCCCACTCCTCTCCCGGGCCAGGCCAAGCACAGCCAGGGCGGCGCGGGTTTCAGCAGGGCGACCGCCGTGGGGCAGGGCGTCTGGCGCGCCGACATCTCGCCCGGGCAGACGCTCTTCTACAAGGTCCCGGTCGACTGGGGCCGACAGCTGTCCGCCACCGCCGAACTGGGCAGCGGCGACGGCGGCGGTCAGGGCTACGCGATCGACGCCCTCGCCATGTCGCTCTACAACCCCGTGCGCGCCGACGTCGCAGAGGCGAGCGTCGGCTATGACGGCAAGCAGAAGTCCGCCTCTCTCGCGCCGCTGCCGCCTGTCGAATACGCCAATCGTTACGCCGCCACCGCCCCCGTGAACGTCATGCAGTTCGCCGGCTCCTACTACCTCGCGGTGCACCTCGCCGCAGGGGTGGCCGAGGACTTCGGCGACGGGCCGTTCGGGCTGACGCTGCGTGTGCGGGTCGATGGGGCGGCGCAGGACGGTCCCGGGTACGCGGGGCAGCCCGTGCCGCCGAACGTCTTCGAGGTCACCGCCCAGGACCGGGAGGCGGCAGCGGAGGGAGGTTCCGCAGGCGGCGACGCCGCGATGAAGGCGGTTGCCGCGGGTGGGATCGGGGCGGGCACGCTGGTGCTCGTCGTACTCGGCCTGTGGACGGTCACGGCCCGGCGGAGGGCACGGGGGGTCGTGTGAGCTCCTTCGTCTCGCGATCAGGGTCTCGTTGAGGCGGTTCGTCTCGCGGATCAAAGGCGCGATGGGGCGGTTCGTCTTGCGGGTCGGTGTCCGGGGGACGGTTCAGACGCGGGTCAGCGCCCAGAACCCCACGGCGTAGCAGGCCAGCGCGAGAAGCAGGAGCGGGATCGCCACCTTCGCGGGTGGGCCGGGACGGCGTGCGGGGCGGGCGCGGTGGTTGCGGCGCGTGGTCTCCTGCGGGATTCCCTGCGCGGAAGGCGGAACCTGCGGGGCCTGGGCGGTGTACGTAGCAGTAGAGGTATCAGCGCGTTGGTGCGGCGGCGGGGGCAGGGCCTGGCCGGGGTGCAGTGGCGCGCCCGTTCGGGGGGAGGGCAGTGCATGCGTGGGGTCGTGGGGGGAGACGTAGGCGGGCTGTTGCCGGCCGCCGTGTTGGTGGGGCTGCTCCTGTGCGTGGGGCGTCGGTGTCTGTGGAGCGGGAGTTCGGGCGGAGGAGCCGGTCGCCTGCGGCGGCGGCAGGTGGAAGCTGCCGGTGTCCGACATGCTGGGCGGCTGCGTGGGGAGGGACGGTTCCGGTTGGGACCCGGTGTCCTGACGGGGGTCGGTCGGTGGTGTGACACCCGTGGACGGCACGGGGGTTGCACCCGACGAGGACATCCGCGAGGACGCCTCCGGCTCAACGGACCACGATTGAGCCCCACTTGCACCGGTTCCCGCGGTATCCGCCTCACCTTTCGCCCCCACCCCTGGTGCGGGCCTGAGAGGGCCGGTGGGCGCGAACCCCGGTGGGAGGGGCCCGAGTTGGTCGAACACCTCGATCAGTTCGTCGTCGGGGCCGGGCTCCGGCAGCAGCTCCATGGCGGAGGCGAGCGCCTTGCGCGCGCCCGTGGCCGTGCGGAACCGCGCTTGCGGGTCCGGCTGCAGCAGCGTGGCCACGACCTGCCACAGCGGCTCTGGGATGCCCTTGGGCGCACTCGGCGTCCCATGCGCCGCGAAGTACTGCACGAGCGCCTTGGCGTCCGGCTTGGCGCCCTCCAGCAGATACAGCGCGACCAGTCCTACGGCGAACAGGTCCGCGGGGAAGTCCGGTTCCGCGCCCAGCATCTGCTCGGGCGCGAGATAACCCGGCGTCCCCACCACGAGGTTGGTCTCCGTCAGCCGAGGCTCTCCCAGCCGCATGGCGATGCCGAAGTCCGACAGCCGCAGTCGCGGCCGGCCCGTGCCGGTGGCCTCCAGGAGCACATTGGCGGGCTTGACGTCACGGTGCACGACGCCTTCCCCGTGCACCGCCGACAGCCCCGACAGGAGCTGGTCGAGCAGGGTGCACACGAAGGACGGCGGCAGGGGGCCGTAGTCCCCGACGAGATGGGCCAGCGAACCGCCAGCGACGAGGTCCATGGTGAACAGGACCTTGTCGTCGTCGGCGGCCCAGCTGGCGGGTGCGAGCACATGGGGGTGATCGATACGAAGGGCCTGTTCGCGGACGAACCGCAGCAGGGAGTGCGCGTCGCGCTGCTGCAGGACCTTGGCTGCCACATAGCGGCGGCGGCGGTGGTCCCAGGCACGCCAGACGGCGCCGACCCCTCCGCGTCCGATCGGGTCGACCAGTTCGTACCGGCCGGCGAAGACCTCACCCATGGCTGTGCGTCGCACCTCCCCCTTCGGCTACCCCCTTGCTTGCCCCTCGACGGGTGTTACGACTCCCCCTCGCGCCGTTCCTCGACGAGTGTGATGAGTGATACGAACCCCAGCGGCTCCCCTCGGCCGTCGTCCCGGCTGCCGAACCCCCTTCGGCGACCGGGCAGCGGGTTCAGCTCTGGTGGGACTGGTAGTGCGTGACGGCGTCGGAGGTGCGTCCGGCGCCGTACACCCGGAGGAACTCCGCCAACTCCGGGTGGCTGGGGGCGAGGCTGTCCGCGGCGTCGATTATGTCGCCCGCGGCGGCGACCGAGCGCAGCAGCGACTGGATCTCGCGGACCACCCGCTTGACCGTGGGCGCTCCCGAACTGCTCGTCGTGGTCGTGGTGTTGCTGAGCACCGATCCCCCCTGCGACTTCTTGATCTCTTCCATGCGCTCCGTGGCCTCGGCCGCGCTCACACTGCCGTCCGCGACCTGCCCCGCCAGGTCCTGCAGCAGCTGCACCCGCTGTACGACGGCCGGGTTGCCGATCTTCGCCCGCTGGCCGCTCATGAGCTGGGACAGCATCGGAGCGGACAGGCCCAGCACCCCCGCAAGGCGGGCCTGATTGAGGCCGAGGTCTTCTATGAGCTTACGGAAGAGCGCCCCCAGCGGCTCCCCATACCAGTTCCGCTGCAGTTCCCGCGCTCTTGCGGTGGCTTCCTGCTGTGCGGCGTCCATTGCGTCTCCCCATCGCTTCCCCAAGTACTGTGGTTCGCTGTAGCGAACCACGCCGAGCATCTTACGGAGAGTGGTCGTTCACGGGGACCCCCAATCTTTTTGCGAGATCCCGGGGGTGACCCGGTACTCTGGTCTGCGGCGCCCACCGGAACGCGGTTTATCCGGGGGATGCTCCGCTTTCGGGGCCTTAGCTCAGTTGGTAGAGCGCTGTCTTTGCATGGCAGATGTCAGGGGTTCGACTCCCCTAGGCTCCACGTGGGATAGCCCCTCTGACCTGTGGAAATGCGGGTCGGAGGGGCTATTTTCGTGCTGACATGTCAGCACGGCAGTGCTGACAGGAGCTTCTAGAGCCCCGATTTATCGGGGTTTGCAGGCGGCCTGTCTCCCCTGGAGTTCCCCTGGGCGCGCGGGGCGTGAGGGGCGTCTGGAGAGAGCTCTCGGTGCTCCGCCGGGACTGGGTGTGGGCGCTGCGTGATCGGGCGGCGAAGTGACATTGGCCAGTGGTGGCGTAGCCGCGAGCGCACCACGCGGCCGGACCTGAACCGCTGTGACGGGGATCATCGATGCGTTGGATGGCCCGCAGGGGTTCGTACGGACCGGCGGCAGTCGCGGCGGAGCACTGCGCGCAGGGCGGCGTGCTTCTCATCGTCGGGGAGCTCGCGGGCAAGAGTGCAGCGGACGCGAGGGCTGGTATCGGCCGCAAGGTGGGTGCCGAGGTGGTTCTTTAACCTCCTGCGCCCGTCAGCCCAGCAGGACAGCCGTGAACATTTCGCGGTGAGCCACCAGCCGCTCCTGGAGACCAGCTCAAGGGTGGCAGCACAGCAGTTGCCGATGCTAACGATATTTAGGTCTTCATCCTGACATCGCAGGTCACGGGGCTGGTGTGCGCCTGTGGTGTTTGTGCGACGTGTTCACCGACCGCGAGCGGCACAGACCGTGGGTTCGCCGGTGGCCACTTGGGAGGACTTTCTCACAGCCGGGTGTCATTTCCGTCTGTCGGACAGCTGTGATCCGGCTGAGAGGCCATTGCCATGGACGACCGGTTTCTTGGTGGCACCGGGGCGAACGGCCCCGGGAACCGGAATGAGCCAACGAGCAGGGTTTCCCGGCCGTCTGCGGTCGGTGAACCAACGCTGCTCCGAGGAACAACCCGCGACCACGTCGTCCGGCGTCGAGTACGCCGCCGGGACACGAGGTCTGGAACCCGTCTCACAGCAACAGGAGTGAACTGTGTCTCCTATCTCCGAGAAGTCCGCCAACGGCAAGCGTGCTCTCCTGAGCAGGCGATCGATGGCGGTCGCCGTCGCGGCGGCCGCGCTGGGCGCGAGCCTGAGCCTCGCCGGTGCCGGCACGTCCGTGGCGGCACCCCCGCCGCCGCCGGCCTCCGTGTCCGGCAGTGCCTCGAACCAGCAGCAGGCGCCGGGCTACATGCAGGACGGCCTTCACCTGTGGGAGCAGATCGGCTGGCCCAACTTCAACAACATCGGCAACCGGGAGTGGATCCACGCCGGCTCGTTCGTCGACCCGCGCACCTTTCAGCGAGTCAACGAGGAGCTCTTCACCGGCGGGCGGTACGAGGACCGGGACGGCAGGCTGCGCGCCTTCATGGACAGCGGACAGGCCGGCCCCTCCAGCATGAACGCCGCAGGCGCGTTCCAGGAGTACAACACGACCGTGTATCACCAGCAGGTGAACTCCGCCATCCCCAGGCGCGACGCCAACCGCATCGTCCGGAACATCCGGACCGGCGACGTGTTCTGGACGGACGACCACTACAGCAACTTCCACTACATGGGCCGTCACTGACGCCAACGGACGGGAGGGCCGAGCCCTGCTCGGCCCTCCCCTCATTGTCGATCGGGCTGCGAGCCCTTTGCAGGGCCGGCTCACCCAGGGATTCCGGGTGCGGCCTTTCCGGTTCGTGGCGTGAGCCGGTCGGCCGCACCGGGCGCCCGTTCCGGGTATGACGCAGCACGCTGTCGCCTTCCCCTCGGTCTGCTCTGCGTCGGCGTGGAGTGCGACGAGGCCTTCGCCCGGCAGCGCTCTCTGCCCAGACCCGGCCGGTATCCGTCGGCCGGCGTCCTGCGCCGGACCCCCGCCCAGGAACTGCCGCGTATCGCGGACATGCCGCACGACCCACCGCGGAGATGCTGCCCGGCCTGCGTGCCCGTCCCGGCGCCTTCGAGGCCGCTCACCACCTGGGCGGTGCATGGCGGCAGCCGGGCGGCGACGGCCGTCCACGGCTCAGGTGCGTAGCTTGTAGCCGAAGCCTCGGACCGTCTCGATGCGGTCGCGGCCGATCTTGTTACGCAGCCGCATCATCTGGACGTCCACGACGTGCGTGTCGCCGGACCAGGCGCAGCCCCAGACTCGCTCCAGGAGGATGTCCCGGGTGAGGACCGTGCCGGGCGAAGCGGCGAATTCCCGCAGCAGCTTCAGCTCGGTCGTGGTCAGGTGGACGGGTTCTCCGTTTCTGTACACCTCCAGTGACAGCGGGCAGTACACCAGGTCCCCGAACCGGACCGCACGGGTGTCGGGCCGCTGGTCCGCGGGGACGGTTCGACGCAGCAGGGCACGGACGCGCGCGACCAGGACCGATCCGTCGACCGGCCTGGCCAGGCAGTCGTCGGCTCCCGCCTCCAGGCACGTCACCACGTCCGCCGGGTCCTCGCGGTCCGAGATCAGCACAATGGGTATCTCGGACTCCTCGCGGATCCGCCCGGCCAGGCTCACCCCGTCCAGGCCCGGCAGCCAGCCCGCGATCACGGCCACGTCCGGGCTCTGCTGACGGAACAGGGTGAGCCCGGCCACGCCGTCGGCGGCGGTACGCACCCGGTAGCCGCGCTCCTCAAGGACGAGCCGGGTGCTCTCCCTGGCCGTCGGGTCGTCGTCGACAAGCAGCACGTCGTATGCGCGGCGTCCATCGTCGGGCGACACCGGCTCGGGGGGTGCTGTGGTAGGCGCGTGCCGTCGCCGTATCAGGTCCGGTGCGGGCTCCCTGGCATCGATAGCACCGCCGACATCGATGCCACCGTCGCATTCGGTGCCACCGTCGTGTGGGGTGTCGGCGTCGGAATCGGTCTCGGCGTCGGTGTTGCCGGCCAGCGCGAAGTCGACGGCCCTGCCGGGGGTGTGGTGCCGGCCGCCTTCCGCGAACGCCTTCCCGTACGACGCCTCGCCCAGCGCACCGATGACAACTCGCTCGCAGCGCGCGTGCTGTTCGGCCATCTGCGGCCCGAACGCGCAGATCGAGCTGCCGGCGTCGTGCCACAGGGCATCCGCCAAACCGAGAAGCCCGGCGGCCCGCTCATGAGCGCCGTCGTCGGCGGTGGCCCAGGCGAGCAGTTCGACCATCCTCGCGACCATCGCGTGGTCGTTGAAGCCACGCATGCTTTCCAGCGCGGATCGGACCAGGGTCTCGGTCGTGTCCCGGTCACCGCGTGCCCAGGCGTCATGGCCCAGCGCCATCAGTACCTGAGCGCGGCCCCACCGCTCCCCACTCGCCTCGGCAGCGGCGGCGAACTGTCCACCGGTCTGTGCCGCCCGCGGGTCCCCGGCGTACGCCTGGACGCAGGCCAGCGCGAGCCGCCAGGATGCCGCCTCGCGCTCGTCACCCAGAGCGGTCATGGCGGCCCAGGCCTCCTCGTAACGGCAGATGCTCTCCTCCGGCCGCCCCCGGTAGTGCGCCGACACCCCGCGCAGACCGCTCACCTGGCTCCGCACCCACGAGTCACCCAGCCGCTCGCCCAGCGCGTCCGCCTCGTCCAGCCAGCAGTCGGCCGTCACCAGGTCACCCTGCGTCTGCGCCACCCAGACGGCGGCAAGGAGCGCACGGGCGCGCTCCGGGCTGGGCTCGGGCGCGGCGGCAAGCGCCCGCTCGAACTGGCGGCGCCCCTCACTGAGTAAGCCGCCCGCGCACCAGTGCCAGCACAAGGCCGCGGCCAGCGCCAGCCGGGGCCGGGGCTCACCGTCGTAGTCCAGGGCGGCCAGCACATTGGCGTGCTCCGCGCGCAGCCGGGCCAGGTTCTCCTCCTGGCCCGGGCCGTACCAGTTCCGGTCGATGCGGCGGGCGAGCGAGAGGTAGAAGTCGCGGTGCCGTCGGCGCAGTTCGTTCTGCTCGCCGGAGGCCGCGAGTCGCTCCCGGCCGTAGTCCCGGATGGTCTCCAGCAGCCGGTAACGCGGCAGACTGTCCATCTCGCAGGCCAGGACGACGGATTGGGTGACCAGCCGGTCCAGGACGTCCAGCACCTCGGCCTCGGCGATCCCTTCCCCGGAGCAGACGCTCTCGGCGGCCTCCAGGCTGAACCCGCCGGCGAAGACGGTCAGGCGGTTCCACAGCAGCCGCTCAACCGGCGCGCACAGCTCGTAGCTCCAGTCGATCATCCCGCGCAGGGTGCGCTGATGAGCCGGTGCCGTCCGGCTGCCGCAGGTGAGCAGCGCCAAGCGGTTCTCCAGCCGGTCCGTCAGCTGTCCTAAGGTCAGCGTGCGCAGCCGGGACGCGGCAAGCTCGATCGCCAGCGGCAGCCCGTCCAGACCGGCGCAGAGGCGTGCGATCTCCGCCTGGTCGGCCTCGTCGCCGTGGAACTGCGGCCGGATGGCGGTGGCCCGGTCCCGTAGCAGTTCCACCGCCTCGTCCTGTGGAAGCGGCGCGAGGGCGAAGACGTGCTCGCCCGTGACGCCCAGGATGTGGCGGCTCGTGGTGAGGATGCGCAGCTCCGGAGCGGCCGACAGGAGCGTCGCGGCCAGCTCGGCGCACGCGTCGATGAGGTGCTCGCAGTTGTCCAGCACCAGCAACGTCCGGCGCCTGGCCAGATAGCCCGCGAGCTGGTCCGTGAAGGACAGGGCTCCGAGGTCGGGCACCCGCAGCGCGCCCGCCGCCGTGGCCGCCACCGCCGATGGATCGGACACCGGGGCGAGGTCCACCAGCCACACCCCGTCCGCAACGGCGTCCCGGGACGCGGCGGCCACCTCCAGCGCCAGCCGCGTCTTGCCCACACCGCCCATGCCCGTGATCGTCACCAACCGCCGCACGCCCAGAAGGCGCTGGATCTCAGCGGTCTCCTGCCGCCTGCCCACAAAACTCGTGATGGCAGCGGGCAGATTCCCGCATTCTGCGATCACCTTGGTCATGCTGTCCCCCGTCTCCCGCACCGGGATCGGAAATTGCCCGGAATTCTTATCAATGTCGTACGGCCGGCTGTGTCCGGCCGTATTGAAGGACTTGCACAGCCCAGGATTTGCGAGGCGGGCTTCCACTGTCTGAGTAGGCGTGGTCCGCCGACAACCGAATGCGGAGCGCATGCTTTTTGACCAAGATCTGCATGAAACGCCCGGCACGCGACCACTCTCCTGCGGGCCCTGCTCGTCCTGACGATTACCGAAGTCCACAGGTGACAGACGATCTCCCGCGGAAGATCACACCCCTGACCGGCGCGACCGGTCCCGGTCAGCCGGAGAGGCGGGGGGTGATTCGCCGGGCCAGCTCCACGAGCCGGTCGGCGCCCTGCGCCTTGTCGCCGGTGTCGGCGAGGGTGAGCACCCAGGTACCGGATCCGGCGCGCCACACCACGTAGGCGACGCTCTGCCGCGGCTGCAGCACCTGGGTGGTCTCGCTGAAGGCGGCCTGCCCCAGCCCGTCGACCTTGGTGACCTTCACGTCGCGCATGCCCGCCGACGCGGGGTCGCGGACCAGCCTGTGCGCGGCGGAGCGTTCGGCGTCGTAGGAGCGGGTGGAGGGGTTGAGGGTCAGCATGGACGCACCGTTGCCGGAGGTGTAGCTGCACGAGTCCGGAGCCGTGCCCTTGTTGGGCGCGACGCGTGGGGCCTGCTTGGGGTCGGTCAGTACCTGGCGGGCGGCGGACTCGTCGAAAACGGTGCACAGCCGGGAGGGTGGCAGGGTCTTGACCGAGGGGGTGACGGTGGGATCGGGCGACACGTTCGTCACCCGGCCGGCACCGCTCGGGGAAGCACTGGCATCGGCGGGGGAAGTGCTGCCTGGGGAGCAGGAGGCCAGCAGACCGCACAGGACGGCGGCGGCCGCGGGCAGGACGGCGCGGGGCAGACGGCGTGGATTCATGAACGGGGTTTCCTTTGCGGTCGGACAGGGCGAGGGCCTGGCCCCCGTGGCTGGTGAGGGCCACGGGGACCAGGCCGGTAGGTGACTCAGCCGGTCACAGGGCCGTCAGCCGTAGACGTTGTACGTGCCGATGTCGTTGACCCTGAGGTTGCTCTGCCATGTGCCGAACTCGTAGTTGCCGTCCCACCAGTACCGCTCCTCGCCCCTGCCGCAGCTGGAGTGGTCGGTACGGAAGGCGCCGACGAAGGTGCCCTTCGTCCAGCGGCGCTCCACGTACTGGATCGGCTGGGCGTACTGCCCCGGCTTCAGGTTCACGAGGAAGTTGAACTTGGTCGTCGTGGACCCGTTGCGCCCGTAGTTGGGGGTGACGCTGGGGAGTATTTTGTTGAGATAGGGGATTGGGTTGTTGACCTGGACGTCGACCGACCACGACCAGCCCGTCGTCTTGTCCTGGCCCCAGGAGTAAGAGCAACTGGGGACGTTCGTGGGGCAGCGGTTGGTGGGGCCGCGCCACACCCAGTCCTGATAGGTGTTGGGCGCCTGGGTCTGAGGCTTAGCCCAGGTGGTGTCGCCCTTGCGGAAGTCGTAGCCGTCCGGCTTCCAGCACCAGGTATCTGCCGAGGCCGTGCCGGGTGAGGCCAGCAGGACGAGCGGGGCGAGACTCAGGCTCAGCGCCGGCGCCAGCCAGCGACGGCGGTTCTTCTTCTTGTTCACTGTGGGCTCTGCCTCGGGGGGCGTCAGAGCGTGGGGACGCACTTGGGTGGCTCCTTGCGGGGAGAGGGTCAACGGGAGAGAGGGGGCCGGTGGTGCGAGCGGCGCACGACGGTCATCGCCCGTAGGCGACGAGCATGTGGTACTGGTCCTGGGTCAGGCTCCAGTCGCCCCTCCAGGCGTCGGTCCGGCTCCATCCCTCGCAGTTCCTGCCGCGGTAGGCCGTCATCGAGAACTGGTCGTTGTTGGAGAACCACACGCTCGGCCAGTAGCTCGTCTTGTGGGGCTCGTTGCCCTGGAGGCACCGCTCCCACCTGTGGCCGTTGGGCTCGGTGACACTGATACGCCAGCTGTACGCGTCCACGTTCTGGTTGACGATCTTGACGCAGGCGGTGAAGACGGGGGAGTTGCAGGCGGGGGAGGGGTAGGGCGCGGCACTGGCCTCACCGGCGGCCAGGGTCAGCGACCCGCCCACCATGGTGGCGACAGCCAGGGCGCCGGCGAGTCTCTTGCGGAGTGAACGGGACATGGCCCCGCTCCCTTCTGTCCGGTTGGTTCGGGCGCAACCGAATCTCCGGGACGGGAGGTTGATCATCCAGACCGGTTCAAGAGGCGAATCAATTCGGCGTTGCTCAATCAATCGATTCGCATCACCTGGGCGGAGCGGATTGATGACGCCTGGTGACGGGTTGCCAAACTCGGCCCGCATCACGGAGAAGCTGATCTGCAGCCCCCTCCGTCGGCCCGTCCACATCTGTCGTTGATCGGCGCCATCCGCCCGTCACCTGCACTTAACGCACCCGTCACGACGCCCCTCGTATGGTCATGGCTTCCGATATCACTCGATGTCGCTTTCGCCGGATGCACGGAGGTACGCGCGCGTGGGGCGTCCAGAACGACCCGTGGACCCGTCGGCCGGGCCTGTCGCGCGGCTCGCGCACGAGCTGCGGCAGCTGCGCAGTGCCGCCGGCAGCCCCTCGTACCGCGCCATGGCCAAGGTGGCCGGCTTCGCCCCGGCAACGCTGTCGCAGGCCGCCGCCGGTGAACGGCTGCCCTCCCTCGCCGTCGTCGAGGCGTACGTACGTGCCTGCGGAGGCGACCCGGCCGCGTGGAGGCCGCGCTGGCAGGAGGCCGAGAGGGAGGTCGAGCAGGAGGCCGGACGGGAGCCGGTCGAGCCCTGGGGGGACGGCCCGGCGCCGTACCGTGGTCTGGCGCGGTTCGAGCCGGACGACCGGCACCTGTTCTTCGGGCGGGACCGGGTGCTGGCCGAGCTGGTGGAGCTGGTGTGCGAGCACCGGTTGGCGGTGCTGTTCGGGCCCTCGGGCAGCGGCAAGTCCTCGCTGCTGCGCGCCGGGCTGGTGCCGCGGCTGCGCGAGACGATCGCCGGGCGTGGGTCCCCGGCCGTGCTGCGGATCCTCACCCCGGGCGCAAGACCCGCCACGACCTACGGTCATCTGCTGAGCCCCGCCGCGGGCGAGCCGGAGAGCTGGGTCGTCGTGGACCAGTTCGAGGAGGTCTTCACCCTCTGCAACGACCCGCAGGAACGTTCCCGCTTCATCGACCTGCTGCTCGCCGCCCGAGCCCCGGACAGCGGTCTGCGCGTGCTCATCGCCGTACGCGCCGACTTCTACGCCCGCTGCGCCGAGCACTGCGGCATCGCGCAGGCCCTGAACGAGGCCGGACTGCTGCTGTGCCCGATGACCTCCGAAGAACTGCGCGAGGCGGTGGTCGGACCGGCGCAGGCCGCCGGGTACCTGGTGGAGCGGACGCTGACCGCGCACCTGGTGAAGGAGGTCCTGGCCGAGCCGGGCGGACTGCCGATGCTCTCGCACGTGCTGCTCGAGACCTGGCGCCGCCGCAAGCGCCGGCTGCTCACCCTCGCCGGGTACGAGGCCGCAGGCGGGCTGCGCGGCGCGATCGCCGCGACCGCCGAGGAGGTGTACGGCGGTCTGCCCCCGGAGCAGGCGCGGGCGGCTCGGCATGTGTTGCTGCGGATGGTCGTACCGGGTCAGGGCACACCTGACACCCGGCGCCCGTCCACCCATGAGGAGCTGTCGCAGTGCCCGGATGCGCAGGTGGTGGTGGAGCGGCTGACCCGCGCCCGGCTGCTGACCGCCGACGAGGACGGGGTGCAGCTGGCCCACGAGGCTCTGATCAGCTGCTGGCCCCGGCTGCACGACTGGATCGAGGAGGACCGCGAGCGGCTGCGCCACCACCGGATGCTCGCCGACGCGGCCCGTGCCTGGCTGGAGCACGACCGCGACCCCGGCGCCCTGTACCGGGGCGTGCGGCTGGCCCGCGCGGAGGAACTGTTCCCGGACCACGCCTCCGACCCGGCGCTGACCGTGCCGGAGCGGGCCTTCCTCACCGCCGCGCTGGAGGCACGCGAGACGGAACGCCTGGCCGCCGCACGGATCAGCCGCCGGCACCGGATGCTCACCGGGTCGCTGTCCGCCGTGCTGGCGCTCGCGCTGCTGACGGCCTTCGCCGTGTGGCGGGAACGCGACGACAACCTGCGCCGGCGCACCCAGGAAGCGGCCCGCCGGGCCGCCGGGGTTGCCGACGCGCTGCGTACGACCGACCCGCGCACCGCGTTGCTGCTCGGTGCGGCCTCCTGGCGGATCGCCGAACTGCCCGAGACCCGCCGGGCACTGCTCGGCTCCCTCGCCCAGCCGGAGTCGGACACCTTCACGGACCCGACGCCCGGTGACACGCCCCAGCGGTTACTCACCGATGCCGGACGCACCCTGGTCAGCGCCGACGGCGCCACCTGGCGGAGCTGGGACGTGGTCACCCACCGCCGCACGGGCGGGGGTCGGCTCCCGCCCGGCATGGTGACGGCGGCCGGCCCGCACGCACGGGCGCTCGCGATATCCGGCGACGACGGAGCACGGTTGTGGGACACGGCCGCCGGCCGGTGGACCGCCGGATCTGCGGTGCTCCCGGCCATCGCCGACGTACGTTTCACCGGCGACGGCCGCGCCTATCTGGCCGCCGACGGGGACCGGCTGCGGCTGGGCTCGGTCGCGGACGGCCGGGTGCTGTTCGAGGCTCGCGTACCGGGCGCGACGGCCACGGCCGTCAGTGCGGACGGCCGGTACGTGGCCGCCTGCCCCGAAGGGCAGGCACTGCGCGTGTGGGACACCGCGGCGGGCCGCCCGCTGACCGGCGCCTGGCAGCAGGACCGGATGTGCCGTGTAGGTGCCGTGCTGGTCGAACTCGGCACCGACCGGGTGGCCGCCGTCACCGCCGACGGGGTCCGCGTCTGGGACATCCGGACCGGCCGCCGCGTCGCCGACCTGGACGAACCCCGGGTGCACCACGTGTCCTTCAGTGCGGACGGCGCCTTCCTGGCTACGGTCGACGGCGCCGAACTACGGGTGTGGAGGCTCGCCGCGCCCGATAGACCCGTCTTCCGGCACTCCCTGAACAACCAGCAGATCAACCGTCCCCCGGCCTTCGCCCCGGACGGCCGCACCCTGCGCTATCTGGAGGGCGGCACCGTCCACACCCTCGACCTCGGCGCCGCCGTCACTCCCGACTGGCGCCCTGTAGCGCAGGCCGACGTGCGGCTCAGCCCGGACGGCCGTACCTACGCCACAGCCGAGCGCAACGGCGACCACTACCTGTTCCGGCTGTGCGACACCGCCGACGGCCGCGTGCTGCGCACGTTACCGCCGGTGCCTGTCCCGGTCTCCGACGACCCCGCGCTGCCGGTTCTCCCGGTCGACATCCTCCCGCTGCTGGTGTTCAGCACGGACGGCACCCGGTTCGGGTACGGCGTCTCGGCGTCCGGACATACGGTGACCGCGCAACCGTTCACCGTGTGGGACGTGCCGCACGATCGGGCCGTGAGCACGCTCGACCTGCCGGGCGCAGCGGTGATCGCGGCTGCCCTCGGCCCGCGGGGCCGCACCCTCCACACCACCCGCATGACAGCCGCCGGCCGCTTTATCAACGAGGTGTGGGACACCGGCACCCGGCGGCGTACGGCGGTGCCGGCCGGCCCGGCCGCCCATGACCTGACGCTCCGCGGCGACGGACGGCTGCTCGCGGGCGTCGGCACCGTGGCCCGGCCGCCGTCCTGGCGGGCGGCCGGGCTGGACCTGGTCCAGGGCAGCCCGCTCGGCACGCTGGCCTTCGCCCCCGACGGCTCACGGCTGGCGGCCGGCGACCAGACCGGCCGGGTCACCCTGTGGGACGGCGAGCTGCGCCACCGCACCGGCGTACTGCGCAACGTCTTCCCGCCCCCGCTCGACGGCCACCCCGGGCCGGAGGCGGTGACAGCCCTCGCGTTCAGCCCCGACGGGCGCACCCTGGCGGTCGGCGGGGACGGTGGCGGCCTGCAACTGTGGGACGTGCCTACCGGGCAGCCGCTCGGCGGACTGCTCACCACCCCCGGAGAGGCCGTGTACACACTCGCGTTCGGCCCCGACGGCACCACCCTGTACGCGGGCAGCGCCCACGTGCCGCTCCAGCGGTACGACATCGACCCCGCACATGCCCTGAGCCGGGTGTGCGCCCGTGCGGGCGGGGCCGGGCCGAGCCGAGCCCAATGGCGAACGTACGTGCCGGACGCCCCGTACCGGCGGGTGTGCTGAGCGCAGGGGACAAGGTGCCCATGGCGGAGACGAAAGGCCGCCCGCGTCTCCGGCGCCGAGACCTGGACCTCGGGCGTGCCTGGTCGCCGGCCGGGAAGAACTCCCGGCTGACGCCGTCCTCGTCGAAGCCGCTCATGGGGCCGGCGGCCAGGCCGCGACGCTGTTCTTCTCCTCGCGTTCAGTCAGGACCTGGAAGAGAACTGTCTCGGGGAACATCGGTACAGCCGTGGTCTGGAGCTGCGATTCTCCGTGTCCGCGTGGACCTGGAGCTGTTCGCGGAGGCCGACTGCCTCGGGGGGGAGCGGTTTCCCGCGTCGGCGAAGAGGGACGGGCTTCAGTGGCGCAGGTTGTGGGAGAGGTCCAGCATGGCGTCGATGGTTTCCTGCTCGTCTTGTTCCGTGCCGTGGTCGCTGAGCTTCACGATCACTGTGCGCTCGGCCGGATTGACGTAGATGTACTGGCCGTAGACGCCTACCGCGCTGAAGTCGCCCGTGGCGCCGCTGGGATGCCACCACTGGGCGGAGTAGCTCCATCCGTTGGACATCGTCACCGCGGGGGTGCTCAGGCGGTCGATCCAGGCTTGGGGGACGATCTGGCGGTCGCCGGCCCGGCCGTTGTCGAGGACGAGCTGTCCTATCTTGGCGAAGTCGCGGGCCGTGGCGTTCAGGCAGCAGAAGGACTTCTCCGTCCCGCCCTCGCGGTCCAGGTTCCAGGTGGCGTCGTCTTCGGCGCCCATCGGTTGCCAGATGCGCTCCTGGAGCAGCGCCGCCACGGACTTGCCCTCCACACGGTGCAGGATCTGGCCCAGGAGCTGGGTGTCCACGCTGCGGTACTCGCCCTTGCTGCCCGGGGTGAAGCGCAGGGCGCGGTTGTCCTTGACGAAGTTCGGCAGGTCGGTGGTGAGGTACATCCGCGGGGTGCCGGTCATGGGTATGCCGCTGTAGTCCTCGCTCACGTCGATGCCGCTGCTCATGTCCAGCAGGTGGCGCACGGTGATCTTGTCGTAGGCGCCGTCCTTCGAGATCACGGACTTCGCGGTGGACCAGGACCCGTGACGGGTCTGGGCGTCGACGCCGTCGCGGTACCACTCGTGGGCCAGGTGGCCGTCGCGCAGGACGAGGAAGGCGTTGGTGTGGGTGTCCGTCAGGAATTGCCGGGTGTCCTTGCGTCCGTCCTTCCAGGGCACCGTGGCCGGCAGTGCCACCGGGGCCTTCCGCCGCGGTGCCGGCTTGGCGGACGCGGACACAGTACGGGCCGGGAAGAGGGCGCCTTGCTGCGAGGGCGGGGTGTTCGCCAGACGGATGGTCTGATCGGGTCGGGCTACCTATCGGCTCTGGGTGCGATATCTGGCGGGTACGACCCGGCTGCGGGCGGGCTCAAACCACGGTGACCACGATCAAGCACGTCCCGCTGAAGCCGCAGCGGGGCCTTGCGTCACCTTCTCCAGCGATTTGCTTCGGAATGCATCGATGGGGGCGCGCGAGAGCCCGGGACTCGGCGGCATTTGGCCCCTTACGGAGAGTCGGCAATCGCGACTGCAACGACTACCTGCCCCGTGCTGACACGTCAGCACGGGACCTGGACCGAGCAGGATCGAGCAGGATGTAGGGGGATGGAAACGGGAGTCTTTGTCCCGGTTCTCTGGCAAAGCCGCAGGTCAGGAAGATAGCAATTTCGAGTTCGACTCCCCTAGGCTCCACATCGAAAAGCCCCTCCTACCTGTGGAAACACGGGTAGGAGGGGCTTTTTGCGGCCCGCCGACAGCACACCGGTCGCTCACCGGACAGTGACGATCGAGGGTGTGATCCGCAGTGTCTGTCTGTTCCGCCTGCCTGCACTGCCTGCTCGCTGGGCGCCCGAGCCGGGGTGATTTTGGCGAGTGGTGGACGGGCGTCCTCAGCCGGTGCCGGCTCCGGCGCCCACCTCGGCCTCGGTTCGGGCGTCGTCCCGGGTGGTCGTGGTCGCCGGGTCGGTGACGCCCTCCGGGCGTAGGCGGACGATGGTGGCCGGATGGGCGATGGACGGCAGGATGTGACGCCACATCACGGCCACGCGCCCGTGCAGGTCGGTCCGTCGGTTGATGGCCTCGGACACCAACTGGACGCCGGTGAAGGTGGCGACGACGAACTCGGCCGTCTCCCTGGGCACGACCTGGGGGAGTACCTCGCCCTGCTTCTGCCCCTCGGCCAGCAGCCGGGTGGTGAGGTCGAACCAATCGCCCCATGGATGGGTGCCGTTGAAGAAGACGCCCTCTATGGACAGTCGTGTCCCCGCTCTCGCGAGGGCGTCGTGGCGCAGCCCGTGGGCGAACTGGTGCGTGATGTCGATGATCGACTGCAGGGGGGAGAGTCGGGGTTCCACAGTCACCAGGCCGGTCTGCTCGTCCATGATCGCCTGGGCGAGCGACTCCTTGGACGGGAAGTGGAAGTACATCGCGCCCTTGGTGACGTTCGCACGACGCAGGATCTCCGAGGTGGCCGCGCGTTCGTAGCCGTACTCGGCGAACACACTCGCCGCGGCTTCCACGATCGAGCGCCGGGTCTGCAGCGCGCGAGCCTGCTTGGCCATTTCTTCCCCTCCGACGCGTGCTTTCTCCATCAACTCTAGCGAACCACCCGGTCTGTTTCCGTAAGGCCTTCCTGCGGTGGGCCAGGGGGATTACCGCCTCTCCCAGCCTCAGGCTCCACCTGGGGTGATGTGGGCCATATGGCGCGTGCCACAGTTTTTCGGAGCAAAAGAAACCGATCAGTCTGTTTTCCGCCCGGCTGATACGCGAGACAACAGGTCTGCTTGCGAGGCCAGCGGCGGCTGTCGACTGTCGGCTGTCTTGTTTCACGTGAAACACAGCGGTGGGGCGGGAGACCCTCAAGTCTCCCGCCCCACCGTGCAGTTAGGCACGCAGGACCTCACCGGCCGTCGTCGCGCTGCGCGGCCTCTTCCTCGGCCTGCTTGGCCTGTACCTCCGGGTCGAGCACCGACTGACCGCTGCCGTCCACAGACGTCAGGCGGCTCGACTCCGGAACCTCCGTCGCGGCGGGCGGTTCGACCAGCCAGTCCGGGTTGGCCTGCTTGTCCCACCACTTCCAGGCGGCGAAGGCGCCGCCGGCGAGCGCGCCGACCACCAGCAGCACCTTCGCGGCACGGCCGGCCCGCGCTCGCCGCTCGTGCTTGCGCACCAGTTTCTGGATCTCCTTGGGCGAGACCTGACCGCGCAGGGCGGCCAGCGCGGCGACACCGCGCGCGGTGGCCTCGTCCTTGACGGGGCCGGTCGCGGCCACGGCCTGCTCCAGCCTCGGCCGGGAATAGTCGGCGGCCTGCCGTGCGGCCTGCCGGGTACGGATAGCAGCCTCATGGGCGGCCTGGTCGACCTTCGGCGGAACGTACGTAAGGGCCTGCTCCAGGCGCGGCATGACATGCGCGTCGTACTGGACGCGGGCCTGATCGGCGGCCTGCGACACCTTCGGCGCGAGCCGTACGCGTGCCTCGTGTGCGTAGTGCGAGGCCCTGTCCTTGGCCGTGTCGGCGTAGGGCGCCACCACTTCCGCGGCGTGCAGCACGCTGTCCTTCGCCGAACCGGTCGCGGCGCGCACGCTGTCGATGCGGGTCACGGGTTTCCTCCTCCTCGGTGGCGTACGGTATTTCGACTTTCCACCCTTTTACGGATCATGCCTGTCAACAGACCCCGGGGCATGTGAGGGCGGGCATCCGGGTCATGCATACCGACTCCGAACCATCTCCGATCAAGATCTGATCAAGTGCCGATCAAGTCCAATAGAGGATGAATACGGGGCAACAGGCGCTTGTCGTCGACAATGCCACGGATCGCCGCCGAGCGCCCCCGGCCCGGACGTACTCGCCGGGTTTTCTGCGAACGACTTCCCCCTATACGCACTCATAGGCAGGCGCCAGGGGACGGGCCGCGCGGACCATGCAAGGATCGGGAACCACAGGAAGACAACGGAAGGCACATCGTGGCTGAGCAGCTTTACGCCACCCTGAAGACCAACAACGGCGACATCGACATCCGGCTTCTGCCGAACCACGCGCCCAAGACGGTCCGAAACTTTGTCGAGCTCGCCACGGGCGAGCGTGAGTGGGTCAACCCCGAGACGGGTCGCAAGTCCACGGACAGGCTCTACGACGGCACGGTCTTCCACCGGGTGATCAGCGGATTCATGATCCAGGGCGGGGACCCGCTGGGCAACGGCACCGGCGGCCCCGGCTACCAGTTCGCGGACGAGTTCCACCCCGAGCTCTCCTTCAACAAGCCCTACCTGCTGGCCATGGCCAACGCGGGTCCGGGCACCAACGGCTCGCAGTTCTTCATCACCGTGTCCCCCGCGACGCATTTGAACCGCAAGCACACGATCTTCGGTGAGGTCACCGACGCCGCGAGCCAGAAGGTGATCGACGCCATCGCCACGGCCCAGACCAACCCGCGCACCGACCGCCCGCTCAACGACATCGTCATCGAGTCGGTCGTCGTCGAGACCCGCCAGGGCTGACAGCCCGCACGGCAGGAACCAAACGCCCCGCCCATCCGTAAAGATGAGCGGGGCGGTGCTTTTGCGCGCGGCCCTCGTACGACGACCTAGGGGAACTCATGGACCAGGCGCCAGGCAGCCCACAGGGCCCGGAGGACCAGGGACCCCCGCATGCCCAGAGCGTGCCCGGCTGCTATCGCCACCCCGACCGCGAGACCGGCATCCGCTGCACCCGCTGCGATCGCCCGATCTGCCCCGAGTGCATGGTCAACGCCTCGGTCGGCTTCCAGTGCCCCGAATGCGCCCGCGGCGACTCCGGCACCGGACACCCGCCGGCCGCCTCCCGCCCGCGCACCCTCGCGGGCGGCAGCGTCACCGCCGACCCACGCCTGCTCACCAAGATCCTCATCGGGATCAACATCGCGGTCTTCATCGCTGTGCACGTGCGCAGTTCGCTGCTGGACCACCTCGTCCTCATCGGCGAATGGCCGCCTGCCCCGTTCAACGCCACCCAGGGCGTCGCCGAAGGCGAGTGGTACCGCCTGGTGACCTCGATGTTCACGCATCAGGAGATCTGGCACATCGGCTTCAACATGCTCAGTCTGTGGTGGCTCGGCGGTCCCCTCGAAGCGGCCCTGGGCCGTGCCCGCTACCTCTCGCTCTACTTCGTCTCGGGCCTGGCCGGCAGCACCCTGGCCTATCTGCTGGCCTCACCGACCACGGCCACGCTCGGTGCCTCCGGCGCGATCTTCGGCTTGTTCGGGGCCACCGCGGTCCTCATGCGCCGGCTCAACTACGACCTGCGGCCGATCATCGCGCTGCTGGTGATCAACCTGATCTTCACGTTCGGCATGAACAACATCTCCTGGCAGGCCCACATCGGCGGCCTCGTCGCCGGCCTGATCACGGGCTACGGGATGGTGCACGCCCCGCGGAAACACCGCGCCCTGGTGCAGTACGGCACCTGCGCGCTCGTCCTGGTCGTTGTCGTGGTCCTGACCCTGGTCAGGACGGCTCAGCTCACCTGACGTACCCGGTTGTCCACAGCGGGTGGCGAATCTTGTGCACGAGGTGTGGGAACAGCTGTGCCCCCTGTCACTGACCTGTGTTTCCGCAGGTCAGGCAGGGGGCGAACAAGCTTGCGAAGAGTGTTGGGATGGTCGTACCAGCGTCAACGCCCGACTGGTTATCCACAGATCGTCGTTCTTTATCCCCAGGGCCCTTGTGGATATTTCTCTGGGCTGTGGATAACTCAGTGGATAGCCCTGGGCAGAGCTATGTTCACCGAGGTGTCGCTCTTACGCAGGGCTTACTTCCACTGGGTGGACACACCGAATCCAGCGGCGATGAAGCCGAAGCCCACCACGATGTTCCAGTTGTCCAGCTGGTCGATGGGCAGTGAGCCGTCCGTGACATAGAAGACGACGATCCAGGCCAGCCCGATGAGGAACATGGCCAGCATCACTGGTGCGACCCAGGTGCGGCTGTTCAGCTTGATGCTGGTCGCCTGCTTCGCCGGCGGTGGCGTGTAGTCGGCCTTCTTGCGGATACGTGACTTCGGCACGAGGGTCTCTCCTGTCGATGCGCTGCGTGGCCGCGCAGGGAACTGTGGCTGGCTCCGGAGCAGCGTACAAGGGGACTCTTAGCGCTCCCCCGGGCGTCCGTTAGCGTAGTGCTTCCGCGGCGCCGAAGGAGATAAGGGTACGTTGAGCAATTCTGCCGACTCCCCCCAGGCCGGATCCAGCCCTGACCGCAGACGGGGTTTCCGGCCCGTACGGGTGCTCACGGTGGCCGTCTTCGCCCTCGCGGGGCTCATTTTCTTCACCAGTTTCAATACGGCCAAGGGCACCAACATCCGCACGGACGCGTCCTTGCTGAAGCTTTCCGACCTCATCCAGGAGCGCAGCCGCAAGAACGGCGAACTGGACGAGTCCAACGGCTCGCTCCGTGACCAGGTCGAGTCCTTCGCCGAGCGCGACGACGGCAGCACCGCGGCGGAGGACAAGAAGCTCGCCGGCCTGGAGAAGAACGCGGGCACGCAGAAGCTGAAGGGCGAGGCGATGACCGTCACGCTCAACGACGCCCCGCCGGACGCCACCGCCAAGCTTCCCGGCTATCCCGAGCCGCAGCCCGACTACCTGGTCATTCACCAGCAGGACCTGCAGGCGGTGGTGAACGCCCTGTGGCAGGGCGGCGCCAAGGGCATCAAGGTGATGGACCAGCGGCTGATCTCCACCAGCGCCGTGCGCTGCGTGGGCAACACCCTGATCCTCCAGGGCCGCGTGTACTCGCCGCCGTACAAGATCACGGCGGTCGGTGACCCCGACAAGCTGAACCAGGCGCTCTCGGCCTCGAAGGCGATCCAGAACTACATGGTCTACGTGAATGTGTACGGCCTCGGCTGGAAAGTCACTCAGGACGGGACGGTGACTCTGCCCGGCTACTCGGGCACAGTGGATCTGCACTACGCCCAGCCCGTGGAGTGAACTGAGCCGTTTCGGGAGCTGCCGGTGCGCGTCGTCGTCAGGACCGTCAGCGAACTCTGCATCACCGTGGGCACGTTGATTGTCCTCTTCGTCGTCTATGTACTGTTCTGGACCGGTGTGCGGGCGGACGGCGCGATGAACCACCAGATCGACGTCCTCCAGGGCCAGTGGGCGAAGCAGACGGCACATCCCACGGCGACGGCTGCGCCCGGTACGCCGGCCAGTCCCCCGAAGCCGGCGCCGTACGTCGCGGGCAAGCCCTTCGCGATCATGTACATCCCGCGGCTTGGTTTCACGTGGAACAAGCCCGTGCTCGAGAACACCGCCGTGAGCACGCTGAAGAACGGGCTGGGCCACTACGCGAACACCGCCCAGCTGGGCCAGGAGGGCAACTTCGCGGTCGCCGGGCACCGGCGCACGTACGGCGATCCGTTGGTGGACTTCCCCAGGCTGCGGCCCGGTGACGCGGTGGTGCTGACCGACGGGACCACCTGGTTCACGTATCGGATCGACAAAGGGCCCTACAAAACCGTACCGACGGACGTTGAGGTGATCGACCCTGTGCCACGTAAGTCGGGGTATACGCAGGAGGGCCGCTATCTGACGCTGACCACGTGCGATCCGGAGTGGGGGCACAGCCACCGGCTGATCGTGTGGGCGCACCTGGATTCCACACAGCCTGCGGAGGCCGGGAAACCAGCGGCGCTACGCCGTTAGTCTGGTGCGGGTACGGCGTGAGTCCGGTGCCGTGGTGAAACGGAAGGGACGGCATGTACGGCTGGATCTGGCGGCATCTGCCGGGGAACGTGTGGGTGAAGGCGCTGATCTCGCTCGCGCTCGCCCTGCTGGTGGTCTATGTCCTCTTCCAGTACGTCTTCCCGTGGGCCGAGCCGCTGCTGCCCTTCAACGATGTGACGGTGGACAACCAGTGAGTGCACGGATTCTCGTCGTCGACAACTACGACAGCTTCGTCTTCAACCTCGTCCAGTACCTGTACCAGCTGGGTGCCGAGTGCGAGGTGCTGCGCAACGACGAGGTGTCGACGTCGCACGCCCAGGACGGCTTCGACGGTGTGCTGCTCTCACCGGGCCCGGGTACGCCTCAGGAGGCGGGCGTCTGCATCGAGATGGTGCGGCACTGCGCCGCGACCTCGGTGCCGGTCTTCGGCGTCTGCCTCGGCATGCAGTCGATGCAGGTGGCGTACGGCGGTGTGGTGGATCGTGCGCCCGAGTTGCTGCACGGCAAGACCTCGCTGGTGGAGCACGGGGGCAGGGGCGTCTTCGCCGGGCTGCCCTCGCCGTTCACGGCGACGCGCTACCACTCGCTGGCCGCGGAGCCGGCGACGGTGCCGGCCGAGCTGGAGGTGACCGCCCGCACGCACGACGGGATCATCATGGGGCTGCGGCACCGTGAACTCCCGGTCGAGGGCGTGCAGTTCCACCCCGAGTCGGTGCTGACCGAGCACGGCCACCGGATGCTGGCCAACTGGCTGGTGGAGTGCGGCGACCAGGGTGCCGTGGCGAGGTCGACGGGGCTCGCCCCGGTGGTGGGCAGGGCCACGGCGTGACCGCGCTGCGCCCCGAGCGCGAGTCCGGCGCCTCGTACGGGCAGGAGCCGTACGAGGCGTACGAGGCGTCCGGTGCGTTCGAGGCGTCCGGTGCGTCCGGTGCGTTCGAGGAGTGGGGCGCCGATCCGGCGGGGCGGCACGGGGCGTACGCGGCGCAGGAGCAGCCGTACGCATCCCCCGCCGATGAGCCGTACCTACCGCCCGCCGAGCCGCAGCAGTTCCTGCCGCCGATCGACGACGAGACGGTGGCGCTGCGGATACCGGATCCGCCGCCGGGCGGCTCCATAACGCCCTCTGGCGCCTCAACTGCCGCTGCTGCCACAGGAACCACTCCGGGCGGCCGAGCGGCCCGCAGAAAGGCCGCCAAGCGCCGTCACGGGCGCCATGGGGGCACTCGTACGACGTCGGAGGCTTCGGAGGAAGGCGCCGAGGAGGTGTCCGCCGATGCTGCCCGGGCGCCGCTGTCGCGCGTGGAGGCCCGTCGGCAGGCACGCGCGCGCAAGGCGAGCCCGGCCGTCGTCGCGAGCCGCGCGATAGGCGAGGTGTTCATCACCACCGGCGTACTGATGCTGCTGTTCGTCACCTATCAGCTGTGGTGGACGAATGTCCGGGCACATGCGGCCGCGGACAAGGAGACCAGCACCCTCCAGAACGACTGGGCCACCGGCAAGGGCGCCCCGGGCACCTTCGAACCGGGCCAGGGCTTCGCGATCCTCCACATCCCCGAGCTGGACGTGGTCGTGCCGATCGCCGAGGGCGTCAGCAACAAGAAGGTGCTCGACAAGGGCATGGTCGGCCACTACAGCGAGGGCAGGCTGAAGACGGCGATGCCCGGCGCGAAGACCGGCAACTTCGCGCTCGCCGGGCACCGGAACACGCACGGTGAGCCTTTCCGGTACATCAACAAGCTCAAGAAGGGCGACGAGGTCGTCGTCGAGACACAGGACAAGTACTACGTGTACAAGATGACGTCGACGCTGCCGGTGACGTCGCCGAGCAACACCAGCGTGATCGGTCCCGTGCCGCCGCAGTCGGGTTTCACGAAGCCGGGCCGGTACATCACGCTGACAACCTGTACTCCGGAGTTCACCAGTAAGTACCGGTTGATCGTCTGGGGCAAGATGGTTGAGGAACGGCCGCGCAGCAAGGGCAAGCCGGATGCGCTCGTCGAGTAGGGGCGAATGAAAGTGGCAGCGACCACCGACGACACTCAGGGACACGCGGACACGTCGGGGCCGCCCGCGGCGCGGCGCAGGACCCCCGGCCGTATCGCGATGGCGGTGAGTGTCTTCGGCGAACTCCTCATCACGGCGGGCCTGGTGCTCGGCCTGTTCGTCGTCTACTCCCTTTGGTGGACGAATGTCGTCGCCGACCGTGCGGCGAACAAACAGGGCAACAAGGTCCGCGACACCTGGGCCCACCAGGACACCGGACCCGGCGCGCTGAACACCAGGAACGGCATCGGCTTCCTGCACGTCCCCGCCATGAGGAACGGGGAGGTCCTGGTCGAGAAGGGCACCTCGACGAATGTCCTCAACGACGGTGTGGCCGGCTACTACACGGACCCGATCAAGGCGATGCTCCCGACGACCGGCAAGAAGGGCAACTTCACGCTGGCCGCCCACCGGGACGGCCACGGCGCGAAGTTCCACAACATCGACAAGGTGAAGGTCGGCGATCCGATCGTCTTCGAGACGAAGGACAAGTGGTACGTCTACAAGGTGTACGACATCCTCGACGAAACCTCGAAGTACAACGTGAAGGTCCTGTCGCAGGTCCCGAAGGAGTCGGGGAAGAAGAAGGCCGGGCACTACATCACGCTGACGACGTGCACGCCGGTGTACACCTCGCGGTACCGGTATGTGGTGTGGGGGGAGTTGGCGCGGGTGGAGAAGGTGGACGGTAAGCGGACGCCGCCGAAGGAACTTCGGTGAGCCAACTCCTTGCGGGACGTCGTCTCCTCCCTCAATGACGTCCCGAGAGATTATTTTCGGCCAGGCAGCAAGGTCGGCGATCGGGACCCTAGTCCGCGCACAAATGGACGGTCCTGGGGGCTTGGATCGTCTCCTCGCTGACACTGGATTTGCGCTGGCAGGAGGTTGCTGGATCGACTCCTCTAGGGATCATTGACCGGCGGCCCGGGCTGTATGAGCCACCAGCCCCTGGTAGCGGTCGTCCGCTTCGTTTGCTGATGAACAACGTCCCGGCCTCCTCCTTGAGGATGCCGGGACGCTTCTCGTCCGGTGCGGTGTCAGCCGCTCGTGCCGCCGAAGAAGTTGGTGCCGCCGTTGTTTCCGCCGTTGTTTCCACCGTTGCCGCCCACGGTGACCAGGTTCACCGCAGTGCCCTGGTTGACCGTGCTGCCCTGGCTCGGGTCGGAGCTGACGACGATGGCGTTGTCGTCCTGCGCGCCGGTGATGTTGCCGACCTGGAGGCCCGCCTGCTGAAGCGCCTGCTTGACGTCCTTGAGTGCCTGCCCCTGGATGTTCGGGACCTGCGTCTGGGCGTTCTGCTTCTGACCGATGTTGATCTGCACCGCGGTGTTCTTCTTCACCTGGGTGCCGATCGTCGGCGAGGTCGAGATGACCTTGTCGACCTGGTTGTCGTCGGTGGTGGGCGTGTTGACGCAGTTGCCGTTCAGGCCGACGGACTGCAGTTGTTTCTTGGCGTCGTCACAGCTCTGGCCGGAGATGTCGGGCACGGCGACCGTCTGCGGGGCCTTGGCGACGGTGAGGGTGATGGTGGAGCCCTTCTCGACTTCCTTGCCGAGCTTCGGGTCCTGGTCCAGGACCCGGTTCGGGTCCTCCGTGGTGGATTCCTCCGACGTCGTCTTGACGACGAACTGGTAGTCGTCGCCCTCCAGGATCTGCTTGGCCTCGTCGAGTGTCTTGCCGGTCACATTCGGCACGGCCACCTTCGGCGCACCGGTGGACACCACCAGGTTGACCGTGGAGTTCTTCTTGACGTCGGTCTTGGCGGCAGGGTCCTGTGAGCAGACGCTGCCCTTGGTCTGGGACTCACAGGGCTGCTTCTTGACCGAGCCCACCTTGAGGTCGCTGTTGATCAGCTGCTTCTCCGCGTCGGACTGGCTGAGACTGACGAGGTTCGGCACCTTCACGGTGTCGTTCCCGACGCCCCCGCCCCCGAACGCCCACTTGCCGATCAGAATCGCGCCCACCAGCACCAGAATGCCCGCGACGACCAGGAGGATCGTCGAGGTGTTGGACTTCTTCTGGCGGCGCCGGCCGGGGCGGTCGTCGTAGCCGTAGCCGCCCTCGTCCGGGTTCATCGGGGGCAGCATCGACGTGGCGCCGGCGTCCGTGGAGCGCAGGGCCGTGGTCGGCTGGTCGTCCGGGTAGCCGCCGTAGCCGACCGAACCCATCGCTGCCGTGGCCGCGACCGGCTGACCGTCGAGGCAGGCCTCGATGTCGATGCGCATCTCGTCGGCGGACTGGTAGCGGTAGTTGGGGTCCTTGACCAGTGCCTTCAGGACGATGGCGTCCATCTCCGGCGTGATCTCGGGGTCGAAGACGGACGGAGCCTGCGGCTCTTCCCGCACGTGCTGGTAGGCGACCGCGACCGGGGAGTCGCCCACGAAGGGCGGGCGGACCGTCAGCAGCTCGTACAGCAGGCAGCCGGTCGAGTAGAGGTCGGAACGGTTGTCCACCTGCTCGCCCTTGGCCTGCTCCGGAGAGAGGTACTGGGCGGTGCCGATGACCGCGGACGTCTGCGTCATCGTCATACCGGAGTCGCCCATGGCGCGGGCGATGCCGAAGTCCATGACCTTGACCTGGCCGTTGCGCGTCAGCATGACGTTGGCCGGCTTGATGTCGCGGTGGACGATGCCGTTGCGGTGGGAGTACTCCAGGGCCTGGAGGATCCCGATGGTCATCTCCAGCGTGCGCTCCGGCAGCAGCTTGCGGCCGGAGTGCAGCAGCTCGCGGAGCGTGGAACCGTCGACGTACTCCATCACGATGTACGGGATCGAGACCCCGTCGATGTAGTCCTCGCCCGTGTCGTAGACCGCGACGATCGCGGGATGGTTGAGCGAGGCGGCCGACTGGGCCTCCCGGCGGAACCGGGCCTGGAAGGAAGGGTCGCGTGCGAGGTCCGCACGCAGCGTCTTCACCGCCACCTGGCGCCCGAGGCGGGTGTCATGCGCGAGGTATACCTCCGCCATGCCACCACGACCGAGCACCTGGCCCAGTTCGTACCGGCCGCCGAGGCGACGCGGCTCTTCCATAGCTACCTACCAGCCCTCTCCGTCGGTCCCGGCCATCACGAATGTGCGGCCGGAGGCTGCCGTCCGGGCCTACCGTACCCGGATAGCTTTGTGTGACCTGGCCAAGCCCGTCACCCGATACAGGACCGGTATCGCAACGTGCACCGATGTGAAGGGGACGTGAGCGGGGTCACTTCTTGGAGTTGATGACCGCCTCCATCACGCTCTTCGCGATCGGGGCCGCGAGGCCGCCGCCGGAGATGTCGTCACGGTTGGCGTTGTCGTCCTCGATCACCACGGCCACGGCCACCGGCGCGCTGCCGTCGGGGAGCTTGGCGTAGGAGATGAACCAGGCGTAGGGGTTCTCGCTGTTGGCCACGCCGTGCTGGGCGGTACCGGTCTTGCCACCGACGGTGGCGCCCTGGATCTGCGCCTTGGTGCCGGTGCCCTCCTTGACGACCGTCTCCATCATCGACTGCAGGATCTGCGCGTTCTTCGACGACAGGGGCTGGCTCAGCTCCTGCGGGTCGGTCTGCTGGAGGGTGTCCAGGTTCGGCGCCTGCAGCTTGTCGACCATGTACGGCTTCATCAGCTTGCCGTCGTTGGCGACCGCGGAGGCGACCATCGCCATCTGCAGGGGGGTCGCGGCGGTGTTGAACTGGCCGATCGAGGACAGCGCGGTCTGCGAGGGGTTCATGTTGTCCGAGAAGACCGAGGCGTTCGAGCGGACCGGAGTGAACTGCTCCGAGTCGAAGCCGAACTTCTTCGCCTCGTCCAGCATCTTGTCGTTGCCGAGGTCGGAGCCGATCTTGCCGAAGACGGTGTTGCAGGAGTACCGCAGCGCGATCCGCATGGTCGCGTCCTTGCAGGGGATGCTCCCCTCGTTCTTCAGCTCGGTCGTGGTGCCCTTCATGATGTAGGGCAGCGGCGAGTCGGTCTTCTCGTCGGCGGAGGGGTACAGCCCGTTCTGCAGCGCGGCCGCGGCGGTGACCACCTTGAAGGTCGAGCCCGGCGGGTAGGTCTCGCGCAGCGCCCGGTTCAGCATCGGGTCCTTGGGGTTGTACTTCTTCTGCAGGCTCTTCCACGCCTTCCCGTCGTCGTCGGAGTTGCCGGCGAAGACGGAGGGGTCGTACGAGGGGTAGGAGGCCAGCGCCAGGATCTTGCCGGTGGACGGGTCGAGCGCGGCGACGGCGCCCTTGCCGCCCTGGGCCTTGAGGCCGTTGTACGCGGCCTTCTGCGCGGCGGCGTTGAGCGTGGTGACGACGTTGCCGCCCTGCTTCTGCTTGCCCGTGATCATGTCGAGGGTGTTGCGGAAGAAGAGCCGGTCGTCGGTGCCGGAGAGGATGCCGTCCTCGATCTTCTCGAGGAAGCTGCCGTCGAAGGCCTGGGAGGAGTACCCGGTCACCGGGGCCCACATGGGCCCGTTCTTGTAGGTGCGCTTGTACTTGAAGTCGCCGTGCTTGTTCTCGACCGAGCCGGTTATGGGGTCGCCGTCGACGATGAGGTCGCCCCGCGGGCTCTCGTAGCGCTCGATGGCGACGCGGCGGTTGGCCGGGTCGGTGCGCAGCTTGTCGGCCTGGGCGTACTGAAGCCAGTTGTCGCGGATCAACAGCGCCAGGACGAGAACTCCGCAGAAGATCGCGATTCGGCGCAATGGCTTGTTCACATCCGGCCTTTCCACAAGCTAAACAGGTGCGCCTGCCGCTTCAGTCTCTCGGTGTCGATGGTGCTGGAGTGGTGCTCATCCTGGCCGCCCACATTCTAGGGGCAGAGGCTGTGTCCCCCGGGCGGGGCTGTGGATGACGACTGGTGGAGAGACGCATCGGAGGAGCGACGGGTTCCGGAAACCGCGGACAGGCGGGTTGCCGCCGGCCACGGCGAAGTAGTGGTCGGAGGTGTGGCCCCAGACGTTCTTGCTGGAGTTGACGTTCTTCACGTACCACCAGATGTTGTTGCCGAAGACGCCCTCGCCCTTGACCCGGCACTTCACGACGGCGCCGTCGCCCGGGCATCCCGTGACCCTCGGGATTCGAATGATTGTTCGCAACCCTAGGGGGCGGGGTCTGGACGAAGATGATGTCTTCGGAGGTGATCAGCATCACTCCACGGGGCCGGCGCTACCGGGGCGGACCACCTGGGTCATTTCGGCGTCGGGATTGCCGGCCGGGGTGGGCGCCGGGCGGCGGGCGGTGTCGCTGATGCGGATCAGTACGCCGATGAGCGCCCAGTTGGCGATGACGGACGAACCGCCGTACGCCAGGAACGGCATCGTCATACCGGTCAGCGGGATCAGACCCATGACGCCGCCGGCGACGACGAAGACCTGGAGGGCGAAGGCGCCGGACAGGCCGACGGCCAGCAGCTTGCCGAACGGGTCGCGGGCGGCGAGGGCGGTGCGCACGCCGCGCTCCACGATCAGGCCGTAGATCAGCAGGATCGCCATGATGCCGGCCAGGCCCAGTTCCTCGCCGAAGGTGGCGAGGATGAAGTCGGAGTTGGCGGCGAACCGGATGAGTTCGGAGTGGCCCTGGCCCCAGCCGGTGCCGAGCGTGCCGCCGGAGCCGAAGGCCCAAAGGGCCTGCATGGCCTGCTCGGAGTGGAGGCCGGTGACGCCCGGGGTGCGGCTCAGGGTGTACTCGCGCATCGGGTCGAGCCAGGCCTGGACGCGCTGCTGGACGTGTGACTCGAAGGACGCCACACCGACCGCGCCGGCCGAGGACATCAGCAGACCGAAGACGATCCAGCTGGTCCTCTCGGTCGCGACGTACAGCATGATGATGAACATTCCGAAGAACAGCAGCGACGTACCGAGGTCCGTCTCGAAGACCAGGATGAGGATCGAGATGAGCCAGACGACGATGATCGGGCCGAGGTCGCGGCCGCGCGGCAGGTACAGGCCCATGAAGCGGCGGCTGGCGAGGGCCAGCGCGTCACGCTTGACCATGAGGTAACCGGCGAAGAAGACCGCCAGCACGATCTTCGCGAACTCACCGGGCTGGATGGAGAAGCTGCCGACATGGATCCAGATCTTGGCACCGTAGACGTTGAGACCCAGGCCCGGCACCAGTGGCAGGAGCAGCAGGACCACCGCGCCGACCATGGAGATGTAGGTGTAGCGCTGCAGGACACGGTGGTCCTTGAGGAAGATCAGCACGATGGCGAACAGTGCGACGGCCATCGCGGTGTACAGCAGCTGGTTGGTCGCCTTGCCGCCTGAGACATGGATGGACCGCAGCAGCTTGGACTGGTCCAGGCGCCAGATGGCGACGAGGCCGAGTCCGTTCAGCAGCGTGGCCAGGGGCAGGAGCAGCGGGTCCGCGTACGGGGCGAACTTCCGTACGACGAGATGGGCGACGCCGGCGAGCAGGCCGAGTCCCAGGCCGTAGCTCAGCAGCCCGGTCGGCACCTTGTCGTCGATGGCCAGGCCCACGTTGGCGTACGCGAACACGGGGATGACCACGGCGAACAGCAGGAGCGCGAGCTCGGTGTTGCGCCGGCTCGGTGCGCCGATCGCGCCGATCGTGGACGTGTGGTGCGTCGGTGTGTTGGTAGTACTGCTCATCGTGTGACAGGGCCTCTCACGGCTTGCCTACTGCTTACCGCACAGCGAGACGACCTTCTGCTCATCCTCCGAGAGGCTGGGGCCGGGGCTGGGGGTGGGAGCGGTCGCTGATGTGGACGGGGTCGGTGAGGTCGAGGGGCTCGGTGTTGCCTTGGACGTGAGGGAGGTCTTGGTGGTTCCCGTGGTGCCGCCCGCCTCGCCCGCGCCGGTCTTCGAGTTCTTCTCGCTCTCGGCCGCCTGACGCTCGGACTCCTTCTTGCACGCGGAGGCCTGCACGGCAAGCTCGTTGATCTTCGACTGGGCGTCGGTCAGGCCGCCCTCGGCGATCGTGCTCCTGACCTGCTTCTGCTGGTACGGCGGCAGGTACTTGAGTTCGATCTCGGGGTGGTCCCTCTCCACCTTTGACAGCGACACCCAGGCCAGGTCCTGGCTGATGCCCCGGTACAGCGCGACGTGCTCGCTCCTGGTGCCGACGTAGTACTGCGTCTGCGTCCAGCGCCAGCCGCCGTAGAGGCCGCCGCCGACGACGGCGAGCGCGAGCACGACGTAGAAGGATCTCTTCGCCCACTTGCTGCCCCTGCGGGGCTTGACGAAGTCGTCGTCGCTGTAGTCGCCGAAGCCGCCCGTAGGGATGTAGCCGGTGGTGTCGCCGGAGCCGGGCGGGCCGAACTCGCCGCCGCCCTGTCCGGGCACCTGGCGGCCGAGGCCGGAGGCGCGTCCCGCGGGGGTCTGCATGATGCCGTTGTCGTGCAGGTGGTTCTGGTTCTCGGCGACCGCGCCGACCACGACCGGGGTGTCGGAGAGCTGCCCGGCGAGGGTGTCCCCGGTGTCGAGGTCGAGGACGTCGGCGATGATGACCGTGATGTTGTCGGGGCCGCCGCCGCGCAGTGCGAGCTCGATCAGGTTCTGGACGGTCTCCTGGGGGCCCTGGTAGCTGGCGAGGGTGTCCTCGAGGGTCTGGTGGGAGACGACGCCGGACAGGCCGTCGGAGCAGATCAAGTAGCGGTCGCCGGCGCGGACTTCACGGATGGAGAGGTCGGGCTCGACATGCTCGCCGCTGCCCAACGCCCGCATCAGCAGGGAGCGTTGGGGGTGGGTGGTGGCTTCCTCTTCGGTGATGCGGCCCTCGTCGACCAGACGCTGCACCCAGGTGTGGTCCTGGGTGATCTGGGTGAGGACGCCGTCGCGGAGCAGGTACGCGCGCGAGTCGCCGACATGGACGAGGCCGAGGCGCTGCCCGGTCCACAGCAGGGCGGTGAGCGTGGTGCCCATGCCCTCCAGCTGCGGGTCCTCCTCGACCATGGCGCGCAGCTGGTCGTTGGCGCGCTGCACGGCGGTGCCGAGGGAGGTGAGGATGTCGGAGCCCGGCACGTCGTCGTCGAGCGCCACGATGGTGGAGATGGCCTCGGAGGAGGCGACCTCGCCGGCGGCGGCGCCGCCCATGCCGTCGGCGATCGCGAGCAGGCGCGGACCGGCGTATCCGGAGTCCTCGTTGCCCTCCCGGATCATGCCTTTGTGCGATCCGGCGGCGAAGCGCAGTGACAGACTCATGCGCACCTCGCCCGTCGGCTCCGGGTACATCCGCACGGTGCCCACCCTCCGGTCGGGAGCGCGCCGGGGCCCGTGGTGGGGGCCGCCGCTGCGTGCTCGCTCCGCTCGCGCTCTTTCATGACGTAGTACTACTTCCGCAGCTCGATGACTGTCTTGCCGATGCGGATCGGCGCGCCCAGCGGAATCGGCGTGGGGGTCGTCAGCCGGCTCCGGTCGAGGTAGGTGCCGTTGGTCGAGCCCAGGTCTTCGACGATCCACTGCCCGTCGCGGTCCGGGTAGATCCTGGCATGGCGGCTGGAGGCGTAGTCGTCGTCCAGCACGATCGTGCTGTCGTGCGCCCTGCCCAGGGTGATGGTCTGGCCCTGCAGCGCGACGGTCGTGCCGGTGAGGGTGCCCTCGGAGACGACCAGTTTGCTGGGGGCGTTGCGGCGCTGGCGGCCGCCACCGGCGGCCTGCTGCCGCTGCTGCGGGGGCGCGGCCTGCTGCCGCGCCGCCTGCTGCGGCCGGGCGGCCTCGCGCCTCGACCCGCGCTGCGTGACGCGCGTACCGAACAGATCGCTGCGGATGACCTGCACGGCCACGATCACGAACAGCCACAGTACGGCCAGGAAACCCAGCCGCATGACCGTGAGGGTCAGCTCTGACATTGCCCCCGCTTCACCCTTCGGCTTGCCGGTAAATGATGGTGGTACTGCCCACGACGATCCGCGAGCCGTCGCGGAGCGTAGCGCGGGTGGTGTGCTGCCCGTCCACCACGATGCCGTTCGTGGACCCGAGATCCTGGATCGTCGAGGGCGTTCCGGTCCGGATCTCACAGTGCCGGCGCGAGACGCCGGGGTCGTCGATCCGCACGTCTGCTTCGGTGCTGCGGCCCAGCACCAGCGTCGAGCGGGAGATCTGATGGCGGGCGCCGTTGATCTCGACCCAGTGGCGCGTGCGGCCGCCGGCCGCCGGGGCGGGAGCCGCCGCGGGCCGCTGGCCGAACGGCGCGGCACCGGGGCGTCCGCCGGGCGGAGGCGCCGCCGGCATGGGCGGGGCGCCCGCCGGGGCGGCGGTCGGCGGGTAGCCGTAACCCCCGCCGGGTCGACCCGCTCCGGGAGCCGCCGGAGCGGCCGGTCCGGCAGCCTGCTGGCTGGAGGAGGAGGCGAGCGTACGGCTGCGAACCCGGTACAGGCCGGTGTCGAGGTCGTCCGCCTTCTCCAGGTGGACCTTGATGGGCCCCATGAACGTGTAGCGCTGCTGCTTGGCGTAGTCGCGCACCATGCCGGCGAGCTCGTCGCCGAGCTGGCCGGAGTAGGGGCTGAGCCGCTCGAAGTCCGGCGTGCTCAGCTCCACGATGAAGTCGTTGGGTACGACGGTCCGGTCGCGGTTCCAGATGGTCGCGTTGTTGTCGCACTCACGCTGGAGCGCTCCGGCGATCTCCACGGGCTGGACCTCGGACTTGAACACCTTGGCGAAGGTGCCGTTGACCAGACCTTCGAGACGCTGCTCGAACTTCTTCATGACTCCCATGAGGCACCTCCTCCGATCTCGCTGCCGTCCTGTGTCCCGCCTGGCGGGCGCTGCGTTACCTGGTACTGCTTACTGATCGTATCCACGCGCGGGTGAATCGGCTGGTTCCCCCTGTCGGCCTCGTCGACGGGTGTCGACGCTCGACGAAGTTCCCTCCGGAGGTTCCCTCCGAAGCTCTCCTTCGAACTCCTCCCGCGCACTCCTTCTGCCAAGGATCGTAGAGGCGGCCGCAGACCAGTGTCCCGCACCTGGCTGTGGACCCTGCCCGGCTCCTGGGGAGACGGGCAGGACCGGTACGAGGTTGATACGTGAACCGGTACGTGTTGATACGCAGCGAGGGGCTTCGCGGGTCGGCCGGGCATGGGGCGGGTCCTGGGGCGGGTCGTGGGTCTGGTTCGGGTCGAGTCGTGAGGTGGGTCCGGTTCTGGGGCGAGTCGTGAAGTGGGCCGTGGGGGGACATCGGCCGGACGCCCGGTCGGACGGCCGGCCTCGGCCGGATGTCACGTCCGTGCTGGTGAGCGGCTGCCCAGGCATAAGGGATGTGAACCCACCCCGGCCACCGTGCTAATGTTCTGCGTGTCGGAAGGCGCCAGCCCAAAGGGTTCGGAGCCGGAGGACACACCCAGATGCGCGGGTGGCGGAATAGGCAGACGCGCTGGATTCAGGTTCCAGTGCCCGCAAGGGCGTGGGGGTTCAACTCCCCCCTCGCGCACCAGGAAGAACCGACGGAACGGGTCTTCACCAGTGACGAAAGTCATGGTGGGGCCCGTTTCTCGTTGTAGCGATGGGCTGCGGCCCGGACGGTGACGCGGCAGGGCCCCGGCGGTGAGGTATCTCACGGTCGGGGCCCTGCTTTTTGTGCTGCTGATTGTTCTCCGGATCGTGTTGGGGTGGCGTTGGCCGGGTCCCGGGGGGCACTCCTGCGCGCCGGTAATTAGACGCTCTTCTGGCCAGCGAGTTCATACCTGGCAGCAGCGGGCTCAGCGGTTTCTCAGTCTCGGATCTGTGTCATTTCCTCACCGGCCGCGCTCAGATCGAGCGGCGTATCGAGACGCTCGTCTGGAACCAGGACGCTGTCCGTCCCTACCTGTCAGCTCGTGTGGAGAACGGAGTGGAGTGCCTTGTCGATCGTGGGGTGGCCGAAGGTGAAGCCCGCCTTGTGCAGGGCCGCAGGGACGGCGCGGCAACTGCCTGTGATGCCCGTGGCGAACTCGCCGAGCGCCGCTCTGAGGGCGAAGGCAGGAACGGAGGCGATCGTCGGGCGATGAAGGGCGCGGCCCATCGCTCGCGTGATCTCGCGGTTCGTCAGTGGTTCGGGGGCTGTGAAGTTGACGGGGCCTGTGAGCGTCTCGTCGTCGATCGCGAAGCGCAGTGCCCCGATGTGGTCGGTCAGCGAGATGAACGGCCAGTACTGGTCGCCGGAGCCGAGCCGGCCGCCCAGGCCGAGGCGGAAGAGCGGGAAGAGCCTGCCGAAGGCGCCGCCTTTGGCGGAGACCACCAGGCCGGTGCGGGGGTGCACCACCCGGATGCCCGCCTCTCGGGCAGTGTCTGCGGCGGCCTCCCAGTCGACGCACACCGCAGCCAGGAAGTCGTCCCCGGGTGGCGTGCTCTCCTCGATCGTCCGGTCGCCGGTGTCGCTGTAGTAACCAGTCGCGGATGCCGAGACAAGGACGCGGGGTGGGGTGGACGATTCGGCGCAGGCCCGCGCGATGGTCCGGGTTCCCAGTGCGCGGCTGCGGCGGATCTCCTCCTTGTACGCGGCGCTCCAGCGCTTGTCTCCGACCCCGGCGCCGGCCAGGTGCACTACGGCGTCCACAGTGTCCAGCGCACCGGGCTGGACGTGGCCTTTGATCGGATCCCATTGCGCCGCCTCGCTGCAGTCCCCCTCGGGGCGCGCCGACCGGTCGCGGACGAGGCGAACGACCTGGTGGCCGTCGGTGAGGAGCGAGTGGGTGAGAGCGGATCCGATGAGTCCGGTGGACCCGGTGATCGCGACGCGCATGGCGTTCTCCCGAACGGGCTTGGGCAGGTGGGCTTGTGGCCACCCGGGATGGTTGTCGGACTCCGAGGTTCTCGGAGTCAGCGGCGATGCCACGGCAGGGCCGACGGGTAGGCGTCCTCCTCGCCGGCCTGCTTGAGGGAGGCGACCACGGTGGCGGTGATGGTGGCGAGCTGGTTCACCTGTTCAGGGCTGAGGGCGTCGAACACCACGCGGCGGACGGCAGCCACATGGCCGGGGGCGGCCTTGGCCATCAACTCCATGCCGGCCTCGGTGAGTTCGGCCAGCTGTCCCCGTCCGTCGGCCGGATCCTCCCGGCGCCGCACGTAGCCCGACTCCTCCAGGCGGATCACCGCGCGCGTGAGGCGGCTGCGAGTGAACTTCAACTGCTCGGCGAGCAAGGACATCCCCAGGGCGCGGTCGGGTGCCACGGACAGGCGGGCCAGGAGGCTGTAGTCCGCGTGCGTCGTGGCCGCGTCGCGCCGCAACTGTTGATCGAGGTAGTCGCTCAGCAGCGTCGAGCAGTCGAGGAAGTTGATCCAGGCTCGCAGCTCTTCGGGAGTGAGCCACCGGGGGGATGTCATGGCGGCCACTCTAACCGAGATGTTTGCCTGATCAAACATTTCGGGGTAGCGTCCCCCATTGTTTGAGGAATCAAACTCCTTCCTTTCTGGCGCTGCACCTGTCGTTCTTGAGCTCTCCGCAGGAGGTCCCCATGTCCGGTTCCGTCCCCGAAGCCGTATCGTCCGCCCCGCCCGCGCCGCGCTCCCGCGGCCTGACCGTGGTCGCGGGGCTTCTCGCGGCGGCTGTCGTGGCCGTCCTCGGAAACGTGGTGGTCGCATTCCTCGCCCACGCGGCGGGGGCGTCGGAAGATTTCGATCCGCTGCACCTCCCCGCGTACGCGCCGCTGACGGTGTTCGGCGTCGTCCTTGGCGCCATCGGCTGGGCGGTCGTCCGTCGTGTCGCCAAGAACCCGGCGGGGCTGCTGCGGTGGCTGGTGCCCGTGCTCGTGGTCGTGTCGTTCGCGCCCGACCTGTCCCTGCTCGGTGGCGGTACACCCGGCAGTGGGCCGCTGGCCGTCGCTGCGCTGATGGTGATGCATGTGGTGGTCGCGGTCGTCGCCGTCGCCGCCTATCGGCGCGTCCTGCCGCTGCCTGTCCGCTGACGCTGCCTGGCGTGCGCGACCGTGCCGGCTGCCGGCGGTGTCCCGGGGGCCGGGACGACCGAGTTCCGGGACACCGCTGTTCGCGCGCAGGACCGGCCGTGCACGTCTGCCGCCCGCGTGACAGTTGCCCATCCCATCCACCACGTGGATAACCCGGATACGGGATTCGGATTGCGCTGGGGATGGCACCGGCGCCTTGGCGCCCCCATAGTCGTCGCTACCGTACGCCGCCGTCCGGACGCTGCCGGCGTGCGAGTTCCCCCAGCATGCCGGGCGCCGTCGGTGCCCGTGAGGCATGCCCGCTCCCTTACACCGTCCCCTGGAGTCGCCATGCCCGGTTCCGTGCCCCTGCAGCCTCCCGCCGCGGTCGATGCCACCGCTCCGTCAACCGTCGCCGTGTCGGGCCCGGCCCATCTGCTGCGGGTGACCCTTCTGATGGCGGGCAGCTGTCTGCCGATCCTGGGGGCGGTGCTGATCGCCCCGGTGCTGCCGAGGATGCAGGACCACTTCGCGTCGGTCCCGGGGGCCAAAGCGCTGGTGCCCCTCGCGCTGACCGTTCCGGCGCTGGCGCTGGCGCTGCTGGCCCCGTTCGCCGGTGTGATCGTGGACCGGGTGGGCCGCAAGCGCCTGCTGGTCGTGGCCACTCTCCTGTACGCCGTGTTCGGCACGGCTCCGCTCTGGCTGGACTCGCTGGGCGGCATCATCGCCAGCCGCGCCCTGGTCGGAGTCGCCGAGGCCGCGATCATGACCTGCTGCACGACCCTGATCGGCGACTACTACAGCGGTCACCGGCGGGTGAAGTACCTCGCCCTGCAGACCATGTGCGCCTCCGCGTCGGCCACCGTCTTCTTCGTGCTCGGCGGCGCCGCCGGATCGGCGGGCTGGCGCGTGCCCTTCTGGGTCTACGCCGTGAGCCTGGTGCTCGCCCCGCTGATGGCAACCGCCCTGCCCAACCCGGCGCTCCGTGCGGACGGTGACGAGACTCCGGCCGGGACGGAGGCCCGCCGCTCGTTCCCCTGGCGGCAGTTGGGCGGCATCTGTGCCCTCACCTTCTTCGGGGCGATGGTCTTCTACACCGTCCCGGTGGAGATGTCGTACCTGCTCGACGACCTCGGGGTGGAGAACACCGGCGTGATCGGACTGGCCACCGCGATCGCCAGTGCCGCCACCGTGGGCGGAGCGGTCACCTTCGCCCGGCTCAAGCGTTCTCCCGACCCGATGCTGCCCGTCGTTCTCGCGGTCTGCGCGGTCGGCTTCGGGATGATGTTCCTCGCGGGCAGCGCCCCGCTGCTGGTCATCGGGGCGGTCGTCAACTGTGTGGGCACCGGCATGCTGCTGCCCGCCCTTCTCACCAGTGCCATGTCCCGCCTGGCGTTCGAGGACCGCGGCCGCGGCACGGGGTTGTGGATGGCTGCCTTCTTCGGCGGTGAGTTCGTCTCCCCGCTGGTGCTGCTCGCCGGGGAGTCTGCCGTCGGCACGCTCGCCGGTGCGGTGGGCATGCTGGGGCTGGCCGCCGCCCTCGTCGCGGCGGGGCTGTGGGCGGCCCGCCGCCGGGTGGGCGCCGTCGATCCCCGGCCGTTTCCGGAGCAGTTGGCCTGAGGGTGCGCAGGACGACCGCCGAGAGCGGGTCGATCACGGGCTGCCGCCGGGTCCGGTCAGAGCCGGCCCCGGCGGCAGCCCCGCGCTCCGGTCGACGGGCACGGCCTTCCCCGGGCCCTTGCCATTGCCGTAGCCGTTGCCCGCCAGCGTCGCGCCCACCTCCGCGGCTTTCTGCCGCAGCCAGATGTGGCCCGCGTCCTGCGCGTGCACCGGGTGCCACCACATCGCCTCCCGCACCGGCACCGCCTCGAAGGGGCAGGGCAGGACGCGCACCGCGGCGGATCGGACCGCCTTGCGCGCCAGGCGCTCCTGGATCATCGCGACCCGACGGGTGCCCTCGACCATGTGGGGCAGCAGCTGGAAGGTCTGCACGGACACCTCCACCTGGGGACTGATCCCGATCATGCTGAGCTGGCGGGCCGCCGGGGCGTCGTAGGGACGCTGGTAGACGGCCCAGGGCAGACGCCCCAGCTGGTCCAGGGTGAGTTCGTTACCGACCTCGGGGTGGTCGTCGGCGACCAGGCACAGCCAGCGGTCCTGGTGGAGGTCGACGGCGGGCAAGCCGTCGATGACGCCGTGCGGCATCAGCAGTCCGTCGACGGTGCTCAGCACCGTGGCGGCGTTCTCCACGACGGACGGTGCCGGGTGCTGGAAGGTGAGCCGGATGCCGGGTGCCTCCTCGTGCAGGGTGCGGGCGAGTGCGGCACCGAACACGGCCGCCCCGTAGTCGGAGGCGAGCAGGGTGAACTCGCGGCTCTCCGCGGCCGGGTCGAAGTCGGCCTGGCTGGCGAAGACCCGCTCCAGCAGGTCGCACGCGGTGGCGCTGCGCTCGCGCAAGGCGGCGCCGAGCGGGGTCAGCTCGTAGGCGTTGCCGGTGCGGGCGAGCAATTCGTCGTCGAAATGGCGGCGCAGCCGGGACAGCGCGGCGCTCATGGCGGGCTGGCTGAGGCCGATGCGCTCGCCGGCCCTGGTGACGTTGCGCTCCTCCAGCAGCGCGCGCAGGGCGAGGACCAGATTGAGGTCGAGTCGGGACAGGTTCACCGGGCAATCACCTAACAGCGAGAGTCATCCACGACATGGATGTAGCGCATCCACAGGATTAATTTCCGTGATTGGTCGATCGGGGCCACAGTAGACCCCATCCCAGCAGGAGGAAATCTGATGGCAACGCTCGCGCAACCTGCCGGCCCGTTCGTGCTCGGCACGTTCGCACTTCCGGACGGAGAACCGTTCCCCGGTCTGCTGGCCAGGGGCCGGGTTCTCGACCTGACCACAGCCCTGCCCTGGGCGCCGTCCGGCGTGCGTGCCGTGGTGGAGCGCTGGGAGGAGGCCCTGCCCGTGCTGCACACCCTGGCGGACGAGCCGGCCCTGGACTGGCGACCGTTGGAGGGCCTGCGGGTGCACGCCCCACTGGAGCCGCGCCAGATCTTCCAGTCCGGCGCGAACTACCGGCAGCACGTGATCGACCTGGAGGTCGCCCACCGCTCCCCCGACGACCCGCGCACGGTCGAGGAGGCGCGCGAGGAGATCGCCGCGGTCATGGACCGCCGGGCCGCCGAGGACCTGCCCTACGTGTTCATCGGCCTGCCCAGCACCGTCGCCGGCCCGTACGACGACGTCGTCCTGCCCTCCTGGGCCGAACAGCCGGACTGGGAGCTGGAGTTGGCGGCCGTGATCGCCAGGCCTGCCTACCAGGTGACGGTCGAGGAGGCCCTGGAGTACGTCGCCGGGTACACGATCGCCAACGACCTCACCGACCGGGCCACCGTCTTCCGCCGGGACATGCCCGCCATCGGCACCGACTGGCTGCGCTGCAAGAACGCCCCCGGCTTCACCCCGCTGGGCCCGTGGCTCGTACCGGCCGAGTCGATCGCCGACCCGGGTGATCTGCGGGTCACGCTCAAGCTCAACGGCGAGACCATGCAGGACGAGTCCACCAAGGACATGCTGTTCGGCGTTGCACGCCTGGTGTCGTACATCTCCCGGACCGCCCAACTCCTGCCCGGTGACCTGGTGTTGACCGGCAGCCCGGCCGGCAACGGCATGCACTGGGGGCGGCTGCTGCGCGACGGCGACGTCATGGAGGGGTCCATCACCGGTCTGGGTGTGCAGCGCACCCGATGCGTCGGGGAAGCCTCGTGAACCGCCACGACCCCGAGGGCGCGATCGCCGAGGCGGCCAAGGCGTACTCCAACTGGGGGCGCTGGGGCGAGGACGATGTGCTCGGCACCCTGAACTTCCTCGACGAGGCCAAGCGCCGCGAGGGCGCCGCGCTGGTGCGCCGCGGCGTGAGCTTCTCGCTGTCACAGCGGTTCGACATGAACGGGCCGCAGAAGGGCTGGCGGCGGCGGACCAACCCCGTGCACACGATGCTCGACACCGGGACCGACGCGGCCCTGGGCAACCAGGGCTTCCCGCACGGCATCGGCGGCGCCGACGACGTGATCGCGATGCCGCTGCAGTGCTCCACCCAGTGGGACGGCCTCGGGCACATCTTCGACCACGGCAAGGCCTGGAACGGACGGGCGGCCGAGAAGGTCGTCACCTCCGACGGCGACCTCGTCACCGGCATCGAGCACATGGCCCCGTACGTCGCCGGGCGCGGGGTGCTCCTCGACGTAGGCCAAGTGGTTGGAGCCGACGGCGAGTTGGCGGACGGCTTCGCCGTCACCGCGGAGCACCTGACCGCGACCGCCGAGGCCCACGGGGTGAGCGTCGGTCGCGGCGACATCGTCCTCGTCCGCACCGGACATCTCGCCCGCGCCCGGCGGGACGGCTGGGGCGACTACGCGGGCGGGCCCGCGCCCGGCCTGTCGTTCACCACCGCCGGCTGGCTGCACGGCAGCGAGATCGCCGCTGTCGCCACCGACACCTGGGGCTTCGAGGTACGGCCCAACGAGTTCGAGGACGCCTTCCAGCCGCTGCACCAGGTCGTCATCCCCAACATGGGCCTGCTCATCGGCGAGATGTGGGACCTCGACGCCCTCGCCGCGGACTGCGCGGACGACGGCGTGTACGAGTTCTGGCTCACCGCCGCGCCCCTGCCCATCACCGGAGCCGTCGGCTCCCCGGTCAACCCCATCGCCGTCAAATAGCCCGCACAGCTGCCGGATGCGCCCTTCCCCGGACAGCAGCGGCGCATCCGGCCCCCCACCGCTCCACCCGCTCCGCACTCCCGCTCCGCACCCCCGTCCCCACCCCTGGTCCGCACTCGCAGCGGGCGAGCCGCAGCCCACGCCGCCCGAAGTCGCGCGGCCCAACCCGGGAGGTATCCCCGACATGGCTGACAGCCCCACCAGCCCCGCCCGTTCCATCCTGGTCATCGGCGGCGGCGCCTCAGGCAACGCCATCACCGTCCTGCTGCGCCGTGCCGGCATCGCCGTCGACCTGATCGAGGCCAGGCCCGACTGGAACGCCACCACCGGCTCCGGCATCACCCTCCAGGGCAACGCCCTGCGGGTCCTGCGCGAACTGGGCGTGTGGGAACAGGTGGAAGCCTCCGGATACGCCTTCGGCTCGCTGGGCGTGACCGCCCCCGACGGCTCCGTCCTGTTCGTCGCCGAGGACATCCAGACCGGCGGAAAGGACCTGCCCGCCACCATCGGAATGCAGCGCCCCCAACTGCAGCAGATCCTCATCGACACGGTCCGCGCCTCCGGCGCCGACGTTCGCCTCGGCATCACCGCCGAAGCGCTGGAGCAGGGCGCCGACGGCGTGTCGGTGCGCTTCAGCGACGGCAGCGAGGGCCGCTACGACCTGGTGATCGGCGCCGACGGACTCAACTCCGCCACCCGCGCCGCGATCGGCATCACGGACAAACCCGAGCCGACCGGCATGGCCATCTGGCGCATCGCCGCCCCGCGGCCCGAGAGCGTGACCCGCACCGACCTCGCCTACGGCGGCCCCGCCTACATCGCCGGCTACTGCCCCACCAGCGAGAACACCATCTACGCGTACGTCGTCGAAGCGTGCCGCGACCGCACCTCCATCGACCCGGCCACCTACGCCGACGAGATGCGCCGCCTGGCGCAGAGCTACGGCGGGGTCTGGCCGGAGATCACCGAGCACATCACCGACCCGAAGAAGGTCAACTACACCTGGTTCGACCGTCTGCTGGTCGAGGACTCCTGGCACCGGGGCCGGGTCGTGCTGATCGGCGACGCCGCCCACTGCTGCCCGCCCACCTTGGCCCAGGGCGCGGCGATGTCCCTGGAGGACGCCCTCGTCCTCGCCGAGCTGCTCACCAGCGGACGGGACTGGGACGACGAGCTGCTCCAGGCCTACTACGACCGCCGCATTCCCCGGGTGCGCGCCGTCGTCGCGGGGTCCATGCAGATCGGCCAGTGGCAGCTGGACGGTGTGCGCGACGCCGACATGGCCGGGCTGGTCGGCCGCACCATGAACCTCCTCAAGGAGCGCCCGTGACCACCACCGCATCCTCCGCGCCGACCATCGACGTCCACGCCCACCTCCTGCTCCCGGAGGTGGAGGAGGCCGTCGCCGGTCATCCCGGTCTCGCCGAGGCCCGTGCCCTCGACGCGCGCCGCAACGGCCCGGCGGCCCTGGCAGTGAACGGTCCGATGGTCGGCGCGCGCGTGCCGAAGCTGACGGACGCCGCGGTGCGCCTGGCGGCCATGGACGCGCAGGGCGTGGACATCCAGCTGGTCAGCCCCTCGCCGTCCCACTACCACTACTGGGCCGAGCCTCAACTGGCCGAGAGGGTCTGCCGGCTGGCCAACGAGGGCACCGCCGCACACTGCGCGAAGGCTCCCGACCGCCTGCACGGCCTGGGCCTCATCCCGCTCCAGCATCCCGACCTCGCGGTCGGCCTGCTCGGCCACGCTCTGGACCAGGGGCTGAGGGGTGTGGAGATCTCCTCGCACGCGCCCGGCCGCGAACTGTCGGATCCCGCGTACGAACCCTTCTGGTCCCGTGCTGAGGAGACGGGCTCCCTCCTCTTCCTGCACCCGTTCGGCTGCACCCTCGACGGGCGCCTGGACCAGTGGTATCTGTCCAACACCGTCGGCCAGCCCACCGAGAACGCGGTCGCCCTCTCCCACCTGATCTTCTCCGGCGTCCTGGACCGTCATCCGGGCCTGAAGCTGGTCGCGGCGCACGGCGGCGGCTACCTGCCCACCCACATCGGCCGCTCCGACCACGCCTGGCGGGCCCGTCCCGACGCCCGGGGCTGTGAGCGGGAACCGAGCAGCTATCTGAAGCAGCTGCACTTCGACTCCCTCGTCCACGACCCTCAAGTGCTGCGGGAGCTGCTGCGAGCGGTCGGCCGGGAACGGGTCCTGCTCGGCTCCGACTTCCCCTTCGACATGGGCACCGACGACCCGCTCGGCGCGCTGCGCGCCGCGGACCTGCCCGACACCGACTTCCACTCCGTCCGCGGCGGAAACGCCGCCGCCCTGCTCAACCTCGTCTGAGGAGGACCCCATGAGTAACCGCCTGCTCACCCACCTCCGACACGTCGACCTCGCCGTGCCGGACTACGACAAGCAACTCGACTTCTACGCCGGCGTCTGGGGCCTGTCCAAGGTCGCCGAGGACTCCGGCATCTCCTTCCTTGCCGCCGAGGGCTCCCCCGAGCAGTACGTCGTACGGCTGCGCAAGGCCGACGAGAAGCGCCTCGACCTCGTCTCCTACGGCGCCGCGAGCCCGGCCGACGTGGACACGCTCGCCGAGCAACTCCTCGCCGGGGGTGCCCGGCTGGTCACCCAGCCGGGCAAGGTGGAAACGCCCGGCGGCGGCTACGGCTTCCGCTTCTTCGACGTCGACGGCCGCACCATCGAGGTCTCCGCCGACGTCGAGGTGCGGCAGCACCGCAAGATCGAGGAGAAGGAGTCGATCCCGGTCAAGCTGTCGCACGTCGTCCTCAACTCGCCGGATCTGGACAGGACCAGGGCGTGGTACGAGGAGCACCTCGGCTTCCGGCTGTCCGACACGCTCGGCCATCCGCGCATCGGCGAGGTCATGCACTTCATGCGGATCAGCAACCAGCACCACTCCATGGCCATCGCCAAGGGCCCGCACACCTCCCTGCACCACATCTCCTTCGAGATGCGCGGGATCGACGAGTACATGCGCGGCTCCGGCCGTGTCATCCGCTCCGGCGCCCGCAAGATCTGGGGTCCGGGCCGTCACATGGCGGGCGACAACACCTTCACCTACTTCCTCGACCCGCACGGCAACACCGTCGAGTACACGACGGAGTTGGAGCTGCTGGACGAGGACACCTGGCACCCGCACGTCTACGACTTCTCCAAGCCCGAGGTCACCGACCAGTGGGGCACGGCCAACCCGATGAACGAACTGGTCACCAAGGAGTCGTTCAACGACGTCGACCGCGGCGTCTTCGTCGCCCCGCCGGTCTGATCGGCGAAGCCCTGAGTCCCCGGGGGCGCGGTGACCCTGTCACTGCCCTGACTCCCCTGCCGCGCCCCCGGCCTTCGTGCCCACCCCTCACGCCGACAGCGGACAGGAAACCGTCATGCGTTTCGCCACGTACGAGTACCGCGACCGACGCCATGTGGCCGTCGTCGAAGAGGACGGCACGCTCTACCCCCTTCCCGGCGTCAGCTCGCTGACCGGCCTGCTCGCCGAGGGCGGCGGTCTGCCCGAACTGCTCGACGCGGGCTCCGCGATGCTCGACGTGCCGGCCGGCCCCCACGTCTCCGAGGTACGACTGCTGGCGCCGCTCCAGCCGCCCACCGTGCGGGACTTCGTCACCTTCGAGGAACACGTCGAGGGCGTACGGCGGTCCGTGGACGGGGCTGCCGGGGTACCGGAGCGGTGGTACGCGGCCCCGACGTTCTACTTCGGCAACCCCTACGCGATGTACGGGCCGCACGACGACATCCCCGTGCCGCCGGGGTCGAGCGTGCTCGACTTCGAGCTGGAGGTCGCCGCCGTGATCGGAAAGGAGGGCCGCGACCTCACCCCCGAGCAGGCCCGCGACCACATCGTCGGCTACACCGTCTTCAACGACTGGTCGGCCCGGGACCTGCAGTCCGCCGAGATGAAGGTCGGCCTCGGCCCCTGCAAGGGCAAGGACACCGCCACCACGCTGGGTCCGTACCTGGTCACCGCCGACGAGCTGGGGAAGTACCGCGACGCGGACGGCTTCCTGCGCCTGGCGCTCACCGCCGAGATCAACGGCGAGGTCGTGGGCAAGGACCTGCTGTCCAACATGAGCTGGACCTTCGAGGAGATGGTCGCCTACGCCTCACGCGGCACCGTTGTCCGCCCCGGCGACGTCCTCGGTTCCGGGACCTGCGGAAACGGCGGCTGCCTGGCCGAGCTGTGGGGTGTACGGGGTGAGCAGTCCCCGCCTCCCCTCAAGCCCGGCGACACGGTCACCCTCACCGTCGAGGGCATCGGCTCCGTCTCCAACACCGTGGTGGCCGGCCCGGCCCCCATGACCGTTCCCGTCGCCCGACGCCGCACGAGGGAGCGGCCGTGACCGATCTCCATCCCTGGGGGCACCTCCCGGCCGAAGGCTGGGGGAAGCTCCTCGGCAGGGTCGTCGTGGTCACGGGCGCGGCCGGTGGCCAGGGCGCCGCGGAGGCCGAGGCGCTGACCCGCGAGGGCGCCCGGGTGATCGCCACCGACGTCACGGAGTCACCCGGCTGCCGCCGCCTCGACGTCACGAGCGAGAAGGACTGGGCGGAACTCGCCGCCGACCTGCGTGAGGCGTATGGGCAGGTGCACGGCCTGGTCAACAACGCGGGGGTCACCTGGCGGGCCCGGATCGACGACGTACGCCCCGAGGACATGGCCAGGGTCCACGCGGTCAACGTCACCGGCCCGCTGCTGGGCATCCAGCACCTCGCCCCGCTGATGCGGCCCGGCTCCTCGATCGTGAACGTCGGCTCGTCCGCCGCGCTCACCGGCCACTACCCGGTCGCCTACACGGCCAGCAAGTGGGCGCTGCGCGGTCTGTCGCGGACCGCCGCCATGGAGCTGGGACCCCGCGGCATCCGCCTGAACACGATCCATCCCGGCTTCATCGAGACGCACATGACCGCCTCCGCGGCGCCCGCGTTCCGCGAGGCGAACATCCGGGAGACGCCACTCGGCCGCACCGGCACGGTCGAGGAGGTCGCCCCGCTCGTGGTCTTCCTCCTGTCCGACGAGTCGTCCTTCATCACCGGCGCCGAGATCCCGGTCGACGGCGGCCTCACCGCGCACGGCGGCGTCAAGTCGATCTCCGACGCCCTTCACCAGTAGCGGCAGAAAGGCCCTCCCACCCATGGACAAGCTCCGCGCGAGCGCGGCCGCGGCGGTCGCCGACATCCCCGACGGTGCGTCACTGGCCGTCGGCGGCTTCGGACTCAGCGGTGTACCCGAGGCCATGATCCGGGCCCTGCACGAGCAGGGCGCGACCGGCCTCGAAGTTCAGCAACAACGGCGGGAACAATCCGGGGCGGCACCAAAGCGGCCGGCTGGGGTCGCCGCGTTCGTGGCGGGTCTTGTACTGACACTCGCCTTCTTCGCCTTCTTTCCTGGCCTTCCGCACGTCATCGACTGGGGGGCGATCATCGTCGCCGTCCTGGTAGGAGAGCTCACCCGATGGATCTGCCGGTCCTGGATGGGAAAGAGGAGCAAAGAGAGCCAGTGAGTTCGGGCACACAGGTCCACGGCCGTCGGCTCGCTGGCCGGCGTCGCCGTCGCCGCGGCCGGTGTCCGGGTCCCTCTGGTCCCGCAGCCGGATCCGGCCCCCGGCCCGCCGCGCGGCCAGCTCCAGCCGGGCCAGCAGGAGGCTTTGAGGCCCCCGAGCGCGTACGTCTTGGGGGTGCCGGCTCTCGGAGTGTTGGCACCCCTGGCCTGTGCCGTGGGAAATCCACAGTGGCAGTGCGGGAAACGATCAACGTGCCGGACTCATGGGGCTTGATCAGCACGTTTCGTCCGTGCCCGACCAACACCAACCAGTCATAAGCCCCCAGGTCTCGGACCTGGGGGCTTTCGCGTTGTTCGGGGCGCTGTGAGGCGTATTGCCTGGTGAGGGCAATCACATGGCTCGCCCTCCCGGTCCCGCGCCGGGGTTTTCCACAGGTGCGGAGTTGTCCACAGGGTCTGACGCGCTTCGGCCACCGGCTGTACGGTCGGCACGAGTTGATGTTCGTGCACGTGCGGGGGAGGCGGTCGTGGTGACCGGAGTCGGAGAAGCGGCAGCAGTGGCGGCGGAGTCGGGTGTGCGGCGGCTTCCGCGGGTGCCGGGTTTCGCCGGATGGCCCGTCGAGGGATCGCCCAAGGACGAGGGCAGGGCGCTGCGCAAGCGGGTGCCGCGCAGTGCGCACTCCGCGCTCGACCTCGACGGCTCCCGTCCGCACGCGGCAGTCGCGGTCGAGGAGTCCCACCGCGGCCGGATTCCCGAACTCACCCCTATACGGGCGGGCCGGATGTCGGCCACACCCTTCGCCTTCCTGCGCGGCTCGGCGGGCCTGATGGCGTACGACCTCGCGCGCACGCCCATGACGAGGATCCGCGCGCAGATCTGCGGAGACGCACATGCCGCGAACTTCGGTCTGTACGGCGATGCGCGCGGCGACCTGGTCATCGATCTGAACGACTTCGACGAGACGGTCCACGGCCCCTGGGAGTGGGACCTCAAGCGGCTCTCCGCCTCGCTCGTGCTCGCCGGCCGGGAGGCGGGCGCCGACGAGGACCAGTGCCGCAAGGCGGCGTACGACGCGACCGGCGCCTACCGCCGCACCATGCGGCTGCTCGCCAAACTGCCGGTGCTCGACGCGTGGAACGCCATCGCGGACGAGGAGCTCGTCTCCCACACCGACGCCCACGACCTGGTCGGCACGCTGGAACGGGTCTCCGAGAAGGCGCGGGCCAACACGAGCGGACGCTTCGCGGCGAAGTCGACGGAGCAGCTCAAGGACGGCGGGCGCCGTTTCGTCGAGGCGCTGCCGGTGCTGCGGCGGGTGGCGGACGAGGAGGCCGCGGCGGTGGCGGCGGCTCTTGAGGAGTACGTGACGACGCTCTCCGAGGACCGGCTCCCGCTGCTGGCCCGACATGCGGTGCACGACGTCGCCTTCCGGGTCGTCGGCACGGGCAGCGTGGGCACGCGGTCGTACGTCGTGCTGCTCCTGGACCACCGGGAGGAGCCCCTCGTCCTCCAGGTGAAGGAGGCGCGCCCCTCGGTGCTCGTGCCGCACCTGGTGACCGCGGGCTTCGAGGCGCCGGAGGTGGCGCACGAGGGTCGCCGGGTGGTTCTCGGGCAGAAGCGCATGCAGGTCGTCAGCGACATTCTGCTGGGCTGGACGTCGGTGGACGGACGGCCGTTCCAGGTACGCCAGTTCCGCAACCGCAAGGGCAGCGTCGACCCCGCGGCGCTGGCCGCGGACCAGATAGACGACTACGGCCGCATGACCGGCGCACTTCTGGCCCGGGCCCACTCCCACAGCGCCGACCCGCGTCTGGTCGCCGGGTACTGCGGAAAGAACGAGGAACTGGACGAGGCGATCGCCGACTTCGCCGTCGCGTACGCCGACCGCACGGAGGCCGACCACGCCGACCTGGTGTCCGCGGTGCGGGCGGGGCGGATCGCGGCCGAGACGGGGGTGTGAGGGGCGTGCTCGCAGGAGACGGCCGGTGAGGAGCGTGGGGTGAGGTACGTCGACCTCGACGGGCGGGACGGTGATGTGACAGGGATCATCGACCCGCGGCCCTATCTGGCCCGGCTGCCGGTGCTTGCCCCGCAACTGCCGCCGGGGGCACGGGCGTTCGCCACGGACTCGGGGCACTACGACTTCCACGGCAAGCGCTGTGTGAAGGATCTCAGACCGCAGGGTGTGCGGCGGATGGGCGACGACGAGATCGAGATCCGCTTCGGTCACAACTGCTTCAAGCACGACCAGGACCTCCTCGTGCGGTACGAAGGGGTCTCGCGCTTCCAGGTGGACGTCCTGGACGTGTGCGACGTGAGCGGGCTGGGCGATGTGATCCTCGACGAGGTGCTGCCGCACGAGGACGGCTGCACCCACGAGATCGCGTGCCGGCCCGGGACCCTGCTGGTGGCCTGCCGGGACCTGGCGGTGGAGTGGGTGGACGCGGAGTGTGCTGAGGCTCGGGGCGAGGGGCGGTGACGTCGGGGGCCTCAGGGACGGGACGGGGCCGCTGAGGGCTCGTGCGGTCCCTGGTAACACCTCTGGGCATGGCCGCCTGCGCATGACCGTCTGGGCATGACCGTCTGGACTCGTCGAGGCGGTCGATGGCCGGGTGCAGGGCCATGCCGGGTGCTGAGCATGGCGGAGTTCCGAGCTGGAAGGAGTGCTGAGCACGGCGGTCGAGGTGTCGGGCGGGCGGTGCCGTCGGGGACGGCGGTGTCGGTGCGCCGGAGTGGTCGACCCCGTCGTGGCCTAGGCTGGGCGGGTGACGAGCCCGGAAGCTGAGCAGGGTGGTGTCGCCGCCGGTGAGGCGCAGGCGACGCCCGAAAACGGTGCGCCGCGTCCCGAGGAGCGGCTGGAGCGAGCCGTGCGGGCCGCCGAGCAGGCGCTGATCGAGTACGAGATCGCGGTGGAGACCTTCCGCGTCGAGGTCGAGAACTTCTCCCGGCTGCACCACCAGAAACTCGGCCCGATGTACGCCCGCCTCGACGAGCTGGACGCGGAGATCGCCGAGGCCCGGGCCGCCCGCACCGGCGACCCCGAGGACCTGCGCAAGGCGGACGAGGCCCGGGCCCGGGTGATGCCGATGCCCGGAGTCGAGGAGCTGTTCCACGGCTGGATGGACGGGGAGGGCCTCTTCCCGGAAGCCGTGGCGATGCTCACGGACCAGCCCGTGCGGCCTCCGCAGCGGGTGCGCCCCAGCGACGAGGCCCGCAAGCTCTATCGCGAACTGGCCCGCAAGGCCCACCCCGACCTGGCACAGGAGGACACCGAGCGGGCGCGGCGCGAGGAGTTCATCACCCGGGTCAACGCCGCCTATGCCCGGGGCGACGAGGCCCTGTTGCGGGAGCTTGCCGAGGAGTGGGCCAAGGGACCGGCGCCGCAGGAGCGCGGTCCGAGCCACAGCGAGGAGCTCTACGCCCGCCTCGAATGGCTGGCCCAGCGCAAGGAGCTGCTCTCGCTGGTAGCCAAGGACCTGGAGGAGAGCGCGATCGGCGCGATGCTGCGGCTGGCACCGGACGATCCCGACCGGCTCCTGGAGGAGATCGCCGAAAAGCTCCTGGCCGATGTCTCCCAGCGTGAAGCGGAGCTGGCTGAGCTGCTGGGGTGAGGCGCCGGTCGCGGCCGCGGGTGCCGTCCCTGGGGGCGTGTGACCTGGGGCGTATGACCTGTGGGGCGTATGACCCGGGCGTGCGGCGCATGCGCGCCGATGCTGCGAGGTGGTTGTGAGGCGGTCGTGCGGCGGTTGTCTTTTGGTGCGGGCTGTCGTTTCGGTGCAGGGCTGTCCCCGGATCGCTGTGCTTGTGGGCCCGGTCGTCCCGTGCGCTCTGGTCGCCCGTTCCGTGGCCGCCCGTTCCGTGGTCGCCCGTGTCGGGTAGCGTCTGAGACATGCATTTCGGAGCTGGTGTGCCCACGGTCGAGGTCGGGGACCTCAAGGACGGCGACTTCCTGCTGGACGTCCGCGAGGACGACGAATGGCAGGCGGGTCATGCCCAAGGGGCACTGCACATCCCCATCAGCGATTTCGTCGCGCGCTACGGCGAGCTCACCGAGGCCGCGCCGCAGGACGGCCGCGTCAACGTGATCTGCCGCTCCGGCGGTCGTTCGGCGCAGGTCACGATGTACCTCGTCCAGCAGGGCATCGACGCCGTGAACGTCGACGGCGGCATGCAGGTGTGGGCGGCCGCGGGCCGCCCCGTCGTGACGGACGAGGGGCAGGCCGGGTTCGTCCTGTAGCCCGCGAGGGCCGGCTCAGCCGAGCGGGTGCGCCGCCAGCAGGTCGCCCAGGGCCTCCTCGTGCGCCGCCGCCGGGCCGAGCTGCAGCTCCAGGTGCTTGGCCCAGGCGTGGTACCGGTGCAGGGGGTACTCGACATCGGCCCCGAACCCGCCGTGCAGATGCTGTGCGGTCTGTACGACCCGCCGTACGCCCTCCGAGGCCCAGATCTTGGCGACGGCGACATCACCGGAGACGGGCAGCACGCCGGACGCCGCCGAGGCGATCCGCCACGCGGCCTGCCACAGTGTGACCTCCATCGCGCGCAGGTCGATATAACGGTCGGCGGCCTGCACGGCAACGGCCTGGAAGGTCGCGACGGGGAAGCCGAACTGCTCCCGTTTGCCGGTGTATTCACTGGTCATCCCGAGCACCCGCTCGCCCAGGCCGAGAGCCAGCGCACATGTCCCGCAGGTCAGCAGCTCGCGCAGCCATTCCCAGGCGCCGTCGGCGTCGATGACGTCACGGGCCGCCATCCGCGCGGATTCCAGGCGCAGTTCGCCGAGCCGCTCGCCGGTGGTGGAGATCTGCTCACCGAGGCCGACGCCCTGGTGGACGCGGGGGACCACGGCGAGGAGTGTCCGGCCGGCGGGCGTGTGGGCCGGTACGACGACGAAGTCGGCGGTGTGCGCCCACGGCACCGCCGTCTGCACCCCGTCCAGGATCCACGCGTCGCCGTCCTGCTGCGCGGTCACGGCGAGTTCGGCCGGATCGTGGCCGGTGAGGCCGTTCGCGGCGACGGTCAGCACCACCTCGCCCCGTCCGGCACGGGCAAGCAGCGACGACCTCAACTCCGCGCCACCGTAGGCCTGTACGGCGGCCGCGGCGGCGCTGGTCTCCAGCAGCGGTACGCGCGCCAGTACCTTGGCCGACTCCCGCAGCACCAGGCAGAGCGCGATGGCGTCCAGGCCCGCCCCGCCGTGCTCCGTGTCCAGCAGCAGGCTCAGCAGGTCCGCCTCGGCGAGCCTGCTCCACAGTGCACGGTCGAAGTCGTCGGCGACGGCGCCCGGGACCAGCGAGGGACTGGGCACCGCGTCCGGCACGACCCCGGCGAACACCCCCCGTGCCGCCTCGGCCGCCGCCTGCTGCTCCTCGGTGAAGGTGAAGTCCACGTCCTGTCCCTCCAGCGGGTCCGCTGATCTGACGGACCGTCAAGATAGAACAGGTTCTAGAAGAAGGGAACGGTGCGGCCGAGTCGACCGGAGCGGCGCCGGTGGGGTCTGGCCTTGCGGCACAGCCTGTCGCGGCCCGGCAGCCCGATGCCGCCCGTCCCGCCGCGGCCCAGCCCACCGTCGCGCCGCCCGGCCCGACGCCGTCAGCGGTCGAAGTCCAGCTCCACCTTCTCCGTCACCGGATGCGACTGGCACGCCAGCACATACCCGGCATCCGTCTCCTCCGGCTCCAGCGCGAAGTTGCGGTCCATGCGCACCTCGCCGTTGACCAGGAAGGCCCGGCAGGTCCCGCACACTCCGCCCTTGCAGGCGTAGGGCGCGTCGGGCCGGTTGCGCAGGACCGTCTCCAGCAGGGACTCGCCGTCCTGCACGGGCCAGGTCCCGCCGCGCCCGTCGAGCCGGGCGGTCACCGTGCTGTGCGCGGGGGCGGTCACGGCCGCGGTGGGTGCGGTGGCGTCCACGTGGAAGATCTCCTCGTGGATGCGCGTGCGGGCCACACCGAGTCCGCGCAGGGCCCGCTCAGCCCCTTGCACCAGCCCGAACGGTCCGCACAGGAACCATCCCGTCACCTGTCCCACCGGCAGCAGCGCCGGGAGCAGCCCGGTCAGCCGCTCCTGGTCGAGCCGCCCGGACGGCAGGCCCGCCTGCTGTTCCTCCCGGGACAGCACCGTCACCAGCTGCAGCCGTTGCGGATGGCGGTCCTTCAGGTCGGCGACCTCGTCGAGAAACATCGTCGAGGCGGCCGTCCGGTCGCTGCGTATCAGACAGAACCGCGCCTCCGGCTCGCGCGAGAGCAGCGTCGAGACGATCGACAGCACCGGGGTGATGCCACTGCCGCCCACGATCGCCGCGTACAGGCCGGGTGCCGGGTCGAGAGTGAAGCGGCCGGCCGGGGTCATCACCTCCAGCTCGTCGCCGACGTTGATCTCCTTGAGTGCGTAGGTCGAGAACGCTCCGCCCTCGACCAGCCGCACCCCGACCCGCAGCGTGTGGGGGCCTTCGCCGTCGAGGGACGGGGCCGGGGAGCAGATCGAGTACGTGCGCCGTATCTCTGCTCCCTCGGTTCGGCGGCGCAGCGCGAGGTGCTGGCCCGCGGCGTGCCGGTACTCCTCGCGCAGGTGAGGCGGCACGGTGAGAGTGAGGGCCACGGAGTCGTCGGTGAGCCGGTCGACCGCCGCCACCAGGAGCGCGTGGAATCGGGCCATCACAACTCCTTGAAGTGGTCGAAGGGTTCACGGCAGTCAAGACAGCGCCGCAGTGCCTTGCAGGCGGTGGAGGAGAAGCGGCTGAGCAGCTCGGTGTCGGCGCTGCCGCAGTGCGGGCAGTGCACGGGGTCCGGTGCGGCGGCCGCCGTGCGCGTCGGACCGAGGTCGAGGGGGACCGGTCCCGACTCCGCCCGCACGCGCGGGGGCGCTATCCCGAACTCCCGCAGCTTGCGCCGCCCTTCGGCCGTGATGTCGTCGGTCGACCAGGCGGGCTGCAGCACCGTGCGGACGGTGACGTCGCGCATGCCGTGCGCGTGCAGCACCCGCTCTATGTCCAGGGCCATCGCCTCGATGGCCGGGCAGCCGGTGTACGTCGGCGTCAGCTCGACCTCGACCGCGTCCGCGCCGCGCACATGCACCGCGCGCACGACACCGAGCTCCTGCAGGCTGAGCACGGGCAGTTCTGGGTCGGGCACCGCACCCGCGGCCGCGAGGAGTTCCGCCTCCAATGCGGTGGTCGTCACCATGACGCCCCCGGGTGACTGCGGTGCAGGTGCTGCATCTCGGCGAGCATCCGGCCGAAGGGCTCGGTGTGCACGCCCTGGCGTCCCGCGCCGGCCGTCCACCCCCCCGTCCGCGGCCCGTCGGGGACCGTCAGGGTGGCCTGGTGCAGCACGGCCTGGACGGACTCCAGCCAGGCCCTCTCCATCCCGGCCCCGTCGACCTCCAGACCGTCCACCGGCTGGAACATCTCGCCGGTGAACCGCCACAGGGCCGTGCACGCGCGCTGCATGCGCTCGTGGCCGGCCTCCGTGCCGTCGCCGAGCCTCAGGGTCCACTGCTCGGCGTGGTCGCGGTGGTAGGCGACCTCCTTGACGGCCTTCGCGGCCAGGCCGGCGAAGGGGCCGTGGCCGGTGGCCAGTTCCGCGTACAACAGGTGCTGGTAGGTGGAGAAGTAGAGTTGGCGGGCGATGGTGTGGGCGAAGTCGCCGTTCGGCTGTTCCACCAGCTGGAGGTTGCGGAAGGCGCGTTCCTCCCGCAGATACGCCAGCTCGTCCTCGTCGCCCACCATCGACAGCAGCACGCGGGCCTGGCCCAGCAGGTCCAACGCGATGTTGGCGAGGGCGACCTCCTCCTCCAGAACGGGGGCGTGCCCCGCCCACTCTCCGAGGCGGTGCGAGAGCACCAGGGCGTCGTCGCCCAGGGCGAGGGCGGCCGTCGGGGGAGCTGTGGGCGCCGTGATGGCTGTGGTTGCTGTGGTTGCTGTGGTTGCCCCAGGGTCGGTGGTCTCAGGGGTGGTCACAGGTGCTTCACCCCCTCCGGGATCTCGTAGAACGTCGGGTGCCGGTATGGCTTGTCGGCGGACGGTTCGAAGAACGGGTCCTTCTCGTCCGGTGACGACGCGGTGATCGCGGACGAGGGGACGACCCAGATCGAGACGCCCTCGCCGCGGCGGGTGTACAGGTCACGGGCGTTGCGCAGGGCGAACTCCGCGTCCGGGGCGTGCAGGCTGCCGGCGTGGGTGTGGGAGAGGCCGCGGCGTGAGCGCACGAAGACCTCCCACAGGGGCCAGTCGGTGTTCGTCATGCTCGCGTCGCTCCTGTCTCGCCGGTGTGCTTGGCCGCGTACGCCGCGGCCGACTCCCTTACCCAGGCGCCCTCGTCGTGGGCGCGCCTGCGCTGGGTGATCCGCTGCTCGTTGCACGGGCCGTTGCCCTTGAGGACCTCCCGGAACTCCGTCCAGTCGATCGCGCCGAAGTCGTGATGTCCCCGCTCCTCGTTCCACCTGAGGTCGGGGTCGGGGAGGGTGAGGCCGAGGGACTCGGCCTGGGGGACGCAGATGTCGACGAAGCGCCGGCGCAGCTCGTCGTTCGAATGCCGCTTGATCTTCCACGTCATCGACTGCTCGGAGTGTGCCGACTCGTCGTCGGGCGGGCCGAACATCATCAGGGACGGCCACCACCAGCGGTTCACCGCGTCCTGCGCCATCTCGTGCTGTTCCGGAGTGCCGCGGCTGAGGGCGAGCAGCAGCTCGAACCCCTGGCGCTGGTGGAAGGACTCCTCCTTGCAGACGCGGACCATCGCGCGTGCGTAGGGGCCGTAGGAGCAGCGGCACAGCGGGACCTGGTTGGTGATCGCGGCGCCGTCCACCAGCCAGCCGATCGCGCCTACGTCCGCCCAGGTCAGCGTCGGGTAGTTGAAGATCGAGGAGTACTTCTGCCGACCCGAGTGGAGCTTGTCGAGCAGCTCTTCGCGGCTGGTGCCGAGCGTCTCGGCGGCGCTGTACAGATACAGGCCGTGTCCCGCCTCGTCCTGGACCTTGGCCATCAGGATGGCCTTGCGGCGCAGGCTGGGCGCGCGCGTGATCCAGTTGGCCTCCGGCTGCATGCCGATGATCTCGGAGTGGGCGTGCTGTGCCATCTGCCGGACCAGCGTCGCGCGATAGGCGTCGGGCATCCAGTCCCGCGGCTCGATGCGCTCGTCGGCGGCCACGGCGGCGTCGAAGGCACGCTCGTACGCACCGATGGCGGCGGTGTCCTCCTCGGTGCCGTACGTCTGGTGCGTGGCTGCTGTCGCCATGAGGTCCCCCTCGACCTGGACTCTGTCCGGAGCGCGCTCCCGACCGATCGTTCGGTTCATGCGCTTCCATGGTGGGACGGGCGCCGTAAGGTGTCAACCGCTGTGGATAACCTGCGGGCGTGCCCTGTGGACAAAGGGGGGACCTCGCGTACGCCGTGGTCGGTCGGTCCGACAGGGGCTGTGCCGCGCGGGCGGGCCTGAGTACGGTGCCCGTGCGAGTGCGGTGGCGCGCTGCGCACAGGCGGTACGGCGCCCCTGCGGCCGGGCGGCCGGGGCGCCGGAAGAACGACCGGGATCGGGAGACGGGGCGGAATGGACGCGTACGGCACAGACTCGGACGCCCGGCGCGGGCCGGACGGGCCCGGCGGTGCGCCGGACCCGGGCGAAGCGCCCGAGGCGAGCGGCCCGTCCGAGCCTGACGGATCTCTGGAAGCGGGCGGCCCGTCCGAGCCTGACGGATCTCCGGAAGCCGATGGTCCGCGCGAGCCCGACGGTCGATCTGATCTTGACGGTTCACCCGCTGCCGACGGCGGACCGAAGCGGATTGCCGGTTCGAAGCGGATCGCCGGTCCGGACACGGGCGGAGCCGATCTTGGGGCCTGGCCCCCCGCAGGTGCCGCACCGGCCCCCGCACCGGCACCCGCACCCGACTCCACCTCTGCCTCCACCTCTGACCCCGGTCCGCACCTGGCGCCGCGTACTGGTGTGGCCGCTCTCTCCCCGCGCTACCAGATCGGCGCCGCGCTGGCGCTCGCGGTCGTCGCCGTCGTCGTCTGTGTGCACGTCGGCATGGTCTTTCTGCATGTCTCGCCGGCGAACACGCTGACCAAGGCGCACGGCAAGGCGATCGACGACTGGATCTACCCGGAGTTCGAGCAGAACTGGAAGCTCTTCGCGCCGAATCCGCTGCAGCAGAACATCGCGCTCCAGGTCCGCGCCGAGGTGCAGGCGAAGAACGGCGAGCTGCGGACGACCGGCTGGTACGACCTGTCCGCCGAGGACGGCCGGGCCATCGACGGCAATCTGCTGCCCAGCCACACCCAGCAGAACGAGCTGCGCCGGGCCTGGGACTTCTTCGTCGCCACGCACGACAGCACCAACCGCTCGACGGGCCTGCGCGGCACCCTGTCCGAGTCCTACCTGCGGCGCATCGTGATGCTGCGCCTGGACCGCGACGACGTGTCCGGCAACGGTGGCGTCATCGAGCAGGTCCAGGTGCGTTCCCGTACCACCAACGTGCCGCCGCCGAAGTGGAGCACGGAGAAGATCTCGGACAAGCCCATGGACCGTGTGCTGCCCTGGTGGCTCGTCACGGCCGCCGACACCGACGGAGGAGCCGAGTGAACCGCTTCGCCCTGGCGGTCTCCTCCGCCATCGCGCGCATCACCGGGGCGGCGCTCGGCCCGTATCAGACCGCCGTGGTCCGCATAGGCTTCAGCGCGACCTGGCTGCTGTTCCTGCTGCGCGAGATCCCCCACCGCGAGGAGTTGTACGGCCCCGGAAGCCCGTGGAGCTGGGACCTCGCCCAGCAGCTGATCTCGTCCAACAGCGCCTTCACGGCTCTGATGTGGTCGGACAGCCGGGGCTGGTTCGAGGTCGTCTACGTGCTCGCCGCCTTGTCGAGCCTGCTGCTGCTGCTCGGCTGGCGCACCCGCACGATGTCCGTTCTGTTCATGATCGGTGTCCTTTCGCTGCAGAACCGCAGTGTCTTCATGGGGGACGGCGGCGACAACGTCCTGCACCTGATGTCCGTCTACCTCGTGTTCACGCGCTGCGGCCAGGTCTGGTCGCTGGACGCGCGGCGGGCACGGCTCGCGCGTGAGGCACGCGCGCGTGGGCAGTACGTCCCGGATCAGCACGGCCGGGATCAGTACGGCCCGGATGTGTACGGCCCGGAGCAGTACGTGTCGGACCAGTACGTCTCGGACCGGGTCGGCCCCGCGCTCTGGGGCCTGCTCGGGTTCGCGCTGGTCGCGGTGACCGCCGGCGGCCGGTTCGACGGCGTCGACCCGACCGTGCCGGTGATCCTGTGGGTCGTGTGGCTCGCCTCCGCCCTGTCGTGGGCCGTGAGGCGCCGGGTGAAGAGCGGCGAGCCCCGGATACTGCTGGACGTCATAGCCAACATCGTCCACAACGGCGCCCTCTTCGTGATCATGGCAGAGGCCTGTCTGATCTACGCGACAGCCGGCTGGTACAAGATCCAGGGCACGCGCTGGCAGGACGGCACCGCGGTCTACTACCCCCTCCACCTGGACTACTTCACGCCCTGGCCCGGGCTCGCCGACCTGCTGTCCTCCAGCGGCACGATGGTGATGCTCGTGACGTACGGGACGGTGATCGTGCAGGTGGCCTTCCCGTTCACACTGTTCAACCGGCGGGTCAAGAACGTCCTGCTGGCCGCGATGATGACCGAGCACGCCGTGATCGCCGTGGTCCTCGGCCTGCCGTTCTTCTCGCTGGCCATGATCGCGGCGGACGCGGTCTTCCTGCCGACGTCGCTGCTGCGCCGCGTGGGCGGCTGGGCGGCACGCGGGCGTGAGCGCCTCTTCGCCCGCGACGGCCGTGTGACGCTGCCGGGCCCGCGGGCGCCGGAGAACCCCGAGCCCACACGAGCGGGCTCCACGGCGTAGGCGCAGCGCCCAACACCACTGGGTTCCACGGCGTGAGCGCAGCGCACGCGCACGTAGGCTGCACGCCATGACCGACCCCACTGCCGGCCCTGTGAGCGACTGGCGCCGGCTCGCCGGCACCTGCGTGCTGCTCGACGGCTTCCACGCCCTCAAGCACGCCGTGCGTTTCGGAGCCGAGGTGCCGGTGGCGGTCACGGTCGACCGGCGGGCGGCGCTCGCCCTCGCCGACGAACTGGCCCCCGACGTACGGGACAGGCTGGGCGAACTCCTCACCGAGGTGCCGGAGCCGGCGTATCGGAGTCTGGTCCCGCGCCCGCATCCCACCGCCGTGGCGGCTTTGGCCGTACGACCGTCCCGCGCCGCCAACCTCGACAGGCTGGCGCACACCCCCCGCACCGCCCCCGTCGTGGTCCTCGACAACCCGCGCAACCTCGGCAACGCGGGTGCCGTGATCCGGCTGGCCGCCGGGTTCGGCGCGACCGGGGTGGTCACCACCGGCACGCTCGACCCCTGGCACCCCACAGTCGTGCGCGGCGGGGCGGGACTGCACTTCGCGACCGCCGTGGAACGGCTGGCCGTCGACGAGCTGCCGACGGGCCCGCTGTACGCCCTGGACCCTGAGGGCGACGACATCCGGGGGGTCAAGCTCCCGGACGACGCCGTCCTCGCCTTCGGCTCCGAGCGCAGCGGGCTGTCCGCCGAACTACGCGCGCGTACCGACCACTTGCTGGCCCTCCCGATGCGTCCCCAGGTCTCCAGCTACAACCTGGCGACGAGTGTGGCCATGGCGCTGTACCACTGGAGTGCCACCGGGGGCGCGAGCGCTCTCTAGGCCTCCCGGCGGACCTCCACCACACGGAAACGGTTGGCCACGAACGCGCCGTCCGTGAGCGCCGCGTTGGCCGCCGGGTTGCCGCCCGAGCCGTGGAAGTCGGAGAAGGCAGCCGTCTGGTTCACGTACACCCCGCCCGTGAGGTTCAGCGACAGCTGGGCGGCCTCTTCCAGGCACACCTCCTGGACCGCCTGCTCGACCTCCTCGTCGGTCGTGTACGCCCCGACCGTCATCGCGCCCTTCTCGCGGATGGTGCGCCGCAGCAGCTCCGCCGCGTCGGCCGCCGAGTCGACCGCGACCGCGAACGAGACGGGACCGAAGCACTCGCTCATGTACGCGGCCTCGTCGTCCGCCCCCTCCCAGTATTTCCGCGCGCCGTCCAGCTTCACGATCACGGGGGTGCGCACGATCGCGTCCGGGAACTCCGGGTTGCTGATCTCCCGTGAGGCCAGGGCGACTTCGCCGAGGCCGGCCGCCGCCTCCAGGCGGGCCTTCACGTCCGGGTTGACGATCGCGCCGAGCAGGGCGTTCGCGCGCGCGTCGTCGCCGAGCAGACCGTCCACCGAGCGGGCGAGGTCGGCGACCACCTCGTCGAAGGTGCGGGGCCCTTCGTCGGTGCGGATGCCGTCACGCGGAATCAGCAGGTTCTGCGGGGTGGTGCACATCTGGCCGCTGTACAGCGACAGCGAGAACGCCAGGTTGGAGAGCATGCCCTTGTAGTTCGACGTGGAGTCCACGAGAACCGTGTTGACGCCGGCCTTCTCCGTGTAGACCTGCGCCTGGCGGGCGTTGGCCTCCAGCCAGTCGCCGAAGGACGTCGAGCCCGTGTAGTCGATGATCCGGATCTCCGGGCGGGTGGCCAGCGTCTTGGCGATGCCCTCGCCGGGCCGCTCGGCGGCCAGGGCGACCAGGTTCGGGTCGAAGCCCGCCTCGGCGAGCACCTGACGGGCGACCTGCACGGTGAGCGCGAGCGGCAGCACCGCGCGCGGGTGGGGCTTGACCAGGACCGCGTTGCCGGTGGCCAGGGAGGCGAACAGGCCCGGATAGCCGTTCCACGTCGGGAAGGTGTTGCAGCCGATGACCAGCGCGATCCCGCGCGGGACGGACGTGAACTGCTTGGTCAGCGCGAGCGGGTCGCGCTTGCCCTGCGGCTTGGTCCATTCCGCCGTGTCGGGTGTGCGGACCTGCTCCACGTACGCGTACGCCACCGCCTCCAGGCCGCGGTCCTGCGCGTGCGGGCCGCCCGCCTGGAACGCCATCATGAACGCCTGGCCGCTGGTGTGCATGACCGCGTGCGCGAACTCGTGCGTCCGGTCACTGATCCGCTTGAGGATCTCCAGGCACACCACCGCGCGCATCTCCGCGCCCGCGTCCCGCCACGCGCGCTGTCCGGCCTTCATGGCGGGCAGCAGTTCGTCGACGTCGGCGTGCGGGTAGGTCACACCCAGCTCGATGCCGTACGGCGAGACCTCGCCGCCCACCCAGTCGTCCGTCCCGGGCTGGCCGAGGTCGAGGCGGGTGCCCAGGAGGGCGTCGAAGGCGGCCTTGCCCGCCGCCATGTCCAGGCTGCCGCTCTCGCCGTACGCCTTGGGGTGTTCGGGGTGCGGGGACCAGTACGCGCGCGTGCGGATCGCTTCCAGCGCCTGGTCGAGGGTGGGCCGGTGCTGGGAGATCAGCTCGTGCGTGGTCAGTTCGGCGGCCATGCTGGGTCAACTCCTCGTCTTGTGAACTCTTCGTCGAGCTCATGACCTGGGCAGAAACATGGGCAGGAACAGCCGGTCAGAGTTAGAGTAACCGAACGATCGGTCGGGACAAGGGGGTCCGCCGCATCTGTGGAAAACCCCGTGCGGGAGGATCGCGCACATGACAGCACTCGACCTCAGCAGCCCCGTGGCCGTCGTCGGCACCGGCACCATGGGCCAGGGCATCGCCCAGGTCGCACTGGTCGCAGGCCATCGCGTACGGCTGTACGACGCCGCTGCCGGGCGCGCCCGGGAAGCCGCCGAGGCCATCGGCGCCCGCCTCGACCGGCTCGTCGAGAAGGACCGGCTCGCGGCCGCCGACCGGGACGCGGCACGCGACCGTCTGCTGCCCGCCCAGAGCCTCTCCGAGCTCGCCGACTGCTCCCTGGTCGTCGAGGCCGTCCTGGAGCGGCTGGACGCCAAGCAGGAGCTGCTGCGCGAACTGGAGGGCATCGTCGGCGAGGACTGTCTGCTCGCCACGAACACCTCGTCCCTGTCCGTCACCGCCATCGGCGCCGCGCTGCGCAACCCCGGCCGCTTCCTCGGCCTGCACTTCTTCAACCCCGCGCCGCTGCTGCCCCTCGTCGAGGTCGTCTCCGGGTTCGCCACCGACGTCTCGTCGGCCACGCGCGCGTACGAGATGGCACGCGCGTGGGGCAAGACGCCCGTCGCCTGCGCCGACACCCCCGGGTTCATCGTCAACCGCATCGCACGGCCCTTCTACGCCGAGGCGTTCGCGGTCTACGAGGCCCAGGGCGCGGAACCCGCCACCATCGACGCGGTGCTGCGCGAGTCCGGCGGCTTCAGGATGGGCGCCTTCGAGCTGACCGACCTCATCGGGCAGGACGTCAACGAGTCGGTCACACACTCCGTGTGGCAGTCCTTCTTCCAGGACGTGCGCTTCACGCCGTCGCTCGCCCAGCGGCGTCTGGTCGAGTCGGGCCGGCTCGGCCGCAAGAGCGGTCACGGCTGGTACGACTACGGCGACGACGCCGAGAGCGCCGAGCCGCACACCGCGGAGCCCGCACAGCCGCCCGCGTACGTCGTCGTCGAGGGCGACCTGGGCCCCGCGTCCGAACTGCTCGCGCTGATCCGCGAGGCGGGCATCGCCGTACGCGAGGAGGACGAGGACCACGGCACCCGGCTGGTCCTGCCGGGCGGCGGCCAGCTGGCGCTCGCCGACGGCCAGACCTCCGTGGAGTTCCGCGACGTCGTCTACTTCGACCTCGCCCTCGACTACCGCAGGGCCACCCGCATCGCCCTGTCCGCGTCCCAGGACACCGCGCCGAAGACCCTCGCGGAGGCCACCGGCCTCTTCCAGGCGCTCGGCAAGGACGTCAGCGTCATCGGCGACGTACCCGGCATGATCGTCGCCCGCACGGTCGCCCGGATCGTCGACCTGGCGCACGACGCCGTCGCCAAGGGCGTGGCCACCCAGGAGGACATCGACACCGCGATGCGCCTGGGCGTCAACTACCCGCTCGGACCCTTCGAGTGGAGCCGCAAGCTGGGCCGCAACTGGGCGTACGCCCTCCTCGACGACCTGCACCTGCGCGACCCCTCCGGGCGTTATGCGCCGTCCCTGGCGCTGTACCGCCACGCGTACGCCACCGACAAGCGGGAGGGCAGCACGTCATGACCACCGCCAAGCGCGACACGTACACCCCGGAGACGCTGCTGTCCGTCGCCGTCCAGGTCTTCAACGAGCGCGGCTACGACGGCACCTCCATGGAGCACCTCTCCAAGGCGGCCGGCATCTCCAAGTCGTCGATCTACCACCATGTGGCCGGCAAGGAGGAGCTGCTGCGCCGGGCCGTCAGCCGGGCGCTCGACGGACTCTTCGGGATCCTCGACGAGGAGCACGCGCGCGTGGGACGCGCCGCCGAGCGCTTCGAGTACGTCGTCCGGCGCATGGTCGAGGTGCTGATCGGCGACCTGCCGTACGTGACGCTGCTGCTGCGCGTGCGCGGCAACACGGCCACCGAGCGGTGGGCCCTGGACCGGCGCCGGGACTTCGACCACCAGGTGGCCGAGCTGCTGAAGGCGGCGGCCGCCGACGGGGACGTGCGCGAGGACGTGGAGGTGCGGCTCGCCACGCGACTCGTCTTCGGGATGATCAACTCGATCGTCGAGTGGTACCGGCCGGATGGACGCGGCACGAGCGAGCGCGAAGTCGCCGACGCGGTCGTGCAGTTGGTCTTCGGAGGTCTCCGCAAGGAGACGAAGGAGACCAAGGAGGCCTGAGAGGCACTCTCAGGCTCAGCCCTGCGGCTCCAGGTCCTCCTCCTCGAACACCAGCAGCGTCCGCGTACTCAGCACTTCCGGCATCGCCTGCAGCCTGGTGAGCACCACCTCGCGCAGCGCCCTGTTGTCCGAGGTGTGCACCAGCAGCAGCACGTCGAAGTCGCCGCCCACGAGAGCGATGTGGGAGGCCCCCGGCAGCTGTCTGAGCTGCTCGCGCACCGTGCGCCAGGAGTTCTGGACGATCTTCAGGGTGATGTACGCCGAGGTGCCCTGACCTGCGCGCTCGTGGTTGACGCGGGCGCCGAAGCCGCGGATGACACCGTCCTCGATGAGGCGGTTGATACGCGCGTAGGCGTTGGCGCGCGAGACGTGCACCCGTTCCGCGACCGACCGTATCGACGCGCGGCCGTCCGCTTGGAGCATCTGCAGGATGTCCAGATCGATCGCGTCGAGGGGACGGGGCATCGGTAGCTGGCCGCCGCCCTCCGCCCCTTCGGCCATTTGTTCAGGTGCCATGTCCCCCCGCCTCCCTACCATGGACGTACTGCGTTCATTTGAGGTTGTGGAGAACCGTTTGTCCACAGCCTGAAGGTGCCTGTAGCCAAAATGTGCCGACGACCGAACAATCGGTAGGTGAGGCGCATCACACCCGTGGCGCGCCTGAAGCCGCTCCCACGAGGAGGTGCCGTCATGACGGTCATGGAGCAGCGGGGCGCGTATAGGCCGTCCCCGCCGCCCGCCTGGCAGCCGCGCATGGACCCCGCGCCGCTGCTGCCCGACGCGGAGCCCTACCGCGTCCTCGGCACCGAGGCGGCGGCGAAGGCCGACCCGGCGCTGCTGCGCCGCCTGTACGCCGAGCTGGTACGCGGCCGCAGGTACAACGCGCAGGCGACCGCCCTCACCAAGCAGGGCCGCCTCGCGGTCTACCCCTCCACCACCGGCCAGGAGGCCTGCGAGGTCGCCGCCGCGCTGGCCCTTCAGGAGCGCGACTGGCTCTTCCCGAGCTACCGCGACACGCTCGCCGCCGTCGCACGCGGCCTGGACCCCGTCCAGGCGCTCACTCTCCTGCGCGGCGACTGGCACACCGGCTACGACCCGCGCGAGCACCGCGTGGCACCCCTGTGCACCCCCCTCGCCACCCAGCTCCCGCACGCCGTCGGCCTCGCGCACGCCGCCCGCCTCAAGGGCGACGACGTGGTCGCGCTCGCCATGGTCGGCGACGGCGGCACCAGCGAGGGCGACTTCCACGAGGCGCTGAACTTCGCCGCCGTCTGGCAGGCCCCGGTCGTCTTCCTGGTCCAGAACAACGGCTTCGCGATCTCCGTCCCGCTGGCCAAGCAGACCGCGGCCCCGTCGTTGGCCCACAAGGCCGTCGGCTACGGCATGCCCGGCCGCCTGGTCGACGGCAACGACGCGGCCGCCGTGCACGAGGTACTCAGCGACGCCGTGCGGCACGCGCGCGAGGGCGGCGGGCCCACGCTGGTCGAGGCGATCACGTACCGCATCGACGCCCACACCAACGCCGACGACGCGACCCGCTACCGCGGCGACACCGAGGTCGAGACCTGGCGTGAGCACGACCCGATCGCGCTCCTGGAGCACGAGCTGACCGAACGTGGTCTGATCGACGAGGACGGCATACGGGCCGCCCGCGACGCCGCCGAGACCATGGCCGCCGACCTGCGTGAACGCATGAACCAGGACCCGGTGCTCGACCCCATGGACCTGTTCGCCCACGTCTACGCCGAGCCCACCGGCCAACTGCGTGAGCAACGGGCCCAGTTGCAGGCCGAGCTGCACGCGGAGCTGCACACGGAGCAGGAAGGCGGGCACTGATGACCACCGTCGCCCTCAAGCCGGCCACCATGGCGCAGGCCCTCACGCGGGCGTTGCGCGACGCCATGGCCGCCGATCCCACCGTGCACGTCATGGGCGAGGACGTCGGCACCCTGGGCGGTGTCTTCCGGGTCACCGACGGGCTGGCCAAGGAGTTCGGCGAGGACCGCTGCACGGACACGCCGCTGGCCGAGGCGGGCATCCTCGGGACGGCCGTGGGCATGGCGATGTACGGACTGCGGCCGGTCGTCGAGATGCAGTTCGACGCGTTCGCCTATCCGGCGTTCGAGCAGCTGATCTCGCACGTGTCCCGCATGCGCAACCGCACGCGCGGCGCGATGCCGCTCCCCCTCACCATCCGCGTCCCCTACGGCGGCGGCATCGGCGGCGTCGAGCACCACAGTGACTCCTCCGAGGCGTACTACATGGCGACTCCCGGGCTCCATGTGGTCATGCCCGCCACGGTCGCCGACGCCTACGGCCTGCTGCGCGCCGCCATCGCCTCCGACGACCCGGTCGTCTTCCTGGAGCCCAAGCGCCTGTACTGGTCGAAGGACTCCTGGAACCCCGAGCACCCGACGGACGTTGAACCGATAGGCCGCGCGGTGGTGCGGCGCTCGGGCCGGAGCGCCACGCTCATCACGTACGGACCGTCGGTGCCCGTCTGCCTCGAAGCCGCCGAGGCCGCACAGGCCGAGGGCTGGGACCTCGAAGTCGTCGACCTGCGCTCCCTGGTGCCGTTCGACGACGAGACGGTAGGCGCTTCGGTGCGGCGGACCGGGCGCGCGGTCGTCGTGCACGAGTCGGGCGGGTTCGGCGGCCCGGGCGGGGAGATCGCGGCCCGTGTCACCGAGCGCTGCTTCCACCACCTGGAGGCGCCGGTGCTGCGCGTGGCCGGGTTCGACATCCCGTATCCGCCGCCGATGCTGGAGCGACACCACCTGCCCGGCGTGGACCGGATCCTGGACGCCGTGGGGCGCCTGCAATGGGAGGCCGAGAGCTGATGGCACACGCGTCTGACATGCACAGCCTGGAGTTCAGGCTTCCCGACCTCGGGGAGGGGCTCACCGAAGCGGAAATCGTCCGTTGGCTCGTCGAGGTCGGAGACCTCGTCACCATCGACCAGCCGGTCGTCGAGGTCGAGACGGCCAAGGCGATGGTCGAGGTGCCCTGCCCCTACGGCGGTGTGGTCACCGCCCGCTTCGGCGAGGAGGGCGCGGAACTGCCCGTCGGGGCCCCGCTGATCACGGTGGCGGTCGGCGCGCCGGCCACCGGCCGCGAGACGGAGGGCTCGGGCAACGTACTGGTGGGCTACGGCACGTCGGAGGCGCCCGCGCGGCGGCGGAGGGTGCGGCCGGGACAGGAGGCGCCCGCGGCGTCCCGGGAGGCGAACGGACAGGTCGGTGCCCCCGTGGCCGCGGACGGACCCGTTCCCGTGATCTCGCCGCTGGTGCGCAGGCTCGCCCGGCAGAACGGCCTGGACCTGAAGGAGATGACGGGCTCCGGCCCCGACGGGCTGATCCTGCGGGCGGACGTGGAGTACGCGCTGCGTGCCGCCGAGGCTCAGGGGCGGACGGGGCTGACGGGGCTGACGGCGGAGCAGTCGGCCGACCTCGACGCGCGCGTGAAGCCCGCGCCGACCCCGACCCCGCCCGCGGCCCACGGCACGGAAATCCGCGTCCCGCTCAAGGGCGTCCGAGGCGCCGTCGCCGACAAACTCTCCCGCAGCCGCCGCGAGATACCGGACGCGACCTGCTGGGTGGACGCCGACGCCACCGAACTCATGCGCGCGCGGACCGCGATGAACGCGGCAGCCGGGGTTACCCGGATCTCCCTGCTCGCCCTGCTGGCAAGGATCTGCACGGCTGCTCTCGCCCGCTTCCCCGAGCTCAACTCCACGGTCGACATGGAGGCGAGGGAGGTCGTCCAGTTCGACCACGTGCACCTCGGATTCGCCGCGCAGACCGAGCGGGGTCTTGTCGTCCCGGTCGTGCGGGACGCGCACGCGCGGGACGCCGAGGCGCTGACGGCGGAGTTCGCCCGGCTGACCGAGGCGGCCCACGCGGGACGGCTCACGCCCGGAGAACTCACCGGCGGGACCTTCACGTTGAACAACTACGGAGTGTTCGGCGTCGACGGCTCCACGCCGATCATCAACCACCCCGAGGCCGCCATGCTCGGCGTCGGCCGCATCGTCCCCAAGCCCTGGGTGCACGAGGGCGAGCTCGCGGTGCGACAGGTCGTCCAGCTCTCGCTCACCTTCGACCACCGGGTGTGCGACGGCGGCACGGCGGGCGGCTTCCTGCGGTACGTGGCGGACTGCGTCGAACAGCCGGCGGTCCTGCTGCGCACTCTGTGAGCGTGCGCGCCGCGTGACACAGACCGCGTGACCGCGTGACCGCGTGAGCCGTGTCCCCGGGGACACCCGCACATTCTCCGGTGACCCGGTGGCCCGGTGGCCCGGTGGCCCGGTGACTGCGTGACCCGGGGACCCGGGACCCGTGCCCCCGGGGTATGCCGTGCCCCCGTGGCCCCCGGCGCCACCCGCACATTCCCTGTGATCGCCACGGCACGCATACTCGGGGGATGACCTCGTACGAGCCATCCAGGTACGAGCCATCCAGGTACGAGCCCTCCGGGTACGAGCCCTCCGGCGACCGTGACGCTGCTCCGGCGTACGACGCGCTTGTGCTCGCCGGGGGCGCCGCCCGGCGGCTCGGCGGTGCCGACAAGCCCGGTGTGCGCGTGGGTGGCCGGGCGCTGCTCGACCGGGTGCTGGCCGCCTGCGCCGACGCCCGCAGGACCGTCGTCGTCGCCGACGCCCGGCCCACCGCCCGGCCCGTGCTGTGGGCCCGCGAGGACCCGCCCGGCGGGGGACCCCTCGCAGCGCTCGGCGCCGGGCTGCACCACACCACGGCCGAACAACTCGTCGTCCTCTCCGCCGACCTGCCCTTCCTCGGGGCGGCCACGGTACGGCGGCTGCTGACCGCACTCGGCGCGAGCCGGAGCGACGGCGTCCTCCTCACCGACGCCGACGGCCGCGACCAGCCCCTCGTGGCCGCCTACCGCACGCACGCGCTGCGTCGCGGACTGGCCGCGCTCGCCACCGAGCACGGCGAGCTCACCGGACTGCCGCTGCGCCGGCTGACCGCCGCCCTCGACCTCACCCGCGTCCCGGACCCCGTCGCGTCCTTCGACTGCGACACCTGGGACGACATCGCCGCCGCCAGGGCACGTATCAGGGAGCATGGGCACGTGTTGGATGAATGGATTTCCACAGCCAAGGACGAGCTGGGGATCGACCTCGACGTCGACACCGGCGTCCTGCTCGACCTCGCCCGCGACGCCGCGCACTCGGTGGCCAGGCCCGCGGCACCGCTGACCACCTTCCTCGTCGGCTACGCGGCCGCGCAGGCCGGAGGGGGCCCCGAAGCCGTCGCCGAAGCCGCCCGCAAGGCCGCGGCCCTCGCCCTGCGCTGGGCAGACGAGGCCGACAAGGCCGAGGGCGCAGGGCCTGACGCAGGGCCCGGCGCCGGCCCTGACACCCGCCCGGACGCCGGATGACCGCCCGCTCCGCCCCGACCGGCGAGGACGCCGAGGACCTCGACGTCGAGGAGGTGCTCGCCCTGGTGAACGACCCCGACAGCCGCACTCCCGGCGACGGCGTCCCCGCGCCCGCCTCGCACGGCGCACACCACGCCGCGCCGCACACCTCCGAAGCCCACCACCGGGCCATCCCCTGGCCCGAGGCACGGGCGATCGCCGCACGCGCGGGCCGTTCCGGCACCCGACGTGCCCTGGTCTCGGTCCCGCTCGGGGCCTCCCTCGGCCTCACCCTCGCCGCCCCGCTCACGGCCCTGACCGACCTGCCCTCCTTCGACACCTCGGCGATGGACGGCTGGGCGGTCTCGGGACCCGGCCCCTGGGACGTGCGGGACGAGGGCCTCCTGGCCGGACACGCCGAGCCGGAGGCCCTCACCGACGGCGAGGCCGTCCGCATCGCCACGGGCGCCCGCATTCCCCAGGACACGACCGCCGTGCTCCGCACCGAGCACGGCCGCATCGATGAAAAGGGGCGCCTGCACGCCTCCCGAGACATTCAGCACGGGCAGGACATCCGCTCCCGCGGCCAGGAGTGCCGCTCCGGCGACCAACTCCTGCCCGTCGGCGCGCTGGTGACCCCGGCCGTACTCGGCCTCGCCGCGGCCGCCGGCTACGACACCCTCACCGCCGTCCCCCGCCCCCGCGTCCATGTGTTCGTGCTGGGCGACGAGTTGCTCACCGAGGGCCGGCCGCACGACGGCCTCATCAGGGACGCCCTCGGCCCGATGCTGCCGCCCTGGCTGCGGGCGCTGGGTGCCGAGGTCACCTCCGTGCGACGGCTCGGCGACGATGCGAAGGCCCTGCGCAAGGCCGTCACCGGCTCCGACGCCGACCTGATCGTCACCACCGGCGGCACCGCCTCCGGCCCCGTCGACCACGTCCACCCCACGCTGCGCCGTATCGGCGCCGAGCTTCTCGTGGACGGCGTCAAGGTACGCCCAGGCCACCCCATGCTGCTGGCCCGCACCAAGGAGAACCAGCACCTCGTCGGCCTGCCCGGCAACCCCCTCGCCGCCGTCTCCGGCCTGCTCACCCTCGCCGAACCCCTCCTGCGCACCCTTGCCGCACGCCCCGCCCCGGAGCCGTACACCCTGCCGCTCCAGGACGCGGCACACGGGCATCCGTACGACACCCGGCTCATCCCCGTGGTGCTGCGCGGCGACAGTGCCGTGCCGCTGCACTACAACGGCCCGGCCATGCTGCGCGGCATCGCGGCCGCCGACGCCCTCGCCGTCGTACCACCGGGCGGCGCCCGCCCCGGTCAGGAGCTCGAACTCCTCGACCTGCCCTGGGCGTCCGCCGGAATCGGGGTGTGTTTCACGTGAAACTTCCGGGCCATGACGCGATCGCCCGCCAAGCGGACGAACATCTCGTGACCCACCGGGTGGAACTCCCGAAAAAAGTGGTGGATCGCCCGATCCGCCAGGTGACCAAACGCGTACTGCTCGCGCTGCTGGTGTTGGTCGCGACCGCCTTCATCGTCTACGTCGACCACGACGGCTACAACGACAACTCCGATGGAGCGGTCGACCTGCTCGACGCCTTCTACTACGCCACCGTCACGCTCTCCACCACCGGCTACGGCGACATCACCCCGGTCAGCGATGCCGCCCGGCTCACCAACATCTTCGTCATCACGCCGCTGCGCGTGCTCTTCCTGATCATCCTGGTCGGGACCACCCTTGAGGTCCTCACCGAACGCACCCGTGAGGAATGGCGACTGAACCGCTGGAGGTCCGCCTTGCGCGATCACACCGTCGTCGTCGGCTTCGGGACGAAGGGGCGCTCGGCGATCCAGACCGTCTGTGCGACGGGGCTGAAGAAGGAGCAGGTCGTCGTGGTCGACCCCAGCTCCAAGGTGATCGAAGCCGCGACGGCCGAGGGCTACGCCGGCGTCCTCGGGGACGCGACGCGCAGCGACGTGCTCAGACGGGCCGAGGTGCACCGGGCGCGGCAGATCATCATCGCCACCCAGCGCGACGACACGGCCGTGCTGGTCACGCTGACGGCCCGGCAGCTCAACCGCGGGGCGAAGATCGTGGCCGCGGTCCGCGAGGAGGAGAACGCGCCGCTGCTCCAGCAGTCCGGCGCCGACGCGGTCATCACCAGCGCCAGCGCGGCCGGCCGTCTGCTCGGCCTGTCCGTGCTCAGCCCCGCGGCCGGCATGGTGATGGAGGACCTCATCCAGCAGGGCAGCGGGCTCGACATGGTCGAACGACCGGTCATAAAGGCCGAGGTGGGAAAGAAGCCGCGGGAGACGGAGGATCTGGTGGTCAGCGTCGTACGCGGGCACCGGGTGCTCGGATACGACGATCCGTCCCTCGGCACACTGCAGTTGACGGACCGTCTGATCACGATCGTACGGGCGACACCGGGCGCGCAAGTGGCGCCCGACGTCCGGCCGTTGCGGCAGGACTGACCACCCACGGTGGTGGAGCCGCACCCCCGCCGCCGCGGGAGAAGCGGCGACGAGGGGTAGCGTCCTGCCCATGCATGCGATCACGATTCCCGAACCTGGTGGGCCCGAGGTGCTGGTGTGGGACGAGGTCCCGGATCCGGTGGCCGGCGAGGGCGAGGTGCTGGTCGAGGTGGTGGCGGGCGCCGTCAACCGCGCCGACATCATGCAGCGCCAGGGCTTCTACGACCCGCCACCCGGCGCGTCCCCCTACCCCGGCCTCGAGTGCTCCGGCCGGATCGTCGAGATCGGCCCCGGCGTCTCCGGCTGGTCCGTCGGCGACGAGGTGTGCGCGCTGCTCGCGGGCGGCGGCTATGCGGAGAAGGTCGCGATCCCGGCCGGTCAGCTGCTGCCCGTCCCTCAGGGCGTCGACCTCAAGCAGGCCGCCGCGCTGCCCGAGGTGGTCTGCACGGTCTGGTCGAACGTCTTCATGGTCGCCCATCTGCGCCCCGGCGAGACGCTTCTCGTGCACGGCGGTTCCAGCGGCATCGGCACCATGGCGATCCAGCTGGCCAAGGCCGTCGGCGCCAAGGTCGCCGTCACCGCGGGCACCAAGGAGAAGCTGGACCGCTGCGCCGAGCTCGGCGCCGACATCCTGATCAACTACCGGGAGCAGGACTTCGTCGCGGAGGTCAAGAAGGCCACGGGCGGTGCGGGTGCCGACGTCATCCTCGACAACATGGGCGCCAAGTACCTCGACCGCAACGTCCAGACCCTGGCCGTCAACGGCCGCCTCGCGGTCATCGGCCTGCAGGGCGGCGTCAAGGGCGAGCTGAATCTCGGCGCGCTCCTGAGCAAGAGGGCCGCGGTCAGCGCGACCTCGCTGCGCGCCCGCCCGCTCAGCGAGAAGGCCTCGATCGTGGCGGCCGTACGCGAGCATGTGTGGCCCCTGCTCGAAGGCGGTCACGTCCGTCCGGTCGTCGACCGGGAACTCCCGATGAGTGACGCGGCCGCGGCTCACCGGGTCGTGGAGGAGAGCGGACACGTGGGCAAGGTGCTGCTGGTCGTGCCCTGAGTCCCGCAGGGGTGCCGCCGGGGGCCCGCGTTCCCTAGGCCCGTCGCAGCCGCAGGCCGATGAAGGCGAGTCCCAGACCGAGCCCGATCAGGACCAGTCCGCTGCCCAGCGGCAGTATCCGCAGTACGGGTTCGGTGGGCCCCTCGGCCTGTGAGGCGGCGTGCTGCACGGGGCGCTGCGGGGCCCCGGACGGCACCAGGCCGGCTTCCGCGGGCGGCGACGCGGTGGCGTCCCCGCCCGCCTCGTCCCCCGTGTCCTGCTCGCCGTCGGGATACGCGGCGTCCCCGTCCTCGTCGCCCTCGTCGTCCGCCTCCTCCGAGGGACGGCCCGTGGGCTCGTCCGCCGGCGTCGTCTCCCGCCGCCCGGGCCGCTCCCGTCCCTCACCCGCCACACTCCCGGCGCGCGAGGGCTTGGGGGACTCGGCCGGGGAGGCGGACGGGGATTCCGAGCCGGAGGGCCCGGCAGCGGGCGTGCGCCAGGAGCCGTGCGCCGTCGATGCGGCTCCGTACGTCGAACCGTTCCCGTGCGACGAGCGGGACGTGTGCGACGGACCGCTGCCGTGCGACGAACCGCTTCCGTACGTCGAGCCGCTCTCGTACGGTGCGACAGCCCCGTACGCCGAAAGGCTCCCGTACGACGCGACAGCCCCGTACGAAGAACCACCCCCGAACGGGCACACGAGTACGCCCGTCCCCACCCCCACCACCAGTCCGGCCCCCTGCAAAGCACGCAGCAATGGAGTCACGACCCCAGCGTCACACCGCCCCGCACTTCCGGCATTTCTGGTTCCGCCAAAAATCCGAACCCGCTGCACAATCCGGGTATGTCGATACGTCACGGACTGCTGGCGCTTCTCGAACACGGCCCCCGCTACGGCTCACGGCTGCGCACCGAGTTCGAGGCGCGAACGGGTGGCACCTGGCCGCTGAACATCGGGCAGGTCTACACGACCCTCGGCCGGCTGGAGCGCGACGGGCTGGTCGTCCAGGACGGCGAGGACGAGGCGGGCCGGGTCCTGTACGCCCTGACGCCGGCGGGCCGGGCCGAGCTGGGCGCCTGGTTCGCGCGTCCGGTGGAGCGGGCGGGCCGTCCGCCGCGTGACGAGCTGGCGATCAAACTGGTGCTGGCGGTCGCCGCACCAGGCGTCGACGTGCGCAAGGTCGTCGAGGCGCAGCGCCGGCACGTGACGGACGCGCTGCACGAGTACGTACGTCAGCGGGCGCAGGCGCTCGTGCGGGCGCCGGAGCATCCGGACGAGATGGCGCGGCTGCTGGTCCTGGAGCAGCTCGTCTGTCACACGGAGGCCGAGATCCGCTGGCTGGAGCACTGCGAGGCCCGGCTGCTGCGGCGCGGGAAGGAAACTTCCGCACCGTAAACGGTGGATCACCCTCCACAGGGGGCAGCACGGTGATGAGATGCACGGGTGCGAGAGAATGGCGGCATGGAGATGCCGAGGAACGACAGGTCGCCGGAGAATCCCCAGATCCTGGTCGTGGGCCAGGACGGTATGGCGATTGGCGGCGGCACAGGCGAGGACTCCCGCGAGATCCCGGTGACGGAGCAGGTCGAGCAGCCGGCCAAGGTGATGCGGATCGGCAGCATGATCAAACAGCTCCTGGAGGAAGTGCGCGCGGCTCCCCTGGACGAGGCGAGCCGGGCGCGGCTCAAGGAGATCCACCGCAGTTCGGTGAAGGAGCTGGAGGACGGGCTGGCGCCGGAGCTGGTGGAGGAGCTGGAGCGGCTCTCCCTGCCCTTCACGAACGAGGGCATTCCCAGCGACGCCGAACTGCGCATCGCGCAGGCCCAGTTGGTGGGCTGGCTGGAGGGCCTCTTCCACGGGATCCAGACCACGCTGTTCGCCCAGCAGATGGCCGCGCGGGCCCAGTTGGAGCAGATGCGGCGCGCGCTTCCGCCGGGCGTCGGCCACGAGATGGGCGAGGACGGCCCCACGGCCGGTCGCTCGGGCGGACCGTACCTGTAGGACCGTGGGACCCGAACACGACGGACACCTGGACGAAAGGGCCCGGCAGCCGAAGCTGCCGGGCCCTTCGCACGCGTGGAACCCGCCGGGTCAGGAGGGCGGGTTGCCCGTCGACACGTCGAGCTGGATCTGCGGCATGTTCTTCGGGTCGACGTCGGAATCGGCGGCCGGGAACTGGTTGAGGACCGCGCCCTGGCCGTACGTGTTCTCGGCGACGTTGTTGACCTTCAGATGCCAGCCCGCGGCCTGGAGGCACTCCTTGACCGACTGGATGTACTTGAACCGGAAGTCGGGCAGCTTGATCTTGTTGGGGTCGTTGTACGACTCCTGCGGCTCCTTGCAGTCGCTCACGTCGATCTTCTTCGACGTGTCCGGCCCGCGGTAGCCCGCCGCCTTCGTCGCCGACGCGCTCGCGCTGCTGCCGCCGTCCTTGCCCTCGTCGCCGCCTCCGCCGCCGTTGAGCATCAGCGCCGCGATCAGGCCGCCGACGGCGATGAGCGAGACGACGATCGAGCCGACGATCACCGGCTTGTTGTTCCTGCCGCCGCCCGCGCGGGCGCCGGCCGGCTGGGGCGTGATGTTGTACGGCGGCGGGGTCGACGGCTGGGTGTACGGGGACGGCGTCTGGTAGCCGCCCTGCTGCGGGTAGCCGTAGGCCGGAGACGGCGTGGGCGCCGGAGTGCTGTACGGGTTCGGGGGCGGAGTCGGCTGGTACGGCGTCTGGACGGGGCCGGTCGGCACCGGGGCCGACTGGTCGACCGGCGGGAACACCGCGGAGCCGACGCCGGCGCCGCTCTGGGAGGGCGCACCCGGCACGATGCTCGGCGGGGCGGCCTGGAAGGAGGCGGCCACGCGCAGGCACTCGTCGCGCATGGACTCCGAGCTGGGGAAGCGCTCGTTCGGGTTCTTCTTCAGCGCGCGGGCGACCAGCGCGTCCACCGCGGGAGGCAGCGCCCGGTTGATCGAGGAGGGCGCGACGGGCTCCTCCTGCACATGCGCGTACGCGATCGCCAGCGGCGAGTCCGCCTCGAACGGCAGCCGCCCGGTGACCAGTTGGAACAGCATGATGCCGACCGAGTAGAGGTCGGACCGGGCGTCCACGCCCCGGCCCAGCGCCTGCTCCGGGGAGAGGTACTGCGGGGTGCCCACGACCATGCCGGTCTGTGTCATCGACGTCACGCCGGACTGCATGGCGCGCGCGATGCCGAAGTCCATGACCTTGACGACGCCGCGCTTGGTCATCATCACGTTGCCCGGCTTGATGTCCCGGTGGACCAGGCCCATCTCGTGGCTGATCTCCAGCGCCGCGAGCACGTCCGCGGTGATCTTCAGCGCCTTGTCGGCGGGCATCGCGCCGAACTGCCGTACGTCCTCGTCGAGCACCGAGCCCAGCGGGCGGCCCTCGACGTACTCCATGACGATGTACGGCATCGTCATCCCGTCGAGGTTGTCCTCGCCGGTGTCGAAGACCGAGACGATGTTGGTGTGCGTGAGCTTCGCCACGGCCTGGGCCTCGCGGCGGAAGCGCTCGCGGAAGGCCTGTTCCCGCCCCAGTTCGGTGTGGAGCGTCTTGATCGCGACCTGGCGGTCGAGCACGGAGTCGTAGGCGAGATGCACCGAGGCCATGCCGCCCTCGCCGAGCAAGTCGCGCAGCTGATAGCGGCCTCCGGCCAAGGCCCGCCCCGCGTACCGGCCCTGTGCGCCGTCCTGGCTCATGTTCCGCTTCCCCCGTGGGCCTTCAGGCGCCATTGACTGTCGTTGATCCAAAGTGCTATTCCGGGCCAAGTCTGCCCGAGGGCACTGACACGTCAAGCTCGGTGCCCGATCCGTGACCGTACGCGATAGAAGCGTCGCGCGAGCGTTACAGAGGCTGTACCAGCGGTACACAGAACTTGCACGACACGATGGAATGACGCTTTGATGGCCGGTCCGTCCTGTGCCGGTTCCGGCCCCCTTCTCGGTCCGGCGGCTTGCGCTGAGGCTGTAGCGTGGCCGACGGAGACCGTAACAACACCGCGCGCACCGCGGGCAGAAACGACGGCGAGGACTGATGGAGCAGCAGCAGCGCGCTCAGGGCCCGTCCGACCCCGAGGCGACTGGCGGCGGAATGTCAGATGCGCCGGAGATGTGGGGTAACGGCGGGCTTGTCGGGGACGGCCGGTACCGGCTGACCCGCAGACTCGGCCGGGGCGGCATGGCCGAGGTGTTCGCCGCCGAGGACGTGCGCCTCGGGCGCACCGTCGCGGTCAAGCTGCTGCGCGCCGACCTTGCCGAGGACCCGGTCTCCAAGGCCCGCTTCACGCGGGAGGCCCAGTCGGTGGCCGGCCTCAACCACCACGCGATCGTCGCCGTGTACGACTCCGGCGAGGACTACGTGGGCGGCCAGAGCGTGCCGTACATCGTGATGGAGATCGTCGAGGGGCGGACCATCCGCGACCTCCTCATCAACGCCGAGGCACCGGGTCCCGAGCAGGCCCTGATCATCGTCTCCGGTGTTCTGGAGGCGCTCGCCTACTCGCACCAGCACGGCATCGTGCACCGCGACATCAAGCCCGCGAACGTGATCATCACGCACACCGGCGCGGTGAAGGTGATGGACTTCGGCATCGCGCGCGCCCTGCACGGCGCCCAGTCGACGATGACGCAGACCGGCATGGTCATGGGCACGCCGCAGTACCTCTCCCCGGAGCAGGCGCTCGGCAAGGCCGTCGACCACCGCTCCGACCTGTACGCGACGGGCTGCCTGCTCTACGAACTCCTCGCGCTCAGGCCCCCGTTCACCGGCGAGACCCCGCTGTCGGTGGTCTACCAGCACGTCCAGGACACGCCGGTGCCGCCGTCCCAGACCTCGGACGGAGTGTCCCCGCCGGAGCTCGACGGCCTCGTGATGCGCTCGCTGGCCAAGGAGCCCGACGACCGCTTCCAGACCGCCGAGGAGATGCGCGGGCTCATCCAGTACGGGCTGCAGATGCTGTACGACCAGGGCGGCCACACCGGCACCTGGAACACCGGCCCGGTCGCCATGCACGACGGCCGGCACACCCCGGCGGCGGGCTTCGCCGGTACCCAGGTGCTGCCGCACCCCGGCGACTCCTCCGGTACGACGCAGATCCCGCAGCCGATCCTCCCCGCCGGCTACGGCGGCGGGGACGACGGCGGCTTCGAGGGGCACGGCAACAGGGGCGGCGGCCGCGGCAAGCTGTGGATCCTCGCCGTGCTCGCGGTGATCGCCATCGCGGCGGGCGTCGCGCTGGCGCTGCACAACACCGGCGGAGGCGGCGGCGGCGGCAAGGGCACCACGCACTCGCCGACCACGTCGCAGAGCACCGAGCAGGACACGTCCTCCGCGTCCCCGAGCGACGAGACGAGCGACGAGTCGACGGAGACGTCCACGGACGACAGCAACTCCAGCTCCGGGTCCGGGGACTACACGCCCTCGTACACCCCGTCGTCCACGCCGTCGTCGACCCCGAGCAGCGAGCCGAGCGGCGAGCCGTCGAAGCCGGAGACGTCCACGGAGCCGTCGGACAAACCGACACCGTCGCAGACCGATGACCCGGCCAGCCCGGACCCGACGGACGGCGGCGGGGACGCCGGCGGCACGACCGGCGTCAGCGGCCTCGGCTGACCCGGAGCCGAATCGCCTCCACGCGCGCGTGGGACCGCAACAGGTCCCACGCGCGCTGTTGTCCGCGCAGTACCACCCGCCTCACTCCACGAACGCCTCGCACACCGTGTCGTACGCGCGCGTCCACCACACCGCCAGCGCGGAGGCCGCCGGGAACTGGGGGTCGGCGCGGGTGTCGCCGCGTTCGTAGTGCCAGCGCAGCATCCAGAAGTCGTTGAGGCGCTCCCACCACACGCGGTGCACCGCCGCCGTCAGCTCGGAGGGCGTGGCGCCGGCCGTGCGCCGGTACGCGCGTGCGTACGCCCGCACCTTCGGCAGGTCGAGGGTGCCCACCGGCCGTACGAAGAAGATCGCGGCGGCGCGTACGGCCTCCTCCGCGCGGGGCCTGAGCCCCAGCCGGTCCCAGTCCACGATGGCGGCGGGCGCGTCTCCCCGGTAGAGCAGGTTGAACGGGTGGAAGTCCCCGTGCACCCAGCCGACCGAACTCCCGCGCGTGGGGCGCCTGTCGGCGTGCTGCTCCAGGAGTGCGCGCCGTTCCAGGAGGCGGTGGCGGGCGAGTTCGTCGAAGGAGTCGGCTGGGCGGTGGCGGCATACGCGGCCGAGCAGATCGTCGATGAGCGTGAACGTGTCGGCGGGGTCGGCCGCGTCGGGCTCCGTGCCCGCGCGCGCGTGCACGGGCATCACGCGCTCCAGGCTCGCGTGCACCACCCCCAGCAGCGCCCCGAGCCGCGCGCACTGCCCGGTGCTGAGCTGTCCGCCGTGCCGGTGGCGTCCGTCGATCCACGGGTGCAGCGCGTAGGCGTGCCCGCCGACGACGGCGACCGTACGCCCGTCCCGGTCGGCCAGCGGCGGGGCCACCGGAACGCCCAGGTCGGCCAGGCGCTGGGTGGCCCGGTGCTGGCGGGCGATCGCGGCCGGGTCGGCGGTCTCGGGGTCGAAGTGATGCTTGAGGAAGTAGCGGCCGCGCGTGGTGCACAGGCGGTAGCCCCGGTTGAGCAGGCCCTGGTCCACGGGCTCGCAGGCGACGGCACGGCCTGCGGAGTACTGGGGCAACAGAGCGCCCAGAGGGGGCGCGTGAGGCACCTGGGGTGGTACGGAGGAGCGCGGCACGCGCCAGATGCTAGAGCACGAGCCGGGCCTGTGAGCTGGGCGTTGTCACAGGCAGTCGCATTCGGTCACGGCATGTGCTCGAAGTGGCTTTCCAGGCCGCCGACGGTCGAGCGCACCGTCCTCGCCGCAGGACGCCACGCCGTACAACCTCGTGGTCATGCACCCGAAATCCCAGGACATGTCACGCTTCGCCCACGTACGCGGTCTCAGACACGGGTGCGAGCCCCGCTTGAGAGAAGCTCTTCCGGTGACCTGGGTCACCGGGATAACGTGCCGTTGTTCCGGCCCCCTGCAAGGCTGTGACCAGGAGTTGTTCCGGACTTTCGCGATTTACTTGGAAATCCAAGCAAAATCGCAGGTCAGGAGGGGTTTCACAGAAATGTGGAGCACTGGGTAACGTGCTATTTGCGGGCGCTCGCCGGGGCACCTGTCACGCCTGTTCCCGACCGGGCCGCACCCACCCTGTGCGCCCGCAGGGCCGCAGGTGAGCCGCACTGGCACCCGGCGAACCCGGGGTAGCCGGACCGACGGAGGAGCACACGTGACCGTGGAGAGCACTGCCGCGCGCAAACCGCGACGCAGCGCCGGAACCAAGAGCACGGCCGGCAAGCGCACGACCGCAAAAAACGCGCCGGGCACCGACCCCGAGCTCGTACAGCTGCTGACGCCCGAGGGCGAGCGGCTGAAGAACCCAGAGAACGCCACGTACGACAAGTACGTCGCCGACATCACCCCCGACGAGCTCCGCGGCCTCTACCGCGACATGGTGCTCACCCGGCGCTTCGACGCCGAGGCCACCTCCCTGCAGCGCCAGGGCGAGCTGGGCCTGTGGGCCTCGCTGCTCGGCCAGGAGGCCGCCCAGATCGGCTCAGGCCGGGCCACCCGCGAGGACGACTACGTCTTCCCGACCTACCGCGAGCACGGCGTCGCCTGGTGCCGCGGGGTCGACCCGGCCAACCTGCTCGGGATGTTCCGCGGCGTGAACAACGGCGGCTGGGACCCCAACGGCAACAACTTCCACCTGTACACGATCGTCATCGGCTCCCAGACGCTGCACGCCACGGGCTACGCGATGGGCATCGCCAAGGACGGCGCGGACAGCGCCGTGATCGCCTACTTCGGCGACGGCGCGAGCAGCCAGGGCGATGTGGCCGAGTCCTTCACCTTCTCCGCGGTCTACAACGCCCCGGTGGTGTTCTTCTGCCAGAACAACCAGTGGGCGATCTCCGAGCCGACCGAGAAGCAGACCCGCGTGCCGCTCTACCAGCGCGCGCAGGGCTACGGCTTCCCGGGCGTCCGGGTGGACGGCAACGACGTGCTGGCCTGTCTCGCGGTGACGAAGTGGGCCCTGGAGCGGGCCCGCAACGGCGAGGGGCCGACGCTCGTCGAGGCGTACACCTACCGCATGGGCGCCCACACGACCTCCGACGACCCGACGAAGTACCGGGCCGACGAGGAGCGTGAGTCGTGGGAGGCGAAGGACCCGATTCTGCGGCTTCGCCGGTACCTGGAGGCTTCAAACCACGCGGACGAGGGATTCTTCGCGGAACTCGAGGCCGAGAGCGAGGCGTTGGGCAAACGAGTGCGTGAGGCGGTCCGCGCCATGCCGGACCCGGACCGCTTCGCCATCTTCGAGAATGTGTACGCGGACGGGCATGCGCTCGTCGACGAGGAGCGAGCCCAGTTCGCCGCCTACCAGGCGTCGTTCGCAGACGAGGGGGGTCACTGAGATGGCCGAGGCTGTGACGTTCAAAAACATGGCTCTCGCCAAGGCGATCAACGAGTCGCTGCGCCGCGCCCTGGATTCCGACCCCAAGGTCCTGATCATGGGTGAGGACGTCGGCAAGCTCGGCGGCGTCTTCCGGGTGACGGACGGCCTGCAGAAGGACTTCGGCGAGAGCAGGGTGATCGACACCCCGCTGGCCGAGTCGGGCATCGTGGGCACCGCCATCGGCCTGGCCCTGCGCGGCTACCGCCCGGTCGTGGAGATCCAGTTCGACGGCTTCGTCTTCCCGGCGTACGACCAGATCGTCACGCAGCTCGCGAAGATGCACGCCCGCTCGCTGGGCAAGGTCAAGCTCCCGGTCGTCGTCCGCATCCCCTACGGCGGCGGCATCGGCGCGGTGGAGCACCACTCCGAGTCCCCCGAGGCGCTCTTCGCGCACGTGGCGGGCCTGAAGGTGGTCAGCCCCTCGAACGCGTCGGACGGCTACTGGATGATGCAGCAGGCCATCCAGAGCGACGACCCGGTGATCTTCTTCGAACCGAAGCGACGCTACTGGGACAAGGCCGAGGTCAACACCGAGGCCATCCCCGGTCCGCTGCACAAGGCGCAGGTCGTGCGTGAGGGCACCGACCTGACCCTCGTCGCGTACGGCCCGATGGTGAAGCTCTGCCAGGAGGTGGCCGACGCGGCCGCCGAGGAGGGCAAGTCACTGGAGGTGCTGGACCTGCGCTCAGTGTCCCCGCTGGACTTCGACTCGATCCAGGCGTCGGTGGAGAAGACGCGCCGCCTGGTCGTGGTCCACGAGGCGCCGGTGTTCCTCGGCTCGGGCGCGGAGATCGCCGCCCGCATCACGGAGCGCTGCTTCTACCACCTGGAGGCACCGGTCCTCAGGGTCGGCGGCTACCACGCCCCGTACCCGCCGGCCCGCCTGGAGGAGGAGTACCTGCCGGGCCTGGACCGGGTGCTCGACGCCGTCGACCGCGCCCTGGCGTACTGAGGAGAGGGTCGTGACGACGATGACGCAAGCGTCCGTACGCGAGTTCAAGATGCCGGACGTGGGCGAGGGCCTCACCGAGGCCGAGATCCTCAAGTGGTACGTCAAGCCCGGCGACACGGTCACCGACGGTCAGGTGGTGTGCGAGGTCGAGACCGCGAAGGCGGCGGTGGAACTGCCCATCCCGTACGACGGGGTGGTCCGCGACCTGCACTTCCCCGAGGGCACCACGGTGGACGTGGGCACCTCGATCATCGCGGTGGACGTGTCGGGCGGGACCGCGGCCACCGGGACCGCGGCCGCTGCGGAGGCCCCTGCCGAGGTTCCCGCGGCTCCCACGGCCGCCGCGCCCGCCGAGGAGAAGAAGTCCGTGGGCTCGGGCCGCCAGCCGGTGCTCGTCGGCTACGGGGTCGCCACGTCCTCCACCAAGCGCCGCCCGCGCAAGGGCCCGGAGGTCGCGGTCGCCCAGGCCTCGACGGCGCTCCGGACAGAGCTGAACGGCCACGCGCCGGTCGCTGCCGACACCCCCCGCCCCCTCGCCAAGCCGCCGGTGCGCAAGCTGGCGAAGGACCTGGGCGTCGACCTGACCACGGTTACCCCGTCGGGCCCCGACGGCGTCATCACGCGCGAGGACGTCCATGCGGCGGTGGCACCGCCGGCCCCGGAGCCGGTGACGGCCCCGGCGGTCTCCGTGCCCCCGGCGCCCGTGCCGGCGTACGACGCGGCCCGTGAGACGCGTATCCCGATCAAGGGGGTCCGCAAGGCGACCGCGCAGGCGATGATCGGCTCGGCGTTCACGGCGCCGCACGTCACGGAGTTCGTGACGGTGGACGTGACCCGCACGATGAAGCTGGTCGAGGAGCTCAAGCAGGACAAGGAGTTCGCGGGCCTGCGGGTGAACCCCCTGCTGCTGATCGCCAAGGCCCTCCTGGCCGCCATCAGGCGCAACCCGGACATCAACGCGTCCTGGGACGAGACGGCCCAGGAGATCGTGCTCAAGCACTACGTCAACCTGGGCATCGCGGCGGCCACACCGCGCGGCCTGATCGTCCCGAACATCAAGGACGCGCACGCCAAGACCCTCCCGCAACTCGCCGAGTCCCTGGGTGAATTGGTGTCCACAGCCCGCGAGGGCAAGACGTCCCCGGCGGCGATGCAGGCCGGCACCGTGACCATCACCAACGTCGGGGTCTTCGGCGTCGACACGGGCACGCCGATCCTCAACCCCGGCGAGTCCGCGATCCTCGCGGTCGGCTCGATCAAGCTCCAGCCGTGGGTCCACAAGGGCAAGGTGAAGCCGCGCCAGGTGACGACCCTGGCGCTGAGCTTCGATCACCGGCTGGTGGACGGCGAGCTGGGCTCCAAGGTCCTGGCGGACGTGGCGGCGATCCTGGAGCAGCCGAAGAGGCTCATCACCTGGGCCTGACGGCCGGCACGGCACCGCGCTTGGTGCAGCTTGGTAAGCCTGCTCCGGCTGGATGCAGCTGGGCGCAGATTGCGGAAGGGCCCCGTCGCCGAATGCGACGGGGCCCTTCGGCCCGGCATGACTGCCGGGCCGGCCTCAGATCGTGGCGAATCCGTAGCTCAGGAGCTTCTTCGCGTCCGACTCGCGCTGGGCGATGGAGGTGGAGGCGAGGACGGTGCCGATGACCGTCTTGCCGCCCCGGGTGGCGGCGAAGACGAGGCAGTACTTGGCCTCGGGGCCGGAGCCCGTCTTCACGCCGATCGTGCCGCTGTAGCTGCTCAGCAGGCCGTTCGTGTTGGTCCAGGCGGCCATCGTGCGGGTGCTGCCCGTCTTGGTGATGGTCTTCGCCGTGTACGACTTCGTCTTCACGACCGTACGGAACGTGGAGTTCTTCATGGCGCTGCTGGCGATCTTCGTCAGGTCGCGCGGGGTCGAGTAGTTGGAACCATTCCCTATGCCGTCGAACGAGTCGAACTTGGTGTTCGTCAGGCCCAGGTTCCTCGCGGCGGTGTTCATCTTGCCGATGAACGACTTCACGCGCGCGGCGCGCGTGGAGCCCGAGCCGAACTTGTCGGCGAGGGCGTAGGCGGCGTCGCAGCCCGACGGCAGCATCAGCCCGTACAGCAGCTGGCGGACCGTCACCTTGTCGCCGACGATCAGGTGGGCCTGAGAGGCGTTGTTGGCGACGACGTAGTCGCTGTACGCCTTCTGGATCGTGACCTTGGCGTCGAGGTTCAGGTTCGACGACGCGAGCACGACCTTGGCGGTCATGATCTTGGTGGTCGAGCCGGTGGAGCGCTTGGTGTCCGCGGCCTTCGTGTACAGCGTCTTGGCGTTGGAATTGTTCATCACGTAGCCGCCCTTGGCCACGATCGAGGGCGTCGCGACGGCCTGCGCGGGCGCTGCCGCGAGGGCACCGGTCGCGAGCACGGCTCCTGCGGTGACGGTGACCGCGGCGGCTCTGCGACGGCGGCTGCCCTTGGTGCCGGTGATGGCAGTAATCAACTGAAATACCCCGATTACGTTGAATGCCCCTGATATGCGGCCGAGTTGGAGGGGAGGGAAAATAGGGCCGCAGGTGTGTGACACGTAATTAGCACAGAAGGTTGTGTGGTTGCAGAGGCGGGTTCCCGCGAGAGTGATCCATTGAGGTGATCTCCCGGGTGATCGGTCCGCATGATGGACGAGCGCGCTCATGCGTACGTGTTGTATCTATGCTGTCCGCATGACCAGTCCGGGGACCCTGACCGCCAAGCAGCCGCCAGCCGCCGATCGCGTCTACACCCACGTCAAGCAGGGAGTTCTCGAGCGCCGCTACGAGGGCGGGACCCTGCTGACCGAGGGCGAGCTCGCCGACGCCGTGGGGGTCTCCCGCACTCCGGTGCGCGAGGCACTGCTGCGGCTGGAGGTGGAAGGGCTGATCAGGCTCTACCCGAAGAAGGGAGCCTTGGTCCTGTCCGTGTCCGCACAGGAGATCGCGGACGTGGTGGAGACCAGGCTGCTGGTCGAGGAACACGCGGCGCGCAAGGCCGTGCCCGCCCCGGCGGGCCTCGTCGAGCGGCTGGAGGAGCTGCTGGCCAAGCAGAAGGCGCAGGCCGCCGCGGGCGACCTCGCCGCGGCCGCCGTCACCGACCGCTGCTTCCACGCCGAGATCGTCCGCAGCGGAGGCAACGAGATCCTCTCCCGGCTCTACGACCAACTGCGCGACCGCCAGCTGCGGATGGGCGTCGCCGTGATGCACTCCCACCCCGACCGGATCGCCAAGACCCTCGCCGAGCACGAGGAGATCCTCCGGGCGCTGCGCTCCGGGGACGCGGAGGAGGCGGTCGGGGTCGTGCACCGGCACATCAGCTGGTTCTCGCACCTGGCCCGGGGTGAGGTCCGATGAGCTCGGCCTCCTCTTCCTCCCGGCTCACCCTGCCGGGTGAGCCGCCGGGCGGCCGGCGCGCGATGGCCGTCTGGGGCATCGGCGTCTCCGTCTACTTCGTCGCGGTCATCTTCCGTACGTCCCTCGGGGTCGCCGGCCTGGACGCCGCCGACCGCTTCCACGTCAACGCGTCGGCCCTGTCGACCTTCTCGATCCTGCAGCTGCTCGTGTACGCCGGCATGCAGATACCCGTCGGCCTGCTGGTGGACCGGCTCGGCACCAAGAAGGTGCTGACCATCGGGGTGGTGCTGTTCACGGCGGGGCAGCTGGGCTTCGCCTTCTCCCCCTCCTACGGCATGGCCCTCGCCTCGCGCGCGCTGCTGGGATGCGGTGACGCGCTGACCTTCATCAGCGTGCTGCGACTGGGCACCCGTTGGTTCCCGGCGCGCCGCGGGCCGCTGATCGCGCAGTTCGCGGGACTCGCGGGCATGGCCGGCAACCTGGTCTCCACGCTGGTGCTGGCCCGGCTGCTGCACGGGGTCGGCTGGACGGCCGCCTTCGCGGGCAGCGCGCTGGCCGGAGTCGTCGTACTCGTCCTGCTCCTGCTGTTCTTGCAGGACCACCCCGAGGGGTGCGAGCCGGAGCCGTTCCCGCACCAGGGAGCGGCGTACGTACGGCGGCAGATCGCGGCCTCCTGGCGGGAGCCGGGGACGCGGCTCGGGCTGTGGGTGCACTTCACGACCCAGTTCCCGGCGATGGTGTTCCTGCTGCTGTGGGGCATGCCGTTCCTGGTCCAGGCGCAGGGCCTGTCCCGGGCCACGGCCGGCGAACTCCTCACCCTGGTCGTCGTGTCGAACATGGTCGTGGGGCTCGTCTACGGCCAGGTCATCGCCCGGCACCACGCGGCGCGGCTGCCGCTGGCGCTCGGGACCGTGGCGGCGACGGCGACCGTGTGGGCGGCGGCGCTGGCCTACCCGGCCGACCGGGCCCCCATGTGGCTGCTGATCGTGCTGTGCACGGTGCTCGGCGCGTGCGGACCGGCGTCGATGATCGGCTTCGACTTCGCGCGGCCGGCCAACCCGGCGGAGCGCCAGGGCACCGCCTCCGGAATCACCAACATGGGCGGCTTCGTCGCGTCGATGACCACCCTGTTCGCGATCGGGGTGCTGCTGGACGCCACCGGCGACAACTACACCGTCGCGTTCTCCTCGGTCTTCTTCCTCCAGGCGCTCGGCATCAGCCAGATCCTGCGGCTGCGCGGGCGGGTCGCCCGGCGGGAGCGGGAGCGACTGGTGGCGAGCCGGGTGGAGACCGTGCACGTGCCCGTGTGAGGACCGCGCGCGCCGGTGTAAGGACCGAGCGCGTGCCGGTATGAGGACCGTGCACCTGTCGGTGTGAGGCGGGGCGGCCTGCCGCGACCGCCTTTCACCGCTGATGTGTCGCTGCGTTCGCCGTGGTTGCTGTGGTGCCCTCAGTCGACGCCCTACGGCGTCACGGTGAAGTTCCGCAGGATCGCGCCCGTCAGCTCCGGGTCCCCCTCCGCCTTCACCCGGTCCGCCACGGCCGCGGGCGTCACCCGGCCGCAGGCCAGGCGGACGTACGTCTCCCAGTCGAGGGTGAGGGTGGCGGCGGGGCCGAGGGCCGGGGCGGTCTCCAGGGTGCCCCGGCCCTGGATGTCGACGCGGATGGTGCGCAGGAACTCGATCGGGCCGTGCACGTCGAAGACGACCGCCGAACTGCGCGGCGCGGACGCGTCCTCGGCGACGATCCGCGGGAGCTCGGCGAGGAGCACGTCACGCGCGATGTGCGCGCCGGGGGAGTCGAGGTTGCCGGGGCGGCCGAGGGCGGCGCGCAGGTCCTGTTCGTGCACCCACACGTTGAACGCATGGGCGCGCATGGACTCTTCGAGGCCGAGCTCGGTGCCGAGCGGGCCGCGCACCTTGGTGCCCGGGTCACGCGACTCGTTCCGCAGCTGGCGGTTGCGGCGGATGATCACGTACTCCAGCTCGGAGGTCATCTCCGGCGCCGTGTGGTGGCGGCGGACGTCGACCTGCATCTCCATGTAGCGCTGGCTGTCGTTGGTGACGTGGAAGAGGTCGCGCGGCAGCGTGTGGATGGGGCGTGGGTCGCCCAGCATCTCGCAGTCCAGACCCATGACGTGGGAGACCACGTCACGGACCGACCAGCCCGGGCACGGCGTCCGCCGGTTCCACTCTCCCTCCACCAGTGGTCCCACCAGCTCGGATATCGCTTCGATGGAGTGGGTCCAGGCGTCGGCGTAGGGCTGGAGGGTGGGATGCAGACTCACGGAACGGGACCCCTCGGCGGTCGGTACACGGGCTGGTGGTGGCGGCGTTGCCAGTGGGAGGTGGCTGTCGGCGGGTGTCTTGGAACGCTAAGTTACGCTGCCCTGAGGCACCCCGGCAGTGCTTTCGTGTGACGATCGTAGGCCCGTGTGGACGGCTCGAATGCCAGGACGGTGGTAGTGTGCGCGCCTCTCTCATCCAGATCGCCGTAGAAGAGGGCGAATCGGTCGAATCGCGCCGACGGCGGGTGGCTTCGCTGGTACGGGAACAGGCCGGGGCCGACCTGGTCGTGCTGCCGGAGCTGTGGACGACGGGCGCCTTCGCCTACCAGGAGTTCGGCAGCGAGGCCGAACCGCTCGAAGGACCGACGTACGAGGCGATGGCCAAGGCCGCGAGCGACGCGGGCGTGTGGCTGCACGCGGGCTCGATCCCCGAGCGTGACCCCGAGGGCCCCCTCTACAACACCTCCCTCGTCTTCTCCCCCTCCGGTGATCTCGCCGCCGCCTACCGCAAGATCCACCGCTTCGGCTTCGACAAGGGCGAGGCCGTGTTGATGGGCGCGGGGCGCGAACTGGTGACGGTCCGCCTGCCCGAGACGACCCTCGGCCTCGCCACCTGCTACGACCTCCGCTTCCCCGAACTCTTCCGTGGTCTCGTCGACGCCGGCGCCGCGACCCTGGTCGTCCCGGCGGGCTGGCCGGAGCGCCGCCGGGCGCACTGGACGCTGCTGGCCCAGGCGCGGGCGGTCGAGAACCAGGCGTTCGTGCTTGCCTGTGGAACGGCCGGGACGCACGCGGGAGTTCCACAGGCGGGTCACTCGATCGTGGTGGATCCCTGGGGCGAGGTGCTCGCTCAGGCAGGGGCGGACGAGGAGATCCTCACCGTGGACTTCGACCCGGCGAAGGTCGCGGCCACGCGCGAGCAGTTCCCGGCCCTGAAGGACCGCATGCTGGGACTGGAACCCCCGCGCCGGGCGTAGTCGTCGTCACCCCTCGTCAGTCCCCGTCAGTCCCCGTCAGTCGTCCTCCCGCTCCTTCTCCGCCAGGTGGATCACGCACACCGCCACCGCGACCAGCAGTGCCGGGTCCGCGTCATCCCGTACGACGTCGACGCCGTAGGTCTCCCGGACGTGCAGCCACCTCCGGGAGATGACGGCCAGCAGCTCACCGTCGTACTCGACGGCGAACTCCCGGTCGAGGATCTTGCCGCTGACGTCGAGCTCGGTGCCGTCGACCAGCGAGACCCGGTAGTGGTTGCGCAACAGCGACAGACGCTTGCGCTTGATACGGGCGAGGGGCTCGCCGTCCCGTTCGATCACCATCGTGTCGCGCAGGGCGAGCATCTTCTGGTGGATGTCGATGAGGACACGCCCCTGCGTGTCCTTCAGCTCGAAGGTGTCCCTGAGGCGCATGGCCTTGCCGTCGACGAGGAACACCTTGTTGCCGTGCTCGTCCTCGATCCAGTAGTCGTCACCGAAGCCGAGGAGCCGGTCGCGTACGAGGAATCTCATGCCGTTACCGCTTCCCCGGCGGCCGGTCCGAAACGCCGCCGGTAGGCCGACGGGCTGAGTCCGGTCTCGCGCCGCACGCGCGCGCGCAGGTTGGCCGCGGTCCCGAGGCCGCTCCTCGCCGCCACCACGTCCAGCCGCTCCTCTCCGCGCTCGATCAGCCGGCAGGCCAGCGCCACCCGCTCCCCCGTCAGCCAGGCCAACGGCGTCGTCCCGAGTTCCGTCCGAAAGCGCCGGTGGAGCGTGGCGGGGGAGACGGCCGCACGGGCCGCCAGGTCCGCCACCGCCAACGCCTCGCCCAGCCGCTCCCGCGCCCACGCCAGCAGGGGCGCGAGCGACTCGTCGGGCACCCGAGGCACCGGCCGCTCCACGAACTGCCGCTGTCCGCCGTCCCGGTGGGCCGCGAAGACCAGCCTCCGGGCGACGGCGTTGGCGATCTCGGCGCCGTGATCCCTCCTGATGAGGTGCAGGCCGAGGTCGAGCGCGGCGGCGCTGCCGGCGGCGGTCAGGATTCCGCCCTCGTCGACGAAGAGCACGTCGGGCTCCAGCAGGACCTTCGGATGCAGCTCGCGGAACGTCTCGGCCCACATCCAGTGGGTGGTGGCCCGCCGCCCGTCCAGCAGCCCGGCCTCGGCGAGCGCGAAACTGCCGGTGCACAGGCTCATGACGCGCGCCCCGCGCGCGTGGGCGCGCCGGATCGCCTCCAGGACGGCTTCGCCGCGCGGTACGACGTTGTCCGGCCGGCCGGGCACGACGAGGGTGTCGGCCTCGTCCACCGCGTCCAGCCCCGGCACCCCGGCCAGGGTGAAGAACCCGTGGTTCATCCGCACCTCGGGCGTGGGCGCGCACAGCGACACCTCGTACAGCGGGCCGGGAAGCCCGAGTTCGGGCCGCGGCAGACCGAAAAGCTCGGTCGCGACGCCCACCTCGAAGGGGTTGGTGCCCGCGTCGACGATCACGGCGACCTGGTGGGGACGGTGATGCGAGGATCCTTGCGGCATGTGCGATTTCTAGCACTCACCCGGAGCCGCCGCACCCCCGCACGATGAGGCACATGACCGACGAACCCATTTCCCTCGCCGCCGCCCTCGCCTCCTTCACCGAGCAGTGGAGCCCCCGCATCGTCACCACCGTCAACGACTACGACGTCCGCGTCGCGAAGGTCGGGGGCGACCACGTCTGGCACGTCCACGACGACACCGACGAGTTCTTCCTGGTCCTGGACGGCGAACTCCACATCTCCCTGCGCGAGCCGGCCGGCGAGCGCACGGTGTCGCTGGCCAAGGGCTCGGTCTTCACCGTCCCGCGCGGCACCGAACACAAGCCGTACGCGCCCGTGCCCGCCGAGATCCTGCTCTTCGAGCCCACCGGCACCCTCTCGGTGGGCGACCGGCACGACGAGGTCCCCGCGCACGTGGACGCGACGACCGGACACGCCGTCACCTGACCGCATCCCGGAATCCACCGGGTCCTGGGGTGTCCTGGAGTTGAACTTCCCATGCCCGTAAGGAAGTTGCCCAACCAAACGAGTGGCCCCCGCGTCGGACGAAGCGTAAATCGCACAGTTGCGCACGTTCCTCACGGAGGTCTTCCATGCACGCTCGTCCCGTCCGCCGCCGGGTGATCCGTACCCTCGCCCCGGCGGTGACGCTGGCCCTCGGCGCGGCCATGGCCGCGGCACTCACCGCGGCCGGCACCGCCGATGCCGCGACGACACCGGCCACCGCAGCGGTCAACTCGTACGACTGGCAGCTCACCTATCAGGCCGCCCCCGGCCAGACCAACCAGGCCGCCGTCACCGCCTCGCTCACCGCGGACCGCACGGCCATCACCTACGTCATCGACGACATCGTCCCGATCAACGCGGGCCACGACTGCACCCACCCCGACAGCGCGGACCGGACGAAGGTCTCCTGCACGGTCACCCGCGTGGACAGCCAGGACCCGTACGCCGCCCTGGTCATGGACCTCGGCGACGGCAACGACACGGTCGTCCACAAGAACGACACGGACCAGATCTACTCCTACTCCGAGATCTCGCTCGGCGCCGGCAACGACAGGGCGACCAGCTCCGGCCGCCTCGACGGCGTCTACGTCTCCGGCGACGCGGGCAACGACACCATCACCGTGGGCGCGGACGGACTGGCCTGGGGCGGCGCCGGCAACGACACGATCACCGCGAGCGGCGGCGACAACATCGTGCAGGGCGGCGCGGGCGACGACGTGCTGCACGGCGGCCCCGGCGCCCAGTCCCTGTCGGGCGACGACGGCAAGGACCGCGTCCACGGCGGAGCCGGCGACGACTCGCTGTACGGGGGCAAGGGCGACGACACCCTGTACGGCAACGCCGGCAACGATGTCCTGTACGGCAACAGCGGCAACGACACGCTGTACGGCGGCCCCGGCACCGACACGCTCTCCGGAGGCCCCGGCCACAACGTGGTTCACCAGAACTGAACGTCCGCGCCCCTCAAGCCGGTCGGCCGGGGGGCTGGACAGAACAGGAGGCGTGCCCGTCCGCCTCACGGCGGAGGGGACGCGCCTCCTCCTGTTGGTGCCGGCCTTTGTGCAGGCCTTGGTGATGGCCTTTGCGCTCGCCGGGATGAACGCTCAGACGCCGTAGCCGTCGCTGTAGCCGTCCCGGTGGTGGTGTCGTTCCTCCTCGACGACCGGCGTCGTGGGCGGCACCACCACGCGCCGACGGCGAGCGATGCCGCTGAAGGTGCTGACGCCGATCAGTCCGACGATCATGAGGATGATCCCGACCACGTCGAGATTGACCCCCTTCATCTGCCAGTCGGTCGCGAACGTGAGGATGGCTCCCGCGGCGATGAGGATGATGCATCCGCCGAGGCCCATGCGCGTCGCCTCCCTGCCCGGTCCGGTCGGTCCGGTCTCTCCGGCCTTCCCGGTCGTCCGGTCAACTGCGGGTACCCGCCCGACCCGTGCCCATGCGGAGGCGGTCGCTCACGTCGCGGAACCGCACGTCACAGGAGCACAGGCAACGGAACTACCCCTGCAGAAAGGCCACCAGGGCGTTCGCCAGCAGATGCGGGTCGTCGACGCCGCACAACTCCCGTGCGCTGTGCATCGAGAGGATCGCGACGCCGATGTCGACCGTCTTGATGCCGTGCCGGGCCGCGGTGATCGGGCCGATCGTGGTGCCGCAGGGCATGGAGTTGTTGGAGACGAAGGACTGGAAGGGGACGTTCGCCTTCTCGCAGGCGGCGGCGAACACCGCGCGTCCCGAACCGTCCGTGGCGTAGCGGTTGTTGACGTTGACCTTGAGGATCGGGCCGCCGTTGACGCGGGGGTGGTGCGTCGGGTCGTGGCGCTCCGCGTAGTTGGGGTGTACCGCGTGGCCTGTGTCCGAGGAGAGACAGACCGTGCCCGCGAAGGCTCTTGCCCGGTCCTCGAAGGACCCTCCGCGGGCGAACACCGAGCGCTCCAGCACACTGCCGAGCAGCGGCCCGTCCGCGCCCGTGTCCGACTGCGAGCCGTTCTCCTCGTGGTCGAACGCGGCCAGTACGGGGATGCAGTCCGGGTCGGCGCCCGAGACCGCCGTGAGTGCCGCCACGCCGGAGTGGACCGACAGCAGGTTGTCCATGCGCGGGCCCGCGAGCAGCTCCTTGTCCCGGCCGAGGTAGGCCGGCGGCTCCACGGAGTGCGTCATCAGGTCCCAGCCGGTGACCTCGCCCGCCGCCAGCCCCGCGTTCTCCTCCAGGAAAGCGATCAGGTCCCCGTCACGCACATCGCCGCCCAGACCCCAGATCGGCTGCAGATGGCGCTGCTTGTCGAGCTTGAGGCCCTCCGTCGACACCGAACGGTCCAGGTGGATCGCGAGCTGGGGGACCCGCAGGAGCGGCCGGTCGACGTTCACCAGTCGCGTGGAGCCGTCCCGCAGCGTCAGCCGGCCGGCCAGGCCCAGGTCGCGGTCGAGCCAGGAGTTGAGCAGGGGTCCGCCGTAGATCTCCACGGCCACCTGGCGCCAGCCGTGCGCGCCGGTGTCCGGCTGCGGCTTGACCCGCAGGTTCGGGGAGTCGGTGTGCGCGCCGACGATGCGGAACGGCGTGTGGGGCGCCGCACCCTCGGGGACGTACCAGGCAACGATCGCGCCGCCACGCAGTACGTACTTGCCGCCGCTCGTCCCGTCCCAGGCGTCCGTCTCCGCGACCTGCCTGAAGCCTGCCTTCTCCAGCCGCTCGGCGGCGCTCGCCACCGCGTGGTACGGCGACGGACTGGCCGTCAGGAAGGACATGAGGTCGTCGGTGTGGCCGCGGTCGAAGCGGGGGGGTTCGCTCATGGGGTTCACCTTAACGACGTACGAGGGCCCACTCCTCGTGAAGGGGAGCGGGCCCTCGTGAGGGCGATGTGGAGTTTTGGCTACCCAGAACCAGGGAGCTCGGAACCCGGAACCGAGGAGGCTAGAACGCGGCCTCGTCGAGCTCCATCAGGTCCAGGTCGACGCCCTCGGCGAGCTTGCGGGCGCCGGTGACACCGGGCAGGACGTTGGCCGCGAAGAACTTCGCCGCCGCGATCTTGCCCGTGTAGAACGCCACATCTTTGGAAGACACAGCCTTGGCGGACGCCGTCTCCAGCTTCTCGGCAGCGATCGCGGCACCCTTGAGCAGCAGGTAGCCGACGACCACGTCACCGGAGGCGAGCAGCACACGGCTGGTGTTCAGGCCCACCTTGTAGATGTTCTTGACGTCCTGCTCGGTGGCCGCGAGGTCGGTCAGCATCAGACCGACGATGGCCTCCAGCTCGACGGCGGCCTTCGCGAGGTGCTCGCGGGCGCCCGCCAGCTCCTCGCCGCCCGTGCCCAGCGCCAGGAACTTCTTGATGTCCTCGGCGAGGGAGTTGAGGGCCGCGCCCTGGTTGCGGACGATCTTCCGGAAGAAGAAGTCCTGGCCCTGGATCGCCGTCGTGCCCTCGTACAGGGTGTCGATCTTGGCGTCGCGGATGTACTGCTCGATCGGGTACTCCTGCAGGAAGCCGGAGCCGCCGAAGGTCTGCAGCGACTGGGCGAGCTGCTCGTAGCCCTTCTCGGAGCCGTAGCCCTTGACGATCGGCAGGAGCAGGTCGTTCAGCGCCTCCAGCGCGGAGATGTCCTCGCCGGCCGCCTCCTTGACCTGGATCTCGTCCTGGAGGGAGGCCGTGTAGAGCACCAGCGCACGCATGCCCTCCGCGTACGCCTTCTGCGTCATCAGCGAGCGGCGTACGTCCGGGTGGTGCGTGATGGTGACCTTGGGCGCGCTCTTGTCCATGAAGTTCGCCAGGTCGGGGCCCTGGACGCGCTCCTTGGCGTACTCCAGCGCGTTCAGGTAGCCCGTCGACAGCGTGGAGATCGCCTTCGTGCCGACCATCATCCGCGCGAACTCGATGACGCGGAACATCTGGCGGATGCCGTCGTGCTTGTCGCCGATCAGCCAGCCCTTGGCGGGGTGCTGGTCGCCGAAGGTCATCTCGCAGGTGTTGGACGCCTTGAGGCCCATCTTGTGCTCGACGTTCGTCGCGTACACGCCGTTGCGCTCGCCCAGCTCGCCGGTCTCGAAGTCGAAGAGGTACTTCGGGACGAGGAAGAGGGACAGGCCCTTGGTGCCGGGGCCGTGGCCCTCCGGGCGGGCGAGGACGTAGTGGAGGATGTTCTCCTCCATGTCGTGCTCACCGGACGTGATGAACCGCTTCACGCCCTCGATGTGCCAGGAGCCGTCCTCCTGCTGGACCGCCTTGGTACGGCCGGCGCCGACGTCCGAGCCCGCGTCGGGCTCGGTCAGCACCATGGTCGAACCCCAGGTGCGCTCCACCGCGATCTTCGCGATGTGCTTCTGGACGTCGTTGCCCTCGTCGAAGAGGATGCCGGCGAACGCCGGGCCGGAGGCATACATCCACACGGCCGGGTTCGAGCCGAGCAGCAGCTCCGCGTAGGCCCAGATCAGGGAGCGCGGGGAGGTGGTGCCGCCGACCTCCTCGGGCAGGCCCAGGCGCCAGTACTCGGAGTCCATGAAGGCCTTGTAGCTCTTCTTGAAGGACGCCGGGACCGGGGCGGTGTTCGTCTCCGGGTCGAAGACCGGCGGGTTGCGGTCCGCGTCCGCGAAGGACTCCGCCAGCTCGTTCTCCGCGAGCCGGGTCAGCTCCTCGAGGATGCTTTTCGCGGTCTCGGTGTCCATCTCCTCGAACGGGCCGGTGCCGTACAGCTTGTCCCGCCCCAGGACTTCGAAGAGGTTGAACTCGATGTCGCGCAGATTCGACTTGTAGTGCCCCATGGCGACGGCTCCGTTAAAGAGATCGGCGAGGCACCAGGTGCAGCTCCTCGCGCTAGTTCACATACCAACAAGTAGCTACGATGATGCTACCCGTCGGTAATAAGAAGCAACCCCGAACGGGTCATCTGTGACTCAGTACTCTTGCGCCCATGTACGGCTACGACCAGAACGTGGGTGCGGGTGCCCAGCAGCAGTACGCCCAGCCGCAGCAGGGCCCGGGCGGTTACGGGCAGCAGCAGCCGCTGTATCCCGAGCCGTCCCCGCCGTCCCTCGCGGACGCGGTGCGGGCCTTCACCACCGGCCAGCTGTCCGCGGAGGACTTCCAGCAGGTCTTCGCGACCTCGAAGGTCTACTGCCCGCGCGGCGACAACCCCGGTTTCCTCGCCCTGCACAACACCCAGCAGCCGGTGATCCCGATGTTCACCTCGCTCAAGGAACTGCGCCGGTACGCGGGCAAGGAGTCCAAGTACTTCGTGATCACGGGAGCCGAGGTCATCGACCTCCTGCCCACCGGCTACGGTTTCGTCCTCGACATGGAGGGCGAGCACCGCATGGTCTTCGACGCGAAGGCCGTGGAGCAGATGGTCGAGTTCGCGATGCGCAGGATGTACGGCTGACAGCCGCGGGCGCGGCTGACGTCCACCGCCCCCTCGTACCCGACGCCCGGAGGGAATGTCCTCCGGGCTTTCTCTGTTGTGGCTGGCAGAAAGTTCAATGCTCAACTAAAGTGGTCGTACACAAGGAGGTACCGACATGCCTGCAGTGACCGTCGAGAACCCGCTGACGCTGCCGCGTGTGGCCGCGTCGGCCGATGTCGTGGCACGTCCCGTACTGGCCGTCACGACCGCGCCGAGCGGTTTCGAGGGCGAGGGCTTCCCGGTGCGCCGGGCGTTCGCCGGGATCAACTACCGCCACCTGGATCCGTTCATCATGATGGATCAGATGGGCGAGGTGGAGTACGCGCCGGGTGAGCCCAAGGGCACCCCCTGGCACCCGCACCGCGGCTTCGAGACCGTCACCTACATCATCGACGGGATCTTCGACCACCAGGACTCGCAGGGCGGTGGCGGCACCATCACCAACGGCGACACCCAGTGGATGACCGCGGGCTCGGGCCTTCTGCACATCGAGGCCCCGCCGGAGTCCCTCGTCATGTCCGGCGGCCTCTTCCACGGCCTGCAGCTGTGGGTGAACCTCCCGGCCAAGGACAAGATGATGGCCCCGCGCTACCAGGACATCCGCGGCGGCAACGTCCAGCTGCTGACGACCCCGGACGGCGGCGCGCTCCTGCGCGTCATCGCCGGTGAGCTGGACGGCCACCAGGGTCCCGGCGTCACGCACACGCCGATCACCATGATCCACGCGACGCTGGCGCCGGGCGCGGAGATCACGCTGCCGTGGCGCGAGGACTTCAACGGGCTTGCGTATGTGCTGGCGGGGCGCGGTGCGGTGGGTGCCGATCGGCGTCCGGTCCAGATGGGCCAGACCGCCGTGTTCGGTGCGGGCGGGTCCTTGGCCGTCCGCGCGGACGACAAGCAGGACGCCCACACGCCGGACCTGGAGGTCGTGCTCCTGGGCGGGCAGCCGATACGTGAGCCGATGGCCCACTACGGTCCGTTCGTCATGAACACCCGCGAGGAACTCCAGCAGGCCTTCGACGACTTCCAGAAGGGCCGGCTGGGGACGATCCCCGCGGTGCACGGGATGACCGAGGGCGGCCTGTAGGACCGCGAGCGACGCACCCGCCGGATCTCACCCGGCTGGGTCGTTCGCGCAGGACAGCGCATGCACGCGCGTGATCCGCTGGACGGGTGCAGCTCCTTCCCGACCCCGTCCGGCGGTTCGCCGCCTGGTGCGCTGTCGTGCTGCTCGGGGCAGGAGTGGTCTACGTCGGGGTGCTGCTGTGCTCCGCGTTCCGTACGGCCGTGGTGCCGGTGCTGCTCGCCCTGCTCGGGACCGCCCTGCTGGGGCCACTGCACCGGCGGCTCGTGAAGGCCAGGGTCAACCGGTCCCTCGCCGCCGGGCTCACCTGCGTGGCGGTCGTGGCCGTCGTCGGTGGGGCCGTGTACATCGTCGTCGCCGCGCTCGTCGACACCGGTGACGAGATCGTCGCCTCGCTGAAGGAGGCGGGCCAGGGGGTCGCCGACCACTTCGGGGCCGCGGGGACCTCGCTGGACGACGTCGCCACGAACGCGAAGGACCTGCTCACCAAGTTCGGCGGCACGGCCGCGTCCAATGTCATCAGCGGGGTCAGCGTCGTGGGCGAGGGCATCGCGATGGCCGTGCTGGCGCTGTTCCTCGTCTTCTTCTTCCTGCGGGACTCGCACAAGGCCGCCGGCCTGGTCCGGGAGATCGCTCCGGGGCGGAGCGGCGAGACGCTGGAGGCCATGGCCCGACGGGCCTTCGAGGCCGTCGAGGGGTTCATGCGCGGTACCACCTTCATCGCGCTCATCGACGCCGTCTGCATCACCGTGGGGCTGCTGGTCCTGGATGTGCCGGGGGCCGTGGGGCTGGGCGCGCTCGTGTTCGTCGGCGCCTACATCCCCTACCTCGGCGCCTTCCTCTCCGGTGCCGTCGCCGTGCTGGTCGCGCTCGCCGACCGCGGGTTCGTGATCGCGCTGTGGGTGCTCGGGGTCGTCCTCGCCGTGCAGGTGCTGGAAGGGCATGTGCTCACGCCGGTGATCCAGAGCCGGACCGCGCAGATGCACCCGGCAGTGGTGATGGTCGCGATCACGGCGGGGGCGTCCGTGGCGGGGATCCTCGGCATGCTGCTCGCCGTACCCCTCACCGCGGCCGCCTTCGCGGTCGTGCACGAACTGCGGGCGCGCTACGCCGGGCCCGAGCCGTCCGGGGGTTCGGCCGAGCCCCCGGACTCGTAGAGCTCGAACCAGATGCTCTTGCCCTCGCCCTGGGGGTCCACGCCCCAGGCGTCCGCGAGCAGCTCGATGAGGATCAACCCGCGGCCCGAGGAGGCCAGTTCGCCGGGGCGGCGCTTGTGCGGGAGGGCGTCGCTGGTGTCGTTGACCTGGATCCGCATCCGGCGGTTCCCGGTTTCGCCCCGCACCTCCGCCAGCAGCAGCGCGTCGGCGTCGGTGTGCACGAGGACGTTGGTGAGCATCTCGGAGACCAGCAGCACCGCCGAGTCGACCTGGTCGGGCGAGGGCCAGTCGTGGAGCAGCTCGCGCAGTTGCTGACGGGCCACCGCCACCCGCTCAGGTTCCGCCTGTGCGACGGAGAGCATCGTGCGGCGCACCGGCGGCGGCAGGAACAGTGCCTCGCCGTAGCCCTCCTCCGGCCGACTCAGCAGCAGTACGGCTATGTCGTCCTCGCGCCGGTCGGCGAGCGGGCCGGTGGTGTGGTGGGAGGACGGTCCGTGCACCCCCTGCACCAGGGCGTCCGCCAGCTCCTCCAGATCGCCCTTGTGTTCCTCCAGGATCGTGCGGATCCGCTGCCAGCCGCTCTCCAGATCGTGGCCGCCGGTCTCGATCAGGCCGTCGGTGCAGACCAGCATGGTCTCGCCGGCTTCGAGGGTGATCCGGGTGGTCGGGTAGTCGGCGTCCGGGTCGATGCCGAGAGGCAGGCCGCCCGCCGTCGGACGGGCCATCACGGTGCCGTCGGCCATGCGGATGGCCGGGTCGGGGTGCCCGGCGCGGGCGATGTCGAGGGTGCCGGTCGCCGGATCGGCCTCGACGTACAGACAGGTCGCGAAGCGCAGGTCCGAGTGGGCGTCGTCCTCGGGAGCCCCGTCCGTCATGCCGTGCAGGAAGCGGGAGGCACGGGAGAGCACCGCGTCGGGGCGGTGGCCCTCGGAGGCGTAGGCGCGCAGGGCGATGCGGAGCTGGCCCATCAGACCGGCCGCCCGGACGTCATGGCCCTGTACGTCGCCGATGACCAGGGCGATACGGCCTCCCCCAGAGGGGGTGCCCCCAGGCAGCGGGATCATGTCGTACCAGTCGCCGCCGACCTGGAGCCCGCCCCCGGTGGGGACGTAGCGCGCGGTGACGCTCATGCCCGGTATCTGGGGGCCGAGCGTCGGCATCATCGAGCGCTGCAGGCCGTCCGTCAGCGCGCGCTCGGTCTCGGCGACACCGGCGCGGGACAGTGCCTGGGCGAGCATGCGGGCCACCGTCGTCAGCACCGACCGCTCGTCGGGGTTGAAGGTGACGGGGTAGGCGAAGGCCGCCATCCAGGCGCCCATCGTGCGGCCGGCCACGGTCAGCGGCAGAAAGGCCCAGGAGTGGCGGCCGAAGGACGAGGCGAGCGGCCAGGTGACCGGGTAGCGGGATCTGTACTGCTCGGGGGTGGAGATGTAGACGGCGCGGCCGGTGCGGACCACCTCGGCTGCCGGGTAGTCCGTGTCCAGGGACATGTGGGAGAAGGGGCCGTCGTCGCCGGGCTGGGCCCCGTGGTGGCCGGTGATCGTCAGCCGGTCGCCCTCGACGCCGAACACCGCGAGCCCGTCGGGGCTGAATCCCGGCATCGACAGGCCCGCCGCGACCCGCAGCACCTCCTCCGTGGACCGTGCCTCGGCCAGCGCCCTTCCCGCGTCCAGCAGGAACGCCTCCCTGGACCGCCGCCAGTCGCCGGTGACGGCGCTGCGTCCGGCCGGGGTGCCGGGGGTCGGCTCGGCCACCTCCTGGAGGGTGCCGATCAGCTGGAAGGACTTCTTGCCGGGGTCGAACGAGGGCTTGGAACGGGAGCGGACGACGCGGATCACCCGTCCGTGCTCGTCCATGATCCGGATCCGCACCTCGGCCAGCGTGCCCTCGGTGACGGCCAGCCCGACGACGGCGATGATCTCGTTCCAGTCGACAGGGTGCAGACGGGCTCTTGCCCGGGCTTCCGTGAGGGTCGTCTGGACGGCGGGCAGACCGAGGAGCCGGGCGGCTTCGGCATCGACCGTGACCAGTTCCGTGGCGGTGTCCCAGTGCCACAGGCCGGTCGCGAGGGCGGCGAGAACCTCCCCCACGGCGGGCAGAGGCTCACCAGTGCGCATTGCCCCACTTTATGGAGAGGTGATCGAGGAGTGCCACCGATTGCCCCGTCTTAATGGTGGGGAGCCGATCCTGGGGTGCCCGGTACCCTGGGGTTGTTTCACGTGAAACGTACCCCCGATCCGCGAAGGCTGGATGAACGACGATGCATCGGTACAGGTCCCACACCTGCGGCGAGCTCCGCGCCTCTGACGTCGGCACCGACGTCCGGCTGAGTGGCTGGCTGCACAATCGGCGCGACCTGGGCGGCATCCTCTTCATCGATCTGCGTGATCACTACGGCATCACGCAGCTCGTCGCCCGCCCGGGAACCCCGGCCTACGAGGCCCTCGACAAGGTCACCAAGGAGTCGACGGTCCGCGTCGACGGCAAGGTCGTCTCCCGGGGCGCCGACAACGTCAACCCGGACCTGCCGACCGGTGAGATCGAGGTCGAGGTCGGCGAGGTCGAGCTGCTCGGTGCCGCCGCCCCGCTCCCCTTCACGATCAACACCGAGGACGGGGTGAACGAGGAGCGCCGCCTGGAGTACCGCTTCCTCGACCTGCGCCGCGAGCGCATGCACCGCAACATCCTGCTGCGCACGTCGGTCATCTCGGCGATCCGGCACAAGATGACGGCGCTGGGCTTCAACGAGATGGCGACGCCGATCCTGTCGGCGACCTCCCCCGAGGGCGCCCGCGACTTCGTGGTCCCCTCCCGGCTGAACCCGGGCAAGTTCTACGCCCTGCCGCAGGCGCCGCAGCAGTTCAAGCAGCTGCTGATGATCTCCGGCTTCGACCGCTACTTCCAGATCGCGCCGTGCTTCCGTGACGAGGACGCCCGCGCGGACCGTTCGCCGGGCGAGTTCTACCAGCTCGACGTCGAGATGAGCTTCGTCGAGCAGGAGGACGTCTTCCAGCCCATCGAGCAGCTCATGACCGAGCTGTTCGAGGAGTTCGGCGGCGGCCGCCACGTCACCTCGCCCTTCCCGCGGATCCCGTTCCGCGAGGCGATGCTGAAGTACGGCTCCGACAAGCCGGACCTGCGGGCCCAGCTGGAGCTCGTCGACATCACCGACGTCTTCGACGGCTCGGAGTTCAAGGCGTTCGCGGGCAAGCACGTGCGTGCCCTGGCGGTGCCGGGGGTCCAGGACCAGCCCCGTAAGTTCTTCGACCAGCTCGGCGACTTCGCTGTCTCGCTGGGCGCGAAGGGTCTGGCCTGGGTGCGCGTCACCGAGGACGGGTCCCTCACCGGCCCGATCGCCAAGTTCCTCACCGAGGAGAACGTCGCCGAGCTGACCAAGCGCCTGTCGCTGGCCGCCGGCCACGCCGTCTTCTTCGGCGCGGGCGAGTTCGACGAGGTCTCGAAGATCATGGGCGCGGTGCGGGTCGAGGCCGCCAAGCGTGCCGGGCACTTCGAGGACGGCGTGTTCCGGTTCTGCTGGATCGTCGACTTCCCGATGTACGAGAAGGACGAGGAGACCGGCGCGATCGACTTCTCGCACAACCCCTTCTCGATGCCGCAGGGCGGTCTGGAGGCCCTGGAGACCCAGGACCCGCTGGACATCCTGGGCTGGCAGTACGACATCGTCTGCAACGGCGTCGAGCTGTCCTCCGGCGCGATCCGGAACCACGAGCCCGACATCATGCTCAAGGCCTTCGAGATCGCGGGCTACGACCGTGAAACCGTCGAGGACAAGTTCGCCGGCATGCTGCGCGCCTTCCGCTTCGGCGCCCCGCCGCACGGCGGCATCGCCCCCGGCGTCGACCGCATCGTGATGCTGCTCGCCGACGAGCCGAACATCCGCGAGACCATCGCCTTCCCGCTCAACGGCAACGCCCAGGACCTGATGATGGGTGCGCCGACGGAGCTGGAGGAGGCGCGGCTGAAGGAACTGCACCTCTCGGTGCGCAAGCCGCAGCCGAAGTAGGTCACAGACCGAGGCACAGACCTCAGGCGGATACGAAGGGCTCGAAACCGGCGTCGGTTTCGAGCCCTTTCCCTTGGGCTCGGAGGCGAGGCCAACCGCTGGCTGACGCGGCTGGGCGGCAGCCTGATGCCGCCGGGAGCGAGCAGTTGGGCGACAGGCGGCAGGCCGGCGGGCCAGGCGCTCACGGACGCGGCCGAGTCCCATCGCGCCGCCCGGACCCTGCTTGCCGACGCCCGTACCGCCGCGGACCACGAGCGGGTGACGCGGACGGCGCAGGAGGGGTTGCTGCTTGTCGCCACGGCACGGGAGGCGCTGGGGCTTACGAGGGACCACGGGAGGCGCTGGGGCTTGCGAGGGACCCGCCCACGACGACCGGCACCGGGGTCGGGGTGCCGGCCGGCTGACCGGCTCATCGACTCACTGGCGTTACGGGGGGCAGGAAGGCCGGGGCCGGTCAGGTGTCGTACGTGCCGTCCCAGGGGTCACCGAAGGCGAGGCGGTCGGGGTAGAGCTCGGCCCAGCTCTCCCCGTCGTCCTCGCGGATCACCAGGCCGAACTGCACGTCGTCGACGGTCAGTTGGAACGGTCGTATCGCGATGTCCGTGTAGGAGCGGCGGGGCAGGCTGCGCAGGAGTTTCGCCAGGTGGACGCGGGCGCGCTGCATGACCGACCCGTCCCCGTCCGGATTGCGCATCTGTTCGGCCCAGGTGCCGGCACACCAGATCTCCGAGTCGCGGTAGCGGCCCTCGGGGTCGAAGGTGTGCAGCACCGCGTAGAGACGTTTGTGCTCTTCCCAGCCGTGGTCGAGACGGAATCCCCGCGGGAAGGCATAGGTGATCGACGCCAGGAACTGCCCGTCCGCGTACCGGCCGATGGACTCGGTCCGGTGCCTGGGCACGTAGGCGATCGGGACGACTTCGGGTACTGCCATGGCGGAACAATACGGGGCCCGGAAAGCCGTTCCGCCTTCCGAGCCCCATTTCTCACGGTTCCTACGCGGGCTCGCCGCCGAAGCGCTCCTTGTAGGTCTCCAGGTCCTCGTCCGTCAGCTTGGCGAACAGGACCGGCGGGACCGTGAAGGGGGTGCCTGCGGGAACCCCGGTGAGGGACCTGGCCTCGTCCGGGGTGATCCAGGTTGCGGTGTCGTCGGACAGGGCGAACGCCTGGCGCATGGTGGCCGACGTCGTCGGGATGAACGGCTCCGAGACCACCGCGTAGAGGTGGATCAGGTTCATCGCCGTGCGCAGCGTCAGGGCCGCGCCGTCCTTGTCCGTCTTGATCTCCAGCCAGGGGGCCTTCTCCTCCAGGTAGGAGTTGCCCGCGGACCACAGGGCGCGCAGGGCCGCGGCCGCCTTGCGGAACTGGAGGGCCTCCAGCTGGGACTCGTACTCGGCGAGGAGTTCGGCGATCTGCTCGCCCAGCTTCGTCTCCGCCTCGCCCGGCTCGCCGCCCGCGGGGACGTCCTCGCCGAAGCGCTTCTTGGAGAAGGACAGGACGCGGTTGACGAAGTTGCCGAGGGTGTCGGCCAGGTCCTTGTTCACCGTCGCCGTGAAGTGCTCCCAGGTGAAGGACGAGTCGTCCGACTCGGGAGCGTTGGCGATCAGGAAGTAGCGCCAGTAGTCGGCGGGGAGGATGTCCAGGGCGTGGTCGGTGAAGACGCCCCGCTTCTGGGACGTGGAGAACTTTCCGCCGTAGTACGTCAGCCAGTTGAAGGCCTTGACGAAGTCGACCTTCTTCCACGGCTCGCGCACGCCCAGCTCGGTGGCCGGGAACATCACCGTGTGGAAGGGGACGTTGTCCTTGGCCATGAACTCCGTGTAGCGGACGTCGGTGTCGACGTCGTACCACCACGACTTCCAGTCGCGATTCTCCGGGTCGAGGTCCGACCACTCCTTCGTCGCGCCGATGTACTCGATCGGGGCGTCGAACCAGACGTAGAAGACCTTGCCCTCGGCCGCCAGCTCCGGCCAGGTGTCCCGCGGCACCGGGACGCCCCAGTCCAGGTCACGGGTGATCGCGCGGTCGTGCAGGCCCTCGGTCAGCCACTTGCGGGCGATGGAGGACGCCAGCTGCGGCCAGTCCGCCTCGTGGCGGGACACCCACTCCTCGACCTCGTGCTGGAGCTTCGACTGGAGGAGGAAGAGGTGCTTGGTCTCGCGGACCTCCAGGTCGGTGGAGCCGGAGATCGCCGAGCGCGGGTTGATCAGGTCGGTGGGGTCCAGGACCCGGGTGCAGTTCTCGCACTGGTCGCCGCGGGCCTTGTCGTAGCCGCAGTGGGGGCAGGTGCCCTCGACGTAGCGGTCCGGGAGGAAGCGGCCGTCGGTGGGGCTGTACACCTGGCGGATCGCCCGCTCCTCGATGAAGCCGTTCTCGTTGAGGCGGCGGGCGAAGTGCTGGGTGATCTCCACGTTCTGGGAGCTGGAACTCCGGCCGAAGTAGTCGAAGGCCAGCGCGAAGCCGTCGTAGACCGCCTTCTGGGCGTCGTGCGCCTGCGCGCAGAACTCGTCCACGGGAAGGCCCCGCTCCTTCGCCGCCAGCTCGGCCGGGGTGCCGTGCTCGTCCGTCGCGCAGATGTACAGGACGTCGTGACCGCGCTGGCGGAGGTAGCGGGAGTACACGTCCGCCGGGAGCATGGACCCCACCATGTTGCCCAGGTGCTTGATTCCGTTGATGTACGGAAGGGCGCTGGTGATGAGGTGTCGAGCCATCGGGGGCTGCTCCCAGGTCGGTTTCGTGGTCCTTGGTCCGCGGTTCCTGCTTCGTTGCGAACCTTGAAATCGTAGCCGACACGGGTGGGCCGCCCGCTTCCCGTTTTACGGTGTGGGAAGGGGCGGCCGCCTGGTGATCTTCGGGGGTTACGGGCGCCAGTTCGCCAGGATGCCCTCGTAGACCTCCGTGTCCGTGAGTTCGCGCGGGGTCGCGCCGGCGAGGAAGTGGGACGTGTTGTCCAGCTTCAGCTTGCGGAGGTAGTCGAAGGCCTTGTTCTCCGGGTCTCCGAAGGCGACGAAGGAGAAGAAGACGGCGGGGTGGTTCTTCGCCGCGTCCGTAAGGGCCTGGTTGGCGGGGGTCTTGGCGTCGGGGGCGCCGTCCGTCTGGAAGACGACCAGGGCCCGGGTGCCGGGGGCTTCCTTGGCGTGGTGGGTGAGAACGTCCTCCACGGCCGCGTGGTAGCTGGTACGGCCCATGCGGCCGAGCCCTGCGTGCAGGTCGTCGATCTTGTTCTCGTGGTCGGTGAGGGTGAGTTCGCCGGTGCCGTCCACTTCCGTGGAGAAGAACGTGACGTGGACCGTGGTGTTCTCGGGGCCCTGGGGGTCGAGGTGGGCGGCGAGGGCGAGTGTCTGCTCGGCGAGGGCCTGTGCGGAGCCGTCCTTGTAGTACGGGCGCATGCTCGCGGAGCGGTCGAGGACGAGGTAGACCTTGGCGGCGGTGCCGGTGAGGTCGGTGGCCTTGAGGGCGGCTTCGGCTGCGGTGTACGCCGTGCGGAGGGTTGCCGGGACGGGCGTGGGCGCCCCGCCTTCGGCTGGGTTGCTGCTCCCACCCGCACCGCCCGTACCACTTTCGTCGTCGACTGCGAGTGGCCCCTGTGGAGCGTCCTCGCCGTCGGCGGCCGCGGGCTCGTCCACGGCGGCGGCCACGGGCTCCGGAGCGGAAACCGTGTCGTCCGCCGACGCGGCCACCGGTTCGGGCTGCGGTTCGGGCGCCGCCTCGGGGACAGGCTGGGGCTGCGGTTCGGGCGTCGCCTCGGGGACAGTCTCGGGCTCTGCCTCCGGCTCAACCTGGGCGACCGGCTCGGGCTCTGCTTCCACCACGGGCTCGGGGGCGGACTCCGCCACCGGGTCCGGTTCTGCCGCGGGCTCCGGCGCCTCGGCGGCTACCGGCTCGGGCTCCGCCACGACCGGCTCGGGGTCCGGCTCGACCTCCGCCTCCGCGACTGGCTCCTGCGTCACCGGCTCGGAAGCCGCCTCCGCGACCGGCTCGACCTCGGCCTCCGCGATCGGCTCGGGCTCCGCCACGACCGGCTCGGTCTCAGGGGTGGGCTCCGGCGTCGGCTCTTCCGTCACCGTGGCCGCCGCCTCCTGCTCCTCAGCCGCCGGCTCGGTCACCGCCACCGGCTCGGGGGCGACCTCGGTCACCGGCGTCGGCTCTTCCGCCACCGTCGGCTCGGCCGGCTTCTCGGTCACCGGCTCAGCCGTCACCGGGTCCACCGGCGTCGCCGGCTTCGGAACAGTCACCTTGTCGAATGCCGCCGAGACCAGCTCGTGCTCGTCCTCCGTAAGCTCCGTGGACTCCGTGGACGCAGATTCCGTGGACGCGGCGGACTCCGTCGTCGACGAGCGCGGCTCCGGGACCTGGGCGGATGGCGCCGGCTGCGGTTCGGGTGACGGTGAGGGGACCGTCGGTTCCGGAGACTGCGAAGGGGTGAGGTCCGCACCCTCTGCTTCGGTGGCACGCCCCTTGCGTGACCTGCCGAATGCATTCCGCAGGAGAGTGAGAATGCCCATGTGCGCAACCCTTCGGGTGAGTTGGTGCCCGTCAATCCCTGGCCAGGACGGACACGTAAGGTTAGCGGGCCAAGACGGCGATCTTGGGGAGGGTCGGTGTAGCCCGGACCTTCCCCCAGCGGGGCTGGTTGTGCGCAACACAATGCATGGGCCCCGTACGGCACTTGAGCCGCACGGGGCGCGTCGCGTCGCGAACCCGCTACGCGAAGGCCTCCAACTCTCCGGCGAGTGGACCCGGCATCATGTCGGGGGCATGCTCGGGGCAGACGTACAGGGTCACGCCGGGGCCGCTCGTATGCTAGTGCCGCAACAGGCAACGTTCGCCCCGTCGCGACGCCCGGCACGCACTCTCACCGCACCGGCCGAAAGCCCAAGTACGTCCAGTACGAGGACTTCCGGCCGGCACGCCGAGAGCACGCACCGGACGCCGCTCCTTGACGGGCAAACGTTCCCTGCCGCGGCACTAGATATGGCGCACCTCGACGCGCGCAGTGGTCCGGCGCGTGCACTGGCAGCGGTGTGCGCCACGGGGGGCGGAAGTTCGGAGGTCAGGCCGTCGACGTGATCGCCCGGGCCGAGCTGGCCGAGGCTCTGGCAGCTCCCCCATCGACCTGCCCACCGTGATCGACTACCCCACGGCCAACGGCGTCGGTGTCTTCCTCCACGTCAACCGGATCGCCGCGACGGACCCGGACACCTTGTTCGCTCTCTACAGGAGCTGGCGCGTGGCCGGCATCAAACTGGGCTTCATCAACGACGGCACCCAGGCCATGACCAACCAGATCATCGCCTGGGCCAAGACCGCCGCCACGTACGAGTTGCTGATCGACATGCAGCCCACCGTCGTCAGCACCCGGACGGTCACCTCCGCCGCCACCCTCACTGTGGCCATGACGAGCGCGGGCGGACATGCGGTGATCCTCACGCCGGCGAGCTGACCGGCGTGGCGCTGGGGAAGCTGAGAACCCTTGGGCGATTCGGGGGCTGCCCTGCGCACTTCTGGGTCATCGGCGACACGGCCAACTGTCACCTGTTCTCCGAGAAAGACAACGGGCACGGATGTCCTCGCCTGCGGCGACGTTGCCGGTTCAGGTCAGCAGCCCACGGGCGCGCAGCCAGGACCGGGCCGCCCGCGCGGGGGCCTCTCCGGCCTTCACGGAGGAAACGAGCTGTGCCAGTTGGCCGGTCGTGAGAACCGGGTTGAGGCGGGCCAGGGCCTTGGTGGCGACCGGGTCCGCGTCGGGGGCGGCGATGAGCGGGATGACGTGTTCGGGCGGGACGACACCCCTCGGATCGGCCAGCACGACCAGTCCGTCCCTGGTGAGGGCGGGGTCCGTGCCGCGCAGGACCTGCACGTCGGCGGTGGCCGAGGTGCCGGCGGGAGCGATGGTGACGCCGTACGCCTTCTTCAGAAACGCGGGCGGCGGGACGTCCGGGTCGCCGGACGCGGGACCGCCGAGGGTGAGGCGGCCGCTGGCCTTGCGGAGGTCGGCGAGGCTGTGCAGGCCGTGGCGCCGGGCCGTGGCCCGGGTGACCGCGAGGACGATCCCGCGCTCGGCCGCGGCCGGCGGCAGGGCCTCGATGCCCACGGGCAGCGCCATGCTCAGCGTCGCCGCCATGTTCCCGGGCAGGGCGCCCCCGCCCGGGAACGTGCGCAGCAGGGTGCTCTCGTACGCCGGCGCCAGGCCGAGCCTGCCCTCGACCACGGCCTCGGCGGAGGCGGAGGGCGAGGTGTAACCGGTGGCCGACACCCGCACCCGCTGCCCGGCGTGGGTGAGGAGTTCGCCGTAGAGCGCCGCCACCACCCGGCTCTCCGCCGAGCCGTCGGTGCCGATCACGGTCGGCCCCTGCTGGTCCGCGTGCTCGACGTCCGGACTCTGGGCCCTGCCCGCGCAGCCGGTCAGAAGGAGCAGTGCGGCGAGGGCGGTGGCAACGAGCGGGATCCGGGTTCCTGACATCTCGGACGTCCGCACGGCTCAGCCGCAGTGGGCGGAGCGCTCACCCGAGGTCATCTCGGCGTCCTTGAAGTTGATGAACCCCGTACTGGGTTGGTCGTTGTTGAAGCCGGACGACTGGTAGTTGTTGATGTACCAGATGTAGTGGCCGTAGTAGCGGCTGCCGAAGTGGAGCTCGTACCAGCCCGTGGCCTGCTGCTTGGCGGTGCCGCGCTCGATCCAGCCCTTGCGGCCGGCCGGGATGTTGACCGTGTCGCTCTCGGTGTCGGTGTGCGAGGTCGTCCAGGTGTGACCGTAGCTGGCCTCGACCTCGGCCTCGTAGACGGCCCAGAACTTGACCCCGACGGAGATCGAGACTCCGACCGAGTTGGTGGAGGCGGTCGTGTCCGACCAGTCGATCCGGTGCTGGTTGGTCTGGCTCGCGCAGTTGAACGCGGTGGAGCCGACCTGGTGGGTCGGGCCGGTGTAGGTCCAATAGGAGGTGGGGTGGAACGTGCAGGAGTCCGCCCACGAGCACGCGTCCAGGAGCTGCTGGGTGGTGGGGCTGTCGTCGGCGGAGGCCTGGGGGGCCGCCATCAGCGAGGCGCCGAGGGCGAGGGCCCCGATGACCCCCGCCGTGCGGAACATGCGCTTACGGGAACCGGTCGTGCGTCGTGTGTAAGCCATCGATCACTCCAGATCGGGATGGATTCCGACGGGAGGGGCCGCCGGGCACGAACCACTCTCGGAGCCGCAGATTTGTTGATCAATGCAGGTCAGAGCCGTAGACAACTCTTTGGGGGCGGACAGAGGGAGTTGTGATCCCGTGCTCATCTCCCGTTCATGGGGGAGGACGCGGAGGCCCGGTGACCGCTCGAAGCAGTGCGTCAGCGGTCGGTGCTCCGTGATGTGCCGCGGTGATGCGGACCAGGGGTGGTGCTGGGGGGTGGCCCTGGACGGCGTTCCGGAGGGCCGGGCGATCGGGTGCCCGCCATGGGCTCCGGTCTCTCGCGGTGCCCGCCGGGCGGGAGTTGCGGGCATCGGTGTGCCGGTCCGTGCGGACCCCGACATGCCCGGCTCCTGCGTCCGCACGGGTGCCGGTGCCGGTGCCGGGTCGGAGTCCGTCGCCGGGCCGGTGGCGGGCAGGTCGCAGAGGTTGCGGTAGGGCACGTCGGGAAGGTAGGTGCGCCATTCGGTGCCGGAGAGGTCGCGTCCGGCCCGGGCGCAGAGCCGGGTGGCGACCTGCGCGGGGGCGATGGCGTGCCGCTGGAGGGGGACGTGGCCGCCGCCGGCGTACAGGGAGCCCCCGTCCGCGCTGAAGGCGAGGGAGCGGATCGTGTCACCCGGGGTGTCGAGGCCGCCGCCGAGGGGCTGCCGGGCGGCGAGGTCCCAGAGCCGGAGGGCGCCGGAGCCGTATCCCACCGCGAGGGCACGGCCGTCGGGGCTGAAGGCGAGGGCGGTGACAGGGGAGCCGAGGGCTCCGGCGGGGGCCGGGACGACGGCCTCCCGTTGCCGTTCGCGGCGGCCGCGCCAGACGGTGACACCGCCGGAGGGGCCGCCGACGGCCAGGCGGACGCCGTCGGGGCCGAGCGCGAGGACCTCCGCGCCGCCGAGCGGCACACCGGCGTGCAGTCCGAAGGGCAGGGCCGCGGCCGGGCCGGTGAAACCGGCGGCCAGGACGGACTTCACCGCCGCGGCCAGGGCGCCGGTGCGCGTACCCCGGGCGGTGTTCCACACCTCACCGGTGAGCGAGCCGGTGGCCGTGGCCCGGGTGAGCAGGAGTTCCCGGCCGCCGGCGGTGAGCGCGATCGAGCGCACCTCCGGGGCGGACGGCTCCGCGGCCAGGCCGAGTTCGGCCTGTCTGTGACGGCCCGGCACGTCCCAGACCACGATCCGGGTGGCGGGCGCCTTCCGGGCGGAGGGGCCGCCGATGTCGTACGACGGGACGGTGACGCCGTAGGAGAAGAACCGCCCGTCGGGGCTGAAGGCCATAAGCGGCCGCCCGTTCCCCGCCGGGGGAAGCCGGGCGAGGACCCGGCCGGTACCGGTGTCCCGGAGCTGGAAGCGGTAACCCCCTCCGTCGCGCTGGGCGGTGGCCAGCAGGCGGCCGTCGGGGCTGAGCAACTCACCGTCGAGCCGCCGGTCCTGCCACGCGGGGGTGAGCGGGGTCGAGAGGTCGAGCGTGTGGACCGTGCTTCCGGCGAGGTAGCGCAGGGTGGGGGAGCCGGGGTCCCAGGCGAGGGCGGTGACGGGCCCGTCGGCCAGGGGCCGGCCGAACACGGGCGCGTGCGGCGCCGTGAGCCGCCATACGGTCACCTCGCTCTGCGCGGCGACCGCGAGGAACCGTCCGTCGGAGGTGAAGGCGAGGGAGCGGCCGTCCGGCCGGGCGAGGTCGGCGAGTTGCCGCCCCGAGGCGAGGTCCCAGACGCGTACGCCGGTATCCGTGACAGCGGCGAGTCGCGTCCCCCCGCTGTCGAACGCGAGGGACGAGCAGTCCACCGACGACGAGCTCCGCCAGGCCCCCCGCAGGGTGTGCCGACGCACGAGATCCCGCACCGCGAGCAGCCGGCCCCGCGCGCACACGGCGGCCAGCCGGGCCCCCGCACTCGGCACGACGGCATCGGCCGCGGCCGTCTCGAACAGCAGTCGGTCGTCGGCGAAGGCACGCAACTGGGTCGTGGAACCAGGGCCGTTCACGACGTAGCCGCTCCCGGCGGAGCGCAGACCGAAGCCCTGGCCGGCACCAGTGCCGCTGTCGCCGAGACCCGCGCGATCCGTGTCGGCCCCCGCACTACCGCCGGCCTCCGCGCCGTGGCCCCCATCCCTCGCGTCACTCCCACCGGCCCCCGCGCCGTCACCACTGCCCCCGGTGAGCCCCTCGTCGCCCCCCTGCCCCACAGACAGACGCCACAACCGTTGCCCGCCCTCCCCGCCCAGCACGAGGGTCTCCCCGTCAGGGCTGACCGCGCTCACCGGTGCGTCCGGCAGCCGCCCTGATCCGATGCGCCGGTGTGTGCCCACGTCCCAGGCCTCCCAGAGGCCGCCGCCCACGTCGAGCAGGGTGTGGCCGGAGGAGGTGAGGAAGTACCGGGAGCCGTTGCTCTGCCGGGGGACGGTGAAGGCGTCCCGCTCGGGTTCGGACAGGGCGTCGTACAACGCGGCGCGGCTCTCGGGCAGCGGGGCCAGCCGCCAGGCGGCGATGCTGAGCAGGGTCCGGGTGCGGGGGTCGGCGGCCCCCCGGGGGTCGGCGAGGCCGGCCGCGAGGCGGGCCCCGGCGAGGGCCCGTTCCCCGTCGGCCACGCCCCGCTCGTGCCACGCGATCTGCCCGGCGACCAGCGCTCCACCGAGAACGCAGGACAGCGCGACGGCCAACATCCGTATCCGGCGCCGCATCCGGGCGGCCGTCCAGCGTTCCATGAACTCGGCGACGCGGGAGGCGCTGAGGAAGGCCCGCTCGCGCGCGGTGAGGTCGTCCTCGTGCGTGCCGCGGGTGAACAGCGCGTCGGCCATCGCGAGATGGACACCCCGGTACAAGGCGCCGGGGTCACGGTCGCGCTCCTGCCAGAGGCGGGCGGACTCGGTGAGGTGCCGGTGCAGGCGTAGCCGCTCGCGGTTCTCCTCGATCCACGCCCGGAGCCGGGGCCAGCCGGTGATCAGGGCCTCGTGGGCGAGCTCGACGCTCTCCTCGCCGAGGGTGACGAGCCGGGCGCACGCGAGGCGTTCGAGGACGACGGGCACCTCGGGGTCCGGCCACTCGCGCAGATCGGCGCGGCGAACCGGACGACCGCTGTCGGGGCCGCCGTCACCGGGGGCGACGAGCGTCAGCAGGAGCCGCCGGGCAGTGTCGGCCTGGCCGACGGAGAACCGGCCGTACACCTCCTCGGCCGCCGCGGCGATCGCCCCGTGGACGCCGCCGGCCGTCTCGTAGCCGGCCAGGGTGAGCACTCCGCTGCGTCTGCGCCGCCAGGTCTCCTGCAGGGCGTGCGACACCATCGGCAGGGCGCCGGGCCGGTCGGCGGCCTCCTCGACGATCCGTGCGGTGAGTTCCCGCTCCACCCGCAGGCCGACCGCCGTGGCCGGTCGGACGACGGCGTCCCGCAGTTCCTCCCGGTTCATGGCGGTGACGGTCAGGGTGGCGTCGCACAGGGCCTCCGCCAGCCCGGGGTGCTCGACGCACCGGTCGTGGTAGCCGCTGCCCACGGCGACGACCACCCGCAGGTTGGCGTCCGGCTCCCTGGCGGCCAGCAACTGCTCGACGAACCGCCACCGTTCGGTCCGGTCCCGGCAGAGCGTGAAGATCTCCTCGAACTGGTCCACCACGACCACGCGATGCGGCCCGTCCCGCCCGGGCGCCAGCATCCCTCCGTGGGTGGCCGCGGGCCGAGCGCTCGGCGTGATCAGCCGCACCTCCGCACCGCAGCCCATCTCCTGGACCAGGGTCTCGAGCCGGGGCGTCACCCCGGCCCGCAACAGGGAGGACTTGCCGCTGCCGGAAGCGCCGACCAGCGCCGCGAACCGGTGCTCCCGCATCAGCCGCACCGCGTCCTCGGACAGCCGGGCCCGCCCGAAGAACAGCTCCCGGTCCCCCGGTTCGAACCGCGCCAGCCCCTGGTAGGGCGACTCCCCCTCCGCCGGGCAGTACGGCACCGTCTCCTCGGCCGCCGCCCGCAACCGCCTTTCCCATACGCCGGGTTCGGCACCGCACGCCCGCGCGTACGCCCGCACCACCGCCGCCGACGGCAACCGCTCCCCCGACGCGGCCCGCGACAGCGCGGCCACCGAGACACCGGCAAGCTCCGCCATCGCCCTGTACGAGGGGGACCCGGCGGCCTCGCGCAGTGACCGCAGCTCATGGGCGAAACACTGCACGGGCCCCGCATCGGGATCGAGGGGGCGTTCGGGCCGACCGGGCCGACGGCTGCTCTGTTTCACGGGCGTTCACTTCCACAACGGGAGGGGGTGACCAAAGGAGGGCACAACCTCACGACACTGTGGGCAGCACATGGATTATGCGAGTATCACACGACATGTTGAACCTCCAGGGTTTGCCGCAGCAAGTGTCGCGCGCGTAGGCCCATGTCGACTTCCCGTGCCGCCGTTCCTTAACTAAGGGAGGGCCGGTACCGGGGACTGCATGCCCGGCGCACCCCCCGCACCCTCCCCTTCCAGCCACTCCCGATACGCCGGTGCCTGGTGGGCCGAGTCCCAGTACGCCTCCTCCAGTGCGGGCAGTGCGCCGTCCAGGTCTGTCTCCGTGCGGGCCGCCAGCAGCAGGCGTACGCCGAGCGGGTCGCCCTGGAGGCGGCGTACCGCCATGTCGGGGTGGGAGAGGGTGGTCGGCTGGCAGACGGTGACCACCTCGCCGGTCGCGACCAGCGCGGTGGCCGTGTGGTAGTCGCCGTGCAGGACGTGCGGGTTGATGCCCGCCCCGCGGAACATGCGCTGGACGGCGTCCCACTCGCCGTCCACCGTGGGGTCGATCATCCAGCGGTCGCCGGCCAGTTCGCCGACGTCGACCACGGGGTGCGCGGTCGCCGGGTGGTCGGCCGACAAGTACACGAACTGCGGCTCGCGTTCCATCAGGGTGCGCAGCCGCAGGCCCTCGGGGATGCGCAGGGGGCTGCCCTCGACCTCGTGCACGAAGGCGACGTCGAGCTGGCCGTCGGCGACCATGCGCAGCAGGGCGTTCGGGGAGACGTTCATGTGGAGGGTGGGGTCCTGGCCGCGGGCGCGCAGCCGGCGCAGCCAGCCCGCCAGGGCCTTGCTCGCGGTGGAGCCGACGCGCAGCTCGGGACCGCCCGTCGCGGCGGCCCGTGCCTCGCTCACCAGGGAGCGCATCTCGGCCACCAGCGGGCGGGCGCGGCTCAGCACCAGGCTGCCCAGCGGCGTGGGCCGGCAGCCGGTGCGGGCGCGGACGAACAGCGCGCCGCCCAGCTCCTGCTCGATACGACGCAGTTGCGTGCTCAACGACGGCTGGGCAACGCCCAGTTGACGTGCGGCGCGGTGCAGACTGCCGGTGTCGGCTATGGCGCACAGCGCGCGGAGGTGTCGCACCTCGAGGTCCATGCCCTCGGAGCGTAAAGCGGAATCAAAGGTTTCACCAGACGCACAAACCCCGCCCGACACACCCGAATTGGGTGTTTGAAGAAATCCGCGCGATCGGCGATCGGGGTGATAGGGGCGTGCTATCGGCGGTTGCCATCATCACAGTGATCCCGCAGGCGCCGAAACTCACCGATGACGACTGACTCACCCCCCACCTAGGAGTCATCGATGCGCAAGCGCACCTCCATGTCCACATCCATCCTCACGGCGGCGGTCGGCCTCAGCCTTGCCGCCTTCGGTCTCGGCGCGGCGGTGCCCGCCGCCGCTGCCCCGGCTCCCGCCTCGTACTCCGGCTATACCGGGTCTCCCGCCGAGGCCAAGGCAAACCAGGCGTTCTTCCAGGCGGTCGTCAGGTCCGTCGCCGAGAAGCGCGCCGCCCACCCGAGCAGCGCGGCGGCCGTCACGGTCGTCTACAACGCCTCGGGAGCGCCGACGTTCAGCGCCCAGATAGCCCGCAGCGCCCAGATATGGAACAGCTCGGTGTCGAACGTGAAGCTCCAGTCGGGCTCGAACGCCGACTTCAGCTACCGCGAGGGCAACGACTCCCGCGGTTCGTACGCCTCGACCGACGGTCACGGCGGCGGCTACGTCTTCCTCGACTACGCGCAGAACCAGGAGTACGACTCCACGCGCGTCACCGCCCACGAGACCGGCCACGTCCTCGGTCTGCCCGACCACTACGAAGGCCCGTGCAGCGAGCTGATGTCGGGCGGCGGCCCCGGCCCGTCCTGCACGAACTCCAGCCCGGACGCCAACGAGCGAGCCCGCGTCAACCAGCTGTGGGCCGGCGGCTTCCAGGCGGCCCTCGACAAGGCGCTGCACAAGTCCCGCTAGGCACTCCCGCCGGACGCCACCCCCCACATGGTGCGGCCGCCCTCCTGCACGGGGCGGCCGCACTCGTCCGTTCCGGCGACGACCCCAGTGCCCCGGCCGTAGTGCCGGCCTCAGTGCGGGCGCTGGTGGAGTGTGATGTCCACCAGCAGTGCACGGTGGTCGGATTCGGCCACGCCCACGAAACGGGCGCTGCTCGCGGAGAAGTCCCGGGAGACCAGTACGTGGTCGATCTGGGCGCCGAACGTCGGCGCGGTGCGGGCGGGCCAGCTGGGCGTGCGGTCGTGGCCCGCGAGCCGGGCGGCGTCGCGCATGCCGGTGTCGAGGATGCGGCGGAAGGCGGCGTGGTCCTGGGAGGCGTTGAAGTCGCCGGCCAGGACCATGGGCGTGCGGGTGGCGGCGGCCGTGTCCCGCAGCCGCCCGAGTTCCCGGCGCCAGAGGCCGACCTGGCCGGGCAACGGCGGCATGGGGTGCGCCAGTTGGAGGCGTACGGCATGGCCGCGCACGTCGGCGACGGCGCCGGGCATGCCCATGGTGCCGGGCAGGTCCGCCGTGCCCTTGAGCGGGAAGCGGCTGAGGATGACCGACCCCTCGGAGCCGCCGGCCGCCACCGCCTGCCGGTAGGGGTAGTCGGCGCCGAACTCCTGCTTCAGCCGGGCCTGGCAGGTGTACTCGCACTCCTCCACGAACACGATGTCCGGCCTGTCGCCGCGGATCACGGGGACGAGGGAGGCGGTGCCGCGTCCGAACTCGACGTTCGAGGTCAGCACCTTGAACTCGGCGAGCGGGGTGCCGCCGGGATCGTCCGTCTTCCCGTACGGCTCGATGAACCACGCCAGCATCCCGAGGACGACAAGCGACCAGACCATCCCCAGCCGCCAGCGGGCGAGCAGCGCGAGCAGGAGGGCGCATCCGGCCGGGGCGAGGAGCCAGGGCAGGAAGGCGAGGACCTGGGGGACGGGGGTGATGCCGTCGCTGTCGGCGACGCGGCAGCCGACGACGACACTCACACCGGCCAGAAGCAGTCCGCAGAGTACGGCGCCGAACCTCCGCGGACCCGTGGCCCCCGGACCCCCGCTGCGGCCCTCCTCGGGCCTCGTCCCCGTACGCCGGACGGGCTGAATGGTCACCGACACGACATTACGGGCGCAGGTCCACTCGCGCCAGGAACTGGTCCAACGCCTCGTTGAACTCCTTCGGCCTCTCCAGGTTCGGCATGTGGGCCGTGGCCTCGATGACGTGGAGGGTCGAGTCGGGCAGGGCCGCGTGCATCGCCTCGGCGTCGGAGACCGGGGTGAAGGTGTCGTCGGAGCCCACGACCACCAGGGCCGGGACCGTGACGGTCGTCAGCAGCTCGCGGTAGTCGGGGCGGGCGGCGCGGGCGCGCAGGGCCGCCGCGGCGCCCTGCGGGGAGGTGGCCGTCATCATGCCGTGGACGTGGGCCTTGACCCGCGCGTCGGCGTACGGCGCGACCATCTTCTCCAGTACGTCGTCGGCGTATCCGCCCATGCCCTCGCGCAGCAGCCGGTCCGCCGTGGCGTGGCGGACGCGGACGCCCTCGGCCGTGTCGGCGGCCGGGAAGGTGTCGGCGAGGACCAGGCCGCGGACGCGGTCGGGGAACCGCCGGTAGAAGTCCATCACGATCTGGCCGCCCATGGAGAGGCCGGCCAGGACACAGGTCTCCACCTTCAGGTCGTCGAGCAGTGTCCTGATGTCGTCGGCGAACTGCTCGAAGCGGGTGATCGCGGGGGAGGCCGGGGAGGCGCCGTAGCCGCGCAGGTCGGGGGCGATCACCCGGCGGGCGGCGGAGAACGCCTCCAGCTGCGGGTTCCACATCGTGCGGTCGAAGGGGTGGCCGTGGATCAGAACGAGAGGGACTGCCTGGACTGCCATGGCCCCGACCCTAGGTCGGCCCAACTCTTCGGTGCAATAAGATCTTTGCCCTCGGTGCAATGACAGCAGGGGGGCTTGGCTCGTGGACGCGTACCGGCGTATCGCCGACCGCATCGCCGACGACATCACCGCCGGACGGCTCCGGCCGGGCGAACGGCTGCCTCCGCAGCGGAAGTTCGCCCGTCGGTACGGGATCGCCGCCTCGACGGCGGAGCGGGCGTACGGCGAGCTGGTGCGGCGGGGGCTGGTCGTCGGCGAGGTCGGTCGCGGCACCTTCGTGCGGGCCGCCGGTACGGGACCCACGGGGCGTGGGCTCATCGAACCGGCGACCGCGGCCCCGGTGAACATGGAGCTCAACTACCCTTCCGCGCCCGGTCAGTCGGAGCTGCTCGCCGCCGCCCTCGCCCCGCTGCTGCGCCCCGACGTCCTCACCGAGGCGTTGCGTCCGGCGTCCGCCACCGGCACCGCGGCGCCCCGCGAGGCGGTGGCGGCCCTGCTCGCCACGCCCGGCTGGCGCCCGGCCCCCGGCCAGGTGATCTTCACCGGCAACGCCCGCCAGGCCATCGCCGGCGCGCTGGCCTCCCTGGTCCGGCCGGGCGGCCGGGTCGGTGTCGAAGCGCTGACGTACCCGCTGGTCAAGGAGGTCGCGGCCCGGCTCGGCATCACCCTCGTCCCGCTCCCCACGGACCACGAGGGCCTGCGTCCGGAGGCCGTCGCGGGCGCCCGGCTGTCCGCCCTCTACGTCCAGCCGACGCTGCACAACCCCACGTCCGTGACCATGAGCACCGAGCGTCGCAGGCAACTGGCCCTTGTGGTGGACGAGTTGGGGCTCCCCGTTGTCGAGGACCGCATCTGGTCCTTCCTCGACGAGGCGGGGGACGCCCCCTTCGCCGCGCTCGCCCCGCACCTCACCCACGTCGTCGACGGCCTCTCCAAGCGGGTCGCGCCCGGCCTGACGGTCGGCTTCCTCGTCGTACCGCCGCATCGGGCGCAGGCGGTGGCGGCGGCCGTGCGGTCGGGAGGGTGGAGTGCCGGGCGGTTCGCGCTGGAGGCGGGCGTGCGGTGGATCGGGGACGGGACGGTGCGGCGGCTGGTGGCGGCGAAACGCGAGGACGCGGCGCTGCGACAGCGGCTGGTCGCCGAGCAGCTCGCCGGTTTCCGCATACGGTCCGATCCGCGGGCCTACTTCGCCTGGTGGGAACTCCCCGCCCCCTGGCGCGCGGACACCTTCACGGCCGCGGCCGCCGGACACGGCATCGCCGTCACGCCGGGCCCCGCCTTCACCGTCGACCCGCACCGCACCCCGGCCGCCGTCAGACTCGGGCTCGCGTCGGCCACCGTGCCGGACCTGCGGCGGGCGTTGCGGACGCTTGCCGAGGTCGCGGGAGACGCCCGTAGCCTCCGCTGAGCAGGTCGAGTCGAGGTCGTACTCGCGCTGTCCGCCGCGGGCCGGACAGGTTGCCGCGGGCGCCGGTGAAGAAGGCGCTCAGGTCCTTGGCGTCGCGCGTCCTGCGCCGGGCGAGGGGTCACCAGGGTCGCCCGTGGACGCCATGGTCATGGGGCATGTTCAGGTCGGCAGCCGCTGGATCCGCACTGAGCGGCCCGTCCTCCGGTGCCTGGCCCTGTACTCGCACGTGCACCCGGCGGCTGAGCCAGGTGGCGAGCGCGACCGTCAGGCCGAGGGCGACCAGGAGCCAGGACGCCTGGCGCAGGGTCGCGGTGAGGGCGTCGTAGACGGCGCCCGCGGCCGACTGGTGGGCCTCCTCGGGGAGGTCGGCGAGGGTGAGGCGGCGGCCGATCGTGATGGCGAGCGCGAGCAGCGCGCCGCCGAGCGCCGTGCCGAGCGCGGTCGCGGTGATCGCGCGGCGGCGGCAGGTGGCGACGGCGATTCCGGAGACGGCGAGGACGACGGCGGCGACGGGCAGCCAGAAACCGGCGACTTCCAGCACGTGGAATCCCTTCCGGAGCCGGTCCAGTTCCTGGACCGGGATGACGGAGACCTCGGTGTGCTCGACCGGGATACGGTTCGCGAACGGCACGTGGTCCACGGCGAGTTGACGCTTGACCTGGGCGGTGACGGGGGCGAGGTCGACGGTGACGTCCCGTTCGCTCTCGTCGTGCAGGGCGCGCAGTACGGCGTCGTGGACGGCCCTGTTCGCGGAGTCCCAGGCCAGCCGGAAGGTCTCGGTACCGGTGAAGGAGTGGACCGCGTCGTGCACGAAGGGGCGCACGGTGCCCCGCAGCGGCCGGACGTCCACCCGGTCGTCGACCTGGTCCATGATTCCGGCGCCGACGGTGTCCGCGATGGCGTTGCGCACGGCCGGGTCCGCGGCCAGCGGCGCCATGGTCGTGACGTAGCGCCCCGTGTCGGCGAGGTCGTACGCCGCCCAGGCCGCGAGCGCGCCGCACGGCGCGAACAGGCAGGCGAGGGCGATCAGTGCCGCCGACAGGGCGCTCCGCAGTCGCGCAGGACGTGGGGCCACCCCTCCAGCCAACGGCCCGGCGGCGGCGCGCGCGAACGGTACGACTCCAAATGGGTGCACCGCACGTGGGCGCCCGTCGGGGCGGATGGGTGGGCCGCGCTTGCCCGCGCGTCAGCGCTGGACGGGTTCGCGGCACTCGCACGCCCGCCCGGTGCCGGACGGGCGCGTGGGGTGTGCCGCATTCGCACGTCCGCCCGGTACTGGACGGGCGCGTGGGCCGCATTCGCCCGCCCGCCCGGCGCTGGACGCGCGCGCCGCATTCGCCCGTCGGTCAGGGGCGGACGGGCGCGCCGCACTCGCCCGCCGGTCACCGGCGGACGGGTGGGTGGCTTTCGCCCGTCGGTCAGCGGTGGATGGGTGCTATGCACTCGCCCGTCGGTCAGGGGCGGACGGGCGCGCCCCTTCGCGCGTCGGTCAGGGGCAGACGGGTACGCCGCACTCGCACGCCTGCCCGGCGCTGGACGCACGCGCCGCACTCGCCCGTCGGGCAGGGGTGGACGGGTCGGTCGGGTTCGCCTGTCGGGCAGGAGCGGGCCCGTCAGCGGACGCGGTTGCCCGTGGCGTCCTCGCGTGTGTAGTAGCGGTAGAAGAACACCGCGAAGACGACGGCCGTGACGAACACGCCCAGCGCCACCGACCGGTAGATCGACTCGCCGGTCTGGCTGTAGAGGAAGCCGACCGCGGCGCCGGCGAACCCCGACTTGACCAGGGAGTGCAGTTCCCGCTTCAGCAGCGGCGCGAACGTCGCGACGGCGATGCACAGCACGATGAACGCGGCCGCGGTGACGAAGCCGAACAGGATGTTCCAGCCCGTGATCTCGCCGCCGCCGCGCCGGTTGGCCGCCGCCCAGAAGCCGTAGAGGAGTCCGAGTACGACGGGGATCCCGTACCGCCCCGCCGCATGGACCCGCTCGTCGAACAGGTCGGGCGTGCGGGTGGGCCGGGCCGCGCGGTTCTGCCTGGCCTTGCCCATCACTCCGCCGGACGTGGGTGCCGCATGAGCCATGAGAGCGCTCCTCTCTCTCCTCGCCCCCGACTACCAGAGCACACCTGGGGACAGGCCCTGGCAAGTCGGCCGGCAGCCCGGATGCGCGGGAAGGGGGGACATGTTTCTCTGGGGCCCATGACGAAGGTGCTCGACCGGCGGCCGCGGGCCGGGCACACGGACGCTGTGCGGCGGCACCAGCTGCTGCGGATGCGGGGCCGGAGTGTCGCCTGGGTGCCGCCCGCACTGCTCCTGGTGGCCATCACGATCGCCGACTTCAACACCACCGGCGAGTTCCGGATCATCTCCTGGATCGTGCTCGTGCCGGGTATCGCCGCCGCGATCTGCGGGGTGTGGGGCACGGCCGTCTTCGCCGTGCTCGCGCTGGTCACCTACGTCCTCGCGGACAACGCCTGGCCGCACCAGTACCGGACCGGTCTGCCCGACTTCATCCTCGTCGCCGTCGGCGGCGTGCTGGCCACCCTGGCCTGCGCGGTCCGGATGCGCGGGGAGCGGCGCATGCTGCACATGCGGGACGTCGCCGAGACCATCCGCCGCACCGTGCTGCGCCCGCTCCCGCCCGACTGGGGCGGCCTCGACCACGCCGCCGTCTATCTCACCGCCGACGTCGACGCCCGGGTCGGCGGCGACTTCTACGACATCCAGCCCGGACCGCACGGCACCCGGGCGCTGCTCGGTGACGTCCAGGGCAAGGGCCTCGGCGCGGTCGAGGCGGCGGCCGCACTGCTCGGCACGTTCCGCGAAGCCGGCTACCACCAGGCCGAACTGGCCACGGTCGGCGCCCGGTTGGAGGTACGGATGTTGCGGCACCGCGAGCACACCACCGCCCTCGGCCGCGACGACGGAGACCGTTTCGCCACCGCCGCGCTGCTCGGCTTCCCCGAGGCCGACCCCGGCACGGTGGACGTGATGCTGTTCGGTCACGATCCCCCGCTGGTCGTCGGCTCCGGCGGCGTACGGTCCCTGCCGCCGGGCGACGGCCTCCCGCTCGGCCTCGTCGAACTCGCCGCCGACGGCCGGCCGCACGTGCACCGCGTGCCCCTCGCGCCCGGCGAGACCCTGCTGTTGACCACCGACGGGGTGACCGAGGCCAGGGACGCCGCCGGGGCGTTCTACCCGCTCGCCGACGACGTCGCCCGGGCCGTCGCCGCCGACCCCCGCACCGCCGAACCCCGGCGCCTGGTCGCCTTCGTACGGGACCGCACGGTGCGGCACTGCGGCGGCCGGCTGGCCGACGACACGACGGTCTTCGCCGTTCGACGGGCCGTTCGTCAGGTCGTGGCGGCGGAGGCGGAGCACGGTCGTTTGCAGTCCTGAGACCCACCTTTGCAGCCGCAGCGGTTACGGTGCTGCCTAAGTGATCGACGGGGGATGGGGAGGGAACGATGCCGGGAACCGTGCTGTTGCTCGCCGCATCCCCGGCGGGCAAGGGCTGTTTGGTGGACGCGGCGTCCGTGCTCCCCGTACTCGCGGCGGTCCCGCCGGGCGTCCTGTCCGGGACGGAGACGGCCAACGTCGTCGAACTCGCCGACCCGCTGGAGCCGCAGGCCGTGCTCACCCGGCTGCGGGCGGCCGCGGCTGCCCCCGGGCCGCTCACGGTCTTCGTCGCCGGACAGCTGCAACTCGACCGGCGCCAGCGGCTGCCCCACCTGGCGCTGGCCCGCACGACGCCCTCGACGGTGCGCTACACGGCTCTGCCCTGGCACTGGATCCGGGAGGAACTGCGGCTGCGCGCGGCCGGATCCACGACCCTCGTCCTCGACCTGCACGCGGACCACGAGACCTGGGAGTGGCTGCGGGCGAACCCGATCGACTGCGGGCGCAACAACGCCGTCTACGGGCGTATCGCGCCGCCGCCGTCCCGGCGCACGGTCGCTGTGCCGACGTATATGAAGGCCGTGGCGACGATCCTGCGCAGTGGCCACCGGCCCGAACTGGCGGAGCTGCATCAGCAGGCGTTGGCCCGGGTGGGCGTGGACGGGTATGCGGACCTCGTGCTGGCGGCGGCGGGTGTCGCGGGGGCCGCCGTCCCCGGGGGCTTCGCCCCCGGACCCCCGTACCGGCCTGAACGGCCTCGTCCTCAAACGCCGGACGGGCTGATTGACGGGCTGACTGATGCCGACCGGCGCCACAGCGGTGCGGCCGGTGAGGGCGATCCGCACTCCGCCATCTCCGTCGCCGTCCGGTCCGGGCGCCATCCCGACGCCGATGCCCTCGCCGCCCACCACGAACAAGCCGCCGTGCAGGCGCACGGGCCCGGGTCCGAACAGGCCCTGCACTGGGCCGAGGTGCGGGCGGACCTGGCGATGTTCGCCGGGGATCCCTCGCGCAGCTGCCGTACCTGGCTGGGCGTGGCCGTCGCGCGGTTGTCGGCGGGGCAGGGCCCGGACACGGCAGCCGTCGAGGCGGCCGTGGACCGGGCGCACCACCAGTGGGGGCAGGTCCGGGACGCGACGGCGGCGCGGGAGCTCGGGGCGTCGCTCGCCGACCTGCGCGCCCGGGTGCCGGGGCGTCGGCAGGGCGCACTGGACCACGTCCAGCGACAGTTGCGGCAGCTGCAGACGCAGGGCTAGGCGGGCTGGGCGAGGTATTCGAGGGCGGCCGAGACCAGGGTCCGCACGCCCGGGGTGATCGTCGACAGATCCGGCCCGAAGCGAGGGCTGTGGTTGCTCGGGACGGCCAGGAACTTCTCCATCAGGTCGGTGCCGGGCGCCGCGTCCCACACCTCGGCCGGGGTCGTCGTGACGAACCAGTAGGAGTACGGGATCTGGCCCTGCGCCAGATACGGGAAGTCCTCGCTGCCCATCACGGGGCCGAAGTCCAGCACCGTCCCCGCCCCGAGCACCTCCTCGTGCACGGCCGCGATCCGGCGGTCGGTGTCCGCGTCGTTCATGGTCACCGGGAAGGTCGCGCCCACGGTCACCTCGGGCTCCCGCGGGCATCCGGCGGCGAGCGCCTCGCCGGCCGCGATGCGCCGGATCGCGGCGATCATCCGCTCGCGCACCTCGTCGGACTGGGTGCGCAGGTTGAGGGAGATGCGCGCCTCGGACGGGATGATGTTGTGCCGGGTGCCCGCCTCGATCCGCCCGACGGTCAGCACCGCGGACTCGCGGGCGGCGATCTCCCGGGAGACGACCGTCTGCAGCCGGGTCACCAGGTACGCGGCCGTCACCACCGGGTCGACGGTCGTCTCCGGCCGCGAACCGTGTCCGCCCGTGCCGTGCACGACGATGTCGAGGTCGGTCGACGCCGACATGATCAGGCCCGGCGAGTGGGCGTAGAACCCGACCGGGCCGGGTGCCGCATGCTGCCCGAGCAGCACGTCGGGCCGTACGAAGCGTTCGTACAGCCCGTCCGCGACCATCCGTGCCGCGCCCTGTCCGGTCTCCTCGGCGGGCTGGCCCACCACGAGCAGCGTCCCGGACCAGGCGTCCCGCCCGGCGGCCAGTGCCTCGGCCGCGCCCGCCAGCCAGGTCACGTGCAGATCGTGCCCGCAGGCGTGCATCACACCGGGCACCTCGGAGGCGTACGGCAGCCCGGTCTCCTCCTGGACGGGCAGCGCGTCCATGTCGGCGCGCAGGAGGACGACGGGCCCGTCGCCGTTGCGCAGCAGCCCGGCGACTCCGGTGCCGCCGATGCCCTCGGCGGTCTCGTACCCCGCCTTGGCGAGCCGCTCGGAGAGCCTGGCGGCCGTGCGGTGTTCCTGGAGGGACAGCTCGGGGTGCCGGTGCAGGTCCCGGTAGAAGTCCTCGAGGTCGGCGACCGGGAGATCCGCGGTGAGGCCGAGGGCGGTGCGCGCGGCGGCAGAGGTCATCCACGCAGCGTACGCAAAGCGGCCGCCGACGCCAGGGGGGAGTGTGCGTCGGCGGCCGTGGCTGCGGGGGCCGGTATCGACCTTCGTGGTCGCGGAGTCGATCGGCACCCCGTTTCGTCGGCGCAATCAATCCCGGTCAGCGCAGCAGTCGACTCCGCGACCGCCGCACGGCTCAGGCGTACGGGTCGAACGTGATGCCGCTCGGCTTGGCCTTGTTGAGGTGGTCGGCGAACTTGGCGTCCTGGAGCGGGAAGTTGGCGTTGCCCCAGTCGGAGGCGTTCAGGATGTCGCGGAGGTTGGACGCCAGGTTGTCCCAGGTGATCAGGTTCTCCTGGTGCCAGGCACCCGTGTCGTTCTCCGGCGTTTCGCCCCACTTGGCGAAGCGGAAGGCGTGGGTGGACGCGCCGTCCTTGTGGTAGACGGCCTCGACGCGCTGTCCGCTCATCGGCACGTCGGCGATCGGGTGCGTGCTGAAGCCGCCGTGGGCGGAGGCGGACAGGTACGACGGGGTGTCGGCGCCCTGCTTCACCCACACGACCATGCACTCCCAGTCGTGGCGGTGGCCGATGCCCGGCGATGCCTCGTCCTTCTCGAAGTAGCTGGCGTAGACGATCCCGCACCAGCCGTTGTTGCACTTGGCCCGCGAGTAGGTGTTGGCCTGGCCGAGGTGGCCGGAGCGGCACTCGCCGGTGATCGGGCCGGTCGGATTGAGGCCGCCGTTGAGGGTGCCGCTCGGGTCGATGGCGGCGGCCGGGTAGCAGCTGTCCGTGTCGTAGTCGTACAGGGGCTCGAAGTTCTTCTGGAACGCGGTCGCGTTCTCCGGCAGGTTCTGCAGCACGCCCGCCGAGGCGCTGCCCGGCAGGGCGAGGGCCAGGGCGGCGGCGCTGCCCGCGACGGCGGCGGCTCGGGCGAGGCGGGACGTCCTCGTGCTGGTGACTGCTCGGGGCATGGGGGGCTCCAGTCGACGGTCCACTCGTTCCGGACATGACATCCGGCAGGCGAGCCGAAGACTGGCAAGTCGAGCGTGGGACGGAAAGGCTTTTCTGCTAACTGGGGACGAGCTTTTGCCGAACTGATCAAGCCGATCGGGGAGAGTTGATCAAGGCGGAACGATCGGGCAGGACCGGTCGACGATCCGCACCTGCCCCGCCCTGGTCGGGGCGGAGGCGGCCGTGGCGAGTGACGGCAGCCCGGACACCGCGATCACTGCGGCGAGCGCGGACGAGACGGTCACCCAGAAGCCGAGCCGGCGCAGGGTGCTGGTGGGCATGGGGTTGGGTTCTCCTCCACTGCGGACCCCGCGACCGCGGGGGGATCGGCCGGTGCCACGACCGAGACTCGCAAGGGAGGCGTTGATCGGCAGCCCCTGTTCGCCGGGGAAATCAACCTGTGACGCGAAAAGCACGGTGACATGAAACCGTCCCCTCCACCCACCCGTCATCCTCGTTGCACTCGACGGTTTCCTGGCGACCCGTACGGTCATCGCTCCTGATGTCGCTCTCGCCAGGTCTACGGAGGTAGGAGCGCATGGGGCGTCCCGAGAGACCGCTGGACCCGCAGGCCGGTCCCGTGCAGCGGCTCGCGCACGATTTGCGGGAGCTGCGCCGGACCGCCGGTGGTCCTTCCTACCGGGCCATGGCCAAGGTGGCGGGCTTCTCCGCGACAACGCTGTCACAGGCCGCCGCCGGCGAGCGGTTGCCGTCCCTCGCCGTCGTCGAGGGATACGTGCGTGCCTGCGCCGGCGACCCCTCCGAGTGGGTGCCCCGCTGGAAGGAAGCGGAGGAGGAGGCGAGCCGGGCCCCCGTCGAGCCCGACGAGGACGCGCCGTCGCCGTACCGGGGCCTGGCCCGCTTCGAACCGGCCGACCAGCATCTGTTCTTCGGCCGGGACCGTGTGGTCGACGAGGTCGGGAAGTTGGTGTGCGAGCACCGGTTCGCGGTGCTGTTCGGCCCCTCGGGCAGCGGGAAGTCGTCCCTGCTGCGGGCCGGACTGATCCCCCGGCTTCAGGCGGAGATCGCGGACCGCGGCTGTCCCGCCACACTGCGCATCCTCACCCCCGGCCCGACGCCCGCCGCGACCTACGGCCACCTTCTCGCCCCGGCCGACGACGAGCCGGAGAGCTGGGTCGTCGTCGACCAGTTCGAGGAGGCCTTCACCCTCTGCCGCGACCCGCGGGAGCGCTCACGCTTCATCGACCTGCTGCTCGCCGCCCGCGACCCGGCCAGCAGGCTGCGCGTGCTGGTCGCCGTACGCGCCGACTTCTACACCCGCTGCGGCGAGCACCGGGAACTGGCGGACGCGTTGCAGGGTGCCGCGCTGCTGCTCGGCCCGATGACCGCGGAGGAGCTGCGGGAGGCGGTGGTCGGACCGGCCCAGGCGGTCGGCTGCCTCGTCGAGCGGACGCTGACCGTCCGCCTGGTGGACGAGGTCCTCGACGAGCCCGGCGGCCTGCCGATGCTCTCGCACGTCCTGCTGGAGACCTGGCGCCGCCGCAAGGGCCGGATGCTCTCCCTCGCCGGATACGAGGCCGCCGGCGGAGTGCGCGGCGCGATCGCGGCGAGTGCCGAGGAGGTCCACGGCGGCCTGTCGCCGGCCCAGGCCCGCACCGCGCGGCATCTGCTGCTGCGCATGGTCGAGCCCGGCCAGGGCACCCCCGACACCCGGCGCCCGCTCAGCCGGCCCGAGCTGGAGGAGTGGGCGGACCCGGACGTGCCGGTCGTCGTGGAACGGCTCACCGGCGCCCGGCTGCTGACCGCCGACGAGGACGGCGTGCAGCTCGCCCACGAGGCGCTCATCACCTGCTGGCCCCGGCTGCACGGCTGGATCGAGCAGGACCGCGAACGGCTGCGCCACCACCGGATGCTCGCGGACGCGGTCCGCACCTGGCTGGAGCACGACCGCGACCCCGGCGCCCTCTACCGGGGCACCCGGCTGGCCCGCGCCGAGGAACTGTTCCCCGACCATCCGACCGACCCCGCGCTGACGGCGCCGGAACGCTCCTTCCTCACCGCCTCGTTCGAGGTCCGCGAGACGGAGGTGCTGGCCGCCGCCCGGATCAGCCGCAGACACCGCATCCTGACCGCGTCGCTGTCCGCGGTCGTCGCGGTCGCCCTGCTGACGGGCTTCGCCGTCTGGCGCGAGTACACGGACAACCAGCGGCAGCGCACCCAGTCCGCGGCCCGCCGCGTCGCCGAGATCGCCGACGCGCTGCGCACCACCGACCCGCGCACCGCGCTGCTGCTCGGCGCCGCCTCCTGGCGCGTCGCCGAACTGCCCGAGACCCGCCGCGCGCTGCTCGGCTCCCTCGCCCAGCCGGAGACGGGCACCTTCACCGACCCCGCGCCCGGCGACGAGACCCAGCGCACGCTCGCCGACACCGGGCGCGTCCTGCTCAGCGCACAGGGCCGCTCCTGGCGCACCTGGAACGTGACCACGCACCGCGCCGTCGGCTCGGGCCGGGTGCCCGAGGGCACCGTCGGCGGGGCCGGCCCGGACGCCCGGGTGTTCAGGGTCGACATGCCCGACGGCGTACGGCTGTGGGACACGGCCACCGGCCGCTGGACCGGCGGATCCCAGGCCGTGCACGGCGTCGGTGACCTCTTCTTCACCGGCGACGGACAGTCCTTCCTGACCACCGAGGGGGACCGGCTGCGGCTCCGCTCGGTCACGGACGGCCGCGTGCTCTTCGACACCCCGGCACCCGACGCCGCGATGACGGCGGTGAGCGGCGACGGACGGCTCGCGGCCGCCTGCGCCAACGGGGGCACCCCGCAGGTGTGGGACACGTCCGCGCACCGCGTGGTGACCGGCGCCTGGCAGCACGACCACGTCTGCGAGGAGGGCATCGGCACCTTCCTCGTGCTCGCCGGCGACCGGCTGGCCGCCGCCACCGGCACCGGGGTCCGCATCTGGGACACCCGCACGGGCCGGCGGATCGCCGACCTCGACGACCCCGGGGTGCAGTACGCCGCCTTCAGCCAGGACGGCGCCTTCCTGGCGACCGCCGACCGTACGGAGATCCGGGTGTGGCGCCTGGCGGCCACCGACGCACCCGTCTTCCGCTACGCACTGAACAACCAGCACCTGCGCCGCGACCCGGTCTGGGACCGGGACGGCCGCATCCTGCGCTATGTGGAGGGCGGCACCGTCCACACCCTCGACCTGCGGGAGGCCGTCACCTCCGGCTGGCGCTCCACCCCGGCGTCCGACGTGCGGTTCAGCCCCGACGGCCGCACCTACGCCACCGCCGAGCGCACCGGCGACCGGTACGTCTTCCGGCTCCACGCGACCACGGACGACCGCGTCCTGCGGACCCTGCCACCGGTACGCGTCCCCGTCTCCAAGGACCCCACCCTGCCCGCCGTCCCCGCCGACACCCTGTCGCTGGCCGCGTTCAGCCCCGACGGCACCCGCTTCGCGTACGGCGTCTCGGCGCCCGGCCGACTGGTCGTCGCGCAGCCGGTCCACATCTGGGACGTGCCGCACGGGCGGGCCGTGACCTCGCTGGACCTGCCTGGCGGGGCGCTGATCGACATCGCCCTCGGCCCGGACGGCCGCACCCTGAGCGCCGCCCGCACCCCGGACATCGGCGACCTGGCCGACGAGGTGTGGGACGTCTCGCGCCGGCACCGTACGACGGTCCTGAACGGCGTGACCGGCAGCCACCTCGCCGTCCGCCCCGACGGAGAGCTGCTGGTCGGCGATGGCCGGGCGGTCCGCCTGCCCTCGGGCCGGGCCGGCGGACACGACCTCGTGCAGGGCGACGAGACCGGCGCGCTGGCCTTCACCGCCGACGGCTCCCTGCTGGCGGCCGGCGACCAGACGGGACGGGTCGCCCTGTGGGACGGGGACCTCGCCCACCGCGAGGGCGTTCTGCGCAGCGTCTTCCCCGCCCCGTACGGCACCGACCCCGAGGGCGTGAGCGCGGTCGCCTTCAGCCCCGACGGGCGCACGCTGGCCGTCGGCGGGGCCGCGGGCAGCCTCCAGCTGTGGGACGTGGCGACCGAACAGCCCCTCGGCGGCCCGCTGACCACGGCGGGCGACGCGATCGACTCACTCGCCTTCGGCTCCGACGGCAGGACCCTGTACGCCGGAAGCGCGCACGTTCCGCTCCAGCGGTACACGGTCGACCCCGAGCAGGCGCTCCGGGCGGTGTGCGCGCGGGCGGGCGGCGCCGAACTGACGCGGGCGCAGTGGCGGACGTATGTGCCGGAGGCGCCGTACCGGACGGTGTGCGGGGGCTGAATGCCTCGCCCTCCCGCCATCAGGAGGGCTGCCTGAAGGGCTGTCGGAGGTCCGGTCCGGAGGACTACCCGGAGGTGGTGCTGATGCCGACCGCGGCCGGGGCCTGCGGCTGCTCGGTCGCCGCCCTCGCCGGGCCCGCGTTCGCCGCCAGGACCAGGGCCGCCACGGCGACGAGCGCGGCGGTGAAGCCTCTGGTGTAACGCCCAGTGGTGCCCGTGCGTTCGAGCATCGCGACCTCGCAACAGCAGCGAAGAACAGGGAAGAACAGCGAAGAACAGCAATGCATTAAGCATGCTTAATCCGCGGTTTAACCTAGGGGTCGGCGAGGGTGAACGGCAAGAGGGCCAGGGGGAGTTGGCGTGTCGGAACGTGACGATCCGGTGACCATCGGGCGCAGAGTGCAGCAACTGCGGGCCGAACGAGGACTGACACAGAGGCAGTTGGCGGAGCCCGCCTACACCCCCGCGTACATCTCCACCCTGGAGGCCGGACGGGTGCGGCCCTCCGACGGCGCGCTCAGGCACATCGCCGAGCGCCTCGGGATCGCCTACGACGAGCTGGTCACCGGGCGCCCGGCCCGTCTCGCCACCGACCTGCGGCTCAGGCTGACCGAGGCACAGCGCACGCTCGCCTCCGGGGAGGCCGAACGGGCCGCGGAGCAGTACGCGGCGCTGCTCGCCGAGGCCGAGGAGAACGAGCTGACCGACGTGGCGGCCGTCGCGCTGCTCGGTCTCGGCGAGTGCGCCCTGGACACCGGTGAACTGGCCGCCGCCCGGCGGTTCTTCGAGCGCACCGAGCAGGCCCTCGCCGACGTTCCGCTGCCCGCCCGGGTACCCGCCCTGCGCGGCCGCGCCGTCTCCCACTACCTGGCCGGTGAACTCCGCTACGCCGTCTACCTGCTGGAGTCCACGCTCGACGAGCTCAACCGCGGCGGACTGCACGATCCGGACGCGCTCCTGCTGCTCTACGCCAGCGTCATCGGCCCTTACATGGACATGGGCGCCCACGCCCGGGCCGCCCAGGCCGCCGAGTTCGCGCTCGCGCTGGCCCCGCAGTCCGGCGACCCGGCGCTCGTCGCCCGTATGCACCGCTCGGTCGCCCGCACCCTGCTCGCCGAGGGCCGCATCAACGAGGCCGACGCCTCGCTCGCCAAGGCCGCCGAGCTGTACCGGACACTCCAGCTGCGCACCGAGCTGGCCAACTGCCATTGGATGCGCGGATACGTGTGCGCGCAGAACGGCGAACTGGAGCGCGCGGAGGGCGAGTTGAGGCAGGCGCTCACCATGCTCTGTGCCAAGCGCGCCGCCCTCTACAGCAGCCAGGTCGCCGTCGAACTCGCCGACGTACTGCACCGGCGCGGCAGGTCCGACGAGGCCGCGGCCCTCCTGCACGACGTGCTCAGCGACCTCAGCCCCGAACGCGGCGCCCTGCACTCCGCCGCCGCCCACCGCCTCCTCGGCATCATCGCCGAGGACACCCGCGACACGGAGGCCGCCGAGGAGCACTACGTCCGTGCGCTGAGTCTGCTGGAGCGGGCCGGTGCCGCCGGCGACCTGGCCGACCTGTGCCGGCTGCTCGGCGATCTGCTGCGCCGTACCGGCCGGGTGGAGGCGGCCCTGGACGCGTACCGGACGGGCCTCGGCCACCGTACGGCCCCCGGCACCACCACCCTCGGCCCCGCACCCGCACAGCCTCCTCTGTGACCGTTCCCGCCCTCGCGGTGCCGTGCCGTCCTTCCGGCGTTTCACCCCTGTCGGCAGGGTTACTCGGGCAGCGGTCCCGAGCGGGCGTGACGCCGGTTCCGACCCCCTCGACCCCCTGCTTCGGCGGGTCCGCATCGGGAGCCCGGACACGAAGCTGCCCCGCTGCGACCGAAGGAGGCGGTGGTCGTGCGGCCCGAGGACGACCGTTACGGCTTCTTTGGCGGCGCCCTCCGCCCCGACGGTGAAGGGCACCGTACGTCCGGTCACGACGCCCGTGGGCGAAGGACGGAGCGCGACCCGGACCGGCTCAGGACCGCCGAGGTGATCGCCGAGGGGGTGCGTGACGCGCAACCCGGGGAGATTCCGGCCCGGTTGTGCGGGGTGGCGGTGACGCTGCTGCCGGTCGTCGGCGCGAGTGTGTCGCTGCGCAGCGACGGGATGTCGGTCCAACTCGGCGCGAGCAGCGACCAGGCCTCCTATCTCGCGGAACTCCAGGCGACCCTCGGCGACGGGCCGTTTCTGTACGCCTCCGAGGCCGGTGCCCCCGTGCTGGCCTGCGATCTGACGGCCGGCCGGGACGCGCGCCGCTGGCCGGTGTTCGCGCAGCAGGTGACGGCGGCGGGGGTGCGGGCGGTGTACTCGCTGCCGCTGGGCAATGACACCGTGACCTTGGGCACTCTCGACCTCTACAGTGCCGCCCCTGGCGGGCTGACCGAACACGAGCTGCACCGTGCGCTGATGGTGGCCGGTGTCATGACGCTGGCCCTCATGATCCTGCCGCGGGAGGAGGACGACAGCGGTGCGGACGAGCCCTGGCTGGGCGGGCTGGCCACCGACCACGACAAGGTCTACCAGGCCATCGGCATGATCATGGCGCAGCTCGGGGTCGACGCCGACGAGGCGACGGCCCGGCTGCGGGCCCGCGCCTTCACGCAGGGCCGCACCGTGCTGGAGGTGGCGCGCGACGTGGTGGCGCACCGGATGATGCTGGAAGGCGGCTGAGGAAACCTAGGATCGTGGCATGGACACACTCGGTTTCTCCCTCATCGCCCTGCTCATACTCTTCGGCATCGGCAGCATCGAGAGCCGGATCTCCCGGCAGGACAAGCGAGTTGCCCGGGTCGAGCACAAACTCGACCTGATCCTCGACCACTTGGGGCTGCGCGAGCGGGAGCCGTGGGCGGACGAGGTGGACGCCCTGCTGCGGGACGGCAAGAAGATCGCGGCGATCAAGGTGTACCGGGAGGCGACGGGTGCGGGCCTGAAGGAGGCCAAGGAGGCGGTGGACAAGCTCGGTTAGACGCCGGACCCGCCCTCGCCCTCGCCTCAGGCGTGGAGGAGCACCCGGGCTCTATACGCGCAACCGCGCCTGTTTCCGCACGTCGGCCAGTCGCTGTGCGCCTACCTGTACGAAGGCTCTCGTGGCGTCGGCCGACACCATGCCCGGGCCGCCGTGGGTGAGGGCGATGGTGTCGTCACCGATGCGGACCGCGACGACGTCCAGGGTGAGCATGGTCGGTTCGCCATCGGTCGTCCGCCCGGCGAAGGTGAGCCGCAGCCCCTGCCGGGCGTCCCCGACCTCGGGCAGCTCGGCGTCGCTGACCTGGACGTCCTGCACGGAGCCGTAGTCGGTGACCGCCGTGAACCGGCCGCACGTCGCCGGCAGGGTCTTCATCCACGCCAGCGTCCGGTCCACGTCCGCGGGAGACAGGGCCAGCACCTGGTAGCGCAACTGCGCCTGGTCCATGGAGTCGTCGAGCCCCGTCACGGCCCGCGGCCCGCTCGCGGCCCCGAACAGGTCGTCGGTGTACAGCGCGTCGAGAAGCCGTCGGCAGTCGGGTGCCTGGGCGGTCGCCTTGAGCACGCCGTCCCGCCAGGTCGCGACCCCCTGCGTCGGCCCCCAGGGCGCTCCCAGATCGCCCTCGGTCACCAGCGCGGCGTGCGCCTGTGCCTCGGTGAGGGGGCGGGAGGAAGGAGGGGTGGTCCGAGTCGGCGCCGGCTTCGCGCTGCGCGAAGGGGCGGGCGTCTGGGCCCTCATCTGCGCACCGAGGCTGCACGCGCTCGCGCCCACCAGGGTCCCCAGGGACAGCACGGAGGCGAGGAGGACGCGGTGCGGGGTGCGGGTCATCGGAGTCCTCCCTGGTCACGGTCGGTTGCCTCTCCAAGGGATCACCCCCGGAGCCACCTCACCAGTGAGCCGGTCCGTCCGGGTTACCGACCTCCCCGCCCCACCCCCGAAAACCAGTCGCCCTCTCCCCCCGCCCCCGCGCTACCGTCCTCCCATGAAGCGCGCCCATTCGTTGTTCACGACGACGCCGGAGAGTGTCCCGGCGCGCTGATCTCCGGACTGGATGTCCGAAGCCCCGGGGCGAGTGCCCCGGGGCTTCGTCGTCGGTCGCTCGCCCGTGAGACCCCTGAATTCGCGAGGAGACCGACCATGTACGACCACCGCAGGCTCGGCCGTGAACTGGACCTGTTCGACACCGATCCGCTGATGGGCGCGGGGCTGCCGTACTGGCTGCCCGACGGGGCGATCGTGCGGCACGCGCTGGAGGAGTACATCCGGGACCAGGAACGCGCGGCCGGCTACCGGCACGTGTACTCGCCCGTCCTCGGCAAGCGCGAGCTCTACGAGATCTCGGGCCACTGGTCCCACTACAGCGACGACATGTTCCCGCCGATGGAACTGGGCAGCGAACAGGTCGTGCTGAGGCCCAGTCTCTGCCCCCATCACGCCCTCATCTACCGCTCCCGGCCCCACAGCTACCGTGAACTGCCCCTCCGTATCGCCGAGTTGGGCGGCATGTACCGGTCCGAGCTGTCCGGGGTCCTCGGCGGCCTGACCCGCGTACGGTCCATCCAGCTCAACGACGCCCACATCTTCTGCACCCTGGAACAGGCGGTGGACGAGGCACGCGACGCCCTCGCACTCATCGGCCGCGCCTACGCCGACCTCGGCATCCGCGCCGCCCGCTACCGGCTGTCCCTGCCGGGGGAGGGCGGCAAGTACGTCGCCGACCCGCAGTTGTGGGAGCGGGCCACCGGGCTGCTGGAGGAGGTGCTGGAGGGCAGCGGCGTTCCGTACGACGCCGTGGCGGGCGAGGCCGCCTTCTACGGGCCCAAGATCGACGTCCAGATCACCGACTCCGCCGGCCGCGAGTCCACCCTCTCCACCGTCCAGATCGACTTCCACCAGCCCGAACGCTTCGACCTGCACTACATCGGCCCCGACGGGGCGAAACACCGCCCCGTCATGGTCCACCGCAGCATCATCGGCAGCGTGGAGCGGGCGGTGGCGCAGCTGGTCGAGGAGCACGGCGGGGCCTTTCCCGCGTGGCTCGCGCCCGTACAACTCGTCGTGCTGCCGGTGTCGGACGCGCAGCAGGCACAGGGCCGGGAGCTGGTGCGCCGGGCCGTGGCACGCGGGCTGCGGGCCGAGCTCGCCGGGCCCGAGCAGGGCACCCTCGGCGCCCGCATCCGGGCGGCACGCCTGGTGCCGTACCAGGCGGTGATCGGCGAGCGGGAGGCCGAGGGCGACCTGGCGGCCGTACGGCTGCGGGACGGGCGGCGTCCGGGGGCCGTACCGGTGGAGCGGCTGCTGGAGCGGATCGGCGTATGCACCGCAGCCCGTGGCGCCGAACTGTGGGCGGCTGAGTAGGGTCGTCCTCGTAGCTGGTAGCCAGTGCCCCGGCAGGCAACGTTCGCCTCGTCGCGGCGTCCTGCACGCCCCCCACTGCCCTGAGGGCGTGGGAGGTCCCCACTCGCCGCACCGGGCGCAGACCCGAGTACGTCCAGTACGAGGGCCCGTGCTTCCCCCGGCCTGCGCGCTCCGGGGGGACCCCCGGAGCGCGCACCGGACGCCGCTCCATGACGGGCAGACGTTGCCCGCCGGGGCACTCGGAGAGAGGAGCGCGGCCGTGACCGGTCAGCCCATTCCGGTGATCATCGACTGCGACACCGGTGTCGACGACGCCCTGGCCCTGCTGTTCGCCGTACGGCACCCGGCGCTCGACCTGCGGGCCGTCACCTGCGTCGCCGGGAACACGGACGTCGACGGCGTGGTCCGCAACACCCTGACCGTGCTGGAGCAGGCCGGCGCCCCTGACATCCCGGTCGGCCGGGGCGCCGAGCGCCCGCTGCTCGAACCGGCGCGCTCCGCCACGCACGTGCACGGCGTCGACGGCATGGGCGACCTCGGCCTGCCCGCGCCCACCCGCACCCCCGCCGACGTGGACGCGGTCACCCTGCTGCGCCGCGAGATCCTCGCCTCCCCGCGCCCGGTCACGCTGATCCCCACGGCGCCCCTGACCAACATCGCGCTGCTCCTGCGCACCCACCCGGAGGTGACCGGCAACATCGAGCGGATCGTGTTCATGGGCGGCGCGGTGGCCACCGGGAACGCCACGCCGGTCGCCGAGTTCAACGTCTGGCACGACCCGGAGGCGGCCGCGGTCCTGCTCACCGCCGGGGTGCCGATCACGATGTACGGCCTGGACGTGTTCACGCAGGTCGTCGTCCCCAGCGCCGACGTGCACCGGCTGCGCGCCAGTTCCGAGCCCGGAGCCCGGCTGGCCGGCGAACTCCTCGCCCACCGGCCGGCCCACCCGGGGGAGGCCCCCGAGGCCGAGGAGGCGGGCGGCCTCGGCGACGCGGGCGCGGTGTGCTCGGTCGTCGACCCGGCCGGCATCACCACCAGCCTGCTGCCCGTCGAGGTCTCCCTCGCCCCGGGCCCGGCCCGCGGCCAGACGGTCGTCGACCGCCGCCCGCGCCCCGGAGAGTCCGAGATCCACGAGGGGGTGCGCGAACAGCCGCTCGTGGACGTGGCGTTGGAGGTGGACGTGGAGCGGTTTGTGAAGCTGTACCTGGAGACGGTCGAGATTCCGGGCACCTGAACCGGGCGCCTGAGCCGGGTGCCTGAAGCAGCGTGGTCATGGGGGCCCCACGCCTTTGGCGCGTTCGCGGTCAGGGCATGACGAACGCCCCGGAGCGGGGGTCTCCGGGGCGTTCGTATCGGGGATGGTTCAGGAGCGGGCGGTACGCCGCCGCTTCGTCACCACGACGATCGCCGCACCGGCGGCCAGGAGGGCCGCGGCGCCGCCGGCGATGATGCCGGAGTCGCTGCCGCCGCCGGTCTCCGCGAGGTCACCGCCGCCACCGTTCGGGGTGGGCGCGGGCGCCGAGGTCGACGCCGAGGCGGACGGGGTCGGGGCCTCGGTCGAGGGGGTCTCGGACGCCGGCGGGGTCGTCTCCTGCGCCGGGGTCGACGGCTGCTCGGTCGCCGGGGTCGACGCCGGCGGGGTGGCCGGCGGCTGGGACTCCTCGGACGTCGTGCAGTCCTTCGTGCCGCCGTTCCACGACGCGATCAGCTTGTCCTTGATGACCGGGTGGTCGGGGCCCTTGGGCAGGTCCCCGTGCTCGAAGCCGTCCTTGGCGTCGAGCTTGCCGTCGAACTTGACGGCGCCGCGGTAGAGGTCGATCTGCGCGAAGCAGCCGGCGTCCGGCACCGCGATGTCGAGCGAGTCGGTCTGCCCCTCCTTGACCGTCACCGAGTCGAAGTCGACGAACACCTGCTCGCCGGAGGTGGCGAAGGAGGAGCCGTGGGCCAGGTACGAGGCCAGGGATGCGGTGCAGGTCGTCGCGTCACCCGCCGTACGGACCTTGACGTGGATCTTGCCGCCGTCGGTCGGCTTCAGGGTCTGGTCGTCGACCTTGACCGAGTCGAAGAAGTTGGAGCCGTCCAGCGAGAACTGGCAGCGGTCCGTCTCCGTCTTGGTGCCGGCGCCCGTGCCCGGCTGGTAGCCGCCGCCGGACTTCCAGCCGTCACCACCGGGAGCGTCGGTGGCCCAGGCGCCCGAGGCGGCGGCGACGGTGGCGGCGCAGAGGGCGAGCGACGCGGCGCCCGTACCGAGGAAACGTCGGGCGGTGACACGTCTCACTATGGACATGCAGGATCCCCACTTTTGCGTGTACAGACCCGGCGACGGCGGCGCAGGACAGCATGCGGCAGCCGGCTGTACCGGGGTGAATGGTCTGAGGAACACCGGGCTCACTGGTCACATGCGCCTCAGCGTGCTCACATGGTGGATGCCATGATCGAACGGTGTCAACCTGCGGTGACGCGAGGATGGTTTAATCTTCGATCACGATTTCGCCACAGAGGGAACGGGCGGCTCCAGATCTGTTCGGCCGCCCACACCTCATCTCACTTCTCTCGCGGTTCTCATCTCACCGTCGGGCTCGGGGCGGCCGCCTGGTTGGACGACTCGCCCGGCAGGACGGGCGGCTGGGTGGTGCTGTCGACCGGCGGCGTGAGCACGATCTCGGGCTGGCCCGCGGCGGGCGGCGGCGGGGTCAGGTCCGTGGAGGGCAGCTTCGGCGGGGTCGTCTCCTGGAAGAGGACCTGGTCGAAGTTGACCAGGCCGGTCTGCTCCATGACCGTGATGTGGTCGAGGACCGTCGCGTTCGCCTGGTCGGCCAGGGCCCGCACCACGGTGTTCTTGGTCGTCGAGCGGATCTTCGCGATCGTGTTGAAGATCGAACCGTGCGTCACGCGCAGGATGTTGGCGAAGTCCGTGTCGAACTGCTTGCCCTGGTCCGCGGCGAGCGTGTTGACGAAGCCGACCTGCTGGGGACTGGCCACGTTCGGGATCGTGATGTTGAGCATGGTGCTGATCTTGCGGCAGCTGGCGTCCAGCGCCGCGTGCCCGTCGATCAGGTGCTTGCTCGCGATGAGCACCCCCTTGCTCTGCCCCTTCTTCAGGCCCATCTGCCCGACCGGGTACTCCCACAGCCCGGCCGCGCGCACTTTGACCACGAAGTCCCGGTCCGCTTCCGTCAGGGGCCCCCACTGGGTCTGCGCGATGATGAGCGTCCCCGAGCTCGATGTGGTGTTGACTCCGAGCATCGCGGGATACGCGAGCGCGGCCAGCGTCACGCTGAGCGCACCGCCCACGAAGAGGGTTCCCATCGCATTCCGCGAAAAGCGCACCGTGCCTCCTGCCCGGTCGAGGGTCCCGCCGAAGATCCGCGGGGTCGGACGGAGGGGAGTACGGATCGGGTTCGCCGCGGAACCTTTTGATTTGGTAAAAACCTCGGGATGTGAGGCAGGTAACGCCCCTCGGGCCCCGGCCGGTTGACGGAATGTTGACCAACTCCACGGGGAGTTGACCAAGTCGCGGGAGAGTCGAGACGAACCCCCGACCTAGATTCGGGCCATGCCCCCACAGCCCCGCAGACTCCCCACGGCCCTGCCCGTCCTTCCCTACCGCAAGCCCACCAAGGGCCGCGACTACTGGGTCCTGGACGACGTCCTGCCGGACGTGGACGCCGTAAGGGAGCGCTGTCTCGCCAAGGACGACTGGGTCAAGGGCTATCCGTACACCTCGGAGACCTGGCCGGGCCTGCGCACCATGCCGGGCCTCGAACCCGCCGAACTCGCCCGTGTCGAACGGCTGGTGAAGAAGTCGACCGGCGCGAAGGAACTGTGGGTGCAGCAGGCCCCCGGCGGCGGGACCCTCAACCACAACTGCGTCCAGGTCGTCGGCGAGGGCGAGAGCGAGCCGCGTCCGCACACCGACTCGCGGGCGCTGTGCCGCTACGCGGCGGTGCTGTACCTCAACCCTGACGTCCCCAAGGACTGCGGGACCGCCTTCTACCGTCAGTCGCTCCCCGGCGGCCGGCTCGGCGGCAACGTCGTCCAGGCCCCGCACAACAACCTCGTCGAGGCCCTGGGCACACGGTTCGTCGCGCCGGACGCCTTCGAGGAGGACGTACGCGTCCCGCACAAGTACAACCGCCTGCTTCTCTACAACGCCAACCTCGTGCACAGCGCGACGGGCTACTCCGGCCGGACGCTGGAGGAGAAGCGCATGACGGCGGTCTTCTTCTGGATGGCGTAGAGCCCTTCCGGCCGGCGCGAGGCCTGGTGCGTCGGAAACGCACGAGGGCTGGCGTGTCAGAAACGCCCCACGCCGCCGCTGCCGAAGGAGCCGCTGGAACCGGGCAGCCAACGCCGGCGGTGCTGGTCCTTTCCTGTCCTGCTTCCCGATTTGTGGAACTCGTACGGCATGAGCCGCTGCCCGCCCTCCGCGTGCGGAACCTCGTCCGGTTCCCGCATCTCGCGCATCTCCCGGACCGCACCGCTGTCCGGAAGGTGGGGTTGCTCGTCCGGGTTGGGTCGCGGCAGTTCGCGGTCCCGGACCCTCATGCCGAACTGCACGGCCCAGATCAATGCACCAGCGATGATCAGGCCACCGACAAAGGCGGCGATCACGTTGAGTAGTTCACTCGACGTGGCCGCTGTTACAAGCGTCGCCGTACTCATGCCCCAATTATCGCCGAAAGGGAGAGTTTGGGGAGTCTTCGGCATTTCCGCAGCTCAGGGGGGTCGTCCGGGGGCGGACGACCGCTGCCTCACGGGGCCGGGTGCCGGGGCCACGTGCCGGAGACGGCAGGGCGCAGGAGGCCTGTACGCCGCACTGGTCCTGGCACTGGTCCTGCCGCCCGTGCCCACGTGGGAGAAGGGGGCAAAGTGAGCAACGTCTCCTACGGGTTACGGATCCCACAATGTCTGGTGTCCGCGCGGTGAGCACCGCACCATGGGCTCATGACACCGGCCCAGAAAGCCATGAACCAGCTGGCCGCCTGGCCCGACCTCAGCCCGTGCGAGGCCGGCTGCGGCACGGGCCGGGCGCTGCGTTCCGCACGGGACGAGATCGTGCACTTCCACTCCGACCGGGATGTGGATCTCCATCTCACCGCCCGCGCGATCCAGCGGTTGCACTACGACTTCGCCGAGTCGACCGCCATCCGCCTGGTGCCGGGCTCGCGTTGGGTGACGATCCACCTCGACTGCGACGCCGATGTCGACCTGCTGCTCAGCCTGGTCAGCGTCGCCCTCAAGGCCCATACGGGCACACAGAGCCCGCCGGCGGCAACGGAACCGTTGATGACCGTGTGCAACTTCCACCGCGTGACGGTGCTCCAGCGCGACGAGGCGGACGAGGCCTGACGGACGGCGGGGCCGACGGACGGCGGGGCCTGGCGGACGGTGCGGGCTGACAGAGGCGGAGAAGCGGCAGAGAACCGGTAGGGAACCGCAGGGAAAACGTCTCCTCTGAATTTCCTCACACCGAAAACCCCCTCCTCAACTGTCACAGCCATGTCATACGCTGCTCCCAGCAGCCGCGCCCCGCGCGTCACCGCAGTCCAGCGGTCATGTCCGGGTGCTGCGCGGCGCACTCATCTCCCCGGTCACACACCGGGTTTCTTCGTGGGGGTTCAACACTGTGCGTATGCGCAGCATTTCGACCGCGACAGCGCTCGCGGTCCTCTTCAGCTCGGCGGCGCTGAGCGTCGTCGCGGCCGGCACCGCCTCGGCGGCCACGGCCCGTGTCACCTCGCCCGGCGGCATCGTGGCGGACGGCGCCCTGAAGCGGGTGTTCGTCGGAGACAGCTCCGCCGGAACCGTCGCGGCCACCGACTACTCCGGTGCCGTCCTCGGCTCGGTGGGGGGAATCACCGGGGTCAGTGACCTCACCGTCTCGGACGACGGGGCGACCGTGTACGCGGCCGCGCCGGAGATCCACGAGATCTGGGCCATCGACGCGGCCACCCTCGACGTCAAGGCCCGCTACACCGTCTCCACCACCACCGGCCCGCGCCATGTCGCCTTCAGCGGCGGCAAGGTGTGGTTCTCCTACGGCGACCAGTGGGACGGCGACCTGGGCTCGGTCGACCCCACGGTGGACCCGGCGAGCGGCACCGACCCGGTGGCGCTGAAGCAGTACTCGTCCAAGCTCTGGGGCCAGGCCCTGCTGGACACCGACCCGACCCAGCCGGGCATCCTGGCCGTCGGTGAGACCGGTCTGTCGACGGACTCGATGGCCGTGCTCGACGTGTCGAGCGGCAAGCCCACGCAGGTCGCCTGGCACAACGGCGACTACTCCCTGAACAACGGCATCGGGGACATCGACCTGGTGCCCGGCGGCGCACAGGTGCTGGTCAACGGCAGGGACCGGGACGCCTACGCGGACGGCGCGTTCAAGGCGGCCGGCTCCTACCCGAGCGGCCAGCGCGCCGACATCGCCTCGAACGGCCTGGTCGCCCAGATCAGCGGCAACAAGATCCTCACGTACCAGCCCAACGCCACCCTGCCGCTGCACACCTATGACCTGGGCACGTCCAACGCGGCCGGCCTCACCTGGGCGCCGGACAACTCCCGGGTCTTCGCGCTCGTCGGCTCGGAGAGCGGCTACAGCCTCAAGGTGCTCAGCGACACGGCGCTGAACAACCCGACCCTCACGGTCAACGCCCCGTCGACCGCGACCCGCGCCAAGCAGCTCACCGTCACCGGCAAGCTGTCGGCGACGGTCCCGCTGCCGGTCGGCGCGCAGCTCCAGGTCACCCGTACCGACCTGGATTCCCCGAACGGCAAGGCGCTGCCCGTCGTCACGGTGAAGTCGGACGGCACGTACTCCTTCTCCGACACCCCGCCGGCCGGCGGCACGGTCACCTACAAGGTGACCTACGTCGGCGACGCCGACCACTCGGCGGTCACCGCGTCCGACAAGGTCGAGGTCTCCCGCGCCTCGACGAGCCTGTCCGTGAACAACAACGGCAAGGTGTACTCGTACGGCGCCGACGTGAAGTTCACGGCGCACCTCGGTACGACGTACAAGAACCGCGTCGTCGAGATCTGGGCCAACCCCTTCGGTGGCGACAAGCCCAACAAGCTGATCAAGACCGGCAAGGTCGACTCCAGCGGCAACATCTCCGCGTGGGTGGACATGACCCGCGACACCGACGTCACCGCGGTCTTCAAGGGCGACTCCCGCTACAAGCCGAAGACCGTCAAGTCGACCGGCTACGCCAAGGTCAAGGTCTCCACGGCCGTCACCAAGAACTACAAGAAGGCCGCGATCGGCTCGCACACCTACTACTGGTTCCACAAGAACACCGCCCCGGTGGTCACGACGACCATGACGTACTACCAGGGCCGCAAGCAGCGCCTCGACCTCGAGGTCTACTACGCGGGCAAGTGGTACGAGACCGACGGCAGCCCCCAGTACTTCACGCTCGGCACGAACGGCAAGTCGGCCGTCGACCTGGGCGCCCCGGGCGAGTCCGGCATCAAGGCCCGTGTCCGGGCGGCGTACATCAACGGCTCGTCGGGCGACACCGTCAACTCGACGACGTACACCGACTGGAAGTACATCTACTTCTCCAACTGACCGACAGTCGCGTGAGGAACGCCGGGTCGGTGGCTGACATAGCCACCGACCCGGCGTTCTTCGCATCCCCCTGGAACGCGGCCCAGGCATCCGCCGTGAAAGAGCCATCCGGCGTCCCGTCTGCCCCGGCCCTCCTGTGCCGAGCAGGTTCGGCACAAACCGGCTTCTCAAGCTGATGGCCAGTGGGCGGGTGAGGCCGGAAAGCGATCGCTTTCCGGCCTCACCCGCCTGCTGCCCTACTGCATTACTGTCTTACGTGGGTTGACCCTGTCACTGGATGGTCCAGGCCTGGTTGGACTGGTTCAGGGCCATCCACTGTGCGATGGCGGCTCCGTTCGCCGTCGATCCGCTGCTTACCTCCAGGACCTGCCTGCTCTCGAAGTTGCGGATGAGGTATCCGCCGCTGGTCGGCTCGAAGTACCACAGCTGGTTGTTGCCACCGCCGTAGGTCCACTGCTGCGCCGCGGTCCCCTTCCAGTGGCTGGAGAAGTTCATCTCGAGGGCCTTGCCGCTGTTCCTGTTCACGATCTTGTAGAGCTGCCCGGTGACCGGAACGATGGTCCACTGCTGGTTGGCGCCACCGGTGCTCGGCCACTGGACGACGCTGCCGCCGTCGGCGGTGGACCATCCGTAGACGTCCATCATCTGACTGCTGTTGACGTTCTTGATCGTGTAGAACGTCGACGGGTTGATGGTCGGCGTACCGGTCGCGTCCTCCAGTGCCCCGCCGGCCCGCTGCACACTGAAGTCCGTGATGTAGAAGTACGCGCCGTCGGTCTTGGCGACCCGCACGTAGCGGAACTGCTGGCGGATGTCGACGTTGCTCGTGAGCGTCGCGGCGAGCGGCAGGGTGTCCGTCTGACGTCCCAGGACGGTGTAGCTGCCGAAGGACGGGTCGTTGGAGGCCCGGATCTCGAAGTTGCCGCGGGTCTCGGACTGGTCCAGGTTCTGGCGGGTCGTCAGTGAGAACTGTCCGAGCTGGTAGGCCTGCCCCAGGTCGACCTGCCACCAGGGCGAGGTGTCGGTCCCGGTCGGCGACCAGCCGGTCGCGCCGTTGTTGTCGACGGCCTTCGAGGCCTCCGTGCCGGTGCCGTAGACCGACGAGGAGGACGCGGGCTTGTTGTAGGCGAGGTTGAGCTTCGCCGCCAGTCCCTGGTAGGCGGACTCGAGACCGGAGGCCTTGATCACCGTGTCGCCGGATGTCGTGTTGTTGGTGAGCGTGACGTTGGAGCCGTTGCGGTTCTGGTTGATGAATCCGTCGGTGTGCGACAGCACGTTGTTCGAAAGGGTCATGTTGTTCGACCCCTCGTCCAGGTAGACGCCGTGCACGGCGTTGCCGCAGGCGGACGGCGCTCGTATCGCGTCGTGGATGTAGTTGCCGTTGATGACCGTGCCCGGGTCGTTCGAGAGGTGGTAGATGCCGGCGGAGTCGCAGAGCCGGTTCATCACGTTGCCGAGCCGGTTGTAGCTGATGCTGTTGTTGCCTTCGGCGTTGGCCGCCGACTGCCAGCCCCAGCCCAGCGAGATGGCGGCCCACGGAACGTCGGAGATGTCGTTGTGGTCGATGGTGGTGCTGTTGACGAAGCCCGCGTCGATGCCGGCGGTGCCCAGGTAGTCCTCACCGGTCCGGGTGATCAGGTTGTCCTTGACGGTGACGTTCTTGACCACCTCCCGGGCGTCCTCACCGGCCGGTGAGGTGGGCGGGTTGTAGACGGTGTGGTACTCCACGGTCGGGTCGGAGAACTTGCCGACCATGATCCCGTTGCCGGCGATGTCGTGGATCAGGTTGCCGGTCACGGTGCTGTCGTGCACACCGTGGTGCAGGTCGAGGGCGGTGGCGCCCATCTGGGTGAACGTGTTGCCGGTGAAGGAGAGGCGGTCGGCGTACGAGGCCTGGACCCCGGCCGGCGGACGGTCGACGTACTGGTTGTTGGAGTTGTCGGCCGAGAGGTTGTAGTTGCCGCCCTGGGCGTTGAGGTAGCCGTTGTCGGTCGCTTCCATCCAGGTGGTCTGGGTGAAGGTGATCCCGGAGAAGCGCAGGTCGTGGACGGGACTGCCGAGGTTCGTGCCCTTGATGTCGAAAAGCGTCTTGAGCGTCGGCGCCTGCACGGAGGCCGTGGACATGTCCTCGCCGGGACGGGGCTTGTAGTAGACGGTCTGCGCGGCCGTGTCGACGTAGAACTCACCCGGCTCGTTGAGGAACTCGTGGGCGTTCTCGAAGTGCAGGGGAACGCCGTCGGAGAGCACCGGGAAGGGGCGCTGGAACAGGATGCCCGCCTCGTGGTCCTGGATCGAGATGTTGGCGGTGCCGTTGCTGGAGCTGATCGACTTCAGCCGCAGGTAGCTCTCGCCCCACTGCGTTTCCAGCATCATCTCGACCTTGCTGAGCTGGTCCCAGTTGGAGACCTGCGAACTGAGCACCTTCAGCAGCTTGTTGGTCTTGTCACTGCCCTGCAGCTGGAAGTCCGAGCCGACGTCGGGGAAGCGGGCCCGGGTGGCGCGGACCCCGTTGACGTACAGCTGCCGGAAGTTGAGGCTGCCCACGGGCGCCTTGTACTCGCCGTTGGCAGCCGCGGTCCAGCCGGTGACCGCCTTGCCGCCGGTGATCACGGGCGTCTCACCGTTGTACGCCTGGTAGACGACCGTGTGGCCGTTGGTGCCCGAGTCGCTGGTGCCGAAGGTGACCGGAGCGGTGAGGGGGTAGGTGCCTCCGCGCAGGTTCACGACGATGTCGTCGGACATGTTCGTATTGACGGCCCGGACCGCGGCCTGGGCGGCCTGGACGGTCCTGAACGCCGCGGCGGTGCTGGTTCCCGAGCTGCTGTCACTGCCGTTGACAGGGTCGACGTAGAAGTTCGTCGTGGCCGCGTAGGCAGGTTGAGCGGGTAGCACGGCCGCGAAGACGACAGCCGCCGCCGCAAGCGCCTTGACCGTCCCCGCACCGATGCGTAGAGGTCTCATCTGTGGTGCCCCTCCTCCATACCCCGCTGCTTATGAGTAGCATTTATCGAGGTAGAGGACGTCTACGTCAAGACGATAGGCTTACTTATTTTTCGCAGGCGCAACATCGATGACGTGCGGACGCATCAATGATCGACGCCATGCGCACCACCCGCAGCGAAGAAAAATGCCAGGCAAGGGCGCCATCGACTCAAACTTGCCGCGCATACCCAACCTGTCCAGCGAAACCGCAACTCCAAAATGAGTACTACTCATGCCGGGCGTTGGTCGCTGTATTCAAGTGCTTCGACAGCGAAGAACCCCTTCTCCATGAGTGGCGGCCCCGTCTGCCGTGCGCTCCTTCGAGGAGCGCCGCGGGTGACCTCGCCCTCCGCCCGGCCGAGCCCAAGGCAGGTACGCCGCCGTGCACATCGATCCCGGCCGGTTGCCCCATGAGCCGATCCAGCACTGACGGCATCCCACCACCTGCTCCACACCTGACCCGACTCCCCACAGAAGGAACGGACATGAGACAGGCAATACCCACGGCCGGAAACTCCCGGCGAGGCCCCTTCGGCCAGGTGGCACGGCTGCTGCTGACGTTCTTCGTCGCGATCGCCCTGAGCGGCGGCAGCGCCCTCGCGGCCACCGCGCAGGACAGCGAAAGCGCTCCACCGGCCGCCAACCACGCTATGAAGGCGATGGCCGCCATGCAGCCCGGCTGGAACCTGGGCAACACCCTGGACGCCATCCCCGACGAGGAGTCCTGGGGGATGCCTCTCACCACCCGCGAGCTCCTCCGGAGCATCAAGGCGCAGGGCTTCAAGAGCGTCCGGATCCGGTGACCTGGAGCAACCACCAGTCCGACACGGCGCCGTACACCATCCACGCCGCCTTCCCGGAGCGCGTCAAGGAGGTGACGGACTGGACGATCGCCGAGGGCCTGTACGTCGAGATGCCCCTTCACCACGACTCCTGGCAGTGGATCTCGGCGATGCCGCAGGACCACGACGGTGTCCGCGCCCGCTTCGACTCCACCTGGAAGCAGATCACCGCCACCTTCCGTAACACCTCGCAGAAGCTGCTCTTCGAGAGCGTCAACGAGCCGCAGTTCAAGGACGCAACGGAACTGGCCAGTTCGGTTCCGATTCGTTGGCGCCACCCGTTACCTGGGCAGAACCGCCCACGCCTCACATGTACAGGGCGGATCCGGCAGGCTCATGAGTGTGCCCGCCGACCGGATTCGTCCCCTGTCGCCTGGGCGGAGCCTGCGCCGTGCCGTTCTCGCCGCAGGCTGCCGGTGGTGCGGCACGCCGCGTGTGTCGGCGGCACGCTCCGTCACCGCCGGATGTGAGACAGGGCCCGGATGTGTGACAGCCCGGCCGAAGCCGGCCGGCGGCTTTCCTCTGCGCGGGGCCCCGTGGTGTGCCTCAGTACCAGACGGAGAAGGTGGCGTCGGCCCTGGCAGTGGCGGTGGAGATGGGGTCGATGCGCAGCACGTAGTCGTAGTGCCGGATGTAGCGGTCCGGGTAGTTGTACGAGCGGAACGACGACCAGGACGAGTCGGCGAGCCCGGCGGTCTTGTGGAAGGTGGCGTCCTGGGCGAACTTCGTGGTGCCGTCGTTGACGTCCAGTCGCAGCTGGTAGTAGGAGTGCCGCAGGTAGCGGGTCGGGTTGTTGACGGACTGGAAGGAGACGCCGGAGGAGTCGGCCAGCCCCGGCACCAGCTTCCATTCCGAGTCGGTGTACGGGTCGAACGGGTACGGGTCGATGCGGCCGATGTAGTCGGCGTGCCGCCAGTACCTGTCCGGGAAGTTGTAGGACTTCAGCCGGTTCCAGGCGGGCGTGCCCCACTTGGCGACCAGGTTGTCGTACACCGTCTGGGGAATCTGCTGGATGGTGGCGTGTTTGGAGTTCAGCGGCTGGGTGTAGACGCGCCGGTCGGAGGCGGTCCAGGTGCCGGTGGAAAGGTCGCTGGTCTGCCAGGCGTAGAACAACCCGTCGGCGTCGCCCCACAGGTACCAGGTGCCGGAAGCCTGGGCGAGGATCGGGGCCTCGATGCCTCCCTGCGGCGCCACGCCCGAGGTGAAGATGGTGAAGCTGCCGGGATCGAGAGAGGTGGACTTCGCACCCACGAGCTTGTTGTGGTCCTTGACGTACAGGTAGTTGACGCCGTTCACGCCCACGGCCAGGTCGCCGTCGATGATGTCGTGACCCGGGTCGAAGAAGACCTGCGGCGACGTCACCGTCTTGAAGTCCGTGGTGTAGTTCACCATGATCACGTTGTGTCCGCTGCTGTTGACGGACGAGTAGATGATGGCGTACTGGCCACGGGAGGCGTCCCAGAAGGCTTCGGGCGCCCAGCTGTGGGTGGCCATCGAGTGCAGCTTCAGCAGGCGGTAGTTGTCGAAGGAGCGCAGGTCGGCGGAGTCCCAGACGTGGATGTACTGGCTCTGCTTCGTCCAGTCGGTGCCCTTCAGGTCGGTCGCCATGACGACGAAGCTGCCGTCCTGCTTGGGCAGGAAGAAGGGATCACGCAGACCACCCGTGCCCCCGGTCGGGGTCACTACGGGGTTGTTCTGATTCAGCGGCATCCACTGCAGCGCGTCGGTGCTGACCGCAAGGTGCAGGCCGTAGTCCGCGCCAAGGCCGTTCGGCGACCAGGTGAAGTAGCCCATGACGAACGGGGAGCCCGTCGCGGCGCCCGCGGACTGGCTACCGATGGTCAGCGCGCCGGTCATGGACAGCGGCACGGCCGCGGCCATACCGAGGAACAGCCGGCGCGACGGGAGGGGAGTTGCGCTCATCTGGTGTCTCCAATGGGGGGCGTACAAAACCAGGGAAGTGGTCGCATCGAAAGACCATTCTGATCGATATATCGAACATTGTTCGGTAAATCGGTCAGACGCTAGAAGAGTGAATACGCGGCGTCAACGGTCCTGTCAGAATTGCCGGCGCGGGTTGCGTTGACGCCTCCGGGTTCGGTGCGAACTCGGCCGTCCTCGGCACCGGACTCGGGGCGCGCCGCTCGTCAGCGCCAGGGGGCGGCGAGCCAGGTGGTGTCCGCGGGTGTTCTCCAGCGAGTAGTGCAGCAGGGCGGACGGCGTCAGGTGTTCCAGTGCGATGCCCTGCGTGGTGAGCGCGCAGGTGAGGTCGAACTTCGCCCGCTGGCGGTGGACCAGGTGCAGGTGCGGCTGGGTGTCGACCGTTTCGAAGAAGTCGTCGAGCCGCGGGTCCTTCTGAATGATTCGGAACGGCTCGGCGTAGTCGGTGAACTTGTTAGCCCTGAACCCTGGCACGGACGGCTGGATGATCCGCAGGGAGAATGCCATCTTGAGCGCGGAGGTCAGGCAGCTGCTGTGGTAGCGAACCTCGGGCCGCCCCAGGATGGTGACCGACGGAGCGTTCACGTCGGTCAACTACCCGGCCCTTCAGGGCCGGGTAGTTGACGCACTTCGAGGACCCGAAGCCCGGCTACGTGGCCGACTGGCCCGACCTGCCGTCCTGGCAGCAGGAGACCGATGCCGACATCTTCGAGGCCATCGAGAAGTCCCTGAACTGATCGTCAGCGAGCTCTCGACCTGACATCAGAGGGCGGTAAGTGACGTGGCGTCCGTTTCGCTGTTTCAGGTGGGGTAGGGGGTTGAGGAACATCGGAACGAAAACTGGCGCTAAGCCCGTCGCGTGCCTGAGAGCGCTTTGACCTGGTCTTCTGTGGGGGCGGAACCTTCGACAGTCGTGTTGATCATTGACTGTGGAGGTCCGGGGTGCCGGTCGAGTTTCTGACGGATGCACAAGCCGCTGCGTACGCGGCGTTTGACGGGGCGCCGTCCCGTACGGGATGGGAGCAGGTCCGCCCGACCGTGCTGGCCTCCCTGAACCTGCCCGGCGAGGCGGGTGAGCACCTGGCGGCGCGGGCCGCGCTGCTGGACGGCACATACCGGGAGGTCGCCGGGCGGGTGCCGGCGAACTCCCAGATCGTGTTCGACGACGACGGCCGCCTGCACTTCGCCGCCCTGGAACCGGAGCCCGAACCCGCCTCGCTCCTGGACCTGCGGAAGGCAGTGGAGGCAATGATGCCCCGCGTCGACCTGCCGGAGGTCCTGCTGGAGGTGTTCTCGTGGACCGGCGCCGACCAGGCGTTCACCTCGATCACCGGCGGCGAGGCCCGGCTCAAGGACCTGCACGTGACGGTCGCCGCGCTGCTGGTCGCGCACGGCTGCAACATCGGCTACACGCCGGTCATCGGCGGGATCGACGAGCTGAAGTACGGCAGGCTGTCGCACGTCGACCAGACGTATCTGCGGCTGGCCACCTACCGGGCCGCGAACGCCACCCTCATCGAGCACCAGGCGTCCATCGGCCTCGCGCAGGCGTGGGGCGGCGGGCTGGTCGCCTCCGTGGACGGCATGCGGTTCGTCGTCCCCGTCCCCTCGGTCTACGCCCGGCCGAACCCCAAGTACTTCGGGCGCCGGGGCGGCGCCACCTGGCTCAACATGATCAACGACCAGGCGGCGGGGCTCGGCGGGAAGGTGGTGGCCGGCACCCCGCGCGACTCCCTGTACGTGCTGGACGTCCTCTACGACCGCGACGGCGGCAAGCGCCCGGAGACGATCGTCACCGACACCGCCTCGTACAGCGACATCGTCTTTGGACTCCTCACCCTGGCCGGGTTCGCGTACGCGCCGCAGCTCGCTGACCTGCCGGACCAGAAGATGTGGCGCATCGACCGCACCGCCGACTACGGCGCCTTCCAGGAAGCGGCCCGCGGCCGGGTCGACCTCGCCCGGATCGAGCGCTGGTGGGAGGACATCCTGCGGATCATCGGCTCCATCCACACCGGCGCGGTGCGCGCGTACGACGTGATCCGGATGCTGTCGCGGGACGGGCGGCCGACCCCGCTGGGGGACGCGATCGCGCACTACGGGCGGATCGCCAAGTCCCTGCACATCCTGCGGCTGGCCGACGAGCCCGGCTACCGCCGCCAGATCAAGGCGCAGGCCAACCTCCAGGAGGGCCGCCACGCACTCGCCCGGAAGATCTTCCACGGCCGCTCGGGGCAGCTCTACCAGCGCTACCAGGACGGCATGGAGGACCAGCTCGGCGCGCTCGGCCTGGTCCTCAACGCCGTCGTCCTCTTCAACACGAGGTACATGGACGCCGCGGTGGACCAGCTGCGGGCGGACGGGTTCGACGTCCGCGACGAGGATGTCGCCCGCCTCTCGCCGTTCGTGCGACAGCACATCAACATGCTGGGCCGGTACTCGTTCAAGCTGCCCGAGCTGCCCGGCGGTATGCGCCCGCTGCGCGACAAGGACGCTGCCGACGACGAGTGACGTCGTACGGCGGCGCGTCGAGGTCGCCGCCATCTTGACCTAGGCGTCCGTGCTGGCCAGAGCCCCGGAGCTGGTTCCGCGAGTCGTCACACCGGCCGGGGCCGTTACGGCTTCGCGGACCCGCTCGGCGGCCCGTCGGCGGGCCCGGTACGCCTTCTGTCGGCAGGCGAGGCGGTCGTAGAGGGCGTCCCGGCGGTGGCCGCGACGGCGGCGTACCCCCGCGGTCGGTCAGCGGGCGGTGAGCCCGGTGAGCAGGAGGGCGAGCCATCGGGCGCGGGCGGTGGGTGGCTGGTCGGCGGGGAGGGTGAAGAGCATCAGGTACAGGTCGTCGACGGTGAAGTCGGCGCGCAGACCGCCCTGGGCTTGTGCGGTGCGGATGAGCCGGCCGAGGGCCTGGGTGACGCGGGTCTCCACCTCCTGCATGGCGGGGTGGGCTGCGTGGTCGGCGCCGAGCGCGTACGCGGCTGCTTTGACGGCGCGGTTGTGGGCGACGGTGTCCATCACACGGCTGAGGAAGCCGGTGAGCTCCGCCATGGCGGGTGAACCCTGGCTCTCGCGTTGCAGGCACTCTTCGGCGTCGTCGGCGAGTGTTTCGAACGAGGCGGCGACCACGGATGCGACCAGGTCGCTCTTGTTCGGGAAGTGCTTGTACAGGGTTCCGACCGCGACGCCCGCAGCAGCGGCGATCTGCTCCATCGACACCTCGGGCCCGTGCTCGGTGATCTGCTCATGCGCCGCGGTCATGATCCTGGCGCGGTTGCGGGCCGCGTCGGCACGCAGCGGTCGGGGTGAGGTCATGGAGCCCTCCGGGACCATTTGACGAAAGATGAATGATGCTTCACTCTACAACATGAAGCGCCATTCACTTTATGGAGGTTGATCATGGCCAGCACGACCGACCGGTGGACCGAACAGGACATCCCCGCCCAGGACGGCAAGGTCGCCGTCGTCACCGGCGCCAACAGCGGCCTCGGGATGCAGACCGCGCGGGCCCTGGCCGAGCACGGCGCGCACGTCGTCCTCGCCGTGCGCAACCTCGACAAGGGCCGCGAGGCCCTCGCCCGCATCAGCGAGCGTGCCCCGGGCGCCAAGCTCAGCCTCCAGCGCCTGGACCTCGCCTCCCTCAAATCGGTACGCGCGGCCGCCGATGAGCTGCACACGGCGCATCCGAAGATCGACCTGCTCATCAACAACGCGGGCGTGATGTTCACACCCCGGCAGAAGACCGAGGACGGGTTCGACATGCAGTTCGGGGTCAACCACCTCGGGCACTTCGCGCTCACCGGCCTGCTGCTGGACCTGATGCTGCCCGTGCCCGGCTCCCGGGTGGTCACCGTCAGCAGCTTCGGCCACCGCATCCGGGCCGACATCCACTTCGACGACCTGCAGTTCGACCGCTCCTACAACCGGGTTGTCGCCTACGGTCAGGCCAAGCTGGCCAACCTGATGTTCACCTACGAACTCCAGCGCCGCCTCGCCCCGCACCACACCACCATCGCCGCCGCCGCGCATCCCGGCGTGTCGGATACCGAACTCATTCAGAACATGAGCGGCCTGGTGCGCAAGGGGTCCGAACTGGTCCAGCCTCTGCTGACCCAGCCGGCCGCCATGGGAGCGCTGCCCACCCTGAGGGCGGCCACCGATCCCGCCGTCACCGGAGGCCAGTTCTACGGCCCCAACGGCGTGGGCGGAACCCGCGGATACCCCGAGGTGGTCGCCTCCAGCAAGAAGTCCCACGACACGGCCGTCCAGCAGCGCCTGTGGGCCGTGTCCGAGCAGCTCACCGACGTCCGGTTCTCCGTCTGAGGCCTCCACCCGCGATCCGGCCGACCAGGAGGAGAGAGTCGGCCTGCGCTGCTACTCGCGGGCCCCGGAGGACCTTGGCCGACTATGCCCCTGGCGGCGTGGGCGCCGGGACGGCGGTAGGGCACACCGGTGACAGCAGGGTCAGCGGCGCGCGTCGCCGGGTGCGAGCAGGCTGGTGACCTCGGCGATCGCTTCCGCCGACGGGTGGAAGTAGCGCCGTACGTTCTCCGGCTTCTTGTGCCGGGACTTGGCCATCAGCATCGGCAGGCTGGCCCCGGCCTCGCCGAGGTGGGTGAGCCCGGAATGCCGGTATTCGTGCAGGTCCCAGCCCGTGCCCGGTACGCCGCCGATGGCCGTGTGCGCATCCAGCAGGGCGCGGGCCTGGCCGTAAGACAGCCGGACCAGCCCGGTGTCCGGGCACACGTCACGCGGCGCGATGACCTTGCCGGGACCCGGCTTGCGGTGGGTGACGAACACCGGCCCCCGCGTACGGCCCTTGACCAGCCGGGGCAGCAGGCGGGCGGTACCGGCGTCCCAGTACACGGGCTCCAGGACGTAGTCCTCGCGCGTAACGCCGCGGCGGCGGGTGCGCGGCTTCGCGCCCTTGGCCTTCACCGGAGCCCGGCGCCCGGCGAGGTCCAGCTCCTCGATGTTGACGCCCAGGATCTCCTCCGACCGCGCGACGGTTTCGTAGAGCATCCGCCACAGCGTCTTCTCCCGGAGATGGACGTCGCGGCGGGCGATCAGCCGGTCGACCGCCATCTTCGAGCGGGCCGGAGTCTCCGAGTCCGGCGGGGGCATCCGCTTCACCCAGGCTGGCACCTTCGGGCCGTCGTACCCGCGCTCGGCACACCAGCCCAGCCAGGACAGCACCGCCGCCCGGCGGGCGTTCCACGTGTTGACCGCCGCCTCGCCCCACAGCTGTTCGAGGGCGCCGCCGATCTCGTCGTCCGCGACGGTGGCGAGCGGGCGGGCCTCGCCGAGGTGTTCGGCGGTCTTGCCGACGCCGATTCCGTACGACCGGAGCGTGTTCGCGTTGTCCAGCGAGTCGAGGAACACGTCGGCCGCCGCGCGGACGGTCAACGCCTTCCCGGCGGGCAGTCGTACGACAGCGGGCACCGCTTCCCCTTGCCACAGATAACGGGTCCGCTTCGCGCACGGCCCCGAGAACGTCGCCGCAGGTCGTGATCAGCGATGCCGCAGATAATAGGGCGTTATCTGCGGGAAGACTTCAGAGGGGTCCGGTAGCCGACGCTCCGTCAGCCGCCCACCAGGGCCGACGAAGGCTTAGCGCCAGTTTTCGTTCCGATGTTCCTCAACCCCCGGGTAGCTGGGCCGGCCTCGCACGCCGCTGCGTTTCGCCGCGGCCGCCGCCCCCGCCCGACGACGTGATCGCCGGCCGGCGCGCGGTGCCCGAAAAAATCTTTGCGGTCCGGGGCAACCCTTCCGGGGGGCGGTGACCACTGGGTCGTGTCCGGACAGGCGGTCTGGTCAGAGACAACGGCTGAAAGAGAGCATCGACATGTTCCCTCGCCCATCCACGTCGCCGGAGGCGTCGCCCGGCGGCCGCGCCCGCCGTGGTCGCGCGTGGTTCCGCTCGGCCGTTCCGGGGCGGCGGCAGACGCATCGTGGCCGTCGGCTGCACCAGCGTCGGAGTTTCTGGGCGGCCGTCGGCCTGGCGGTCGTGGGCGGCTCCGTGGTCGTGGTCAACACGGCCTCAGCGGCACCCGTGGACACGAAGGCCTGGTACGTGCTGGTCAACCGCAACAGCGGCGAGGTGCTGGACAGCCTCGGCTACGCCGCGAACGACGGTGCTTCGCTGGTGCAGTGGAGCCGTAACGGCGGGACCAATCAGCAGTGGAAGTTCATCGACTCGGGTGACGGGAACTACCGGCTGCAGAACCGGAACTCCGGCAAGGTGCTGGACGACTACAAGTGGTCGAAGACCGCCGGCTCCAAGCTGGTGCAGTGGCGCGACGTGAACGGCGCCAACCAGCAGTTCCACATGAAGAACTCGTCGGACGGCTACGTGCGTCTGATCAACAACTTCAGTGGCATGGCCGTCGAGGTCAAGAGCGGCTCCAAGGCCAAGGGGGGCCAGATCGTCCAGTCTCCCGACCGGGGTGGCGCCAACCAGCAGTGGAAGCTCGTCCCGGCCGGCAGCGTCAGCGGCACCGGGAACGCGGGGAGCTCCGGCAGCAGCGCCAAGCCCACCATGCCTGCCACGCCGAGCGGCACCCGCCCGGCGTCGCCGACGCCGTCACCGGCGGCAGCTCGACGAAGCTTTTCTTGGGCAGTGACAAGGTTCTCGTCGGCGGCATGATGGAGGACTCCTCGGCGAACGCCGCGCCGTTCGACATGCGGTACGCCTACGTGCACAGCCAGCCCGCGCCCTCGTCGGACTACTACTCGGCATCGCGCTGCAAGGCCGAGTGGTCGAGCTGGTGGGGCTGCTGGACCGGCGACACCACGGCGCCCGGCTACTACGTGACCTGGAACGACGACCACGTGACCAAGGCGACGTACCAGGGCAAGCCGCGCCCGCAGAAGTTCTTCTGGACCTGGTACTCGCTGCGCGACCTCGGAGATCTGGCAGGCGAGGGCGACGGTCCGGGCGAGGTCAAGGCCATCAACAGGGCCGACCTGCTCACCCGCTACATGAACGACTACCGCTTCTTCCTCCAGAAGATCGGCAACTCGCAGGACTCGATCGACATCGAGCCCGACTTCTGGGGCTACGTCCGTTCGCTCGGCAATCCGCACAAGGTCGCCGCGCAGGTCAGGGCCGCGAATCCGACGGACTGCGGATCGCAGGAGGACAGCGCCGTCGGCCTGGCCCAGTGCCTGATAACGATGGTGCACAAGTACGCGCCGAACACGGGCGCCGGGTTCCACCTCACCTGCTGGGACTGGCAGAGCAACATGCAGGGATGCGTCAACGACTACACGGACCTCGGGGCGAAGAACGCCGACTTCCTGGTCGCCGATGTGGTGGACCGCGACGCGGCCTGGTACGCGAAGCCGGAGAACGGCGGCCGTGACACCTTCTGGAACGACCAGAAGGCCGCTGCCGCACTGGGTTGGTACAAGACGATGGCCGAGTCGGTGGGCAAGCCGGTGGTCCTGTGGCAGATCCCCCTGGGCAACATGGCGCAGAACAACACCCGCAACCACTACAAGGACGACAAGGTCGACTGGCTCCTCTCGCACATGGACCAGGTGGCGAACGCGCACGTCGCCGCCCTCCTGTTCGGCGCGGGGCAGCAGGAACAGACCTCGGTCGAGTCCGACGGCGGAAACCTGATCAACAAGACGATCGCGTACCGCAACTCGGGCGGCACGCCGCTCAAGTAGCCACACACAGCCGGTCGGCCCACCCTTCGACGGGGCCGCGTTCATCCCCCGTCGTCCCGCCGAGCACTTCTCGGCCGGTGCCGACCGGCTGCCGCCGCCCGCGGACGCCGAAAATCTCAGATCATGGCGCGAAAGCGGGAATCGGGCGCACAAAAAGCAAGCCCCAGGCCCCAGGCCCCAAGCCCCAGGCCTACAGGGAATCCAACCAGCGCAACGTGACCGGCAGTTCCGTCAACCCCCGCAGCAGCGTGCCGGTCCGCCAGGTCAGCTGCGTCGGCTCGATGGCGAAGGCCATTGCGGGGCGCTGCCGTACGAGCATGCGTACGGCGATCGCTGCCTCCGCGCGGGCCAGTGGGGCGCCCAGGCAGTGGTGCAGGCCGTGGCCGAAGCCCAGGTGGCCCTGCGGGCGGCGGGTGAGGTCGAAGCGGTCGGGGTCCGGGAAGTGGTGCGGGTCGCGGGAGGCCGCCGCGAGGGAGACCTGGACCGCGTCACCGGCGGCGATCCGCGTGCCCGCGAGGTCCAGGGGCTCGGCGGCGAAGCGGAACGTCGCGGAGTGAACGGGGGAGTTGTAGCGGAGCGACTCCTCGACGACGGCCGGTACAAGGCTCAAGTCGGCCTGCAGCAAGGCAAGTTGGGCCGGGTCGGCGAGCAGTGCGTGCACCGTGGCCGAGATCAGGTTGACCGTGGTCTCGTAGCCCGCGACCAGGAGCAGGAAGGCCATGCCGAGGAGTTCCTCGGCGGTGAGACCGGACGCGTCGGATGCGAGGTCGCTCATCAGGGTGCCGTCAGGGGCCGAGGCCTTCCGGGCGGTCAGTTCGGTGAGGTAGCCGGCCAGGTCGGTGGCCGCGGCGGTCGCCGCCCCGGGCGAGGTGGGCAGGACCAGCTCGTTCGACCAGAGGTGGAAGTCGGGGCGGTCCGCCGCCGGAACGCCCAGCAGGTCGCAGATCACCGTGACGGGCAGTGGCAGCGCGTACCCGCTCACCAGGTCGGCGGTCCCCTGCCGGGGCAGCGCGGCGAGCAACTCGGCCGTGGCCGCCTCGATCCCCGGCCGCAGGGCGGCGATCCGGCCCGGTGTGAAGTGGTCCGCCACCAGCCGGCGCAGACGGGTGTGGTCGGGCGGGTCGCTCTGGAGCATGTTGCGGCCGAGGGCGTAGCCGCCGTCCGTCCGCCAGGACGAGGAGTGCCGGATGTCGTTGCGCAGCCGCGGATCGGTGAGCGCGGCCCTGGCCGCGTCCCGCGTCACGACCAGCCAGCACTCCCCGCTGTCGGGGACGAGGACGCGGTGCACGGGGCCCTTGGCGCGCAGGGCCGCGTAGACGGGATACGGGTCGGTCGCCAGGTCATGGCCCTCGGGGGCCAGTTCCTGAAGTGTGGGTGCCTGCACGGGTCGCCTTTCGGTCCGGGGAGGGATCAGCTGTGCCATACCTCCGCCACCTCGGCCGCGGCCGCCGTGGCCTGGGCGAATCCGGCACGCGCGGCGGCGGGCACGCGGGCGTTCGCGGTCAGGTCGCGGCCCATGGCGCGGCGGGCGGTGCGGTCGGGCCACAGGAGGGACACGGCAGCCCCCTCGGCGGTCAGCGCGGCGGCCTGCTGCTGCGCGCTCGGATGCGGACCGACGGCACTCGGGATCGGTGCGACGGCCAGCACCCGCCGGTATCCGCGGGCCAGTTGGAGGTTGGCGGTGGAGCGGCTGCCGCCGTCGATCCAGCGGCGGCCGTCGAGCGCGACGGGCGGCCAGACAAGGGGTACGGCACAGCTGGCTGCCACCGCGTCGACGAGTCCCACCTTCGCGTCCGCGTCGAACGCCGCCACCTCGCCGGTCACGGCATCGACGGCCGCGATCCGCAGAGCCGGCGCGGGCCAGTCCGTCGCCCCGCGGAGCAGCTTTCGTACGGCGTCGTACGTCTCGGACGCGGGTGCGGTGCGCGCGGCGAGGGCGGCCCGGCCGAGACGCCGTACGGAGCGCTCCGGATCGCGGGAGCCGAGGGCCGCCCACAGGAAGCGGAGCGCCTGGGCCGTGGTGACGTTGAGGTCGACGAGGTCGTCGCCGGTGAGCTGGCGTTCGTACAGCTCACGCGGCGCCTGGCCGCACGCCAGCCGGGAGCCGAAGATCGCGCCCCCCGAGGTGCCGATCACCACGTCGGCGCGCCCGAGGTCGACGCCGGCGTCCGCGAGGCCGGCGAGGACCCCCGTCAGCCATGCGCCGCCGACCGGACCTCCGCCGCCGAGTACGAGTGCGGTTCCGCTGCTGTTTCCACTCACGCCAGGCCCTCCCGGGCGATTGGACGAAGGACAAAGGAAGGGGGAAGAGGGATGAAGGATGAAAGGACGAAGTCCGGGGGTGGTCCCTCCCCTGTGGGGACCACCCGTCATGAAGTGGGGAGTGGTCCCCACTTCATGTTCCGACGATAACATCAGTACCGGGGATCGCTCCCCACTTCTTCCGGAGGGTGACGATGACCGTCGGCGCAGGCGATGCAACGGCCCCGCAGCGGCGCGACGCGCGGCGCAACCGGGAGCTTCTGGTGGAGGCGGCCCACGAGGTGTTCACCGAGCTGGGGCTGCAGGCCCCGCTGGACGTGATCGCCCGCCGGGCGGGTGTCGGAAACGCGACGCTCTACCGGCACTTCCCCACCCGTGCCGCCCTCATCGACGCCGTCTTCCGCGGCCAGCTCGGCGAGACGGTCGCCGCGGGCGAGCTGGCCAGGGCCGCCCCCGATGCCTGGACCGGCCTCGACACCTACCTCCGGGCCGTCTTCCGCACACTGGCCGCCGACCGTGGCACCAACGACCTCATGACCACCCACGTCCAGGGCATCGAGGCGCTGGACGACGTGCACGCGCACAACCGGGAGACGATGGAACTGCTGCTGGAGCGCGGGCGCGAGGAGGGCACGATCCGCGCGGACGTCACCACGGAGGACGTTCTGTTCGCCCTCGCCGCTCTGGGCCGAGCCGTCCCGGCCCTGATCGCCGCGACTGCGTCGACCGCGCCGGACGCCTGGTGCCGTCCCCTCGCCCTGTTCCTGGACAGCCTGCGCCCGGCGCCGGCCGTTCTGCCGGGTCCCGCCCTCACCGCGGCCCAACTCGGTGACGTGCTGAGGGAACTGGGACCGCACCGCGCACCTGTACGGAGCGTAAGAGAGGATTGAAGAGCCCCGCAGTCCGGGCATGCCGAGCTGGCGTCGGCGGCTCGCCGTGGGCGAAGATGCCCCGGTGAACGATCACATAACCCCCCGCCCGCCCGACCAGACCCCCGATCCCGTCCTGCGCGGCGTTCGCGGTTCGGCCCGTCTGGCCGTCGTCTTTCTCGCTCTTGCCGGTGCCGCCTGGGCGGTGCGGGCCGTCTGGGAGATTCGGCTGGCCGTGACAGGTGAGCCGGCCTCCGGACCGCCGGACCAGGGGGGCGGCCAGCACCGGCCGCTGACCTCGCTGGAGGACTCGTTCCACCTGGTCAACACGGCGGGCGGAATCACGGCACTGCTCTGCGCGATCGTGTTCCTGCTGTGGCTGGACAACGTACGGGACAACGCACGCACCCTGTCCGGGCAGCAGCCGCGGCACTCGGGTTTCTGGCTCTACGCGGGCTGGTTGATCCCCGTCCTCAACCTGTGGATCCCGCGCGGCATCGTGGCGGACGTCCATCAGGACAGCGCACCGGGCGAGCGGCTGCCGCGTTCCCTGAACGTGTGGTGGGCCCTGTGGCTGATCGGGCTGATCAGCGGGGTGGGTCTCCTGTACGGCGACGAAGTGGACGAGCTGATCGCCCGCGCCTACACGGACCTGTGGATGCTGCTCGCCTCCGACGCCGCTGTCGTCGGCGCGGCCGTGGCCGGCATCTTCGTCGTCCGCGCCGTCACCGCCGTACAACAGCGGTACATCGACGGTGACAGGCGGTACGGCGACCCACCGGCTCACGCCAACGTGTAGGCGAATACGCCCTGTTGACCCCTGTCGGTCAGCTCAGGCAGAGCAGGCCGAGCACGCAGATCCCCGAGGGCGACGTCGCCGCGGGGGTCGTGCTCTGCTGCGAGGAGCCCGACTGGGAAGAGCCCGACTGCGACGAACCCGAGGACGAGTTCGAGGACGAGTTGGAGGACGAGGACGAGCCCGACTGGGACGAGCCCGACGTCGTGTCGCTGTTGGACGGGGACGAGGGCGACTGGTTCGCCGTCGACGCACCGCTGCCGGTGGACGTCGTGCCGGAGCCCGCCGAGGGGGTGCTCGCCGTCTGCGGCTGCGAGGCCGTCGAAGGCTTCGAGTGCCGGGCGGGGGCGGTGTAAGGCTCCGTCTTGTCCGAAGCGGTGTGGGGCGCACTGGCCCCGGAACGCTGGGCCGGGGTGCCGGTCGCGGGGGACTGGGCGTCGCCGGCCGAGGGCTTGCGGTGCTTGCCCGTGCCCGGGCCGGTCGACGGAACCTCGGCGGACGTGTCCGCCGTGTCGTTCTCGGAGCCCATGCTCGACAGGTCCGTGGCCGCCGTCGCCCGGCTGCCGTGGCCGGAGCCACCGTCCATCGAGGCGACGGTCAGGCCGCCACCGACGAGCGCGACAGCGGTCGCGACCACGGCCCGCCGCTGACTCTTCTTCCAGCGGGCCCGCTGCCGACGCCGGGCGGCCCGCCCCGCGGTGACAGGTACGGCGGCTGCCGCATCCTCGACTCCCCCGGCCCGTCCGGCACTCGCGAGGTCGTCGAAGGCGCCGACGGGGGCGACCGGATCGACTGGGGCGAACGGGTCGAAGGAGCCATACGGGTGCGGTTCGGGCCGGATCGGCGTCGCGGAGGCCGGGATGCCGTGGCCGTGTTCGGTCACCGGTGCGATGTCCGGGGCGTAGGCACCACAACCGGGGCACACCAGGGCGCCGTTGAGGTGCCGGCGGCACGAGGAGCAGTAGTCCACGCTGTGTTCCTGACCCTTCGCACGGGAGATCGAGCAGCTCGCAACGCTAACGGCGTCTTCGAAAGACTGTGTGGGCTCTGTGTGGTGCTCCTGCACGGATTCTCTGCACATGGCGTGTCCGGCGCGTGCCTGGCGTGTGAACTCCCAGCTCAGCGACCGACTTCCAGGCGATGTGCGGGTCCGTGGCGTTGGTCACCCCGCTAGCGCCGCGTGAACGGTGCGAACGTGTGGCTGAACTGCCAGGTGTCCTGGGCGATCCCGGAGCAGGAGTTGGAGCCCGCGGTGCCCACGCAGTCGCCGTTGTCGCGCTGGAGTGCCCAGAAGGAGAGGGTGTTGATGCCCTTGGCGACGGCCCACTTCTCGACCTTGACCGCGTCCTGGGTGGTGAACGTCTCCTCGGGGCCGAAGTCGTCGATGCCGGGCATCTCGGTGACACCGATCATCTGCCACAGCTGCGCCGGGCTCTTCTTCGGGTGGAGAGCGCCGAGTTGGCCGTGCAGGCCGGCGGCGGCCGTCTCCGTGTCGGCGGCCATGTCGTGGGTGGCGCCGTCCCAGTAGTCGAACGTCATGATGTTGACGACGTCCACGCGGGCGCCGTTGTCGACGGCGTTCTGCAGCAGGGCGACACCGTTGGGCGCCAGCCCGGTCGTGCTCGTGGGCAGTGTGTACGAGAACTGCACGTGCCGCCCGGTGCACTCGGCCCACTTCTGCACCTTGGCGATGGCCTTGTTGCGGCGGTCGATCCCGGCGGAGTTGTTGATGGAGTCGGCCTCGACGTCGAGATCGATGCGCGTGATCCCGTACGTCGTCACGAGGCTCTCGTACACCTTGGCGATGGCGTCGACGCTGGTGCAGCTGTCGGCGAGTTCGGTGCCAGTGGTGTCGGCGCTGTAGCCGCCGAAGGAGGGGATGACGTTGCCGCCGCGGGCCTGGATCGCCGAGATGTCCTTGCCGAAGGACGACCTGGAGATCGGCTGGGTGGTGTCGCCGTTCCAGTACGCCGTGCACGAACCGGGTGCGTCCGTCTGCAGAAAGGCCATGGTGAGGTACTTGTTGCCGGACGCGGCGGCGAGCGCGGCCGGGCTCTGTCCGGTCCAGGCCTCGAAGTACGGCGCCGAGACCCGAGCGGGCATGGCCCCCGGCCGGTACGGGGACGGACCCGCACCCGCGGCGAGGGCTCCTCCCTCACTGAGCGCGACCAGCCCGGCGGCCAGACCGGTGACGGTGACACAGGACAACAACGCACGAAGCACACGACGAGAACGAGGTCGTCTCACTGACGCTCCCAAGGACGTGGAAGGGAGGGGGGTGGGGGCGAACGACGACCATCTTTGGACTAGACCAATTAACTGTCAAGGTTCTTTACGATTCCTGACCGGTTCTTGGCCAGGTTCTTGGGCAGGTTCTCGGATCGTGGGGGCGCGAGCCGCCGGAGCATTCGTGCGGCGGGCATGGGCGCGGACATGGGTGCGGGCACGTGCGCGGGCACGTGCGCGGGTACGTGCGCGGGTACGCGAAAAGGACGCTCGGCTCCCGTGTGGAGCTGAGCGCCTCGGGCCCGGGCCGAAGGCATGCCTGATACAGGCTCCTGTGGGTCATCGAACGGGAAGATCTCGTCTTCCCCGACGTTCGACGCCCGACGTCCGAAGTCCGGAGCCTGGAGGGCGTGCGCCGGCGGACCTACAGCTTGGTCATCTTGGTGTACGGGCTCAGGATCCGCATTTGCGACGAGCCGAAATCGACGAGGGCCGCGATTCCGTCCTCGATGCCGATCACTCGACCGAGGCCATACATGTCATGCGTGACCTGGTCGCCCACGGCGAAGTGCTTGGGCGCCGGGGTGGCCTTGGCCTTGAAGGGGCTGGTAGGCAAATGGCGCTTGGGTGCAGGAGGCTTTGTCATCACCTCCAGTATGCGCCTATGGGCGTCCCCTTCGCTGCGGCCGTCCAGATCCGCTGTCCGGCGGACCTCACCGGCCCGCCCGTCGCGGTGGCCGGAGGACGACTGGGCCTCAATGTCGCCGGATGGGGAGATTCCGTAGCGACTCAGCGGTACGACAACTGGATGTCTTGACGTGGTCTCCACGGCCCCGTTGGCTTCTCCTTCGCCCGTGGCCCGCTCCCCCCATGCCCGGAAGGCACCTGTAAGTGAACGTTCACACCCCCAGCAGATCCGGCGCGCGTCGCTACGCCATACCCCTCTGCGCCTCCGCCTCGGCTCTCCTCCTGTCCGCGTGCGGTGTCATCGACGGCGTCGGTGGGAGCAGCAGCTCCGCGACTCCGAAGAAGGGCGACGACATCACGGTGGGGCTGCTGCTGCCCGACACGGACACGGCGCGCTTCGAGAAGTTCGACTACCCCCTCATCAAGCAGCGGGTCGCCGCCCTCACCCACGACAAGGGCAAGGTCCGCTACGCCAACGCCGGTGCGAGCGTGGCCACCCAGGGCAAGCAGTTCGCGCAGATGATCGCGGCCAAGGTGGATGTCGTCCTGGTGGACGCGGTGGACGCCAAGGCCATCGCGCCGGCCGTCCAGAAGGCCAAGGACGCGGGCATCCCGGTCATCGCCTACGACCGGCTCGCCGAGGGGCCGATCGACGCGTACATCTCCCACGACAACGAGCTCGTCGGCGAGGTGCAGGGCCGCGCCATCGTCGAGGCGCTCGGCAGCAAGGCCGCCACCAGCAAGATCGTCATGATGAACGGCGATCCCGGCGACCCGAACACCGCCCGCTTCAAGGAGGGCGCGCTCAGCGAGTTGAAGGGCCGGGTCGTCATCGCCAAGTCGTACGACACCGAGAAGTGGCTGCCGTCGGCCGCCAAGGCGAACCTCAGCAAGGCCGTCAAGTCCATCGGGCTCGACAACATCGCCGCCGTCTACTCGGCGAACGACGGCATGGCGGGCGCCATCATCGACGCCCTGAAGGATGACGGCGTCACCAAGATGCCGCCGGTCACCGGGCAGGACGCCAACCTGGACGCGGTGCAGCGGATCGTCGCGGGCCGGCAGCAGATGACCGTGTACAAGTCGTTCCTGCTGGAGGCGACCAACGCGGCGGAGATGGCGGTGACCAAGGTGAGGGGCCAGGCGATCGAGTTCGACGCGCTGGCCGAGGACTCCGTCGACAGCCCCACCCAGAAGGACATCCCGTCGATGCTGGTCCCGGTGGTCGCCCTCACGAAGGACAACATCAAGTCCACCGTGATCAAGGACGGCGTCTACACCGTCAAGGACATCTGCACCGCCCAGTACGCGGCGGACTGCGCGGCGATCGGTCTGAAGTAGCGCGGCTTCCCTCCGGTATAACCGGGCCATGATCTATCACGTCGTGCCGAGCGCCGAGTGGACCGCGAGCCCGGGCCGGCCGTACGCCCCCGCCTCCCTCGCGGACGACGGCTTCGTCCATTGCTCCCCCGACGAGGAGACCACGCTCACCGTCGTCAACTCCTTCTACGGCGATGCTCCCCGGCCGCTGCTCGCGTTGCTCATCGACGAGGCACGGCTCACCGCGGAGTGCCTGTGGGAGGAGGCGGCTCCCCTGCCCCCGCCGGGAGTTGCCGAGGGCACCCGTTTCCCGCATGTGTACGGGCCCCTCGACCGCGAGGCCGTGGAGCGGGTCCTGGTGGTCCGGTGGGACGAGGACGGCCGGGCCGCGGGGCTGGAGGAGGCAGGGGAGGGCGGCGCCTGAGGGCCGGGCTCCGCGCCGCGGCGACCACCCGGGCGGGGCGTCCTGACCAGCGTCGCCGTGCGAACGGACTTACCCTGCTGAAGGGGGTACCGCCGCACACCCTGCGAGGCGTGTCATGGTCACGGTCCGCTACATCGTCGACGACGTCGATGCCGCCCTCGTCTTCTACTGCCGGCACCTCGGATTCCGTGAGGTGATGCACCCCGCGCCGGCGTTCGCCATGGTCGTCCGGGACGATCTGCGGCTCGCGCTGAGCCGGCCCGGGGGCGGGCCTGGCGGCGGGCAGGCCATGCCGGACGGCACGCTGCCGCGGCCCGGCGGCTGGAACCGGATCTCGCTCCAGGTGGCCCACCTCGACGCCGAGGTCCACCGGCTGCGGCAGGCCGGTGTGCGGTTCCGCAACGAGCCGGTCACCGGCGTCGGCGGCAGGCAGGTGATCGTCGACGATCCGTCCGGAAATCCCGTCGAGCTGTTCGAGCCGGCCCTCCCCGGGGCGCGTGAGTGAGCGGGCCGTGGGCCCGGGTGGCGGCGTGAAGGTGTGGGGCGGGTGGCGGCGGGACTCGTGGAGTCGGCCGGAGTCATGGCGCGATGCGCGGAGGTGGCGTCAGTGGCGGACTCCTTCGTCGAGGGTGGCCCGCACGGCGCGGATCACGTCGAGGTAGGGGCTGCCGTGGGCGGCGAGGCCGGTGGCGAGCAGGGTGAGGGCGGCGCGGTGCTCGTGGAGCAGGGCACGGCCGGCGTCGGGGCAGCGCGCGGCGAACTCCAGGACAGCGGGGAGGTGGTCGGGCGGTTCGTTGTCGGACTGCACCCAGCCGTGCTCCCGGTAGCGGGCCGTGAGCGCGGCGAGCGAGGCACCCCGGCGACCCAGGCCGCCGCCCGTGTACTGCGTCAGGTGCAGGGTGCGGCAGCGGGCGCGGTCGAACGTGGTGACGTACTGGGCCGCGAGGTCGAGCACGGGGACGTCCGCGGTGCGGCGGCAGAACCGCCGCAGTGGCTCCGCCGCCGGGCCGGGGAGCCCGCCGATCGACTCCAGTACGAGGGCGCGGTGGGCGGGCCAGCGCTGGTCGGGGTAGTGCAGGAGCAGGGAGGCTGCCTGGTGGACGGCTGGGTGCTGGTACATCGGGGCGGTTCGGCCTTCGGGTCGGGGAACAGCCCTCGGGGTCGGCCGCGGCCGTTCCGGTTGAGCGGGTCGGCGCGGCCGGGCGGACCGCCGCGCGGGGTGCGGTGGCGCCGCTGCTCGGCGGAGTCACCGGTGACCTCGGCCCACGCCGCCACGGGATCGCCGAGCCGTGCGCGGGCCGCGCGGTGCATCTCCGGGAGCACGCCCCGCACGTGCGGGTGGCGCACGCGGGTGGGCGAGCAGGTCTCCTGCGTCTCCCAGGTGATCATGCCGTCCTTGCTTTGGGACCAACGCTCCCGGTAGGGAGGGTCGTTGACACCCTGACGGGTGCGGAAGGCAGCCCGCGGGTCGGGAGTGGCCCGTCGGGCGCCGCACCGTCCCACCGTGCTCACTCCCTACGCAGTCGGCTTTCCGCTTCCCTCAGCGTGGGGCATCGTGACGCTGTGAAGTCGTATGACTACACATGGTTGATCTTCTCTATACGGTGCTTTTCTTGCCCTTTGCAATAGTTGCGCTCGGCATGCGTAGAGATGCGGCCACCGGGGTCGGCGTGACCCTCGGTGTCACCGCCTCCACTGCTCTGCGCATGGCTGAGCGGCTGGAGTCCCTGACCCTCGTCGACCGGCGGGTCAACCCGGGCAACCGCCGTGAGGTGGTGCTGCGGCTGCGGAGTTCTTCGACGAGTTCTGTGCCTGCCTCGCCGCTGTCTGTGATCGCCGCTGTCGCCGTCGCCCGCCGTGACTGCCATCCGTATGGATGTTTCGTGGATACCGTCCGGTAAAGCGCCTGGATTCCCGTTCCGTTCAGGGCGGACTGCTAACTTCCGCTTCGCTGGCCCCGGTTGACCGCCGGAGCCGCCCACACGCCTCCACAAATGAATCCGGACGGAACACCTTGCGCACTTCTCGTGAAACACCCGGGGGAAGGCATCGCTGGCGGGTCCCGAAGAGCCGCCGCGGCCGGATAGCCGCCGCCGGGGCGATGTCCGTGCTGGCGCTGGCGCTCCTCGCGCCGCTGGCATCGGCCGCCCTCACCGACCAGTCCTCCTCCGCCACTCCCACGCCGGCGGACCGGGTCACCGACACCTCCCGACTGCCTTCGGGCTGGCAGCAGTCCGACGATCGCATGGTCACCTACGACGGCGACGCCACCGGCCTGCACGTCCTGGTCGCCGACGCGGCGCACGCCTACACCTGGCGCACCGCGGCCACCCTGTCCGAACCCGGCATCGACACCGACCGGTGGATCGGCCAGACCTGCGTCACCGCCTCCGGCGACCGCGCCGTGGTCGTCTACGCGCCCCGCCAGGTGACCAACGATCAGCAGGGCTTCCAGGAGGGAGCCTTCGCCGCCGTGGTCGACCTCACGGACGGCAGGGTCACCAAGCTGCCGGAACTGGTGTCCATCGCCTACTTCAACCCCGGCTGCGGCGACGGCGAACAGGCCGTGCTGTCCCGGCCGCAGGGCGACGGCACCCAGCTGCTGACCGTCGACACCCGCCAGGGGAAGCTGGTCCGGCGGCAGACCGTCCCGGGGCAACTGACCTCCGCCGTGCCCTTCGGGTCCGGCATCGCGGCGGCCGCCGGCGACTCGGTGGTCTCGGTGAACGGCGGCGGGCACGTCAGCACGCTGGCCCACACCGGGGGAACGCCGTTCCGGCTCGTACCGGACGCGCACAGCGGGCTCGCCTACCAGGTCCCGGCCGCCAAGAAGACCGTGCAGGTCCGGCGGGTCACCTCCGGTGGCTCCGACCGGCTGCTCGGCTCGGGTGCGCTCGGCTCCCTCGCGGTGCGGGGCAACGGCGGTCGGGTGTTCGTGACGGGCAAGGACGCGCAGGACGACGTACGGCAGTCCGCTCTGCCGAAGAGCTGGAGGGCCCTCCAGGTACCGGCCTCGGCCGAGGTCTCCACCAACGGGCTTCTCGCCCTGACCGGAGTGGGCAACGGCACCGAGGTGGCCGGATCCGGGAAGCCGGGCGCGACCGCCACCGCCGACACGGCACAGCCCGTCGGCATCGACGCCCTACTGGCCGGATCCGGCGAGAGCCTGGGCTTCCGGGTGAAGCCCAGGGCGCCGGCGCGGTCGCAGGGGGACAAGCAGTCCCCGGCCCTGTCCTCCGGCACGGCCGGGACCAAGGCCAACGCCGAGGACGGCGGGCTGCAGACGGAGAGCATCCGTACGGAGAGCCTCGACGGCAGCGGGCTGGAAGCGGCGCAGTCCACCTCGGCCGCCACCACCACCGACGACGACCCGGCCCACACCACCACCGACCCGGACCGGGCCTGCGCCGTCACCCGCAACGACCCCGGACTCCAGGCGCTCCAGCCCTCGACCACCATGATCGAGTGGGCGGCGGACCTCGCCGTGCAGGGCAAGCTCGACGTCCGCCGGCACAAGGGCTGGAACGGCACCGACCTCGCCTCGTACACCCCGCAGAGCCTGTTCCCGTCCGTCCCGCTCAAGGGCGGCGGCCGGGTGCCCGCGCAGATCATGCTCGGCGTGCTCGCCCAGGAGTCCAACCTGGTGCAGGCCAACTCGCGTGCCTCCGCCGGGGAGAGCGGCAACTTCGTCCAGGGCGGCTACTACGGCAACGCCGGCAGCGTCCACACCGTCAACTGGGCGGCCGCCGACTGCGGTTACGGCGTGGCACAGGTGACCAGCGGTATGGCCCGCACGGACACCACGACCTACACCGCCGAGCAGCAGAAGGCGATCACCGTGGACTACGCGGCCAACATCGCCGCCGGTCTGCAGATCCTCCAGGACAAGTGGAACCAGCTGTACGACAAGGGCATGCTCGTCAACGGCGGCGACCCGCAGTACCTGGAGAACTGGTGGTTCGCGCTGTGGGCGTACAACAGCGGCTTCAACGCGCCGAGTGCTTCGGACACCGCGGCTCCCTGGGGCCTCGGCTGGTTCAACAACCCGGCCAACGGCCTCTACCCGGCCGACCGCAAGATGTTCCTGTCCTCCGGCTACGAGGACGCCCGCACCCCCAACCTGTGGACGTACCCGGAGCGGGTCCTGGGCTGGGCGGCGTACTCCCTGCAGAAGACGGACCCGGCGACCGGCACGACCGGCAAGGCCTTCACCGTCGGCACCTGGCCGACCGGCAACGCGCCGGATGCCCAGCCCGCGCACGACACCTTCTGCAAGCCCGCCTCCAACGAGTGCGACACCTCCAAGCCCCGTAAGGTCGAGGGGTCCAGCCAGCCCGAAGGACCATGCCAGCGCGACGACTTCAAGTGCTGGTGGCACGAGCCGGCGACGTGGACGGACTGCGCGACCACCTGCGGCACCGAGGTGCTGAAGTATCAGGCGGGCGAGCGGGAGCCCCAGGTCACGCCGGTCCACCCGGCATCCTGCACCTCCACCCTCCCCGCGAACGCGCTGATCGTGGACGACGTGCCGAACACGGTGAAGTTCCGCACCGGCAGCACCAACCCCTGTGCAGGCAAGCACAATTGGACCAGCCGGGGCACGCTGAAGTTCACCTTCGGGTCGGCTCAGCAGAACGGCGCGACCGTCTACCCCTCGAAGATCGACTTCCATCAGCTCGGTGCGGGCTTCGGCGGCCACTTCTGGTTCACCCACACCCGGGTGCCGAGTTTCACCGACTCGGTCGTCACCGGCACCTGGACGCCCGATCGGTCGCTCACGGGCTGGGCCCGGATCATGGTCCATCTGCCCGACCACGAGGCCAACACCGGCCAGGCGACGTACCACGTCGACCTCGGTGACGGCACGGTCGTGGACAAGACGATCTCGCAGGACACCGGCGGCAAGAACGCCTGGGTGTCGCTGGGTTCGTACCAGGTGCACGGCACCCCGAGCGTCTCGCTGAGCTCGGACACGGCCGACGGCACCGGAGACGCCTCGATCGCCTGGGACGCCCTGGCCTTCGAACCGCTGCCGGCAAAACCGTCGGACGCGGTGACGCCGTCGCCGTCGCCGTCGCCGTCGTAGTAGTCGTCGTGTAGTCGAGGGTCTGGAAGCCCCTCTTCACCTCTTCACCTCTTCGCCAGCCCCCGGACGGTCACCGTCCGGGGGCTCTGGCACGATCGCCGTGACTCGATCAGCAACGATCCTGAGGGCGTGGTGGAGAACTGTGCCGGAGCATGATGTGAACCCGGACCCGGACCCGGACCCGGACCCGGACGGCGGGGACCTGGACCTGGATCTGGACCGGGCCCTGGAGATCGCGACCGAGCTGGCGGCCTGGGCCTCGGAGGCGATCCGGCGTCCGCGCACCCCGGCCACCGCGACCGACGTACGCGAGAAGGACAGCCCCGCCGACATCGTCACCGACACGGACGAGGCGGTGGAGGCACACGTCCGGGCGACGCTCGGCCGGGCCTTCCCCGGGCACGGGATCGTGGGCGAGGAGTATGGCCGCACGGAGGGCACCCCGGGCGCCCCGCACTGGCTCATCGACCCGGTCGACGGCACGACCAACTACGCTCACGGCCTCGGCTGGTGCTCCTTCTCCCTGGGCCTGGCGGCGGCCGACGGCACGCCGCTGCTCGGCCTGGTGGCGGACCCATGGCGGGGCGAGACGTTCACCGCGGTCCGGGGCAGGGGAGCCCACCTCAACGGCACCCCCGTCCGGGCGGCCGGCCATACCACCCTCACCGGCCACGTCTTCATGACGGAATGGGCGGCCCACGCCCACTGGCCCGGCATGGACACCCTGCTCACCACCCTCGCGGACCGCCACTGCACGGTCCGCGTGATGGGCTCCACGGCCCTGTCCCTGGTCCAGGTGGCGGCAGGCCGCGCCACGGCCGCGGCGATCGGCGAGTTCCACCACGTCGACGGACTTCCCGCCCTGCTGATCGCGACAGAGGCGGGCGCGGTGGCGGTACCCGAACTGCCCGCCTACGACCAGCCGTTGCTCCTCGCGGCGCCGGGCGTGGCACGGGAGGCGACGGAGCTGTTGCGCAGGTCGCGGGTCAGCGTGTGACGGGACCGTCCTGGATGCCGCGCATGACCTCGTCCAGCACCTCGGCGACGTGGCTCGGCGCTGACTCCTCCAGCAGGTGCCGGCCGGCGTCCGTGAGGACGGCGTGGACCGCGCCCGCGCCGAGCGGGACCGCCGCGCCCAGACGACCGTGGCGCGGCAACTCGGGCCCCTGCTCGGCGCGGCGGTGAGCGACGGGCCCGAGAGGGCTCCGCAGCGCCCGATCAACTCGCTCGATCAGCCCCGCCCGATCACCCCCGCTGGAAGAACTCCACCTCCGCCAGGGCCAGATGACGGCCCGGTTTCAGGCCCGTGGGCGAACGCAGCACCAAGCGCACCGTCTTCACGTCGCTGATCCCGGTGATGATCGTCTGAGGGCCCGGCTTGTCGCTGAGGGTCAGCTCCTTGTCGTGCCGCTCGCCGTCCGCCGTCGTCACCTCCAGGTCCATCTGGAGTGCGCGCCCCTCACGGGCGTACTCCTGCGGTTCCTTGGAGGCGCCGTTGGTGATGATCAGGTCGACCATCCGGAACGGCTTGCCGAAGGTGTACTTCACCGAGGCGCCGGCCGCGGGGGTGCCCCAGTAGCGGTTCCTCAGGCCGTCGGTGGTGTTCTTCGCCGGGTGCCCGGGGATCTGGGCGCTCGCCTCGATGCCCGACGGTGTCACGGCCTTGGGGTCGGACAGCTTGTCGCGGGTGTCCTCGAACAGGGCGCGTCCGGCCGGCAGCAGCAGGAAGACGCCCGCGCACAGGGCCACCACGACGGCCAGGATCACCAGCAGCCGCACTGCACGGCCCGAACCCGCCCGCACCCGGCGGCGGAACGGCCACACGGTCCGCCACCACGGCAACGGAGCGGCCTTCGCGGTCGGCTTCAGATCGGTCGCACAGCGCCGGCAGAACCTGCGGTCCGGCGGGTTGGGCGTACCGCAGGAGGGACAGGGCCGCCCCGCCACTTCGTCCGGCACCACCGTGGGCCGTACGACAGGGCGTGGAGCCTGCGGCTTCGCGGGGCGCACGGCCACGATGGGGTCCTGCGCAGGCGCAGGCGCCGGGGCAGGTGTCGGTGTCGGCGTCTCGGGGGAGCCCGGTTGCCGGGGGCCCGGTATGTCCCGGGTGGCCGGAGCGGAGGCGGGGCGGACCGGCGGGGCGGCCGGGGGCTGCGGGGGCCGTGGCGGCGTACCGGACACGGCCGGTCCGGAGCCATCTCCCGTACGGGGTACGGCGGTTCCCGAGCCGTCGGCCGTTGCGGACACGCCGCTCGCGGAGGCGGCGGGGCGGACCGGCGGGGTGGCCGGGGGTTGCGGGGGGCGTGGCGGCGTACCGGACACGGCGGGTCCGGCCTCATCTCCCGTACGGGGTACGGCGGTTCCCGAGCCGTCGGCCGTTGCGGACACCCCGCTCGCGGATCCGGCGGGGGTGGGCGCGGGCGTCGGGGTGGAGGGAGCTTCCCGGGCTTCGTCGGTGGCGGACTGGCCGGGCGGGGTGTCCGGGCGCTCGTCGGCGCCGGAGCGTGTGTCGGGGGTCTGCCCGGTGCCCGGCCTGTCCGCCTCGCCGCGGCTGCGGCCGGTCAGCCGGCTGCGCAACGACGAGGTGCGGGCAGGCGCGGCGGATGTGGGCGCGTCGGCCGTGGACGATGCGGGCGCCGGCGCCGGGGGCTGCGAGGGTGTGCTCGGCTCCGGCTCCGGTACGGACTGCTCCGGTGTGGATGGTTCGGGTTCGGACGGCTCCTGTACCGGTCGCTCCGGGGACGTGGCCGCGGGGGTGTGCGCCTGTGGCTCTTCCGACCAGCCCAGGTACGTGCCGCAGTTGCCGCAGAAATCGTCCCCGGGGCCGTTGGACGCCCCGCACGCGGGACATGCGCGCATGACGTCACCTCCCTTCGTCGGCGGGTGGGCCGGGCAGGACCTCCACCCGGCAGACGGTGTGCACCGGGCACATGGCCCGGACGATCTCGCGGACCCTGCCCACGTCGATCCGCTCCTCGCGAACCGGCCACACCCGGACCAGGGGCTCGGCGGGGGGCCGCGGCGGCAGGTCGGCTCGGGCGGTGCCCGACCACCACGAACCGCCGTCGTCGCGTACCTCGGCGTGCACGCCGAGTGCGAGCCGGAGGGCCTCGACCAGGCCGCGCCGGGTGCCACGCCACCGGTGCAGTTCCACCGCCCGGACGACCGCCTCGCGGCGCTGCTCCACCGGCCACTGCGGATCGTCGGTGGCGCCCACCCACGACGCCAGCCAGGCCAGGAAGTCCGTCGGAGCGATCCGGGGATCGAGGTAGGCGGGCAGGTTGTCGAGGGTGGTGAACACCGGGGCGAGGACGGTGTCGAGGCCCGCGGTGAAGCGCTGGGCGAAGTCGTCGTCGGCGTACAGGGCGGGCAGTTGCTCACCGATCGGGTGACGGCTGGGCAGGCCGGGTACGGCGGCGCGGCTCATCCCCGCGCCTCCGGCTCGACGGCCGTGACGACCACCTGGTGCTGGTACGAGAAGACCAGGGCGCCCGCGGCCACGTCGATGCGGTCGGACGGCGCGCCGCGCCGCCCGGTGATCGGGTCGGCGGGGAACAGCCGGATCTCCTCCACCAGCGCGTTGCCGGTGGCGCGTTGGAGGATGCCGAACACCTCGCCGTACTGCACCGGTCGCCCGAAGGGCCATCCGGTGCCGTCCGGTCCGCCGTGCAGCGGGTTGAGGTGACGGAACAGCGCGGCGAGCGCCGCGTCGCGCACCCGGTCGGTGTCGCCCGGTGCCGCCGCGAGCCGGGCCACCACGGTGACACCCTGGTAGACCGGTGGCTCCACCACGAGGCGGGTGCCGATCAGGCGTCGTTCGTCGAGGCTCGCGGTGATCGTCTCCAGCACCTGGTCGGAGGGGATCAGCTGCTCGAAGCGGAGCCGGTCGTCGCCCTCGTCGGCGACCGCGTCCGGCACCACCAGGACCCGTACCGCGCCCGCGTCCTCAGCCGCGGGCAGGCAGCGCACCCGGCGCACCGAGGGCGCCGCCTGGCGGCTGATGATCTCGTAGTCCTCGGCGGTCACCGCGCGTTCCTGCATTCGCAGTGCGTCCGGCGCCCGCAGCTTGGCGTTGTCGAGAGTCTCCCCGGGGACCCCGCCGCGCGCCGCCTCCCGGTTGGTGACCCGGGCGACGTACGGAACGGAGCTGCGCAGCACGGAGATCGCACCGCGGGCGACGTTGCCCGCCGGGCCGCCGCCGGTGCGGTAGCGGGCCACTCTGATCTGCGCTCCCTTCGGCGGTACGGCGCCGCACTGGCGCAGCGTGCCGTCCGGCTCGCGCAGCACGGGGGGGAAGGAGAACTCGCCGGTCGTGGCGTCCACGCGGACGTGCCGGTCCGCGGGGCCGGAGCGGCCGAAGTGCTCCACGACCTCCCAGCGCTGCCAGCCCTCGGCGGAGGACACCTCCACCACGGGCGGTTCGCCGTCCAGGAGCACCGGCGGGCGGCCGAGCCGGAAGGTCTGCCCCGCCACCCCCTCCGAGGTGCCGAGCGGCACGTCGGTCACGGTCTCGGCGTGCTCGACGGACATGGTGCCGCCCACGGTGAACACCGCCGCCTCGCGCACCGTCGGTGACTCCGAGTAGAACGGCTGGCCCGGCTCCGCCTCGGTGACCCGGCAGCGCAGCCAGCCGGCCCGGGTGCCGCCGATCACCGACGCCGTGTGCCCGGCCGGGACGTGGACGATGACCTCGCCGGGCCGGTTGAGGCCGCCCGTGGTGTCCGTGCCGGTCTCGCACAGCCGCCAGCCGCCGCCGTCCCACGCCTCCCACACCAGCGGGGGCTGGCGCGGGTCCACGCCGACACCCTCCACGCGGCTGTCCAGGTTCACCGCGACGATGCAGCGCGGCACCGCCGTGGGCAGGCCGAACAGCAGCGCGTCGCCCGGCTCCGGTGTCGCCTGGAAGCACGGCACGTCGCCGCCCTCGGAGATCTCCCGGGTCCGGTCCGTCTGCTCGCCCGTCCGGGGCGCGGTCACCAGACGCGTCAACTCGCTTGGCATGATGCGCAGTTCGTCCGTGGTCGCGAACACCACGGCCTCGTCGCTCTCGCCGCTCTCGCCGCGCGCGCTGGTCACCTCGGTGCCCGCGGGCAGCGCCACCGTGTCGGGCTGCGGCGCCGACAGCCAGAAGTCGACGTCGGCCCCGGCCGCGGCGGGCGGGAACAGGCGGATGCCCAACAGGTCCAGGAACGCCGTGTAGTTCTTGTCCGGCACCCGGTTGAGCCGGTACAGCAGCTGGTCCACGAGATAGGCGAACGTCTCGATCAGCGTGACGCCCGGGTCGGACACGTTGTGGTCGGTCCACTCCGGCGCGCGCTGCTGCACGTACCGCTTGGCCTCGTCGACGAGTTGCTGGAACCGCCGGTCGTCCAGATTGGGGGAGGGCAGAGCCATCAGTCGGCGACCATTTCCTCGGTCCCCTCCTCGGAGGGGATCGTGTAGAAGGGAAAGACCAGGTTGCGGCGGTCGTTGGTGGTACGCACCGTGTAGTGCACGTCGATGTAGAGGGTCCCGGCCTCGACCGCGTCGAAGGCGACCACCACGTCCTCCACCGCGATGCGCGGCTCCCACCGCTCCAGGGCCTCGCGCACCTGCTGGGCGATACGTCCGGCGGTCGCGCCGTCACCGGGGGCGAAGACGTAGTCGTGGATGCCGCAGCCGAACTCGGGGCGCATCGGCCGCTCGCCCGGTGCCGTGCCGAGGACCAGGCGGATCGCCTCCTCGATCTCCTGGGCCCGCTCGACCATGCCGATCCCGCCGGTCGGCCCGACCCGCAGCGGGAACGCCCAGCCGCGCCCGATGAAGCGTTCGCTCATCACACGCCCCCGATCAGGACGTTGAGGGCGCCCATCATGACCATCGCGCCGCAGGTGGACTGGTCGCGCTGCCGTGCGGCCGGCAGACCGCCGATGAGGACCTGGCCCTTGGCGAGCGAGCTCGGGTCGGGCTTGATCACGTTGGCCGGCCCCAGGGCGGCGTGCGGCGGGATCGGGCAGGCGACCAGGCTGCCCACGACGGCAGCGGGCTTGCCGCCGATCCACACGGTCGCCACGGCCCTGGCGGCCATGGGCGGCGGGGTACCGACAGCGCCGCCGTGGTTGGTCTGGTCACCGGTACGGGCTGCGGCTGGCATGCGGTGCTCCTTGCGACGGGTAGGACTGAGGGTCGGAGGACTGAAGGTCAAAGGGCCGAGGCTCAGTTGATCCTGATGAGCTTGGCCTTGAGGACGCCGAGCAGACCGCCGTCGACGGTGACGCCCGCGCGGCCCTTGATGTTCACGTTCGAGCTGCCGTTGATGTCCACGTCGCGGCCGCCGATCGTCACTCCGACCCGGCCCTGGATGTCCACGTTCCGGCCCGACACGCTCACGTTGCCCCGTCCCGCGTCCAGGGTGATGCCCTTCTTGTCGAGCACGACGGAGCTGAGGGGCTGCCGGCCCTTCCCGGCGTACACCGTCAGCTCGATCCGGTCCCGCCGGTCGTCCAGGAACACTTCGAGGCGCTCGTCGGCGGACCTCAGCCGCACCCCGGAGGGGCCCGGGGCCCGCGCGTCCAGCAGCTCCACCCGGTGCCCCGAACGCGACACCAGGGAACGGCGGTTGACCTTCCCACTGGTGCCGTCGATGAGCGGCACGTCGTGCTTCGAGGGCTTGTCCACGCCGTTGTAGAGCCCGCCGATGACGTACGGGCTGTCCAGCAGGCCCTGTTCGAAGCCGACCAGCACCTCGTCGTTGACCTCGGGACTCACCACGCCGCCGCCGCCCTTGCCGCCCCACTGCACGGTGCGCACCCAGTCGGTGACGTAAGTGTCGTCCAGCCAGGGGAACTTCAGCCGTACGCCACCGCTCTCGGCGCCGCCCGGCTCGCGTACGTCCGTGACCACGCCGATCGCCAGACCCGGCATGCGCGGTCCGCGGCCGGGCGCGTTGGCGCCGGTCACCAGGCCCGCGAGGGAACGGTCCGGGCTGGCGCTGACCCACACCGTCGTCCGGTACCCGCCGTGCGGCTCCAGGACGTGCTGCACCGCCGTCGCCGTGTACTTGCCGGAGAACGCCTGCCCGACGTTGCCGAGGGCCACGGGCTTGCCCGCGCGCAGCCGCGGGTTGCCCTCGGCCAGCACCTCCAACTCGCCGAAGGCCGCGCTGACCTGATCGGCCACGGCGTCGGCGACCGCGGTCGTCTCGGCCTGCGTGCGGTACGGGGTGTCGGTGACGGTCAGCTTGGTGGACTTGCCGAACCGGGCCGCGAACGCCGGGCTCAGACCCGGCACCACGGTCTCGCTGTCCACCGACGGCTTGCGGGCCACCAGCGGCCGCTTCGTGGTGACGTCCCAGCCGCGCACCTCCACCTGCGAGGCCCCGTCCGCGGCCGACAGTGAGGCCCGCAGCGCCAGCAGGTTGCGCCCGTACTCCAGCACCATCGGGTTGCGGGTGGCCGGGGTCGACGGCGCGGGCGCGCCGGACGCCTTCTCCGGCTTGGTGAACTGCAGCACGCCCTTGTCGTCGACGCGCACCTGCGCGCCGCTCTCGCCCGCCAGGTACTGCAGGAAATCCCAGTCGGACACGTTCGCCTGCGAGAGCTGCTTGTACGTGACCGGCGCGGCCTCCACCTTCCCGCAGGTCAGCCCGGCCCCGGCGGCGACCTTGCGGACGATCGCCGCGGCCGTCATGTTCCGGTACGCCACCACCTTGCGGCCCCGCTGCAGACGGTGCGCCTTGGAATAGGCGCGCACCACCGTGAAGGAGCCCGTGCTGTCCCGGTCCACCTCCAGCGCAGTCACCTCGCCGTTGAACAGCCGCTCGCGCGCCTGCCCGGACACGGTCATCACCGACACCCTCAGCGGGGTGCCGATGGTGATGCCGGTCGCCTTCAGGAACTCGTGATCGGGGTCGCGGAAGGTGAGCTGTGCCGCATCCGGCAGGCCCACGTTCTCGTCCACCACACAACTCACCAGCTGGGCGGCCCAGATCGGCGGCAGCTCGGCGGGCGTCTCCACGATGGGGTCCGCCGCGAACGACCGCCCGCCCCGCGCCTCGGGTGTGGTCATCGCTCCTCCTCACCGCCCGCGTCCCGCAGCCCAGGCACCACCAGTTCGGTGCCGGGCACGAGCGCCATCGGATCGTCGATTCCGTTCGCCTCGGCGATGGCCCGCCAGGCGGTCGCGTCGCCGTACTCCCGCCAGGCCAGCAGGGCCAGGCTGTCGCCCGCCACCACGGTGTGCGTGCTGCGGGCGGTGCGCGCGCCGGACGTCGGGTTCTGGCCCGGCGGGTCGACGCTCGCCTCCTCGATGGACAGCGCGCAGGTGGCCCTGAGCGGCGTGCCGTCCACGTCGAAGAGCGTGTACGTCACCGAAAGGCTCGACATCACCCCGTCGAACGACGTCGTCCGCGCCGTGCCCCACTCGAACCGCACCCACGGGCTGGCCGGCTTCTTGCGGCCCAGGCTCGCGGGGCTCGGCACACACGCCTTCATCAGCTTCTCCACCGCCTGCTCCACGGACTTGTCGTGGGTGGCGGTGGCGTCCAGGAACACCTCCAGGCTCAGCACGCGCGGACCGCTGCCGACGAACTCGGGCAGCGCCGACTCCCCCGCCATCCGGGACGGGGTGCGCCGCCATTCTGTGGTCTTGCGCAACTCCAGGGTGGAGGGGTTGAACTGGAGGTCGAGCTGCGCGATCGTCCCGCCGGGCTTCGCACCGACCGAGGCCGGCGGCTCCTTCAGGGTCAGCTGGGCCCTGGTCCGACTGGTACGTGCCGCTGGGGACATGCCGGGACCTCCTTTCCGGGGCGTAGAGGCGAGTCGTGTCTGCTGGTCGAGGCAGGGGCGGGCAAAGGTCGGGAAGGGTCGGGTCGGTGAGAAGAGGTCAGGACGGTCGCAGTCCCTGGTGGGCGATCTCCAGCGTCTCCACCGCCGCCTCGGAGTTGGCGGGGTCGAAGGACGGCCCCTGCCAGCGCACCGGGACGATGCCGAACACCTGCCAGCTGATGATCCGCGTCAGGTCCGGTTTCAGCGCCACGATCTCGCCGTCCTTGGGCTCCACCCGCTTCAGCGTGTCGTCGAGCCACCGCGCGATCTTCGCCGTGTCGGCGGTGACCGGCCGGGTGAGCGTGATGTTCGACCAGGTCACGCGGCCGGGCAGCTGCCAGGTGAAGCCGTTGTTGCCGCCCTCGGCGTAGCTCTCCATCTCGACCTCGGCGCCCATGCCGGAGCAGGTGTGGAAGGCTCCGAGGTCGTTGCCGCCGATGGCGAGCCGGAAGAACACGCTCGTGGCGAAGATGTTGTCGGTCATCGGTCCGTCGTCCGTTCCATGCGCCTGCGTTCCATGTCCTCAGCGGCGTCCGTCGTAGGGGCGGCCGGTACGTTCCCGGCCGCGCCGCAGCTCGGTGCGCAGCAGCCGGGCCATCGGGTCGAGCAGGCGCCGCGCCAGGTCGTCCAGATCGACACCGGGGTCCTGCGGTGTCCCGGAACGCCGGTCCCCGCCCTTGCAGGAGGCGGACCCGGAAGCGGATCCAGAGGTCCCGGAGGCGGCCGACGTGGAGGCCGAGCGTGAACGGCCGTGCGCCCGAGCCGCCTTCGCCGGTCCACCCTTGGACAGGGCGGCGCCGTGGCCGTCGGTGGCGTCGCGCTGAACCGGCGTCGCCGCCGCGCCGTTCCCGCCGCGCACCGCCCGGACCACGGGAACGGCCAGCACCGGTGCCGCTGCGTTCGGCGGCCGTTCGGCGAGCGGCGGCGCCTGCGGTGCGGTGACCGGCAGCGGGCGCGCCGCAACGGCGGGGGCAGCCCCCGTGGGCAGACCGGCAGACGCGGGCCGTACGACGGGAACGCGCTGGACGAAAGCCGGGGAGGCAGAAGAACCCAGGGAGGCTGAACCGCCCGGGGAGCCGGGAGAACCGGGAGAGCCAGGGGAACCAGGAACGCCAAGGGAGCCGGGGGACCCCGAAGAGGAGCCGACCGGGCCGACGCCTCGTACGCCCGAGTCGTCACGTCCGGCGGGTGCGGACGCGGCCCGCTGGACCTGCGGTGTCGTCGGCGTGCTCGGCGAGGGCCGCGCGGCGTCGCCCTGGTGGGCGGCCGGGGCGCCGGGCCAGCGCGCGGCCACGACGGGAGTGCGGCCGGAGCGCGCGGCGGCGGGCGGTGTCGCCCCTTCCGGAGTCCGCGTACTCAGCAGGAGCGGGCGTGCGGGCAGCAGTTGGAGGGGGCGGGTGAGTGGTGCTGCCTGGGCGGAGTGCGCTCCGGTGTGGGTGACGGTGAGAGGGTGCGCGGTGCCGGGCCGGCCGCCGCCGGCGCTCGTCGGGGCCACTGCACGGGCGACGACGACCGGGCTCGGGGAGGCAGGGACTCGGGGACGCTGCCCGCCGACCCGCACACCGGGCGGTCGTACGGTCGCGGCCGGGTTCTCCGTGCCCCCGGCGCCCGTGGACGCGGCAGGGGCAGGCGTCACCAGAGGGGTGGCGGAGGTGCTTCCGCGGTCCGCGAGGGCCGGTGACGCGGGGGCCCCGGTGGAGGAGTGGTCCGCCAGACGGCGCTGGACGTCGGTCGCGCCCAGCAGCGGCGCGTCCGGTCCCTCTGTACCGGGTGCGGTGCCGGTGTGCGTCTGGCCGTGATCTGCCTTGGGGGGCAAGGGAGTTGACGGGGTGTTCCGGTCCTGTTGTGCCGGAGCCTGACGCGCGTCGGGTGTGCCGTCCGCCTGACGCTGGACGATGGGCAGCGCCGGGCCGGACGTGGTGGGAGCCGTGAGCGCGCCGGACGCGGTGGCACTGGGCGGACCGGCGCTGGGTGGCAGGGCGGACAGCGGTGCGCCCAGGCCGCCGCGTACTCGGGCGCCGTCCGGTGCGCTGTGGGCCGTTCCCTTCGCGCCGTTGTCGTGCGCGCGTGGGGTGCCGGCCGCGCCGTCCGCCAGTCGCTGGACGACAGGTGGTGCCGGGGCGGGTGCGGGTCCCGCGCTCCGGGAGCCGGGGGCGGAGGAGCCGGCCACGTCTGCGCTGGGTGGCAGGGCGGACAGCGGTGCGCCCAGGCCGCCGCGTACCCGGGTGCCGTCCGGTGCGCCCTGTCCCGGCTTGTTCGCGGCGCTGTCGTGCGGACGTGTGGTGTCCGCCCCGGTCGTTCCTGTCGCGCCCGCCGCACCGTCCGCCTGACGCTGGACGACAGGCAGGGCGGGGCCCGAGGGGGCGGGCGGGACGGAGGCGTCCGCCGCCAACGGTGCGGCCGGCGAGGGCGGTTCGCCTTGCCCGCTGCCGAGGGGCGCGCGGCTCGGTTCGACCGCGGCGGCTCGTTGTACGGGAGCGGCGGTGCCGTTGCCCGGTGCCGCGTGAGCTGTGGGACGCAGGGCTGCGACGCGGCGCACCGGTCCGGACGGTCGCCGGGCAGCGGTCAGGGCGGGCCCCGCCGGGGTGGCCCGGACGGCAGGGCGGGTCGCCTCCGGCTGCGTACGGCCCCCGGAAGCGCTGCCGGACGGTGCCTTCGAGGCGGGCCCGGGCGCGACGCCGCCGGCGCCCGCGCCCCCGGCCGTGCTCGCGACCGGGAGCACCGATACACGTCGTACCAGAGGAATTTCCGGTGCGGTGGCCGTGCGGCCGGTGTCGGCGGGGGGTGCGGGGGGTGCGGGGGTCACGACCGGGTCGGTGCCTGGCAGCGCGGTCCGTTGGACGGGAGCGGACGACGAGGGGAGCACGGCGGGAGAGTCCGTGGCCGTCAGGCCGCGTGTGCGCGGTGCCGTCTTGCCCGAACTCCCCGTCCCGGCAGCGCTGTTGCCACCGGAGCGCGCCACCACGGGGGCGTCCTGGCCGCGGGACGGCCGTGCGGGTGCTGCCGACGGCCCGGCGCCCGGCGTGCCGTCCGCCGATTCGCCCGCCCCTTCCGGGCGCAGCGCGCGCAGCAGCAGTGGGCCCCCGCCGGCATGGGTGGCCTGCGGCGCGGCCGGGCGGGTGACGCCGCGGACCAGGCCGGTCGGGGCGGTGGGCAGCATCGCGTGACCGAGACCCGAGTCGAACGACGGGTTCTGCCAGGAGGCGAGGCCCGCACGGAACGCGAGCCCGTCGCTCACCCCGAGCGGGGCGCGGGCCACGGTGAGTTGCGGCGCCGCGGTACGACGCCAGCCGCCGTCCCAGTCGCCGGGCACAGCGGAACCCGCGCGGCCGGACGTGCCCGGCTCCGGGCCGGAGTCCCGCGAACCGTTCGACGCCGCGCCGGAGTGCTCCGCACCCGTACGGTCCGCGGTGTCCGGCGCGGCGGTCCGGCGGCGCAGCCTGTCCCGCCATGCCATGCGCTCAACCGCCTTCGTTCACACGGGTGTTGATACGGGCGATCTCGGCCACCCACTGCCGGCGCTCGTCGTGGGTCAGATCGAGGATCTCCTCGCGCTGCCAGTGGAAGTGGTAGGCGATGTACGCGATCTCCTCCCGGAGCCGGGGAAGGGCGTACGTCACGATTCCCCCAGGCGCCCACCCGAGAGGTCGACCTCGAAGCCGCCCTCGCAGTGCGGGCAGGTCACGGCCGCGCGGGTGTGACCCTCGCTGTTGACCCGGCGGTAGAAGTCCTGGAGGAAGGCCACGTCGGTGGCGTACATCCGCTCCACGACCCCGGCGTGCACGTCCGTGATGCTGCCGATCCGGGTGATCACCTGGCTCAGCAGCACCACGCTCAGGTACGCCGGGTTCTCCTTGACCCGCAGATCGATCTGCGGCCGCAGTTCGTCCCGGGCGGTGGCCAGACGCATCGAACCGTGCCGGTGCAGGGTGCCCGCCTCGTCCACGTACCCGCGCGGCAGCTCGAACTCGAACTCGGTGCGCAGCCCGTGATCCTCCCGCGGCGGCGGCGGAACGGCGGCGGGGGGCGCCGCCTGCTCCTGCGCCGGGGCGGGCGCCGTCATCGCGAGGATCTCGTCCAGGTTGCCCGCCGTGACCGTACGGCGCTTCATTCGACGGAGATCTCCTCGAACACGATCGTCACGGACTCGGTGGCCGGGGACGACTCGCCCGCCTTCAGGGACGGGCCCTCCCACTTGGACACCCAGCCCTGCATCAGCTGGATGCGGCGGACCGTGTTCATCTCGGAGTCCATGATCTCGATGGTGAGGTTCTGCCGCGCGGAGGAGACGGCACCCTTGTTCAGGGTCTCCTTGATCCACGAGGTGAACTCGCTGCTCTGGTCGAGTCCCCGGGTGATCGTCACCTCGCCGGCCTGCCGGGCGCCCGGCTGCTTGCGGATGATCTGCTTGCCCGTGTCGCTGACCTGCTTGATCTCGACGACGTCCTCTTCGACGGTCAGCCCGCTGATCTCCTGGATCGACTCGACCCGGTAGCCGCCGAGCTGCACGCCGAAGACGTGGGTGGAAAGAGCATCGCCCTCTGCCATGACTGTCTGTCACCTTTCCTTGCGGAGCCGTTGTTCCCGCGGAGCCGGGATCACTCGTCGATGAGGCTGGTGCTGTCGGAGAACTGCGCCAGCCGGAAGATCACGAACTCCGCGGGCTTGACCGGCGAGACGCCGATCTCACAGACGACCCGGCCCTGGTCGATGGACTCCTGCGGGTTGTTGTCGCGGTCGCACTTCACGTAGAACGCCTCTTCGGCGGTGCGGCCGAACAGCGCGCCGCGGCGCCACTCCTCGGTGAGGAACGCGGTGACGTTGCGCCGGATACTCGACCACAGCCGGTCGTCGTTCGGCTCGAAGACCACCCACTGGGTGCCCAACAGAATGGACTCTTCGAGGTAGTTGAACAGGCGGCGCACGTTCAGGTAGCGCCAGGCCGGGTCGGAGGAGAGGGTGCGGGCGCCCCAGATGCGGATGCCGCGGCCGGGGAAGGCCCGTACGCAGTTCACGCCGATCGGGTTCAGCAGGTCCTGCTCGCCCTTGCTGAGCCGCAGTTCGAGGTCGACCGCGCCGCGGATGACCTCGTTGGCGGGCGCCTTGTGCACCCCGCGCTCGGCGTCGCTGCGCGCCCACACACCGGCGACGTGACCGCTCGGCGGGACGGTGGTGTTGCGCCCGGCGGCCGGGTCGAAGACCCGCACCCACGGGTAGTACAGGGTGGCGTAGCGGGAGTCGTAGCCCGCCTCGTCGTTGCGCCAGGTGCGTACCTGCTGGGCGTTGAGGCCGGGCGGGGTGTCCAGGACGGCGACGCGGTCGCCCATCTGCTCGCAGTGCGAGATCACCGCGAGCTGCACGGTGCGCACACCCTCGGCGTCGATGTCGCCGCGCTGGTAGGCGCTCATCAGGTCCGGCACGGCGACCATGGTGATCTCGTCGATCGCCTCCAGGCCGCCGAACCCGGTGCGGGCCGCGGAGTCGCCGACGTACTCGGCGGGGTCGAGGCGGACGACCTCGGCGGAGCCGTTCGCGGAAGGCGCGCCCGGAGCGTCGGGCACCGCCACGGTCTGGGCGGCGGGCCGGCTCTGCGTGGCGCCGCGCTGCTCGGTGACCTCGATCAGCTTGGAGGCGCGGGTCTGCGTGAGCACGTAGCCCTTGACGTTCTTGCGGACGGAGACCTCGTACGTCTCCGCCACCTGCTCGCCCTGGCGGACCAGCACCTTGAAGCGGTCCTCCGGCGGGTTCTCGCCGTCCGCGTCGGCGATCTCCACCGACACGCCGGTCACACCGGGCCGGGCCGCGACGAGGAAGCCGCCGAGCTCCACCGGCTGGGCCGTCCTCGGCTGTCCGGCGCCGTTCGCCGACGGGCCCGAGGCGCCGTCGGCCGAGCCGCCGATGCGCACGATGTAGGCGGCGCCGCCGCCGTTGGAGAAGTACCCGTAGACCGCGTGGGCCAGATAGGTGCCCTCGGTGAAGGAGCCGAACAGCTGGGTGTACTGGTCCCAGCTGGTGACCAGTGTCGGCGCGTGGAAGGGACCGCTCCCGGCGAACCCTACGAACGCGGCGACGGCGGTGCCGACCCCCTCGATCGGTCGGGCACCGGACTGCACCTCCTCCACGTACACGCCCGGGGTGAGGTACGTCGGCATGCTGGCTCCTTCACGTCCTTGCGGGGCACCTGTGTCCAGGGCGAGTCTGCGGGGCGGGTGAGGCGGACGACAGGGACGTACGGACCTGAACGGGGGCAGGCCCACTGCCTTTCCGGGCTCCCCGCGCGACCCGCCCGGACGTCACCCGCCCTTGCCCCGGCGCTGCCCGCGCGGCCCTGGACGCCCCGTCAGCCCGCGCGGTCCACTGGTGGCCGCGGCAGGTGGCAGCAGCAGGTGGTGGCCGCGGCAGGGGTGCGGCGCCGAGGAGACAGAGGCAGCGGATGCAGACGTCGAGGACGACGCACACCGAGCAGTCCGGGAGCGGGCAGCCGGTGCGCCGCCCGGCTCCCGCGCGACGCGAGTCGTCCGCGGGCGGCGCGGCCGTACCGCCCCCGCTCAGCGCCGAGATGCTCCGGGCTGTGCAGCGCGCCGCGGGCAACGCCGCGGTGACCGGCATGATCGCCCGCCGCGCCCGCACCGCGCCCGCCGCGGAGCAAGCCGTCGACACCGGCGTCGAGGCCGTCCTGGACACGAACGGCAAACCCCTCGCGGAGCCGGTGCGCCGTGAGATGGAGTCCCGCTTCGACACGGACTTCTCCGACGTACGCCTGCACACCGGTGCGGCGGCCGCCCGCTCGGCCCGGGCGATCGGCGCCCGCGCCTACACCTCCGGCAGCCATGTCGTGCTCGGCACGGGCGGCGGCGACAAGCACACCCTCGCGCATGAACTCAGGCATGTCGAGCAGCAGCGCAGCGGCCCGGTCTCGGGCACCGACACCGGGCACGGCTTCGCGATGTCGCATCCGCGCGACGACTTCGAACAGGACGCCGAGGCCACCGCGCGCAAGGTCATGTCGGGGCCGGCGCCGGTGCAGCGCAGGCCGCAGGCGGGGCAGGACGGGGCGGCCCCGACGGCGGGCGGGGACACGGACACGGTGCAGCGGGCCAGCGCCACCACGCTGGAGGACGCGGTCGTGTCGCACTACGTCCCCACCAGGGAGAACGCCCAGCCCGCGTACGGCCTGACCATCAAGCGTCCCCGGGAGGTGAAGGGCTCCATCAAGCCGACGGGCACGAAGGGGCGGGCGGCGGCGCCGAACCCGATCGCGGTCAAGTCCCTGCACGAGGTCTACAAGGGCAACAAGGCCAAGGGCACGGCCGCTCCCACCGAGGCGATGGTGTGGAAGGACCTGTTCGGCGGGGCGGGCTTCGACCGCGGCCATGTGATGGGACTGGAGGTGGGCGGCTCCGACGTCGCGCAGAACATCGTCCCCCAGTGGTCCCTGAACCAGGGCACCGGCATGTGGCGCCGGATCGAGCACGCGCTGGTGGGGGTGAGCAAGGGTGACGTGCGCTTCGAGGTGCACTACGCGACGCGGAACGGCAACCACCACGGGGTGATGATCCCGACCCACATCGACATCTACCTGAACAACGCCCACTACGACGCGTGGGAGAACGAACCCGACGCCAACGACCTCATCCGGTCGGGCCGGGACCCCAACGACCTGGCCGCGTTCTACACCCGGGCGAAGGACGCCCTCGGCGGCCTGACGCAGCTGACCGAGGACCAGATGCAGCACTTCGCCTTCGCCGCGATGTCCCGGGACAGGGCGGACTACCTCGCCCTCCAGGACTTCGAGCGCGAGAGGGCCGCGGGCCGCGACCCCGGCCCCGGCGACAGCACCGCCGACACCCACCGGCAGACCATGAAGCTCGGGGACTTCCCGAAGGACCGCAGGGACAAACTGATCGAGGCGTACGTCGACGGAGGCTGGGTGACCAAGAGCGGCACCGGCGACAACGCCACCTACACCCTCGGCGATCCCCCGGCTCCCGCACTCGACAGCGACACCGAGTCCAGCAGCCAGTCCAGTGACTCCGACGTCGACATGTCCGACGGCTCCCAGCCGACGTCGCCCGGACAGCCGTTCGCCACCATCCAGTTCGGCTCGCAGGGCAGCAGCTCGGACGGGGACTGGGAGGACAGGATGGACACCGACTAGCCGGCTAGGCGCCGGTGGCCTCCGCCAGGTACGGCCCGAACTCGCCCTCCAGGACCAGCCGTCCCAGCTTGCGGTACTCCTGGGCGATCGCCGTCACCAGCTGCCGCATGGCGAGCGGTGCGCCCGACTCCGCCGCCAGGTACGCCGCCGTCACCGCGCACGCCCGGATCGAGCCGCCGGCCAGTTCGAAGCGGTCCGCGCAGAAGGCGAGGTCCAGGTCGGCGTCCCGGGGCAGCCGTTCGCCCAGGCAGCGCTCCCACAGGGCGAGGCGCTGGCCGGCGTCGGGCACCGGGAAGTCCGCGACCACGTCCAGCCGGCGGGTGAACGCCTCGTCCAGGTTGGCGCGCAGGTTGGTGGTCAGCACCGCGATCCCGTCGAACGACTCCATGCGCTGCAGCAGGTACGCCGACTCGATGTTGGCGTGCCGGTCGTGCGCGTCCTTGACCTCCGAGCGCTTGCCGAAGATCGCGTCGGCCTCGTCGAAGAGCAGCACCGCGTTGACCGCCGACGCCTCGGTGAAGATGCGCTCCAGGTTCTTCTCGGTCTCGCCCACGTACTTGTCGACGACCGTGGACAGGTCCACCACGTACAGGTCCATGCCGAGGTCCGCCGCGACGACCTCGGCGGACATGGTCTTGCCGGTGCCCGACTCGCCCGCGAAGAGTGCGATGACGCCGCGGCCCCGGCCGCCCCCCGGCCGCATCCCCCACTGCCCGAGCACCTGTTCGCGATGGCGGGCGCGGAGCGCGAGTTCGCGCAGCCGCCGGTGGGTGGGCGGCGGCAGCACCAGGTCGTCCCAGCCGACCCCCGGCTCCACCCGGCGGGCGAGCCGTTCGAGCCCCGCCCCGTTCTGGGCCCGCACGGCGCTGCGCAGATCGTCGGCGCGGACCGGGCGTCCCGCGAGGGCGGCCGTACGTACCGCGACGTCGGCGGCACGGTGCAACTGCCCGGAGTCCAGCCGGTGCGCGGCGACGGCACGGGCGAGAGCCTCCACGTCGCCGGCCACCGAGCCCGCGACGCCGACGCCGCCACGAGTGCCATCGGCGTCATCGGCGGTCCGGGCGTCATCGTCGGCACCGGCAGCACCCGCACCCGCGGCCCGGTTGAGGGCGTGTCGCCAGCGGGCGGCCTGCCGTTCCGGGGAGGGGGCGGGGACGGTCAGGACCACGGGAGTGTCGGCCGCCCACAGGGGGTCCCAGCCGACGGTGCCATGGGTGAGCAGTGGGATCCCGCGCAGCGTCGTGCACAACGCGCCCAGTGTGCGGGCCCGTTCGGCGGGTTCGGCGGGCAGTGCTTCCAGCGGTCCGAGGACGACGCCGGCACCGGTCAGCCGGGCTTCGAGTGCCACCACCCGGGCGATCGCCGGTACGTCGTCGGGGCGCCGGGCGAGTGCCGCCGCGTCCAGGACGAGGGCGCGCATCCCGGCCGCGTGCAGGGCCGCGACGGCCAGCCCCCCGGCGTCACCGCCCCGGCTGCGCAGCTGGACCAGGCCCGCGCCGGTGCCGGCCGCGGCCGCCGCCCGGTGGACCTCCGCCGTCTCGGCGGTCGGGTCCTCGCGGGCCTCGCCGAGCACCCCGGCGAGCCGGGCGTCGGGCTGCGTGCTGCCCAGGAGATGCCCCGTGACCCGGTCGGGGACGGTCAGCACGCGGGACAGCGGGGGCCGTTCGGCTTCGGTGACCTCCACCAGGCCGCCCGCGACCAGCGGTGCCGAGGGGGCCAGCCGGAACCGGCCGGACGCCGCCCCGGCGAGCCCGCACAGCTCCAGGGCCAGCCCGACCGTGGGCCGACGGCGCGTCAGGTCGTCGTTGAGATAGCCGTAGAGCCGCTCGAACCGCGCGTCCAGGTCGGGTGCCGTCGCGACCAGCAGCAGGTCCAGGTCCAGGGAGGACAGGGCGAACCGCGTGGCGAGAGCGCCGAGGACGGAGCCGGCCGGGGGCTGCCAGGGCTGCTGCTCGGGTACGCCGAGCCCGCCCGGCTCGTGCAGGATGCGGGCCGCCGCCTCGGGCGTGAGGTACTGGCCGCGATACGGGTCGTCGGGATCGGGATCACCCGCGCGCCGCAGCGCCACCGCGTGCCGCACCCGTTCCTCGACGGCGCGCAGCCGCAGCCACAGATGCTCCTCGGTACCGGTGGGGGACACCGTCACGGGTTCCGCGGTCTGCGTCACGGCTGCCGGTCCCCCCTGCGGCGGCGCCTGGCCGGTGCGGGACGTTCGCGGGGGCCCGCATAGCCGCTCGGGCCCGGGTCGCTGGTCTCCGTGTAGCGCAGGCGGCGGCCCTCGTCCGCGTCCTCGGTGCGCGGGGTGGCACGTACGACGAGGCCCTCGGTGACCGGAGGCGCGGTGGCCTTGGTGATGCCGGCGAGCGGTGCCCGTACCCGCACGTTGAGCGAGGCCTTCAGTTCGCCGCCCATCGCCGACCACACGTCGGAGGCGGTCGGCGCGTCACCGGACCCGGCGGTGTCAAGGCCCACGGTCAGGCCGAGTTCGGCGAGCGTGCCGGTGAGCAGCCGCGCGGGCAGGGTGTCGGCGGCCACCAGCGTGCCGAGCACCTGCGAGAGCAGCCGGTGTTCGTCCTGCGGGCGGGTCGCCCACGCGGTGACCAGGTACGTCAGCTCGAACCAGCGCGGCGGGGTGCGCCGCGCCACGAGGTGGCCGTCCTCGTCGTACACCTCCCCGGAGCCGCTGCCGCGCCGTACGGCGTCCTCGCGGATGTCGTACAGGAAGACGCAGACCGTCGGGGCGCTGCGGCGCGCCGCCCAGTCCCGGGTGGGGGCGTCGAAGACCACGTCGACACCCGACGCCTCCAGGCCGGACTCGCCGAGCAGCCTGCGCAGCCCCTCGTCGACCTCGTGGATCACCGGCGGGTCACCTCGTCCGGCGGCTGCACGCTGCCGTTGACCACCAGGAAGTCGGTCGTCACCGGGGAGAAGCCGGGGCCCTTGGCGGTGATGATCCGCGGCCCGGTCTGGTCCTTGGCGAGGATGAGCAACTGGCCGATGAACGTGCCGTCCCGCAGCGGAACCGTCGGCGCCGCCGCCGCGGTGATCCCCGGCTTCCAGCTGAACCGCACCGGCACGCCCGGCGGGAAGTCCTTGCCGCGCACCGAGGTGACGAAGCCGGGCTTGCCGATCGGCGGCACCGCGACGATGCGCGGCTGCAGGATGCGCAGCCGCTGCCGGGCGGTGTTGTCGCTCTTGTCGGCGTCCGTCCCGGTGGTGGTGAGCCGGCCGGTGACGTGGCCGGTCAGCGCCTTGTCGGGGGAGAGGACGACCCGCACGACGGTGCTCGCGCCCTGGTCGAGGTCCGGCAGCGCGCACACCCAGGCCTTGTCGCAGCCCTCGGGCGGCCCGTTGTCCGGGATGCCCTTGGGCAGGCCGATGTGCAGCCGCAGCCCGGTCGCCAGCGCGTTGCGTCCGTTGCGCACGGTGTACGTCACCACGACACGCCCGCCGACGTAGCCGGGGTTGGGCTGGGCGGTGACCTTGACGCCGGGCCCGGCGTCGGGCGCGGGCGGCTGCGGGGGAACGGTGGGCGTCGGCGTGGGTGTCGGGGTCGGCGCGGGCGTGGCCTCGCGCACCGGCACCACGGTCTGGCCCGTGTTGTCGCTGGGCTGCGGATCCAGGACCGTGCCGGTGACCGTCCAGCCGACCGGCTGGTCGCCGGCGGTGACCCCGGTGAGGGTGACGCTCACAGGGACGGTCGTGCCGGGCTGCACCACGCCGACGTTGCACTGCAGGGAGGCGGCGTCACAGGTGCCCCCGGGCCAGGTCACCTTGGTGACCTGTGCACCGGCCGGCGGGGCGATGGTCAGCGTGGTGCCGGGGGAGGCGGCGGGGCCGTTGTTCACGAGCCCTACCTGGACGGTCGTGGACTTGCCGACGGTGACGTCGGGGGTGGTGCCGGGCGCCTGGACCGCGAGGTTCACGGACTGCTGGACGCTGGGCTCCTTCTGCCGGCCCGCGAGCCCCGAGGTGAGCGGCGTGAGGTCACCGGAGTCGACGTCCAACAGGCTCAGCTTCTCGGGGCTGTTGGACGCCACGGCGGCACGCGAGCTGATCACCAGGCCCTTGCCGTCGGCCGTCCAGGCGGCGTCGCGCGGCTGGAAGGGGCCGGTGGCGGAGGTGTCCGGCAGCTGTCGGCCGCAGGCGCCGGGCAGGCCGCGGGCGGCTGCGGGGGTCAGCACCCGGCAGTCGTCGCCCGTGAGGGAGGTCAGCAGGATGCCGTCGCGCTCGTCGACCTGGCCGCCGCCGCTCTTGCGGTTGAAGGCGATGTTCAGGCCGTCCGGGGAGAACGCCGGACTGTCGTCGATGACCGCGCAGTCGCCCGGGCAGATCCTGGCGCTCAGGTCGCGCTGCTGGTCCAGGTGTTTCACGGGCACGGTCCAGATGTGCTTGTTGCCGCCGTTCCCGCCGATCACCTCGTTGCGGGTGAAGGCCAGGGTGGTGCCGTCGGAGGACCAGGTCGGCTGGGCGTCGCGGCCCGTCTGCTGCCCGGCCGGCGGGGTGATCTGGCCGGTGATCGCGCCGGTCGCCGCGTCGGCGATGAGGATGCGGCTGGGACCCGCCGCCTCGCCGACGCCGCCCGGCGAAGTCCGGGTGAAGGCAAGGTACTTGCCGTCCGGGGAGAACGTCGGGTCGGTGTCCCAGTCCGTCGCGCCGCGTCCCGCGAGCGGCATCGGCGCCGCGTTGAAGCCGTCGGCGTCCACCATCCAGATCCGCTCGATCCGCCGGCCGTCGGCGTCGGTCTCGAAGCGGGTGACGACGATCCGGCGCCCGTCGGGCGTGTAGTTCTGCCGCTCGGTCCACGGGTCGAAACCGGTCGCGGGCTGGAACAGCGGGTCCTTGGCGGGGTCGGTGTTGGTGTCGGCCGCCGGATCCTCGTTGAGGATCGGCAGCCCCAGGTCGCGTGGGTCGGACCCGTCCGACCGGGCGTCCTGGAGGGTCACCACGTGTGCGCCGGAGTGGTTCTTGTCAGGGGGTGCCGCCGAGGTGCGCTCCACCACGACGCCGCCGCCGTCGACCGGGCCGACCCAGGTGGGCGAGAGGACCTTCCGGTCCTCGTTGAGCACCAGTTCGGGTTCCTGGTCGGAGTGTGCGGTCGCCTTGAACACATGGTCGTAGTCGCCCTCGCACGTGCAGGTGATCTCGGGGCTCAGGAACACCAGCCCGTCCCCGTTGGGCTTCCACGACGCCCCGTGGGCACGCCAGTTCGCGTACGTGCCCCCGAACAGCGGCTCGTCGCTGGTCCCGTTCGTGATCCGCAGCCGGGGTACGGACGTCCCGTCGACGGTGGTGGTGGCGGTGTACGCGATCCAGTCCCGGTTCACGTCGTCATTGACCGGGTTCCACGCGGGTTCGCCTGCCGTGCCGTTGGCGGGGGAGGTGATCCGGGTGGCGGGGCCGCCGTTCAGGGCCCGTACGTAGATCTGCTGTCCGACCAGCGGATTGCTGTCACTGGAGTACGCCAGGCGCTGCCCGTCGGGGGAGACCGTCGGGCACTCCTCGTTCGCGGGGGTGTCGGTGAGCCGGGTCAGACCCGTGCCGTCGGTGCGCACCAGCCACAGGTCGCGCTGCGTTCCGCCGCCCAGGCCGGCGGATTCGGCCGCGTCGAACACCACGGACTGCCCGTCCGGGGTAAGCCGGGGGTGCGCCGCGTCCATGCCGCTGGTGAGACGCCGCACGGAACCGTCGGCGGCCCGCAGATAGATCTGCGGGGTCTTCTCGTCGCGGAGGCTCGCGAAGACCAGCTGGTCGCCGAGCGCGGACGGTTGCATGTCGTAGTGGGCCGGGCCGGCACCGAACAGCGGGGTGCTGGAGGTGGGGGTGGCGACCGTGCCCAGGCTGCGGTGCCCGGTGCCGGCGTACGCGACCCGGGTCTCGGCGGCGTCGGCCGCCCGCGGGGCGGACACGGCGCTGCCCTGTCCGGACGCCGCCGTCACCCCGAGCAGCGGGATCAGCAGCAGCAACGACGTTCCGAGTCTCCCCAGGCGGTACCGCCCGCCGGGGTCAGCCGTTCCCATCGCGTCCCCTTCGCAGTCAGGTGCGGCCGCCGCATGTGCCCATCCGGACCGCCCCCGCCACCCTGTACCGGCCGTGCGCGGCGCGGCAGGGCGGCGGGGCCGTACCCGGGGGAAGCGCGCGGTGCGCTTTCGGGCAATGCCGGTGTCATATAAGGCCGTTGCGCAGCGCGTAGCCCACCGCGTGGGCCCGGTTGCGCAGTTGGAGCCGGGTGATGATCTCGTGCAGGACGTTCTTGACGGTCCGTTCCGAGTACGCGGTCTTGCGGGCGATCTCCGCGGTGTCCAGGCCCTCCGACACCAGGCGCAGCATGTCCGCCTCACGCGTGGTCAGCGTGGACAGGGACAGGCCCCGCGGGTCGAGCGCCGAGCGCTGGAGGCTGCCCACATGGCTCAGCAGCTTGCCCAGCAGATCGCCCGGGAGCACACCCTCGCCGTTGGCCACCGCCAGGACCAGGTTCAGCAGTTGGTCGTGGTCGGCCTCGGAACGCCGCAGCACCGCCGCCACACCGCACTCGATGACGCGCTGCAGTCCGCCGGAGCCGAGCGTGCCGACCACCAGGCCGGTGCGGGTGACGGTGTTGATCCGCAGCCGGTCCAGCAGGGCGGCCACGTCTTCGTCGACGGTGTCCACGACCACGAGCGACACATGGGCCTGCTCCGCGTCACCCTCGTCGAGCAGTTCGACCTCGGGGCGCTGGCGCAGCTGGTGGACGATACCGACGCGCAGGACCGGGTCGGCGGCGTACACGGTCACGGTCACCCGGCTCTTACGTCCGGGCGAGTTCTTCTCCTGTGCACTTGCACTGGGCATCGGGGGGTACCTGTTCCATGGGTTCGTGGGGGGTGGGGCGCAGGGGCGTGGAGACACCACAGGCGGTGCGCGGGAGGCGACGCGCGACACTAACGGCCCGCGGTTACAAGGGAGTTGCCGGTGGCTGTACGGGCATCATGGCTGCCCGGATCTTGCCCTCGCGTGCCTCGCGGCGTCCCCGGGTGTGTTTCTACGGTGGTGGCGTGACGCCTTCCGCAGCCTCTTCCGGTCCCGGTGCGCCCGGCCTCGACATCCCGGCCGTGACGGTGGCGCCTGGGGACACCGCCACGACGACTCTGACCGTCCGCAACGACAGCGACATCGTCGAGGCGTACAGCCTGGAGGTCGTCGGGGACTGCGCACCCTGGACCACCGTGGAACCCGCGCGGGTCTCGCTCTATCCCAGCACCTCCGAAACGGTGACGCTCCGTCTGGAGCCGCCGCGTTCGCACGAGATACGGGCCGGCGAGCTGCCGCTCGGCGTGCGGGTCCTGCCGACCGAGCACCCCGAGACCGTGCGGGTCCTCGAAACGACCGTGCACATCCAGGAGTTCCACGAGCTGCGCACCGAACTGGCCCCGCGCCGTCGGCGCGGCTGGCTGCGCGGCCGCTACCGGCTGGCCGTCCAGAACCAGGGCAACACCCCGGTGCAGGTGGGCTTCACCCCCGGCCAGGCGGGCGAGGAGCTGGCGTTCGCCTTCACCCCGGCGAAGCCGAAGCTGGAGCCCGGCGAGTCGGCGGAGATCGGGCTGCGCGTCCGCACCGGCAAGCCGGTGTGGTTCGGCGCCCCGGTGGTCTGGCCGTTCACCGTGGACACGGCCGAGGACGGCGAGCAGGAGGAGCCCAGCCCGTACGAGAACGCCGTACGGACGCCGCTGGACGCCGAGTTCGTCCAGATTCCGATCTTCCCCAAGTGGCTCCTCGCACTGCTCGCCGCGCTCCTCGCGCTGCTGATCGCCTGGTTCCTGCTGGTCAGGCCCGCGGTGCGCAGTGCCGCCAAGGACGCGGCCGACGAGGCGGTCCAGGCACGTCCCACGCCCGCCGGACAGCAGACTCCGGGCAACAGTGGTTCCGGCGGCGCCGGTTCGGCCACTCCCGGCGGCCAGGGGTCGGGCGGTTCGGCCGGAGCGGGCGGCGACGGCGGCGGCACGGGTGGTGGCGGCACCGCCGGCGGCGGTCAGCAGAGCTCGCAGACCATCGACGTGCAGTCGGCGAGCGGCGAGACCAAGCCCGGCACCTACACGGTGCCGAAGGACAGTGTCTTCGAAGTGACGGACATCGTCGTCGCCAACTTCCAAGGCGACGAAGGGCTGTTGACGATCTCCTTCGGCGATCGCAAGATCACCACGATCGCCATGGAGACCTTCCGTAACCAGGACTACCACTGGGTGACCCCCATCAAGATCCCCGAGGGCGATGCCGTGTCCATCGAGGTGACCTGCAACAAGCCGGGCACGCCGGCCACCGGCCGTCGGGCGAAGGGCTGCCACGAGGTCCTGAACGTGAGCGGTGTGCTCCGCAGCACCAAGCAATGAATCGAACTCTCCACTTCCGGGCCATTGTTGATCGGCAAAGGTGTCCTATGCAAAGAGTTCGATCTCACGCGACCGGATCCGTCCGGAAAACGTCAACACCGGTCTGAAAACCTCGGCCCGCCGCCTGGCGGGGCGGAGCGCATGAGTCAGCCCCGGGTCCCATGGACCCGGGGTTTTTTGCCGCCTCGTCGCCGTCACCGGTCAAAGGGGTGTTGAAGGGTGCGTTCGCATCCGGATCAAAAAGGGTGGGCGGTCGTTTTCAAATAATCGTCACCGTCTTGACTGGTGACGCCCTTCCGTGTGAGAGTCAGTCATCGCACCAGCCGGTGCCGCGGGGACAAGTGGAGGATTCGCATGATCGACAGGCGTGGCTTCGGCAAGGCCCTGGGAGTGGGAACAGGCGCCGCCGCCCTTTCGGTGGCCGGCCTGCAGAGCGCGTCCGCGGCGCAGACCCTCCCCATGGCCGTCCCCGCGGCAGCCCCCACGGCCGACCCCGCGACCGCGTCCGGCGGACGCACCGGCTTCCCGCGGCTGAAGCAGATCAGGGCCGGCCTGCTGGACGTCGGCTACGCCGAACTGGGCCCGGCCCACGGCCCGGCGGTCATCTGCCTGCACGGCTGGCCGTACGACATCCACAGTTACGTCGATGTCGCCCCGCTGCTGGCGGAGCAGGGGTGCCGGGTGATCGTCCCGTACCTGCGCGGCCACGGCACGACGCGCTTCCTCTCCGACCGGACGTTCCGCAACGCCCAGCAGTCGGCGATCGCCCTGGACGTCATCGCCCTGATGGACGCCCTGAAGATCGAGAAGGCGGTGCTGGCCGGCTTCGACTGGGGCTCGCGCACCGCGGACATCGTCGCCGCGCTGTGGCCCGAGCGCTGCAAGGCCCTCGTGTCGGTGAGCGGATACCTGATCACCAACCGCGAGGCCCAGCTCTCACCGATCGCACCGCAAGCGGAGCACACCTGGTGGTACCAGTACTACTTCGCCACCGAGCGCGGCCGGCAGGCCATGGAGGCCCCGAAACTGCGCCACGACCTGACCCGGTTCGTCTGGGACACCGTCTCCCCGACGTGGGACTTCGACGACGCCACCTTCGAGCGCACCGCGGCCGCCTTCGAGAACCCGGACTACGCGGCCGTCGTCATCCACAACTACCGCTGGCGGCTGAGCCTCGCCGACGGCGAGCCTCGCTACGACGGTCTGGAGAAGCGGCTCGCCGCCCGCCCGTACATCGACGTGCCGACCATCACCCTCGACCCCGAGCGCGACCCCTTCACGGCACCGGGCAACGGCTCCACCTACCGCGACAGGTTCACGGGCAAGTACGAGCACCGCACCCTGACCGGCATCGGCCACAACCTGCCCCAGGAGGCGCCGACGGCCTTCGCGCAGGCGGTCGTGGACGTGGACCACTTCTGACGAAACCTTCGGTCACCGTCCCGACAGGTGATCGCCATGTGATCGACAGCTGATTCATGCAAGGCGAATCCGACCACCGAACGGAGCTCGACCATGAAAAGCACCAGCACCAGCACCAGCACCAGCACCAGCACCACCACCAGCACCACCACCACCGACACCACCACCGACACCACCACCGTCACCGCCACTGCGGCTGCCACTGCCGTGCGGCGGGCGAGGTTCGGCAAGTTGCCCGAGCGTATTCGCTATGAGGAGATGGTCGAGGAGAGGGCGGCCGGGTCGAGCGACCCGACCCGGTACGCCTACGACCCCGAGGGCTCGTGGAAGTCCTTCTCCTGCCTCGCGCTCGACCTGGGCCTCTGACGCGGCCCTTGTCGCATACCGGCATCACCTGTCAGGATGGTGACGTGAACCTCGATCATGTCTTCGTCTGCGGAAACCCGGCGCTGGACTTCGCCGCCACACTCCGAGCGCGCCGTACGGTCCGCTTCGAGATGTTCGCGACGCCGGACAGGCTGAACGCATGGTATGTGGAGTCCGGCCTCGTCGACGCGGTCTCCCCCGTTCAGGAGGCCGACGTCGAGCAGGCGACGACCGTAAGGGAAGCCGTGTACCGGCTGGTCACCGCCCGGCGGCTCGGCGAGGAGTGCGACGGGGCGGCGCTGACCGTCGTGAACAACGCGGCACGCATGCCGTCCGCGGTGCCGCAGCTCACCCCGTCGGGGCGATGGACGCAGGCGACGCCGGAGGAAGCCCTCTCCATGGTGGCGCGCCATGCCGTCGAGTTGCTGAGCGGGCCGGACGTGCCCCTGCTCAGGGAGTGCGGCAACCCCGAGTGCACCCGCACCTACATCGACCGTTCGCGGGGCACGCGCCGGCAGTGGTGCGGGATGGAGTCCTGCGGCAACAAGATCAAGGCGGCCGCCTACCGCGCCCGCAAGAAGTCCGCGCCCGCGGCGACCCGCTGACCTGCCCGTCCTATGCGACCGCCGTCGCGCGCAGGTGGTCGATGCCGGTGTCGAGCGCCGCCCTGAGGTGGGTCGAGTCGCCCGTGGACATCATGATCGCCACGCCTCCCTGGATGCCCGCCAGCAGTGCGGCGGCCGTCCGGTCCACATCGAGAGCCGGCGACACCAGGCCGTTTGCCCGCAGGGCGCGCATGCCGCGGGCGAGCTGCTCCTGCCACTGGCTCATCAGCTCCGTCACGATCGCCCGTGCGCCCGGGCGCGACCGCCCCACCTGAAGGAACAGCGACCCCAACGGGCAGTGATCGCCCTGGCGTTCATAGCGTTCCACCACCACGTCCCGCCACTGCTGCCAGGACTCCCACGAGTCCAGCCGCCCCAGGTGGGGCTGCTGGTCCTCCAGGACGCGGTCCGCCTCGAACCGGGCCACCGCCAGCAGCAGTTCGTCCTTGCCGCCCGGGAAGTAGTGGAACAGCTGGCTCTTGCTCGTGCCGGTCCGGCTGCGAATGTCGTCGAGCGTGGCGAAGGCGACCCCCTGCTCACGCAGCACCTCGGCCGCCCCTTTGACGATACGGGCCCGCGTGGCGCGGCCCTTCGCGGTCAGTGCGTCGGACATCCGGCCTCCTCGTTCTGGACTTGCTGGTCCATTTTCCGCGACGCAGAGTGGTCCGCACACCGCGAGACAGACCGGGAGAGACGTCATGAGTCAACGGCTTCAGCACAAGACGGCATTGGTCACGGGGTCGACCAGCAACATCGGGCAGGCCATCGCCGAGGCCTTCGCTGCCGAGGGGGCCCACGTCATCGTGTCCGGGCGCAGCCGGGAACGGGGAACGCAGGTCGTCGAGGGGATCCGCGCCTCGGGCGGGAAAGGGGAGCGCCGAGCGCGCCGCGCGGCTGCGGCTCAGTCCCAGTTGACGCCCGTCACCTGCCACGGCGCGGGCTGATCTGCGGGCGAGGCGGGCGCGGCAGGAGGGGCGGGCGGGGCGTCATGACAGGTGAAGCCGAGCCGGGTCAGTGCCCTGCGCACCTCGCCCACGGTGAAGTCGCGACGGTTCTGCCTGGTGATGATCTCGCCGACCTGCATGACGGGGAAGGTGCGGCGGCCGATGGTCACGGACACTCCCGTGACGGCTTCGGGCTTGATGCCCTCCATCGAGTGCTCCACCTCGAACTTGGTGAAGTCGAAGGGAAAACGGGCGATGACGCAGCGCATGTTGCCTCCACGGGGTTGAGAGGGAAACGCCGGAGCGGACCGACGCGGTGCGGGCGGTCAGTCGGTTCAGGAAAGGAGAGCGAGGACGCCCAGGGCGTAGCCGTGCTCGTCGATCACGGGGGACACGTCCAGCGTCCGTACCCGCATGGCGGCCTCCGCGTCGCCGAGCGTTGCCGCGGACGAGGTGAACGGCCCCCGGTCGTACGGGATGTCCCGCAGCCGGGTCCGGTCGTGGTACCACGAGCCACCGTGGTGGGCGGCGAGCTGGGCCCGGGTGACCAGGCCCCCGCAGCGGCCGTCCTCGTCCCGGAGCAGCAGATGGGCGACGCGGGCGCCGTCGAGAACGGACAGTGCGACGTCGACCGCCATGTGGTCGTCGACCTGCAGCCCGGGAGCGCCCATGGCGTCACCGGCGGTCAGGCGGGTGCCGTCGGTGTCGACGGCCGGAGGGGGAGACAGCGTTCGGTCGGGCGCCAATGGCTTCTCCTCAGCGAACAAGTGTGCGTCGGGGCATGCATGACGACGGGATGGCTGAACCAGCCGGCTCGGCCGACTGGTTCATCCGAACGACGACTGGCGCTACGCCTTCGAGCTCGGCGGGAACCTGCGACGGCCGCTCCGGACGGGCCGTCCGTCCCGCCCGCGACCGGCGGACCGGGGGCGCGCCGGCGGATCGGCGACCGGGACGGTGACCACCACGGGCGTCCCGGAAGGAGTCCTGGCTCCCGTGATACGGCTCAGCTCGGCCTCGCCCGATCGGGTTCGGGTGGTCCGCGCGGTTATGCCGGCGTCGACCAGCAGCCGGGCCATCTCGCGGCGCTGGTGGGGCAGGACCAGGGTGACGACGGTGCCGGACGCACCGGCGCGGGCGGTACGGCCGCCGCGGTGCAGATAGTCCTTGTGGTCACCCGGCGGGTCGAAGTTGACGACGAGGTCGAGGTCGTCGACATGGATGCCGCGGGCCGCGACGTTGGTGGCGATCAGGGCCGTGACATGGCCGTCCTTGAACTGGGCCAGGGTCCGGTTGCGCTGCGACTGGGACTTGCCGCCGTGCAGGGACGCCGCGCGCACCCCGACCGCCAGCAGCTTCTTGGCCAGCCGGTCCGCCGCGTGCTTGGTGTCGAGGAACATGATCACCCGGCCGTCGCGGGCGGCGATCTCGGTCGCGGTGGCGTGCTTGTCCTCGTCCTCGACGTGCAGCACGTGGTGGTCCATCGTGGTGACCGCGCCCGCGGCGGGGTCGACGGAGTGGACGACGGGGTCGTGCAGGTAGTTCCGCACCAGCCGGTCGACGTTACGGTCCAGGGTGGCCGAGAACAGCAGCCGCTGACCGTCGGGACGCACCAGGTCGAGCAGGGCGGTGACCTGCGGCAGGAAGCCCATGTCGGCCATCTGGTCGGCCTCGTCGAGGACGGTGACGGAGACCTGGTCCAGCTGGCAGTCGCCCCGGACGATGAGGTCCTTGAGCCGTCCCGGTGTCGCTACGACGACCTCGGCTCCGCCACGGAGCGCGCTCGCCTGGCGGCCGATCGACAGACCGCCGACCACGGTCGCCAGCCGCAGGCGCAGCGCCCGGGCATAGGGGGTGAGGGCGTCGGTGACCTGCTGGGCCAGTTCCCGGGTGGGCACGAGGACGAGTGCCAACGGCCGCCGGGGCTCGGCCCGTTGGTCCGCGATACGGGCCAGCAGGGCGAGGCCGAAGGCGAGTGTCTTGCCCGAACCGGTACGCCCGCGGCCCAGGACGTCCCGGCCGGCCAGCGAGTTGGGCAGCGTCGCTCCCTGGATGGGGAAGGGCACGGCCACGCCCTCGGTGCGCAGGGCGGCCAGCAGCGGCTCGGGCAGGTCGAGGTCGGCGAACGCCTCGACGGCCGGCAGCGCAGGGGTGACGGTGACCGGCGGCGCGAACTCCTCGCGGGGCGCGGCCGGGCGGTTGTTCTTACGACCGCTCCGCCCGGTCTCGGCCGGACGGGACCGGGCGCTTCGGCGCGCCGGTTTCTGCCGGGGCAGGTGTGAGGAGCCGTCGGTGGTGCGGCCGGTGCGGTTCATGCAGGACCTTCCTCGATGCGGCACGTATCGAGGAAGTCCCGCAGAGCGGCCGGGGGCCGTACCGGGATTCGCAAGAATGAGCCTGCCGTGGGTCGACGGGAGAAAGCAATGAATCGGGGCCCGCACCCTGGGTGCGGGCCCCGATCACATAGAACGCGACGCGTCGGCGTCAGGCAGGAACGATGTTCTCGGCCTGCGGGCCCTTCTGACCCTGCGTGACGTCGAAGGTAACCTTCTGGCCCTCCTGAAGCTCACGGAAGCCGGAGGTGGCGATGTTCGAGTAGTGGGCGAACACGTCAGCGCCGCCACCGTCCTGCTCGATGAAGCCAAAACCCTTTTCCGCGTTGAACCACTTCACGGTGCCAGATGCCATATTGAATCTCCCTTTGGGGCAGTTAACCGGAGTCCGCACCTTGCAGGCCCCGGAGTCGCCGCGATGATCGCCCCTCCGGAAAAATCCGGAAAGCTCCGGAAACAAGAAAAGGTGCTCGTCGACGCAAGTCGGTTGAGCACCCGATTTCTGATGTCTCTGGTAACCAAAACTGCAACTTTTATCACGGTATCACAGGTCGAGCCGAACGCCCCAGGATTTTTTGCGTGGCGCCTGTCGTGTCGGCCAGTCCCCGGTCGGCGGGCGGCCGTCCCCGCGGCGGCTCAGCCGAAGAGGGCCACCCGCGGCTGCACCGTGCCCGTGGCCTGCGGGCCGACGACGGTGAGGCGGTAGACCTCGGTCAGGGTCTCGCCCGCGTGCAGGACGCGCCGGGCGGCCGAGAGGTCGGTGAACAGCGTGCCGGTCTGGGTGCCGACCCGGACGGCTTCCCAGCGGCCGTCCGCCGTGCGGCGCTCCAGCGTGATGTCCGACGGCGCCAGGAACGGTCCCGCGTCCGGCGACACCACCAGGAGCTGCGGGGCGACCGTGCGGTCCGCTGCCGCGTCGTTGCGGTAGGTGACCGGGAACTCGTGCCGCTCGCCGTCGGCCGGCAGGGGCCTTGCCGCCAGGTCCACGAAGCCGGTCGGTACGGCGGATGCGTGCACCTGCGAAGACGTGGACGCTGCCGCGACCGTCGGCTGGGTGGCCGCCAGGGCGGGGCCCGTCGTGGCCGGACCGGAGAGCACCACGAGGACGGCCACGGAAGCGAGCGTGAGACAGCTGTTCTTCGAGGGCATGTTCGCCGATCCTTCGAGTTCGCTCGGATGAACTGGCCTGCCCCGCAAGGCTGTCGGCCAGGAACATCACCCAGGTTACGCAGCGAGGCCCGGACCAACGCGACGGATCACGGCTCGTCGGCACACGGTCTTCACCTGTGCAAGCGGGTAGAGCCTCTGTGCAAGCGGACAGGGCCTCGAAGAGCGCGCGGACGGCCCGGGTGCGAGACCCGGGCCGTCCACGTGGCGTCAGACGCGTCAGGCGTGTCAGCCGTGGTGGCTCGCCCTCGCGAGGGCCGGGACGAAGCGCAGGGCGTCGATGGTGCCGACGCCGGTGGCGAGGTCGTAGCCGTTCACGGCCTTGTAGCCGGTGACGCCTTCGTAGCTGTTGTCGGTGCCGTCGTTGACGTCGACGACGCCGTTGGCCTTGGCGTTGTGGGCGTAGAGGCTGTACATGGCCTTCTGGATGTTGCCCACCCGGTGGCCGGCCACCTGGTCGGCGAGCGCGACGATGCCCGCGAAGATCGGGGTGGCCTCGCTGGTGCCGCCGGTGACGCCCCAGCCGACGGCGGTCGGGTCGTAGCTTTCGTAGGTCCACGCGCCGCCGTTGACCGCGGCGGTCATCGAGATGTCCGGGGTGCCGCGGCGGGTGCCGACGACGTTCTTCACGCCGTCCTGGAAGGACGGGCGGGTGAAGACGTGGGACTGGCCGCCACCACCGGAGCCGTAGTCGTTGTAGACGCTGTCCGGCTTGAGGCGGTCGCCCTTGTCGTTCAGGTGGAGCTGGGTGCCGCCGATCGAGGTGACCAGCGGGTCCGCGGAGGGCCAGGAGTTGACGCGCTTGTCGTAGTACGTCTTGCCGTCCAGCTTGAGGTCGGTCGCGCCGCCGTCACCGGAGGCCGCGAGGACGGTGACGTGCTTGCGGTCGGCGTCCTGGAAGGCGTACCGCAGCTTCTTGATGCTGGAGAAGTCGCCCTTGTCGAAGCCGGGGAAGGTGTTCTCCGTGGCGCCGAAGCTCTGGCTGATGACGTCGCCGACGTTCTGGTCGATCAGGTGCTTCTCGGCGTCCATCATCTCCGGCAGACCGGTGGTGCCCTCGGTCTCGGAGACCGCCGTCTCCACCAGGACGATCTTGGCGGCGGGTGCCACCGCGTGCGCCAGCTCGACGTCCAGGGTCGTCTCGCCGGCCCAGCCGGTCATGTCACTGTTCTTGGGGTCGAAGGCGGGCACGTGCCCCCACTTGACCACCTTCACCTTGGTGCTGGGCAGGCCGAACTGCCTGCTGTAGACGTCGAGATCGTGCTGCACGGTCGGGGAGCCGTACGAGTCGACGATGACGATGGTGCGGCCCTTGCCCGTGACGCCCTTGCGGTAAAGGGCGTTCAGGTCGTACGCCTTGCGGTACTGGAGCGGGTTGTAGCAGTTGATGTGCCACTTGGCCTGGCACTGCTCGCTGTTCAGCGGGCTGCTCACCCCGTGCGCCAGGTTGTGCCCGGCGACGGCCGGTACCGCCAGGGTGTGCGGTACGGCGGCGGGCGCGGCGGTCCCCTGTGCGGTGACCGCGAGGGCGGCGGCGGACGTGGCAGCCGCGACGCCCAGCCCGATTCGGGCTATGTGCATGAATCCCCCTGGATTCGGAGTCTCACGAAGTGGTCTCGGTCTCACGAAGTGATCCCGAAGTGGTCTTCGCGCATCTCATCGAAGGAGTCATGCACAGTTCAAGACCGTTGAATGGACGATGCCGAACCCTTTACCTCCTGATTGGCTGTGACTTTCCCGATTGACCGTCAACTTTCCCGATTGGCGGTCAGCTCCCCCGTTTGATCCACTCGCCGCCGCCCAGCGGGTAGTCGTAACCCGGGCGGCCCGCGTCGGCGCTCGTACGGAACGGGGTGCCGTTGTTGTCGATGCGGACCGTGCCGTGGCGGGTGCCGCTGGACCAGTCCAGGGTGAGGTCCCAGCGGACGTCGTGCGCCGTGGTGTGGGCGTTGACGTAGAAGACCTCCGGGTCGGACTCGCTGACCTTGTACGGGAAGTCGCGCTGGCCGTTCTTGACGGTGACCGTGGGGCTGCCGCTGTCGAGGCCGATGTCGAACGACTTGGTGCCGACGCCGCCACCGCAGCCGACACCCATCGAGTAGTCGTTCCAGGCGAGGGGCGCGCCCTTGGTCAGGACGCGTACGTGCAACGCCTCCAGGACGACGGTGTCCTCGCCGGTGCCCTGGACCGTGAGGGCGACCCGCTGCCCGCCCGAGGACACCGCCCCGTACGCGGCGGCCCAGCGCGGAGCGTCCTGCTCGCTCGCCGGCGGGCCGACCTGCTCGGGTTCGCTGTCGACGAGGAAGTGCTGGCTGCACGGATCCTCGTATACGTAGGGACGGGTGCCGACAGTGAGCGGGACGGCGCCGCCGACGCTGTCGTCGGTGGTCCGGGCCCCGCCCCGCCCGTCGGCGCCCCCGGAACCGGCGGTCGCGGCAGGGGAGTTGGAGGCCGATGCGGACGGCTTGCGACCGCTCCCGCTCCCGCCGGGAGACGGTGTGGCGGAGGGCTTTCCGGCCTTGCCGCTCTCGCCGGTCTCGGGGGTGCCGGTGATCGGCGCCTGCGTGGTGTCCCCGGTGTCCCCGGCGCCCGTCGGGCGCAGGGCGAACACGACGGCTCCCAGCGCGGCGACCACCGCGAGGGAGGCGATCAACGCGGTACGGCGGCGGCGGAGCATGGGGGTACGACGGAGCCAAGGCGTACGAAGCGGCGGCGCGGGCTCGCCCGGCATGCCGACGACAACCGGCTCACCGCTCTCGGCCTCGTCCTTGCCTCCGTCCTCGTGCTTTTCCTCGCCCTCCGCCGCGACCTGATCCGCCCGGTACCCGCGTGCCGCGTCCGCCAGGATCCAGCGCCGGTGCAGCTCCACGAGCTCCTGCGGCGTCGCCCGGCAGACCCTGGCGAGGCGCTCCACGGGTGCGTACTCGACCGGCACCGCGGTGCCGTTGCAATAGCGGTGCACCGTCGACGTACTCATGTGCAGACGTTTGGCAAGCGCCCCGTAGCTCAGTCCCGAGCGGTCCTTGAGCTCCCGCAGCAGCTGCGCGAACGCCTCCGCCTGCCCGGCCTCCGTCGCCCCTGACACCCGTTCCCCTCATCCCCCGTATTCCAGTGGCGCGTTCCAGGACCACTGCTTTCGCCCTGGTCAGAGGGCGTTTCGGCGTTCCAGCGTCCCCAACTGCCCGCCATGTGTGGCAGTTGGGACGGATCACGTCACAAGCTTCGGTCATCCAATCACCACCGCCACCCGAACGCCGAAGGGGTACGACCACGTGTCCAGCCACCGCATCTCCCGCACCCGTCTCGCCGCCGCCGCGGCGACCACCGTTCTCGCCGCGCTCTCCCTGACCGCGTGCAACGACGGAACAGGCGCCCACGACGAGGGCAACGCGGCGACCACCTCCACGAGCCCCTCGTCCGGTGCCCCTTCGCCGAGCTCCGGTTCCGGCTCTGGTTCCGGCTCCCCTTCGTCCTCGAACTCCTCGGGTTCCTCGAATGCCTCGGGCTCCTCCGACGCCCAGCCCGGCGCCGGCTCGAAGTCCACCGCGCACACCTCCGCTCCGAAGCCGCCCGTCTCCTCCGGCAAGCCGGTCACCTGCGAGGGGTCCAACACCAAGACGGTCGCGGCCCCGTTGACCCGCCCCGTGAACCACATGCTGCTCACGGTGACCAACACCGGCAGCAGGACCTGCTTCCTCTACGGCTACCCGGCCGTCCGATTCGGCGAGGCCCAGGCCGTGCCTCCGGTCATCGAGGAGTCGCAGCCGCAGGCCGTCGTCACCCTGAAGCCGGGCGAGTCCGGGTATGCGTCCGTGAGCCTGTCCGCCACCGACGGCAGCGGCTCGAACGGCCACACCGTGAAGTCCCTGACCGTCTACTTCCACGGCCGCTCCGGCAACGAGAGCGTCGGTGCGGGAGCCCACCCGTCGCTGCCCGCGAAGGGCGCCTACGTCGACGACTCGCTCAAGGTGACGTACTGGCAGCAGTCGATGGACGACGCCGTCAACTGGTGAGGCTCGCAGAAGCACCATTGACCGGCGAACTCCCCGCGCCCGCAGCGCTCCGCTAGCATGTTCGAACTCGCGATGAACGTCACCCATCGTCCACTCTTCACCGGGAACCATGCCATTTACCGCGATGAGCACCTCCATTCCATCAACGTCCTGAAAATCGGCCACACAATTGACACCTATAGCGTCGCGGTTTTTCTCGCGAACAAAGTGCAGAACTGCGGGCTCTGAACGGGGCAGGTCACCGGCGATACGCTGGGTCGCGGCGGGTGCTGTGGCCCTTGGATTCCTTGTCGCGTTGGAGATCGTCGCGCGCCACTACGGCCTGCCGGGACCGATGACCACTCAGGTGCGGGAGCTGATATTCCCGCCCAAGTCGGGCTTTGTGCTGTATGCCGGTCTGGCGTTGATGATGGTGGTGCTCACCCGGCGGGAACGCTTCGTCGCGATCGGTGCCGCGATCGGTATCGACGCCGCCATCCTGCTGGTGCGGTGGGTGGTCGGCGCCAGGATGACCGGCGGCCATCCCTTCGGAAACGGCGCCTTGTGGGTGATCTGCGGCTGTGCGGTCATAGCCGTCACGCGCCGCACCGGTCGCGAACGTGTCCTGCTGCTGAAGGGCGTTGGGCTGAGCCTGCTGCTGATAGCCGGCCGCAAGACCGGCGACACCTGGCTCCTGATCACGTCGAAGTCCCGCCCGATGGTGCTCGACCAGTACATGGAGAACGCCGACCATGCGCTGGGCAATCCGTCGTGGCTGGTGGGCCGGGCTCTCACGGCCACCGGCCCGATCGGCGCCCATGTCCTCAACTTCGTCTACGGCCAGCTTCCGGTGGCCGCGGTCGTCGTCGCGCTGTACCAGCTGCGTCGTGTGGCGGTCGAGCGCCGCTTCCCCGGCCACCATCTGGTGCGCACCTTTCTGGTGATCGGCCTCCTCGGGCCGGCCATCTACATGATCTTTCCGGTGGTCGGGCCGATCTACGCCTACGGCGCCGGGAACGCGCACTGGGCTGCGGCCCATCTGTGGCTCCCCACGCAGCCCACCGGGCAGTGGGCGGTGGCCAACCTGTGGCCGGACGTGGTGCCGCCGATCCGTGCACCGCAGGGGATGCCGTTCGACCAGATCACCCCGCGCAACTGCATGCCCAGCCTGCACACGGCGTGGGCCACCACGATCTTCGTTCACTCCAGGAAGGGCCCGCGGTTTCTGCGCTGGGCCGGCACGGTCTGGCTGGTCGCCACGCTCGCCGCAACGCTGGGGTTCGGCTTCCACTACGGCGCGGATCTGGTCGCCGGCGTGGTCTTCGCGCTCACGATCGAGACGGCCCTGCAGGCGCTTGACCGCGGCTGGGACCGTTCGGCAATCCAGCTGGTCGCTCACGGCGCGACGGTGTTCGTGGCGATGTTGCTGTCCTATCGCTACCTGTCGATGGAGATGGCCCGCCATCCGTGGGTTTTCGGACCGCTTCTCCTAGTGGCGATGGCCTCCGTGATCCACGGCTTCGTACGGCAGACCACCCTGCGGCAGCCGACCCCCGCACCAGCACCAGCACCTGTGCCCCTGCCGGCGCCCTCGCCGTCCCCGTCGCCGTCCCCCAGCTCCTCCACCAGCGGCTGAAACCGCACCGCATAGCCTTCACTCCAACCCATTGCAATAGAAGCGGGGTGGAGTGTTGCGTTAAGTGCGCCGCCATTGCAACAATCTGACGCCAATGACCTGCATAAATGGGAATTGAACGCAACTAGAACGTTGTCGAATCTGTAAACGCAACGTAGCTTTTCCATCGTCAGAAACGACGTACCGGAGGAGCTCGCCATGCAGAAGTTCGACACCCCCGCCCCGATCGCCACTGTCCTCGACATCCCCGCGGGACGCATCCGGTTCATCGCCGCCGACCGGGCCGACACCACGGTCGAGGTCCTGCCCGCGGACGCCTCCAAGAGCCGCGACGTGAAGGCGGCGGAGCAGATCGAGGTCGCTTACGGCGAAGGCGTCCTGCGGATCGAGGCCCCGGCCGCGAAGAACCGGATCCTCGGCAACTCGGGATCCGTCGAGGTCACCGTCCAGCTGCCCGCCGGCTCCCGCATCGAGGCCAAGGCGGCCCTCGCCGAACTCCGGGGCGTCGGACGGCTCGGCGGCGTCGTCTTCGAGGGCGCGCAGGGCTCGGTCAAGCTCGACGAGACGGAGAGCGCCCGCCTCACTCTCCAAGCCGGCGACGTGACGGTCGGCCGCCTGGGCGGCCCCGCCGAGGTCAGCACCCAGAAGGGCGATCTCCACATCACCGAAGCCGTACGTGGCACGGTCACCCTGCGCACCGAGCACGGCGGGATCCAGGTCGGTGCCGCCAGCGGAGTCTCCGCCTCACTGGACGCCGGCACCGCCTACGGCCGCATCCACAACGCGCTCAGGAACACCGAGGGCGCCGCCGACCTGACCATTCACGCCACCACCGCCTACGGCGACATCACGGCCCGCAGCCTCTGAAGGAGGACTCTCATGACGTCGCTGCCGGCACACAGACCCGGGATGGCGACTCCGGCCGGCCCCGGCCCCGTCGCCTCCTTCGCGCGGTTCGTGATCTTCGGAGGCGGCGTCGGAGTCCTCTCCAGTTTCGCGATACCGCTCCTGGTCACGATCATGCCCTGGGCGGTCTCGAACGCGATCATCACCGCCGCCTCCACCGTGCTGTGCACCGAACTCCACGCCCGCTACACGTTCGGCAGGGGGCGTGGCGCCGGATGGCGGGAGCACTGGCAGTCCGCGGGCTCGGCCACCGCCGCCTACGCGGTGACCGGCGTCGCGGTGTTCGTCCTGCATCTGGTACAGGCCTCACCCGGCAGACCGACCGAGCAGATCGTCTACCTCGGCGCCTCCGGGCTTGCCGGCACCGGCCGCTTCGTCATCCTGCGCCTCTACGTCTTCGCCACCGGCCGCGCCAGGACCGCACGTCCTCCGGAACCCCAGGGGACCACGGCCCCGCCCGTCCTGCTGGCGGCATAGCGGGCGGTGCTGTCCCCGGGAGTCCGGCTGCCGGACTGTCGGACTGCTAAGCCGCCTTGGGGCGTGCCGCTCGCCTGCGCGGGGCGGGGGCCTGTGTTTCCTCGGGCAGCGCGCTCTCGTCCTCGTACTCCTCGTACTCCTCGTGCTCCCCGAAGTCGGGGGCCTGGAAGGGGCTCGTGGTCGGCGGCGGCAAGGCCGTGGCGGAGGAGCGGGGCTGCTCCTGCGGAGCGGAGAACAGCGAGGTGGGGTCGATGAGGGGTCTGCCTTTCGTTACAGGTCCCCGAAGGGGCCTGGCGTGCCGTGACCGGGCACAGCGGTTCTACAGCTTGGTCATTTTGGTGTACGGACTCAAGATCCGCATCCTGGCCGAGCCGAAATCCACGAGCACCGCGATTCCGTCCTCGATGCCGAGGACCCGGCCGAGGCCGTGCATGTCGTGGGTGACCTGGTCGCCCACCGCGAAGTGCTTGGGGGTGGGTGCGACCGGCGCCTTGAAGGGGCTGGTGGGCAGATGGCGCTTCGGTGCAGCGTGCCTTGTCATTGCCCCCAGTATGCGCCTACGTCCAACCGGGTCTTCCGCTCGCTCGTCTCACTCGTCCATGACCGGCCCACCCGAGCCCAGGTGATCAGCTCGAACCGGGACCGGACGGGTCGGACGCCTCTTTCGCGGCACGGCGGTACTCGGCGTTGATGCGCTGGGCTTCCTCGAGCTGGTCCTCAAGGATGACGATGCGGCACGCGGCCTCGACGGGGGTTCCCCTGTCGACGAGCTCGCGGGCGCGAGCGGCGATCCGCAACTGGTAGCGCGAGTAACGGCGATGTCCGCCCTCCGAGCGCAGCGGAGTGATCAGTCGAGCCTCGCCGATGGCTCGGAGGAAACCAGGGGTGGTGCCGAGCATTTCGGCGGCCCGACCCATGGTGTACGCGGGGTAGTCGTCGTCATCCAGACGACCGCTGAGCGGAGTATGTGCTGCCATGTCACCTCGTTGTGCAACGCGTCGCGTGACCGGTCCGCCGTCCTTCCCGAACCAACCACTCGGAGAACGGGTACCGCGGTCTCGCTCGACTCTATCAACGAGAAGAAGGCTTATCGTCACGGAGTGCAATATCTGCTCTGGCAAAAGTAGATATTGATGCTCGGGAATCGGGCTTACGACAGTGAGGGCCCTGCCGACGCGCGTCGGCAGGGCCCTCACCGGGTCATGGATGGCGGCTTTCCGCCTGGGGCTCTAGGCGGCCGAGTTGGAGCCGGTCCGCCGCTGTGGCCTGCGGCGGGCTGCTTCGCCGGCGGGCCGGCCCTGGCCTGCGTGGCCCCGGCGGCCTCGACGGCTCTGGGACGACGAACCCGCGCCTCGGGGACGTTCCGCGGCCGGCGCGGTGATGACGACCGGGACGCCGGAAGGGGCCTGGGCGCCTGTGATGCGGCTCAGCTCCGCCTCGCCCGAACGCACCTGGGCCACCTGGGGGGTGATGCCGGCCGTGGCCATCAGCCGGCTCATGCCGCGACGCTGATCAGGGGTCACCAGGGTGACGACGCTGCCGGATTCGCCGGCACGGGCCGTACGGCCGCCGCGGTGGAGGTAGTCCTTGTGGTCGGTGGGCGGATCCACATTGACGACCAGGTCGAGGTTGTCGACGTGGATGCCGCGCGCCGCGACGTTGGTCGCGACCAGCACCGTCACGTGCCCGCTCTTGAACTGGGCCAGGGTCCGGGTGCGCTGTGGCTGGGACTTGCCGCCGTGCAGGGCCGCGGCGCGGACACCGCTGCCCAGCAGGTGCTTGGTCAGGCGGTCCACCGCGTGCTTGGTGTCGAGGAACATGATCACCCGGCCGTCCCGGGCCGCGATCTCGGTGGTCGTCCGGTGCTTGTCCGCGTCGTGCACATGGAGGACGTGGTGCTCCATCGTGGTGACCGCGCCCGCGGACGGGTCGACGGAGTGGACCACCGGGTCCGACAGGTAGCGGCGGACCAACCGGTCGACGTTGCGGTCCAGGGTGGCCGAGAAGAGCATCCGCTGACCGTCGGGACGCACCTGGTCGAGCAGGGCGGTGACCTGGGGCATGAAGCCCATGTCGGCCATCTGGTCGGCCTCGTCGAGGACCGTGATGTCGACGTCGTCCAGCCGGCAGTCGCCCCGGTCGATGAGGTCCTTGAGCCGCCCGGGCGTCGCGACGACCACCTCGGCCCCGGCGCGCAGCGCACCGGCCTGTCTGCCGATGGACATTCCGCCGACGACCGTGGCCAGCCGCAGGCTCACGGAACCGGCGTACGGCTTGAGCGCGTCGGTGACCTGCTGTGCGAGCTCGCGGGTGGGGACGAGAACGAGGGCGAGCGGCTGCCGCGGCTCGGCACGACGCCCCGCCGTACGGGCCAGCAGGGCGAGGCCGAAGGCGAGGGTCTTGCCCGAGCCGGTGCGGCCACGGCCGAGTACGTCACGACCGGCCAGCGAGTTCGGCAGGGTCGCCGCCTGGATCGGGAACGGCGCGGTCACGCCTTCGCGGCCGAGCGTGGCCAACAGCCGCGCGGGCATGTCGAGATCGGCGAACGCCTCGGCGGGCGGCAGCGCGGGCGTGATCGTCTTCGGCAGTGCGAACTCGCCCTGCGGGGCCGGGCGGGCCTGTCGACTTCCGAAGCTCTTGGAACGGCGCGGACCACCGGAGCGGTCATATGTACGGGATGTGCGGGCACGATTCATGCGAAGCCTTCCTTGATGGCACGCACCAAGGAATTCCCGCAGCACGGAGCGGCGCAGAGAATCTCGAGACGAGCCAGAGTCGATGTGGGCCGGGTCGGACCGACGGGGAATGCGTCACCGGTCGGTCGTGCGGCGGAGTCTTCCCGTCGCTCGCCCTGAAAAGCAGCGAGCTGGGGCCCGCACCCCAGAGGTGCGGGCCCCAGCTGCGAAGTATCTGTCAGCGCTGGTGTCAGGCCGGAACGATGTTCTCGGCCGTCGGGCCCTTCTGGCCCTGCGCGATGTCGAAGGACACCTTCTGGCCTTCCTGCAGCTCGCGGAAGCCGGAGGCGGCGATGTTCGAGTAGTGGGCGAAGACGTCGGGGCCGCCGCCGTCCTGCTCGATGAAGCCGAAGCCCTTTTCGGCGTTGAACCACTTCACGGTGCCAGTAGCCATGTCATTTCTCCTTCGGAGGCGGAGTCAGGAATTCACCCTGTGTGAATTCCGTGTCGCCGTGATGATTAACCCGTCGGAAATGAACCTTCTGGCAACCACACCTGCAACTGACATCGACAGTAGCACGGTGCGATCGGCCCTGCACGGTCGATAATTCCGCCCTGGTGAACGGTCGGGGAATACTCGTGGTGCCCCGCACCTAATTCTCATTCAGCGAGCGCAGATATTGCTCTCCGTGGGCGGGACCTTCGCTGTCGTGCGCGTCCACCCACAGCCCTGTGGCCTCCTCCGACGGGGGCTGTGCCGCCGCCACCGTCTTCAGTGGGCGGCACGACGGTGAACCCCCCGAGGCGCCCCTCCCGCGACGAAGGTCACATCTCCCGCGAGGAGGTCATCGTGATCGGCACGGCGTCGCCGCACGGATCCGGGAACGCGACAGACGGGCGGATCGGCCCCGAATGCTTCCCTTGCACAGTGCGACGGCGGGTACTCGTCGGCCGGAGGCTCTCCTGGGAGCCCGGTCCTCGACCCTGAAGGTGCATGCGATGGCTCGTACATCACGACACGGCGCGCGCGGCCCGGCTGCCGGATCGGAGACGACGGTCGACGCGGTCGCTCTGGAGGCCGCGCTTCGCGACGCGGTCGATGGCGAGGTCCGTTTCGACGCGGGCAGCAGGGGAGCGTATGCCACGGACGGGTCCAACTACCGTCAGGTGCCCATCGGCGTGGTCGTCCCGCGCGGTGTGGACGCCGCCGTGCGGGCGGTGGAGGTGTGCGCGCGGTTCAGGGCTCCCGTGCTGTCCAGGGGAGGCGGCACCAGTCTGGCGGGGCAGACGACCAACACGGCGGTGGTCATCGACTGGACCAAGTACTGCCACGCCCTGCTGTCGGTGGACGCCGACGCGCGCACCTGTGTGGTGGAGCCGGGGATCGTCCTGGACGAGCTCAACCGGCAACTGTCCGATCACCGCCTGCAGTTCGGGCCCAAGCCGTCCACGCACAGCCACTGCTCGCTCGGCGGCATGATCGGCAACAACTCGTGCGGGGCATCGGCCCAGGCGTACGGCAAGACCGTGGACAACGTGCGCCGCCTGGAGATCCTCACCTACGACGGCACCAGGAAATGCTGCCCGGCCACCGCCACCGCGAGGACCGGGATCAGGCGCCCCAGCCGTAGGCGTCGTGTGTCGTGAGTTCGCTCCAGAACGACGGCTCGACCGGCCCTGATACTCCTGCGGCTTCGAGCATCGGCCTGATCTCGGCCCCCTGCTCCTGGAAGAACGACTCGAAGCTCTGCCGGTCGGGCCACTCGTCGAGCACCATCAGGCTGCCGCCGTCGTCGGAGCCGTAGAAGCGGTGCGCGATGAGGCCGTGACGCCTCGCCGCTTCGAGGACGGCCTGCATCTTCTCCGCGTTGGCCGAGGCGAACTGCTCCACCCCCTTGGGGTCGCCGGCGACCTTGAACGTCATGATCACAGACATAACGGCTCCGCTTCACTCGGACGCTGGTGCTGGTGCTGGTGCTGGTGCTGGTGCTGGTGCTGGTGCTGAGATATTCACAGCAAATGGTCTACAAGTGCGTTAAACACACCGAAACCATACGAAATCCCAGCACCGACGCACCGACGCACCATGCGCCCGCGAGTGCTCAGCCGCCTTCGTGGATCCGGCGCAGGAAGGCCCGTGTGCGTTCGTGGGCGGGGTCGGTCATGACCTGCTCAGGGGGGCCTTCCTCCAGGACGGCGCCCTGGTCGAACATGACCAGCCGGTCCGCGGCCGAGCGCGCGAAACCCATCTCGTGCGTGACGACGATCATCGTCATGCCGTCGTCGACGAGTTCCTTCATCACGGCGATGACCTCGCCGACCATCTCGGGGTCGAGGGCGCTCGTCGGTTCGTCGAAGAGCATCAGCTCCGGCTTCATGGCGAGGGCGCGGGCGATGGCGACGCGCTGCTGCTGGCCGCCGGACAGTGCCGACGGCCGCGACGACGCCTTGTGTTCGAGGCCCACCCTCGCCAGGAGCGCCCGCGCCTGCTCCCTGGCCTCGGCTTTCGGCATGCCGAGGACCTTCGTCGGCGCGACGGCCACGTTGTCGAGCGCGGTCAGATGGGGGAAGAGGTTGAAGCGCTGGAAGACGAAACCGATGTTGCGGCGGCGTTCGGCCACCACCTTCGGCCGCTCCTCCACCGGCTGCTGGGAGGCGGACGGCCGCGGCCGGTAGCCGACCGGGCGGCCGTGGATGAGGATCTCGCCCTCGTCGATGCGTTCCAGGTGGTTGAGACATCGCAGGAACGTGGTCTTGCCGGATCCGGACGGCCCCACCATGACCACGACCTCGCGGGCCCGGACGTCCATGGAGATGCCGTTCAGCACCCGGACGTCGCCGAAGCGCTTGACCACCCCGCGTGCCGACATCACCGCCGACGCGTCGGCCGGCCCGGCGGGCGCACCGGCCCCGTGCCCCTCGGGTGCCCCGGCCTGCCTCGTGATCGGTTCCATGTCAGTGGGCCTCCTTGCCGACGAGCGTGGCGTTTTCGCGGCCGGCGGTGCGGCCCGGGCCGCCTCCGGTGAACCGCTCCCGCAGCGAGGGCGCGGCGATCACCTGTCCCGGATCCGCGAGTTTGCGCTCGATGAACCGCTGGACGAACGACCACACCGTCGTCAGCGCGAGGTAGTAGCAGGCGGCGACGAGGAAGATCTCGAAGGTCTTGAAGGTCGCCGAGTTGATCGACTGCACGGTCAGGAACATCTCCTGCAGCCCGATGACCGACAGGAGGGAGGTCGACTTCATCATCAGGTTGAACTCGTTGCCCAGGGGCGGAACGATGATCCGGATCGCCTGCGGCAGCAGCACGACCCGCATGGTCATCCCCGGGGTCATGCCCAGCGCCTGCGCCGCCTCCGCCTGCCCGGGATCGATGGCGTCGAGGGCCGCGCGGAAGATCTCCGCCATGTAGGCGCCCTCGTTCACGGCGAGCGTCAGAATGGCCGCCTGTACGACACCGAGGAGGACGAGCCCGCCCAACTGGACGTCTCCGAAGCGGTAGATGCCCGCTGCCGCGAGGCCGTTGTAGACGAGGACGAGCTGGACGAGCAGGGGCGTACCGCGCACCAGCCAGACATAGGTGCGGCCGCCCCAGCGCAGCGGGGCGAAGCGGCTGCGCTGGGCCAGGGCGATGGCGAACCCGAGGAGTACACCGAGCAGTTGGGCGAGGACCGAGATGTAGACGGTGCGCCAGAGTCCGTCGAGGAACGGCCCGGAGGGCGAGGACAGGTAGTGCCAGAAGAACGGCCAGTCGAAGCCGCCCTGCTGCCCCGTGTCAGCGAGCACGGTTGCGTGGGTCACGTGGTCTTCTCTCTGCGCGCGTGCCGCGGGGTCAGCCGGCGATGTCGTCGCCGGTCAGGTTCCACTTCTTGAGGATCGAGTCGTACGAGCCGCTCTTGCTCACCGCGGCCAGCGCCTTGGCGAGCGCGTCGTGCAGGGACGCGTCGTCCTTGCGGGTCGCGGCTCCCACCTTGATGCGGTTGAAGGGTTCGCCGGCCAGGCTGAAGTCGTCCGGCTGCTGCTTCAGTACGTACGCGGCGGTCTCCAGCGTCGTGCCGTAGGCGTCCACCAGTCCGAGGCGCAGTTGCTGGAGGGCGTCGCTGTCCTTGGTGAACTGCCGGATGTCGATCTTGGCCTTCCCGGCCGCCGTGCACTTCGCGGACTGGTCGGTGAGGTACTGGACGACGGTGGTGCCCGTCTGCCCGGCCGCCTTCTTGCCGCACAGGTCGTCCGCGCTCTTGATGGTCCCGGCGTTCTTCTTGGCCACGACGAGCGTGTTGGAGGCGTACATGTACGGGACGAAGTCGACGGCCTTCTCCCGCTCCGGCTTGATGTAGAGCTGGCTGATGATCGCGTCGCACTGCTTGGCCTGCAGCGCCGGGATGATTCCGTTGAAGCTGGTGTTGGCCCAGTTGGCCTTGACTCCGAGCTCGGCGGCCAGCGCGTTCCCGAGTTCGACCTCGGCTCCGACCGGCTTCTGGGCGACGTCGTAGTACGTCAGCGGCGGCGCGCTGATGTCCGAGCAGTAGGTGATCTGACCGCTCTTGACGAGCGCGCCCGCGGGCAGCCTGACCGACGCCTTCGCCGGGGCGGCTGCGTCGGTGCCGCCGGAGTTCCCGGAGCATCCGGTGAGGGCCATGGCGGCCGCGGCGGTGGCACCCGTCAGCACGGACACCGAACGACGGGAGAAGCAGAGCGACCTGGCCATTTTCAGAACTCCCTTGAGAGTTCGCGCTGTTGCGCGACGATGTAAGTCAATGTCATAGTCGATAACGTTGACTATGAGGGGAAGCTAGGCCCGCCGCTCTTGGACTGTCAAGAAGTCCCATGTAACGCGGCGGTTAAAGAGGCCGCACCACAGGCGGCCGCCGGCGCACTCGGGAAAGGGAACGATGTCCGCATTCACCGAACGTCCGCTCGCCGCCAGGGGCGGGGACTGGGCTGTCGCCACACCCCACGCCGGGGCCAGCGACGTGGCGGCCGAGGTCCTGCGCGGGGGCGGCAACGCGGTCGACGCGGCGCTCGCCGCCGCCGCCATGCTGACGGTGGTCTACCCCAACCAGTGCTCTGTCGGCGGCGACCTGCTGGCCCTGGTGGGCACCCGGGACGGCGAGGTCAGCTTCGTCAACGCCAGCGGCCGGTCCCCTCGCGCGCTCGACGTGGCGTCGTTGACGGCGGCGTACGACACGATGCCGGTCCTCGGCGCCCTGCCGGTGACGGTTCCCGGCGCGGTCGCCGGATGGGCCGCCCTCGCCGAGAAGTGGGGCACGCGTCCGCTCGCCGCGGCGCTCGCACCCGCCGAGGCCGCCGCCCGTGAGGGGGTGGCCGTGGCCCCGGGACTGGCCCACGACCTCGCCCGGGAGAGCGGCAACCTGGCGCGGGACCCCGGCATGCGGGGGGTGTTCTTCGCCGACGGCGAGGTCCTCGCGGCCGGAAAGACGCTGCGCCAGCCCCACCTCGCCCGCTCCCTCGCCCTGATCGGCTCCGACGGCCCCGCCGCGATGTACGGCGGAGAGGTGGGCGCGAGACTGGTGAAGCTGCTCGCCGCGGGGGGCTCCGCGATGACGGAGGAGGATTTCGCCGCACACACCGTGGAGCTGTCGCAGGCGCTCGCCGCGGAGTACGACGGTGTCGAGTATCTGTCGGCCGGTGCGAACTCGCAGGGCCTCTACTTCCTCCAGGGCCTCAGGGCGCTCGACGTGGCCCGCAGCGTCCGCGGGCCGCTCGACCCGCTGGGCCGCGACGCCGGCGTGGTCGCCTCCGTACTCGCGTGGACCGCGGGCGACCGCGACCGCCACTGCGCCGACCCGGACTGGAGCAGCGCCCCCGTCGACCACCTGCTGTCCGACACGTACGCGCGGCGCGTCGCCGAGCACGCCCTGTCGGGCACGGCGGTCGACCTGCTCGCCCAGCGCAAGGCATCCGGTGACACCGTCGCGGTGGTGGTGGCCGACGCGGACGGCACCTGGGTCTCCCTGATCCAGAGCGTCTTCCACAGCTTCGGCGCCGCCGTGCTCGACCCCGGCACCGGGATCGTCCTGCACAACCGGGGCGCCTCGTTCTCCCTCGACCCCGCCTCGCCCAACGTGCTGGCCGGCGGGAAGCGGCCACTGCACACGCTCATGCCGGTTCTGGTCCGCGAAGGGGGCGAACTCGTCGGCGCGCACGGCGCCATGGGGGGACGTGCCCAACCCCAGGTGCACACCCACATGGCCCTGCAGCTCGCCGCCGGTTCCCCTCCCGAACACGCCGTGTCGGTGCCACGCTGGGTCCTGGGAGCCATGGAGGCAGGGGTGACGGCCGGCGCGGGCGTCGTCAGCACCGAGCGGGACGTCCCCCCGGCCGGCGTCCAGGCGATCGAGGAGGCGGGCTTCACCGTCCGCTCGCTCGGCGCGAACGACGACGGGGTGGGCCACGGGCAGTTGGTCCGGCGGGTCCCCGGGGACGGCCGGCCCCACCTGGCGGCGGCGGCCGATCCGCGTGCGGACGGTTCGGCGGTCGCGGGCTGATACCGGCTGACGAGGCGGCCGGATGCGCGATCATGGGAGCGACCGACGTGAGGAAGGAAGCATGACCGACAGCGGTACGAGGACGACCAAGAGGGCGGGCCGGAGCCGGCTGCCGCGAGGCACCCTGAGCCAGGAGCTGATCGTCCAGGCGGCGTTCCGGGTCGCGGACTCCTCCGGCATGGAGAAGCTGACGTTCCAGGCCCTCGGTCGTGAGCTGTCCGCCCATCCGACGGCGATCTACCGGCACTTCCGCAACAAGGACGAACTGCTCCTTGCCCTCATCGACGCCCTGCACGAGGAGGCACTGGCCAGCATCCCGCCGCCCACGGACGACTGGGCCCACGACCTCATGCAGATCGCGGTCCACACCCATGAGGCGTTTCTGCGCCATCCCCGGGTGGGGGCCCTGGCCGCCGCGCGCACCGCCCGGCGGGAGAACGAGTTCCGGTCCGTGGAGCGCAAACTGGACTGCATGCGCCGGGCCGGTCTCGACGACGCCGAAGCCGCCCGCTACTACCGGGTCTTCGCCGATCTGGTGCTGGCCTACAGCGCCATGGACGCGAGCCTGGCCGCGCTGTCCCCGGAGCTGAGGGACGCCGACCTGGGCGCCTGGCAGACGGACTACCTCACGCTGCCGGCCGACAAATACCCCAACATCGCGCGGTTCGCACCACGGTTCGTGGGTCTGGACGACCCGCAGAACTTCGTGGCGGCCGTCCAGGCGGTCATCGACACGGTCCGGGCGAAGACGCAGGACGCGACCCGCCGCAGCTGAGCCACAAAGACCCGCCGCCCCTGCTCCTGCGGCGACGAGGCCCCTCAACCACGGCGGGGCCGCAGGCAGTTGTGCCTGCGGCCCCGCTCAGTTGCTGGGGTGGGTGGGTGGGGTGGGTCAGGACGGGTCGCCGTACTGGAGACCGCGTCCGTTGGTGCCGACGTAGACGCGGCCGTAGGTGTCGGGGTCGCCGGTGATGACGCCGGTGCCGCCGATGCTGCCCCACTGGTGGGCGTCGTCGTTGACGCGGAGCCAGGTGGCGCCCTTGTCGGTGGAGCGGAAGACCCCGGTGACGTTCTTGATGGTGCCGATCAGGTACAGCGCCTGATAGTTGGTGCGTGGCGCTGCCTTGCCGAAGCCGAGGGCGGAGGCGGACTGCACCGTGCTGAGCGTGGTGAAGGTGCGGCCGCCGTCGGTGGAGTGCAGCAGCCCCTTGCCGCCGCCGGCGATCCACAGGTCCCCGGCGATGCCGGGGACGGCCGTGAGCTTGCCGGCGGGCAGGCTGGTGGCACGGGCGCTGAAGGTCGCGCCGCCGTCGGTGCTGGCGTAGAGGGTGCCGTCGGCCAGTGAGTAGAACGTCCTGGCCGAGGAGCGGTCGGCGACGACCACGGCGCCGGTGCCCAGGCTGTTGACCTTCGACCAGCTTGCCCCCTTGTCGGTGGAGCGGTACGGGGCCTGTCCTTCCTCGGTCCAGACGATGGTGGAGCCGTCGGCCGCGAGTGCGACATGGCCGCTGTCGGCGCTGCCCACGGGCTTCGACCTGAAGCCGTTCCAGTTGCTGCCGCCGTCGGTGGAGTAGGCGCCGTCCTGCGTGCCGCCACGGCCGACGCGGACCATCGCCGAGGGGTTGGACTGGGCGAAGTCGATGTCGGTGCTGGTGATCATCAGCGGGTTCTTCAGCCGCCCGGCGGGCACCTTGGTCAGGGAGTTGGGGGTGCTGTAGTGGAAACCGCCCAGGTCGCCCATGGAGGAGATGACGGTGGCGCCGCCGGGCGGGGCGACCGCGTCCTGCACCGCGGTCTCCTCCAGCCCTCGGGCCCCGATGGTCCAGTGGCTTGTGCCGCCGCTGTCGGAGGCGTTGGCGTCCTTGCTGCGCCAGATGCCGCTGCCGGTGCCGTAGAGCACGTGCCCGGAGTTGAAGGGGTCGATGGCCAGGGCGGTCATCCAGTGCCCGGTGGCGGTACCGACGTAAGGAGCGCCGGAGGCGTCCCGCTCCGACTTCCCGGACAGTGCCTTCCAGTTCGCGCCGCCGTCGGTGCTCCGGTAGATCTCGTCCTGGGGCCACCAGCGGTCGAGGGTGGTGACCATGACCGTGGACGGATGCTGCGGGTCGACGGCCAGACCGGAGAACCCGTAACTGCCCTGGGAAGGCGAGATGTTCTTCCATGCTCCGCCGGTCGGCGTGTACTTCCACACCGAGCCCGCACTCACGCCGTTGGGTCCGACGACGTCGGTGTACGTCAGGTACAGCGAGCCGTCACCGGAGAGCACGCCGTGCTGCGGCATCTGGCCGGTGGGCTGCCCGGAGACGGCCTGCCAGGTGCTGCCGTCGTCGGTGGAGCGGTAGAGGGAGCGGGACTTGTCGGCGACGCCGACATAGACCGTCTTGCTTCCGGCCGGCCCGTACGTCACGAAGGAGATGCCCGCGCCGCTGCCCGCCCCGTCCTTGACGGGGAACGAGGAGACCTGACCCCAGGTCACGCCGCTGTCGGTGCTGCGCCACAGGCCGTTCTTGCGGGTGCCCATCAGCAGGGTGCCGTGGTTCCCGGGGTTGATCGCGAGCCGTTCGCCCGCCCCGCGGCCGTCCTCGTTGCCGCCCAGCTTGAACGGCAGAGCGGTGCGCTTGAAGGTGCGGCCCCGGTCCGTGGAGCGCAGCAACTCGCCGTTGCCCGCCCAGCCGTTGGTGTAGGTGCCCGCCCCGATGTAGAGCCGGTTGGGGTCGACGGGGTCGGTGGCCAGCGAGTCGATGCCCAGCAGGTTCCAGTCCTTCTCGCCGAACTGGTCGGTCAGCGGGATCCACTGCTCGGCCCCGGTGTCCCAGCGGTAGGCGCCGCCCATGTCGGTGCGCGCGTACAGCAGGCCCTTCTCGTGGGTGTTGAACACCAGCCCGTCGACGTAACCGCCGCCCACCACCTGGGCGTTCTTCCACGCATACGGTCCGGCCGCGGTCGTGGTCTGCCCCTTGCCGGTCCCGGTCGACTGGGTCTCGGCCGCCTTCACCAGCTTCCACTGCTGGTTGGTGCCGCCCTTGCCGGGATACTGGACGACCGCCGCACCCTTGGCCGTGGAGCCTCCCAGGACGTCCAGGACCTGGCCGCTCCTGCGGGAGGTGAAGGTGACGGCCTCGGAACCGCTCACATCCTTGATCTTCCACTCCTGGGAAGTGGAGGACCTGTCGGTCTGCTGCTCGGCGGCGGCTCCCTGCGCGGTCGAATTTCCCGCTATCCCCAGCACTTTGCCGCTGTTGCGGTTCACCAGCTCGTAGTAGCCGTCCCCGGTGGACCTCAGCTTCCACTGCTGGTTGGCGGTGTGCTGGTCGGTCCACTGCTGGATACGGGTGCCGTCGGCGGTGGAGAAGCCGTTGACATCCATCACCTTGCCGCTGCGCACGGAGACCAGCTGGTAGTAGGCAGCGCCGTCGATCGTCGCGGCCTGCGAGTCCTCCTGCGTGAACAGGAGGTACGGCAGGACGATGGCGGGCACACCGAGCAGCAGGCCTGTGGCGGTCCAGCGACGACGGTGACGCCCGCGGCGCCCGCCGTTCGTGGGGGTGTTCATGAGGGAGGCGTTCTCCTTGCATGCCGTTCACCGGAGGAAGAGCGAGTCCAGGCACCCGAAGGACCGGATCCGACTCCTTGTGGTCGCAGGCCCCGCAAAGGGTTGCCATGATCCGGAAACTTCTTTCAGGTCCCCTCCGGTCGGGGCGACGGGGCGGCCGGTGCGCGGCCGGCCGGTCGGCGGAGTGAAAGTCCGCGGGAGTCGCGATGGGATGACGGTGCGGGCTCCGACGTGAACCGTGACGGTGCCGCCGATCTCACCTGGGACCTGCGTCACCGACACCAACCGTGTCCATGACGGTGACGTGGCCGTACTCGACAGAGGTTGGGACCCGCGGTACTACCAGCGCAACCCGGTGATCGCGAACGGAACAGGTCCGCTGAAGCAGTTGCCGCAGCAGGGCACGCGGGGCGACCCCTCGCCCAGCGGCGCCGCGTCCACCGGGGTGGCGGGCCCCGGTTCTGCAAGACCCTCGCCGGCGCGAACCTGGTGTGGGTCTTCAGCTCCGCCTGCTCAGTCGTGGACCTCTTCCGTGTGCCCGAAGGGAAGATCATCGAGCACCGGGACGTCGCCGCCGACGGGCAGCAGCCCGCCTGGACGACTGAGCGGGTCGGTCTGCCGGAAACCGCGCTTCCGGCAGACCGACCCGCTCAGCGGCCGATGTCAGCGCACCATGGCCTCACTTGCCGTAGTACGGGTTGTGGACCGAGATCGTGGACGTGTTGCCCTTCTTGTCGATGATCTTGGCGCGGAGCGAGATGCCCTTGCCCTTCGCCGGGTTCTTCACGGTGATCTTGCCGTGCCGGACCTCGGTCTTCTTCCAGGTCCTGCCGTCGTCGTACGACACGTACACCGAGAGCGACTTGAGGTTCCGGCCCCTCGCCGCGCCCTCGACGGTGACCGGGTAGGTGACCGTTTGGCCGGCCTTGACCCGGCTGTCCAGGCCCGTCTTCGGCGCGAAGCGGATCGTGGAGACCGGCAGTTCGGTCGGCAGGCCGGAGGACGGCGCCTTCGAGTGGAACGTCCAGCTTGCGTCGACCCGGGTGGAGGCGGCCTGGACCCGGGCGCTTCGCCTGGCCGTGGTGGTCAGGGTGTACTCGGCCTCGTCGGCAGGGACCTTGAACACCTTGGCGCCGGTCAGCGGGTCGGCGTTCGAGCCGACCTTCCGGCCGTTGCGGTACAGCGTCGTGCGCGCCGAGGTGAGGCTGGAGACCGCGTCGTTGCGCCCGCCGTCGGCGAAGAGCGGAAGCTGGCCGTAGATCCCGTCGGGGCCGTGGAAGACACCGGACAGGCCGGGGACCACCCGCGGCGCGAACACCGCCGTGTCGAACGTCTTCCGGTAGGTCTTGCCGCCGGTGAGCCTCAGGTAGTCACCGGAGGTGGATTCGGCCTCCACGATCGGCGCACCGTCCGCGTCCTTCTTCCCCGAGAACTGCTGGAAGTCGAAGTACCAGCTGGCGCCCTCGCCCGTGGACAGGTGGTACGTCCGGGTGGTGGGCAGCTTCTGGGGCAGCGGGGTGTGGATGCCGTTGATGAGGGGCAGGGTGCCGGCCAGGGCGAGCACCCCGGTCTTTCCCGGGGCCGAGGCGCCCAGACCGGCCTTCACCGTGGCGAACTCGCTCGCCTTGTAATGGTGGACGTGCGTCCCGGTGATCTTCTTCACCTCGCCGCCGTCGAGCGTGTTGTACTCGGCGCCCTTGCCCTTGGTCCACTGCCCGGACCAGACCTGCGCCAGGGCGGAGGGCAGCTCCGGGCCGACGTGCGCGACACGGATGTCGGAGAAGGTGGGCATCACCACGTAGTTCGCCACCTGCGTGCCCTTGTGCTCGTAGAACACCATGGCCTGGAGTGGCTTGGCCTTCTTGTCCGGCACGGTGATGTCGGCCGACCGGGTCTTGTTCAGGTCGAGCGTGACCGTCTGGTCCTTGTCGACGTTCAGCACGGGCCGGACCAGCCAGTCGGCGCCGCCCTTGGTCGAGTTCGGGTCCTTCACGTTGAGCGAGTCGAGGATGTACGGGCCTTTGGGGACGCGGAGGGTGACCGTGTCGTCGGTGGACATGTCCGCGTACTGGGGGGCGTTCCGCTCGTCCCGGGACAGGGTGGTGAGGTGGACCGGGTGCTGCCCGGGGCGGTTGATGAACTTCAGCGTGACGTTGTACGCCTCTACCTCCCGCTCGACTCCCAGCGCCGTGCGGACGGTCTGGCCGTCGCCCTTGGCCGTCACATAGGCCGAGTAGCCGCCGACGAGCCCGCCGCCCAGCCTGGTGTCGACGGTGACGTCCACGGACGCCCTGCCGCCGGCGGGGACGGTGACCGTCTTCGCGCTCAGGGTGAAGAAGCCGTGCGGGGCCGCCTCGCCCCGGGGGTTGAAGGCCGCGGTCGACAGGGTCAGCGTGATGTCCTTCGTGCCGGCGTTGCGGTACGTCAGCTTCCTGGTGACCGGGGTGTCGTCGGTGTGCGGCCACCGCTGGACCGGGAAGCCCACCGAGGTCGTCTCGGCGAACACGCGCTGGCCGATCGCCTTGTCGACCTGGATGCGGCCCGAGCCCTGCGCGTAGGGGGTGTAGTCGCCGCCCTTGGCGGAGCCCACGAGTGCGGCCTTCAGCTCGCGGAACGTCCAGTCGCGGTGCTGCTGCTTGAGGATGGCGGCGGCGCCCGCCACATGCGGGGTCGCCATCGACGTACCCGAGATCGTCAGGTAGCCGGGCGGTTTCTCGCCGACCTCCTTTGCGATGGCGCTGCCCTTGGCGGCGGCCGCGGTGATGTCCACGCCGGGCGCGGTCACGTCCGGCTTGAGGGCTCCGTCGGCGGTCGGTCCCATGCTGGAGAAGTCCGCGACCTCGTCGTGGCCGTCGACGGCGCCGACGGTGAGCGCGTCGGCGGCGCTGCCCGGGGAGTCGACGGTCTTGAAGCCCTGTTCGCCCTCGTTGCCGGCGGCGATGGCGAAGAGGACGCCCTTGGTCTCCGAAAGCCTGTTGACCGTGGCCTCCATCGGGTCGACACCCGGGGTGTCGCGGCCGCCCAGGCTGAGGTTGATGACGTCGGCGCCCTGGTCGGCGGCCCACTCCATGCCCGCGATGATGCCGGCGTCGTCGCCCTGTCCCTGGTCGTTGAGGACCTTGCCGATGAGGAGCTTCGCTCCGGGTGCGACGCCCTTGTACTTGCCGCCGGACTCGGCGCCGGTTCCGGCGATGGTGGACGCGACGTGCGTGCCGTGTCCCTGCCGGTCCTCGGTGGTGGCGGACGTGCTGAAGTTCTTGGTGGCGAGCACCTGGCCCTTGAGGTCGGGGTGGCCGCTGTCGAGGCCGCTGTCCAGGACGGCGACCTTGACGCCCTTGCCGTCGTAGCCCTTGGCCCAGGCCGCGGGTGCGCCGATCTGCGGCACCGACTTGTCGAGGCTGGCCTTGCGGACGCCGTCGAGCCAGACGTGGGAGATGCCCGAGGCGAGGGTGTCGCCGTCGGTGAGGGCGTCCCACAGCTTCGGCGTCTGTGTGGTGGGCGCCTGAAGGGCGTCCATGTCCAGGGACTTGAAGGTCCGGTGGACCATGCCCGTGTCCCGGACTGCGGCTTTCAGGGAGCGCGCGGTGCCCTTGTAGCCCACGATGACCTTCAGGCCGCCCCGCTGGTTCCTGCGGTTGGCCGGCTTGTCGAGCTCGGTGACGTCGAACAGCCGCTGGTCGAGGCTGCCGTTCGCGATCAGCCGGGCGGCGTCCGTCGGGACGACGAGGGTGTGGCCGCCGGCCTTGCGTATCTGCACGGGGACCCGCTCGCGGCCCTTGGCCCGTTCCATGCCGACGACACCGCCCTTGGCGTCGACGAGGACACGGTCACCGGTGACGAGGGTGAGGCGGTGCGTGCCGGCGGATTCCCTGTCCTTGGCGGCGGCCGCCGCCGTACCGGTCTGCACGGGCGTGGCCTGTGCGGTGCCGATCAGTCCCGTGGCGAGGGCCGCCGCCACCGTCGCGGCGGCCGTGCCCACGCATGCCGCTTTCACTTTTCTGCGCAAAGTTCCCCCAGGGCTGGAATGCCGGGTGGCAATGATCGGGGCCACCGTAGGAATCCGGGCGCACGGCTGTTCGTCGGCTGTGCGGCGACGACGTATCGATGTCGATGACGGACCGCCGGGCGGTTGTTACATGCGCAGGTCAAGGCCGAGACCGACCGGCCGTAGCATGGCTTGCGGCTCTTGCGGGAGCGATCTCCACATGACCCGGCGGCCCAGCGGAAGGAGCAGGGGATGCGGCTTCGCCGAGGCCTGCCGTGCGCCGTGCTGGCCGCCTGTCTGACCGGGTGCGGCGGCGTGGACGGCGGCGTCCGCGTCGAGGGCCCGGCGGCGACGAAGATCCCCTGGACGGGGCCGGTGTACATGACGGACTCCTACGGCCGGGCCTGGCAGCGCCCCGACGAGATCGACGCGACCCGGATCGTGACCCTGGACAAGCTGACGTGGCGGGTCTGGGGCCCGTCCCGGGCGCTCGGCACCGGGGTCGCGACGGACTTCACCTGCGTGTCCGGCTGCCCCGACGGCGACGACAACCCGCCGAGCTACCGCGTCGAGGTCGTCCTGAGCAACCCGGTCAGGCGCGGGGACGTGGCGTTCTACAGCCACATGGCCCTCACCCCCGCACACCCCCCGGCGCCGTTCTGGGCGAAAGGCAGCGACGACACGGACCTGGACGTACCGGATGCCTGAGAACGGCACGGGAGAGGACCGTCGGAGAGGGAACGCGATGCACGCTGGTCAGGATGTGCTGCTGGTCGAGGACGACGAGCTGATCCGGGAGGCCACGCGGCTCACCCTTGAGGAGCGCGGCTACCGCGTCCGTACCGCGGCCGACGGCCTGACCGGGCTTGAGCTCTTCCGGGAACGCCATCCGGACGTGGCCGTCCTCGACATCATGCTGCCGGGCCTCAACGGGGTCAGCCTGGCCGGCCGTATCCGCGAGGAGTCGGGCGTGCCGGTGCTGCTGATCTCGGCGCGCAACGACCCGGTGGACGTGGTGATGGGCCTGGAGGCGGGTGCCGACGACTACGTCACCAAGCCTTTCGACGGCCCGGTCCTCGTGGCCCGCATCCGCTCCCTGCTGCGTCGGGCGGCCCCCGCCGAGCAGCCGGACCACAGCCCGCGCCTGCGCTTCGGGGACCTGGAGTTCTGCCCGGGGTCCCTGACCGCGAGCCGGGACGGAAAGCCGCTCGCCCTGACCACGACCGAGCTGAAGCTGCTGAGTGAGTTCGCCGCCGCGCCGGGGACCGTGCTCTCCCGGGACCTGCTCCTGGAGCGGGTCTGGGACTACGCCTGGTCCGGTGACACCCGGGTGGTGGACGTCCATGTGCAGCGGCTGCGCGCCAAGATCGGCCGGGAGCGGATCGAGACGGTACGCGGCTTCGGCTACAAGCTGCGCACATGAGACGGCCCGCTGTGAAGAACGTGAGGCCGCCCGCCTTGAACGTGGGGGCGAAGGTCGCCCTGGCCGTCGCCGCCGCGGCCATGTGCGTGGCGGGGGCGATCGGGGTGCTGGTGCACCGGACCACCGCTGCCGACCAGCTGGCCACCGCCCGCTCCGGCCTGGACCAGGAGTTGCTGAGCGCCGCCGGTGACCACGCCGACGGACGCAGGTCGGACGCCCGGCTCGACCCGTCCGACCTGCCCGGACCGGTGGCACGGGCGGTGCGCGACGACGTCCGGGTGACCTACCTGCAGGAGGGCGGTGAGGGTCCGGTGCTGTGGGCGGCGACCCGGGTCTCGGACCGCAAGGTGCTCGCGATCCGCCGTTCGTACGCCCCCGAGGAGCGGTCCCTGGCCGCACTCGACCGGACGCTGCTCGCCACGGGCGCGGCCGTCACCGTCCTGGTGTCCCTGGCCGGACTGCTGCTCGGGGTGCGGATGGGACGGCGGGCCACGGCCGCCGCACGGACGGCGGAACGCATCGCCGACGGCGACCTCGACGCCCGGGTCCGCCCCCACGGCCATGACGAGATCGCCCGGCTCGCCGCCTCCGTCGACACCATGGCGGACGCGCTCGGCGCCCGTCTGGAGGCCGAGCGCCGCGTGACCGCCGACATCGCGCACGAACTGCGCACACCGGTCGCGGGCATGTCGACAGCGGTCGGCCTGCTGCCGCCAGGCCGGGCGTCCGACCTGGTGGCGGGCAGCGTGCAGAAGCTGCGCGGGCTGGTGGAGGACGTGCTGGAAGTGGCCCGGCTGGATTCCCAGGTGGCGGCGGTGGAGACCGAGGAACGTGAGGTGAGCGCGATGACCCGGCGCGCGGTCGCGGGGCTCGACAACGTGTCCGTGACGGTCCTGGCGGACGCGGTCGTGGCCACCGACCCGCGCCGAGTCGAGAGGATCCTCGCCAACCTGGCCGCCAACGCCCTGCGGCACGGCGCCCCGCCCGTGGAGATCGAGGTCGACGGCCCCGTGGTCCGGGTCCGCGACCACGGCCCCGGTTTCCCGTCCGACCTGCTCGCGGTGCTGCACACCTCCGGCCCCCAGCGCTTCCGCACCGGCTCCCGGACCGGCGGCACCGGCCTCGGCCTGACCATCGCCACCGGCCAGGCCCGCCTCCTGGGCGCCCGCCTGACCTTCCGCAACCGCCCGGAGGGGGGCGCGGAGACGGAGCTGTGGCTGCCGGCGGACTGATCCGACGGGCGCGGGCGGGGCTTCTCCTGAAGGGCCGGGTGTCGTCAGGAGAGCTTGATCAGGGTGTAGCCGTCATCAGTGGCTTCTTGCGTCAGTTCACGGGGACGCTGTCGTAGATGCCGTGCGCGACGGTCGTCCTGGCCGTCCGGGCCAGCCTGTTTGTCATCGCCTGGTAGCGGTCGTGGACGTATGCCTGTCGGACCTGTGCGGCCACTTCGCCGAACGGCGGCGTGGTGATGTTCCCGCTCTTGTTTTCCTGCCGGCGGAAGGTGTCGGGGTGGTCGCGGTAGTAGGCGCGCAGTGCGCTCTCGGGGGTGGGGATGGTGCCGGCCTTGACGAGGACCTGTTCGAGGCGTGCGTCGAGGTCGTGCAGGACGTACGTGAAGTAGTTGGCCTCGGTGTACTGCACGGGGCCGTAGATGACCTGGTGGGCGGCGACGGCCTGGCGGCGACGGGCGTTCTCGGCCGTCCAGGCGGCGAGGAAGGCGTCGTATCCGGGGTCGGCGATCAGGTGGTGCTGGTGCGCCAGTGCGAGGACGACCGTGCTCTGGGCGGCGTCGGCGAGGGCGTGCTGCTTCAGATAGGCGGCAGGGGTGGTGCCGGCGTGCGGGGTGGTCCAGAAGCCGGGGCCGTCGCCGACGCCGTAGGCCTTGTCGAAGTAGGCGAAGGTGGCAGCCCGCTCCTGTGTCAGGTAGAGGGCGAACTGGCGTACGGGGATTTTCTGGCCGTTGATCTCGGCGACCACGGCGGTGGGCGGGGGCGGGAGAGCGGTCGGTGTCGTGTCGGTTCGCTGTTGTCCGCCTGTGAGCAGGGCGGTGGCCGTGATCACCAGCGTGGCGAGGAGGCCCACGACGGCGATGGCCCATCCGGGGACCGCCCGGCGGGGGGCCGTGCGGCGCTGTGGAACTGCTGCGGGGCGGCGTGCCTGGCGCACCGACGTGGTCATCGTTGACTCCTTCGCGCGGTGGAGGTGGAGAGGGGTGCCCGGCCCGGGCCGAGTTGCGCGCTCCGGACCGGGCACCCGCTGACTCGTCGTCGGCTCAGCCGGCGGCGAGGGTCTGGATCTCGGAGGTGCTGAGCACCCGGTTGTAGAAGTGGACGTTGTCGATCTGGCCGTTGGTGAAGTCGACGGGTCCCTGGTTGTAGGTGCCGGCCCCGATCACGGTGGCGCCCCGGGCAGTCCAGGGGCTGCTGAAGGAGGCGCTGCCCTGGAGGGTGCCGTTGACGTACAGCGAGATCGTCTGGGCGCCGCTGTCATAGACGCCGAGCACGTGGTACCAGGTGCCGGTGGACGCCGACGAGGTCGCCGTGACGATGGTGGCCGTCGAGTTGTTGGTGTCCGCGGCACGAGTGACGAAGGTGAACTTGCCGCCCGACAGCTGAAGGTAGAACGGGCTGACCTTGAAGCCCACGAGGCCGGCGAAGGTCTGGTTGCCGCCGCTGACGGAGTTCAGCTTCACCCAGGCACCCGCCGAGTAGCTCTGGCCCGTGTCGATCACGGAGGCCGGGATCACGCCCAGCGTGCCCGCGGAACCGTCGAAGGCGAGCGAGTCGCCGCCGACCTTGCCGCTACCCGCCCAGGTGGTGTTGCCCTCCCGGTAGCCGTCGACGGTGTTGCCGAGGAGGTTGGAGAAGGTCTGGCCGCTGCCTTCGTCGAGTTGGTAGTAGCCGGCCGCGCCGGTGCCGAGGGCGTACGCCTCCCGCGCGTTGAGCGCTCGGGGGGTCATACGGACGTCGTCGATCGCCGCGGAGGCGAAGTCGGTGTTGCTGCCGTTCCACTTGGCGCGGCCGATCGTGGTGTGGCCGGTCGCCTTCCAGGGTGAGGAGAAGGCGGTGGTGCCCTGGAGTGTGCCGTTGACGTACAGGGCGATGGTGTGGGCGCTGTTGTCGTACACACCGGTCAGGTGGTACCAGGTGCCGGTGGCCGGTGTGCCGCCGGTGACCTGCTTCCAGGTCGCGCTGGTCGAGTCGGAGCTACGTACGGTGAACGCGAAGGTGCCGCTCGTCAGTTGCAGGTAGAAGGGGCTGATGGCGTTGCCGTCGATGGAGGCGTAGGTCTGGTTGCCGGTGAGGCTGCTCGGCTTTACCCACGCCGAGACCGAGTAGCTGCCGCTGGTGTCGACGGCCGTGGTGGGGACGTCGACCCAGGAGTTGCTCGCGCCGCTCAGACTGATGGCGCCGGCGCCCGTCTTGCCGGTGGTCCAGGAGGCCCCGGCCTGCAGCGTGCCGTTGTTGGAGCCGCCGCTGATGTCGGCGGTCGCGGTGCCGCTGCCTTCGTCGAGCGGCCAGTAGCCGCCGGGGGTCGCGGTGGGCCCGGACACGGCGGCCCCGTTGTAGGCGCCGATGTTGGGAGCTGTGCTGGAGGAGACGGTGTTGCCGAAGTAGTCCTGGCTGCCGTTGTTCGCGATGACGGCGCCCGCGCCGAACGCCGGGGAGCCGCTTCGCAGTTTGTAGGCGGCTGCGCTGGCGCGCCCGGCACTGCCGCCGCCGGGCTTGACGAACAGCGGGTCGGAGGTGATCTTGGCGGAGTCGGACGGCTCGGTGGACGGGTGGTCGCCGTAGAAGAGGTTGTGGGTCCAGGTGGTTCTCGTGTTGGAGTAGCCGCCCGTTCCGAGCTTGTAGATGATGTTGTTGGAGAAGGTGACGGTGCTGTTGGGTGTGCCGTCGGTGATCTTCCCGTTATTGCCCCGGGGCATGTAGATCGTGTTGTTGTACACCTGGGCGGTGGTGCCGCTGTCGACGCCGGACATCGTCGGGAAGATCGCGTTGGACGCCCCGTCGTTCTGGCTGATGTTGTAGCGGATCACAGAGGTCTTGGCCGCGAAGCCGCTGCTGCAGCACCATTCGGTGAAACCGAACGGGTTGTCGTGGCTCCAGTTGTACTGGATGACCGTTCCGCTGGTGTTGTTGTCGATGTCGAAGGCCTGACCGTCCACGAAGCTGCGGTACTGGCGGGCGACCTCGTTGTTCTGGAACACGGCGTTGGTCGTCCAGCCGCTCCACATGCCGGCCCCGGAGTAGCGGTAGCCGTTGTCGGTGGCGACGTTGTTCTGGATGACCGGTGAGGCGCAGAACACACAGACGATGTCGTTGCCGCCCGCGTCGGTGATGGTGTTGCCGTCGATCACCACGTTGTTGGTGTTGATGTTGTGGTTCAGGCCCTGGAGCGAGCCGATGTAGATGCCGCCGGCGTCAGTGCGCGTCAGCGTGTTGCCCTGGAGCAGGACGTCGTTCCAGGCGCTGGTGGTGTTGCTGTCGGTGACGTCGAAGGCGATGCCCGAGGACCGGCTGGGCTGGACTCCGGCGCTGTTGGTCCACAGGCCTTTCACGTCGTGGATGTTGTTGTTGACGATGTGGATGCCGTTGAAGGTGCCGCTGGTGTCGTTCTCCAGCTGGATGCCGCTGCGCACCGCGGCGCTGGAGGCCGGGTTGGTGATCTCCAGGTTCTGGATGGTCCAGTACTGCTGGTCGGTCAGGAGGATGGTGGCCGCCGCGCCGCCGCCGTTGAGGATCGGGGCCGCTCCGCTGCCGTAGCTGGAGATGACGATCGGGCTGCCGCTGGAGCCGGAGCCGTGCGGCTGGAGTTCGCCGGTCCAGGAGCCGCCGGCCTGGAACTGGATCTGGTTGCCGGCGGTGAACGTGGTGGAGTTGACGTTGGTGAGCGTCCTCCAGGGGGTGCTGGAAGTGCATCCGTCGTTGCTGTCGCTGCCTGACGACGACGAGACGAAGTACGTGGTGCACGTCGTCGCGTGCGCCTCCGTAGCGGGAAGCATGACGAGTCCCAGCGCGGCCGCCGCGCTTCCTGTGGCCGCTATGAGGCGGCGTTGCCATCTTCGCATTGCGTTCCTCTTCGAACGGGAGCGGATAGGTGAGGTGGGGCAGACCGGTGCGTGCGGCGCGCAAACGAGGGGAGGAGGGGGCGTGCGGCACGTACCGGTCGTCTAGGGGGCCTCAGGCGAGGCGGATCATGTTCCAGGAGAGAGCGGGGAGGGTGGCGCGCAGCACGGCATCGTCGAGGACGGTGCCCGCGGCGGTGGGTGTGACGCGTTCCGGCCGGTCGAGGGGGTTGCGGGCGTCCGGGTCGGGGTCGGTGAGCACGAAGTGCTCGACGAACGAGCCGAACAGCCGGGGGTCGACGTCTCCGACCACAAATGCGCCGGATCAAGAACAAACCGGTCGGCAGGAGACATGGCGGGATCCCTTCGTGGCGGGGCCGGGAAGTGGCGGCACGGGTGCTGGCTGTCGGTGCGGTGAGGGAGGCACGGTGTGGACGGCGTGCGGCAGCCGTCAGGATTCGGGTGCCAGGCCGAGTTCGACGGGCTCGTCCCGGTCGCAGGTCAGCCGGCCGGCGGTCACCCGCAGGGCGGCCACCTGGAGCGAGGACCGGCGGTACGCGTAGTCCGCTTCGTCGCTCTCCGGCGTCCGGTCGGGGTGCGTGAAGTAGAAGACGTACGCCGTCTCCCCCTGGACGACCACGTCGGCGTGGTAACCGAATCCGCCGTCGTCGGGGCGGCTGCCGGGAGCGTCGAGGATCAGCCCCTGGTACTCCCAGCGCCCCAGGTCGTCGGAGCGCAGGACGCCCTGCCCGCGCCATTCGTCGACGATCATCCAGTGGGTGCCGCCGAGTTCGAAGACGTTGGGGCCCTCGTGCGGCCGGTGGGTGACGGCCGGGCCGGTCGGCCGCCACTGGTAGAGGTCGGGGCTGTCGGCCGCGTAGGTGACCGAGCCGTGCGTCTCGTCCTTGAACCACATCCGGAAGCCGCCGCCGGGCAGTGGGAGGACACAGGCGTCGATCGCGCGGTCGGAGTCGAGGTCCAGGGGGCCGTGGTACGTCCAGTCGAGCAGGTCGGAGCTGGTGTAGTGGCGGATCTCGGCGCGTCCCGTCCAGGCGTCGGGCACGCCGCGGATCCAGCTGACGTACATGTGGTGGAGCCCGTCGTGCCAGATGATCTCCGGCGCCCAGAAGGTGTTGCGCCCCCATTCCGGGTCGGGGAGGTCCAGGGTGCCGCGGTAGGTCCAGGTGCGGCCGCCGTCGGCGGACGACGCGACTCCCAGGTCGGTGCCGTGCACCCAGGCGACACCGGGGCCGGGGGCGGTGACCCGGCGGCTTGTGTAGACGAGCCACCATTCGCGTGCCTGACGGTTCCAGACGGCCACCGGGTCGGCGGCACCGTCGTGGACCGGGTCACGGAACAGCGGTCCGCTCGCTGCACCTGTCACGTGAACATCTCCCTTACTTGAGGCCGGAGTTGACGAAGCCGCGGACGTAGGAGCGCTGGGCGGCGAGGAAGAGCAGGATGACGGGGACGAGATACAGCACCGCACCGCCGGCGAGGCGGTTGGGCAACGGGAAGCCCCTGTCGTTGACGTAGCCCTGCCCGACGCCGACCGCGAGGGTGGTGTTCGACTGGTCGAGCAGGAGGTTCGGGGCGATGAAGTCGCCCCACACCGCGTTGAACGCCAGGACGAAGGCCGTGACCATCAGCGGGCGGGACAGGGGCAGGAAGATCTGGAAGAAGACGCGGATGCGGCCGGCGCCGTCGATGACCGCGGCCTCCTCCAGCTCCTTGGGGAAACTGGAGAAGAACTGCCGGTACAGGAAGATGGCGTACGGCGCTCCGGCGGAGCCCCACAGGACCCACGGCCAGTACGTGCCGACCATGCCGACCTGGGCGAACATCAGGTAGGTGGGGATGAGCGTGACGATCTGCGGCACCATCATGGTCGAGATGAGCAGGCCGAACAGCAGGCCCTTGCCCGGGGCGCGCAGCCGGGCGAAGCCGTAGCCGACGAGCGCCGAGCTGATGGTGGTCAGGAAGGCGTTGACGACGGCCAGGATCAGGGAGTTGCGGCCGAACCGCCAGAACGGGATGGTCTTCACCGCGTCGGCGTAGTTGTGCCAGTCGAGCACCGACGGGAGCCAGGTGTCGGAGGACATCTCGTTGGCCGGCCGTAGCGAGCTGATCATCAGCTCGACGAAGGGCAGGGAGATCAGCACCGAGACGACGAGCAGGACCGTGAACACCAGCGTCTGCTTGCGGTTGCGGGGGCGCCGGGCCGGTGCCGTGGGGGCGGGCTCCGGGGCGGCCGGGTTGGCCGGGGTGGCGGGCACGGTCGCGGTCATGGAGCTTTCCTTGAGCGGCATGGCGGATCAGCCCTCCTTCGCGGCGGCGTTCGGGTCGACGGCGTAGAACACGCTCCGTCCGGCCACCTTGAAGATCAGGACGGTCAGCGCGACGATGACCAGGAAGAAGATCGTGAGCATCGCCGAGCCGTAGCCGTACCGGGAGTAGGAGAAGAACTGCGAGTAGACGTCGACCATGTAGACCCGGTTGGCGTTGGGGATGTTGGTGTAGACGTTGGCGACGCCGTCGCTGATCGGCGAGAGCAGCAGGACCGGGACGAACGTCTGCAGCGTGGTGATGGTGACCAGGACCGTCTGGAAGAGCAGGACCGGCGAGATCACCGGGAGGGTCACGTGCCGGAAGGCGGTGAAGGCGCCTCCGCCGTCCAGCCTGACGGCCTCCAGTTGTTCGGCCGGCACCGTCTGCAGGGCGGCGAGGTTGATGATGAGGCCCGCGCCGATGCCCCACAGCAGCACGATGACCAGGACGATGAAGGCCCGGTTGCCGGTCAGCCACATCAGCGCGTTGACGCCGAAGATGTGCAGGAACCGGTTGACGCCCCCGGAGTTCTGGTCGAACGCCACTTTCCAGATGAGGGACGCAGCGACCGGCGGCACGATCGCCGGGATGTAGATGAGGGTCCGGAAGACAGTGCGTCCGCGGACGCGCTCGTTGAGCAGCAGGGCCAGCAGCAGGCTGCCGGCGATCGTCGTGGGGACGATGATGGCCACCAGCGTCAGCGTCCTGGCCAGCGACGACAGGGTGTCCGCCGATGTGAGGACCTCACGGTAGTTGTCCAGGCCGACCCATGGCTTGAACGGCGCGATGCCGTCCCAGGCGGTGAAGCTCAGGTAGAAGGCGTAACCCACCGGGAAGACGGTCAGCACCGCGGTGCCGATCAGCCAGGGCGAGACGAAGCCGTAGAAGGCCAGCGCCTCGCCCCGCCGCCCGCTGCGCCGACGCCGTCGGGCCGGCCCAGTGGGCCGGGCACTTTTCAGTCGCATGAACACGGCCTACTTTCCGGCGAGCTTCTTGCCGCTGGCCAGCACCGCGTTGACGTCCTTGGTGAGCTGGTCGGCCAGCTTGGCCACCGAGGCGCCCGAGCCCACCGTGGCGGTGAACGCCTTGGCGAGGGTGGTGTCCAGCGCGGTGGTCTGCGCGTAGGGCGTGGCGTTGTGCAGGACGTCCACGTAGTGGAGTTCGTCGGACTGCACCTTGAACGAGGCCTTCTCGAACGCGGTGGACTGCGGCACGAGGGACAGCATCGACTTCAGCGAGGGCAGGCCGTTGCCGGCCGCGATGCGCTTCTGGGCTCCCGCGCCGCCGCAGTACCACTCGAGGAACTGGAAGGCGGCGCCGGCGTTCTTGGACTTGGCCGGTATCCAGTAGCCGACGGCGCCGAAGGACGGACTGACCCGCTTCTTGCCCAGCGTCGGGGCGGCGGCGAACACGCTCTTGGACTGGTACTCCTTGGCGGTGCTGCCGAGGAAGCCGCCGAACCAGAAGCCCTGCCCGGACGTGGCCTGCTTGCCCGCGACGTACTCGGGGCCGTCCCAGTCGGGGCTGGGGTTGATCAGGGAGTAGCCGATCTTGGACTTCGCCACGTCGACCAGCCAGGTCAGCGCGGCGATCGCCTCCGGTGAGGTGAAGTCGGCGCTGCCCAGGTCCGCGGAGAGGATCCGGCCGCCGGCGGACGCCACCATGGACCCGATGCGGTTCATGCTCGCGGTGGTCGTGAAGAGCCCGTGGACGCTGGTCTTGCCGCCCTGGGTCCTGGTGAGCTTCTTGGCGGCGTCGGCCAGCTCGTCGTAGCTGATGGGCTTGGACGGGTCCGGGGCCTTCAGGCCGGCGGCGGACCACATGTCCGCGTTGTACCACCACATGGCGTCCTGCGACCAGTCCTTGGCGATGCCGTACCGGGAGCCCTTGCCCTGGGTGGTGCCGTCCCACTTCCAGACGTCGTTGATGGGCAGGATGTCGGCTTCCTTGAGCACGGTGCTCTGGGCGAAGTACTCGTCCAGGTTCAGGGCCACGCCCCGGCTCGCGATGTAGGGGGTGACGTCGGTACCGGCGTCACGGACCACGTCCGGCGGGTTGCCGGCGGCCAGCATGGCGTTGAGCCGGGTCACGTCGGTGTTGATCTGCTTGATCTTGACGCCCGGGTGGGCCTTCTCGAACGCGGCGACCTCGGCGTCGGTGATCTCACCCTGGACGCTCATGATGGTCAGCGTCCCGCCCTTGGCCTTGACGGGGGTCTTGGACGCCGTCGTGGCGCTGTTCCCGCATGCGCTGAGGGCGGCGGCGCCGGCCAGGAACCCGGCGCTCGCGAGGACGGAGCGTCTGCTGATAGCCGATGAGGACATGGGGCCAACTCCTATGGCAGATGGGTGACGACGCCGACCGGGCGATGCGAAGTGAGGGGCGATCTGGCAGCGGGAAGTCGGACGCGGCGGCGGCCTTCTTCCCTCCCCCGACCTGGGCGGCTACATCGGGCGATGGGGGCCGGAGCCGGTTAAACCGGAAGTCACGGCTGGAAGCGGCATCAGAATGTAGCGCCAGTTCATCGTAGTCAACCCTTTACGGCGACGTTTCTGTTTGATGTCAGTCGACGCACGGACGGAATCTCGCGCCTCTCGCTCGCATTTGTGCAGCTGAGCAGCCACTTCACGTGGATGCCCCCTCGGGTGAATCTCGGCCATGGATGATCTCCAGCCATGGCAGCGGCAGTCCGATCCGTTGACATCGATGAACTAGAAGTGCGACGCTCACGCCACTCCAGGGCACAGCCACCATGAGGAGACCCCCTTGCCTCCACCCACTCTGAACGGCGCTCAGGCTGCGGCCGCCTCGCCCACTTCCGCAGACGCCCGGCCGGGGCAGCCCGCCGGCTACCTGTTCGCCCACTTCACCGGTGAACATCTGGCCGACGGCGAATGCGTCCGCTTCGCGCTCTGCGATGGTCCTCGCATGGACCGCTGGAAGCAGCTCGACGGCATCGCGCCGCTCGCGCCCGCCGACGGCGGTGCCAGGGACCCGTTCCTGATCCGCGCCGCGGACGGCAGCGGCTTCCACCTGATCGCCACCGACCTGCGCATCCACGGTGACGGCAGCTGGGAGCGGGCCATCGCGCACGGCAGCCGCGACCTGCTGGTGTGGCACTCCACCGACCTGAGCCACTGGGACGGCCCCCACCGGGTGGAGGTCATGCCGGAGCAGGCGGGCTGCGTCTGGGCACCCGAGGCCGTCTGGGATCCCGGCCGTGCCGAGTACCTGGTGTTCTGGGCCTCGACCGTCTACCCGGAGGACGACCCGGAGCGCGCCGACCCCTCGTACCACCGCATGTTCCGCGCCACCACCAAGGACTTCCGCACCTTCTCCGCCCCCCAGGTGTGGCTGGACACGGGCTACCCCGTGATCGACTCCACCGTCGTCGAGCACGAGGGCTGGTTCTACCGCTTCACCAAGGACGAGCGGATGCCCGGCACCCCAGGCGCCCCGGACGCCAAGTTCGTCTTCGTGGAGCGCTCGCGGACTCTGGACTCCCCGCACTACGAACCCGTCACTCAGGGCGTGGGACGCGGCGTCGACGGGCGGCCCGGCCTGGCGCACGCCGAAGGCCCCATCGTGCTGCCCGCCCCTGAAGGGGACGGCTGGCTGCTGCTCCTGGACGAGTTCGAGGGCCGCGGATACGTGCCCTTCCACGCCGACCGCCTGGACAGCCCGGTATGGCTGCCCGCCGCCGGCCCGGCGGGCTGCGCGGTGCCCAAGGGGCTGCGCCACGGGTCGGTGCTCGCGCTGACAGCGGCCGAGTGCGCCGGGCTTCGCGACCTCGCCCCGGCCGAAGTCTAAGGTTCTGCCATGTCCACGATGCATGACGTAGCCCAGCGGGCCGGGGTGTCACCCAAGACGGTCTCCCGGGTGGTCAACGGTGAATCCGGCGTCAGCGAGCGGACCCGGCACAAGGTCGACGCCGCCATAGCGGAACTGGGCTTCCGCCCCAACCCGATCGCCCGCAACCTGCGCACCGGCCGGACCGGACTCGTCGGCCTGGCCCTGCCCCACCTGTCGCAGCCCTTCTACGCGGAACTCGCCGAAGCGGTCATGCGCGAGGCCGAACGCCACGATCTGACCGTGCTCACCGAACTCACCGGCGGCGTGGCGGAAGCGGAACTCGCCCTGGTGAGCGAGCACGGCCCGTACCTGGCAGGATTGTTGATGTACCCGGTCGGCCTGTCGGACGAGCAGGCGCGCTCCGTCGCCCGGACCGTGCCGACCGTGTTCATGTCGGAACGGGCCTACGAGGCACCCGTCGACCGCGTCGCCATGGCCAACCGGGACGGCGTAAGGGCCATGGTCAGCCACATGGCCTCGCTCGGCTACACCCGGATCGCCGCCCTCGGCGCCGACCACACCGGACGGCCCGAGCGGGCAGCGGCCCACCTGCGCCTGGACGGCTACCGGGACGGGCTGCGCGACGCCGGCCTGCCCTACCTGCCCGAACTCGTCTGCGAGGTGGGCACCCCCGACTGGGACCGGCAGCACGGAGCGGAGGCGACACGCGGACTGATCGAGCGCGGTGTCCCCTTCGACGCCCTGGTGGCCTTCGCCGACGCCTTGGCACTGGGCGCCCTGCACGCGGTCCAGGAGGCAGACCTCACCATCCCGGACCAGGTGGCCGTCGCAGGATTCGACGACCTCGACGACGCACGCTACGCCTGTCCGTCGCTCACCTCCATCGCCCCCGGCACGGCGCAGATCGCCCGCGAGGCACTGTCCCTGCTGAACGACCGTATGGCCCTTACGGCCCCCCAGGACACAGGCCGGCTGGTCGTCGCCGACTTCGACCTGATGGCTCGTGAATCGACTTTGGGAGGGGTGGCCGCATGGCGCACAGCGTGACGATGCGCACGGTGGCCGAACGCGCCGGGGTGTCCACGAAGACCGTCTCCAACGTCATCAACGGCACCGGCTCGTACAGCCCCGAGACCGAACAGCGCGTGCGCGAGGCCGTCGAGGAACTCGGCTACCGCATGAACCCCTTCGCCCGCGGTCTGCGCTCGCGCCGCACCGACACCATCGCACTGGTCCTGCCCAACCTCGGCCAGCCCTTCTACGCGGAACTCGCCGAGCAGATCATGAGGGCACCCCAGACGCAGGGACTGAAGGTGGTGCTCCAATCGACCCACGGGGACGCCCGGCGGGAGCGGGCCGTCCTGTCCGCGCACCAGGAACTGGTGGACGGCGTCATCTACGTACCCCACGCCCTCGGCCCGGAGGACTACCTGCACCTGCCGGTCACCCGGCCCACGGTCGTACTCGGCGAACGCCCCGCCGACGCCACCACGCTGAGCCTGGACTACGTCGAGACCGCCGACGAACAGGGCGCCCGCGCAGTGGTGAGCCATCTCCTCTCCCAAGGCCGGCACCGCATCGCCGTCATCGGCGAACGAACCGGCCCCATGGCCGGAGCCCGCCGACTGCGCGGCTATCGAGCAGCTCTCGCCGAAGCCGGCGTGGACTACGACGACTCCCTGGTCATCGGCGTGGACGACGCGGACCTGTGGTCGTCCGGCGTCGGGGCGGCCACCCGGCTGCTGCGCACCCGGGTCCGGTTCGACGCCCTCTTCTGCTTCAACGACGTCGTGGCCGTCGCCGCGCTGTCCGTCCTGACCCGCAGCGGCATCAAGGTGCCCAACGACGTGGCCCTGGCCGGCTTCGACGACATCGAGGCGGCCCGCTTCGCCTCGCCGCCCCTGACCACCGTCGACCTACGACGCGAGTCGATCGCCCGCACCGCCATGACGCTGCTGCGCTCACGCCTGAACCTGGAGGACTTCCGGAACCTGCCCGGCCGCAGCGAAAGCATCGGGTACGACCTTCGCGTACGGGCATCGTCGGGAGTGCCTTCGTCCCGCTGAGCCCGATCACCTGCACGTTTACGCCGTGTCGGCGGTGCCTGTGCACCACCCGCGACGAAGCACGTCGCAGAACCCGGCAACGGCTCCCGGTGAAACAAGCCCCAGGCCGATGACCTGGGGCTTGAGGAGGAGCGGGCGGCGGGGGGCGAACTCGCACGCTCAGCCGTCGAGCCATGCGTGCGCTTGTGCTGTGCCGATGGCGCGTCAGGGTGCCGGTGGCTTGTCGGTCGGGGTGCATTCCTGGTCGTGCTGGCTGGGGATTCTGCCGCAGATGGTGATGGTGGAGGCGGGGGCGGAGGCCGTGGAGAGCATGCGGGTGTAGGTGTCGGTGCCGACGCGGATGGTGGCGTCCTCGGTGCGGCCCCAACGGTCGGTGATGGAGACGGAGTCGCCGATGGTGCCGTTCTCTATGCGGCCCCACGCGGCCTTGCAGCTGGGGCTGTAGCGGAGCTGGATCTGAAGGCCTCTCAGCCAGGTCTCGTGGGCGGTGCGCGCGTCCCACTGGCAGTTCTTGGCCTGAGGTTCCGCTTCGAGACAGCTGTCGCCCTGGCAGCCGGGCCTGGAGGCGGTGGCCGCGACGGGGGCGGCGAGTTCGCGGGTCGGGCTGGTCCGGGGCGCGGCAGCGGCCGGGTGCCCGTCGTCCGTGAACAGGGCGGTGCCGAGGGCGCCGAGGAGGGCGCCGGAAGCGACGTAGCACAGGGGCAGGGCCCGGCGCAGCCAGCGGTTGCCGCCGCCCCGGCTCCCGGCGGGGGCGACCGGCGCCCAGGTGTCGTCCTTGGGCGGGAGCGCGTCCTGCCGTGTCTCGCCGAGTTCGCGGGACGTCGTGTCGAGGGTGTCCCAGAGGGCGAGGAGGGCGGTGGACTCCTCGCCCACGGCGGCCGCCAGTTGCTCCATCGCGACACGGGTGGGCAGTTGCTCGCCGTTCAGAAACCGTTCCCAGGACGAGCGGCTGTAGTGCGTGCGACTGGCGAGGCGCCCGAAGCTGAGTCCGGACGCGTCCTTCATCCGGCGCATCTCCGCGAGCAGCAACTGTCTTGCATCGGTGGGCGTACCGCTCTCGCCCCTGACCACTTCGGTCACAGAATCCCCCTGGTTTTCACTGGTCATGAGCATTTTGCGGTCGTCTCCCGCCACACCAACGGCGCGTTGGCGGTGATGTGTGTCACGGGATGTCCCAGACGTCTCTGGGATCCCGTGAGCCCTGGTGGGACGCCGCCCCGCGGACCACGCTGATGGAGGTTTCCCACCTCTCGTTCAGGAGCGTCACGTGACCTATTCCTCCCTCGACCGCCGCGGCTTCTTCCGCCTAGGCGCCGGCGCCGTGGCCACCGCGGCCGGCCTCGCCGTCGTCGCGGACCTCGGCCTGGCCGGCCCGGCCGCCGCCTACGGCTGGGGCCGCAACCTCTCGCAGGGTTCCTCCGGCAACGACGTCGCCGAACTCCAGATCCGCGTCGCGGGCTGGGCCGCGGACTCCGCGTCGCAGACGTACGTCGCCGTCGACGGTTCGTTCGGGGCGGGCACGGCTGCGGCGCTGCGGCGCTTCCAGTCGGCGTACGGCCTGTCGGCGGACGGCGTCGCCGGGCCCCAGACCTTCTCCGTCCTCAACAGCCTTGAGAAGTCCGACGGTTCGACCGCGCACTTCGACTTCTCGGAGTTCACCAGCCACGACGGCTCCGGCTTCGGTGGCGGCAACGTCGGCGCGAGCGAGGTGAAGGAGAACGTACGGCGGACCATGTACAAACTGGAGGCGCTGCGCAAGAAGGCCGGCAACAGCTCGGTCACCATCAACTCCGGCTTCCGCAGCACCGCGTACAACTCCTCGATCGGCGGTGCGGGCAACTCGATGCACACCTACGGGGTGGCGGCCGACCTCGCCGTCTCCGGTCACTCCACGCTGCAGGTGTACCGGATCGCCGAGACGTGCGGCTTCTCGGGCCTGGAGACGCACACCGTTTCCTGGCAGCACGTGGACAGCCGGGTCGAGCACTCCAGCTACGGATCCGGCTTCTGGTGGTGGCAGGACGGCGTGGCGTAGGCACGCCCCACACATGAGGGTGCCCCCGCAGAACCGACTCTGCGGGGGCACCCTCATGTGCGCGGGACGGACGATGCGTGTCACGCCACCAGGCGGCTCCAGGTCCGTACGTCCACGACGCCGTTGGCGGGCAGGCCCGCCCCGGACTGGAAGGACGTCACACCGGCCGCGGTGCCCGGCCCGAAGGCGCCGTCCACCGTGGTGGCGATGCCGTGCGCGGTGAGCTGGCTCTGCACCGCCTTCACGGCGCTGCCCGAGGCGCCGTTCGCGAGCGGCGCCACCGCCTGGTTCCACGTCTGGTTGCCCGCGATGCCGTCGGCGGCGGCGTGCGTGGTGTTCTGGAATGAGGTGACCGCGGTCCGCGTGGCCGGCCCGTAGGAGCCGTCGACGGTGAGCGACAGCCCGCGCTGCACGAGCAGGTACTGCAGCGTCCGTACCCGCTCGCCGGTGGCACCGTTGGACAGCATCGGCCAGACCGGGCCCGTCGGGTCGCCGCCGATACGGGCGGCGACGTCCTTGCGGATCTGCGGGATGAGCGCGTAGAGGCGGTCGCCGGGGCATTCGGTGTTGTTGAAGTCCCGGTGCCCGTACACCTGGTAGGCCCGCAGGCCGTACTGCCGGCAGATGTGGGTGATCAGGTCCACCAGCGCCGTGTACTGCGTGCCGAGTGGGTCGACCGTGCTGTACGTGCCCTCGTTCTCGATGCCGATCGCCACCGTGTTCTGCGCCGTGCAGTGCGCCGACTCCACGTGCTGCGTGCCTGACTGCAGCGTGGACAGGCTGCTGTGGCGGCCCTCCGTGATGTAGCCGCCCCGGCTGATCGTGAAGTGCTGCCCGGTGTCGATCCAGCCCTCGCTGTCCATCTGGTACGTCTGCATCGCGCGGGCCAGCGCGTAGGCGTGTGCCTGCGAGTAGTCGGTGACGTTGTCGGTCGCGGTGTGGTGGACGATGACCTTGTCCGGGGCGCCGCCGATGACGTTGAGCGGCTTCGAGGGCGGCCGGGCGCCCCATGTGTCGGTCCCGGCGATCGTCGGACCGCTCGCGGCTCGCGCGGTCCCGGCGCCGAGCGCGGAAGCCGCCAGGGCGCCGGCGCCGATCGTGAGCGCCCCGGTGAGGACCGTACGGCGGCGGGGCGTGGGCATCGGCATCAGCAGGCCTCCAGTCCGGCGGGCGGGTCGGAGGGGGTGTTGACGTTGCCGCCCCACGACCAGACGTCGTAGTGCTGGGTCTTGATGCCCGGGTCGTAGACGTTGCCCTTGTACCAGATGTTCGTCTGGTAGTGCCCGTCGTCCACGTAAGTGCCGCGGGAGTAGCAGTAGATCCAGAAGTCCAGCGACTGGGTGGTGATCCCTCTGGACGAGCTGCTGGTGGAAGGCCCGTTACGCAGGCGGGAGTTGGCGTCGATGCTGTAGTTCTGGAAGGTGTACGCCTGCGCGGGCGACGCGGAGACGATGAGGCCGGCCGTCGAGGCGAGGGCGACGGCGAGGGAGGCGGCCGTGGTGGCGGCCTTGTGCCGGAAACGCATGTTCAGCTCCATGGGTGGCTTCAGAACCGGTCTGCTCAGAACCAGTCAGTGCAGATGGGGTGGTTGCCGTGGTCGTCGTACTGGCAGGCGTGGGACTGGAGGTCGGCGTCCTGGATCATGGCCGTCCACTGGGAGTAGGTGCCGGTGGGGATGAAGGAGTAGCCGAAGTACCGGTTGTTCATGACCTCGTACTTGAAGAACGGCACGGGGTGTTGCACCCGGGCCCAGGCGGTGCGGCAGTACGGGCTGTAGCGCAGTTCGACGCCGGTGTACGTGGTGTGCACGGTCTTCGCGTCGTCCTGGCAGACGGTGTCGGCGGGGTCCAGGCCGTCGCACAGGTCCGTACGGCACCAGGTGGCCGCGGACGAGGGCGAGGCCGCTCCGAGGACCACTCCCGACGCGGCGAGGAGCAGTGAGGCAGCGAGCGGGGCGAGGCGCCGGGTGAGGGTGCGCCCGGCGGCCGGTTTCCTGCCGGCGGCCATCAGTACTTGGCCGTGCAGTTGTAGCCGCCGTCGTCGCCGAGGTTGTCGCAGGCCCGGGACCAGAGGTCCTTGTCGTCAACCATCGCGGTGTAGTAGGTCCCCGACGCGTTGCTCGGGATGTCCACGGAGTACGTGCGGCCCTTCGAGTTCTCGGCCCAGATCGTGTCCGTGGCGCCGTTGATCCCGCCCACGCGTCGCGCCCAGGCCGCACGGCAGGTGGGGCTGTAACGCAGCTCGACGCCGCTCCAGGTGGTGTCGATCGTTCTCGCGTCGTTCGCGCAGACCGTGTTGGCGGGATTGAGGCCGTTGCAGCCGGGCCCGAGGCAACTGGTCGCGGCGGAGGCGGGCGAGGCGGTGCCGAACAGCAGGCCGGAAACGGCGAGCGCCAGGACGGCGCCGCTCGTGCCGAGACGGCGGGGCAGGGAGGGCATGCGGAACTCCGTTGTCTTCAGAGGGAGTTGGAGAGAGAAAGCCGTAGCCGGCTGGAGAGGCGGGCTCGGATGCCGAGCCCGTTCAATCTCCAACGCCGCCCCGCGTCCCGACAACCGTCCCGCGTCCAGGGGACGTCCCAGAGACGGCCGTGCCGTCGGCCGGGAATCCGTTGGCATCCGGCCCCGGGCTGCTGATGCCTGATCAACCGTCGCGGTGGGCGGTCAGGTGGCCGACCATGAGGTGTGCGATTCGACTCCGTTCCCATGCCGGCGACCGTCGAGGCCAGACCTCGTGACAGCCGTGGCTATCCCGTCCCCGCCATCACGCCGTGGGAGGGCGACGAGCCCCAGTTCGCGCTCACCGACTACGGCCGAAGCACGGAGTGCGCGAGACAGCGTCTGTGTTCCGTCTGCAACACCCTGATGCCCAGGGGGCCTGTGTGGCGGGTGGTCGGCGGCGCGGAGAGTTCCGCGATCCGCGAGGCGCTTGCCGCCGGGCGGCCGTACCGCAACCTGGCGGCGACACTGGAGGCTCCGGGGCACCGCGCGTGCATGCTCTACGCCTCGATGGTCTGCCCGTACCTGGCTCGCCCCAACGCGCGGCGGGGGCTGACAGCACAAAGCCCGGACGACATGACCGCGCATGTCGTCCGGGGCGCTGTTCGCGGTGATATGGGTGCCGTGGTGGGGTACGGCGACTACGAGTTCGCCGTCACCAAGACCAAGGTCCTGTTCCGTTTCCTCGATGTGGTCGAGTATCTGCCGCACGACACGGCCGACCAGCACCTGCCGGAGCTCCAGGCCGAACTCGCCCGCTCCGGCGGCCGGTTGGACGGCCGGTCGGACGGCGGTCAGCCGCGGTAGGCGGGCAGGCCGGTGTGCTTGGAGACCTTGACGGGACTGCCGAATCCGTGGGCGCCCTTCGTGATGGTGTACGTACCGCTCGGGGCGCGGAAGGCGATGGTCTTGCCGTTGGGCGACCAGGTGGGCTCGGTGCAGTCGGTGGTGGCGTGGGGAGTGACGTCCTTGATGACGTTGGTGGAGCCGCCGAAGTCCTCGACGAAGAGGTGGTCGTGTCCGTGGACGGAGCGGACGAAGACGACCTCTTCGTTGTCGGGGGAGAGCGCGGGCTCGGAACCCTTGGTCAGCGCGCCGCCTTGCTGCCGCAGGTAGTCGTCGCGGATGTAGACCTCGCCGGTGTGGGTGTTCTCGTAGACGGATGAGCCGTAGCTGCCGCCGACGTTCGGCCAGGTGTTGTTGGTCTGGGGGACGTTGTGCTCCCCGTCGCCGTTCAGGCTGATCCTGGCCGGCCTGCCGTGGTTGCTGGTGGCCTTGACGCCCTCCAGGACGGTGCTGCCGTGGATCTTGGCCGAGAAGATGAGGTTGTTCTTCGCGGGGACCTGGTTCGCCCGGTCGGCGGCGGTCACCTGCCAGGTGGGGTGGGACCAGGTCTGCCCGCCCGGGTTGGCGGCGACGGTGAGGCGGTGGCTGCCGTCCGGGTTGGAGACGACGAGGTTGCCGTGCCCGTCGATGAAGGCGGCCTTGCTGCCGCTGGGGTTCCAGGCCAGGTCACGGACGGCGGTGCCGAAGTCGATCGACTTGCCGTTGACCACGACGTGGCGGGTGCCGTTGCTGATGGTGAGTCCCCTGGGCACGGTGAGCGTGTGGGCGGACGCGGCCGCGGCGACCATCGCGGCGCTGCCCCTGGCGTGGGCGCCGAAGGAGGGGGCGGCCGGAGCGGCCATCGCGGTGGCGGCGGCCGTACCGGACAGGGTGAGCAGTGCGGCGGCACCCGCGGTGAAGACGGCTGCGGCGCTCCGACGGTTACGAGCGGACACTTAGGTTCCCCCAGGGATGTGAATGACGCTGCGACCAGAGTTTCGCGGGAACCGCCCGCCGTCCCCGGAACCGGAACCGGTCCGCTCGGCTTGCTGCCCTTCGCTGTACAACGGAGTCTTCCCACAGAGGGTGACGGAGCCATGCGCTCACCGTCACAATTGTGCAATAACGGGTCGGATGACATGAAGAAACGTGGCCCGCCCCAGATCAGCCGTCGGGGCACGCCGTAGGGGCACGGCGTCGGGGCGCGGTCGGGGCGCGGTCAGGGTTCGCTCAGGGGCGTTCCCTGATGATCCGGGCTGTCGGGCTGGAAGAGACTCTTGGCCGGGCCGTTCGACCGCCGGTCCCACCGCCACCACCCTGGAGAGCCTCACTGTGAACTTCTCTGCCCTCAGCCCCCGTTGGTCCGCCGTGGCGGCGTCCGGCGCCGTGCTGGTCGCCCTGGCCGCGGGTATGGCCGCTCCCGCCTCCGCCGCCACCCCGGCTCCCGTGCCCGCCACGGCGTCCGGCGCGCCGTTGCCCGCGCTCGACCCGGCCAAGCTCCGGGCGGCCATCGGTGGCCTGCCGGACGCGGACGTCACCGGCGCGCTGCTGCGGATCACGGGTCGCGCGGGCCACTGGTCGGGCACCTCCGGCGTGGGCGACCTGGAGACGGGTCAGGGCGTTCCGCCCGACGCGCACATCCGGATCGGCAGTATTTCCAAGGTCTTCACCGCCACCATCGTTCTCCAGCTCGCCGCCGAGCACCGCATCGACCTGGACAAGCCGGTCCAGCAGTACCTGCCGGGGGTCCTGCCCGCCGGCCTCCCGCCCGTCGAGGTCGGCCAGTTGCTCAACCACACCAGCGGCCTGCCGCGCGGCGCCGACAACCCCGACTTCGGCGACGGCAGTCCCGAATGGTTCGCCGCCAACCGCCTCAAAAGCTTCACACCGCAGCAGGTGATCGACCTGATGGCAGGCCGGCCGATGCAGTTCGCACCGGGCACCGCGCAGCAGTACAACGGGATGAACTACTACGTCGCCGGTCTCCTGGTCGAGAAGATCACCGGGCACACCTTCGCCCACGAGGTGCGCTCCCGCATCACCCGGCCCCTCGGACTGCACGACACCCAGGTCCCCGACGCCGACGACCCGCGCCTGCCCGGCCCGCACTCCCACGGCTACCTGACGGTCACCTCCCCGGACGGCACCTCGCATCCGGTGGACGTCACGGAGCAGAGCCCCTGGCCCTGGGCCGAGGGCGGCATGATCTCCACTCCCGCCGACCTCGACCGTTTCCTGACCGCTCTCTTCCGCGGCCGTTTCCTCCCGCCGGCCCAGCAGGCCGAGCTGTTCACCGTCCCGGACGTCCCCAGCTTCCACAGCAGCCAGTGCCGCACCCAGGCCGACGCCGGCCGTGCCTGCATGACCATGGGCATCATGAGGGTGACGGCATCCAACGGTGTCGTGGTCTGGGGCAAGACCGGCTCCCGCCCCGGCTACACCAGCGGCGTCTTCGCCACTCGCGACCTCTCCCGCAAGCTCGTCTACTCGGTCAACCCGACCAATCTCAACGGCACCGAGATGCGCTCCATCCAGCAGATCGCCGCCGCCTCCTTCGGCCCCTTGGTCCCGGCCACGAACTGACCCCTCCGAAGAGCATTTCGCCTGCGATCGGCCCGCTCCGGACGGCGTGAGCCGGGTGCATGAGTTGCTGTCCGGGACCCGTCACCTGGAACCACGAAGGCGCCGGGCACACTCTGCGGTGTTGTAGTCCCTTTGAGACGAGGACGAGCCATACATGATCACGCTCACCAAGGAAGACGGCCCGGCAGACCTGGACGGAGTGACCCACCTGTCCATCGGGGTCTCCTGGGATCCCACCGCCGGCAGCAGCGGCGGGGTGATGGGCAAGCTTCGCCGCAAGAAGGGCACCGACCTCGACCTGATCGCCATCGCCATGCAGGGCGGGGACCCGGTCCGCCTCGCGGGTCTCGACTCGCTCGACCCCATGGGCAACGGCTCGCTGGTCCACAGCGGCGACAACCAGACCGGCCACGGCGACGGCGACGACGAGACGGTGACCGTCGAGTTCGCCCGCATCCCGCCCAACATCACGGCGATCGTGTTCGTCGCCGCCGCATACAAGAAGGGCAGTTCCTTCCAGCTGGCGCGCAACATCAGCTTCAAGGTCTACGACGCGACCGGGGGCAGCGCTCAGCAGGTCGCCGACATCTGGCCGAGCCTGCTCACGAAGGACAACGGCTGCGCCGTGGCCAAGGCGGTGCGGATCGGCGGCACTTGGAAGCTTGAGGTCATCAACACGACGGGCAGGATCAAGCAGGGTGACGAGCACGCCCTGATGCGCTTCGCTGTCAGCAAGTAGGAGTACGCCGGCGTTCGAGGTCAGAGCGGTGTCGCTGCGTGCGGCAGGAGTAGCAGTGTGACGGCCGAGTTGGCGGAGAGCGTCGCCGACAGGAGGGCTCCGGTGGTGGCAGTCCATTTTGCGGCCCCGGCGTCGCCCTCTCGTGACCGTCCGTCGGTGCCGCGGCAGCTTGCCCGGATCGTCCACCGCCCGCGACTCGCGCCACGCCACCAGCGCTGCGGGCGGCCCCGACCGGTCATTCAGGGCGCCGCAGTTCCGGGTGCGAGGTGTCGCCGACACGACGGCTTGCAGATGCGCACCCGGTGTACTCGTGGGGCCGTACGAGTCACAGCGGATGCCAGGCCGCTCTCCGACCGTGCGACCGCACCCGGCCGAAGACCACGTCCGCGAAGTGGATGCCGAAGCCGAGGGTGTCCGGGCGCAGGAGTTCGGAGATCAGGCGGCGGCGATGGAGCTCCGACCGGGCGGGGTCGGCGTCGGAGGTGGCGGACCACTCGGGGTGCCGTATCTGCAGGGGGGAGAGCATGGCGTCGCCGAAGGCGAGCAGGCGGACGCCGTGGGAGGCGATGACGAAGCCTGTGTGACCGGCGGTGTGGCCGGGCAGGGCCACGGCGTGGACGCCGGGGAAGATCTCGTCGCCGGCGAGCACCAGACGCGTCCGGGCTTCGAGGGCCGCCACCATGGGGTCGCAGTGATCCCATTCGGCCTTGGGGATGACGAAGGTGGCCCGGGTGAACAGGGGCGGGTCGACGCAGGCCCAGCCGGTGTGGTCGGGGTGGAGGTGGGTGAAGGCCACCGTCTCGATGTCGTTGGGCGACCGCCCGAGCAGGGCCAGATTGCCGGGCAGCGAGCCGCCGTGCACCGCGCCCCGGTCGGGGTGGTCGGGGTCCTCCGGTACCGCGCGCGGGCCGAACCCGGCGTCGATCAGCAGCGCCCGGGTGCCGTGCTCGACGAGCAGGCCGCCGGTGTTGGCGACGAGTCGGCGGGTGTCGTTGAGATAGGCGCCGTACCTGCTCCAGTGGCGGTCGACGGTCGCGGGCAGACTGCCGGCCGGCTTCAGCAGCATCGCCCCGTCGGGCACGTAGCTGACCCTGATCTCCCCCACGCGCAGGGTACGCACGGCCGAGGGCCTGCGCAGTCGGCTGTCGTTCACGGATGGTCTCCTCGCGGGCGGCGAAGGCGCCCGGCGCGGCGCGGATACGGGGACGGCGCGGATACGCGGACGGCGCGGACGGTTCCGGCGGGCGGTGCCGTATGTGCCGGACACGGGACGGCTTAGGCCGTGGTCCGCTTGCGCAGTACGGCGCCGACGAGCAGGGCACCGGCGAGGGCGACGACACCGGCCGTGACCATGCCCGCGTGCAACCCGCCCAGGATGTCGGCGCGGGACGGCGTGGCACCCGACGAGAGGGCGCTCGTGCGGGCCGCGGCGATCGCGCTCAGACCCGAGACACCGATCGCGGCCACATACTGCGGCAGCTGCGACAGACCGCCGACGACGCCCTGGTCCTCCTCGGTCACGCCCGTCGTCATCACGGTGATGAAGGAGACGACGCTGAAGACGTGGCCGAGTCCCATGACGGAGGAGGTGACGAGCAGGGCGGCCAGGTTCACGTCCTGCGGCAGGGCGAACATCGAGACCGTGCCGACGCCCTGGATGAGCAGACCCGCGGTGAGTACCTTCACCCCGCCGAATCGGCTGAGCAGCTTCGCGACGTACATGCCGCCGAGGGTCGCGGCCGCGCCCTCGCCGAGGTAGCTCAGACCCGCCTGAAGAGCGGTGAAGCCCAGCACGTCCTGCATGTACAGGCTCAGCAGCACGGTCGTACCGGCGCACATCCCGAAGGTGATGACACCGAACAGCCCCGACCACTTCACGGAGGGCCGGTTCAACACGGACAGCGGCACCAGCGGCTCCGGGTGGCTCCGCTCGACCAGCAGGAACGCGGCCAGCATCACCAGGCCGCCGACGATCGGGCCGAGCGCCGCGGGACGGGTCCAGCCCTCGTCACCGCCGGTGGAGATGCCGTAGACCAGGCCGAACAGGCCGAGCGTGGCCAGGATCGCGCCCGGGATGTCCATCCGGCGGGCGGCACCGGACTCGTGGATCGCCGGCAGGGCCAGCGCGCCGGCCAGCGCCAGGGCGCCCATCACGCACAGCGCGACCATGGTCCAGCGCCAGCTGAAGCCGTTGGTGATGACACCGCCGCCGAGGGCGCCGAACACGAAGCCCAGCGACATGACGGCGCCGTTCAGGCCCAGGGCGCGGGCGCGCTTGGGGCCCTCCTGGAAGTAGCCGGTCATCAGGGCGATGGCGGACGGGGCGATCATCGCGGCGGCGGTGCCCTGGCCGATGCGGGTGGCGATCAGCATGCCGGGGCTGTTGGCGAGGGCGGCGCCGAGCGAGAACAGGGTGAAGACGGCGACGCCGAGGGTGAACAGCCGCTTGCGGCCGATCAGGTCGGCGACCCGGGCGAACAGGGGCAGCAGGCTCGCCGACGGCAGCAGGCTGGCGGTGGCCACCCACTGCAGGGTGCCGGCCGAGGAGAAGCCGAGAGCGGTGCCGATGTCGGGCAGGGCGACGGTGACGATGGAGAAGTCCAGGCCGCACATGAAGGTGGCGCAGCACAGAGTGATCAGCACCAGCCACTCGCGTGCTCCGAGGACGCCGTCGGCGGCGGGCCCGGGTGGTGCGGCGACCTTGTGCGTGGCGTTGGCGGGAGGTGAGGATTCGGTGACGGCCATGAGCGGTCCTTCCTGGTGATCTCGCTGGCATGTCCAGCTTCGAATCGGGGGACCTGCGCAACAAGGACGATCTGTGCAACGATCGATTCGCTGGGCTCATCGTTCGAGGTCGCGGAAGTGAGGGGCGCGGGAGAACCGGTCATGGAACGCCAGGAGATCGAGATTTTCCTGACCCTCGCGGAAGAGCTGCACTTCGGGCGGACCGCGGAGCGCGTGGGTGTCTCACAGAGCAGGGTCAGCCAGACCGTGGCCCGGCTGGAGCGCCGTATCGGTGCCAAGTTGTTCGACCGCACCAGCCGCCAGGTCACCCTCACGCCCATCGGGGAACAGCTCGGGGACGATCTCGCGCCCGCGTGGCGAGGGGTCGAGGAGGCCGTCGCCAGGGCCATGGCGGCCGGGCGGGGGATCACCGGCTCGCTGCGGATCGGTTTCTCCGGCGCGTTCACGGGCCATCTGCTGCACAGCATCGCCGAGGTCTTCGGGCGTCGCTATCCGGGTGTGGACGTGCAGATACGACAGGTGCAGATCTCGGACCCCTACGGTCCCCTGCGTGCGGGGGACGTCGAGCTCCAGGTCACCGAACCTCCGCTGGCCGAGCCGGATCTGACGCTGGGTCCGGTGCTGGTGTCGCAGCAGAGGGTGCTGCTGATGTCGTCCGCGCACCCGTTCGCGCGGCGGGAGTCGGTGAGCGTGGAGGAGCTGGCGGAGGCGACGCTGCTGACGGTGGCCGGGAACGTGCCGACGCACTGGCTGGACCACCACTTCCCGCGGCAGACGCCGTCGGGGCGGCCCATCCCGCACGGGCAGGCCATGACGCACTGGGAGGACGCGCTCTCCCTGGTTCTCGCGGGCAAGGGCGTCACACCGGTGGCGGCCGCCGGCGCGCACTACTACAGCCGTCCCGGCCTGGTCTTCAAGCCGCTCACGGACGCCCCGGGAATCGACTACGCCTTCGTCTGGCCCACCGGCCACGAGACGGCCCGGCTACGGGCCTTCGTCCAGGTGGCCATGGAGCGGGTACGCGCGGCGGGCGGCCCTTCGCGGGCCGTGGAGAGCCTGTGGACGGACGAGGGCACCGGCAACTAGGGCCCGTCCGGCGGATCGGGCCGGCTGGAAGGGGCTGGTGCAGCGAGAGTGCGTGCCGGGCGTCGCGCGGCTGGGGCCGGGGGGACCCCCAGAGCACGCGCCGGACGCCGCGCGGCCGCCCTTCGGGCGACGACGCCACTTTCCGCAACCGACCCTAGGGGCGGCGCGGCGTCGGCGTCACCGCAGGGCCCCCGCGCCCGCAGCCGAGAGATAGCGCTGGTCGGGGTTGTCCTGGAGCATCACGTGGTGGAGCGTCGTGGTGGAGGGGGACGGGGGGATGCCGAGGTCGTCGGTCATACGGCGGTGCAGGGACTGGTAGACCTCCAGCGCGGTGGCCCGGCGGCCCGAGGCGTAGAGCGCCCGCATCAACTGGGTGTGCAGGTTCTCGTGGTACGGGTGTTCGGCGACCAGAGCGATGGCCTCCCCGACCGCCTCCTGGAAGCGTCTGCACAGCAGCAGCGCATCGATCCGCACCTCGCAGGCCGCGAGGTGCGCCTCGTTCAGCACCCGCGCCTGCACGGTGAGCCGACTGCCGTGCCGGACGTTCCCGAAGGGTGCCCCGCGCCACACGGCCAGTGCTTCTCCGAGCACCTCGGCGGCGGCGTGCGCCTCGCGCCTCTGCAGCAGGCCACGGGCATCGAGGACCAGCTGCTCGAAGCGGGGACGGTCCCATTCGTCGGGCCGCAGGCGCAGCACGTAGCCGTTGCCGTCGGTGACCAGCCGGTGTTCGGCGATCTCACGGGCGCTGGTGCCGGTGCCGGCGGCCAGCGCCTTGCGTATCGCCCCGATGTACGTCTGCAGGGCGGTGGTGGCGGTGCGGGGCGGCTCGCCGTCCCACACCTCGCTCAGCAGCGCCGGCACGGACACACGGTGGTTGGCCTTCGCCATGAGCAGGGCGAGCACCTGCCGCTGCTTGGGCGCGCGGGGGGTGACGTCACGCCCCTGCTCGCGGATGTCGATCGGTCCAAGGACACGGAACTCCACAGCCCCTCCTCAAGGTTGGGTGTCACCGGATGGCGAGCGGTGTACGGGCGAACGGATCGGCGGGAGCCCCGCGTCGCTGCGGGGTTCCCGTGGTGCTGTGGGGGGAAGGGCCGTCGATCGGCGGTCGCCGACCGGCATACGGCGGTCAGCTGTCGCCCGGGGCCAGGCACACCTCGTGCCCGAGCCTGCGATGCGCCGAGGCGATGGAGACCAGCGTGGCGTGGCGGTGCCAGCCGGGGTAGGACCGCCCCGCGAAGTCGTGCAGGCCCAGTTCGGCCTCCGCGATCCCGACCCGAGCGGCGGTGGCGGAGCCGATGACCGCCAGGGCCTGTTGCGAAAGTCCCGTCGTCCGCCCGTAGGGCGGGCCCTGCGGCGGCATGGGGGTCCCGTCGTTCGGGCTGCGCCGAGAGTGGGGGAGCGTGTTCTCGGCATGCCGGGTGCAAGCCCTCGTACCGGACGTACTCGGGCCTGTGTCCGGTGCGGCGAGAGCATGTGCCGGGCGTCGCGGGGCTGGGGGCACCCCCTCTGGGGGAGGGACTTTCGCAACACGCCCCGGGGTCAGGGCGCGCCACGCCGGGGGCAGGTTGGTCAGCCAGATCCGGTCGGGCTGTGGGCGTGCGCCGGTCCAGACGCCGACCAGCAGGGCCGGGCGGTTCAGTGCCGGCAGCAGCACCCGTACGGTGCCGATCCGGGGCCGCCCGGGGGCGAGGGGGGCGGTGACGGCGGGCTGGGCGTGTCGCCGCAGCAGGGCGCCCGCCGGCTCCGGGGCTGCGTGGAGTGCTGCCGTATCGGCCGGGTGGGGCGCGGCGGCCGGGGCGAGCGACAGGGGCAGGCTGTCGGGCACGCCCACGACCCAGTCCAGACCGCGGGCCCCAAGGCCCTCGATCACGACCACGGCGTCGATGTGACCGTCGGTGTGGACGACCACCGGCGGCATCTCGGGTGTGATCCGCGGCAGTTGGTCGGCGAGGGCGAGGCACAGATCGGCCGCGGTGGCATGACCGGTCGGCTCGGGGATGCGGGCCTGGTGCCGCAGCGCGGCGTCCTCGGTCCAGCGGCGAGGCAGGTACAGCCGCCAGTCCACGGAGAGGTCGCCGAGATCGCCGGAGAGGAACGCGCCCACGGCGAGCTGGCAGTTGACGGTACGTCCGAAGGCGGGCACGAAGCGTCGGTGGACGCCGGCGGACAGCTCGCCCCGCTTGGGGATGACCACGGGGGACAGCGTCCAGGCGTGCGCGGCGGTGTGCTCGGCGACCCAGCGGGCGAGCTCGGCGCGGACCGGGCGCCACCGCCAGGCGCTGTCGTTGACGAACTGCTGCAGCGACTGGGCCGCCGTCGGGGACGGCGTCACCGAGGCCGCTATGCGCCGCAGCGACTTCTTGCCCTGGGTGGCCAGAAGTCCCTTCAAGTAGACGCCGGCCCAACGCCGTTGGTCGGCCCGCGGCAGATGGGCGAAGAGCCGCTGGGCCGGCGGGACGTGCTCTGTGGCCGGATGCATGGACGGACTCCTCTCTCCCGGTCAGCCGCAAATATACAGAACATTCTCTATGTTTCTAGGCCGAGCGCCGGGAAGGCGGCGATGAGGAGGGTCGTGCGGCGATGCACTCAGCGGCTCTGAGCTGCGGCGCGAGTGGCGCGCCCGGCGGTGGACCGGGCACGGAAAATTCCGTACTACGCGTGGAGCGTGTCGATCGAGCGATACGGCACGTGTGCGGAACTGCGCATTCAGTGAGGGTCGTTGGGGGCGAGAAGGGTGCCCAGCGCCTTCAGGGCCTGGGTCAGGCCCTCCTCGGGACCGTCGCCGGTGATCGTGCGCACCGCGTCCGGGGCGGTGGCGGCGGCTTCGACGCCGAGCAGGACGTGGGAGAGCAGGGAGGCGGCCGCCAGCGGGGTCAGCCCGCCGTCCAGGCGCTCCTCGCGCCAGGCCCGCTCCAGCGCCTCGCGCAGGCCGGGGGCCCAGGAGTCGTACCAGCCGTGGTCGGCGGCGTGCCCCTCGCGGGTGAGCCGGGCGGCCGCACGGATGCTCTGCGTGGTGCGCAGGGCGTCGGCCAGTGTCAGCACCTCGTCGAGTACGCCCCGCAGTCCCGGTGCGGGGGCGGTGTCGAGCATCACCTCGCGGGTGGCGGTCGTGCCCGCTTCCTGGACGGCGTCGGCCAGGGCCGACTTGCTGGGGAAGTGGAAGGTCAGTGCGCCCATGGTGACACCGGCCGATCTGACGATCCGGTGCAGGGAGGTGCCGTCGTAGCCGTGCTCGGCGAATTCGGCGGCCGCGGCCCTGACGATCCGCTGACGGGTCTGCTCGGCCCTCTCCTGTCGCGCCACGTGTGCTCGCACCTCCTCCCGCCCCCGTGCGCCGCGGTCGGCCCGCGACGGCACCACCATAGGTCAAGAAATTCCCAAGAGATCCGGAAAACGAGCAGCTCGGAACGTTCTTGGCAGGTTGGCCGGTAACGACTGCCCAATCCGGCTGACGGTCTGCCAGGTGCCTGTTTGACTGGCCGTCATGATCGAACAAGCGTGCGTAATGAGCGACCGTGTAGTCATGATCACCGGAGCTTCGTCGGGCATCGGCGCGGCGGCGGCACGTCTCTTCGCCGAGCACGGCGCGGCCGTCGTGCTCACGGCACGCCGCCAGGAGCAACTCGCCTCGGTGGCCGAGGAGATCGAGGCCAAGGGCGGCCGGGCGGCGTATGTCACCGGCGACATACGCCGTGGCGAGGACGTCGAACGGGTCGTGGACACCGCGGTGGAGCGCTTCGGCCGCCTCGACGCCGCCTTCAACAACGCCGGCCACGCGACGCTCGGCGTCGATCTGCACGAGATGTCGGACGACGACTACGACACCGTCATGGACGTCAACGTCCGGGGCGTGTGGAACTGCATGCGCCACCAGATCCGCGCCATGCTCGGCACCGGTGGCGGCACGATCGTCAACACCGCGAGCGTGGCCGGCCTCATCGCCACCGGCGTGGGCGCGCCCTACGTGGCCGCGAAGCACGCGGTGATCGGCCTCACCAAGGCCGCGGCGGCCTCGTACGGGGACCGGGGCATCCGGGTCAACGCCCTGGCCGTGGGCAGCACGTTCACCGAGATGATGGAGTCGGTCGTCGAGCAGATGCCGGGCGTGGAGCAGGCGTTCTTCGCGCGTGCCGTCCAGAAGCGGTTCGCCGCCCCGGTCGAGGTGGCGCAGGCGGCGCTGTGGCTGTGCAGTGGTGCGTCGTCCTTCGTGACCGGCGCGACGGTCCCGGTCGACGGCGGCACGCTGGCCGTCTGAGATGTCGTACGACTGTCCGGGCGGCCGATGGGCCGCCCGTGGCCGCTTCCACCAGCGGCGTCCGGACGGCCCAGGGAACGAGAGGGCCCTAACGGGCCGTCGGCACCGGTTCGTCGGCCCCCGTCGGCCACAACGTGCCGTCCGTCGCCTCCTCGTCCACCGTGCGCAGCAGCGTGTCGTCGATCTCGTCCAGTCCGTCCACCAGATGGCGTGCCCCGGCCTGACGCATCAGCTCGGCCTGGTGGCTGTGCTCGAACCGGCTGGGTCGGCCGATGAACGGTGCCCCGAGGGCCCTCGCCGCCTCGGCGACCCGGGCCACGTCGTCGATGAAGAGCACCTGCCCGTGCTCCAGCCCGAAGTGCGCGGTGATCTCCCGCAGTCCGGGGCGCACGTCGTTGGTGCAGATGTAGGAGGGAGGGGTGAACAGCCCGGCATACGCCCCGAGATGCTCGTCGAAGTGGGACTTGGCCAGACCGCCGTAGCAGACCACGTCGAGCCCGGCGGCGCGCAGTCGCCGCAGCAGTGCCCCGGTTCCCTCGGTGACCTCCACGGGGTGGTCGGCGAGGTAGGCGGCACGCTCCTCGAAGTAGGCGGCCAGGGCCTCCTCGCCGGTCAGCGCCTGCGGCACCGCGGCCGCCATGGCGCGGCCGGCGTCGGCCTGCCGCTGCGAGAAGACGCGGCGCTCGACATCGGCCGAGTAGACGCCGCCGCGGCGGGTGACGAACCGGTGGATGAGCGGGCTGAAGGTGTCGTTGAGCAGGACGCCGTCGATGTTGACGGCCGCCAGTCTCAACGTGTGGAGTCGGTTGGTCATGATCGGGTTCCCTCCCCTTGGCCGGGCGCGCTCACGGACGTCCAAAGGGACCGAGCGCGCTCCTCGCTGTTCTCCATCCGGTCGAGAGCCGGGTCGGCGGCGACGCTGGGCAGCAGCAGGCGCCACATGTTCACCGTGCGGCGGGGGAGGTCGGCCCGCCTGGAGACGACTTGCGCGTACTCCTGCATGCCGGTGCACGCGCCGACGACGAACTCGGCCAGCTCCTCGATCCGCACGTGCTCCCGCAACTCGCCCTGGGCGCGCGCCACTTCGAGGCAGTCCTCGAAGCTGCGGGCCCAGACCGTGTACGGCGTGGCGTCCTGCAGGCCGAAGGCGGCCTGCTCGCCGGTGAGCCGGACGCCGGCCCGCAGCAGCGGGTCGGCCTGGAGCGAGTGCGACCAGATGAGGGTGATGTCCACCAGGCGCTGCAGGCCGGTCGTGGGCACATGCGGCTCGATGGTGCTGCGCTGGGCGTTCATCACCTCCATCGCGAGGCTCTGCTTGTCCTTGAAGTGGAAGTACAGGGCCCCCGCCGTCACGCCCGCACGCTGCAGGATCTTGTTGATCCCGGCGCCGGCGTAGCCGTACTCGTCGAAGACCTCCGCGGCCGCCTTCAAGAGCTGCTCTCGGGTCTGAATCGCGCGCTCCTGCTTGAGTGCGCGATTCGTGTTCGCTCGTGCCATGGCTGCACCCCGGTCTCGACAAGAAAAAGAACGTCCTCTATGTTACTGGCTGTGGTGCGGCTCCGCCAGTTCGTGGGAGCAGCGCATGTCGATGCGGGAAAACAGGGGGATTCCACATGAACGAGATGGTGACGGCTGCTGGTTCGAGATCGGCCCGGGTCGCGAAGGCCCTCGTCCACAAGCACGACGCAGGCCAGGTACTGCTCTCGGGCCTGAAGCGCCTGGCGGAGGACGAGTTCCTGGTCGCGGCCGACTGGACGGACACCGGCGATCTCCTGGCCACCGGGGACCGCCGCGAGGACGGCGCCGTACTGCTCACGGAAACGATTCGGCAGGCCTTTCCGCTGCTGTCGCACGCCGGTTACGACGTCCCGTTCGGCCACCGTCTGCTCTGGAGCGAGTACCGCTACGCGCTCAACCTCAGGACGCTGCGCGAGGCGGGCATCGGCGGCCGGCCCGATCTGCACATCCGCTGCTACGACGTGGTCCGCCGCCGCGGCCGGGTCTCGGCCCTGTCCCTGAACATCACCGTGCTGCGCGACGGCGAGCAACTGGCCACCGCCCACACCCGGTTCACCATTCAGCCGCCCGCCATCTACGAGCGGCTGCGCGGCTCCTGCGGCGACGCCCACCGCATGCTGGAGCTGGCCCGCAGCCGCCCGCTGCCGCCCCCGGTCTCCGGCGCCGGCGAGGAGTTCCGGGACGTGGTGCTCTCACCCACCGACGCGACGGACCGCTGGCAGCTGCGGGTCGACACCCACCACCCGATGTACTTCGACCACCCCAGCGACCACGCCCCGGGCATCCTCCTGCTGGAGGCGGCCAAGCAGGCCGTGCGCACCCTGCGGCACCCCCGGGTCGGAGTCGCCGAGGCGATGGAGACCGTCTTCCACCGCTACGTCGAACTCGACTCCCCCTGCTGGGTGGACGCACAGCAGCTGCCCGACGATCAACTCGGCCGTGCGCGTTTCCTGGTGACGATGCATCAGGAGGGCATGCTGTGCTTCACCGCACTGGTGTCGGTCGCGAAGGAGCAGACCGGCTGACGTCCATCACCCGGCCGACCCCCGGCAGCGTGCCTCCGCCCACCCGGGCGACATGGGCGCCGAGCACCATGTCGTCGCCGACGGCGACGGGATGGCCCACGGAGCGCAGGAGGTCGAGGTCGGAGGCGTGATCGGCGTAGGCGGCGGCGCGCGACGGGGACACCGCGCGCCGCCGCATCAGCGTGCGCGCCAGCCGGCCCTTCTCGACGCCGATGACCGGGCGCTCCACCAGACCCGTGCAGTACCCGCCGACGTACTCCGGCTCGCTGCACAGGATCTCGTCGGCGCCGAGCAGCTCCGCGACCGGCTCCAGACACGGCCGGAACGAGCCCGACACCAGCACGGTCAGCGCGCCCTTTTCCCGGTGCCGGCGCAGGGCGGACACCACCGGCTGATGCAGCAGCGTGCCGGTGGCCAGCTCCGCGTCGAACCAGGCGCGGCCGTGTGCGAACAGCTCCTCGCGCGGGCGGTCCGCGTACAGGCGGTAGTACTCACGGTTGGTGACCAGCCGTGAGACACCCGCCGCCGACCTGCGTCGCAGCGTGCCTGCCGCCTCCTCGTAGGCGGACGGCGGCAGACCGCGTTCGCGGTAGTGGAACTCCAGGAAGCGGAACATGCTCTTGACGTTGATCAGTGTCTCGTCGACGTCGAAGAAGGCGATCTCGACGGGGGCGTTCGGTGAGCCGGGGACAGCGGTCATGGGGTACGGCCTTCCGTGCGGGTGGGAGGGGGAAGCCGGGCGGCGGCCCCACCTGGGGGGAGGGGGAGGAGCCGCCGCCCGGCGGGATCAGACGGACGCGGGGACCGGCGCGGTGGGGCGGGAGGCCAGGTAGGTGCGGGTGCCCTTGCCGGGCGTCTTACGGCCCAGATGCCCCGCGGCCACCAGCTGCCTCAGCAGGGGGGCGGTCTCCGGTGCCCGGCAGCGCGGGTCGGCCTGGAGCCGGCGCTGCACCTCCAGAGCCACATCGGCGCCGACCGTGTCGAGCAGCCGTACCGGACCGATCGGCTGGCCGCCCACGGTCCGCGCGGTCGCGTCCAGCGCCGCGGTCGTCGTCTCGCCCGCGTCCAGCAGTTCGAGAGCCTGGTTCAGATACGGGAAGAGCAGCGCGTTGACGATGAAACCGGCCCGGTCGCCGCACTGCACGGTCTGCTTGCCGAGCCGTTCGGCCACCGCGCGGGCACGGGCCAGGCTGTGCTTGCTGGTGCCCTTCGCCGGGACCAGCTCCACCAGGCGCATCACCGCAGCCGGGTTGAAGAAGTGCAGGCCCAGCACGTCCGCGGGACGGCCCGCCGGCTCGGTGCAGGCGGCCACCGGCAGGCTGGAGGTGGACGTGGCCAGCAGGGTGCGCGGCGCGCAGACCGCGCCCAGCTCGGCGAAGAGCCGCCGCTTGACCTCCAGGTCCTCCACCACGGCCTCGACGACGATGTCCACCGTGCCCAGCACCGAGCGGTCCGCGGTCGCCCTGAAGCCGCCCCGCCCTCCCTCCTCGTCGGTGCGCCCCAGCGCGAACTCCACGCGTTCCGCGGCGCCTTGTGCCTTCTCCTCGGTCCGGGCCAGCAGTGTGGTGTCGAAGCCGCCGCGCACGAAGGACTCCGCGATGCCGGTGGCCATGGTCCCGGAGCCCACGACCACCACCCGGCGGCCGGGCGCGGCGGTCGGCTCGGCCGGCCGGCGCGGCCCCTCGCCCAGGTCGTGGCGGTGGAAGCCGTGGCCCGTCTTGCGGCCGAGCGCGCCCCGGGCGATCAGTTCGTCGAGGACCGGGGCCGGCGCCGGGTGCCCGTCGGCCGTCTCGGTGAGGCGGGAGAGCAGGTCGCGTGCCGTGTCCAGGCCGATCGCGTCCAGCACGGCCAGCGGACCCTCGCGCCAGCCGCAGCCCAGCCGCAGCGCGGTGTCGATGTCCTCGGCGGTGGCGTATCCGTCGTGGACCATCCACGCGGCCCGGTTCAGCAGGCCGAGCAGCAGGCCGGGGGCGAGCGAGCCCGGCCGGTCGACGACCTGGTGCGCCGTGATTCCGGCCGCCGTCAGTATCTGTTCCACCCGCTCGGCCGCCGCATCCCCGGCGCCGGGAGCGCGGGCGATCTCCACGGCGTCCAGGTCGTCCGCGCGCAGGAAGCGCAGCGCGAACAGGTCCGGGCCCGCGGCCTCTTCGAGGTCGGCGAGCGGCGTGGTCAGCGCGGTGGTGAGCACCGGGGTACCGGGCCTGATGCGCTGTCGCACCTTGGCCAGCACCAGCCGCTTCAGTGCCGCCGGTTCCGGTACCGCCTCGATGACCAGGTCGGCCGCGGTGACCCCCGCCGGGAAGCGGGTCACCGTGCGGGGGCGCTCGGACGGGCTCAGTTCCTGGGCGCGGACCAGGGCCGCCGGGTCGTCGTCGACGCCGACGACGGTGAGCCCCGCGCCGGCCAGTCGGCGCACCAGGGTCAGTCCGGTGCCGCCCAGACCGACGACGGCCACGGTGTACGGGGACGGCGCGGGGGCGCCGTCCGGCTGATCGGGCATGGTGTGCTCCTGCTTGTCGAGGGAGGACGTGCGGTCAGTAGCGGCTGCCGGTGGCGGCGGGGGCGGTGTCCAGGTCCCGCACATCCCGCTCGGTCAGGCGCAGTTCGGCCGCCGCCAGGTTGTCCGCCAGATAGCGGGGCTGTTTGGTGCCGGGGACGGGGACGACGTGGTCGCCCTGGGCGAGGGTCCAGGCCAGGGCGACCTGGGCGGCGGTGGCGCCGTGCCGGGCGGCGACCTTCTCCACCGCGTGCGTGATGCGCAGGTTGGCGGTGAACGCCGTCCCCGCGAAACGGGGGTTGGTGGCCCGGAAGTCGCCGGCCTCGAAGTCCTCGGGCCGGGTGTAGCGGCCGGTGAGGAAACCCCGGCCCAGCGGTGCGAACGGCACGAAGGCGGCGCCGTGTTCGGCGCACCAGCCGGAGATCCCGGAGTCGGGGTCGAGCGGTTCCCTTGTCCACAGGGACAGTTCGGACTGCACCGCCGCCACCGGATGGACGCGGTGGGCGGCGTCGGCCTGCTCCCGGGTCACCTCCGACAGCCCGAGGTGGCGCACCTTGCCCGCGCGCACCAGCTCGGACAGCGCGCCCCAGGACTCCTCCAGCGGTACGGCGGGGTCGACGCGGTGCAGGTAGTACAGGTCGATGACGTCGACGCCGAGCCGCCTCAGGGAGGCGTCGGCCGAGCGCCGGATGTGCTCGCGGGAACCGTCGCGGCTCAGGGTGCGGGTGGTGAGGTCGTCCACGACGATGCCGGTCTTGGTCGCGACCACGGCGTCGCCACGGCGTCCGGCGAGGGCGCGGCCGACGAGGATCTCGTTGTGACCCGCGCCGTAGGCGTCGGCCGTGTCCAGCAGAACCGGCCCGGCGTCCAGGGCTTGCCGGATCACCGCGACCGAGACCGTGTCGTCGCGCTGGGACTCGGCATAGCCCCAGCTCATTCCCATGCACCCGAGGCCGACGGGGTGGACGTCGAATCCGGTCGGGCCGAGGCCACGCGTGTTCACGTGAACTTCCTTCCTGTCAGGGGGGATTGGAGGGGCCGGGGTGCGGGACACCCCGGCCCCGTCAGGCCGCGGCGGTGAGGACCAGGGCGGCGTTGTGCCCCCCGAACCCGAGGGACGTGCTCGCGGCGACGCTCATCCGCCGGTGCCGCGCCGCGCCGGTGACGACGTCGATGTCGACGTCGATCGCCGGGTCCAGCGACTCGACGTTGGCGGTGGGCGGCATGGCGCCGTGGTACAGCGCCAGCGCGGTGTACGCGGCCTCCACGGCACCCGCCGCGGCGAGGGTGTGGCCGGTGACGCCCTTGGTGGAGGTGACCGCCGCGCGGTCGCCGAGCACCGAGTGCAGGGCACGGGCCTCCGTGAGGTCGTTCATCGGGGTGGACGTGCCGTGTGCGTTGACGTGCTCCACTTCGTCGGGGAGCACTCCGGCGTCGTCCAGGGCGGCCCGCAGCGCCCGCGCCAGGCCCTCGCCCTGCGGGTGCGGGGCGGTGGCGTGGTGCGCGTCGGACGTGGCGCTGAAGCCGGCGATGTCCGCATAGCGCCGGGCGCCCCGGGCGGTGGCGTCGGCGCACCGTTCCAGTACCAGGATCGCCGAGCCCTCGCCGGCCACGAAGCCGTCCCGGTCCGCCGCGAACGGGCGGGACGCCGCGGCCGGTTGGTCGGTACGGCCCGACAGCGCGCCCATCCGGGACAGCCCGTTGAGCGTGCCGGGGCTGATCGCCGACTCGGTGCCACCGGCCAGGACCACGTCGCACAGCCCCGACAGCAGCCATTCGCGGGCCGTGCCGATCGCGGACGCCCCCGACGCGCACGCGGTCGCCGTGACCAGGCTGGGACCGTGGATGCGCAGGTCCATCGCGACGTATCCGGCGACCATGTTGACCATGCTCATGGGGATCATCAGCGCCGACACGTCCTCGGGGGTGCCCTCCGAGTACGTGCGCAGCTGCTTCTCCAGGGTGGCCGCGCCGCCCAGCGAGTTGCCGATGACCACACCCACCCGGGTGCAGTCCCAGGACCCGGTGTCCAGGCCGGAGTCGGCGACCGCCTGCCGGGCGCTGACCACGGCGAGCTGGGTGAAGCGGTCCAGCTTCCAGGCGGTGCGCCGGCCCAGCTCGGCCGTGGGGTCGAAGCCGGGAACCCGACAGGAGATGTCGACCTTCTCGCCCTTCAGCTCGGGGTCGGTGGCCCCTGCGGAGACGCCGGACAGCACCCGCCGCCAGTTCTCCTCGACTCCGATGCCGGCCGGTGTGACCAGGCCCATGCCGGTGACCGCGACTCCGCGGCCCCGGGCCACGCCGCTCACGCCTGATCCGCCTTCGCACGGATCACGGCGACGGCCTCGTCCAGGGTGAACGCGGACTTCAGCTCGCCCTCCTGCAGGACGATGTCCATCTCCTTGCGCAGGATCAGGCTCAGCTCCACGAGGATCAGGGAGTCGATCTCCAGCTCGTCGAAGGTGGCGCCGGAGAGCAGCTCCGCCTCGTCGAGGCCGAACTTCTCGCTGATCAGGGCGGAGACGCGGTGCTTGAGGGTTTCCTGGATCTTGATGACGGGAGTGCTCATGGTGGTTTCCTCTCGTTGTTCGTTCTCGGGGTTCTCGTTGAGGTCGGTCGGTTCCAGGGCCGGCCAGACCAGCGCGGCCGAGCCCCAGGTGAGGCCGCCGCCGAAGCCGGTGAGGAGCACGCGGTGGCCGGGCTGCAGGTCGCCGTCGGCGGCGGCGTCACGCAGGGCGAGCGGGATCGAGGCGGCGACGGTGTTGCCGACCCGGTCCAGGTTGGCCACGATCTGCTTCTCCTCCAGGCCGAGTTGCTCGCCCACGGCGTTGAGGATGCGGATGTTGGCCTGGTGCGCCACGACCTTGTCCACCTCGGCGGGAGTCCAGCCGATCCGGTCGAGGAGGGTCTGCGAGGAACGGCTCATGTTCAGCACGGCCTGGGTGAACACGGGCCGGCCGTCCATGGTGAAGAAGTGGTCCCCGGCGCCCGGGGGTTCGGGCGCGGAGCGCTGCCGGGAACCTCCGGCGCGTACGGTGATCAGGTCGCCGCCCGAGCCGTCGCTGCCCAGGTCGAAGCCGAGCAGCGCGCCCGGCTCGTCCGCCTCGCCCGCCCGCAGGACCACGGCTCCGGCTCCGTCGCCGAAGATGGCCCGGGTGGTGCGGTCGGCCGGGTCGAGGATGGTGGAGAAGGTGTCCGCTCCGATCACCAGGGCCCGTTCGGCGAGCCCCGCGGTGATCATGGAGGACGCGGCGGCCAGCGCGTACACGAACCCGGTGCACACGGCGGACAGGTCGAAGGCGGGCACCGTCCCGAGCCCGAGCCGGTGGGCGACGTCCGGCGCGGTGGCCGGGCACGGCCGGTCCGGTGTGCTGGTGGCCAGCACGACCAGGTCCACGTCGCTGCGACGGGCCGAGGCCAGCGCATCCCGTCCGGCCGCCACCGCGAGGTCGGAGGTGGCCTCGCCCGGGGCGACGACATGACGCCGACCGATCCCGGTCCGGGTACGGATCCACCGGTCGGAGGTGTCCAGCCGCTCCGCCAACTCCTCATTGGACACGGCCCTCTCCGGCAGAGCACCACCCAGACCGCACAGCACCGCGGCGCGGCTCATGAGGCCAGCTCCTCGGCATCGTCGGCCGTACGGGTGGAGGACACCGCCAGGGTCGTCAGCCGGGTGCCCGGGGCGTCCGGGACCTGAGGGGTCCGCACCGTGCCGCCCGCCCGGAAGCTGCTCCCCGCCCTGCGCAGTGCCGTACGCACGGCGGCCGGTTCAGGGGCGACGATCGCCGCCACATGTCCGTCGGGGCGGACCACGAGGGCCCTCGGGGTGGTGCCGAGCAGTGGGGTGAAGCCCGGCCAGGCGGAGATGTCCCGTACCGGTACACCGTCGGGGGCGGCCCTCGACACGGACTGGCGGGTGGCCAGCCAGGTGGCGTCCTGGCGTTCGCCCGCCCAGAGCAGCAGCGTCAGCCGCGCCGGGTCGATCGAGGGCCAGCGTTCGGCGCCCGGCTGGGGCTCGTCGTGCGCGGCGAACACCGGCAGCCGGTCGCCGACGCGGATCCTGCTGGTCAGCCCCGGCAGCGTGTCGCGCAGGGACTCGGCCGGCCGGTAGCTGACGTCGTGCTGCGCCATCAGCGGGGCGCCGAACCGCTGCAGCACTCCGGTCCGGTGGGCCAGCCGTACGGTGGCGTCGCGCAGGGCGAGTTCGTGGCGCCGCTTGAACAGCCCCCAGCTGGTCTGCTTGGCGGTGGTCAGCACGATGCGCTCCGCGGCCAGGTGGCGGTCGCTGTCGTAGGTGTCGAGGATGCCTGGTTCGAAGGCGCCCTTGACCACGCCTGCCAGCTTCCAGGCGAGGTTGACCGCGTCCTGGATGCCGGTGTTCATGCCCTGCGCGCCGGCCGCGCTGAACACATGGGCGGCGTCGCCCGCGAGGAAGACCCGGCCCGCGCGCATGGTCTCGGCCACCCGGCGCCGTGCCCGGAAGATGGTGGACCAGTCGAGCTCGCCGACGATGCCGGGCCGCGGGGAACGCTCGTCGACGAACCGCTGGAACAGCTCCGGCGGCGGCCCCTGCTCCTCGCGCCAGTCCGGCACGCTGATGGCGAGCCGGTACCGGCCGCCGCCGAAGGGGGCGATTCCCAGAGCGCCGGAGCGGGAGTAGCCGTACACCAGCGCGTGCTGGTCCAGGTCGCCGGCCACGGGACCGTCACCGATCGCGAACAGCACGTCGTTGCCGGTGCCCAGCAGCTCGATCCCGGCGAGGCGGCGGACCGCGCTGCGCGCACCGTCCGCGCCGATCACCCAGTCCGCCTCGACATGATCGGTGCGCCCGTCGGCCCGCTGCACCTGAGCGACCGGCCGGGACCCCGAGGTGTCGAGCCCGGTGAGGGAGCCGAACTCGATCTCGCCGCCGTACGCGGCCAGCCGGGTGCGGATCACCTCCTCGGTGGTGTCCTGCGGGACGACCACGCCGAAGGGGTACGGGGTGTCGGAGAGCCGGCTCATCTCGATGGAGCCGAGGTGCCGCTTGTCGGAGTAGTACTGCACCGAGTCCAGCCGGTTGCCCAGCTCGATCAGCGGCTCGGAGGCGCCGATACGGCCGAGGAGTTCCAGGCTGCGCGGCCAGACGACGCTGGCCCGGGAGTGCTGGACGGGGCCGGCGGCCGAGTCGTCGATCAGCCGGACCGGAACACCCTGCGCGAGCAGTTCGGTGGCCAGCACCAGTCCCACGGGGCCGGCGCCCACGACGAGGACGGGACGCCGCTCACCGGGGCCCTCGCGCTGAGGGAACGTCATGACAGTACCTTTCGGGGAAGTCGGAACAGGGTGGGAAATTCCGGGCGGTTCAGGTCCGTCGCACCACGACCGCGCTCCACGTGAACCCGGCGCCCGCGCTCAGCACCGCGGCGTACTCTCCGCGTTCGAGGCGGTGCGGGCCGGTGTCCGCGGACAGGGCGGCCAGGTTGGACAGCAGGTCACCGGCGCCGAGATGACCGGTGTTCTCGCCCAGGTCGGCCAGGGGCGCGTCGGTGACCTCGGCGACGGCGGGGCCGTACACCTTCAGTGCGGTGGCCCGGCCGAGCCGCGGCAGCAGTACGGCGCTCAGCCGATGCCCGCCGGTGCCGATGCCCGCCTCGGTCAGCGCGGCGGCCAGGACGGCCGTGGTCTCCTGGCGCAGCCGGTCGAGGAAGCGCTGTTTGCCGTGCTCGGCGAGGAACGCCTTCTTGGTGCGGCGGACGTCCACGGCCACGCTGCGGATGTGGGGTGCCGGGTGGAAGGCACCGGTGTCACGGTGGGCGCTCTCCAGCTCCGGCGCCGCTCGTGTGTGCAGGGCGCACAGGGTGAGCGCGCCCTCCGGGACGCCCGTGGGGCCGGCGCCGACGACGGCCGCGGTGGCACCGTCGCCGTACCAGACGCCGTAGTCACCGCCCCACCGGTCGAAACCCGGCGGTGCGAAACGGTCGGCTGTGGTCACCAGGACCGGGCCGTCACCGGGCCGCGCGGCGAGCTGGTGCGCTGCCGTGCGCAGGGCTGCCGCCGCGCCGTTGCACATCTGCTGGACGCCGGTCGGGATCGCGTTCAGGGCGCCGATCCGGGCGGCCACGTAGTGCGCGGGCGACCAGAAGTCGTGGCCCTGGTGGTAGGTCCAGGCGTGCAGGACGGCGGCGAGGTCACCGGCGGGGACACCGGCCCGGGACAGGGCGTGCCGGGCGGCACGCACCGCCATCTGAGGCGCGGACAGGTCGGGGGAGGCGGGCAGTTGCCCGTAGCCCATCGCGTCCGCCTCGTCGGTGGTCACCCGGCCGGTGTCCAGCGCGTCCGCCGTCTTCTCGGTGGTGGGCGGCAGCCACTCGGCGGGCGCGAGCCATATGTCGTCGGGGGTCATACGCACTCCTCGCCGTCGAGCAGCGGGACGCCCGTCGACGCCGTGGTCGTGTGCATCCGGCCGGAGGCGATGACGTCGCCGTCCTGCTCGAAGTCGATGTGGAAGGTCCTGAGGTCGGGCAGCATCAGGCTGAGGTTGTCCTCGTGCGCGTACGGCTCGGTCTTGCGGATGTGCACCGTCGTGGGGGCGTCCAGCTCGGCGTAGCGGAGGAAGGAGAACTCGAAGCCGGCCACCGTGCTGCGGCTGACCGAGGCGCCCCACAGGTCGGACACGCCGAGCATGCACAGCTGGCGGGCGGCCTCCATGAGCACCATGCCGGGCACGTGGTCCTGGCCGTGGTCGAACATGCTGCGGTTCTCCAGCGGGACCCGTACGGTCGCGGTGGCGTTGTCGCTGCCCACGGTGGCGGAGCTGAGCACGACGTTCGCCGGGTCGCTGCGGCCGACCAGGTGCGGGTCGACGTAGGCGCTCTGGCGGGGCAGGTCCTTGAACGGCACCAGCGGCCGGCCGCGGCCCTGCAGGCGGACCGTGTCGTACACCTCGGCGGGGATGTAGCCGACGTCCATGTGGACGAAGCCGAGGCAGCGCTGGGCGAGCTTCATGTCGATGCCGAAGGACAGCCGGCGCACATCGCCGGGGGTGCCGCGGCGGTTGCTGGTGCGCACCGAGATCCGCAGCTCGCCGGGCTGCTCCTGCTGCGGGAGGGTGAGCAGCCCCGGCAGCTCCATCGACCAGGACCGCAGCAGGAACTTGCTCTTGCGCGAGACCCCGGCGTACTCGTGGCCGCCGTAGGTCTCGGCCTGCCGGCAGCACTCCAGCAGCAGCATCGGGTCCGGGCTGCCGAGCCGTGAGGTGTTCTCGGTGTAGTAGGCGTGCAGCGGGGGCAGTTGCGCGGCGGCGAGATATTCCTCCTCGCCGGTCTTGCGGGCGTCCGTGAGGAATACCTCGGAAAGCGCCCAACGGTGCAGCAGAGAGCGGTCCACGGTGCGCATGAATTCGAGGTTCGCCGCACCCGGCAGGCAGGCCTTCTTCTCATTGGAGGTCATGGGGATCCAATTCCCTTTTCTCTCGCGTGATTTCATTGTCGGGGGAGGTGGCAAAGCGCTCACTAAAAGCGAACTCAAGGGGGCTGTTCGCTAGACCACCCAGGCCAGCGGACTGCGATAGCCGTTGCCGGCCCGGTCCCAGCTCGCGCGGGGTGCGCACGGCTCGGCGACAGCGTCGTCGGCTGCCTCGGCGCGAGCCCGCAGTACGGTCAACACGGCCATCAGCGCGCCCAGTTCGTCGGGTGTGGGGTCGCCGCGCACCACACGGAAGGCGGCCTCGCGCAACACGTCGGCGCTCACAGCGGGGTGATCCCGTGCTTGCGCTGCGGCAGCGCCCGGTGCTTGGTCCGCAGCACGGCCAGCGAGCGGGCCAGCAGCGCGCGGGTCTCACCCGGTTCGACGACGTCGTCCACCAGGCCGCGTTCGGCCGCGTAGTACGGGTGCATCAGCTCGGCCTTGTACTCCTGGACCATCTGCGCGCGCATCGCCGCGGGGTCGTCGGCGTCCGCGATCTGCCGGCGGAAGACGACGTTGGCGGCCCCCTCGGCACCCATCACCGCCACCTCGTTGGTGGGCCAGGCGAAGGACAGGTCCGCGCCGACCGAGCGGGAGTCCATGACGATGTAGGCGCCGCCGTACGCCTTGCGCAGGATCAGCTGGATGCGGGGGACGGTGGCGTTGCAGTACGCGTACAGCAGCTTCGCGCCGTGCCGGATGATCCCGTTGTGCTCCTGGTCCACGCCGGGCAGGAAGCCGGGCACGTCCAGCATGGTGACCAGCGGGATGTTGAAGGCGTCGCACAGGGAGACGAACCGCGCGGCCTTCTCGCTGGCCTTGATGTCCAGCACCCCGGCGCTGACCATGGGCTGGTTGGCGATGATGCCCACCACGTGCCCGTCGATCCGGGACAGGGCGCACACGACGTTGGGCGCCCAGGTCGGGTGCGTCTCGAAGTACTCGCCGTGGTCGACGATCTCCTCGATGACCTCCCGCACGTCGTAGCCCCGCGAGGGGTCGGCCGGGACGAGGTCGGCGAGCCGGTCGGTGCGCCGGTCCGCCGGATCGTCGCCGGGCAGCACGGGCGGGGCCTGCCGGTTGTTGGACGGCAGAAAGGACAGCAGGTGGCGCACGTCCTCCAGACAGGTCGCCTCGTCGTCGTACGCGAACGCGGCCACCCCGGACACCGACGCGTGCACGTCGGCGCCGCCCAGCTCGTCCATGCTCACCTGTTCGCCGGTGACCGCACGCACGACGTCCGGGCCGGTGATGAACATCTGGGACACGCCCCGGACCATGAAGGTGAAGTCGGTCAGCGCCGGCGAGTAGGCCGCGCCTCCCGCGCACGGGCCGAGGATCACGCTGATCTGCGGGATGACGCCCGAGGAACGCGCGTTGCGACTGAAGATGCCGCCGTATCCGGCGAGCGCGGTCACCCCTTCCTGGATGCGGGCGCCCGCGCCGTCGCACAGGCTCACCAGCGGGGCGCCGGACGCCTCCGCGAGGTCCATCAACTTGTGGATCTTCATGGCGTGGGACTCGCCGAGTGCGCCGCCGAAGATGCGGAAGTCGTGCGCGTAGACGAAGACCTGGCGGCCCTCGACCGTGCCCCAGCCGGTGACGACGCCGTCGGTGTGCGGCCTGCGGCGCTCCAGGCCGAAGCCGGTCGCGCGGTGCCGGCGCAGCGGCTCCAGCTCGGTGAACGACCCCTCGTCCAGCAGGAGTTCGACGCGCTCGCGAGCGGTGAGCTTGCCGCGTGCGTGCTGTGCCTCGGTGGCCCGCTGTCCGGGACCCGCGTGCACCTCGGCGCGCAGCCGCCGCAGCTCCTCCACGCGCACATGCATGCTGTCGGGACGCTCGGGTTCCGACTCGGTAGGTGGCACCGGGCTTTGCGCCACGGGGTTCTCGACCACGGTGGTCATGCCTTGTCCTCCCATCCGGACGCCCTCTGGACCGAGGCCGCCCGCAAGAAGGGTTCGGGGCCCTGGGCAATGCCTGACTCAAGCCGTGAAAAAATCGCCGACTTCTATTCCGGGCCTTGAGTGAAAGGCAGGCCGGTTGTGAGGGAAAAGCGGTCCGGAACTTGAGTGGCCCCCTCGGACGATGTTCCCGACCGTCGTCGGAATATCGAGAGGGCAGATCATGGTCGCGCACGTTCACGGGTCCACAGCCGAGCCGCGGTACGCCGTCCTGTTTCCCGGACAGGGGGTGCAGCGCCCCGGTATGGGCGAGCCGTGGCGGGACACGGCGTCCTGGGAGTTCGTCGACTCCGTCTCCCGGGCCTCCGGCTTCGACGTCGCCGAGCTGCTGCTGACGGCGGACCAGGAGACCCTGTCCCGCACCGACCACGCCCAGATCTCGGTGTTCACCGCGTCCCTGCTGGCCTGGTCGGAGTTCCACCGGCACGATCCGTTCGCGCAGGTGGTGGCCGTCGCCGGGCACAGCCTCGGCGAGTACACGGCGCTGGTGGCCGCCGGGGTGCTGTCGGTGACGGACGGCGCCTGGCTGGTGGGCGAGCGGGGCCGGGCCATGGCCGAGGCGGCCCGCGCGCGGCCCGGAGCGATGGCCGCCTTGATGGGCGGCGACCCGGAGCAGGTCACGGCCCTGGTGGCGGAGGCTCGCCGGGACGGCGGCGACCTGTGGGTGGCCAACCACAACAGCCCCCAGCAGACGGTGATCGCCGGCAGTCGTACGGCCGTGGAGGCCACCGCCGCCCGTGCGGCCGGGGCCGGCCTGCGCTACAGCGTCCTGCCGGTCAACGCCGCCTGCCACAGCCCCTACATGGAGCCCGCCGGCACGGCCCTGCGCCGGGCCCTGGAACTGACGGGCTTCGCGACCGGGGCGGTCCCCGTGGTGGCCAACGTGGACGCCCGCGCCCACCAAGGTGGCGGCCACTGGCGTGACCTGTGCGCCCGTCAGCTGGTCAGCCCGGTCCGCTGGGCGGACACCCTGCACGTCCTCCACGAACAGCTGGACTCCACCGCGTTCCTGGACATCGGTCCCGGCGCCACCCTCGCCGGCCTGGCGCGGCGCGCCCTGCCGGAGGTCCCCTCCCACCGCTTCAAGGCACCGGTCCCGCACGCGGCCTGACCTGCCGTCGACGCCGAAGGAAGAGGTCATGACAACGATTCAGGAGATACCCGTCGGTCGAGCGGCCGAGGCCGAAGTGGAGGTCGCGCGTGAGGCCGGCAACGGGGTCGAGGCCGGAGAAGCAGCCGACCTGGGCGGGCTGTTGGTGCGGGCGGCGGCACGGTTCCCCGAGCACGGGGTGCGCTACCTCTCCGGGGAGCGAACCCTCGGTCACACCTATCCGCAGCTCCTGGCGGAGTCGCTTCGCCTGCTGAACGCCCTGCGCAGGAAGGGAGTCCGTCCGGGCAGCGTCGTGGCGCTGCTGCTGGAGCGGCCCGAGGACTTCGTTCCGGCCCTCTGGGCCTGCCTGCTCGGCGGCATCCCCGTCTGCCCAATGGTCCCCGTCCGCGATGATCCGCAGCGCTGGACAGCCCAGTTGAGCCACATCGACACGCTGCTCGACGGCCCGCTCGTGATCACCGACCGCCGCACGCGCGAGGAGCTCCCCGCGGTCCAGGGGCTGTCGGTCACCACGATCGAGGACCTGGCCCCGACCGCGACCGAGACGGACGCGCGCACGGTCACGCCGACCGCCGCCGCCCCGGACGACACCGCCCTCCTGGTCCTCACGTCCGGTTCCACCGGCGCCGCCAAGGCGGTCCGGCTCACCCACGGAAACCTGCTGGCCGCCATGGCGGCGAAGGCCGGTACGCAGTCGCTCACCCCGGCGGACGTGACGCTCAACTGGATCTCCTACGACCATGTCGCCGCACTGCTGGAGGCACACCTGCTGCCCCTGTCCGTGGGGGCCGTGCAACTGCACACGTCACCGGAGTCGGTACTGGCCGACCCCACGCACTTCCTCGAATTGATCGACGCCCACCGGGTGACGATGACGTTCACCCCCAACTTCCTGCTGGGGCTGATCAACAAGGCCCTCGACCAGCTGCAGCACCCTCTGCCGCTGGACCTGTCCTGCGTACGGCACATCATCTCCGGCGGTGAGGCGAATCCGGTCGCCACGGGTGTCGGCTTCCTCGACCGGACGGCCCCGTACGGACTGCACCGCGGGGCCCTGTGGCCCGCGTTCGGGATGACCGAGACCTGCGCCGGCAGCATCTACAACCGGGAGTTCCCCGACGCCGACCACGGCGGCGAGTTCGCCTCGGTCGGCCGGCCGGTCAGTGGGCTGCGGATCAGGGTCGCGGCTCAGGACGGCGAGGTCGGCGAGGTCGGCGAGGTGCAGCTCACGGGACCGATGATCACGCGCGGGTACTGGAACAACGAGGAGGCGACCGCGGCCGCGTTCACGGCGGACGGCTGGTTCCGCACCGGTGACCTCGGCCGGCTCGACGGGGAGCGGCTGACCCTCGTGGGGCGGAGCAAGGACAGCGTCATCGTCAACGGCGTCAACTACTACAGTCACGAACTGGAGTCGGTGCTCGGCGACCTCGACGGCATCGAGAAGTCCTTCGTCGCCGCGTTCCCGACCCGCCCGGTGGGCGGCGACACCGAGCAGCTCGCGGTCGCGTTCGCCGTCACCTCCGACATGGCCGGCGACGAGGCGGCGCTCCACCGTCTGATCGTCGCGGTCAGGAACAGTGTCGTACTGCTCTGGGGGTTCCGCCCGGCGCTGCTGCTGCCGCTTCCCAAGGACGCCTTCCCGAAGACGAGCCTGGGCAAGATCCCGCGATCGCTCATGCGGCGTCGTCTGGAGGCCGGTGACTACGCAGGGCACCTGGAGTCCGTCCAGGAGCTGATCACGCGTCAACTCGGCGGCCACGTCACCCCCGTGGGCGCGGTCGAGGAGACGCTCACGGAGCTGTACGGCGAGCTCTTCGACGCCGAACCGTCCCTGATCAGTGCCACCGCGAGCTTCTTCGACCTCGGCGGGACCTCGCTGGACATCCTGCGCCTCAAGAGCCTGGTGGCCCAGCGCTTCCCCGGCGCCGACCTGCCGGTCCTCGCGATCCTCACCTCACCCAGCGTCCGCGAACTGGCCGCACGCATCGAGGCGGGCCGAAGCGGCGAGAACGCCCCCTACGATCCGGTCGTCGCGCTGCAGACCAGCGGGGACGGGACGCCGCTCTTCTGTGTCCACCCCGGCGTCGGCGAGGTGCTGGTCTTCGTGAACCTGGCCAAGTACTTCGTGCACGAGCGGCCCTTCTACGCCCTTCGGGCGCGCGGGTTCGACCCGGGGGAGAAGCCGTTCGAGAGCTTCGCGGAGATGGTGCGCGTCTACGCGGACGCCATCCGCTCCAGGCAGCCGCACGGCCCCTACGCGATCGCCGGGTACTCCTTCGGCGCGGCGGTGGCCTTCGAGGTGGCCAGGCTGCTGGAGGCGGAGGGCGAGCGGGTGGACTTCCTCGGCAGCTTCAACCTGCCCCCGCACATCAAGTACCGCATGGACGAGCTCGACTTCGTCGAGACCGCGGTCAACCTGGCGATGTTCCTCGACCTGGTCCCCGAGCGGCAGGCGAAGACGCTGCCGGCCGAGTTGCGCCCGCTGACCAGGCAGGAGCAGCTCGCCCGTCTGATCGCCCTCGCCGCCCCGCACCGGCTCGCCGAACTCGATCTGGATCTTGACAGGTTCGCCGCCTGGGCGGACCTCGCCGACGGCCTGACCAGCCTCGGCCGGACCTACCGGCCCTCCGGCACGGTCGCGCGGATGAGCGTCTTCTACGCCGTCCCGCTGCGCGGCAGCAAGCAGGACTGGCTCGACAACGAACTCAGTCGCTGGGAGGACTTCACCCGCGAGGCACCCCGATACCTCGATGTGCCCGGTGAGCACTACACCCTCATGGGGCCGAAGCATGTGGCCGCCTTCCAGTCGGTCCTGCGGGCGGAACTCGACCGGTCGCTGGGAGCAGGCGGTGCACCCCAGTGCTAGTGCCCCGGCAGGCAACGTTCGCCCCGTCGCGACGCCCGGCACGCACTCTCGCCGCACCGGGCACAGACCCAAGTACGTCCAGTACGAGGGCCCGCACCCGGCACGCCGAGAGCACGCACCGGACGCCGCTCCTTTGCGGGCAAACGTTGCCTGCCGGGGCACTAGCCGGGAAGAAGATCCTGATCACCGGGGCGACCGGCCTGGTGGCGCGCACCGCGGCCGAGACGCTCGCGGAGCACAACGAGGTGTGGTGTCTTGGCCGCTTCTGCGACCCGGAGGCGGAGCGGCGGTTGAAGGACCGGGGGATACGGACGTGGCGCTGGGACATGGCCGTGGACGAACTCGACGGTCTTCCCGACGACTTCACGCATGTCCTGCACGCGGCGGTCGAGCGCGGCGGCAGTGACTTCGAGGAGGTCGTGGCGGTGAACTCCGTCGCCACCGGCCGTCTGATGGCCCATTGCCGCAGCGCCGAAGCCTTGCTGTTCGTCTCCACCAGCGCGGTCTACGCGCCCCAGGCACCGGCCCACCTGTACACCGAGGACGACCCGCTCGGCACCGTGTCGGCATGGCTGCCGACGTACCCGGTCGGCAAGCTGGCCACCGAGGGCGCCGTGCGTGCGCTCGCCGTGACGCTCGGCCTGCCCACTACCATCGCCCGGCTCAACGTCGCCTACGGCCCCCATGGGCACGGCGGGCTCCCGGTGATCCTGCACCGGCAGATGCTCGCCGGGAAGCCCATCGCCGTACCCCACGGAGAACAGCACTACTGCTCCCCGATCCACACCGACGACATCGCGCGGCACGTGCCCCGGCTGTGGGCCGCGGCTCGGACCCCCGCGACCGTCGTGAACTGGGGAGGGGACGAGGTCGTGGGCGTGCGCGACCTCATGACGTACGTCTCCGAACTGACCGGCGTGCCGGCCGACTTCGTGCCGAGCGACGTCACCCGTGCCGTCGTCGCGTACGACGGCACCCGCCGCAGGAGCATCGCCGGTGCCTGCGGAACGTCCTGGCGCGACGGCGTCCGGCAGGTCCTGGAGGCGCACTTTCCCGGCACCGTCGAAGCCCGCCCCGACAGAGAGATCTCCCACCGTGACCAGTGAAACGTCCACCGAACCGCAGGTGCTGGGGCTACTGGAACGCTCACTGAGCGCCGGCTGCGCGGCCTCGTTGCGCGCGGCCGTGAAACTCGGCCTGGCCGACGTCCTCGGCGACACCCCGGCGAAGGCGGACAGCCTCGCCGTGGCGGTCGACGCCGACCCGGACGCGCTGCGGCGACTGCTGCGCTCGCTCACCGGCCACGGTGTCTTCGCCGAGACCTCCGAGGGCCGGTTCGTCCACACGGAGCTTTCGCGACTGCTGCGCGAGGACGCCCCGGATCGGCTCGACCAGCTGGTGCTGTGGATGACCGAACCATGGACCTGGGAGCTGTGGGGCCGTCTGGACGAGTCGGTGCGCACCGGCAAGGACGTGTTCGCCGACACGTACGGCGGTGAGTTCTTCGAGCACGTGCACACGGTCTGGCCTCAGTCCGCGGCGGTGTTCGACCGCGCCATGACCCAGGCCAGCAGGCAGTCCGCCGCGGCCGTCGCGAGCGTCCTGCCGCTGTCCGGCGCGCGGACCGTCGCCGACATCGGCGGCGGACAGGGCTTCCTGCTGGCCTCGCTCCTGGAGCGCCACCCCGGCGTACGGGGGATCCTGTTCGACCGGCCCGACGTGGTCGCGGGCGCTGACGCCCGGTTGCGCGAAGGCGGTGAACTGGCCGACCGGGTAAGGCTGTTGGCCGGAGACTGCCGCGAGCAGCTGCCGGCCGACGCCGACGTGTACGTCTTCAAGAACATCCTGGGGATGAACGACGAGGACGCCGCCGTCGTGCTCGGCAACCTCGTGCGGACGGCGCCCGCCGGAGCCCGGGTGGTCATCGTGGAGAACCTCGTCGACAACGGCCCGGGACAGCGGTTCAGCACCGCGATGGATCTGCGGATGCTGCTCACCGTCGGCGGGCGCAAGCACACCCGGGAGAGTCTGCTCGGGCTCGTGGAGCGGGCGGGCCTCGTCGTCCGGGACGTACGGCCGGTCAACTCGTACCAGCACGTGATCGAGGCGACGACGCCATGACCGGTACCGCCGATGTCCTGGTGGTGGGCGCGGGGCCCACCGGCCTCCTCCTGGCCGGGGACCTGGCCGCGGCCGGGGTGCGGGTCACCCTGCTGGAGCGGCGGGAGCACGCCGCTGACCCCGGCATGACCCGTGCCTTCGCGGTGCACGCCCGCACCCTGGAGGTACTGGACGCGCGCGGCCTCGCCGACGAACTGGTCGCCCTCGGCAGGACGGCACCCGTGGTGGGGCTCTTCGGCAGGATCGAGCTGCACCTGCACCGGCTGCGCACCCGCTTCCCCTTTGTGCTGATCACTCCGCAGTACCACGTCGAGGAGCTGCTGGAACGGCGTGCGCTCGCCGCCGGCGTGCGGATCGTGCGGGGCGCCGAGGCCGTGGCGCTGAGACAGCGGGCCGACGGCGTCGACGTGGACACGGCGGCCAAGGGCACCTTCGGTGCCTCGTACGTGATCGGATGCGACGGCGTGCGCAGCGCTGTGCGCCGGCTGACCGGGATCGCCTTCCCCGGCCGCTCTGTGGTGCGTTCGGTGATGCTGGCCGACGTCCGGCTGCAGGAGGTGCCCGTCGACGCGGTGACCACCAACTCCAACAAGTACGGCTTCGCCTCACTCGTGCCCTTCGGCGACGGCTGGTACCGCGCGATCGGCAGGATCGCCGGCGACGACCGCCCCGATGACGCACCCGTGGTGGCCGAGGAACTGTCCGGCCTGTTGCGCCGCGTCCTCGGCTCCGACCATGGCATGCACGACCCGCGCTGGATCTCGCGCTTCCACAGCGACGAGCGGCAGGCGGTCCGCTACCGCGAGGGCCGGGTGCTGCTGGCGGGAGACGCCGCGCACGTCCACTCGCCCGCCGGAGGCATGGGAATGAACACGGGGCTGCAGGACGCCGCCAACCTGGGTTGGAAGCTGGCCGCGGTCGTGCAGGGCCGGGCCGGGGAGCCGCTGCTCGACTCCTACGAGGCGGAGCGCCACCCGGTCGGGAAGCAGGCGCTGCGGGTCTCCGGGGCGATCACCCGAGGAGTGCTGAACGCCCCGGGCAACGGCCTGGTGCGACAACTCCGGGAGGTCGCCCTGCCGTTGCTCTCCCTGGCGAACTCGCTCACCGATGCCGGGGAGCACCTGCTCTCCGGCATCGGCATCGCCTACCCGTCCCCGCCCGGCAGCCACCGCCTCACCGGCCGCCGGGCCCCCGATCTGCGGATCGCGGGCGGGCAGCGGCTGTACGAGGTGCTGCGCGACGGCCGTTTCGTCCTGATCACCAGAGGCCACCCGGTACCCGAGACGGACCGGCTGCGAGTAGCCGCCCCCACCGGCACCCTGCGTACCACCCTCCTGATCCGCCCGGACGGCCACATCGCCTGGGCCGCCGACACCCCGCACCCCGAGCAACTGCACGCGGCGCTGGAACGCTGGCCGCTAGGAGCACACCGACGCGGGCACAGGTCCGGGCTGCACCGCTGTTGACCGTGCTTGTCCGCCCTGGGAGTTGGCCTTCTCGTAGGTTTCGCGGCCGGCCACCGACCCCGTTGGTACCCAGACCGATGAGCAGGACCTGGTTCAGGTGGCCGGTCTCGCGCGGCCGGGGCCACGATGCCGGCCCGCCGCCGGGGTCAGCGGCAGCGAGCCGGCACTCAGTTGAACAGACGATGATCCTCACGCCGGTGAGCACGGCGACTGATCACAGCGGACAGCAAAACAGCTCCCCGAACCGCCCGGGACCATGCGCTGGACCGTCGTCACCACGGCACCGAACCACCGGCCATGTCACACACCGTTCCTCGCGGTGGCACGCCCGGTGGGACGGCGCAGGAAGTACGCCGTGGCGCGGCGGGATCAGTCGCCCAGTCGGTTGACGGCACCGGCGGTGATGCCTTCCATGTAGCCGGGGTCGTCGCTGGGCTGACCGGAGAGTTCGACGATGCCGAACCTGTGGCCACTGCGGATCACCGCGACGCCGCCGGCGACCTTGCCGTCGCCGTTGAAGGCCGGGTACCAACTGCCGTTGCCGGCCTTGACGGTGATCGCGTGTCCCTTGCCGTAGTACCAGTGACCTCGCGGCTCGTCCTGGCAGGTGCGCACCATCTTGTTGAGCTGCTTCTCGTACGAGGCCGCCGACGTGTCGGTGGAACCGTCCGCGACGGATTCGGTCAGCGAGGTGCCGTTGGTGTCGAAGGCCCAGGTCACGTCGGCATAGGCGGCGGCCTTCCCCTTGGTCAGCGATCGCATCGTCTCCTCGCCGGAGCACGCCGAAAGAGCTTGCTTCCCGGCCAAGTTCACGGTCGCGCCGACCGGGGTCAGACCCTGCTGGAAGAAGTCGTCACTCTGCATCAGGGCGGCGGAGCCGAGACCGGGCGCGGCAGCGGCGGCGGTGAGCGCGGTTGCCGACCGGCTCGCAGCGCTCGTGTCCGCGCCTGCGGCGGGAATCGCGCCGATCCCGACCGCGATCAGGGCGGCCCCGACTGAGGCGGCTACTCCTGCGCTACGAGCGCGACGTGAGAACTTCCTGCCGGCTGCCTGGTTGTCGGACATCTCATCTCCTGTCTGGTCGCGACGCGGTTGGCGTCGTCGTACACCTGGGAGATGCCGGAGGTGCGGGAGATGTTGGACAGAGGTCTGCCGCGATCGGTGTGATCCACCTCACGTCGGTCGGGTGGCAGCGGTCTCAGAGCCGTGTCACGGCCGCACGGACGATCCGTGTCATCGCAGCCGTGTCCAGGCAGGCATCAACCTCCAGGACCCCGTAGTGAGAGCCGTTGCGGAGTATGGCGATGCCTCCACAGGGCTCCTTGCCTCGTGGTGCGGTCCCAGTGGTGTTCAGGTCGCCGTCGTAGATACCCATCCAGCTCGCGGTGATGTCCGCGGCGACGTCGATCGTGTGCGTCGGCCCGTAGATCCAGTGGGTGGCTGGTTCGCTCTGGCACGGCACTTCCTCCAACAGCAGGCGTTCGGCGAAGTTCTGGGCCAGTGTCCGGCTTCCGGCGTCGTCGGCGACTTCGCGTGCGACCTGATCGTCGCTGTTCGCCGCCGTGGTGGGGTCGCCGTTGCCCGCGCCCCTGCTCGTCATCAACCCGCGGAAGTGCACGTCGGACGAGCCCAGGGTCTGGCCGATGGTCTTCTCGCCGGTGCAGACCGCGTTGGCGTACTTGCCGTCTCCGACACGATCCCGCACGTAGATGCGCTTGGCGAGCCCCACCTTCCTGAACTCGGCCGCTGTCAACAAGTGCCGGTTCGTCACGGGTCCGCTCGCGGGCTTCGGCGCCGGAGAGCCGTGACCCGACGAGGAGACCGCAGCGCCCGGCGTTACCGTCGGGGTGGCCGTGGCAGAGGGCGGGGGCAGGACGAACCGGCCGGTCAGCAGACCGAGTCCGGCGGCTACCGCCAGGATGACGACGATCGTCCGAGTCCGCACGGCAGCACCTCCCGGCCCCCGGTCGAGCTGATGCCGGTTGGAAGTGGGGAGTCGGGGCGTCTCAGAGGCCACCGCCGAGACGGTCCCGCATGAAGCGACGAGCCTGATGGATGCGGTCCTTGACCGTGCCCAAGGGAGCATTGGTGATCTCGGCGACCTGAAGATAGGTCAGGTCTCCGAGATCGCGGAGTACGAAGGACTCCACCAGGGCCGGGTGCCGCGCCTCCAGCGCGGCCAGCGATTCCATCAGGTCCAGGCGGGTGCCCGCGATGACGCTCGTCGTCCGAGGGTCGACCCCGTCGGGAACGACCGCATGACTGTCCTCCGCGCGTCGGCGCATCGAGCGATACGTGGACCTGGCGGCGTTCGAGGCGATCACGGTCACCCACCCGAGGAACGATCCTCGCCCGCTGTATTCGTGCAGATGTGTGCTGATGGACAACAGGGCATCCTGTGCGGCCTCTTCGGCGTCGGCGTGGTGCGGAAGGAACCTGGAGCAGCGGCGCATGACCGTGGGCCGAAGCCTGACGAGGAGCCGGTCCAGGGACGCCCGGTCACCTGCCTGGGCGGACGCCACGAGGTGTGTCAGCTCATCCTCTTCGAGCACCCTGCTTGTCCCCCCGCTATCGTCCGACCTGGATCCCACAGGGTCGCACAGTAGTTCCCAGCCACATCCGCCACATCTCCTCAGGGACAATGTTGCCGCATGCAGAAGCTAGGTCGTTATCTCCTTGAGGACAGGCTGGGAGCCGGTTCGTTCGCCACTGTCTGGAAGGCATACGACCCCGAACTCGACACCGATGTCGCGGTCAAGGTGCTGGCCGACAACTGGGCCTCGAACGCCGATGTGCGACAACGCTTTCTGGCGGAGGCGAGGCTGCTCCGCAGGATCTCCAGCCCACGCGTCGTGCGTGTCCACGACGTCGGCGTCCAGGACGACCGACCGTATTTCGTCATGGACTATGTCCGAGGTGGCACGCTGGCCGAGAAGATAGGGCACTGCCGGCCCGCGGAGGCGCTCCAGCTGGCGGCCGAGGCCGGGTACGCCGTTCAGGTGCTCCACGACTCGGGCGTCATCCACCGCGACATCAAGCCGTCGAACCTCCTCCTGGACGCCGACCGTACGCCCACTGCCGTACTTGTCGCGGACCTCGGGAGCGCGAAGCAACTGGCTGACGCGTCGGGGCTGACCGTGACCACCGGCACTCCCGCGTACATGGCACCCGAACAGGCCTTCCAGACCAGCGGGTTCGACGGCCGAGCCGACGTGTACGCCCTCGGTGTCGTCGCGTTCGAGCTGTTGACCGGGTGCAAGCCGTTCGGTTCGCGCGGCCGCACAGTCCTTGCCCCGCAGCAGGCATCGACGTCAACGTTGCCGACAATGCCCAGAGAGCTGGGCGTCGCGGCCGGCATCGAAACACTTCTTCGCGCTGCGCTGTCCGTAGAACCCGAGGAACGACCGCAAACCGCGCAGGCGTTCGCGGACGCGCTGCTGTCACGAGGGGAAGAGGAGTGGACGCCGGCCAGGCCTTCGGGGCCGACGCGGCTTGCGGTCTGGCTCGCGGCGGTCGTCGTGTTCCTGATGACAATGGTGCTGACCTGGTCGTTCCGCTGAACCTGGACGGTGACCTGGGCCCTCCCAAGAGTTCATGCAGATGCTCGGCGAATGGGCCTGGTGGCTCCCTGCGCCACTGACCCGACAACTGCCCAAGGTGTCCATCGAACGCCCTGAACACACCTGACCAGCGCCCCGAGCGTCCAGACACCAAAGGCATGACGGAAGGAACGGGAACGTTCTGTGGGCTCTCCGGCGGCTGTCGTGCAACCCGTATGGGTGAGGCTTCGCAGCGGCGAGGGACGGGCGTCGACGGGTGTCACCGCTGTCTTCCGAGTGGTGCGGAGCGCACCGGCGATGCGCGGGCACCGACACTCTCCGCCGACGGGCCAAGGCACCGGTGATCACGTTGTCGCCGGTCGGACAAACCCTGGTCCTGCTCCACCCTGGGAACCCCGCGGTCACCTGCAGAGGCGTCACTTCTCCGCCCACCGGGCCGGGGGACCCGGTGGGCGGAGTGGCTTCGGCGGGCCTAGCGGGCGGGAGATCCGTTTTGGGCGTCGGACGTGGACTGCCACGCCTGCATGCCCGCTCGGGACGCCTCCTTGGCCTGCCGCCACTTCATGGCTGCCTGCTGGGTCGGGGGCACGTCCATGTCGCGGATCATGCGCCGGCCTGCCGCGAACACGGCGGAGGCCGCGATGGCCATGCCTGCGCAGGCCACCACGGCACCGGCCGCGGTGAGCACCGCACCGGTCGTGACGAGCCGAGTGTCGATCTCTATCGTCCGCTGGGACTGGTGGTGATGGTTCATGACTCCACCATCCAATGGGGGGAACCAGATCGCATCCTCGCGGGCTACCCGTCGGAGCTCGGCGGACCGTCCGTCGCCGTCCTATTGAGTGCGAACCCGGGCGCCGCCCGCGCGATGAGTGCGGGCAGCGACTGAGGTCCGGAGCCGCTACCCAACGGCAGCACCGCGGCGGAGGGTACCGTCAGGAGCCGAGAATCCGGCTCTTCTGCTCCTCGAACTCCGCATCGGTGAGCACCCCTTGGGCTTTGAGCTCACCGAGCTCCTTCAGCTGGGCAATCGTGCTGTTCGGGTCGTCGGCCGACTGGGTGGGCGGAGGAGGCGCTGGGGCTGCGTCGGGCTGCTCTGCGGCCTGCTGCTGGGCCCAGCGGCCCTGCTGGCGCCGTGACACTCGATTGGAGACGGCGGTTGCGGTTCCGGCGACGGCGGCTGTGCGCGCGACCCCTCGGATCAGACCTGGCATTGTTTCTTCTCCCCGGTGTCTCTGGTTCTGGGTGCTGGTTCTTGAGACGACCCCGGCTCCGAAGGCCAGATGGTCGCGCTCCGGTGGTGGACCGATCAGCTCAGGACTCGGGCCCGGCTACGGAAGAAGAGCCCGGTTCGGCCGCGTCGAGCGACGCCAGGACGGCTTGGACCGGGACTCGCCCGTCGGCCACCAGTTGCGCGCCACCGCGCCGGAGAGCCTTGGCGAGCGGCGCTGCCCACAGGTTTTCGTAGACCAGAATGCCTGCGGAGTCGCCGGGCTCGAGAATGGCGGCCGCCTCCTCCAAGTCGTCCTGGCCGAGCAGGCCGGAGGAAGCCCCTTCGAAGACGGCCAAGTCGGCTTTCCCGTCCCCGGTCAGGTCGGCGAGCTCCATGGCAACGACGGAGTTGTCGGGCTCCTTCTTGACGAACACCAGATCCATGATCCGGATCGTGCCTCGGTCGGCCAGATCGACCAGCAGGGGAAGCCCTTCCCCCGTCATGTGACTGCCCGGAAATTCGACCACCAGGTAGTCGATCGGCCCCATCTCGTCCACATTGATGGCCACGGTCATCCCTCACTCACTGTCTGGTCCACGGAGTTGCTCGGCCGACGGGGCGACCACAGCAGCCCGGCTTTCGCCGATGGGGAGTTCGTACGCGGCCCGAGATCCCTGTTCACTGCCGGGCCATGTGCATACGCATCTCGCTGTCCGCGTCGACGATGAGCTCGCCCGCCAGGTCGACGGTCACGCTGTGGAGCGTGCCGGTGAACCGGAAGGGTGTCCCGTAGTCAAGCGCGACGCGTTCACCGGCTGAGCGGGGCAGCCCTCGGCTCCCAGGCCCTGGCGCCACGGCCCCCCGGGAGGTGAGCGCTCTCGTCCATACGGTCCATCCGGGCGTGCTGACGCGGTGCCAGGCGGTGGGAATGGAGACAAGAACCACCCCGGAGCCCTGGAGCGCCCATGACCGGTCCGCACGAGCCGTCCGAGCCCGACGACGGCCCGAAGGGAGAGGCGAGTGACGCGGCGGGTGGTGGACACCAGGGTGGCTCCGCGGGTGGACGCATCGCACGGAAAACCGTCTCTGCGGTGCTCATCGTGCTCACCTGCATCCTCGTGCCGGTCGCCCTGCTCACGGTCTGGGTGAGCGACATCGTGCTGGACACCGACCGGTACGTGGCAACGGTCTCACCGCTGGCCTCGGATCCGGCGATCGAGGACGCGGCGGTCAAGCGCATCACCCATGCCGCCGACGTACGAGTGAATGGCAACCAGGTCACCGCGGACATCGCGGCCTGGCTGCAGTCGCAGGGGCTGCCGCCGAAGGCCGCGCAGGCACTGAAGGGGCTGGGCCCGCAGTTCGACTCCGCGGTCAACGACACGGTCGAGAAGGTGGCCACCCGCTTCGTGCAGAGCGACCGATTCGAGAAGATCTGGACGAACGCCAATCGGAGGGCCCACACAGCGGTCGTTCATGCGCTCACCGGGGAAGGCAGTGGCGCCGTGGGCGTGAACGGCGGGACGGTCACTCTCGACGTCGGTGAAGCCGTCGACCAGGTCAAACAGGCGCTCGTGGACGCCGGCGTATCCCCCGCCGCCAAGATCCCCGCGGTCGACAAGCAGATGGTGCTCTTCCAGTCCGACCAACTGGAGAAGATCCGCAAGGGCGCCCATCTGCTGGACGTGATCGGGAACTGGTTTCCCGTGATCGTCGTGGTGATCGGCGCCGCCGGCGTGCTGTTGGCCCACCGGCGCCGCCGGGCCCTGGCCCGTACGGCTCTCGGCGCGGCCTTCGCCTGCCTGGTCGTGGCCATCGTCCTGGTCATCGCCCGCCGCTACTACCTGGACCACCTCCCGTCCCAGGTCCAGTCGGAGGCCGCCGCGGCAGCCGTGTTCGACACCCTGCTGCACTTCCTGCGCGTCAGCCTGCGCACGGCCATCGTGCTCGGCGTGGTGATCGCGCTGGGCGCCTACCTGATCGGCCCCGGCAGACTCCCGCGCGCCATCCGGGGCACATCCGAGCGCGCCGCGGACTCCACGGCAGTGTGGGCATACGCCCACCAGGTCCGCACGGGCCGGGTGGGGACCTGGGTCCAGGCCCACCGCCGGTGGGTTGCCCTAGCCGTCCTGCTGATCGTGGCCCTGGTCTTCGCGCTCTGGAACCACCCCACGGCTCTGACCATCCTGCTGCTGGTCGTCATCCTGCTGGCTGCACTCGCGCTGCTCGCACTCCTCGCCGCCTCCGGCCGCGCCACCGTCGACGCCGAGGGAACGGCACCGCCGCGATCGGACGGCGGCAAGTGAACGGCCGGCTCATGGCCTCCCCGCCCCGGCCTCGGCGGGTACGGGATACGGCCGGGTAGACCCTGGCAGCCCGTTGGCCCAAATGGCTGGGAGCGTCGCCCGAAGATACACTGAAGTGAATAGGTAAATATGCCTATTTCACCCAGCGCGGCAGGGGACGGGGCACGATCCGCTAACTGCTACGGCGGCGACCCGGTCGGCCACCGAACTCGACGTCATTCCGCTCGACGTCATGCCGGACGACCCACGACCTCGGCGGCTGCCGAAGCACCAACGCGCTGTGCGCCGACGACCAGATCGTGGAGCGTCTGCAATGACCCAGAACCATCTCTCCGGCGACGAGACGCGGCACCTCACTCTCCAGGAGCGGGTGGCTCGGGGCAAGGCCGCGCGAGCCGACGTACCCCGGTCGAGTCACGCCGAGTTCACGGCTCTGCCGAAGCGAACGGACCCGGTGGAGATCATCGAGAGGCAGTCCGCGACGCGGGTGCCGGAACTCGTGCCGATCCGCTACGGCAGGATGAGTGAGGCGCCGTTCCGCTTCTATCGAGGGGCCGCCTCCATCATGGCCGCGGACCTTGCGGAGACGCCGCGCAGCGGGTTCAGGGTGCAGTGCTGCGGTGACGCGCACATGTTGAACTTCCGGTTGCTGGCCTCGCCGGAACGCCGTCTGATGTTCGACATCAACGACTTCGACGAGACGCTGGCCGGACCGTGGGAATGGGACGTCAAACGGTTGTCGGCCAGCTTCGTCATCGCGGGCCGGGCGAACGGCTTCAGCGCCAAGGAGCGGGCGTCGGTGGTGCGGGCGGCGGTGCAGTCCTATCGCGAGCGCATGCGGAGCTTCGCCGGGCTGGGCAATCTCGAGGTCTGGTACACCCGCTTCGACGCGGACGAGTTGCAGGAGCAGTTCGCCCCGTTGCTGAGTGCGGGGGTGCGCGATCGCTGGGAGAAGACCCGGGAGCGGGCTCGTGCTCATGACACGCTGCAGGTCTTCGACAAGCTCACGCACGTCGTTGACGGAAGGCGTCTGATCGCTCCCGATCCGCCGCTGCTGATGCGGCTGCAGGATCTGCTGCCGGACGCCGCACGCGGCGAGTTGGAGAAGGAGCTCAGCCGGCTGATCGAGCGCTATGGCCAGACCCTGCAGACGGACCGCCGGTTCCTGCTGGACGGCTATCGCTTCGCCGACGTGGCCCGCAAGGTGGTCGGTGTGGGCAGTGTGGGAACCCGCTGCTGGATCATCCTGCTGCTCGGCAAGGACGACGAGGATCCCTTGTTCCTCCAGGCCAAGGAGGCCGACGAGTCGGTTCTGGCGCCTTACGTCGGCGGCAGTGCGTTCGCCACCCAGGGCGAGCGCGTCGTCGCCGGCCAGCGGCTCATGCAGGCCACCAGTGACATCTTCCTGGGCTGGGAACGCCTCACGGGCATGGACGGCAGACAACGGGACTTCTACATACGCCAGTTGCGGGACTGGAAGGGAATCGCGGTGGCCGAGAACATGTCGCCGAAGAGGATGGCCCTGTTCGGCCGGCTGTGCGGTGCCACGTTGGCCCGCGCCCACGCCAGGTCCGGGGACCGTATCGCGATCGCCGCCTACCTGGGCGGCGGCGACGTCTTCGACCGCGCGCTGGCGACGTTCGCCGAGCTGTATGCCGACCAGAACGAGAAGGACCACCAGGCCCTGGTCGACGCCATCCGGGCCGGACGGGTCCCGGCCGAAGCAGCCTGAGAAGCCGGCCGCCGGCAGCATCGGCGATGCTTTCGGGCTTGAGCTTCCTGTCGAGAGGACCGGTTGCGAACGGCCCGGCCGGGGCCGCCCGCCGCGCTTCCGCAAGAGGACCCGCGACCCCCGCCCTCACACGCACCGCGACCTCAGCACCGACGACGCCAAACAGGAGGAGCAATGAGCAGCTATGTGAACCTGGCCTACGACTATCCGGTCCTGGGGGCCTTCTGGACGATCATGTGGATCTTCCTGTGGGTCATATGGATCTTCCTGCTCTTCCGCGTCATCGTCGACATCTTCCGCGACGACTCCATGAGTGGCTGGGGCAAGACGGGATGGCTGGTCTTCACGATCGTCCTCCCCTTCCTGGGCGTCTTCGTCTACCTCATCGCCCGGGGCAAGGACATGGGCAGGCGTGAACAGAAGCACGCCCAGGCCAAGATGGAGGAGACGGACCGGTACATCCGCGAGACGGCCGGCACCACCGGCCCGGCCAGCGAGGCGGACCAACTCGCCAAGCTCTCGGAGATCCGGGCCCGCGGCGACATCTCCGACGAGGAGTTCCGCCAGGCCAAGGAGAAGGTCCTCCACCACTGAAACCGTGTGGGTACGAGTGGAGCCCAGCAGCGGCACGGGCCGGTGCAGAGCGGGGTTCACGACGTCGACGTACACCGGCGCGAGCTGTTCAGTTGCGAGCTGCTCCCAAGCCCGTCTGTTGACCGTGGCCTGGTTGGGCTACCTGACGGTCCGGTGCCCCCTGGCGCTGGGCTGCTCCCGCCACCCCCGGGGCGGGAACTCCGGGAGCATCGCTCCCGGTACAACTTGCTGTGCTGTCCAGGCGGGTGGTCATCTCCTGTTGGGGGGTGGGGAGTTCGTGGTTCGGGTCGTGCATGGGTCGGTTCTTTGTGGGGTGCTGTTGCCGGGTGCTTCGCTGTGCGCAATCCCGTGCCCCGGGCTTGTCTGCCCGGGGCACGGGGTGAGCCGGAAGGGAGGGGCGGTCGGTGCGTTCGGTCTGCAGCTGGTCGCGCGGGGCGCGGGCGCGGCTCTGTCCGATCCGTAGTTCGCTGCGCAGGGCGCTCTGCGGTCAGCCGACACGTGGCGCGCCTATCACTGGGCGGGCTCGATGTCTCCCGCATCGGCCTGGGAGCCATGACCATGGCCGGCACCTACACCACGGGCGGGGCACTCGACGACGCCGAGTCGATCCGCACCATTCACCGGGCGCTGGACCTCGGGGTCACCCACATCGACACCGCCGAGATCTACGGCCCCTTCCACAGCGAGGAAATCGTCGGCAAGGCCATCAAAGGCCGGCGCGACGACGTAGTCGTGGCGACGAAGTTCGGCCTCGTCTCCCACGCCGGTGGCGGCCCCCGCGTCATCGACAGCAGCCCCGGCAACGTGAAGACCGCGGTCGAAGGCTCGCTCCTGCGGCTCGGCACCGACCACATCGACCTCTACTACCAGCACCGCGTCGACCCGAACACCCCCATTGAGGAGACCATCGACGCGCCGGCCGAGCTGGTCGCCGAGGGCAAGGTGCGCCACATCGGACTCTCCGAGGCCGGTCCCGAGACGATCCGCCGGGCACACGCCGTGCATCCGGTGGCCGCGCTGCAGACCGAATACTCGTTGTGGACCCGCGACGTCGAGGCCGAAATCCTCCCGCTGCTGCGCGAGTTGGGCATCGGGTTCGTGCCCTACTCCCCGCTCGGTCATGGCCTGCTGACCGGGCAGATCCGCACCGTCGACGACTTCACCGATGACGACTGGCGCAAGACCAACCCGCGTTTCACCGGCGAGAACTTCCAGCGCAACCTGCGCATCGTCGACGAAGTGCAGGCCATCGGCGCCGAGATCGGCGCCACCCCGGCCCAGACCGCGCTGGCATGGCTGCTGACCCGCGGCGACGACATCGGCCCCATCCCCGGCACCCGGCGGGTTACGCGCGTCGAAGAGAACACCGCCGCCGACGCCGTCGAACTCAGCGCCGTACAGCTCGACCGCCTCAACAACCTCACACCGGCCGCGGGCGAACGCCATGACGAGGTCAACATGGCCAGCATCGACCGCTGACCGCTGACCGCTGACCGCTGACCGCTGACCGCTGACCGCCGGCGCCCCTGCGCCCGGATCAGCCCACGCGCCTGGACTTCGCGGGGGGACTGACGCCCCGGCGAAGTTCCTGGCCCGTCACACCCGACCAACCTGCATCCACTCACACTCACCCGTTTCACTGATCACTGGCACCGACCCCGACTTCCGGACAGACGTCGCCGCCGAGCAGGCACGGCTCGCTGAACACGACGTGATCGTCTTCCAGCACCCGGTGTTCTGGTACAACACCACCCCGCTCTTCAAGCAGTGGCAGGACAAGGTCTTCACCCTTGGCTGGGCCTTCACCATGGACGGCTCCGCCTCGCGGCTGGCCGGCAAGAAGGCCGTTGTCGCCGTCACCACCGGCGTCCCCGCCGACCACTACACCCCTGAAGGCGCCAACGAGGCCACCATCGAGACGCTCCTCAGCAACGGGCACGCCACCCTGCGGCTCTGCCAGTTCGACATCCAGCCGATGGTCAAGCTCTACGGCACGGCATTCGGCCTCTCCGACGAAGACCTGGCCACCGCCGCCAAGCAGTACAACGAGCTGCTCGCCTCCTTCGCGGCCTGATCGCACCCTCACGACGCGACGACAGCCCCCCTCGCCGATCGCGACGCAGCGGTGCCGTGCCCCACCGGTCTTCGGTCGCTCTTCGCCGTATCGCCGCCAAGCGACCGGAGATCTGTTTCGGCGGCGACCGTGTCGTGAAACAGCGACCGCTCGTCGCCGAGCGCTGTCGGCTCGGTGGATCTGGCTGGAGCACCGGACGTGACTATTGCCATCGACCCACGACTCCCGTATTGTCGTACGAGCGTAAGGCATACGAACGTAAGTCAATTCAAAGGAGTCCGTGATGGCGACAACTCGGCCGGTGGCGCTCGTGACAGGTGCCTCATCGGGGATCGGCAAGGAGACGGCCCGCGCCTTCGTCGCGGCGGGTTTCGAGGTGATCGGAACCGGCCGCAAGACCTCCGGACTCACCCCGCCCGCCGGGGTGACATACCTCGATCTCGACGTGGCCGGCGACGACTCGGCCACCGCCGCGGTCGGAAAGGTGATCGACCGGTTCGGACGCATCGACGTCCTGGTCAACAACGCGGGCATCGGCTCGGCGGGCGCGGTCGAGGAGAACTCCGTCGCCCAGGCCCAGAACGTCCTGAACACCAACGTCCTCGGTGTCATCCGTATGACGAAGGCCGTCCTACCGCACATGCGCGCCCAGGGTGGCGGACGCGTCATCAACATCTCGTCCGTCCTGGGCCTGATCCCCCAGCCCTACATGGCTCTCTACGTCGCCGCGAAACACGCCGTCGAGGGCTACTCCGAGTCCCTGGACCACGAAGTCCGCGAACACGGCATCCGCGTCCTCCTCGTCGAGCCCGCCTTCACCAAGACCAGCTTCGACACCAACGCCGCACAGCCCGACACCCCGCTGCCTCTGTACGCGGAGCGACGGCGCATCTTCGACGAGGTGATCGCGGATGCGATGAAGGCCGGTGACGACCCCGCCGTCGTCGCCAAAGTGATCGTCACCGCGGCCACCGAGAAGAAGCCGAAGCTGCGCTACACCGCGGGCCCCCTCGCCGCGCGCATGAGGACACTGCGCCGCTTCGCCCCCACCGCCACCTTCGACAAAGGCATCCGCAAATTCAACCGGATGCCCGCCTGACATCCCGGTCCGGCTTCAGGGGCGCCGATTCCGCCTGGATGTCTCCGGTGTACCCGACATCACCGGTGTCTCCGAAAGTCCATTGATCAGTCACTCGTTTGCTCTCCTTGTCCACGCGGCACACTGACTCGACCAGGGCGGTATCCGGAGCGCAAGCCCCGGCTGCGACGGAGGAACGCCTCGTGCGGTACACGAAAGAACACAAGCAGGAGACAAGGCGGCGGATCGTCGAGGCGGCCGGTCGTCGGCTCAAGCGGGACGGCATCGACGGCTCCGGAGTCGCCACGCTCATGAAGGACGCGGGGCTGACCAACGGCACCTTCTACGCCTACTTCGCGTCCAAGGACGAACTCGTCGCCACCGCGGTCGCCGACCAGATGCGCGCACAGCACGAGAGCATCGTCGCGCAGGCGGCGCCCGGCCGTGCCGGACTCGAACAGTTGATTCGCTGGTACTTCTCCACCGAGCAGCGCGACAACGTCGAGGACGGCTGTCCCAACGCCGCCCTGCTCGACGAGATCGGACGCTCCACGGATTCCACCAGGCAGGCGTACACCGATGGCGCGCTGGTCCTCATCGACGGCTTCGCCGCCCGCCTGGCACCTCACGATCCGCCGTCGGCACGTCTGAAGTCACTCAGCCTCCTCGGCATGATGGCCGGGACGCTCCAGCTCTCCCGTGCCCTGACCGACCGGCAACTCGCCGACCAACTCCTCGAACAGGGCATCCACAACGCCCTCGCACTACTGGATGCGGAGCAGCACGACTGAGACGCCATCCGCGTATCGGTCACGGGGCCGGCCTGGTCGAACAGGGTTCGGCGGGTCCCTCGACAACCGCATCCGCTTCGCCGTCGAGATCGCCACCGCTCCGGCAGACGAGATCGGCGCCGACCGCGCCGGCTTCCGGGTCCCTCCCGGAAACCCGTTCAACGACATCGCGGAGAACGACAGCCACGAGCCGCATCCGGCACTCGCGCGAGCCCCCACCCCGCTCGACCTCGCCTACCTGCACATCGGCCACGGCGGCGACGAACTCCTGCACGCCCGCAGCAAGTTGTGGCCGAACACCTTGGTTCTCAACCGGGCCGGCACCGACATCGCCACCCGCGCGAAGGGCATCGAAGACGCCCTGGCCGACATCGTCAACGTCGGCGTGATGGCCCTCGCCAACCCCGACCACCCCACCTACACCGCCTGACAAACCCCGGCCATACCGGTCCTTGCGGGCCGGTATGCCCACATGACCCCATGGAGGTACCACATGTCTGAGCACGCTGCGGTTGAACTGAGCCCGGAAGCAATCCAGTTCGCGGAATGGTTGGCCACAGGGGCGAATCCCCCGTCCGAGCTGGACGCGGCGCGCATCCAGGCGGAGCAGGTCCATCTCGCGGCCCGGGAGCCGGAAGGGGTCACCTATCGGGAGGTGGACGCGGGTGGCGTGCTGGGAATCTGGTGCGAACCCGTCGACGCCAACACCGACTACGTCCTCCTGCACACTCACGCCGGGGGCTCCGTGCTGGCGTCAGCACACGTCGACCGAAAGCTCGCCGGCCATATCGCCAAGGCTGCCGGGGCCCCCGTACTGGTCCTGGACTTCCGGCGAGCGCCGGAACACAAGTACCCGGCTCAGGTGGACGACGCGGAGGCGGCCTTCAACTGGCTGCTCTCCGAAGGGTACGAGCCGGGAAACATCATCACCATCGGCCACTCGATCGGCGGGTTCATCGCTGTCGCCCTGGCACTTCGCCTCCGCGACAAGAAGCTGCCGCTGCCCGGTGCCATCGTGTCGATCTCCCCCTGGTGCGACCTCGAGATCGCCAACGAGACCATCACGGCCAACGCCGGGACGGACAAGATCCTCAGCAAGGATCTGCTGGAGTTCTTCCGTGACGCCTGGATCGGCGGCACGGGCATCGAGTTCACGGACACCCGGATCAATCTGAACCGGGCGGACCTGAGCGGTCTGCCCCCGACCCTCGTCTCCTGGGGAACGTACGAAGTCCTGGCCGGCGAGGACGAGGAGTTCGCCGCCCGCGTCAAGGACGCCGGAATCGACACGGCGACCGTGGTGGTCCCCGGAGGCCAGCACTCCTACGTCTACGGTGCCGGCCGGATTCCGGAGACCGACGCCGCCATCGCACGGATCGGCGCGTGGGTCCGGGAGAAGACGAAGATCTGACCGAGCGGTACAGGCTGGGCCGGCGCAAGCTCCGCTACGTCGAAACCGTGAGGGACGGCCTCGACGACACCCTGGACGCCTTCCTCGCGTTGATGCGGGGCGAGAACGTCGGATACGTCGGAAAGGTGATCGTCAACCTCTGAGTCCGCCTCGGCTGACCGCGCGAGGGGCCTGCCGTACGCACGGCAGGCCCCTCGCGTGTCGCTTGCGGCACGACCGGTGCGCGGCATGTGTCAGTGGGGAACGCACCGGGGCTACCGCGGCCTTCACCTTCCTGATCAACAACGCGGGGTCGCCCCATGGCCGACCAGTTCGCAGCCGAACTGGACGACGTCCGCCTGGAGATGAACCCCACTGCTTCGGCGCCCTCTCGGCGGTCCGGAGCTTCGCGCCTCGGTGGCAGGGCAGCCGCTAATGATCTGCCGACCGTAATATTATGTTCGTCAGGCCATAGATTAAGATGGAGTGCGTCGCAATGGCCCCGCGGAGCGAATGGAGGAACCCTGTGGCGCGCTACGCCAAGGAGCACAAGCAGGTGACGCGGCAACGGATCATCGAGACGGCCGGCCATCGGTTCAAGCAGGACGGCATCGACGGCTCGGGCATCTCCACTCTCATGTCGGACGCCGGGCTCACCAACGGGGCCTTCTACGCTCACTTCGCGTCCAAGGACGACCTCGTCGCCCATGTCGTGGCCGACGAGCTGCGCACGCAGATCGCGAGGTACGGCACTCTGCGGCCCGGCCGACCGGGACTTGAGGACCTCGTTCGCGAATATCTGTCGGCTGAGCACCGGGACCACCCCGGCGCCGGATGCCCCTCCGCCGCCCTGCTCGACGAGATCGGCCGCTGCGGAGACGGGACCAAGCAGGTCTACACCGACGGCGCGCGGGACATCCTGGAAGAGGTCGCCGCCCGCCTGGCACCTGAGGACCCGCAGTCCGCCCGCGGCAAGGCCATCGGGCTCTTCGCCATGTTGGTGGGGGCGTTGCAACTGTCCCGCGCCCTCTCCGACCGCAAGTTCGCCGATGAGGTCCTTGAGCAGGGAATCGAGAACGCCCTCGCCTTCATGCGCTGAGGGGGACGGCCCACGGCCGCCCAAGAGTCGCCGGAAGTCTTCTCCCAGCTTGCCTCGCGCCGACCAGCGGGGAGGCAGGCATGGCCGACGGCAGCGACTCCAGGGCGTGGGAGTCGTCCGATGCGAAGGACGCCGTCAGCAGAACCACGATCAACACGGGTGGCGGCTACCTGGACACCGGCCTGGTCATCGCGCACCGTCGCGAGCGCGGCCAGGCCGAACGGTCGGCTCGGAGTGACGACCGCCGCTCACGCCGCAAAGCCCGTTCTCGCGCCAAGCACGCCTTCGCCTGGCTGGACGTCTGGAAGATCAGCCGAGACTGCCGCCTACCTCAATGATGGGGCGTCCATCACGCCAAGCATGCCTTCGCCGGGCGACCGGGAAGGACTCAGGTCAGCAACTCCGATGAGGTGGTTCGAGCCGCTCGCCCAAAGTGCGTCACGGCTCTGAGGCGGCGTCCTCGGCTCAACGGACGACGATGCTTCGCGCCTACTGCCGTTCGAGGAACGCGAGAGCCGTCTCCACGAACTCCCGGTGGCCTCCTCGCGCAGGGCATCGGCAACGCCCTCGCGCCGCTGGCTGCCTGGCGCGTGCACGCCGGGACCTCGAACCGGCGTGCCCGTAGAACGCACCGGCCGGCATCGCGGGGCGCCCGCTCGCGCCCGGGCGGCGCACCAGTCGGCCCCGTGCTGCGTCAGCTCCTCGCCGCACGACGAGTGCCTCCGCGAGGCTTCGAAGGCAATGGCTCGGCGGCGGTCGGGCCTCGCCGATAGGTCCCGCGTCCGCCGCGAGTGCGGCGCCCTTGTGGGGGCGGGTCCACTTGCGGCCCACCGGTCGACCACTTACGATTACGATCGTAATTTAATTGGCGGGGCGGCCCGGAAGGTTCTGTCGACGGAGGCAAACGTCGGGCGCCATGCCCGGCGCGCCCCATGCGTGATCGTCACCCAGGGTGCTCGACCCTTCACCTGTTTCTTGCGAGGAGGCCCCGGCGTTCACGCCGGGGAGGAATCGCATCCGGGTGTCGCGACGCAGAGCGTCGCCGCATCCGGTTAGGGGCGCGGAGCGCCCGCCGCTGTCGGCACCGCCGAGGTGATGCGAACGCGTGTACCCGTGATCGCTGGTCGGGGTGATGGCCGGGGAATCATGGTCCGTGTGTGCGGCTGTCGTACGTATGGTCCTTCGGAGGGTTCGGGACGGCGCGATGTCCCGGCCCAGGGCCATGAGGGGGCGAGATGGCGCAGGTGGAGGCGACTGCGGAGGCCGGGCATGCCCGGTACACCTTTCGGCTGCGCCTGTCGTCCGCCGCCCGTACCGCCCTGGCGGCGGAGTGGGACCGATGCCGTTGGGTGTGGAACGAATGCGCCGCCAAGTCCAGGGCCATACACCTGCACAACAAGGCCACCGGGCAGAAGGCCACGTGCGGTCCGGCTCAGCTCGACAGGATGCTGACCGAAGCCCGCGCCCGTACGCCATGGCTGCGGGAGGGCTCGTCGGTTGTCCAGCAGCAGGTCATCCGCGACTTCGGCCGCTCCCGCACCAAGGCACAGAAGGACATCAAGGCGCGCCTGCCCATGGCGCGTCAGGCCGGGATGCCGAAGTGGAAGACGAAACGCGAGGCGCTGCCGTCCCTCAACTACACCCGGCGCGGGTTCCGGTTGAAGGACGGCCGGCTGCACCTGGCGGGTGGCATCGTCGTGACGGTGGTGTGGTCGCGGGAACTGCCGGCCGAACCGTCCTCGGTACGCGTCTACCAGGACAGTCTCGGACACTGGCATGGCTCGTTCGTCGTCCCCGCCCAGGTCCAGCCCCTGCCTCGGACCGGCCGTGTACTCGGCGTCGACTGGGGCGTGAAGGAGACCGCGACCACCACATCCGACGCGCACGACCTGCCGCACGCCGGGCACGGCAAGAAGGCCAGGACGAAGCTGACCCGGTATGACCGGATGATGGCCCGCCGCAGGCCGAAGAAGGGCCGGCCCGGGTCGAAGGGCTACCGCGAGGCGAAGAAACTGCGGGCGAAGGCGCACAAGAAGGTTGCGAGACAGCGTCAGGACACCGGCCGCAAGTGGGCCAAAAAGGCTGTCCGCGACCACGATGCCATCGCTGTCGAGGACTTCCGTCCGAAGTTCCTCGCCAAGACCACGATGGCCCGCAAGGCCGCTGACGCCGCCATCGGCGCCACCAAGGCCGCGCTGATCGAGATGGGCCGCAAGCACGGGCGGGACATCCGCCTCGTCCACCCCGCGCACACCACGATGGACTGCGCGCACTGCGATGCGAGAGCCAAGCATCGCCTGCCGCTGGGTGAGCGCACCTACACCTGCACCGTATGCGGAAACGTGTCCCCACGGGACAAGAACTCCGCACACGTCATGCTCGTCCGGGCTGGTCTCAACCCGGCTGGCGCTGATGGCGGAAGACCTCCTGGAGCGCTGCTCCAGGAGGCAGCCTGAGCCAGGAATCCCCTTCCCTTCAGGCAGGGGAGGATTCAACGGTCTTATGGGCACGCTATGGGCACGCCGTCGGCTCGGAGGCGCTGGGAGGTCCTCTGGGCGGTTGAAGAGCAGGCGACTTCTGGAAGCGAGAGCTGGCCGGAAGGGCGCGATTGCAGGAGCGCATGGAAAGCGGTTGAGCGGCGGCCGAAGTATTCGGGGCGGAGGCGGGGTTGGACGGACTTGCGCAATCCGGGCCTGCTTCGGCGACACAACAGACCCAGTTTGCGCGCCGTGCCTACGGACTGCTCTGGCGTTTCGACGGGCGGCGCCGGTACAGGCCATGCAGGCTGAGGACGACCATCACGCCTGCCGCCTGCCGCCAGCAGCCACCACCACGAGCTCCCGTTCTGGGCCATCTGTATGCCCTTCCACAAGAGAGCGATCGAGAACAGCAGACCGAGCAGTCCCATTGCGATGTCGAGCGGACCGCCATCCCTGAACGGATTCTGCATCTTCGTGTTCCTCTACTCTGCGGGCTCGCGCGATCACGGCGCCGGCGAGTGTGGTCACTACCCGCTTGAAGCCATCGCCCTGGCGGCAGGTCGAAGAAACGAAAAATCTTGGCAGACCTGAAGACCGTACAGACCTCGCGTGGCAAAACCGCGCGGCCGGTGGGGTGCGGCGGCGGATTCGCCTTACCGGCACGATGCCCACCGACCGCGGCACCGACGTGAACGGCGTCGGCCCGCCGGACTGTGCCGGCGGGCCGATGCCCCGTCATGTGATGTTGTGGTGGTGGGTCAGGTCAGTCCTTGCCGGAGAGGCGCCAGATCTGGTTCTTCTTGGTGGTCAGGGCGCCGACGGCGTCGCATGTCCACTGGTGGACGAGTGCGCCGGGTGCGGTGGAGATGGTGCTGACGTCGACGCACTTGCCGCTGTGTACGGCGACGAGCTGGTAGTCGTGGCTGTTGCCGAGTGCGGTCACCGCCCGCAGCTTGTACTGCTGGTTGGTGCCGCCGGTGCAGGTCCACTGCTGGACGGCGGCCCCGTCGGCCGTGGAGAGGGCGGAGACGTCCAGGCACTTGCCGCTGGAGTGGTTGACGAGGGTGTAGGTGTCGGTCGTGCCGGTGACGGGGTGGAAGTCGAAGCGCTGTTCCTGGCCGGTGCCGCAGGTGTTCTGCTGGTACTGGGTGCCGTTGGCAGTGGACTGGCCGGGGTCTTCCAGGCAGAGCCCGCTGTGCTGGGCGACGGCCGTGGAGGAGAAGCCGGACGAGGAGCCGATGTGCAGGCTCGCGGGGGCGAAGGAGACCTGGTCGAGGTGGGGGGCGGAGCTGGAGCGCATCGGCTGTCCGATGTCGCTGCCGCCGCCGGAGTAGACCACGCCGATCGTGGTGCCGTCCCAGTTGTAGAGCTGAGAGGCCGTGAACTTGACGGTGTTGGCGCCCTTGGTGAGCGTCACGGGGACCGTGTAGTCCTGGAACTGGTTCCAGTGCAGGGTGCTGGCGAAGTTGACGCGGGTGGCGGTACCGCCGTTGATGCTGACGTCGGCGTGCTCGGCGTACAGGTCGGGGTTGTAGTGGTTGGAGGGCAGTTCCTCGGCGTTGGCGTAGCGCATGGTCATGGCGTAGGTGCCGGCCGTGGGCGCGTTGACGTTGAGGGTGAGGGAGTTGGCGGTTCCGTTGCCGATGCCGGTGACGACACCGCCGTGGGCCTGGCTGTAGCTGGTGTCGGCGGCCGCGGTGCCAGCGAGGGTGCCGTCCTCGGCCTGGTAGGTGACGACGTTGCCGGTGGTGACCGCGTCGGTGGCGCTGAACGGGGTGACGGCCAGGTTGTCCAGGGCGAGGGTGCCGCCGGTGCCGGTCACCTTGACCTTGTTGATGCCGCCGTTGAGGTACACCCGGTTGGTGGAGGTGGACCAGGCGCCGGTCGTCGCGCCGGAGAGCGTCTGGTCGTCGGTGGCCTTGCCGTTGACGGTGAGGTCGGCCTGGCCGGTGTTGCGGTAGCGGGCCGTCAGGTCGGCGTAGCCGTCCCGCGCGGAGTAGACCCAGAACGTGGCGGACTTGCCGGAGGTGAGGTTCACCGCGCCGGCGCCGGACTGGCCCTGGGCGGTGTAGGTGGCGGTGCCGCTGTCGGAGAGGTTGGCCTGCTCGGCCTCGTACAGCGTGGTGCCCTGGACGGCGGCGTCCTTGTACCGGAGGTCGATCTTGTCGACGAGGGCGTCGCCGACGGTCTTCGCGCCGTTGTCACCGGTGGTGGCCAGGGAGATGGTGTGGCTGCCCGCGGTCAGGTGCACGGTCGTGTCGCCGTGCCCCCACACCACCCACTGGAAGCCCACCGGTATGTCGACTCTGGTCGAGGCGCCGCCGTCGACCCGCCCGTACACGTTCGTCGGGCCCTTGACGTCGGCGTCCTTGGCGTAGCTGTTGCCGAACACCGACAGGTCGTAGTCGCCGGTGGTGGGGACGGAGACGGGGAAGGAGATCACCGTGGTCGAGCCGGTGCGCAGGCCACCGACGTCCCTGGTGCCGGAGGTGGCGAACTTGTCGACATGTCCGGTGGTGCCCTCGGTGTTGATGTTGTAGCCGCTGCCGCTGAGCGTGGCGTTCTCGGCCTCGTACGTGCCCGTCCAGGTGCTGTCGGAGGCGGTGGCGCTGCCGGTGCCGCCAGGGGAGACGATCACCTGGTACGCGGACATCGCGTCGAGGGTGATGGGGACGGTGATCGAGCTGTCGGAGCCCACGGCGACGTCGGCGTCGGAGAGCCGGGTCGGGGTGGCCGCCGCGCCGATGTAGCCGCTGTAGCGGTCCTGGAACACGCTGACGTGCACGGTGCTGCCGAAGACCGCGGGGTCGATGTTCTTGATGACCGTGTTCGAGTCACCGCTGGTGCCGCCCCCGGCGAGGATGACGCGGGCCTGCTTCTTGGCCGTGTCCAGACTTGCGACGCCCTGGAGGGTGTACGCGGCGTTGTTGGCGGCGCCGGTGACCTTGACGGTGTTGCCGCTCATGGAGCTGTACCAGTTGTAGAGCCACCACTGGGCGTTGGGCGTGTTCTGGGCGGCGGCGGAGTCGCCGAGGTTGCCGTTGATGTTCCAGTACGGCAGGTTGCCGTCGACCTTCTCGTCCTCGATGGCCGCGATCCACTGGACCATCTGGCCGGGGTCGGTCAGGTGGTAGCGGTGGGCGTACTCGTTGAGGTTGACGGGGATCGGGGAGGTGATCCCCGCGGCGGTCTCCGCCGCGCGGTAGGTGTCGACGGTGCTGCGGACGTCCGCCGGGCTGCCCAGGGTGTGCCAGGTCGCGACGTCGGGCAGGCAGTTGTTGGCCTTGCAGTAGCTGAGGAAGCCGTTGAAGGCGAACGAGTTGTAGCCGGAGAGGTTCGGCCCTGCCAGCCGTGCCGCGGGCCAGATGCCCTTGATGAAGTTGTAGGTCTGGCGCCACTCGGAGTTGAAGTTGGCCAGCGTTCCCGAGTTGCTGCGCATGCCGCTGAACCAGTTCAGGTCGGGCTCGTTGTAGGGGATGAAGACGATGTGGTCCTTGTAGGGGCTGGCCATCGCTTGCTCGACCTGCGTCTTCATGGTCGCCTGGTAGGCCGAGTAGCTCGTGCGTTCGTAGCCGGCGCGGTACACGTCCGTCATGTAGATGAAGACGTCCCCGCCACCGCTGTCCACGAAGGGCTTGGCGATCTCCAAGGCGTCCGAGCCGGGGTGCTGCTGTCCGTCCTGGTACTTGGTGTTGGTGGTCGTCAGCCCCATCCCCTCGATGAGGTTGTTCGTCGGCACGTCCTGGCCGTACAGGCCGTACAGCGCCCCGGAGGCGCCGCCGTGGAAGGCTCCAGTGGTGGTGCCGAGGTCGACGGTGAGGGTGGAGGTGGCGGCGGAGGCCGACGTTGCTGCCAGGGTGCTGACACCGGCGACAAGGGTCAGCGGGAGCAGCGTCGTGGCGACGCCGCGCAGGAGGCGTCTCGCGGTCGAGCGTCTTTGCCCGATTCCTGACATGTGCTTACGTCCCTTCTGGGATGGGGCTGTTGTTGCTGTGCCGGCCCCCGTGCCGGCCCCCGTGCCGGACGTGTGGGTGGGTCGTCGCTGACGTTTCAGGTGACGGTGGCCTCGCTCCCGCCGTCCGCGCGGCGGTGGTGGCTGCGGGCGAGCAGCAGGTAGCCGTCGGCGGTCCTGGTGTGGCCCGGTCGCGGAGTCCCTGACCGGTCGGCGCGTAGAAGTTCTCGGCGAGGCCGGAGCTGTCGTTCATGAAGTCCGTCCGGGCGCGTCAGCCAGGCGGCCCAGGTGGGTGCTCCCAGCCATGTTGGGAGCACCCGTGCTCAAGGACAGGTCAGCTCTTGCCCTGCAGGCGCCAGATCTGGTTCTTCTTGGTGCTCAGTGCGCTCGCGGGGTCGCAGGTCCACTGATGGATCACGGCTCCGGCTGTTTTCGAGACATTGCTGACGTCGACGCACTTGCCGCTGTGGACGGCGACGAGCTGGTAGTCCTGGCTGTTGCCGAGTGCGGTGACGGGGTTGAGGGTGAACTGCTGGTTGGTGGCGCCGTTGCAGGTGTACTGGATGACGGCGGCGTCGTCGGCGGTGGAGGCGCCGGAGACGTCGAGGCACTTGCCGCTGAGTTCGTTGACCACCGTGTAGGTGTTGGTCTTGCCGCTGACCGGCTTGAGGTCGAGCATCTGCTGGTAGCCGCCCTCGCAGTAGTACTGCTGGTACTGGGTGCCGTTGGCGGTGCTGAGGTTGGTGTCGTCCAGGCACTGGCCGCTGTTCTCGCTGACCGCGACCGTGGAGACGGTGGTGTTGGACGGCGGGAGGAGGGTGACGGTGTAGCCGTCCGCGGCGTTGGTGTAGGGGACGGTCAACGAGGCGGCGTTGCTGCTGACGGTCAGGTTGGTGTCGGAGACGGTGGTGGGTCCGGCGACGCCGTTGCCGTTGGAGACGCGCTGGACGACGGCGCGGACCTTGCCGTTCTCCACGACCGAGGTGGTGTCGAGCCGGTTGAGGTTGACGGTGACGTTGCCGGTGTTGCCGTTGCTGCCGATGAGGATCTTGGCGTTCCTGGCGGTGTTGTCCTTGGTGGCGAAGCCGTCGGTGTTGGTGCCCGGGACGAGGTTGACGATGTTGCCCGTCTGGGAGCCGTAGTAGCGGTACATGAACCACTCGCCGCGCGGCAGGTACTGGCCGGCGCTGTTCTTGGTGAGCAGGTTGGCCTCGTCGTCGTGCAGGTTGGTGCCTGAGGCCCAGTTGCCGCGCAGGCCGTCGGCGCCGGCCCGTTCCAGGCGGCTGATGTACCAGCCGCCGCCGCCGGAGTTCTGCTGGGCGAGCGTGGCGTATTCGTTGATCTGGTAGGGGCGGGTGTTGGTGAGGCCGTAGGAGGAGAGCAGGCCGTCCATGACGCCGGCGTCGGCGACGGGGTCACCGGCCTCGGCATGCCAGCTCCAGATGTCGGGGACGGTGTTGTCGGCCTTGACGTGGCTCAGGTACGCCGACCACCAGGTGTTGTTTTCGGGGTGCTGGGAGTAGCTGGGGCCGACGATGAGCTGGCCGGGGAAGTTGGCGCGGACGGCGGCGTAGAAGCGCGACCACATCTGGAGGTACTGGCTCTCCGGCCCGGGCCAGAATCCCCGGCCGTTGGGCTCGTTCCAGAGGTCCCACTGGACCGTCATGTGGTTGGCCTTGACGTCGGAGAAGAGCTGGTTGACGAAGTTGTCGAACTGGGTCCAGTCGCCGTTGTCGCCGGGGAAGGGCTGGGTGGTGGTGCTGTCGGCGCCCCACAGGTCGTGCGGGAGGAGGATGAAGGTGCCGCCGAGGGCGGCGGTGCGCTTGTACTGGGCGAGGGTGGCGTTCCAGCGGGTCTGGTAGGCCGCGCGGCTGGTGGCGTAGCCGCCGTTGTTGAGCTGGGCGCCGCCGGCCCGCTCGAAGTGCCACTTGATGTCCTTGTAGAAGTGGTCCTGCGGCAGCGAGCCGTCGGGGCTCATCCCGTACAGGGTTCCCGAGGCGCGGTAGGTGGGCGCGCCTCCGGCGGTGGCGAAGTCGACGGTGACGCTGGTGTCCGCGGCCTGCGACGGACCGGCGGGCACCAGGGTCGTGGCCAGCGCGGCCAGGAGGACGACTGCGGACGAGGCCGCTCGGCGCCGGGTGCGGGTTGTGGGTCTGGGAAGTGTCCAGGGCGATTTCATGGTGCGGCTCCTGTGTGAGCGGGGAGGGGTTCCGGGACCGGAAAGGTCCCGGGGCTGTGGGGAGACGGCCGGTCAGCGGCTGTCCCGGTGGGCGTGTGCTTCGGCGAGGAGGAGGTAGCTGCTGGCGGTCCAGGTGTAGGCGCGGTCGCGCAGACCCGTTCCGGTGAGGGCGTCGAAGTTCTCGGCGAAGCCGTTGGTCTCGCACAGCGCGCGGAAGCGGGCGCTGATGTCGTCCGCGAGGCGCTGATGGCCGGCGCGGCGCAGACCGTCTTCGATGAGGACGGTGGAGGGTGCCCATATCGGGCCGCGCCAGTAGCCGTCGGCGAGGTAGTGCGGTGAGGCGGGCTGTTCGGTGGCCAGTCCGTAGGGGGTCAGGTGGGTCTCTATCCGGGCGGCCAGGGTTTTGCCGATGTTCTCGGGCAGGTGCTCGCCCAGTGCCATCGGCATCAGGTCCAGCAGGCTGGAGCTGTCCCAGGTCGCGGTGCTGTCGACGCCGCGGGCCACGAACCGCTCTCCCGTCCACAGCTCGTCGAGCATCGCGGCCTGGGTCGCGTCGGCGGTACGGGTCCAGCGCCGGGCCTCGTCGGACAGGTCCAGTTCGGTGGCCAGCCGGGCGAGTTCGCGGAGCTGGAGTATGAGGAAGGCGGCCAGGTCAGCGGTGACGACCACGCGCTCGGGGTCGAAGGTGGTGGCGTTGTCCCAGCCACTGTCGTTGCCGTGCTGGTAGTGGGGCAGGGCTGCGCCAGGCGCGCGGCGGGCGGTCAGCCAGAAGTCCGTCCACCGTGCCAGCCTGCCGTAGATCTCGGCCAGTTCGGTCCGGCTGAGGGGCTCGGGAAGCCGTCTGCGCAGGTGGGACAGGGTCCAGCCGTGGATGGGCGGTTTGACGAAGTTGTAGAGGACCTCGGAGTGGGTGACCGAGTCGGGAAGGGCTCCGGTCTCGTCCTGGTGGTCGAAGGGCAGGGAGAACTGGTCCCGCGCCAGGGCGGGGGCACCGGGCGCCAGGGCGAGGGCGTTGAAGCAGTGGTCCCAGCTCCAGACCTTGTCCATCCAGTGCTTGGACATCAGCACCGCGGGCCGGGTGACCAGGCCGGCCGGGCGGACCGTCGCCGACCACATGACGTAGGCGGCGAGTTCGGCGGCCGGCGTGGCGGACGAGCGCCAGGGGGCCACCGCGTCGACGAACGTGGCGAAGGCGTGCTCCGCGGTCGCCACGACGGCGTCGAACGTCTCCGAGGACGTGTAGGGGAGGCGTGCGCTGTCCAGTTCCTCGATGGCCGCTTCCCAGACTCCGCCGGGGTCTGCGGTGACGGTGACGCCTCGTTCACCTGTACCGAGGGCCTGACTGCCGGACCCCTCGGCGACGGAACCCGACAGCACGGTGACCCGGTAACGGCGCCCGGTCTCGTACGAGGTGAACACGTACGCTCCGTCCACCGGGTCGCGGTAGAAGTAGGTGCCCGTGAAGGGGGTCAGGGCGTCCGCCGCCGCGTCGATGCGCAGGCCGAGTCCTTCGCCGCGGAGGCGGACGGTGTCCGGTGAGGCGTAGGCGAGGGCTACGCGCCCTTGCTCACCGGTCCAGCTGAGCAGGCCCGGAGTCGCCTCGACGCGGGTCCCCGCGCGCTCGCCCGTCGTGGTGTCGAGGGGCGTGAAGCGCAGGATCGCGTGCATGCCGTTCTGGTGCGAGACGAGGTGGAGGTCCTCGGCTCGGGTCTTCTCCGCGAGCACGGGTGATATGCCGAACCAGGAGCCGTGCGTGCTGAACGGGACGTCATGGAGGGAGAAGGCCGGGCCGGATCGGGCGGCGGTCATGGGGCGTGACTCGTTTCTTCTGCAGGGGTGACCGACGGTGGTCTTGGTCAGTCCTTGACGGCGCCGGCGGTCACGCCGGCGGCGACGTAGCGCTGGGCGAGGACGAGGATCACCGTGGCGGGCAGGGAGGCGACGACGGCGGTGGCCATGATGGCGTTCCACTGTTGGTTGTTGTTGCCGATGTAGTGGTAGATGCCGAGGGTGATCGGCTCGTGCGTGCCGCCGTTGACCAGGGTGTTGGCGAAGACGAAGTCGGACCAGGACCACAGGAAGGCGAACAGCGACACCGTGACGACGGCGTTGCGGCTCGTCGGCAGGACGATGGACCAGAAGGTGCGCAGGATGCCGGCTCCGTCCATCTGCGCGGCCTGGAGCAGTTCGCCGGGGATGCCGGACATGAACGCGGTGAAGATCAGCACCGCGAAGGGGACGGCCAGGGTGGAGTCGGCGACGATCAGGCCGGGCACGGACTGGAGCAGGCCCAGCTGGAGGTAGATGGCGTAGAAGCCCATCGCCATGATGATGCCGGGGATCATCTGCGCGGCCAGCAGGACGAAGGTCAGCAGGCCGCCGCCGCGCGGGCGGAGTTTCGCTAGTGCATAGCCGGCGGGGGCGGCCAGGACCACGGTCAGGACGACGGTGCCCAGGGCGACGACGAGGCTGGTGCCCAGATACGGCAGCTGCTCGTCCAGGACGGCGCGGTAGCCGGCCAGGGTGCCGTGCAGCGGCAGCAGGTCCGGCGGGGACTTGCGCATGTCCTGGTCCCGGGTGAAGGACACGTTGAGCATCCAGTAGACCGGGAAGAGCATTGCTGCGGTCAGCAGCAGGCCGACGGCCGTCTTCCAACCTGTGCGGCTGGTGCCTGTGTTCATGACAGCGTCTGCTTTCGCTGGACCTTCAGATAGACCAGGCCGAAGACGAGGGCGGCGACGACGAGCAGGTTGCCGACGGCCGCGCCGGGGCCGAAGGCGGGCAGCAGGTTGCCGAAGCCGAGCTGGTAGGACCAGGTGGCGAAGGTGGTGGACGAGTCGGCCGGACCACCCTTGGTCATGATCCAGATGATGTCGAAGACCTTGAGCGTGTAGACCAGCCCAAGGAGCAGGGTGATCGCCGACACCGGGCGCAGCAGCGGGAAGGTGATGCTCCAGAACCGGCGCCAGGCACCCGCCCCGTCGAGGGCGGCGGCCTCGTACAGGCTGGCGGGGATGGACTGCAGGCCGCTGTAGAGGACGACCAGGTTGAAGGGGACGCCGATCCAGATGTTCGCGATGATCACCGAGGTCAGCGACCAGGACGGCGAGGTCAGCCAGTTCACCGGCCCGATGCCGACGGCGTGCAGGACGGCGTTGACGATTCCTGAGTCGCTGTTGAGCATCCACGACCAGGTGGAGGCGGAGACGATCAGCGGCAGCAGCCAGGGCACCAGGAACAGGGCGCGCAGGGTGGCCGACAGCCGGAAGTGCTGGTGGAAGAAGACCGCGAGGGCCAGCCCGATGGCGTACTGGAAGACCAGACAGACGGCGGTGAAGACCGCGGTGTGCAGCAGGGCCGGGGCGAAGGTCGGGTTGTCGAACACGGTGCGGTAGTTCGCGAGGCCCGTGAACGGCGCGTCGCCCTGGACGAACGAGCGGACGGTGTAGTTCCGCAGGCTCAGGTCGATGTTGCGGTAGAGCGGATAGGCGTAGAAGAGGGCCAGGTAGACGGTGACCGGGGCGAGGAATCCCCAGGCGGCCCACTGGGTGGAGGTGGGGCGACGGCGCCGGTGGGCAGCGCGGGCCGGGGGCGGGGCGGCGCTGGCCGCCCCGCTCCGGTCGCGCACCGGCCGCCGCTCCGGCAGCTGTGTGGTGCGGTTCATCTGAGGTCCGGGAGTCCTTGCTACTTGGCGGCGGCGGCCTGGGCCGCGACCATCGCGTCCTTGGGTGACTGGGACCCGCTGAGGGCGGACTGGACGGCCTTCCACATCTGCTCGGAGATCTTGGGGTACTTGGTGCCGAGGTCGTCGCTGGTGCGTCCCTTGGCCGCCTTGACCGCCTCGATCCACGGCGTCAGCTCCGCGTTGGCCGCCTTCTGCTTGGCCTGGACGGTGCCGGTGGGGGCCACGTAGGACAGCGTTTTGTCGGTGAAGTTCAGGTTCTCGTCGCCGGTCAGGCAGGAGACCAGCTTCTGCGAGGTGGTGTAGCGGCCGGTGTCCTTCTGGACCGGGACGGTGACGAACTCGCCGCCGGTGGGGGCGGAGGCGTTGCCTCCCGCGGCGGCAGGGATGGGCAGGACGCCGTAGTCGAGGCCGCCCTTGTCGGCGGCTGCGAGCTGCCAGGTGCCATTCTCGGCGAACGCGTAGTCGCCGCTCGCGAACTCCTGCCAGCTGGTGGTCTGGGTGTTGTTGATGACCGAGTTGGGCGCGTAGCCCTGCTTCAGCCAGTTCTTCCACAGCGACAGCGCCGAGACGCCCTGAGGCGAGTCGAGCTTGGTCAGCTTCGCGCCCGAGCCCCAGAACCAGGGCAGGAACTGGAAGCTGCCCTCCTCCGTGCCGATCGCCGAGAACGTAATGCCCTTCTTCCCCGCCTGCTTGACCTTGGCGAGCGCTGCGGTCAGCGACTTCCAGTCCTTGACCGAGGCGATGTCCACGCCGGCCGCCTTCAGGACCTTCTTGTTGTAGTAGAGGGCGAGGGTGTTGGCGCCGATCGGTGTGCCGTAGGTCTTGCCGCCCGACTGGCCGGCGGCGAGCAGGTTGGGGTCGACCTTGGAGGTGTCGATCTTGTTGTCGTCGGTCGTGGTGAGCACGCCCGCCTCCGCCAGCGTCGACACCACGGGGTTGTCGACGATCAGTACGTCCGGGGAGTTGCCCTGCTGCGCCGCGAGCAGCGTCTTGTTCGTCAGGTCACTGGTGTCGAACGCAGTCCGCTTGATCTTCACGGCGGCGCCCTTGCCGCAGGTGTCCAGCACCTGGGCCCAGGACGAGGTCTTGTCGAACTGCGGGTAGGGGTCCCAGATGGTGTACGTGCCGCTGCCGGCGCCCTTGGTGTCCGCGCTGCCAGAGCCGGAGGAGCAGGCGGTGGCACCGGCGGCCACGGCCAGAGCGGTCAGGGCCGCGACGGTCAGACGGCGCTGTCTGGAAGAGCTGTGCATGGCAGGGTTCCTTTGCTTTTGGGCATGCGGGTGCCGAGGCACGGGGTGGGGAGGAGAGGCGGGCACGGAGAACGGCGCCGCTGAGCAGTTCGTCGGGTGGTGTGGGGCGGTGGGCGTGGATGGGGTAGGTCAGAGGGTGGTGGCGGGCCCGTCGCCCGCGGTGGGCGTGGCTTGCGCGGGCCCTGTACTCGCCCGCAGGGAGATCGGCGGCGCCAGGAGATGGTGCCGGGGTGGAGCGCCGGGATGGCCGAGCCGCTCCACCAGCAGGTCGACGGCGCGCCGGCCCATCTCCTCCGCCGGTACGTCCGCCGCGGTGAGCTGCGGGGTCACCGTCTCCGCCCACCGGCCGGCGACGACCCCGGTGACGGAGAAGTCGCGCGGGACATGCCGGCCGGCCTGGGCGAGACCCCGGTAGAGGCCGCCCAGCGCGGCCTCGTTCAGCGTGACCAGGCCGGTGGTGGCCGGATCGTCATGCAGGATCTGTTCCAGGCATGCCTGGCCGGAGGCGGCGTCGTCCCCGCAACAGTACGTCCGCACCGTCAGCCCGCGCTCGGCCGCGGCCTTGGTGAAGCCCTCCAGCCCGCGGTGCGCGGACTCGTACCCGGCCCGCAGCAGCTGCTCGGGCCGGTTGACGAGGGCGATCCGGCTGTGGCCGAGGTCCGCCAGGTGGTGCACGCACGCCGCGGCGAGTGCGGTGTGGTCCAGGCCGACCCACCAGCCGCTTTCCGGATGGGCGGTGCGGCCGATGGCGATGGAGGGGAAGTCCAGGTCGGCCAGATGATCGATCCGGTCGTCCTCCAGCCTGATCTCCATCAGGATCGCCCCGTCGACCCGCCGCTCCCCCAGCAGCCGCTGGAACGAGCGGTCACTGTCCACACCGCTCGGGGACAGCAGCACGTCGTAGTCGTAGGCCGCGGCGGCCTCCACCACACTGCCGATGAAGTCCAGCTGCATGCCCGTGTAGTGGTTCCCGGCCGGCGGGAAGACCAGACCGATCGTGCTGGTCCGGCCGTTGGCCAGGGCTCGCGCACTGGCGTTGGGCCGGTAGCCCAGCTCGTCGATGACTTCCTGGATCTTCTGGCGGGTGTCGTCCGACACGGGACGCTTGCCGCTCAGCGCGTACGAGACGGTGGAGCGCGAGACACCGGCTCGCCGGGCGATCTCACCGATGTTCACGGCGACTCCTTGCTCGAACCGATTCGATGTTCCGTGAAACGGAAGGTCCGGCCGTGTAGGTGCTGGGAGTGGGTACTGCGGTGAAAAGTCAACGACCACCGGTCGTCGAACCGGTTCGGTGAAGCGAAGATAAGAACGCCCCAGAGGGTTGTCAACGCCTGCGGCGAAACTTCTCGAAACAATCCTGTAACCCGGATGATCTGCGGACTCCGCTTGCGTCAGAGATATTGCTGAGGGTTTTCCTCGCTGCTAGGTTCCTGCGAACCGGTTCGATGAAGCGATCCGTCCGGTGACGGGGGACCGTTCCGGACAGCCCTGTTCAGGGAGACTTGTGGACGACTTACCGCCGTCACCTCAGATGGGATGAGGCGCACGATCCTCATGTCTGGGTGTGCTGTGCCCATGTTGTGCCCACGTATCGTCTTCCGGGTGACTGATGCGACCCGGGCCGACCGGACTGACATGCCCGGCAGCGTCCTCGCCGAGCTGGCAGACGCCTTCGGGATCGAAGAAGTGAGGGAGCGCCGCTACCTCGCCGACGGGCTGATGAACGTGAACTGGAAGGTCGACACTCCGGTCGGGCCATTCGCTCTCAAGCGGGTCACCGACGTGTCACTTGACCGGCTGAGCCGAAACCTCGGCGTGCTTGCTGCGCTCGCCGGCGACGGCATCCCGGTCAGTGCTCCTGTCACCACCTCTGCCGGTTCACTGGTCGCGGAGGTGGGTGGCGGCGTCTGGTGCCTGTTCCCGTGGGCGGCCGGTGCTCATGTCCGGGGTATTGATCTCAGCCTGTCCCAGGCGGCATCACTGGGCGTTCAGCTGGGTCGTCTGCATGTGAGCCTGGGCCGGGCCTGTGGCCGAGGCTTGCTGCCCGTCGTGCCCGATGCGGTCACTGCGGAGGTCACGTCGCCGGAGCAGGCTGTTGAGAAGTCGCACCGCCTCACCGCGGCAGTGGCCGACAAGGGGACCGGCAGCGCCTTCGACGTGGCGGCCGTCGCCGCTCTTGATCAACGTCGGGAGCTGATCGCCGAGCACGCCGACCGCTGCCCGCGGCAGGCGACCCCTGAAGGTGCGCACGGGTGGACGCATGGTGACGTCCAGTACCGGAACCTGCTGTGGGAGGGCGAGAAGCTTGCCGCCGTCCTGGACTGGGACCGGGTCGGAGTGCGCCCGTACGCGGAAGAGGTCGTGCGGACCGCGCAGGTGCAGTTCGGGGTGGACGGGGTGTTCGACCTCGCGCGCGTCTCGGCGTTCGTCGGCGGGTACCGGTCCGTGATGCCGCTGGAGGACACTGCGCTCGCGGATGGTGTTCGCCGGCTGTGGTGGAAGCGGATGACGGACTTCTGGCAGCTGGAGTTCCACTACGACCGCGGTGACTTCTCCTGCGATGAGCTGTTCACCGCGGACGAGGCGTTGTTGCACTGGTGGTCGGACCGGCTGGATCAGGTCGAGGACGTGTTCGTCGCCGGATAGATCCCGAGGGTTTCGAGGTCCGGCAGACGCGGCCGGGTGAAGCTTGCCGCGTGCTGCCGGGCCTGTTCTCCCAAGGCGTGGTCGGCGGTGCGGATGGCGTCCGCCCACGCCTGTGGTCCTGCCGTGTGAGGCAGGACGATTCCGGCCGGGCCGATGGCTTCGGGGATGCCGCCCCGGTCGGTGCCGATGCTTGGCGTCCCGTGCAGCGCGGCTTCGATGATCACCCGGGGGAATGCGTCCTCCACCGTGGAGGGCACCAGCAGAAGGCGGTGGCTGCGGTAGAGGGGGTTCATGTCGTAGACCCGCGCGACGAAGGTCGTGTTGGGGTAGGCGGTGAACTGGTCCGCGGTGTTCCACCAGCCTTCGACCAGGGTGAAGTGCTGTTCCGGCATGGCGCGGATGAGCTGGTGCATGAGGTCGGAGCCCTTCGCGGGGATCGGGTTGACCATGAGCACTGACCTGGTTCGCGTCATGGGGTGGCTCGGCTGGGGTGGTGCGAACGGCGGGTGCAGGACGGCGAGATGTGTTCCGTCGGTCTGTGGTGCTCGTCGGCGGACGAATTCGGAGACGGCCAGACCATGGTGCGGGTGGCCGGCGAGGACTCCGAGTCCGGTCTTCGACACGGAGTGCAGGATGCCCGCGATGAGTGCGGTGGGTCGGGCCTGGCGTACGCGCAGGTCGTCCAGGATCGCGACCGGGGCTGCGGTGGCACGGCCGTGGGCGGTCAGGCGGGCGAAGAAGTCGACGTCCTCGCTCATGAACAGGTCGTCTTGATACCCGCCCACCTCCTTGAAGGCGGTGGCGAATTGGGCGACGCCCTGCGCGCCGCCGTGGGCAGTGCGGTAGTGGTCCCAGTAAGCGCACAGGAGGCGTGCCCCGAGCCGCTTGGGTGTGTAGAGGGGCGGGATGGCACCGCCGACGGCCCCGGTGTCCATCGCGGCCGCTGCCGCGGTGATCGCTTCCATGGGCAGCGCGACATCGGCATCCGTGAAGAACAGCCGCCGGCCGTGGGCGGCGGCCGCAGCACTGTTGCGGACCCGGCCGATGCTGCGGACGCTCTCGCTGATCACCCGGACGCCGAAGGTGGCGGCCATGTGGGCGGTGGCGTCGGTGGAGGCGTTGTCGACCACGATCACCTCCCCCTGCTCACCGCTGGTCTCCTCCTACCGTGAGAGGGAGGCGAGGACGGTGGGGAGGTAGCGGGGCAGGTAGGCGGCTTCGGGCTGGGGAGAGCCGTCGCTCCGGGTCGATTCCAGCCGGTACGGGGTCACTTACGGTGTCACTGCCTGCGGCGGGCGGATGGCACGGGCACCGGGGCGACGCCCTCGATGACGGTGTTGCTGATGGTGCCGATGCCCTCGACCGTCATGGTGACGATGTCGCCGGGGACGAGCGGCGGGGGTTCGAAGGTGCCGCCGCGGCCCCAGAGTTCGGCCAGGCAGCCGCCGTTGCCGCAGGTGCCGGAGCCCAGGACGTCGCCGGGGCGGATCCAGGTGCCGCGGGAGGCGTACGCCGCCATCTCCTCGAACGTCCAGGCCATGTTGGCCAGTTGGTCCTGGCCGACGGTCTCGCCGTTGACCTGGACGGTCAGGGCGAGGTCGAGGAAGCCTTCCGGGTTGCGGTGGGGTTCGAGTTCGTCGGCGGTGACGAGCCAGGGGCCGAGGGTGGTTGCGGTGTCCTTGGCCTTGGCCGGGCCGAGCTTGACCTTCATCTCGCGGCCCTGCAGGTCGCGGGCGGACCAGTCGTTGAGGATCGTGTAGCCGAGGATGTGTTCGCGTGCCTTCTCGGGGGTCAGGTCCCGGCCGGGCTTGCCGATGACGGCGGCCACTTCGAGTTCGAAGTCGAAGCGTGCGCAACCCGGCGGCACCGGCACGTCGTCGTGGGCGCCGATCACCGAGTACGGGTTGGTGAAGTAGAACGCGGGGGCTTCGTACCACTCGTCGGGGACGGTGTCGCCGTATCCCTGGGCGATGCCCGCGACATGGCCCTCGAAGGTCATGTAGTCACGTACGGTCGGCGGTCGCAGCGGTGGCAGCAGCCGTACGTCGGCCAGGGGCAGCGGCAGGGAGCCGGTCAGGGCGCGTTCGCCCGCCCCGCGCAGGGACTGCTCGCCCTCCAAGACCAGATCCAGCAGTTCGCCGGGGTGTTCGAACGGGTGGACCTGGTCGCCGGCGACAACTCCCGGCTGCCGTTTCCCGTCGTGCACGAAGGTCGCGAACCTCATGCCGCGCTCCCCTCGGTCTCGACCGACAGCGTGCCGCTGCGCCCGAAGCCGACGAAGACGGCGGCGATCACGGCGGCGGAGATACAGGCGACGGCGGTGAGGATCAGTCCGTTGTTGTAGCCGTGGGCGAGTGCGTCCGTGGTGTACGGGGCGAGCTTGGCGCTGAGCGGACCGAGGTCGGCGCTGTGCAGGGCGAGCGGGCCGCCCTCGTGCAGGACGGCGGAGGCGATGCCGTGCTCCTTGGGGGTCAGGCCCGCGTCGGCGAGGCTGCCGGTGATCTGACGTGCGGCCATGCCGAGGGCGACGGCGCCGACGATGGCGGGGCCGAGGGTCTGGCCGAGGTCGCGGACCAGGCTGGTGGTGGCGCCCGCCATGCCGGTCAGGGTGGGCGGTACGACGTTGACGGCGGCGGCGGTGAGGGCGGCGACGACCAGACCGAAGCCGACACCGTTGAGCACCAGCGGTCCGAGCAGGGGTATCAGGCCGCTTTCGTGGATCGGCACCGCCCACAGCCACAGTTGGGCGCCGGCCAGCGAGACGAACCCGGTGACGAGCATGGGGCCGGGGCCCACCCGGTGCAGCAGCCGGACGAGCAGCGGCCAGATGAGCGGGGTGACGCCCTGGATGATCAGGAAGGGCACCGCGGCCTGGAAGGGGCCCTGGTGCTGGATGACGCCGAGGCGGATGCTCAGGTCGTACGCGCCGCCGAGGAAGCCGAACATGCCGATCACCGCCATCGCGGCCGACGCGGCGAAGGCCGGGATGCGGAACAGCTCCAGACGCAGCATCGGGGCCGCGCTGCGCCTCTCCACCAGCACGAACGCGGCGATGAACACGGCGAAGGCGACGAAGGACGCGACGACGGGCGCTGAGCTCCAGCCGTCGGAGGGGCCTTGGATGATGCCGTACAGCAGGGCGAGCATAGCCACGGCGATGGCGATCTGGCCCGGCCAGTCGAGGGAGCGGCCCTCGGGGGCGCTGGACTCGGCGGCCAGCAGCCAGGCACCCACCGCGGTGATCACGGCGAGCACGCCGATCACGCCGAACGCCCACTGGAAGGAGGCGTGTTCGACGATCCCGCCGGACATCAGCGGGGCGAGGAAGGCGCCGAGCGACAGGGCCGTGGTCCAGGAGGCCAGCCCCTTGGCTCGCGCGGCCGGGGTGGTCGTGATCGCGGTGATCATGGACAGGGAGGCGGGGAAGAGCGCGGCGGCTCCGATGCCGGAGATCGCCTGCCCGGTGATCAACTGGGCTGCCGAGTGGGAGGTGGCGGACACCAGGTAGCCGATGGCGGACAGCAGCGCCGCGCCCACCACCAGTTTCTTACGGCCGTACAGGTCGCCCACGACGCCGAAGGTCAGCGCGAGGACGGCGGCGGGCACCAGGAAGGCGTCACTGATCCAGGTCAGTTCTCCGCCGGAGGCATGGAGGGTGCGCTGCATGACGCCGTTGATCGCGGCGGGCAGGACCAGTCCGATCTGGGCCAGGCAGACGGCCAGACAGCCGGCAATGATCGTGCGGGTGTGGCGTGCCGTGGCGGCCGGTGGGGTGTCGGACGACGTCAGGGCGGTGGATGGGTCGTAGGCGGGGACGGAGACCATGTCTCCTCCTTGGAGGGGTTGGCGGGACGTGCGGCCCGAAGGGGGAATGCGGGGAGTTGGGCGCGCCGGAGGGGGCGGTGCGCCGGTCGCGGAGGGCGGGGCCTCGTCAGGGCGAGCGGGGGAGCGTCGTCAGACGCGGGTACAGAGCTCGGCCATGCAGCCGAAAAGCCCGGGGCCGTCGAGCGGGGGCAGGGTGGGGTCGAGCTCCCGGTAGACGGTGTGCACGTTGACGGCGAGGCGTTCGCTCTCGTGCAGGTCCGCGAAGCGGCCGAGGCGGATGTCGCGGGCCGCGTCCATGGCCGGCATGCCGGCGGTGAACCGGGCGGTGGCTTGCTCATGGACGTGTTCGAGGTAGTCGCGGATCTCGCGGACGGCCTGTTTGGTGGTGACGGGACCGTGGCCGGGTACGACGATGTCCGCGTCGAGGCCGAGCAGCAGGTCGCAGGCGGCGAGCCAGCGGGTGAAGGGGCCGTGCCAGACGACCGGTGCCGCCCCGGCGAAGACGATGTCGCCGGTGTAGACCGTCCGGGCCCGCGGCACGTGCACGATCGTGTCGCCGGCGCTGTGCGCGGGGCCCACGTCGATGAGGCGGACCTCGGTGCCGCCGATGTCCAGGACGGTCTCGCCGTCGAAGACCCGGTTCGGCAGGGCGGGTTCGATGCCGGTGTAGTCGAAGCGGCCGAAGATTCGTCGCGCGAAGTGTCCGGCGGGGCTGTCCATACCGGTCAGTGCCAGCATCTCGGCCGGACCCACCTGCCGCATGTCGGCCACGGACCCGCGGGCCGCGATGATCTCGGCGTGGGCCACGAGCTGGTTGCCGAACCAGTGGTCGCCGTTGCCGTGGGTGTTGACCACGGTGGCGATCGGCGCGGTGGCGGTCAGCGGCGTGAGCGCGTCGAGCATGGTCCTGGTCAGCCGCAGGTCGTAGAGGGTGTCGACGAGCAGTGACTCGCCCCGGCCGGTGATCAGCCCGGCGTTGCTCATGCCCCATCCGACAGTGTCCGCGATCCAGGCGTAACAGCCGTGTCCGAGCTCGACACAGCCTGTTCGGGATGCCACGGAAGCCACGTTGCCTCCTGTTTCGCCCCGCAACAGATAGCGAGACCTAAGTATATTGTTGGACTGGAGTCCATCAATGGAGGACAATCTAAGAAGGTCGTGTGATGGCGTCAATACCTGTGCAGCCATGTGCTGTACTGGAGGCCATGAAGATCCCGGAGGCCGGAGTGGAAGTCGTGCCCGCAGCGCCGCCCACCGGACGCCGGGAACGCAAGCGACAGCAGGCGCGCGACCAGCTCTACGCCGCGGCGCTGCACTTGTTCGTCACCCAGGGGTACGAGGCGACGACCATGGACCAGATCGCCGAAACCGCCGACGTCGCCCGGGCCACCGTCTTCAACCACTTCTCACAGAAGGTCGGGTTCCTTGAAGAATGGGGAGCCCGCCGCCGCGCCCGCGTCAACGAGATCCTCGGATCCCAGCACGCCGAGGACCTGCCGGTCGGCGACCGGCTGCGCCGTTACCTGAAGGCGATGGCCGACCTCAACGTCGCCTCCCGCGCCGAGACCACTGTCCTGATGGACGCCTCCGCGCGGTACGGCAACCTTCTGCAGGACCGATCTCTGGAAATCGAACTCGCCAGGATCGTCGAGCAAGGGCGGCAGAGCGGGGAGATCAGGGCCGGCGTCGACTGCGATCAGGCCGGCCAATTGCTGGCCGCCTGCTACTTCTCGACGATCCTGCGCTGGATCCGCGAGGAACCGGCCCCCTTCGACCTGCACGAGCGCCTTGCCGGGGCGCTCGACATCATCCTGCTGGGCCTTCTTGCCGACGAAACGCATGCCGGGGAACCCTGACGGTTCTCCTCACCGCCGCCTTGAGGCAGAAGGCCGGTGGGCCCGTCGATCAAGCAAGCTTATGGCTCCTGCGTGATCGTTCTGCGGAGAGAACAGAAATGATCACGCAGGACCCGTGCATCTTGCATCCAGGGTCAGGCCCCCGGCCCAACACGAACTGTGACGTCCCGTCCGCAGACCGAGCCAGCGCACCGCTCAACTTCGAAGACCCGTCATCGCCTGCCTCGACACCATGGCCGAAATGCCGCTCTTGCGAAGACTCGCGTGCATATCGGTACACGGTTGGCGGGCAGAGTCGCCCAATACACCAGCCGTTGTGGGGGGAAGCTGGATGTCACTGGACTGGGCAACAACCATCACCACTCTGGGCGGGGTGGCCACTGCCTTGATCGGTGTGGTGGCCGGCTCATTGCTCACAAGCCGCAGCGAACGCACTCATTGGGCACGTGACAAGCAGATCGCCGCCTGCTCGGCGATCGTTGCCGAGTCCACCCGAATCCAACTTGCTCTGCGTCGCGCCTGGAAACACGGTGATCCCGTGGACTGGGTGCCTTGGAACGTGGCCTTGGGAACGGTCTGGCTGGTCGGCAGTCCCGCAGTCGTCGACGCCGCAGCCCGGGTCGACGAAGTGTTCTGGGAGTGCAGCGATCAGTTCATCCGGCAAGTCGCACTCGATGAGCAGTCCTGGGGCGAGGCGCGCGACCGAATGGAAACCGCGCGGCTCCACTTCATCAACATCGCCCGCCTTCATATCGATCCCACGCGGTCACGGCTCACCCAGGTGCCCGTCAGTCGGCCGCCCCAGCCGCGCCTTGCCGGCCCGGGACCAGGAGGGGCCAGGGCACCCGACGCCGCATGACACCGAACCCTCAGACCAGCACACCCCAAGATCAATGGCGGACATTCCGTAAGGGGTGACGTGTACGGCTGCTGCCTGCCTCAGCCGAGCCTGCGCGCCTTTTCCGTTGCGAATTCGTCCCGCTCCTGAAGTCATCCGACTGATCGGTCCCTGCGTCCAGGTGCCGTTACCGCTCGCCCGGCCGAGTTGGCCGTCGTCAGGGCGCCCCCGCAACCGTCGATGCCGTGTTGCCGCACATCAACTGGTGTATTGCGTAAGCGACTTGTTCGGTGATGGAAGCATCGGATGGCCCATACTGCGACTCCGCACGACGTGAGGCATAGCTGAGGTGGGGGATTCGTGTGGCGTCGGACGACTTACGTCTGGAGCGTTGGGTGGTGCGTCTGTGGGCTCGCCACAGGCTCTGGCTCAGGCGATCCAGCCAGCGGCATGGCTGGGCAGGATTACGGAGAAGCGAACTGGACGCAGCCTTGGGAAAGCTGGGTATCCCGTTGGAGGAAGCTTCGAGAGGCCGCGGTGTTCTCGGGTCATGGCATCCGAGCTGGGCAGCCTGCGGGCTCGGCGTCGTTGGGGGCTGGCTTGGTGCCTGGGTGAGCTGGCGTGTCTCGGTCGTATTGGCGGAGGTCGGCGTTTCGCGCCTGCACTGGGCCTGGGGCATGCGGGCGATGGCGCACTGGCGATGGATGGGCAAGGACGGGAATGATGTGGCCTTCAGCCTTCTCGACTGGACGGTTCTGTTCGTCGTGATGTCCGGCGTAGTCCTGTGGCCCCTGTTCTGGGCTATGCGGTGGAGTTCGACGGCTCGGTACCGGCTAGTCCTGGGAGTAATCGACGCGGTCGTGGCCGGCGGTAAGGTCCGCACGGCGCCTCGTGGCCGGGGGCGGTCCAAGGCCCTGCGGCATCTAGATCAGAGTTGTCGTCAGGTGGAGAAGCGCCTTTTCAAAGTGCACAGCATCGCGGGTTCGGTTCCGCGACGCTCCTCCAGGCTCCGGCTGATCAAGCGGCACGCCGCGCTGGTCGCTGGAGCCCAGCGCGTGGCGCTGCATCAGGTGGACATTGACCCGGCGCGGGCTCTGACGGAGCTGGCTCGGCTGCAGCTCATCATCGCGGAGAATCATTTGTGCGGACGGCAGGCAGCGCTCCTGCCTGCCGAGTTGCTCCAGGACATCCGGCCCGTGTCGCGGCTGCGGAACACGTGGCTTGAGTCGGCCCATGTCGCTATGACGATCATCGCGGCCATGGCGGCGGCTGCGGGCGCCGCACACGTGCTGCCCTCGATGGGTGTGAGTCAGGACCTGCGTCCGTGGTTGACCCTGGGGGCGGCGGTTCTTGCCGCGACGCTGGTGGCTGGCTGGGGGCGAGTCACCCGCATCTTCGAACTGCTGCCTGTCTGAAGCAGACCGCCCGGCTCGGCACGTCCCAGCGAAAGCCCTACCCAACTGCACCTTTGCACTGGCGACTTCACATAGCACAGGCAAGTGAGTGACCCAGGTCACCCAAAACGCGTCTCGCGATTTGAGACGATTGGTCGTCGCGGGGATCGATTGCCCGCCTGTAATCCCTCCAATTGGGCCCCTCGCCTCGACTTAGGGCACGCGGAGGGCACGCCACCCTCGAATTGGACTAGACAACAAACAACCCCCAGGTCGCTGACCTGGGGGCAAATTCTGGAGCGGGTGACGAGAATCGAACTCGCACTCTCAGCTTGGGAAGCTGATGTTCTACCACTAAACTACACCCGCCTGTCAGACGCCGACCGAGTCGGTGTCTAAGTGCTCGGCTACTGTACCCCATCCGCACAGCACGAGGCCTGGATCCATGCGCTCCACGCGCTCCAGGCCTCGTCGTCGGCGGCGGGTCGTCACCCGTTGTCGGTGGTGCCCGGCGGCGTCCCGGGCTGGATCGCCTTTGCCGCCGCCCGGGCGACCAGCACCACCCCTGTGACCGTGGCCACGGCGTACAGCGTTGCCAGCACGGAGAGCAGGGCGATCTTCCAGACGTCCAGGTCGGAGAGCTTGTCGACCAGGTCGCCGAGCATCACGAGCACGATTCCCAGCAGGGTGGTCGCGATCAGGAACACGCCGAACACGACGATCATGTTGCTCGTGTTGGTGACTCGGTCCACGGCGGTCTGGGCGTCGGTCACGCGGTTCTTCATCTCCGCGTGGTTGGTCTCGACAGCGCGCCCCATGTCCTCGATCTCGCGGTCGACCTTTTGGCGCTGAATGTCGATTTCGGCGCGCAGGTCCTTGACGTTGCGGAAGTAGGAGAGCCCGCCGTCCTCCCCGTGCTCGCCCGCCCCGAACAGGGTGCTCAAGTAGTCGAATCCCACGTTGGCCACGGGATTCTCGGGCGCCCGCTCAATGTCGAAGAACTGCAGATAGGCGATCGCATCGCCCTTCCGCATGGTGATGTTCTTCGGGCCGACATTTGCCACGATGAAATAGAGGCGCTCGTTGGTCTTCAGTCGCCAGCCATCGTGTTCTGGGTCCAATTCACGCCCGTAGCCCGGGTGAACCGTCGAGCCGTGCAGGACGAGGAGTCCCTTGGCGGCGAGGCCGAACCTGTCGCCGATGGTCGCTGTGACGTCGAAGTCGAACGAGAACTTCTCGATCGTGGATATCAGCGCGGTGTCGCCCGGAGCCAGGGTGAACTCGGGCATCACCTGGTCGCCCTTGATTGCCGTGTACCTGGCTTCCCCGGGATTGTCCGGAATTACCAGCAGGTCGTCACCGAGTCGAACCGAGTAGCCTGCGCCCAGCAACTGTTCGGGCTTCCATGACCCCGACCGGAAGATGCGTTCGGAGGTCTGAAGCTCTGTGAGTAGATCTTGTGGGGAGAGGAGGCAGCCTGGACGGTGCGGACGCCGATCGCTTTCAGCAACCATTACCTGACCTTCTCTGGTGGTCCGGAGCGGAGCCAACCTTACGGTGAACTCGCTTGCCACGGAAGGAGTTTGCGGCGCTTTGCCTGACCATGCGGGTCAGGGCGGACCGAGGCAACGGGCCGTGCGGGCATGCCGCACCCTCACAGGGAGGCACCACGGTAAGATGCGCGACTACCATTGAGGCGTTACCGCGGAGTCGGAGGGGGTAGGGTGACCTCGAGATTCGACAAGAATGCGTGATTAACGAGCCTTCCCCCAGACAGATCCCGATGAGGCCAAGAGGAAATGACGAGCAGGTCAGTAAAAGCCCAATGGGTCAATGGCTTGATTCGCGAGGATCCCATGTTCGGTAAAGACCTATTCGCAGACGAATCCCACTTCGACTTGCGGTTCGTGGAGAATTACGAAAAAATCACGGAAATCGTCAAGGCGCTTCGCGTTCTGGGTATGCGGGTCGTGTTGACGAGTGGTTCTTTCGATATTATCCACGAGGGCCACTCGATGTATCTCGAGGCTGCCCGTAAATATGGCGAATTCCTTATCGTCGGGCTCGACAGCGATGAGAAGATCCGGCGGCGGAAGGGTCCCAACCGTCCGGCCGTACCAGAAATGGAACGGCTGCGGATGGTGACACATCAGCGCGGCGTGGGCCTCGTCACCCTGAAGCAGGTCGACCATCCCCGCTGGGCCCTCATCGACGCCGTCCGCCCCGATGTGCTGGTTGCCACGGCGGACACCTACACCGCCGAGGAGATCGCCGATCTTGAGGCGAAGTACTGCGTCCGCGTCGAGGTCCTCGACCGCATGGCGACCGTGAGCACCTCGGCCCGCCTGCGCCGCCTCCAACTGGGTCTCACCGAACAGGGCGACGACGAAGGCAGTGGTCAGAGGCCTGCAAACCCCTCACCCGGCAGCCCCGCGTAGAGGTCCGGCACGCCAGTGAAGCAGACGATCCTGTACCTGCCGGTGGTGCACGCCGGCTACGAGGCATTCCTGAACCGGCATGCGGACTCCGACGAGATCCTGATTCTCGGCCGGGAGTTCAGCGAGGTCTTCCCGAAGCTCGCGAAGGACATCCGGAGCCTGAGCCCGGAGCGCGCGGCGCAGCATGCCCGCCTGATCGTTCCGGACACTCGTGTACGGGTGATCGAGCCGACTGATCTGGCCGGCGCCGTGGTCGCCGAACTCGTCGTACTGCCCGACGAGGAAATGATGCACCGGCTCGTCGAGCTCCCGGCCTTCCCGGGCAAGGCCGAGCTTCGATTCGAGTCGACGTTCCTGCGCTGGGACCGCGACTGGAGCCGTGCGACGAAGCCCGCCCGATTCGACTACCGGATCTCACGGTCGAATCTGGACCGGCGGTTCATGACCCGGGCGGAGCGGGAGGCGCAGCGCAGTTCGGACTGGTGGCGGCAGGTGGGCGCGGTGGCCGCGCGCGACGGCCACGTCCTGCGGGCCGCTCACAACCACCACCACCCGACCGAGTACACGCCGTACATCGACGGAGACCCGCGCAACGACTTCAGCAGAGGCGTCCGGCCGGATCTGTCCACCGCCATCCACGCGGAGGCATCCCTGGTGGCCCGCGCCGCACGGGACGGACTGAGCCTGGCGGGCTCCGACCTCTACGTCAGCACGTTCCCCTGTCCTGCCTGTGCACGGCTCGTGGTCGAGACGGGGTTCCAGAAGTGCTTCTTCGCCGGTCCGTACTCGATGCTGGACGGGGAGGAGATCCTGCGTGCGGGCGGCGTCGAGCTGATCTGGGTCGACATGACACCCGGGCATGGTGATGCTGCCGGCGCCGCTAGCGGCCCGGAGACGAACTGAATCTCATCCGCACCGGGGTGAAGTCCTCATCGGCCGCGACCTCGCCCTCGCCGACGAGCACATGCACGTGCAGATGCCTTATGGTCCCGCCCGTGTACCGGCAGTCGCCGTTGCGGGCGCCCAGGCCGTAGTGGTCCATGCCGTACTTCTCCTTCGTGTACGCGAGGACTTCCCAGAAGTCGGCGCGGGCGTCGGAGGAGAGGTCGAGCAGATCGGTGACGTGCTCCTTGGGGATGAGCAGAAGATGCAACCGGGTCCCGGCATACGGGAATTCATTGGGCGTGACCATCCAGTGGGCGGTCTCCCTCAGGATCTGCTGTTTCTCATGGCTGCGGATGACGTCCGGGCAGAAGAGACAGATGCCCTCTCCGTCCAGCCGCTCCATCTCCGCCCGTTGCTCTTCGGTCCGGCAATTGCCGAAGTAGTACAGGGTCACACGGGCACCCTTTCGAAACGCAGGAACGAGTGGGGCCACGTCGTTGCCCCGGCGGCGACGTCGACGCGCGACGTCGGTGCGAAGCCCTCCAGCCACCCCGACGGCATCCGGGAATCGCCTTCCACCTGCGCGTGCACACGCGTCAGATAGATCCTGTCGATGCTGGGAAGCGCCTGCTGGTAGACGGAGGCCCCGCCGATCACGAAGACCTCGTCGTCTCCGGACGCCTGCTCCAGCTCCTCCGCCCTGGCCAGGGCGGACGTGACCGAGGACTGCCAGTGGACGTCCGCCGAGGCCGGGCGCGGGGTCGCGCTCACCACCACGCTGGTGCGGCCGGGAAGAGGCCGACCCAGGCGCGCGACGATCGACTCATGCGTGAGACGTCCGAGTACCACCGCATGCCCCCGGGTGACTTCCTTGAAGTACCGCAGATCTCCCGGTATGTGCCACGGCAGATCTCCGTCCTGACCGATGACGTCGTTCTCCGAGGCGGCGACGATCAAGGACTTTCTCATGTCGCCACCGGAATGGAACCGATGGCCGGATGCGGGTCGTAGTCCGACAGGTCGAAATGCTCACCGCGGAAGTCATGGATATCGGTCACCCGGCGTCCGCTTTCGTTGAGCGTCACCGTCGGCAACCGTCGCGGTTCCCGGTCCAGCATGGCCTTCACGCTGTCGACCTGGTCCTCGTAGACATGGGCGTCCGAAATGGTGTGGTAGTAGCGCGCGGCGGGAATGCCCGTGAGGTGTTCGAGCATCAACAGCAGGGCCGCGTACTGAATCATGTTGGACGGGACACCGACGGGAACGTCCCCGGAGCGCTGGAACATGTGCAGATGGAGTTGGCCGGCGAGGACCCTGACATGGACCCAGCCGTGACACGGGGAAATGGTCGTCTGCGGAATCTTCCCCGCCCCGCGGATCTGGTACTGCGGAATCCACGGACTGACGAAGTGAGTACGGTCGTTCGGAAGCTCCGTCAGCTGCTCCACCAGGTGCTTGAACTGGTCGAAGCCCTCGCCTTCCACGGTCGGGAAATCGTGGAACGCCCCACCGTACGAGCCCGGCCCCAGATCGCCCGGCGGCAGACCGCGGCGCGACGTCTTCGCGTCACTGGCCCACGGCCCCCACCAGTCGCACCCGAACTCGGCCAGTTCATCGAGGGTTGTCGCCCCGTTGATGAATGCGCAGAGTTCTCCGATGGGTTTGCGCCAGAACCTGGAGATGCTTCTGTCGGTGATGATCGGAAACCCATTTGCCAATTCGAAGCTCATGGTCTGCTGCATAAGGGTCAGAGCATCGGGGCCTTGTCGCGTGGGTGACGTGAGGCCGTGTTCCAGGATGGCACCCAGGATCGTACGATATTGCGAATCCGGTGCACGGTCCGCATACGCGACATACTTCACGAGGTTCCCTTCACTTGGCCCGGTTCCATTCTCTGCGCCAGGGCTAGGTCATGCTAGCAGCCGCCGTGCTTACCGACTCTCCGCACGGGTATTTTCCTCGTCATCCCAAAGGTCAACCCGAGGTCATTCCAAAGGCATGCGAAGACCTACATGAGATCCTTGATGCTTACACTCAGGGCGGAGGCGATCTCCTGCAGATAAGTCAGGCTGAGGTTGTTCACCCTGTCGCTGTTCTGCTCCCAGTCCCTGAGCTGATCAGCGCTGAAGGCATCCGGGATCCTGGTGGATTCCGCAACCTGTCGACGGGTCATGTTCCGCAGCTCGCGCAACTCCTTGATGCGGGCGCCCACTCGATGTTGTTCGAGGTCCGCAAGGGCAAGCCTGCGCTGCAGCAATTTGGGTCGCAATTCAGCGATCTCCAGATTCAGCTGCTCATCCAGCCGCGAAATCGAGTCGTACCGTACAAGGGCGAGGGGTCCCGGGATTCCGGTCACCATGCGACTGATCCTGGTGTCGATATGTGCGACCACCACAATCGGGATGATGGCTTCCTGGGCGAAAACGAGTTCCTGCCCCGCCCCCGTGCTCGGATGGTGCGCGAGATAAATGAGAAAGTCGGAGTTGATGACCCGGTGGCGGTCCGTCCTGAAGACTTCCACGTCCGGCACGGTGGTGTGGTGGACCGGGTCCGTGACTTTTCTGGGCTCATAGAGCCGAACGTTGTTGTGTGCGCAGACGTCGGCCACCGTGTCGGAAATCTCGAACAGGTACTTGCGCTCGTCGGCGTCCAGTCCGGTCAGGGCGGACGCCAGGTAGGCGTCGAGGTGACTGTGCGGGGCCTGGGGAGTCTGGACGCTCGGCTCTCGCGCCGCCGAGGACAGGCGGTCGGGAAGGGTCATCGCTCGAATTCCGTCCTGCCGTCCAGATGCCATGTGCGCTCCCAGACTACTCTGACGCCCCACCGCTCCCGGGGCGGACTGGAGCGGTTGGCGCCCGCGAAGGGCCGAAGCGGCAGGCGTCTGAGTGCATGTCAGGAGTGGGACATGCCCGCGCGGAACGGAAGTTGGGGCGTACGGTGGAGACGCGGCGGAAGGCTCCGGCAGGTTGGGGTGCCGCCGGAAGTGCCATCCCTTTGATGCCGTAACGTGGCTTTTGTCGGCCGGTAGGTAGGTAGCCGGCAGGTCGGCGGGTAGCCGACAGCCGGACGCCGCTCTTGGGGAAGGGACTCTGGGACTTGATGGAACGCACTGTCGTCCGTTGTGCCGAGGGGCACGTGTTCACCACCGCCTCGCTTCCGATGCAGCAGGCCGAGCGACTCGGCCCCGTCCGGCTCATCAGGTGCCCGGGATGTGCCAGGTTGCGCAGTGTGGTGCCGGTTGCGCTGGAGAGGCACTAGCGGCAGGCGCCGGTGTCGTGTCTGCGGCCTCTGCGTATCCTCGGGACGTGCCTTTCTCCGACATCGAAGTGCGTCCCGAGCGCGGCCTCACCCGCCTCCCGCTCCAACCCGGAATTCCATCGGGCGCAGGTGTGAGGGCGGCGGCATGACCGGTGTGCGGGAGAACCTGACCTACGAGGCGTTCGGCGTCGCCGTACGCGAGCTCGCGCAGGCCGTCGCCGACGACGGGTTCGAGCCGGATGTCGTGCTGAGCATCGCGCGCGGGGGCGTCTTCGTCGCCGGCGGGCTCGCCTACGCCCTCGACTGCAAGAACATCCACCTTGTGAACGTGGAGTTCTACACGGGCGTGGGGACCACCCTGGAGATGCCCGTCATGCTCGCCCCCGTCCCCAACGTCATCGACTTCTCCGACAAGAAGGTACTGATCACCGACGACGTCGCAGACACCGGCAAGACGCTGAAGCTCGTACGCGACTTCTGCCTCGACACCGTCGCCGAGGTCCGCTCCGCCGTCATCTACGAGAAGTCGCAGTCCCTGGTGAAGTGCGAGTACGTGTGGAAGCGGACCGACGACTGGATCAACTTTCCGTGGAGTGTTCTGCCCGTAGTGCGTAAGTCGGGGCAGCCGGTCACTCCGTCGAGAGAAGCACTCTGAGTTCACTCCCGGGCCGGGTCAGCAGTCGAACGGGGCGTCTTCCTGGTTGGCCCAGAAGGAGAGGAACGACCACGTCTGCGCTCCGATGCGTCCGTCGACCGTGATGTCGGCGCATTCCTGGAAGAACCTCGTCGCGTTCCGCGTAGCCCGGCCGAAGTCTCCGTCCTGCGCCAGGTTGGTGCCTATGGCCTGGTTCAGGTAGCACTGCGCCTGGCGGACGGCCCTGCCTTCTGAGCCGCGCTGAAGGTTCGGCCGACGATTGGTGTAGCCGCAGATATCGTCGGGCCCTTGGGCCACGAGCGTCCCGGGATGTCTGGCGGCCTGCGCGGCCTGCGCGCTGGTCGCTTGGGCGATGACGGACGGTGGAGTGTCCTGTGATGTCGCCGCGGCCGGCCCGCCCGAAAGGGCGAGCGGAAGAACCAGGGTCGCGGCGGCGATGAATGCTCGTCGCATCCTCATCACCTCCAGAAGGTGCGCGTCGTCCCATCGTGCGCCTGCGTATCTCCCGTTGCATCTCGCACTCTGTGCTCACAAACCCCACCGTCACCGTCGCTCCCGTCAGGGTGATGTGGGAAAGGGGCTCCCCGCTGGTGCGGGGGGCCCCTTTTCGGTGGTGGTGGGGGCTAGAAGGTGCCCAGTTTCACGATCGACAGCAGGGCGATCAGTTGGATCGCCGAGGCGCCCAGGGCCTTGGGCCAGGGCAGGTCGTGGGAGCGGCTGACCATCATGGTCAGCAGGGCGCCTGCGGCCACCCAGGTCGCCCAGCCCAGGGCCTGGACGAAGGTCGCGTTGCCGCCGAAGAACATGGCGAAGACCAGGCGGGGGGCGTCCGTGAGGGACATGATCAGCATGGAGAGGCCGACCGTGGGCTGCCAGGCGCCGTCGCCGCCGAGCTGGCGGGCCAGGGTGTGGGTGACCACGCCCAACACGAAGGACGAGATCACCAGGGCCACGGCCGTGGTGAGGACGATCGGGACCGCGTTCGCCAAGGTGGCGGTGATCGCGTCGTGCCGCGCCCCGTCGAAGCCGAAGACCGCGAGCAGGCCGTAGAGGAACGTCACGATGAGGGCCGGGCCCCACATCGTGTAGTCCCGCATCTGGAGGAAGGTCTGGGCGGGGGACAGGACGATGCCCCGGAGCAGGTCCTTCCAGTGCAGGCGGGGCCCCGCCGGGGCCGCCGTGGTCGAGCCCGCGCGGTAGGTGCCGCCCTGGCTGTACGGGTCCTCGCCCACCGAGAACGCCGCGGTGTGGCCAGGGTTGTTCGCCGCGTACGGGTCAGGGGTGCCCTGTGGTGTGTAACCGCCGCCGTCCCCGAAGTACTCCGGCTCGCCGTACCCGCCGCCGCTGCCCTGCGGCCACTGGCCGCCGCCGTTCCCGTGCCGCTGCTGCCCGGGGTGGGGCTGGGGCGCGGGGGGATAGCCGTACGACGGGCCCTGCGGTGCCTGCTGTCCGTACGGGCGTTGTTGCGGTCGCGTTTGCGGAGCTCCGTTGTTCCGGGCGCCCCGTCCGATCCTGAATCCAGCCACGCCTTCGAACGTACCTGGTCCCGCAGAGTGACGGGCTGGGCCCGGCGGTTCGGGCCCGGCTTTGCGGCCGAGCTGTGACATCCCCTAAGGGGACCCGCACCTGACCCCTTAGGGAAGCACCGAGCCGTAGTTGGGGGCGCCCGCGGTGGGGACGCCGGTGGCCGAAGGACCGAAGCTCGTGGCGCCGGAGGCGGTCGCACCGCGCAGGGACCAGACCGCGCCGTCGCCGGAGTTCTCGCCCGGCGCCGAGACCGTGAGCCCCGTTCCCCGGGTGAGCGTGACGCGGGCGCCGAAGCGGTCGCCCTTCTCCGAACTGCCGGGTATGCCCGGGGTGTTCGGCGTGATGGTCCTGGCGCCGGCCGTCCTGAGTCCGGAGGCCGACCCGTACAGGACGGTGAGCGCGCCGGCTCCCGCGTTCTCGCCGGAGGCGCCGATCGCGAGGTCGGCGTAGCCGTCGCCGTTGAGGTCGCCGGACAGACCGGAGGGGGCGGCGGAGGCGGTGGTGCCCGGGAGGGCGGCGGTGAGCAGGCCGGTGGTGAGTGCGGTGGCCAGCAGGAGGGTGCGCTTGCGTAAGGCGGAGGCTCCGGGAAGAGAAGAGGAGCCGGGCCCGAGGGTGAGGGCCCGGCTCCGGTACGGGGACGGTCAGTCGGCGAAGTTGGCGCCGAAGAACGGCGTTCCCGTCGTCGAGACGCCCGAGGTGCTCGGGGAGAGCGTGCGCGAGCCCGACGTGACGATCTTCGTGCCGTCGGAGGGGAGGTAGGTCACGGCGCCGTTGTCGGCGTTCTCGCGGGAGCCGACGAGGAGGTCGGCCCTGCCGTCGCCGGTGACGTCGTCGAGCTTGACGTCCTGGCCGAAGTAGTCGTCCTTCTCGTCGTTGCCGGGCACGCCCGCGGTGGACTGGGCGAAGGACTGGGCGCCGGAGGCGGTGTTCAGACCGCTCGCGGTGCCGTAGAGGACGGTGACCGCGCCGGTGTTGGCGGCGCTGCCGATGTTCTCGCCGGCCACGCCGATCGCCAGGTCGAGGAAGCCGTCGCCGTTGACGTCGCCGAGGTCGAGCTCGTAACCGAAGAAGTCGTTGCCCTCGGCGGTGCCGGGGACGTTGCCGGTGTCCTGGGTGATGCCGGTGGCGTTGGTGGTGATCGGGCCGCCGTCGGAGCCGTAGGTGACCCAGACCTTGCCGCCCTTGCCGGCGTCGGGGACCGTCGTGCCGTCCTCGGTGGTGGGGTTCCAGTAGGCGCCGCTGACGATGTCGCCGTAGCCGTCGTGGTCGATGTCGCCGATCGCGGTGATCACACCGGGCTTGAGCGTCTCCGACCAGGACATGTTCAGGCCGCCGGAGGAGCCGGGAACGTAGTAGTTCTTGTTCCAGCCGTAGTCGGTGTCGGTCTCGAAGCCGTCGATGACCAGGTCCGTCTCCGGGCCGCCGTTGATGTTTCCGGCGGTCAGGTTCAGCGGGCCGTTCGCGTCGGAGCCCATGATCGGGGGCTTGATCGTGTACTTGCCGCCGGGCACGCCGGAGGCGTTGATGCCGCCCTTGAGCACGTAGACGGTGGCGGCGGAGCTGCCGACGGCCAGGTCGGCCTTGCCGTCGCCGTCGAAGTCGCCGGCGGCGAGGTTCTTGCCCCAGTAGTCGTGCGCGGTGGGCGCCGGGTCGGCGACCGAGACGCCCTTGCCGGTGATGCCGGAGGCCGAGCCCCACAGGATGGCGAGACCGCCGCCGTCCTTGTCGCTGCCGACGTCCTCACCGGGGGAGCCGACGGCGATGTCGTCGTAGCCGTCGCCGTTGAAGTCGGCGTACGCGGTGTCACCGCCGAAGCGGTCGCCGGCCTCGGCTGTGCCGGGGCTGCCGGCGGTGTTCTGGCTGATGGTGGAGCGCTTGGCGGACGAGACGCCGGTCTTGGTGCCGTAGAGGACGACCACCTGTCCGGCGCCGTTCCTGCCGTTCACGTAGGCGCCGTCGGCGGAGAAGGCGGTGTCGCCGATCCCGTCGCCGTTGAAGTCGGCCTGCGGGACGGAGGTGGAGTCCGCGGCCGTGGCGGACACGGCCGTGAACGTGAGCAATCCGCCCGTCAGAGCGACGGCGGCGGCCGTCGCGAGGGCGAGTCGCAGAGGCTTGTGCATGCGGGTTTCTCCTGCGGCATGCGGGGATGCCTGGCGGGCATCCACAGTCGATGGGGTGCACGCCGGCCCGTGTTCGCCGGGAGTTGTCCGCGGGTTAACCGGCCGGTCGGCGATCAGGAGACCTGCGGTGGGGCGTAAGGGTTGTACGTGAGTTCGGTAAATTTTCGAGGCTGTCGTGGCACGAGAAGCGAGCCCTCAGCCGTCAGCGCCCGCCAGGAACTCCGAGCTGGAGAAGGTGACCGCGGGGTCGGCCGCCACCAGCCCCTTCTTCACGCCGCGGTAGACCGCGACCGTGTCCTTGGTCTCGCCCCGGTACGTGCGCACCGCGAGGTCCGCCCGGCCGTCGCCGTCGAAGTCGCCGACTGCCAGTACCCGGGTGGTGCCGTGGGCCGGTGGCGCGACGGTCACCATGCCCGCCGTGGACAGGCCCGTCGTACGACCCCGGAACACCCGGAGCTGTGAGCCGCTGGAGACGAGTTCGCTGAGGCCGTCGCCGTCGAAGTCGGCGGCGTCGAGCATGGAGCCCGGGGAGGCGAGGGTGGCACGGGTGGCGGCCGGGAGGTCGTAGCGCAGGGCGGTCTCCCCCATCGCGCCGACCGCCGCGTCCAGGCCGGCGCCTCTGCCGAAGCGGCCGAGGGCGATGTCGATGCCCTCGGGCAGGGCGGCGCCGGTGCGGGTCGGGCCGTCGGGGCCGCCGAGGACGACGGACGCCTTGCTCGTGTCCTCCGCCGCACGGACCACCAGGTCGTCGTAGCCGTCCCGGTTGACGTCGGCCGCCGGGCCCGTGGGGAACTCGCCCGGCGAGGGCACGGGCGCCCCGGCCGCGCGGGGAGCGGCGGCCTTACGGCTGAACGGGCCGCGCAGATAGCTGAGTCGCTCCCCGGACGCGTGCAGCACGAGATCCTCGGCGCCGTCGCCGTCGAAGTCGCCGCACACCGGCTGGTCGGGCCAGTCGTTGCCGAAGCGGGCGGCGGCGGGGACGGTGAGCGTGACGGCGTGGGTCAGCCCGCCGGGCGAACCGAAGAGGACCTGGAGGGGGACCGGGGGGCGCCCCTGGCCGTCGTAGGGCGGGTCCGTCGAGACGATCAGGTCCGTGAAGCCGTCCTTGTCCAGGTCGCAGCTCGCCTCCGCGTCGAAGACGGCGGGCAGTTGGCCCTTGGTGCGGGCCGCGTACCTGACGGGACTGATCAACTGCCGTGCGTCCGGGGCGAGTCCGCGCGCGCTGCCGTAGACGACACCGATGCCCGCGTCGTCGGTATGGCTCTGCGCCTTCACGAGCGCGTCGAGCACGAGGTCGCGGTGTCCGTCACCGTTGAAGTCGTCGGGGGTTTTGCTGCCCTTGCCGTGTGGGACGGGGAGTTCGGCGGGGGCGTCGGCGATCTGTACGGGGGTGGGGTGGGCGGCTCCCGCTCCGGCGTCCCCGCCGGGTCCGCAGGCGGCAAGGAGGAGAGTGCTGCCGATGGCGGCCGCCGTACACATCCCGCCTCTTCGCACGCGCACCGTTCACCTCGTCAGCACCGTCGACAACGCCTGGGCAATGATGCACGTGTTCGAGGTGGGGCGACAGCCCCGGGATCGGCCAACCGACTGCTCCGGCCCTGGGCCGCACGATCGCGGATGCGGTTGCGGCAGGATGGCTCCATGAGCGTAGTCAAGATCAACGTGTTGACCGTGCCGGCCGAGCAGCGGGAGGTCCTGGAGAAGCGGTTCGCCGCGCGGGCCGACGCCGTGGGGGACTCCGACGGTTTCGAGTGGTTCGAGTTGCTGCGGCCCGTCGAGGGCACTGACCAGTACCTGGTGTACACGCGGTGGCGTGACGAGGAGTCCTTCAAGGCCTGGATGGAGGGGACGATGAAGTCGGCCCACCAGGGCGGCACCGAGGGTGGCGAGCGCCCGAAGCCGGCCGCCTCCGGCTCGACTCTCTGGTCCTTCGACGTGGTGCAGTCGGCGGGTCCGAAGAACGGCTAGCAGGCTGCCTTGGGCACGGTCATCCGATCCTGAGCTCGTAACGCAACCGCTGTCGCAGGGCGGGCATCACCATACGGTCGAGCTGGATCGGCCGATCGTCGCGGTCGAGCGTGAGCCGGGTGAGGCGCAGGACGGGGTCTCCCTGCGCGGTCCGCAGTGCGCGTCGCTCATCCTCGTCGGGCATGTCGGCCGTCACGTCCTCCCGGACGAGGACACCGGCATGGCCCAGGCTCGCCAGCAGGGTGACGGCTCCGCCGGGGATCTTGGCCGTCCCGGCAAGGCCCGTACCCCGGGCGATGTCGGCGGGGTAATAGGTGTCCGTCAGTTCGTTCGGCTCGTCGTCGAGAAGGATCAGACGCCGTCGTACGACGACGGGCTCGCCCTCCGCAATCCCGAACTGCCTCGCCACCTCGGCCGGGGCGGGCACCTCTCCGGCATGGACGATGCGCTGGGTTCCACGCCGGCCCTGTGCCGCCGCATCGGCACTCCAGGCGTCGCCCTGCCCCTTCTCGCGCGGCGTCAGATACGGCATCGAGGTGCTGACCCACTTACCCGCACTCATGCGGGCGGTTCGGCCTCTGCGACGGGTCGCTTCGCCACGAAGGAGCCGAGGCCGGGTTCCGTGTACGTCAGCCCTTCTTCGCGGAGTGCGCGCAGCACCTTGTGGGCGGTTGCGTTGGCAATCCCGAACTCCGACGTGAGTTGTACGACGGACGGCACGCGGGTCCGCGGCGCGTAGGTCCCGTCCTTTATGCGACCGCGGATCACTTCGGCCACCTGGCGCCAGCGGGGGATGTCGGGCACGAATTCGATCACCACCCCATCATGCGTATGCCTGCACTTCCGTGCGATGCAGAGAATCCCTAGCATGCCTAGACTGCTTCAGCTACGGTGAGGGCACGGAAGACCCCCGCGACGGTTGGCGCCGTCCGGGGGCGTGGACACCAGCTAACCGGAGCTGATGACGTGACCGACCTTATCCACCGTCTCCTCGCCTGGATGGGCCTCCTGCTCATCCCGCGCCGACCCGAAGACGTACCGCCGTCCCCTGCCGCACCACTGGAACCGTCGCTTCACCTCCTCCCGCCCCACCGCAGCCCGTACGGCCTCCACACCTCCCTCGACGGCACCGCCACCATCGCCGTACGCCCGTACCTCACCGCCCATGAACAGCGGCAACGGCGTCGCGAACTCGCTCTCGCCACGCTGGGGTTGGACATGCCCGGCCCGTACTGGATTCACGGTGTGGAGGTCGCCTGATGGAGTCGGAGTCACCTCGCCTGCTGCCCTGGCCCGGCCCCGAGGGCAAGCCCTGCTACCTGATCACCGACGACCTCGGCGGTCCCGTCTCCCGTCTCGCCGACGCCACCGAGTCGATCCAGCTCGGCATGGGGACCGAACTCCTCGCACACGCCCGCGACCTGCTCCCCGACACGCACATGCCGGCCGGTGAACTCCGTTTCCTCGCCGAGCGGTTGACCGAGGCTCTCCAGGACGCCCTCCGCGTCGCCGAGAGCCGCGGCCTGAGGTTGGGCCGCCTGAACTGACCGCCCCTGGGCGGGAAACGCCGACGCCCCCACGTCCACGTAGGACATGGGGGCGTCGCTGCGGCCGTAGCGGCCGTGGAACTACTTCACCGGCTCGGGCTCCGGTGCGCTCTCCGTCTCCTCGGCGTCCGTCGGGTCGGCCGGCGTCCTGACCGAGTCCAGGAGGAGCTGGGCGACGTCGACGACCTGGATGGACTCCTTGGCCTTGCCGTCGTTCTTCTTGCCGTTCACGGAGTCCGTGAGCATGACGAGGCAGAACGGGCAGGCCGTCGAGACGATGTCGGGGTTCACGGACAGGGCCTCATCAACACGCTCGTTGTTGATGCGCTTGCCGATCCGCTCCTCCATCCACATCCGCGCGCCGCCGGCGCCGCAGCAGAAGCCGCGCTCCTTGTGGCGGTGCATCTCCTCGTTACGGAGGCCCGGGACGCTCGCGATGATCTCGCGCGGGGGCGTGTAGATCTTGTTGTGGCGGCCCAGGTAGCACGGGTCGTGGTACGTGATGATGCCCTCGACCGGGGTGACCGGGACCAGCTTGCCCTCGTCCACCAGATGCTGCAGCAGCTGCGTGTGGTGGATGACCTCGTAGTCGCCGCCGAGCTGCGGGTACTCGTTGCCGATCGTGTTCAGGCAGTGCGGGCAGGTGGCGACGATCTTCTTGGCCGACTTGGGCTTGGCGGACTCCGGGACCACCTTGCCGTCGTCGTCCAGCTCCTCGCCGAACGCCATGTTCAGAGCCATGACGTTCTCCATGCCGAGCTCCTGGAACAGGGGCTCGTTGCCCAGGCGGCGGGCGGAGTCGCCGGTGCACTTCTCGTCGCCGCCCATGATCGCGAACTTGACGCCCGCGATGTGGAGGAGTTCGGCGAAGGCCTTCGTGGTCTTCTTGGCGCGGTCCTCCAGGGAGCCCGCGCAGCCGACCCAGTACAGGTACTCGACCTCGGTGAGGTCCTCGATGTCCTGGCCGACGACCGGGACCTCGAACTCGACCTCCTTGAGCCACTCCAGGCGCTGCTTCTTCGCCAGGCCCCAGGGGTTGCCCTTCTTCTCCAGGTTCTTGAGCATCGTGCCCGCCTCGGACGGGAACGCCGACTCGATCATGACCTGGTAGCGGCGCATGTCGACGATGTGGTCGATGTGCTCGATGTCCACCGGGCACTGCTCGACGCAGGCGCCGCAGGTGGTGCAGGACCACAGGACGTCCGGGTCGATGACGCCGTTCTCCTCGGCGGTGCCGATGAGGGGGCGCTCGGCCTCCGCGAGAGCCGCGGCGGGCACGCCGGCCAGCTGCTCCTCGGACGCCTTCTCCTCGCCCTCCATGGTCTTGCCGCCGCCGGCCAGCAGGTACGGGGCCTTGGCGTGCGCGTTGTCGCGCAGCGACATGATCAGGAGCTTCGGGGAGAGCGGCTTGCCCGTGTTCCAGGCAGGGCACTGCGACTGGCAGCGGCCGCACTCGGTGCAGGTGGAGAAGTCGAGGAGGCCCTTCCAGGAGAACTGCTCGACCTGGGACACGCCGAACACGTCGTCGTCACCGGGGTCGGTGAAGTCGATCGGCTTGCCGCCCGAGGTCATCGGCAGCAGGGCGCCCAGGGAGGTCTCACCGTTGGCGTTGCGCTTGAACCAGATGTTCGGGAAGGCGAGGAAGCGGTGCCAGGCCACGCCCATGTCGGTCTTCAGGGCGACCGTGATCATCCAGATGAAGGAGGTCGCGATCTTCAGGCCGGCGAAGAAGTAGGTGAGGTTCTGGAGCGTGGAGACGTCCAGGCCCTTCAGCCACGACACCACCGGGTACGAGATGAAGAACGAGGCCTCGTACGAGTCCACGTGGTGCTGGGCGCCCTCCAGCGCGTGCAGCATGAAGATGCAGACGCCGACGATGAGGATGACGGCCTCGACGAAGTACGCCTGGCCGAAGTTGGAGCCGGCGAAGCGGGACTTGCGGCCCGGCCTGTTCGGCTTGCTCAGCTGGCGGATCACGATCAGGACCGCGATGCCGAGCACCGTCATCGTGCCGATGAACTCGACGAACACGTTGTACGGAGCCCACTCGCCGATGACCGGGAGCAGCCAGTCGGCCTGGAACAGCTGGCCGATGGCGTTGACGATCGTCAGTAGCAGCGAGAAGAAGCCGACCGCCACGAACCAGTGCGCCACACCGACGATGCCCCAGCGGTTCATCCGGGTGTGGCCGAGGAACTCCCTGGCCACGGTGACGGTGCGCTGGACCGGTTCGTCGGTGCGGGTGCCCGCGGGCACGTTCTGGCCGAGCCGCATGAAGTTGTAGATCTGCACGATCGCGCGGCCGAACAGGGCCACACCGACCACGATCAGAACCAGCGACACGATGATCGCGGCGAGTTGCATTTGGGGGCTCCTCGGGCCTGCGAGGGGATTTCGTTCGAGGGCGGGGCCTCGACATTACTAAGCGGTAACTTATGCAGTCCGTCTGAGACTACCCCCATCTTCCATCGCACTGTAGCCAGCCGTTTGGTGATCTGCGTCGCTGAGGGTTGCCTTAAGGGTCGGCTGTAAAGGTCGGCCTCAAGGGTCCGCTTCAAGGTCTGTGACGATCCGATCGTGTTATTCATGCCAAATTGGTACATTCGCCCCTAACTTAGATCCGTGCTCTACGGGATCGCCGCCGCCACCACCGCCCTTCTGCTCGCCGCCGTGCTCACCGCACTGCTCCGGGTGCCTGCCCTGCGCCTCGGGGTCGTCGAGCGCAGACGGCAGCGGCAGCGGCCCCTTCCGCTGTTCGGGGGTGTGGCGGTGGTGCTCGCGACCTGCGCGGTGGCGGTGGCCGGGGACCGGTCCGGCGTCGCGCCGCTCGGATCCGGGGTGGGCCGACTGCTCGCCGCGGGGGGCGCCGTCGCGGCGCTCGGGCTCATCGCCGACCTGCGGCGGGTCAAGGCCCGTGTGCTCGTCGCCGGTACGGCGGTGGCGGCGGCCTGGGTGGTGCCGTACGACGAGATCGGGGTGCCCGCGGGTGTGCTCGCCGTCTGCTGGATCGTCTTCGTCGCCGTCGGGTTCAAGGCGCTCGACCACGCCGACGCGCTCGCGGGGACCGTCGGGGTCGTGACCGCCTTCGGGGTCGGCGCCTGTGCGGCGGCCGAGGTGATGGACGGGCTCGCGGTGCTGCTGAGCGTGCTGGCGGCCGCACTGACGGGGTTCCTCATGCACAACTGGCCTCCCGCGCGCGTGGGACTCGGTGCGTGCGGGTCGCTGTTCGCCGGGTTCGTGCTCGCCGCGTCGGCCGTGTTCACCCAGGCCGGTTACGGGCTGGCGTCCAGTGCGGGAGTGCTGTTCCCGCTCACCGCGGTGGCGAGCGCCGACGTACTCCTCGTGGTCCTGTCGCGGCGGCTGGCCGGGCGGCCGCTGCTGCGGGGCGGGCCCGACCATATCGCCCACCGGCTGCGGCGGTTGGGGCTCACCCCGCAGGGGGCGACCGTGCTCCCCGGCATCGGCGCGTTCGCCGGGGTGCTCGTCGGAGTGCTCATGCACATCGGGTGGACCGCCGAGTCCGGGGTGTTCTGGGTGGGGGCGGGGGCACTCATCGTCGTACTCCTGCTGCTTCGGGTGCCGGTGTACGGAGTCCGCAGACCCGTCCCCGCACAGGCCGAAGGATCCACGCGGGCCGGGAGAACGATGGCCACGCAGACCGGGAGAGTGGTGTCCACGCAGACCGGGAGGCCGGTGTCCACGCAGGTCAGCGGCCACTTGCGTGTAAGGAACGGATAAGAGTTGAGCCCCCGCGACTCAGGTCTGTTGACCCATCGCCGGGCGTCGTGCACACTTGAGTCCGTTCCACTCAAGTCAGCTGGAGGAAATCACCATGGCACGTGCGGTCGGCATCGACCTGGGCACGACTAACTCCGTCGTCAGCGTTCTGGAGGGCGGCGAGCCCACCGTCATCACCAACGCCGAGGGTGCCAGGACCACGCCGTCCGTCGTCGCCTTCGCGAAGAACGGTGAGGTGCTCGTCGGCGAGGTCGCCAAGCGCCAGGCGGTCACGAACGTGGACCGGACCATCCGCTCCGTGAAGCGTCACATGGGCACGGACTGGAAGATCGAGCTTGACGGCAAGGTCTTCAACCCGCAGCAGATGTCCGCGTTCATCCTGCAGAAGCTGAAGCGCGACGCCGAGTCCTACCTGGGCGAGAAGGTGACCGACGCGGTCATCACCGTCCCGGCGTACTTCAACGACTCCGAGCGCCAGGCGACGAAGGAAGCCGGCGAGATCGCCGGCCTGAACGTCCTGCGTATCGTCAACGAGCCCACCGCGGCCGCGCTCGCGTACGGCCTCGACAAGGACGACCAGACGATCCTCGTCTTCGACCTCGGTGGCGGCACCTTCGACGTGTCGCTCCTGGAGATCGGTGACGGCGTCGTCGAGGTGAAGGCGACCAACGGCGACAACCACCTCGGTGGTGACGACTGGGACCAGCGCGTCGTCGACTACCTGGTCAAGCAGTTCGCCAGCGGTCACGGCGTGGACCTCGGCAAGGACAAGATGGCCCTGCAGCGTCTGCGTGAGGCTGCCGAGAAGGCCAAGATCGAGCTGTCCTCGTCCACCGAGACCTCGATCAACCTGCCCTACATCACCGCGTCCGCCGAAGGCCCGCTGCACCTGGACGAGAAGCTCACCCGGGCTCAGTTCCAGCAGCTGACGGCCGACCTGCTGGAGCGCTGCAAGACGCCGTTCCACAACGTCATCAAGGACGCCGGCATCTCCATCAACGAGATCGACCACGTCGTTCTCGTCGGTGGCTCCACCCGTATGCCCGCCGTCGCCGAGCTCGTCCGCGAGCTGACCGGCGGCAAGGACGCCAACAAGGGCGTCAACCCGGACGAGGTCGTCGCCATCGGCGCCGCCCTGCAGGCCGGTGTCCTCAAGGGTGAGGTCAAGGACGTCCTGCTCCTCGACGTGACCCCGCTGTCGCTTGGTATCGAGACCAAGGGCGGCATCATGACGAAGCTCATCGAGCGGAACACGACGATCCCGACCAAGCGGTCCGAGATCTTCACCACCGCCGAGGACAACCAGCCCTCCGTGCAGATCCAGGTCTACCAGGGCGAGCGCGAGATCGCGGCGTACAACAAGAAGCTCGGGATGTTCGAGCTGACGGGTCTGCCGCCGGCCCCGCGCGGTGTCCCGCAGATCGAGGTCGCCTTCGACATCGACGCCAACGGCATCATGCACGTGACCGCGAAGGACCTGGGCACGGGCAAGGAGCAGAAGATGACCGTCACCGGCGGCTCCTCGCTGCCGAAGGACGAGGTCGACCGGATGCGCCAGGAGGCCGAGAAGTACGCGGAGGAGGACCACGCCCGCCGCGAGGCCGCCGAGTCCCGCAACCAGGGCGAGCAGCTCGTCTACCAGACGGAGAAGTTCCTCAAGGACAACGAGGACAAGGTCCCGGGCGAGATCAAGACCGAGGTCGAGGCGTCCGTCGAGGAGCTGAAGGCCGCGCTCAAGGGCGAGGACACCGCCGAGATCCGCACCGCCACCGAGAAGGTCGCGGCCGTCTCGCAGAAGCTGGGCCAGGCCATGTACGCCGACGCCCAGGCCTCGCAGGCCGCGGGCGGCGACGCTCCCGGTGCCGAGGCCCCCAAGGCCGACGACGACGTCGTCGACGCCGAGATCGTCGACGAGGACCGTAAGGACGGTGCCGCGTGACGGAGGAGACCCCGGGTTTCGACGAGAAGCCTGACGTCCCCTCCGGCGCCACCCCCGACGACGCCGAGCCGCAGGCCGCCTCCTCCTCTTCGGGGGAGGGGGCGGCCCCGGCCGGGGACGCAGCACAGATCGTCGGCCTGACGGCGCAGCTGGACCAGTCGCGCAAGGCGCTCGAAGAGCGCACCGCGGACCTCCAGCGGCTCCAGGCCGAGTTCCAGAACTACCGCCGCCGGGTCGAGCGGGACCGGATCACGGTCAAGGAGATCGCCATCGCGAACCTCCTGACCGAGCTCCTGCCCGTGGTCGACGACATCGGCCGCGCGCGGGAACACGGCGAACTCGTCGGCGGATTCAAGTCCGTCGCGGAGTCGCTGGAGACCGTCGCGGCGAAGATGGGACTGCAGGCGTTCGGCAAGGAGGGCGAGCCCTTCGACCCGACGATCCACGAGGCCCTCATGCACTCGTACGCGCCGGACGTCACCGAGACGACCTGCGTGGCGATCCTGCAGCCCGGGTATCGCATCGGCGAGCGCACCATCCGCCCCGCGCGGGTGGCCGTGGCCGAACCCCAGCCGGGGGCGCAGACCGTCAAGGCGGACTCCCCGGAGTCCGGCGAGGCGGCCGACGACAAGGAGAGCGGTGGCCCGGACGAGGGCTGAGCTTGAACCGATGAGAAAGGAGGGGCGTCGAGGATGAGCACCAAGGACTTCATCGAGAAGGACTACTACAAGGTCCTCGGCGTCCCCAAGGACGCCACCGAGGCCGAGATCAAGAAGGCGTACCGGAAGCTCGCCCGCGAGTTCCACCCGGACGCCAACAAGGGCAACGCCAAGGCCGAGGAGCGCTTCAAGGAGATCTCCGAGGCCAACGACATCCTCGGAGACCCCAAGAAGCGCAAGGAGTACGACGAGGCCCGCACCCTCTTCGGCAACGGCGGCTACCGCCCGGGGCCGGGCGGCGCGGGCGGCTCGTTCAACTTCGACCTGGGCGACCTCTTCGGAGGCAACCCCCAGGGCGCCGGGGGTTCCGGGGGCTTCGGCGGCGGAATCGGTGACGTCTTCGGGGGCCTGTTCAACCGCGGCAGCTCCGGCACCACGCGGGTGCAGCCCAGGCGCGGCCAGGACATCGACACCGAGGTCAGCCTCAGCTTCACCGAGGCGATCGAGGGGGCGACGGTCCCGCTGCGCATGTCCTCGCAGTCACCCTGCAAGGCCTGCTCCGGCACCGGCGACGCGAACGGCAACCCGCGGGTGTGCCCGACGTGCGTCGGCACCGGCCAGGTGGCGCGGGGCTCCGGCGGCGGCTTCTCGCTGACCGACCCCTGCCCGGACTGCAAGGGCCGCGGCCTGATCGCGGAGAACCCCTGCGAGGTCTGCAAGGGCAGCGGCCGCGCCAAGTCGTCCAGGACCATGCAGGTCCGCATCCCGGCCGGGGTGTCGGACGGCCAGCGCATCCGCCTGCGCGGCAAGGGCGCCCCGGGCGAACGGGGCGGCCCGGCGGGCGACTTGTACGTCACCGTGCACGTCGAAGCGCACCCGGTGTTCGGCCGCAGGGACGACAACCTCACCGTCACCGTCCCGGTGACGTTCGCGGAGGCGGCCCTCGGCGGCGAGGTCAGGGTTCCCACCCTGGGCGGCCCTCCCGTCACCCTGAAGCTGCCTCCGGGCACGCCCAACGGCCGCACCATGCGTGCCCGGGGCAAGGGCGCGGTCCGCAAGGACGGCACCCGCGGCGACCTCCTGGTCACCGTCGAGGTGAGTGTTCCGGTGGACCTGACGGGGAAGGCTCGTGACGCGCTGGAGGCGTATCGCGAGGCGACCGCGGGCGAGGACCCGCGGGCGGAGCTGTTCCAGGCCGCGAAGGGAGCTTGACAGAGATGGACGGCCGTCGACGCAACCCGTACGAACTGACCGAGGAAACCCCGGTCTACGTCATTTCGGTGGCGGCCCAGCTCTCCGGCCTGCACCCGCAGACCCTGCGCCAGTACGACCGCCTCGGCCTGGTCTCCCCGGACCGCACGCCCGGCCGCGGCCGCCGCTACTCGGCCCGCGACATCGAACTGCTGCGCACCGTGCAGCAGTTGTCGCAGGACGAGGGCATCAACCTGGCCGGCATCAAGCGGATCATCGAACTGGAGAACCAGGTCGCCGCGCTCCAGCAGCGCGTCGCCGAACTCCAGTCGGCGGTCGAGGGCGCGGCGGCGGCGATGCAGCAGCGTGAGGCGGCGGTGCACGCGTCGTACCGCCGCGATCTGGTCCCGTACCAGGAGGTGCAGCAGACCAGTGCGTTGGTGGTGTGGCGGCCGAAGCGGCAGCAGTCCGACTGACGTCCTCGCGGCAGGTCGTGGAAGGGGCTCGGAGACATTCCGGGCCCCTTCGCCATGTTCGGGCCTTCGGGTGACAGACCGACACGTAGTGGCCTGACTCTAACGTTGACGTCTCATTACCCGGTTATTCCTTGACGATCGTGTGAAGAAAGCGTTGGCTTCCTTCACCTGGGCCGCGTGAAGCACCCTGGTTCGGAAGGTGTCGGAAGGTAAGCGCAGTGAACACCCGTAGCCGTCGTATCGCCCTGTGCGTGGCAGTCGCCACGACCGCCCTCTCGCTCTCCTCCTGCGGGGTGCTGAACGTGTCGGGGGACGGCAAGTCGGCGAGCCCCACGAAGGGCAACGACGTCACCATCGGGCTGCTGCTGCCGGAGACGGCCAACACCCGGTACGAGAACTTCGACTACCCGATCATCAAGGAGCAGGTCGCCTCGCTCACCAAGAACCAGGGCAAGGTCGACTACGTCAACGCCGGCCAGAGCGCGGACAAGCAGGCGTCCCAGATGCAGAAGATGATCGATGACGGGGTCGACACCATCCTGCTGGACGCGGTGGACGCGCACGCCATCGCCGGTGAGGTGAAGAAGGCGAAGGACGCCGGTATCCCGGTCATCGCCTACGACCGGCTGGCCGAGGGCCCCATCGACGCGTACATCTCCTTCGACAACGAACTCGTCGGCGAGGTCCAGGCCCGCTCCCTGCTCGACGCGCTGGGCAGCGGCGTCGACACCTCCGACAAGATCGTCATGATGAACGGCTCGCCCACCGACCCGAACGCCAAGCAGTTCAAGGCGGGCGCCCTGTCCGAACTCAACGGCAAGGTGACGATCGCCGAGTCGTACGACACCAAGGACTGGGACCCGAAGAACGCCGAGTCCAACATGACCGAGGCGATCAACGCGATCGGCAAGGACAACATCGCGGGCGTCTACTCCGCCAACGACGGCATGGCCGGCGGCATCGTCAAGGCCATGGAGGACGCCGGCATCACCAGCCTGCCGCCGCTCACCGGTCAGGACGCGGAACTGGCTGCCGTGCAGCGGATCGTGGCAGGCCAGCAGTACATGAGCGTGTACAAGTCGTACCCGCAGGAGGCCCAGGCCGCCGCGCAGATGGCCGTGGCCAAGGTGCAGGGCAAGGACATCGAGTTCGACGCCCTCACCCAGGACACGGTCGACAGCCCCACGGACAAGGGCATCCCCGCGCAGCTCGTCACCGTGACCGCCCTGACGAAGAAGAACATCAAGGCGACGGTCGTCGCCGACGGCATCTACAAGATCTCCCAGATCTGCACGTCGAAGTACGCCTCGAAGTGCGCGGCGATCGGCCTCAAGTAGGCCGGTTGTCGACCGTCTCCCTCGTGTGCCGCGCGGACGACGCGAACCCGGTGCCGGCCAGGTTCGCGTCGTACGTGGAGCAGCCGCCCGAGCCTGGGTTCACGCCACCCGGGTGAACTCCACCGACACCTCCGGCGGCCCGCCGGCCACACCCCGGTAGATGCCCTTGTGCGGGGTGACGTCGTCGTAGTCGCGGCCTCGGGCCACCACGACGTGGGACTCGTCGGCCCGGGTGCTGTTGGTGGGGTCGTAGCCGCACCAGTCGCCCGCCCAGTACTCGATCCAGGCGTGGCTCTGCCCGGCGACGGGACGGTGGAGTTCGGCCTCGCGGTCGGGGTGGAGGTAGCCGGAGACATAGCGGGCCGGCAGTCCCACGCCCCGCAGCAGGGCGACGGTGAGGTGGGTGATGTCCTGGCAGACGCCCGCGCCCTGCTCCCAGGCCTCCGCGGGGGACGTGTTCACGCTGGTGGCGCCGGGCAGGTAGGACACCCGGCCGGCGACCAGCGCGGACACGGCCGTCGCCGTGTCGTGCGGGTCGAGGCCGGCCGCCGCCTTGCGCGCCTTCTTGACGAGCTTCGCCGGGACCGTCGTACGGACCGTCGGGCTCGTGAACTCCAACAGGCGTGAGTTGACCGTGAGTTCGGCCAGTTTCGCCCAAGTGGGCGCCGCCGGGAGCGCGTCGGCAGGTGACGTCTCGACCAGGCTGGAGGCGGTGATGGTGAGGTTGCCGTGCGGGTCCATCAGGTCGAAGCCGGTGACCTGGGTGCCCCAGTAATCCCAGTACGACCAGGTGGCCGTCGCGGGGCTCACGGTGACGCGGGCGTCCAGGGTGGTCTGGCCGGGCAGCGTCAGCGGGGTCATACGGACCTCGTTGTGCGAGGAGGCCGCGGGCTGGGCGTAGGAGACCCGGGTGGTGTGCTTGATACGAAGGCGACGAGCCATCTCAGGCTCCTTCCTGGGCCCACTCGACGGGCCCCTGGTACGGGAAGAACCGCTCCGCCACCGCGTCCGCGGACGCCAGACAGGCCTGCTGCAGATCCCGCAGCAGGACCGGGAGCTGGTCTTCGAGGGCGTGCCTGTCCAGGTATTCGAGACGGGTGCGCAGCCGGCCGATGGGGCGGCGCGCCGGGTCCTGGCGGGGGCGGCCGAGCGCGGTGAGGCACTCCTCCGCCGTGGTCAGCGCGTGCAGCGCCGAGCGCGGGAAGTCCCGGTCCAGGAGCAGGAATTCGGCCACCCGAGGGGTGTCGCCGAAACCGCCGTACACGCGCGCGTACGCCTCGTCGGCGCCGGACGCGCTCAGCAGCGTCGGCCAGTCGGGCGCGTGCGCGGCGTCCAGCACCCGCACCGACAGCAGCCGTACGGTCATGTCGACCCGCTCCAGGCTGCGGCCCAGGACGACGAACCGCCAGCTGTCGTCCCGGCTCATGGTCGAGTCCGCGAGGCCGAAGAAGAGGGCGGCCCGGCGCCGTACCAGTTCCAGATAGGCGTACGGGCCCGTACGCCGCGCCGCGAGCCGCTGGTCGGCGAGCGCGTGCCATGTCGAGTTGAGGCACTCCCACATCTCGGAGGAGACGGCCTCACGGGCACTGCGCGCGTTCAACCGGGCGGCGCCCAGCGCCCCTTCGATGGAGCCCGTGGAGCGGGCGTCGAAGGCCAGCTGGTCCAGGACCTGCTGCATGTCCACGCGCTCGTCCCCGGCGTCCATGCCGAGGATCGCGTACAGCGACCGGCAGGCGGCGTCCTCGTCGCGCCAGGGGTCCTCCAGCATGCGGTGCAGATACGCGTCGAGGATGCGGCCGGTGGCGTCCGCCCGCTCGACGTAGCGGCCGGTCCAGCTCAGGGCCTCGGCTATCCGGGAGAGGATCACGTCGTTCACTGCTGCTGGGCCCCTTCCTGTACGACGGCACGGGTGCCGTCGGGTCCGAGCCGGCGCGGGGCGACGGCGGGGATCGCGGCGGCCGGCTCGGGCGCCGGCTGCTCGGACTGGCCCTCGGCGAGCACCCAGGTGTCCTTGGAGCCGCCGCCCTGGCTGGAGTTGACGATCAGGTTGCCCTCCTGGAGGGCGACGCGGGTCAGCCCGCCGGGCAGCACCCAGACGTCGTTGCCGTCGTTCACCGCGAACGGCCTGAGGTCGATGTGGCGCGGTGCCATCCGCTCGCCCGCGAGGGTGGGGGAGGTGGACAGGGCGACGGGCCGCTGCGCGATGTAGCCGCGCGGGTCGGCGATGACGGCTTTGCGAGTGCGTTCGAGAGTGTCCTTGTCGGCCTTCGGGCCGATGACGATGCCCTGGCCGCCCGCGCCGTCCACGGGTTTGATGACGAGCTGGTCGATCTGGTCGAGGACGGCCTCCAACTGTCCTGGCTCGTCGGGCCGGTAGGACTCCACATTGGGGAGAATCGGTTCCTCGGAGAGGTAGTAGCGGATCAGGTCCGGGACGTAGGTGTAAAGCAGCTTGTCGTCCGCGATCCCGTTGCCGACGGCGTTCGCGAGTGTGACGTTGCCCGCCATGGCCGCGCCCATGATGCCGGGGCAGCCGATCACCGAGTCGGGGCGGCAGTGGAGCGGGTCGAGGAAGTCGTCGTCCAGGCGCCGGTATACGACGTGGACGGGCACCTCGCCGCGCGTGGTGCGCATCCACACCCGGTTGCCGCGGCAGACCAGGTCGTGCCCCTCGACCAGCTGCACACCCATCAGGCGGGCGAGCAGGGCGTGTTCGAAGTAGGCGGCGTTGCTGGGGCCGGGGGTCAGGACGACGACCCTCGGGTCCTGCACCCCGTCGGGCGCGGCGGCGCGCAGGGCGGCCAGGAGCCGGTGGCAGTAGCCGTCGACGGGCAGGACGTGCTGTTCGGTGAAGAGGGACGGGAAGATCCGGGTCATGGCCCGGCGGTTCTCGATGACGTACGAAACCCCGCTGGGCACCCGCACGTTGTCCTCAAGCACCCGGAAGTCCCCGGCCTCGTCGCGTACGAGGTCGATGCCGGCGACGTGGATGCGTACGCCGCCCGGTGGTTCGACCCCCTGCGCGGATCGGTGGAAGTGGGGGGAGTTGAGCAGCAGCCGCCAGGGCACGACACCGTCCTCGAAGGCGCGGCAGTGCCCGTAGGCGTCGGCGAGATAGGCCTCCAGGGCTCTGACCCGCTGGCTCACCCCGCGTTGTATGAGATCCCATTCGAGGGCGTCGAGGATGCGGGGCACGAGGTCCAGCGGCCAGGGCCGCTCCTCGCCCGCGAAGGCGTACGTCACGCCGCGGTCCGTGAAGGCACGGGCCATCTGATCCGCCCGGAACCTGAGTTCACTCGGTTCGATCGGCTGCAGCGCCGCCAGCACCGGCTCATAGGCGGTCCTGACCTCACCCGGCCGCTCAAACATCTCGTCCCACGCATCGGCCAACGCGTATGCGTCAAATATGTCCGCCATGAGGGGACGTTAGAGGCGGGGTGTAACGCGACGATCACTCCGGTATTTCCGGGAGCTTGCGTGCCCGGACGGGGCGGGCGGGGTGCCCGGGACCACCCCCAGCTTGTTGCAGGACGACGGCAGGAGGACGGTAGGAAACGGGAGTTATAGGTGGTTAACCACCGGGACCTTTGGTCGAGCCGTGTTGCGGAGCCGGTCGCGTCCGCGCATAGTTGCGCTGCGGAAGGCGGCGAAACCGGGGGTGGGATGGGCGATGGCCGGGCACGGGACGGATGAGCATCCACACGGTGCTGACCGACTGTGCGAGGCCGGGGATCGCGTGTATTCCCGGGCCGTACGGCGGGGCCGCGTGCCGCGCCTGGACGCCGGACCGGTGCCGTGTCTGCTGGAGTTGGCCCTGCTGCACCCGGACCCCGACGACATGGACTGGCTGGTCCCGACGTCCCCGCAGGAGGTCATGACCCGGCTGCTGCGCGGGGTGTACGACGAGGTCAGCGCGAGCCAGCGGAAGGTGGGCGCGGCGGTCACCGCCGTCGAGCGGTACGCCGGCCTCGGGCCCGCCACACAGGCGGCCTCCGGCCCGGCGGAGGGTGCCGCGATCCGTGTCCTGGACGGGCTGTCCCGTATCCAGGCCGCGATGGACGCGGCGACCCAGGCGTGCACGACGGAGGTCCTGACGGTGCAGCCGGGCGGCATCCGCCCCGAGCACGAGCTGACGGAGGGGCTGCACCGGGCGCTGGCCCTGCGAGGGCGCGGCGTGCGCATGCGCGACCTGTACACGCATGTGGCCCGGCACGGGCAGGGCCTGCTCAACTACCTGGAGCTGATGGGCGGTTCGGTCGAGGCGCGCACCCTCGACGAGGTGATCGACCGCCTCATCCTCTTCGACCGCACGGTGGCCTTCATCCCCGCGAACGCGGACCGCACCCTCGCGCTGGAGCTGCGCCACCCCGCCCTGGTCGAGTATCTGGTCACCGTCTTCGACCGGCTGTGGCGGCTGGCGATCCCACTGACCGCGCCGCTGCCCGACACCGGCATCGAGGGCATCTCCCACCGCGAGCAGTCCATCGCGGCGCTGCTGGCGGAGGGCCACCAGGACGCGGTGATCGCGGAGCGGCTCGGCATAAGCGTCCGCACCTGCCGCGCCCACATCGCCCGGCTCTCCGAGACCCTCGGCGCGGCCAGCCGCACCCAACTCGGCGTCCGCATCGCCCAGGTGGGCCTCGACGGCCCGCGTCATTCCGCCGACGTCGCCCCGGTCACTCTTCCCGGTCAAGAATCCCCGACCGTCCGATGAGATAGCCGAGCTGGGCCCGGCTCTCGCTGCCCAGGGTGGCCGCCAGCTTGGCGATGTGCACCCGGGCGGTGCGGACGTTCATGCCGAGGCGCTCGGCGATGACGGTGTCGGTGTGGCCCTCGACGAGGAGGGCGGCTATGGCGTGTTGGCGGGGGGTGATGCCGTTGAAGGCGACGCGGGTGGGGGCCATGGGGTGCATGGGCGTGGCCATGTGCCACAGGCGGTCGAAGGTGATGGCGAAGTATTCGATCAGGACCGGGTGCCGGACTTCGAGGGCGAGCGTGCGGTCCGCGTTCGCGGGGATGAAGGCCACCGCATGGTCGATCACGATGAGGCGCTCGGTGATCTGGTCGAGGGTGCGCGCCTCGGCGTCACCGGTCAGCTGCTCGTAGCGGGCGATCACGGCGGGGGAGTGGCGCTGCGTGTGCTGGTAGAGCGTGCGGATACGGCCGCCGCGGTCCAGCAGGTCCTGGTCGCGGCCCAGGCTCTTGGCCAGGCGGGCGGCCGGACTGCGGCCGTCGTAGGGCTGGATGGCGAGCAGTTCGCGGGAGGCGTCGGCCATGGCCGCGGCGATGGCCTCGTTGATCCGGTCGAGTCCGCCGAGGACGCTGATGGTCGGCGGGCCGGGTGCCGCGGTGAGCTGCCCGTCGATGTGCATGAGAGGCGCGAACGTCTCGGCGAGCCGCTGCTCGCGCCGGCGTTCGGCGGCGATGCGGTCCGCCGACGTACGCAGCAGGCGGTGGAGTGCGAGGGCCGGGGCGACGGGCTCCAGACGGCCCGGGTCGGTGACGGCGGGGTGCAGCAGGCCGGAGTCGGTGAGGCAGGGGGCCGCTTCGGCCTCCGTGCCGCTCAGACGGCCTTCGCGCAGAGCGCGGCCGTACAGTTCCAGGCCCGCTTCGCACAGCTCCTCCGGGCCGTGCGGGTGCGCCTGCGTCGTCACGAATGACCCTTTTCTTCCGGGTGGGTTCAGCGTTTCTGCCTCAGCGTTCCTGCTTCAGGACTCCTGCCTCAGCGTTCCTGCCTCAGGGTTCCTGTTTCAGGATCCCCGACTGCGCGATGAGGAAGCCGAGCTGGGCGCGGCTGCCGCTGCCCAGGGACGTGGCGAGCTTGGCGATGTGGGCGCGGCAGGTGCGGACGTTCATGCCCAGGCGCCGGGCGATCGCCTCGTCGACGTGCCCCTCGATGAGGAGCTTGGCGATGGAGTGCTGGATCTCCGTGATGCCGTCGGGGGCGGTCTCGTAGGGGGCGCCGGCGCTCAGCGGGACCGCACGCGTCCACATGAACTCGAAGACCTTGATCAGATAGCGCACGAGCCCCGGATGGCGGAGTTCCAGGGCCACCGCCCCGTCGTCGCGCGTCGGGATGAAGGCCACGGTCTCGTCGCAGATGATCAGCCGCTCGACGAGTTCGTCGATGGTGCGGTACTCCACCTTGCCGTCGGTGAACTGAGCCACGTAGGCGAGCGTTTCCGGGCTGTAGCGGGCCGGGTGCTGGTAGAGCGTCCGGATGCGGCAGCCCCGTTCGATCAGGGGCCGGTCGCGGTTGAGTCCCTGGGCGAGGGTGTGCTCCAGGCGGCGGCGGCTCGGCTGGACGGTGAGCATCTCCGTCCGGCACTGGGTGGTGGCCAGATCGAGTGCCGAGTTGATCCGGTCGAGGCCCTCCAGCACGGTGATCGAGTGGGTGTTCGCCGTCGACTGGGCGCTGAGGGTCATGAACGGCTCGAAAGCGTCGGCGAGTTCGATGGACTGCCGTCGGCGCTGGGTGATCTCGTTCTCGATCGGGTTGAGCCGCTGGGCCAGAGCGATCGAAGGGGGTACGGGACGCAGCCAGGTCGGGTCGTCGGGATCGGGATGAAGGAGGGCGAACTCCATCAAGCAGGGCGCGGGCTCGACATCCGCACGGGCGATGCGGCCCGTCCGGAGAGCGTTGCCGTAGAGGCGGCGTCCGTCCTCGCACAGGTCGGTCAACCCATGGGGATGTGTCCGCTTAGTCTCATTTATCACCAGATCTCCACCCCCCAGGGTCCTGAACGTGCAGGAACATGATGCATCGTTTGTGTGGCCATGACGTGCCGGAATGGGCCATCGTCGTATTCGGACGGGGGAGAGGTGACCTTCAAATGAGGACGAAGCCGACTATGCATAAGAGAATGCTTCGCTCGGCGCTTGTCGCCGCCTTCTCCGCGGCCTTGGCTTTCGGAGCGCTGGGCGGCCTCGCGGGGGCCAAGGGCGATGCCGCGCAGGACAGCACCTGGAACAAGACGACTTCCGTGTCTGCCGCCGGCGCCGGTGACAGTACGTGGATCGTCACGGCGTCCGGCGTCACGGCGTCCGGCGTCCCGGGTGACAGCACATGGCTTGCTCCGACCGACAGCACGTGGGTCGCCGAGTCATGACCACCCCACCCGACGACCGCTCCTTCCGCCGCGAAATGGCCACCGCCTACCGCTCCGGCTGGCACTTCATCGATCTGGTCACCGCGATCCCCCACACCGGTGACTCGTTGATGGTGACTGTCTTCGGTGAGCCGGTCGTCGTCACGCGCGACGAGGACGAGGACGTACGGGCGTACCGGTGTCTGCGGCGGCCTCGGGGGGCGCCGCAGCCCGTGCGATGTGCCATCCGGTACGGAATGATCTTTGTGAACCTTGACCAGCGAGACCATCGGCTGGTGGAACCGGAAACCCCCCAAGTTCGGACCATCTCAGCCACCCCCCGCAGTGCCTGACGCGATTCCCCCGTCGCAACAGATCGCTCAGGTGCTTCCCCCCGCAGCGGCGTCACCGTGACCTGAACACGGTGACGCCGCTGCAGTTTTACGGGACATTTCCGGGTATCGGCCTATTCGGCCACAGTCGAGCACTGGCCGAAAATCATCGGTGCCGTCATCCGAGCCCCATCGCCCGCGTCAGCTCGATCTCGATCACCACGCGTGACGGGTTCGGCGCCGGCGTCCGCTCGTAACGCTCGGCATAGCGCCGCTCCGCCTCCGCGACCCGCTCCCGGTCGGTCCGTACGAAGGCCCGGCCCTCCAACGTCGCCCAGCGCCGGCCGTCCACCTGGCACACCGCCACGCGGGCGCCCTCCGGCCCGGCGGCCAGCACGTTCGCCACCTTCGTGCTCGTCTTGTTCGTGATGACCCGGGCCAGTCGGGCGCCGGGATCGTAGGTCACCCCGACGGGCACGACGTGCGGGCTGCCGTCCGGGCGCGGGGTCGTCAGCGTGCACAGGTGCCGCTCCCGCCAGAAGCTGAGGTACGTGGCGTCGGGGGCGCCGGGATCCTGCGAATAGGTCGCCATACCCACGGGAACTTAGCCGCCGGACCGCCCCCGCTCCCGCCTTGAGTGGAATAGACTCAACTTTGTGTACGCTGATTGAGTCAGCAATGGGAGACGTGGCGGAGAGCTGACATCAGGAGGAGAAAGCGAACGTGGACGCCGAGCTGACCAACCGGAGCCGGGACGCGATCAGGGCGGCCGAGCAGCGGGCCGTGACCGACGGGCACGCCGACCTGACCCCCGCGCACCTGCTGCTGGCCCTGCTCCAGGGCCGGGGCCAACAAGGGAACGAGAACATCACCGACCTGCTGGCCGCGGTCGACGCCGACCAGGCGGCCGTGCGCGCCGGTGCGGAGAAGATCCTCGCCGGGCTGCCCAGCGTGACCGGCTCGACCGTCGCGCCCCCGCAGCCCAGCCGCGAGCTGCTCGCCGTGATCGCGGACGCCGGCGAGCGTGCCGCGGCCCTGGGCGACGAGTACCTCTCCACCGAGCACCTGCTCATCGGCATCGCCGCGAAGGGCGGCGCCGCCGGTGACGTACTGTCCGGGCAGGGGGCCGGTGCGAAGAAGCTGCAGGACGCGTTCCAGCAGGCGAGGGGAGGACGCCGGGTGACCACACCCGACCCGGAGGGTCAGTACAAGGCACTGGAGAAGTTCGGCACGGACTTCACGGCCGCGGCGCGCGAGGGCCGGCTCGACCCGGTCATCGGCCGGGACCAGGAGATCCGCCGCGTCGTACAGGTGCTGTCGCGCCGTACGAAGAACAACCCCGTCCTCATCGGCGAGCCCGGCGTCGGCAAGACCGCCGTCGTCGAGGGACTCGCCCAGCGCATCGTCAAGGGCGACGTGCCGGAGTCCCTCAAGAACAAGCGGCTGGTCGCGCTGGACCTGGGTGCGATGGTCGCGGGTGCGAAGTACCGCGGCGAGTTCGAGGAGCGGCTCAAGACCGTCCTGGCCGAGATCAAGGACTCCGACGGCCAGATCATCACCTTCATCGACGAACTGCACACCGTCGTGGGCGCGGGCGCCGGCGGCGACTCCGCGATGGACGCCGGCAACATGCTGAAGCCGATGCTCGCCCGCGGCGAGCTGCGCATGGTCGGTGCGACGACGCTGGACGAGTACCGCGAGCGGATCGAGAAGGACCCGGCGCTGGAGCGCCGCTTCCAGCAGGTGCTGGTGGCGGAGCCCACGGTCGAGGACTCGATCGCGATCCTGCGCGGGCTCAAGGGCCGCTACGAGGCCCACCACAAGGTCCAGATCGCCGACAGCGCGCTGGTGGCGGCCGCGACCCTCTCCGACCGCTACATCACCTCCCGCTTCCTGCCCGACAAGGCCATCGACCTCGTCGACGAGGCGGCCTCCCGCCTGCGCATGGAGATCGACTCGTCCCCCGTCGAGATCGACGAACTCCAGCGCGCCGTCGACCGGTTCAAGATGGAGGAGCTGGCGCTGGAGAAGGAGACGGACCCCGCCTCCCGGCAGCGCCTGGAGAAGCTGCGCCGCGACCTCGCCGACCGGGAGGAGGAGCTGCGGGGCCTGACCGCCCGCTGGGAGAAGGAGAAGCAGTCCCTCAACCGCGTCGGTGAGCTCAAGGAGAAGCTGGACGAGCTGCGCGGCACGGCCGAACGCGCGCAGCGCGACGGCGACTTCGACACCGCCTCCAAGCTTCTCTACGCCGAGATCCCGGAGCTGGAGAAGGAGTTGGAGGCCGCCTCGGAGGCCGAGGAGGAGGTCTCCAAGGACACCATGGTCAAGGACGAGGTCGGCTCCGACGACATCGCGGACGTCGTCGCCGCCTGGACCGGCATCCCCGCCGGCCGCCTGCTGGAGGGCGAGACGCAGAAACTCCTGCGCATGGAGGACGAGTTGGGCAAGCGCCTGATCGGCCAGCAGGAGGCCGTGCAGGCGGTGTCCGACGCGGTACGGCGCACCCGCGCCGGCATCGCCGACCCGGACCGCCCCACCGGCTCCTTCCTCTTCCTCGGCCCGACGGGCGTCGGCAAGACCGAACTAGCCAAGGCCCTGGCCGACTTCCTCTTCGACGACGAGCGGGCGATGGTCCGCATCGACATGTCGGAGTACGGCGAGAAGCACAGCGTGTCCCGCCTGGTCGGCGCCCCGCCCGGCTACGTCGGCTACGAGGAGGGCGGCCAGCTCACGGAGGCGGTGCGCAGGCGCCCGTACAGCGTGGTCCTGCTGGACGAGGTGGAGAAGGCACACCCCGAGGTCTTCGACGTCCTCCTCCAGGTGCTGGACGACGGCCGCCTGACGGACGGTCAGGGTCGTACCGTCGACTTCCGCAACACGATCCTGGTGCTGACGTCGAACCTGGGCAGCCAGTTCCTGGTGGACCCGCTGACCGGCGAGGAGGAGAAGAAGGAGCAGGTCCTGGAGGTCGTCCGGACCTCCTTCAAGCCGGAGTTCCTCAACCGGCTCGACGACCTGGTCGTCTTCTCGGCCCTGAGCAAGGACGAGCTGAGCCGTATCGCCCGCCTGCAGATCGGCCGCCTCGCGAAGCGGCTCGCGGAACGCCGGCTCACCCTGGAGATCACCGACGAGGCCCTGGCCTGGCTCGCCGACGAGGGCAACGACCCGGCCTACGGCGCCCGCCCGCTGCGCCGCCTCGTCCAGACCGCCATCGGCGACCGCCTCGCCAAGGAGATCCTCTCCGGCGAGGTCAAGGACGGCGACACGGTCCGGGTGGACGCCTTCGGGGACGGGCTGATCGTGGGACCGGCGACCGGCAAGACGCTGTAACCGGACACATGCCGCACGGGCCCGCCACCCTTTCGGTGACGGGCCCGTTCAGTTCTGCAACTGGTTGAGCTGCATGCCGTCCACCCACAGCATGATCACGGCCACGACGAACCAGACGGCGACCACCAGGCACACCAGCCACAGACCCCACAGCAGCCACCGCAGCTCTTTCCTCATCCGCATGCCGTGATCATGCCGCCCGCTGGTCATGGCACCGTCACTCCCAGGTGACCGGATCGTGTCAGCCGGCGGCTGACAGGGCCGACCGGGCTTGCCACCCCCCTCCCCGGATGAGGGAGGATGACTGAATCCGTACGAAGGGAAAATCACGGTGAGCATCGACCCGTCCTCGATTCCGAACTTCGGGGGCCAGCCCGAGCCGCAGCCCGGCGGACCGGCGGGCCCCGTCGTCCCGGATCAGGACCTCGTGAAGCAGCTCCTCGACCAGATGGAGCTCAAGTATGTCGTCGACGACGAGGGTGACCTCGCGGCGCCGTGGGAGCAGTTCCGTACGTACTTCATGTTCCGTGGCGAAGGGGACCAGCAGGTCTTCTCCGTTCGGACGTTCTACGACCGCCCCCACCAGATCGACGAGAAGCCCACGCTGCTGGAGTCCATCGACGACTGGAACCGGCGGACGCTGTGGCCCAAGGTCTACAGCCACACCCACGACGACGGCACCGTCCGCCTGATCGGCGAGGCGCAGATGCTGATCGGCACCGGCGTCGCCCTGGAGCACTTCGTGTCCTCCACGGTCAGCTGGGTGCGCGCCGCCATCGAGTTCGACAAGTGGCTCGTCGAGCAGCTCGGCATCGAGCAGGAGATCAACGAGGCGGACAAGCCCGAGGACGACGAGGAGTAGTCCTCGCCCCGTAGCCGCACGAGAGCCCGGCCAGGGCACCGACCCCAGGGTCGAGTGCCGGGGCCGGGCTCTCGCCGTCCACAGCCTGTGGAAACCTCCGACGCCGCGCCTCAGCCGGCCAGCGCCTTGAGCCGCTGCACCGCCTCCTGCAGCACCCCTGTCTGCTTGCAGAACGCGAACCGCACGAAGGGGGCGCCCGCCTCCCGGTGGTCGTAGAAGACCGCGTTGGGGATGGCGACGACGCCGGCGCGCTCCGGCAGGGCGCGGCAGAAGGCGAAGCCGTCGCTCTCGCCCAGGGGCCGGATGTCGGTGGTGATGAAGTACGTGCCGGCCGGCTTGAAGACGGTGAATCCCGCGTCCGCCAGACCGGCCGCGAGCAGGTCACGCTTGGCGAGCATGTCCTCCCGGAAGTCGGCGAAGTAGCTGTCGGGCAGGGCGAGCGCCTCCGCGACCGCGTACTGGAACGGTCCCGAGGCGACGTACGTCAGGAACTGCTTCGCCGAGCGCACCGCCGTGACCAGCTCGGGCGCCGCCGTCACCCAGCCCACCTTCCAGCCGGTGAAGGAGAAGGTCTTGCCGGCCGAGCCGATCGTGACCGTCCGCTCCCGCATCCCCGGGAAGGTCGCGAGCGGCAGGTGCGCGGCCTCGTCGAAGACCAGGTGCTCGTACACCTCGTCCGTGACGACGAGCAGGTCCCGCTCGACGGCCAGCTCGGCGATCGCGGTCAGCTCCTCGCGGGTGAGGACCGTGCCGGTGGGGTTGTGCGGGGTGTTGATGAGCAGCAGGCGGGTGCGGTCGGTGACGGCCGCGCGCAGCTCGTCGAGGTCCAGGCGGAAGGAACCCTCGTGCGGGCGCAGGGTCACCGGCACCCGGGTCCCGCCCGCCATCGCGATGCAGGCCGCGTACGAGTCGTAGTACGGCTCCAGGGCGATCACCTCGTCGCCCGGCTCCAGCAGGGCGAGCAGCGACGCGGCGATGGCCTCCGTGGCGCCGGCGGTGACCAGGACCTCGGCGTCGGGGTCGTACGACAGCCCGTACCGCCGCTCCTGGTGCGCGGCGATCGCGGTGCGCAGCTCGGGGACGCCGGGGCCCGGCGGGTACTGGTTGCCACGCCCGTCACGCAGCGCCCGCACGGCCGCCTCCCGGACCTCCTCCGGGCCGTCCGTGTCGGGAAAGCCCTGGCCCAGGTTGATGGAGCCCGTCTGCAGCGCCAGTGCCGACATCTCGGCGAAGATCGTCGTCCCGAACTCGGTGAGGCGGCGGTTGAGGAGGGGGCGGTTACTGGAGGTCATGCGGCTCATCCTGCGCCGAAGCCGCGGAGTTCCTCAACCTGCGTCCGGGGGTCGGCAACTGCGGCGGCACCTCGCGCACCGGATGGGCACAGGCGTGGGTGGGCATCGTCATCTCATGTCTCAGTTGCTCACAGCAGGCCTCGCCATAGCCGCCGTGATCCTCTCGGGGCTGGTCGTCGTGGTCCTGGCGCTGACTGTCAGAGCGTGGGACGCCTGGTGGGCCAGATCGGCCCACGCCTTGGTCGTCCTGGCGGCCGCGGCAGCCGTGGCGTTCGGGATCCACTGGGGAATCCATGCCCTGCCGCGGGACGGATGCGCGCACCATGCATGCGTGACCGCGCCCGGCGACTAGCGGCCCCTGACCTGCCATTCTGTGCAGGTCAGGGGCTTTTTTTCGGGGAGAACCCTCTGAAGTTCCTCAACTCTGCTTTGGCCGGGCGGGCGGCAGGGCATTCCCCGTTCACGCAAGACGCGAGGCACCCACGGGGGGCTGCTTCGGGAAACCCGAAAGGACGGTGACGCCATGTTCACAGGCTTCATCGTGGCGGCGGTCGTGATCGTGTTCGTGGCGATCGTCGTATCGGCAGTACGCAACGGCGGCTCGAAGTCGTACGGCGCGGGGAGCCGCAGCAGTGGGACCAGCAGCTGGTGGGCCGGCGGGGGAGACGGCGGCTCGTCGGGCGGGCATCACGGCGGGCACCACGGGGGCCACTCCTGCGGCGGCGGCCACTCCTCCTGCGGCGGGGGCTCGTCCTGCGGTGGCGGAGGGGGATGCGGTGGTGGCGGTGGCGGATGCGGTGGAGGCAGCTGACACGGGGCAGCCGAGCTCCACAAGGGGGAACCGCATCCCCTTCCGTCACTCCGGTCGAGCACCCGTCGGGGCCCACGCCCCGACGGGTGCTCGCACGCTCCGGCGTACGCCATGGCCGCCGTGGCGCACGCCCTGGTTGAACAATTGAGCAGGGGAGCCCTCTGAGGGATGGAAACCCCACGAACTTGGGTAAAAACGCTGTGGCGGCGCCAGAGTTCATGATTCCCTCTAAATCGCCAAGGCAGCTCCTCGGGCGTCCTGCGGAACCTTCCTGACCTCCCGACTGGGCTGACCGGGCCGATCCCCCGGCATCGCCGGGGTGTGCCGGACCCCCACACCTCCCTTCTTTGCGTGCCAGCGGAGAGCCGACCCATGCTCACGACCCTGAACACCTCATACACCGACACGCGCGCGGCCGACCTCGCCTGGGCCCTGGGGCGCGAGCCGCTTCCCGCGCTGGCCACGCTCGATTTCGAACTGGCCGGGGCCAAGCTGCAGTTGAGACTCCTCGGGGCGTCCCACCAGGTACTCCTGGAGGAGGAGCGGGGCACTTGTTCGGAGACGGTGGCGTGCATCTCCGGCAGCAGCACCCCGCTGCCGCTGGGCGTCGCCAAACGGGCGGGCGACTGGGAGTACGAGTTCGCGGCCCGCGTGGAAGTCCTCTCGCCGGGGTTGTTCGCGGGGCGCGCGCAGGAGTTGCTCGCGCTGGTCTCCGACCATCCGCACGGACTGGCGGGCGTCTTCCCGGGCAGCCCGCACGCCTTCACCGCGCTGCTGGCCCAGCGGCACGAGGGCCAGGTCCACTGGCGGACCTGGCACGCCTACCCGCAGGACGGGCAGTTGGTGGCGACGCGGACCCGGGTGGGAGTCCGGATGCCGGTGGCGCACGGCAGACTGCTGGACGTCTGACCGGGACGCGTGATCTCAAACACGGGACGCCGAACTGCCCGACAGTTCCACACGTGTGGGTGACGAAGGGTGACTCAGGAGTGACGTAACGTCGCAGTCGTGATCGAACCGCACGCGCCGGCACCACCCGCCCCCTCGCCCCCTTGGGCGGCCCCGGCGCCGCTGCCCGTGCAGCCGGACACCGGACGGTTCCTCGTGCTCGCCTGCGTCTTCGTATGCGCGGCCTGCGGACTCGTGTACGAACTCGAACTCGTCGCCCTGGCCTCGTACTTGATCGGCGACTCGGTCACCCAGGCCTCCGTCGTCCTGTCGGTCATGGTCTTCGCCATGGGCATCGGCTCGCTGGCCGCGAAACGCCTGCGCTGGCGGGCCGCGGCCGGCTTCGGCGCGATCGAGGCGACACTCGCGCTCGTCGGCGGCTGCAGCGCGATGGCCCTGTACGCCGTCTTCGCCTGGACCGGCGACTGGGGCGGCCTGTGGGGTCCGCGCTGGCTCCTGGTCGCCTTCTCCCTGACGATCGGCCTGCTGATCGGCGCGGAGGTTCCCCTCCTGATGGAGCTGATCCAGCGCATCCGGCGCCAGGACGCGGGCGGCGCGGTGGCCGACCTGTTCGCGGCGGACTACGTCGGCGCGCTCGTCGGCGGCCTAGCCTTCCCCTTCCTTCTCCTGCCCCTCCTGGGCCAGTTGACCGGCGCCCTGATCACCGGCACCGTCAACGCGATCGCGGGCGGCACCCTCGTCCTCGGCCTGTTCCGCCGCGATCTCACCCCCCGCGCCCGCTGGCTGCTCCTGATCGCCAACCTCACCGTCCTCACCGTCCTCGCTTCCGCGGCCGTCCTGGTCGACGACTTCGAGCGGGCCGCACGGCACGCGGTGTACGGCAAGGACGTCCGCGTGGCGCTGCAGACCGGCATCCAGGAGATCGTCCTCACCGGAGGCACCGACGGCCGTCCCCTGTCCCTCTACCTGGACGGCCGCCTCAGGGTGAGCGGCCGCGACGAACACCGCTACCACGAAGCCCTGGTCCACCCCGCGATGAACGGCCCCCACGCGCGCGTACTCATCCTCGGCGGCGGTGACGGACTCGCCGCCCGCGAAGTGCTGCGCCACCCGGGCGTGCGACGCGTGGACATCGTCGAACTCGACCCGGAAGTCGTGCGGCTGGCCCGCCGCGACCCGGCCCTGTCGAAGCTGAACGGCCACGCCCACGGCGACCCACGCGTGCACGTGACCACGGACGACGCCTTCCGCCGACTGCGCACGGCGCCCGCCTCGACGTACGACGTCGTCATCTCGGACCTGCCCGACCCGGGCATCACGGCCAGCACCAAGCTGTACTCCCAGGAGTTCTACGGCCTCGCCCGACGTGCCCTCGCACCCGGTGGCCGGCTCGTCGTGCACGCGGGCCCGTTCGCCACCCGCCCGCGCGTGTTCTGGACGGTCGAGGCGACCATGCGCGCCGCCGGTCTGCACACCGCGCCCTACCGCGTGGGCGGGCGGGACGCCGGCTTCGCCGCGGGCCCCGACCGCACCGCCGGCTCGTCCCGGGCCCCGCGCGACTGGGGCTTCGTCCTGGCCTGTGCCGACGCCCGCCCGCGGCTTCGCCTGGACCCGCATGAGCCACGCCTGCGCACCCTCACCCAGACGGTCCTGACGGCGGACGCCGAAGCCGTGACCGCCGGGCGCATCGACGGGCTGCCGGCGTCGACGCTGGTGCACCCGCGCTACTGACGTGCCCTGCTGGTGCACCCGCGCGCACCCGCGTCGCTGACGTGCCGTACCTACGTGCCTTCGTCGTCGGCCGGCGCCGACGCGCGGTCACTTTCGACCAACCGGGGTGCATGACCCGGCCTCCTGGGTAGGCTCGGCCGACATGGAGCATGAGGTGTTCGTTCCGGTTCCGGCCCGGCGGCTGAAGGAGACCCTCGCCGACCCCGCGAGGGTGGCCCGGGCTGTCCCCGGGCTCCAGCAGGACGCGGGCGCCGAGCCCGTCACCGGACGGCTGAAGGTGCGCGTCGGCAGTCACTCCGTCACCTATCGGGGGACCGTCCGTGTCACCCCGCAGGACGACGGTTCGTACGCCGCCGAGGGGGACGTCACCGAGACCCGTGGCGCCGGCTCGGTCAAGCTCGCCCTCACGCTCCGCGTCGAGGAGACGGACGGCGGCTCCCGGCTCGCCTTCGAGGGCACGGCCTCCGCGACCGGCCGGCTCACGGAGCTGCCGGCCGAGCAGGTCGCCTCGGCCGCGACCCGCCTGCTGAACCGTTTCGCGGAGAACCTGGCCGCGGCGCCGGAACCCGAAAGGTCTGCCGAACGCGCGACGCCCGGGGAATCCGAGCCCCTCGTCACCCAGGAGTTCGAGCCCAAGGCGACCAGCGACTTCGAGACGACGCCCGACGCCGACGACGCTCCCGCTCCCTCTCCCGCCGCCGAGTCGGGTTCCGAGTCCACGGAGCACACCTCGGTCTTCGACACCGAGGTCCCGCCACCGTCCCTCGACCCGCTCGCCGACCAGGAAGACGAGGAAGAGGGAAAGGGAGAAGCAGAGGCGGAGTCCGAGGCCGCGCCTGCGTCCCGGCCGGAGGGCGCCGCCCCCGCCGACCGCGCCCCCGCCGACCTCACCCCGCCCGCCGAACCCCCCGCCCCCGCCGAAGCCGCGCACGCGCGCCGCACGATGATCGGCCGCAGCGCGGAGGAGGTCGACCACGCCCCGCCCCGTGGCCGCTACGCCCCGGTCCCCGCCCCGCAGACGGTGTCCGCCGGTTCCCCCCTGCGCTGGGCGGCCCCGGCGGCGGCCCTCGTACTCGCGTCGGCGATCGTCGTCGGCCGTGCGCTGCGCAGGCGCCACTGAGCGAGGGGCCTGGGGGCTTGATCGCCCCAGTAGGGTCGTCCCGTGAGTAACGAAGACATCACGCTGACCGCGGGCGACGCGGAGGTGACCGTACAGCCGGGCAACGGCGGCCGGGTCTCAGGGCTGCGCGTCGGCGGCACGGAACTGCTCCGCCAGGGCGAACGCTTCGGCTGCTTCCCGATGGTTCCCTGGTGCGGGCGGACCAGGGACGGCCGCTTCCGGGACGGCGCGGCCGTTCACCAGATGCCGCTCAACTCCCCGCCGCACGCCATCCACGGCACCGTCCGCGACGGCGCCTGGCGCACCGCGCGCGTGAACACCGACGAGGCGGTCATCACCTACGAACTGGTGGAGCCCTGGCCCTACACCGGCCTCGTCACCCAGCAGATCGCCCTCACGCCGGGCGGGTTGACGCTGACGATGTCCGTGGAGACGTACGACTCCTCCTTCCCGGCGCAGATCGGCTGGCACCCCTGGTTCAACCGCAACCTGGGCGGCGAGGACGCGACGCTCGCCTTCACTCCCGCCTGGCAGGAGGAGCGCGGCGACGACCATCTGCCCACCGGCAACCGGATCGACCCCCGCCCCGGCCCCTGGGACGACTGCTTCGGCATGCCCGGCGGCGTCGACGTCACCCTCACCTGGCCCGGCCAGCTGCAGTTGAAGGTGACCAGCCGTGAGGAGTGGGTCGTGGTGTACGACGAGCAGGAGGCGGCCGTGTGCGTGGAACCGCAGACCGGGCCGCCCGACGGCCTGAACAGCCTGCCCCGCACGGTCACCCCGCTGGAGCCCCTCGAAGCGACGACCACGTGGACTTGGCACCCCCTTTAAGCTGACTGGCATGACGGACGTACGTGGCGCACTGCTGCAGCAGATCAAGGACAAGGCCGTGGTGCACGGCAAGGTGACCCTGTCGTCGGGGCTGGAGGCCGACTACTACGTCGACCTGCGCCGCATCACCCTCGACGGCGAGGCCGCCCCGCTGGTCGGCCAGGTGCTCCTGGACCTGACCGCCGACCTCGACTTCGACGCGGTCGGCGGTCTGACCATGGGCGCCGACCCGGTCGCGGCCAGCATGCTGCACGCGGCCGCCGCGCGGGGGAAGAAGGTGGACGCCTTCGTCGTACGCAAGGCGGCGAAGGCGCACGGGCTGCAGCGGCGGGTCGAGGGGCCGGAGATCGCGGGCCGCCGCGTCCTGGTCGTCGAGGACACCTCCACCACCGGCGGTTCCCCGCTGGAGGCCGTCCAGGCGGTGCGTGAGGCGGGCGCGGAGGTCGTCGCCGTGGCGACGATCGTGGACCGGACGACCGGTGCCGCCGAGAAGATCCAGGAGGGGGCCGGGGTGCCGTACCTCTACGCGTACTCCAAGGACGACCTGGGCCTCGACTGAGCTTCGACGGAACCTGGGGCGAGCCTCAACCGCCTTGTCCACAGGCCGTTGTCCACAAGCCGGACAGGACGGGCAAAGCATCCGGCCGAGTCTGGGAGGATGGCGCCGACGACGACGTCACCCCCAAGGTCTAGGTCAGGGCCGTAGTACGCAGAAAGCCAACCCGCAGATACCAAGGAGCGGACAGATGCCCATCGCAACTCCCGAGGTCTACAACGAGATGCTGGACCGGGCGAAGGCAGGCAAGTTCGCCTACCCGGCGATCAACGTGACCTCGACCCAGACCCTGCACGCGGCCCTGCGCGGTTTCGCTGAGGCGGAGAGCGACGGCATCATCCAGATCTCCACGGGTGGCGCCGAGTTCCTGGGCGGTCAGTACAGCAAGGAAATGGTGACGGGTTCCGTCGCCCTGGCCGAGTTCGCGCACATCGTCGCCGAGAAGTACCCGGTCACGGTCGCCCTGCACACGGACCACTGCCCGAAGGACAAGCTCGACGGGTACGTACGTCCGCTGCTCGCGATCTCCGAGAAGCGCGTCGAGGCCGGCCTCACCCCGCTCTTCCAGTCGCACATGTGGGACGGCTCCGCCGAGACCCTCGCCGACAACCTGTCCATCGCGCAGGAGCTCCTCGCGCAGGCCCGCCGGGCGAACATCATCCTTGAGGTGGAGATCACCCCGACCGGTGGCGAGGAGGACGGCGTCTCGCACGAGATCAACGACTCCCTCTACACGACGGTCGACGACGCGATCCGTACCGCGGAGGCCCTGGGCCTGGGCGAGAAGGGCCGCTACCTCCTGGCCGCGTCCTTCGGCAACGTGCACGGCGTGTACAAGCCGGGCAACGTAGTGCTGCGCCCGGAGCTGCTGAAGGAGCTGAACGAAGGCGTGGGCGCCAAGTTCGGCAAGCAGTCCCCGTTCGACTTCGTCTTCCACGGCGGCTCCGGCTCCACCGAGCAGGAGATCCGCACCGCGCTGGAGAACGGCGTGGTCAAGATGAACATCGACACGGACACCCAGTACGCCTTCACGCGTCCCGTCGCCGACCACATGTTCCGGAACTACGACGGCGTCCTGAAGGTCGACGGCGAGGTCGGCTCCAAGAAGACCTACGACCCGCGCACCTGGGGCAAGCTGGCCGAGGCGAGCATGGCGGCGCGCGTGACGGAGGCCTGCGGCAACCTGCGCTCGACCGGCACCAGGATCAAGTAACGCCTCGGAGATCTCACGAGCGGGAACGCACGAGCGGGAACTCCCGAGCGGGAACGCACGAGCCCGGCGTCTGTCGACGGCGCCGGGCTCGCTGTATACCTGGGGACATGCCCGACGTCCGGATCTCCTCCCCGCAGGGTAAGTGGATCCTGCTGACCACGGTGCTCGGCTCCAGCATGGCCATGCTGGACTCGACCGTCGTCAATGTGGCCCTCCCGCGCATCGGCCGTGACCTGGACGCGAACCTCGCCGCGCTGCAGTGGACGGCCAACGCGTACATGGTGACGCTGGCCGGCCTGATCCTGCTGGGCGGCTCCCTGGGCGACCACTACGGCCGCCGCAAGGTCTTCGTGATCGGTGTGGTGTGGTTCGCGGCGGCCTCCCTGCTGTGCGGGGTGGCGCCCAGCGCCGGTGTGCTCGTCGCGGCCCGCGCCCTGCAGGGCATCGGCGGTGCCCTGCTCACGCCGGGTTCCCTGGCGTTGATCCAGGCGTCCTTCCACCCGGACGACCGCGGTCGGGCGGTCGGCCTCTGGTCCGGTTTCGGCGGGATCGGTGCGGCGGTCGGGCCGTTCCTGGGCGGCTGGCTGGTGGACGGCCCCGGCTGGCGCTGGGTCTTCCTCCTCAACGTGCCGCTGGCGCTGCTGTGCGCCCCCATCGCCGTGCGTCACGTCCCCGAGTCGGCGGACGGCCGCGCCCACGGCCGCTTCGACGTGCTGGGCGCGGTGCTCGGCGCCGCGGCCCTGGCCCTGGTCACCTACGCCCTGATCGAGGCCCACCAGGGCTCGCTGGTCGTCGTCGTCACCGCGCTGGCCGGCCTGGCGGCGGGCGTCGCCTTCGTCTACGTCGAGAAGCACCGCCCGGACCCGATGCTGCCGCTGGACATCTTCGCCTCCCGCCAGTTCACGGCGGTCAACCTCGTCACCCTGTGCGTGTACGCGGCCTTCGGCGGCTTCTTCTTCCTCACCGCCCTCCAACTGCAGGTCGCCGTCGGCTGGTCCCCCCTCGCCGCGGGTACGGCGCTGCTGCCGACGACCATCCTGATGCTGCTGTTCTCGGCCCGCTCGGGCGCCCTCGCCGACCGCATCGGCCCGCGCATCCCGCTCACCGTCGGCCCGCTGCTGTGCGCGGCCGGCATGCTGCTGATGCTGCGGGTCGGTCCGGGCGCCTCGTACGTGGCCGACGTCCTGCCCGCCGTACTGGTCCTCGGCACCGGCATGGTCACCCTGGTGGCACCGCTGACGGCCACCGTCCTGGCCTCCGTGGACACCTCGCGGGCGGGCCTGGCCAGCGGCATCAACAACGCGGCGGCCCGCGCGGCCGGCCTGATCGCGGTGGCCGCGCTGCCGCTGCTCGCCGGAATGGGCCCGGAGGCCTACCGCTCCCCGGACGCCTTCGACGACGCCTTCCACCGGGCGATGCTCCTGTGCGCGGGCATCCTGGCACTCGGCTCGGCGGTCGCTTTCACGACGGTACGTTCCCTCCCACCGGGCTGCCGCCGCCCGGAGTGCCGCACACACGGATCGATCACGACTCCGCCGCTGGAGGGAGAACGGGCCCGGGGCCGAATCGCGTAGCGACCCCTCGCCCAGGACACCCCCTCGCCCAGGACACCCGTCCGGCACCCCTCACCCGGTCCCGCATCTCAGCCGGACCCGCATTTCTCAGCCCGTCCGGCGTTTGAGGACAAGGCCCCTTCAGGGCCGATGGGGGGGCCTGGGGGCGGCGGCAGCCGGTACGCGGGACACTGGTTCACATGTCGATTCACGAGAACCTCCTCGGGGGCCCGCCCCCGACCCACCTCCCCGACGACCCCGCGCCCCGCGAGCTCCTGGCGAACGGCACCGCGCCGGCGGACGTCGCCGCCAAGTACCCGACGTCCTCGCTGGCCTGGGCCCAGCTGGCCGACGATGCGTTCGAGCGGGGCAGCGTCGTGGAGTCGTACGCCTATGCCCGTACGGGCTACCACCGTGGCCTGGACTCCCTGCGCCGCAGCGGCTGGAAGGGCCACGGCCCGGTGCCCTGGGAGCACGAGCCCAATCGCGGTTTTCTGCGCGCCCTGCACGCCCTCGCCCGCGCCGCGCAGGCGATCGGCGAGCAGGAGGAGTACGAGCGCTGCAGCCAGTTCCTGAAGGACTCCTCGCCGGCGGCGGCCCAGACACTGGGCTGACCGGGGCGCGTGTGTGCAGGTCCGCCTGGTGTGACCGGGCGGACCTTGCGGTTTCGGGGGACGATTGTGGAAGATGCCGTTGGGGACCGGGGCCACCGTGTCGATAACGGCAGGGGCGGACCGCTACCCGGAGTACAGCAGGAGACAGCGATGTCCCTTCAGGCTCAGCCCAACGAGGCTTCGGAGCCCGAGACCCCGCATCTCGACTTCCAGGGCACCACCCCGTACGAGGACTACGTCCAGGCGGACGTGCTCACCCACCTCCAGCACACCCTCTCCGACGACCCCGGAGAGATGGTCTTCCTGGTCACGACCCAGGTGATGGAGTTGTGGTTCACCGTCATCGTCCACGAGTGGGAGACCGCGGCGCGGGCCCTGCGCGAGGACCGGGTGCCGGTGGCGGTCGACGCGCTGAAGCGGTCGGTACGGGAGCTGGAGGCGCTGAACGCCTCCTGGAAGCCCCTCGGCCAGCTCACCCCGGCCCAGTTCAACTCCTACCGCTCGGCGCTCGGTGAGGGCTCCGGCTTCCAGTCGGCGATGTACCGCCGCATGGAGTTCCTGCTCGCCGAGAAGTCCGCGTCCATGCTCGTCCCGCACCGCGGCGCCCCGCGTGTCCACGCCGAGCTGGAGAAGGCGCTGCACGAGCCGAGCCTGTACGACGAGGTGCTGCGCCTGCTCGCCCGGCGCGGCCACGCGATCCCCGCCTCGGTCCTGCGGCGCGACGTCTCCGGGCGCTACGAGCCGAGCGAGGCGGTCGAGGCCGTTTGGACCGCGATCTACTCCGGCGACGAGAACGCCGAACTCGCCCGCCTGGGCGAGGCGTTGACGGACGTCGCCGAGCTGGTGTGGCGATGGCGCAACGACCATCTGGTCGCCACCCGGCGCGCGATGGGCGCCAAGACCGGCACCGGCGGCTCGGCGGGCGTCGCCTGGCTGGAGAAGCGTGCGCAGAAGAACGTGTTCCCGGAGCTGTGGACGGCGCGGTCCCATGTCTGAACTCATCGTGCGTGCAGGGGAGTTGGACGCCTCCGACGAACTGGCCGGTTCGCGCAAGCAGTTCGTGCTCGACGAGGTGGTCTACCTGGACGGGAACTCCCTCGGCGCGCTGCCGACGGCGGTCCCGGGGCGGGTGGACGACGTCGTACGGCGTCAGTGGGGCGAGCTGCGTATCCGGTCCTGGGACGAGAGCGGCTGGTGGACGGCGCCCGAGCGGATCGGCGACCGGATCGCACCGCTGGTCGGCGCGGCGGCCGGGCAGATCGTCGTCGGCGACTCGACAAGTGTCAATGTTTTCAAGGCACTTGTGGGCGCGGTACGGCTCTCGGGGCCGTCGGAGACGTCGGAGCAGTCCTCGGGTGGCCGGGACGAGATCCTCGTGGACGCGACGACCTTCCCCACGGACGGGTACATCGCCGGATCGGCGGCCCGGATGACGGGGTGCACGCTGCGTCCGGTGACCCCGGCCGAGGTGCCGGGCGCGCTGTCCGGCCGTACGGCTGCCGTCCTGCTGAACCACGTCGACTACCGCACCGGCCGGCTGCACGACCTGCCGGGCCTGACCGCCGCCGTGCACGCGGCGGGCGCGGTGGCCGTCTGGGACCTGTGCCACAGCGCGGGCGCGCTGCCGGTCGGGCTGGACGAGCACGGGGTCGACCTGGCGGTCGGCTGCACGTACAAGTACCTGAACGGCGGCCCTGGTTCACCGGCGTACCTCTACGTCCGCGGCGATCTGCAGGACCGCTTCGACTCCCCGCTGCCCGGCTGGAACTCCCACGCGGAGCCCTTCGGGATGCGGTCCGAGTACGCACCGGCCGGCGGCGCGCTGCGCGGGCGCGTCGGCACCCCGGACATCCTGTCCATGCTCGCCCTGGAAGCGGCGCTCGACGTCTGGGACGGCGTCCCGATCGAGGCGGTGCGCGCCAAGTCCCTCGCCCTGACGGACTTCTTCCTGGAGTGCGTGCGGGAGTACGTGCCGGCGGGGCGCGTGGAGTCGCTGACTCCGGTGGCCCATGAGGAGCGCGGCAGCCAGGTGGCGCTCCGGTGCGCGGACGCCGCGGACGCCGCGGACGTCATGAAGCGGCTGATCGAACGGGGCGTGGTCGGGGACTTCCGGCGCCCGGACGTCCTCCGGTTCGGTTTCACACCGTTGTACGTCGGGTTCGCGGACGTGGAGCGGGCGGCCCGGGTGTTGGGAGAGACGCTCGCCGGATAGCCCCGGCGGGCCCCGGTGGTTGTGGCGTGCGGGCCGGGCAGGGTGCGGAACTCCCCGGCCCGCGGGTCACAGAACCGTTTCTCCTCACCGAGCGTCACATCCCCGTGTCCGCGCACGTCACCGGCCTGATACCGTCCCCGCCAACGGCCCGATTTTCTCTCCTGGCCCGCCAAACCCTCCCCCAGTGCAGAAAAAGCCCGGGAGGTGCCCCCATCGTCGCTGAGAGGTTGGAGCATGCCGGACGACGCCGCAGCAGCCCGGGCCGCCACCGAAGAGGAGTCGGCGTTCTCGCATCCGGCGGTCGAGCCCGACTCCACCGCCGCTTACGGTGACCACCCCGACCAGCTGATCGACTTCTACGCCCCTCGCGTCGATCCGACTCCCGGCACTCCCGTGCCGCTGGTGGTCGTCCTGCACGGCGGCGCGTGGCGGGCGGCGTACGACCGACGCCACATCTCTCCGTTCGCGGACTTCCTCGCCCGGCGGGGGTTCGCGGTGGCCAGCGTCGAGTACCGGCGGGGGAGCGTGATCCCGGCCCAGGGCGGCGCGGGCGGTCCCCTCGCGGGCCGGTGGCCGGAGACCTTCGACGACGTCGCGGCCGCGCTGGACGCACTGCCCGCGCTCGTGCGCGAGGCCCTTCCGGGGGCCGACCCGCGCCGCATGGTGGTCACCGGGCACTCGGCCGGCGGCCACCTCGCCCTGTGGGTGGCGGCCCGCCATCTGCTCCCCGCCGACGCCGCCTGGCGCATCGACCGTCCCGCGCCCCTGCGCGGGGTCGTCGCCCTGGCCCCGATCGCGGACTTCGAGGTGGCCGACAAACTCGACGTGTGCGGCGGGGCCGCGCGTCAACTGCTGGGCGGCGAGGAGAAGTTCGCCGAGCGCCGGCCGTACGTCGACCCGTCGCTCCTGCTCCCGACCGGCATCGCGACCACCCTGGTCCAGGGCCGCAGCGACATCGACGTCCCGCAGGCGGTCGCCGAGGCGTACGCCGACGCGGCGGCCAAGGCCGGTGAAGTCGTGGGCTTCACGCTGCTGGAGGACGTCGGCCACTTCCCGCTGATCGACCCGTCGGCGGACGCGTGCGCGGTGGTGGCGGAGGAGATCGCACAGCTGGCGTGGTGAGCCGTCCGCGGTGCGCCCCGGCCAGTGAGCCGGCTCCCCGGTGCGCGGGCCCTTCGGCGCGCCGGCGTCCCTGATGCGCAGGCGCCTTCGTACGCCTGCCCCTTCATACCCGTAGTACCTGAGAGCTACGTCCCGGAAGAGCTCCCTGGCGGGACGCGGACGACGCCTCACGGTCCGTAACTTCCCTACCGGACAAGCCCGATGGCCGGGCGGACCGGGAGGGACGAGGACCATGGAGCTGGAGACGGGGGCGGTCGCCGAGCAGACCGCGGCAGTGACTCGGGCGACCGGAAAGCGCTCCGACAGGCGGCGCGGTGCGGGCAGATGGCGTCGAGGCGCCTTCGGCGCTCTCATCGCCGGCGCCGTGGTCCTCCCGCTCGCGGGGGCCGCCCGGCCCGCCGTTCCCGCCCCGGCCCCGGCGTCCCTCGCCCCCCTGACGGCATCGACCCTGGACGCCGCCTACATGGCGAACCGTGCCAACGCCGCCGAAGCCTCCCGTATGGCCGCCGCTGACGGCAACGACGAGCGGGCCGCGGCTGATCGCTCCATGGCCGACCCCTCCCGCCGCTTCCTCTCCTTCGACGGCCGCGGTCCGGGACAGGCGACGGAGGTCTTCGGCGACCTCGCCCACGCCGACCGCGTCGCGGTCCTGGTCCCGGGCTCCGACACCTCCGTCGACACCTACGACCGGTTTCGCGCGGGTGCCCTCGCGCTGCACGAACGCCTGGTGAGGGAGGCCCCCGAGGGCGTACGGACGGCGGTCGTGGCCTGGCTCGGCTACCGGACGCCGGACACGGTCAGCGCCACGGTCCTCACCGCGGGCCGCGCCGAGCAAGCGGCCCCGCGCCTGCGCGAGTTCATCGGCGAACTGCGCCGCACCGCAGGCCCGAACGCGGACATCTCGCTGCTCTGCCACTCCTACGGCACGGTCGTCTGCGGCCGTGCGGCGGCCGGTCTGGACGTGTCCGACATCGCCCTCGTCGGCAGCCCCGGCACGGGCGCGGACTCGGCGGCGGCCCTGCACACGCCGGCCCGCGTCTGGGCGGCGCGCGGCGGCGACGACTGGATCGCGGAGGTCCCGCACGTCGAGGCCGACCTGTTCGGCACGACCGTCGGCTTCGGTACCGATCCCGTCTCACCGGCCTTCGGCGCCCATGTCTTCGCGGCGGGTTCCGGCGGCCACAGCGACTACTTCAGGCCGGGCTCGGCGTCCCTGGCCAACCTCACCCGGATCGTCCTGGGCGACACGAAGGCGGTGACCCGTGCGTGAGCCGAAGCAGGGTGCGCGAGGTCCGCTGCGGTTGGGCGGCGCTCTGAAGGGGCGCGGAGCTGTGACGTGTGCGGCTCCGTCGCGAGGGCGCGACCGGCTACGACGGTGCGACCAAACACGTCAGCGCAACCAGCTACGACGGTGCCGCAACGAATCGACGGCAGAGCGCGGCACATCCCGCGGAGCACTTCGCGTGCGCCGCGCGTGGAACGGCATACGGCACTGGGACGGCTTACGACCGTGGGACGGCATACGACAGGGCGCCGACCGGATCGAGGCCGCCACTCCCGTGGGCCGGGACCGGGCCGTGGACGCCTTGCGCGCGCTCGCGATCCTCGGGGTGGTCCTGGGCCACTGGCTGGTCACTGCCCTGGTGGCGGACGGCGGCGCCCTGCACGCGTCGAGCCCCCTGCAGCCCATGCCGTGGCTGGCCCCGATCTCCTGGGCCTTCCAGACCCTGGCCGTGTTCCTCCTGGTGGGCGGCCACGTGGCGACCCGCAGCTACGCGGCGGCCCGAGCGAAGGGCACGCCGTACCGGCAGTGGCTGTCCGCCCGGCTGTCGCGGCTGTTCAAACCGGTGGCGGCGGTAGTGGCCCTCTGGACGGTCGCCGCGACGGCCCTGTTCCTTTCGGGCGCGGAGTTCGGGACGATCCGCACCCTGGTCAAGCCGGCTCTCTCGCCCCTGTGCTTCCTGGTGGTGTTCGCGGCGCTGACGGCGGCGACCCCGCTCGTCACCCGGCTCAACCCTCTGTGGCCGCTGGCCGTCGTCCTTCACGTGGACCTTCTCCGTTTCGGCCTCGGCGCCCCGCAGAGCCTCGGCTGGGTGAACCTGGCGGCGGGCTGGCTGGTGCCGTACACCCTGGGCGCGGCCTGGACCCGCGGCGAACTGGACAGCCGCCGGGCGGCCTTGACCCTGCTCGCCGGGGGTACGGCGGCGACGGCCGCGCTGGTCGCCCTCGCCCACTACCCGGCCTCGATGGTCGGCGTCCCGGGGGCGGCGATCTCGAACTTCAACCCGCCGACCCTGGCAGCGGTCACGTTCGGCCTCGCCCAGTGCGGCCTGGCGTTGCTCCTGCGTGACCGCCTGCGCCGGACCATGCGGCGGCCCCTGGCCTGGGCGGCGGTGGCCTTCGTGAACCTCTCCGCGATGACGATCTTCCTCTGGCACCAGACGGCCCTGATGGCGACCACGGCCGCCACCCTCCCGGCGGGCCACCTCCCCGGCCTGCACACACCGCCCGACCACCTCGCCTGGGTCGGCTTCCGCCTGGCCTGGCTGCCCGTCTTCGCCCTGGCCCTCACGGTCTGCTGGACGGCCTTCCACTCGTACGAGCGTCGGGGCCCGCGGCGCACCGGTACCCGCCCGTCGCAGGTGGTCCGCGCCCACCTCGGCAGGCGCGAGACATCGGCGGGGGCGGTCCGACGTGCCTAGGGTTGGCCGCGTGACGGAGACGGGGACCGGGCGGCCGGGCATCGGGCGGACGGGGGTCAGGCGGGTGCTCGCCGGCGGCCTGCACTGGCTGCGCGTGTTGGGCGAGGACCTGGGGACGGTCCGCTGGGACCCGCTGCCCGCCTTCGGCCGGCTGCGCCGGCTGCCGCACGCCGTGCTGTACATCGCCGCGTTCGGGATCATGCTCGGCGGCACCGCGCAGCTCACGGACAACGGCCTGCTGGGCGCCGGCTTGGCTTTCGTGGTCGGGCCCGCGCTGGGCGGCGCGGTGATTCTCGGCATGCGGCGGCCGGTCCCGGCCTGGTGGCTGTCGACGGTGGCCTCCGTGGTGGCGGCCGTCGCGGTGCACGCCAAGCTGGCCGCCGGAGTGGTGCACCAGTTCACCTGGCCCTGGACCACGGCCGGGATCATCGCCCAGCTGCTCGTACTGCTGCTGCTCGCCCTGCGCGTGCGGGTCCGCGTGGCCGTTGAGGCGCTGGCCCTGACCCTGCTCGTCACCTATGTCCTGGAGGGCGTCTGGGGTGCGCCCGACCACCAGTCCACCGGCGTGATCACGAGCATCCTGTCGAGCGTCGTCGTACTGCTCGGCATCACGCTGCGCAGCCGGCGCGAGGCGCGCGCGGAGCTGGGACGGCTGGCCATGGTCACCGCCGAGGAGCGGGCGCGGCGCACGCTCCTGGAGGAGCGCAACCGCATCGCGCGCGAGCTGCACGACGTGGTCGCCCATCACATGTCCGTCATCTCCATCCAGGCACAGGTCGCCCCCCATCTCGTCGAGAACCCTTCCGAAGAGCTCAAGGAGAACCTTGAGGGCATCCGGCACAACGCTCTGGAGGCGCTGACCGAGCTGCGCCGGGTACTGGGCGTGCTGCGCTCGGAGGACCCCGACTCACGGGACGCGCTCGACGGCACCGGCAACGGCCCGCACACCCCGCAGCCCACCCTCGACCGGCTCGGCACGCTCGTCGAGAACACGCGGGCGGCCGGTCTGCGCGTGACCGTCGAGACCGTCGGCAGGCGCCGCCCGATGCCACCCGGCGTGGAGCTGTCGGCGTACCGGATCGTGCAGGAGGCGCTGAGCAACGTCCTGCGCCACGCACCGGGCGCGAGCGCCGCCGTCGTCGTCGACTACGGTCCCTACGGACTGCAGGTGAAAGTGACCAACTCGCCGCCGGACCGCCCCGCTCCCCAGTCGCCGGGTGCGGGACACGGGCTGCTCGGCATGCGGGAGCGGGCCGCGATGCTCGGCGGTGTTCTGAACGCGCGCGCGATGCCGGACGGGGGGTACAAGGTCGACGCCTTCATCCCGGTGCCCATGCGCGCCGAAGACCTGCTTGCCGAGGCGGCGCAGGACCCCGACGACGCGCAGGCCCGTGACGGCGGCCGGGCTCCCGCCCCCGACCACGCCCCCGACCACGCTTCCGACCACGCCCC